>JAFXBF010000001.1 GCA_017516745.1 Clostridia bacterium
ATACACAGACCCGTTTACGGGTAAGTAAGTAACAAACCTTTGCGGTTGGTAGTCGTAGGGTGCGCCTCCAGGCGTTGCCAGTATAGGAAGGGCTTTGCCCGCATATGAAGAACCCCCGGCTAAGCCGGGGGGTTCCTATTTGTCCCCGGCAAACCGTAATTTGCACCAACTGCAAAATACATATCAACTTTTTTCACTTATTGCCGTTGTACTGTCGAAAAAACTGTGATATTATAAAAGTCAAAGAAAAGGAGTTGTAAAGCAATGAAAAAGTTCAAGGTTCTTCCGTACATAATCGGTGTGCTGGTCACGGCTGCTGTTACGGCTTTGTGTCTGTACGCCTTTTGTCCTGCCATCAATGTTCAGAATCCCGTTCTATGGCTGATTGTTTCTTTTGCCTTGCTCATTTTTATTATCACCGTACGCCTTGCAAAGGGCTGTAAGGATTTCGGCTGGGTTACGGTTACGGAAAAAATCGGCTCAAAGGGGCGTACCAAAAAGCACACAACCTTTAATTTCAATATCAAGTACTATATTGCACCATTTGCACTTGTTGCACTTACCGCAGCTATTGCAATTTTCGGCAGTACCGTGTTCAACGCAACATCCTACGCCGAAATATTAAAGGTCAGCGATGCGGACTTTTCCGAGGATTTGGCAGAGTCGGTCGGTACGGATTCAATTGCGCTTATGGATACCGCTTCCGCACAGATGTTAGGCGACCGTGAAATCGGCGCTTTGTCCGATGTCGTCAGCCAGTTTGATGTTTCCTATGACTACACGCAGATTGATTATAACGGCAAGCCCGTCAAGGTTTCGCCGCTTATGTATGCAGGCTTTTTCAAATGGACGAACAACAGGGAAAACGGCGTTGAAGGCTATGTTACCGTTGACCCCGTTTCAATGTCGGCCTCGTTTGAAAAAACCGAGGGTATGAAGTATGTTCCCTCCGCTTACTTTTCGGAGGATGCCTACCGCCATATCCGTAAAGCATATCCCACGCTGTTACTTGACAACCTACACTTTGAGATTGATGAAAGCGGCAAGCCGTATTACGTTGTTTCCGTTGTTGAAAACACGGTTATGCTCTTTGGCGGCAAAACCGTAACGGGTTGTATTGTGCTTGACCCCGTAAGCGGTGAAACCGTGAAATACGATGTGCAAAGCATACCGAGGTGGGTTGACGTTGTATTCTACGGCGACCTTATCTGTGAGCAGTACAACTGGTACGGTACATTGCAGAACGGCTATCTCAACAGTCTTTTTGCCAAAAAGGACTGCAAGCAGGTAACCACATATTATTCGTCCGACGAAGAAAGCAGCGACGAAAAGCCCGTTTCCGATTACGGCTATGTTGCCAAGGACGGCGATATCTGGATTTACACGGGTGTAACCTCGGTCAACGGCGACAGCTCAAACATCGGCTTCCTTCTTGCCAACGAAAGAACAGGCGAAAGCCGTTACTATTCCGTTGCGGGTGCAGACGAAAAATCCGCTATGTCCGCCGCAGAAGGCGAGGTGCAGGAAAAGGGCTATCAGGCTTCTTTTCCGTCACTTATCAATATTGACGGCCACCCCACCTACATTATGGTGCTCAAGGATTCGGGCGGTCTTGTGAAGCTTTACGCCGCAGTAAATGTTGAGCAGTACAATATTGTAACCACAGCCGCAACGCAGGCGGAATGTATCAAGAAATATAAATCTGCACTCGGAATTGAGAGCAATATAAATTCAGACGATACCGCCGAAACGGAAATTACGGTGGCTGATGTCAAATATATCGATATCGACGGCAACACTTATATCTATCTTATTGATGCAGACAATAATATTTTCAGGGCAAAAGCGGCTGAAAACGAAAATATGCTCCTCATAAAAGCAGGGGACAGCGTAACGATTAACCATTCGGGCAAGGAAATAGTATCCTGTACCATAAAATAAAAAAATTCAAGGTGATGAGTGTGAAAATAATCGGCAGTGATTACGACGGAACCTTAAACCACAACGGAATTGACGAAGCAAAGAAGCAGAAGCTTGCACTCTGGCGCAGTAAGGGCAATGTCCTTGCCCTTATAAGCGGCAGATTCCGTGAGGATGTTATCGACCTCTATAATGAGCAACAGTTTCCGTGCGATTTTCTTATTGCCGACAATGGTTCTGTTATAATGAAAACGGACGGTACGGTTGTGTCGCAGACACGGTGTGACGGCTCTCTTGCCGTGCCTTTAATTAAAGCTCTGCTCGGCTGGGGCTGTCGCTGGGCTAAGGCTGATACCAACTTTTGCTGCAAGGTTTATGCAAAGGAAAGTGACCGTGAGGACGAGGCGGATTTTACCCTTGAAACTATGCCCGAGGTGCCGTATTTCAACCAGATAAGTACAGCTCTGCCCGATTTTGAAACGGCGGCAAAGGTGACAAAGCTTATCAGCGAGCATTTCGGCACTCAGCTCAATGCCTTGCAGAACGGTACCTGCATAGATATAGTCAGAGCGGATATGAACAAGGCACAGGGACTGCGAATCCTCGCCGATTACCTTGGTGCGGATTATTCGGATATCATTGCCGTGGGCGACAATATCAACGACAGCGATATGATAAGGGAGTTTCGCTCCTACGCAATGGAAAACGGCGTTGACCAAATCAAAGCGCTTGCCGATTTTATCACCCCCGGTGTCGGTGAACTGATAGAAAAAGAGCTTGAAATCAATTTCTAATTAAATTCTACCCCGTTTTTCTTGCAAAAGCGGGGTAGCTGTGTGTACAATTCCGTTGAGGTGGTAAGCAATGAATATGTACAAATTCGGAAACTACATCTGCAAGCTGCGTGAAGAGAAAAACCTGACACAGACCGAGCTTGCAAAACAGCTTGATGTTTCCGACAAATCAATATCCAAGTGGGAAAACGGTCAGGCTTTTCCGAGAATTGAAACCTTTGAAAAACTTGCCTGTGTTCTCGGCACAACCGTAGAGGATATATTTTCCGCAAGCAAGGACGGCATAAAACGAATCTGTGTTTCAAATAATTTCTGCTACAATATGCAGTTGACTGTTGACGGAAAACCGTTTTCTGTTGAGGCGGAAGAAAGCAAGTGGATAGAAATTGCCGAAAACAGCGACACGGTTACGCTGAAAATAACGGGTGAAATCATAACCGAGGAAGCCTACGGCGAGTTTGAAAGCTTAAACGAAAAACCGAATTTAAAAGAAAAACTCGTCTTTAAGTTTTTCAAAAAAGCAACGGCTGAAATCCTTGACCTTGTTTTACAGGCGGACTGTACTTATAAGCTTTCGGGAATAACAGACGGTACGCTTGTTTCGGTTGAGTTTGATGCCTTTGATGTCGGCGACAAAACGCTGATGATGCAGGAATTTCAGATTTGTTACCCGAAAATTGTCTGTGACGGTAATATAAAGGTTGAGCTTCTGCACGCAAAAAGCAAAAACGGTGCACAGGTAATTAAAAAATACAAAAAGCTCGGTCTTGCGTCCGACCTCGGCCTGGGCTTTATACCAATGCTTGTGTTTTATCCCTTAAGGGGAGTGTATTTCAGGCGCCTTTGTTCACCCCGAAGACTAAAGAAAAATATACTCAAAGCCGATGAATACAAAGCGAAAACTGACAAGCGTAAAAAAATCGGCTGCTTCGGTGCGGTACTTTCTTTTGTTATACTTTTTGTTATTTGGTTTTTGCTGGATGCACTGGTGTTTTCAGTCGCTTTTGTTTCTTCTGAAAGACCATATCTTGTTGCCTCGGATTATTCAAAAATCATATATCATGACAGCGTTTATGTGCGTATAGAAGAGCTTCCCGAATATGCCTACGAATCAACATTTCTTGGTGCAACAATATGGGAAAAATCAAGAACGGACGGCCTTTCAAAATGGGACCAGTCAATGCAGGATGATATGGTGAAATTCTATCAGGACGACAGCGGCAGGGCGTACCTGTGGCTTGTGGAAGACTATTCCGATACAATTCTCTTCGCCAAAGATAACGGCGACGACAAGGACTACGAGGATTTTGACGAACACTATGTCTATGTCTGCGAAAATCCGTAAACAGTAAAAATAAGGACAGAGAATTTCAACGTTCTCTGTCCTTAAAATATATTGATTAAAAGGTGAAGTTTTCACTTGCCTTTATGCAAACTTAGTTTATTTGCACGTAACGTTTACCGTATTGGTTTCGTTGGCTGCGGAGAATTTGGACTTCATTGCCGCATTGTAATGAATGGTATTGTAACAACAAAGTAAAAATAATCAATACCGTCACAGAGCTTTCTTGCTGATGCTTGACAAAAATTGTACTTGAGTATATTATTTATCTAATTATATATAGATTTATCCCTAAAAATATTAAATGGGAGCAGATTAATTATGAAAAAATTCATTTCGGTTCTGGCTGTAACTTTATCGTTGATGCTTTTGCTGTCAATGGCGGCTTTCTCTACTTCCGACAGCATAACCGCAATGGGCTCGGGCTTCAGCAACGTTGCGTTTTCAAACGGCTATTACGGTTTCTGTATCGACCAGAATCTGTCGGGTGCATATTCCGGCGACGCCTTCTCAGTTGCAGACAACACAAGCGTTGCAACCCACAACAAAACGCATGTTGATGTTTCACAGAAACTGAAAATTCTGTTTACTCAGTTTTTTGAGGATTTCTTTGTTTCTGACGGCAACGGCGGTTATGTTATGGACAGCCTTAAGGCGGACTCTACGGTACAGACAGTTGTGTGGAACCTTACGGACGACCGTTACATCTGGGGCGAGAGCAAGAATATTGTCGACGCAATAAACAGTTATACCGGCCCCGAAATTCCCGATGAGGGCTATGCCCGTATGCTTGATAACGGCGATGTAATCACATTCTACTTTATGGTTATCGAGCCTCAGAACAACAAGGATCAGCAGTCATTCTTTGCCTATAAAATCACAGTAGGTCAGCAGACTCCCCACGAGCACAGCTACAGCGATAAATGGTCAAGCAACGAAACAGAACACTGGCACGAATGTGCTTGCGGCGACAAGAAGGATGTTGCAGAACATGAAGGCAACACACCTGATTGTGTAAATCCGTCAATCTGCGAAGAATGTAAAAATCAGCTTTCTGGCGTAGATAAAGAAAACCACACAGGCGGCACAGTAATCAAGAACGAGAAGCCTGCACAGGAATTCGAAGAAGGCTACAGCGGTGACATTCACTGCGCAGGCTGTGACGAGCTTCTTGAAAAGGGTGAAGTTCTTCCTGCAACACATCAGCACGACCACAGCGACAAATGGTCGAGCAACGAAACAGAGCACTGGCACGAATGTGCTTGCGGCGATAAGAAGGATGTTGATACACACAACGGTACAACAGCCAACTGTACAACACCTTCAATCTGTGAAGAATGTAAAAAAGAACTCACAGGCGTAGATAAAAAAAACCACACAGGCGGCACAGTAATCAAGAACGAGAAGCCTGCACAGGAATTCGAAGACGGCTACAGTGGCGACATCCACTGCGCAGGCTGTGACGAGCTCCTTGAAAAAGGCGAGGTACTCCCTGCAACTCACGAGCATAACCATAGCAAAGACTGGTCGAGCAACGAAACAGAGCATTGGCATGAGTGTCCTTGCGGTGACAAGAAGGATGTTGCAGAACATGAAGGTAACACACCTGATTGTGTAAACCCGTCAATCTGCGAAGAATGTGAAAAGCAGCTCGCTGATAAAGACAAGACAAACCATACAGGCGGAACGGTTGTGAAGAACGCAAAGGAAGCAACCTCCACAGAGGACGGCTACACGGGCGATATTTACTGCATGGGCTGTGATACTCTGCTTGAACTCGGTTCGGTTATCCCGATGTCACACGAGCACTCCTATTCCGATGAGTGGAAGAGTGACGACAAAAACCATTGGCACGAGTGTTCCTGTAAGGACAGAAAAGACGAGGAAGCACACAGGTTTGTGCTCGGTACCTGCAGTGTCTGCGGTAAGACCTCCTCATCTTTTGAAATCGATCCCGATGAACTGACAGATGCTGTTGGCTCAATCCTTGATACAATTATCAGTGCTGGTTCAGGTCTTGATTTCGGTGACCTTGGTTTCGGCGATATCAATTTGGGCGACCTCGGCTTCGGTTCGGGTAACGGCAACGGCTCAAACGGCGGTTCTGATGGCAGCAACGGTACGGGTTCGGGTTCAGATAACGGTTCAAATTCAGGTTCTGCTTCCATCCCCGGTACCGACAACAGCACAAAGCCCGGTACGGATAACGGACAGAACAGCGGCAACGGAAATTCCGGCACAAATACCAACACAAACGGCAGCACCGTCAACAAAGACGATAACACCGTAAGCCCCGATACGGGTAACGGTTACGCTCTCGGTCTTGTAATTTCCGTAATGCTTGTAAGCACCTGCGCTCTCGCAGTAATCAAAAGAAAAGAGAGCCTTACAGCATAAATAACATTTTTTACAGCGGCATACTCTTTGCGGGTGTGCCGCTTTTTTAGTTTTACTCTTTTCAAATTTGTAAAGATATGTTACTATTATTTGCAGAGGTGATTTTTTATGGCAAAAAACAATAACCCTAAAATAAAAATTGATTATAACAATATGGACGGCTTTAACAGCTACCCGTCGGACCTTATGAAGGAATACGTTCAGTCGTTTGAAGAGGGACTTGATGTTGAAAAATATAAGCCTCTCTTTGAGTCTGTTTCAAAGCTCGATAACGGCGAATATAAAACGAGAATGTCTGACGTGCTTTTTGATGTTGTGCTTAACGCCGATATGCGAAAGGATTATAAATACAATGAGCCCAATGACCTTGACGAAATAAAAGCTCTTTGCAAGCCGCACAGCTTTGAGTCAGCTAAGCCCGACGAGGATACGCTGCGTAAAAAGCTTCTCGGTGCGTGGACGGGCAGAGCCTGCGGCTGTCTGCTGGGTAAACCGGTTGAGGGTATCCGCAGTAATGAGCTTATTCCCTTGCTTAAAGAAACAGGCAATTATCCTATGCACAGGTACATTTTAAGCACCGATATCACCAATGAGGTCTGCTCGCATTACAAATTCTGGCTTCGCAATAAGTGCTATGCCGATACGGTGGACGGTATGCCCGTTGACGATGACACAAACTACGTCGTTATGGCTCAGAAGTTAATTGAAGAATACGACAGGGATTTTGAGTCGGAGGACGTAGCTTCAATGTGGCTTAAAAGCCAGTCTGTCCACTCTTACTTTACCGCTGAAAGAACTGCTTATATCAACTTTATCAACTGCATTGTGCCGCCCTCGTCTGCAATGTATAAAAACGTTGCCCGTGAGTGGATAGGCGCACAGATTAGAGGTGACTACTTCGGCTATATCAACCCCGGCAAGCCCGGGGAAGCAGCGGAAATGGCATATAAGGATGCAAGAATATCCCACACGAAAAACGGCATTTACGGCGAAATGTTTGCTTCGGCTATGCTTGCCACGGCCGCAGTTGCGGATAGTATCGAAGATATAATTATGGGCGGTCTTGCGCAGATTCCGCAGACCTCACGTCTTTATGAGGCTGTTACGGGTATTATGGACGGCTGCAAAAACGGTGTTACCGTTGATGAATGTTTCGATATCATTCATAAGGCGTATGACGAGCACACCGACCACGGCTGGTGTCACACAATTCCCAACGCTATGATTGTTACTGCTGCACTTTTATACGGTGAGGGGGATTTCGGTAAATCAATCTGTATTGCCGTAGGTATGGCTTTCGATACGGACTGTAACGGCGCAACGGTAGGCTCAATTCTCGGTATGCGCAACACAATTGACGGTATTGACGAATACTGGAAAAAGCCGATTAACGGCAAAATCCATACCTCGCTTTTCGGCTCGGAAACGGTCGATATCGAAAAAGCTGTCGAATTAACTATGGAACATATATAATTATGCTTGTAAAATCTTTTGTGTTATGGTATAATCAATAAATCAACTTAACGGAGGTATATGCGGTGAATTCTTCTTTTCTTCACAAGCTCTTCGGCACAACTCCCGGTAAGGGTGTTCAGCCCGGAGAAGCAATTGCGTACAGCGTTGCCGGCTTTGGTCAGAACTTTATCTGTACCATTATCGGCTCGTACATCACAGTATTTATGACAGACGCTCTTCTCTTCGGTGCGGAGGGCGTTCAAATAGGTCACATCAGCGGTGCGGTAGCTGTTGCTATCCTTATGCTTGCTGCCCGTGTTTTCGACGCTTTTAATGACCCGATTATGGGCAGCGTTGTTGACAAAACCCGTACAAAGTGGGGCAAGTGCCGCCCTTATCTTAAGTGGATGGCTATTCCCATTGCAATTTCAACAATTCTGTGCTTCCTTCCCGTTTTCAGCGCAGAGTCTGTTTATGACGGCTCCAAAACAACACAGACCTTTGTCACAATAGCAGTTCTTTATGTTGTCTGGTCAGTTCTTTACACAATTGCAGACGTTCCTTATTGGGGACTTTCAACCTGCCTTACTAACGACACAACTGTCCGTGGTAACATTCTTACGGTTGCCCGTATGTTCTGTACAGTCGGTGCCGGTATTGTTACCGTTTTCGTTCCTATGATAACCGGCGCAGTAACAGCCAAGTTCAAATACACGGTTGACGATATTGCCGCTATTATGCAGGACAAGGCAGAGGCTATTGCCAATATGGTTGCCAACCAGGGCATTACCGCTCAAGAAGCCGCAAATACATTCGTCGGCACGGTTATTAAGGGTCAGGAAATTGCAAACGCAGATACCCTCAAAATCGTTTACTTTATCTGTGCTGTTGTTCTTGTTGTTTCCGCTATTCCGATGTTCTTCTACGGCTTCAAGAACACAAAAGAAAGATTCACTTCAGACGATAATCCGCCCTCATTCGGTCACAACCTCAAGCTCCTCTTCAGAAACAAAGAGCTTCTTCTTATCGTTCTTTCCGGCGTTCTCGGCGGTGCAAGAATGGTTTACTCCTACACGGGTGGTCTCTACTTCGCAAAGTACATCCTTCAGAATGAAGGCCTTTACGGTGTAATCACCCTTCTTGTTGTTCCCGGCGGTCTTGTTGCTTCTCTTCTCGTTCCGTGGATGTCCAAGAAATTCACAAAGAAATGGTCATATATCGTTGTACACCTCTTCGGCGGCGTAGTTATGGCTATAATGTATTTCGTCGGCTACGACGCACCGTGGAAGATTGCAATCTGTGCAGTCGGTCTTGTTCTCCTCGGTATTCCCCAGGGTGTCAACAACATTATCACCTACGCTATGATTGGTGATACCGTTGACTACCTCGAGTGGAAAACAGGCGAGAGAGGCGAGGGCATCTGCTTTGCAATGCAGACCCTTATCAACAAAATCGGTATGGCTGTCGGTGCATTCATCGGCGTTATGGCTCTGAGCATTGCACAGATTGATACCAAAACATACACCGTCGGCAATGCCGATGCACTCTGGAACGTTCTTATCCTTTCCGGTGTTATCAGTATGTTTGCCTGCGCAGTTCCGATGTTCTTCTACACTATCACAGAAAAGCGCCAGCGTGAAATGGTTGCTGAAATCGAAGCACGCAAAGCAAAGAAATAAGATTTTACAAATAATTACAGCCTCGGGTGTTGCTCACACCTGAGGCTGTTTTATGTACGAGTGTTATTTCAAAGTAATCTTGAAAAGTCTTGCGCCGTGGGAATTTACCTTTGCGGAAAACTCACCGCAGGTAACGGTATATTCCTCGTGTGCCCACATATCCCACACGCTGTATTCGGTACCGCCTACAGCAATATCGGAAATATCAAAGCTGATCTCTCTTTCCTTATCATCGGTGTTGAAAAGCGCAACGTATTTGCAGTTCTCACCCTTTGATGTCCAGACTATTTCACCTTTACCGTCGGTTTCCTCACGCCTGAACTGCCTTGCACCGCTTGAATTTTTGAGCATATCAATAAGCTCTCTGTTCTGCAGCAGCGAAAGCGTGAATTCGTCGTTTTCACGCATTTCGGCGCCAATCATGAGCGGCGAGCGGAAAATGCCCCAAAGAGTCATCATTGTTATCTGTTCATCGTGCGTGAAACGGGTGTAGCGGTTGCGGTATTCGGGCAGCTTTTCGGTTTTCTGAATTCTGCCGATAGGCAGCATATCGCAGTCGGGCCAGGCACCGGGCTGAACATATTCCTGCCAGGCGTAGCAGCGTTCAAACATTGCGTGAAGCTTAGGCCACTCGTCCCAGAAATCACCCGTCATACGCCACATATTTGCGTTGGCCGCAAGGTGCTCGTGCTCACAAACGGGAGCAGGACCGGGGGAGAGGCTGAGCACCATATCTCTGCCGCATTTGTCAATTGCCTTGCGCAGCATTTCAATTTCTTTTCTTGCCGAATAGGGGTTGTGGGGGTAAATCTCCGTGTTGGCAATATCGTCGCATTTAATATAGTCAACACCCCACGAAGCATACAGCTCAAATATCGAATTGTAATATTCCTGTGCGCCTTTTTTCTCTGTTTCAAGGCCGTACATATCGGGGTTCCACAAACAAACGGAAGACGGCTTTGCAATATCCCGTGCCGTAACGCCTTCACACTTGATTTTTGTGTTGCGGTGTGCCGCCTGTCTCGGAATACCCCTCATAATGTGAATACCGAATTTAAGACCGAGAGAATGGATATAATCTGCTATCGGTTTGAAGCCCTTGCCGCCTGCGGAGGAGGGGAAACGCTCAACCGATGGGATAAGACGGGAGTATTCGTCCATACAAAGCTCGGCAAAATAGTGGTAATAAAAGCTGTCTGCGGTAGGCTCTGACCACTGAATGTCACAAACGACATATTCCCAGCCGTAGTCCTTCAAGTGTTTCGCCATATAATCGGCATTTGCCAAAAGCTGTTCCTCGTTGACAGCCGCACCGTAGCAGTCCCAGCTGTTCCAGCCCATAGGCGGAGTAGGAGCAAGTTTCTTGTGCATAATTTATCAGTCCTTTGTGTATTTTTTCAAGTGTATTGAATTTATTCGTACCTGTTTCCGTTGCTGCCGTAATAACAAACTTCAATTGAATAGTCTTTTTCCGGATTTTTAATGTGGATTAAATCCATAGCGGTTGTATTATATTTTAATGCTTCTTTTTTCACGCCATTTACTGTATAGATTATTTCAGCATATTCTGTTTGAGCACCGTTGAACCAAATCAAATCATACCATTCGCCATTGATAATAGTTCCGCCGGTAATAATATCTGTACTATCCCTGGTGGTAGATGTTAAAAATTCATATTTTCTGCTTGATACCGGCTCGAAAACTGCAATTGTTGATTTACCGTTTGTACTATAAGCACAACTGATAATATGGTCTTCAATTTTAGTTTCTTTGGCAATTGACCAGTCGGTTTTCGTTGAAATAGCATTCTCCAGTAATGCTTCTCTGCTTTCTAAAGTATCGCCATTAGGCGATGAGTTTGAAAAATATATTAATGCACCGAAAATACACGCAAGCGGTATCAACACATACAGTAAGCGTTTATTCATAATGGTTTACTCCTTAAAATTATTATTTATCTGAACTGATTATATCACAGTTTTATAAGTGTTTCAACAAAAATCAGAGTATGGGTTTAAAGCAGCGTGTTGATTATTAGGCTGTTATAATTATACCCTTGTCATTTTATTGTGATTGTGATAAAATTTATCTACAATGCTTAAGAGTAAAGGGGTTTTGTTGATGAACGATACAGGATATGATTTATTTATTTGTTATCGTCATAGTGGCGGTGTATTGGCAGCAAATATATATAGTGAGATTATGCTTCATTCAAAAGGTAATATAAAACCTTTTTTTGCACCTAAGAGCGTGAAAAAGGGTGAAAACTTCAAACGAGTTTGTCTAGACGTTGCAAGCAAAGTGCCATTGATTATACTCGTGTTGTCGCAAGATTTTTTCGACGAGTGTCGAGAAAATGATGATATCGTCTATGAAGAGATAAAAGCAGCTATGGAAAATGATGAAACTGATTTTCTGCCAATTGTTTTGCAAGGCTTTGACTACAAGTCAGTAAATCTTTCTGATTTGTTCAACGAAACCGAAATCGATCGCATAAAACACGTTAGTGCATTACAATTTAATGATGTGTATTCCTTTAGCGCTTATGATATGCTTTTGCCAATTCTTCGAGATAGAATTGGGACATTGAATGGTGTAGATATAAATGACGACATTATGAAACAACTTGAAAATAAAGAAGTTCAACGCCAACATATATCTGATCCAAACAAAGCAGGGTATTTCAGTGAAAACAACATATCGGAAATTAGACGACTTAATGCCCAACAACAGTTGTTGTTAAAGTTTGATTTAGATGTATATGACAAGTATTTAAAAGATAAAACCAGCTTGAAAGTGTTAGATATTGGGTGTAGCAATGGAAAGGCACTAATGTCACGTTTGGGGAACCGAACTGAGATTTCTACAATTATCGGCGTAGAGTTTGATGAGGCCAGTGTAAAAAAAGCACAAGAACTGTACAAGGATAGTAAGGCTAAGTTTTATGTTGCAGATCTTGAGTCTGAAGATTTTTTGGATAAAATGTATGAGATCATGGAAGAAAACAATATTGATAAATTTGATTGGATAAATGTTCTTGCAGTTGTATCTCATTTGAAATATCCATACAAAGTTTTTAAAAATTTAAAAAAGATATGTAAAAAAGGCGGAGTCTTCTTTGTTAGAAATATTGATGATGGTATAAATTTAGCATATCCTGATAAGGATAACAACATCAAACGAGCACTTAATATTTTATCAAAATGTGATACCGTTGGGTACAGATATTCAGGAAGAGCGCTTTATTCAATATTTAAAACGTTAAATTTTTCTGAAATTAAATTAGAAAAATTTGGTCTTAATAATATTGATATGGATTATGATGAAAAGTCGGCTTTTTTTGATGTCATTTTTGGATTTATAAAAAATGGCATCAAAAAAGCTATTGAAATGCATCCAGATGACAACGAACTTGCTGTAGAATATCAATGGTTTATGAAAAATTTCGATGACCTCGAGGAACAGTTCTTATCAATGGAAACTTTTGTCAATTTTGGTTTTTTAACATATGTGGCAATTATTTAAATAAAAAATTTAACTATACACTTTTGACTGAATTCATTTAACAAAGAATAGTCGAAACTATTGTTGGGGTTTAATTGAATGGTATAATTGTCTTGGTAAATAAGAAATTGACGGTATAATTAGGCTCCTTTGCCAAAGGAGCCTAATGAATTAATAACACGAGTTGACTAATTACTAAACGAAATAGAAGAACAGAAGAGTCAAGTGTTACAAACAATCAAATATCTCATCTTTTTGAATATGTTATAGTAACACTTGAGTGCTTAAAAAGCTCCGTGTTACACGGAGCTTTCAGCCTGTCGAAAAACCGTGCATCTCGGATTAAGAGAAGCACGGTTTTTTAGTGTGTTGGTATGAACTTTTGAAAAGTGTGTATAAAAAGCGATAAAAGTCGGTTGGGTTCTCGTTTTTGAACTTCCACATTGCCAGTTTTTTAAGGTTCATTGCAGTGAATTTAAGCCTAACCCAATTTGTAACTTGGTTTAAGCCTTTGTAATATGTGTACCTCATACCGTGTTTTTCTTTGGCATCGGCAAACACTCGTTCAATTGTCTGACTACGCATCGAGTACGTTTTCTTACCCAACGGTGAATGTCGTATGTCTTCTGCTCGTTCTATGTATTCTTCCCAGATATGTCTTGTTACGAGCTTCTGTGTATTCTTGCTTTCTGTACACTGTGCTCTGAACTCGCATTTTCCACATTTCTGTGGATTACTTTTGTACTCTCTGTAGCCTTCTCGGTTTGTTGTGGAATAACTTAATACTTCGTTGTTCGGACAGATGTAGCAATCATAGTATTCATCATATACATACTCATATTTTTTGAAATAACCCTTCTTTGTCTGCGGTCTCTTGTACGGCATTGACGGTATTCTTCCGTCATCAAATATTCTCTTGCATATCCAAGGTGTTTTGTAGCCTGCATCTGCTGTTACTACTTCTATCTGAGGAAATCTTTTTGTTACTCTGTCATATATCTCATCGAAAGAAACGCTGTCGTGTACATTGCCCGCAACTACTGCTGTTTCAAGAATAAAGTTGTTTTTATCACATACTGTCTGTGCTTCGTAGGCAAAACATTTCTGGTGCTCTCCTTTATGGAACAAGCCACTTTCCGGGTCTGTTGTTGATACTGTCTTTTCTACTGTCTCTTCTTTTTCTTTATCTTTCAGCGGTTTCTTTCCGTGATCATCTCTATCCTCGTCTATTTCTTTATGCAGCTGCTCCTCGTATTTCTTTACTGCTGCTGGCACATGTACCTTCATTTGCTTCTTTCTGTTTGCATTTGCTTTGATGTGTGTTGAGTCAACAAATATTACAGATGGCTTTACATATCCGCTGTCGATTCCTTCATTCAATACAAGCGTAAATATTTCTTCAAACATTTCGCTGTCGAATCTATGTAAGAAGTTTTAGCTGATTGTTGAGAAGTGCGGTATTCTCTCGGTCAGTCCGTAGCCAATAAACCATCTGTATGCTACATTTACTTCTATTTCTGCTACTGTTTGTCTTAACGACCTTATTCCGTATATATGCTGTAGCATTACCATTTTTACAAGAACTACAGGATCTACACTCGGTCTGCCGATTTTACTGTATTTTCCTTCTACTATGGGGTATATCTTTTTCCAGTCTATTGACCTGTCTATTTTTCTCAACAAGTGAAACTTCGGCACCAATTCATCTAAACTTACTATTTCTCCGTCGTTTCTGTTGCTTCCCGTTCTCTTTTCTTCAAGCATTTTCATCACCATTTACATTATACCACATACATAACAAAAAGCCCAGCACAAGCTGGACCTTTTTCGACAGGCTGAAAGCTCCGTGTTACACGGAGCTTTTTCTATATACATCTTAGATATAAAGAAAAAATCCGAACTATTTTCCTATTGGGAAAATTTGGTTCGGATTTTTCTATGTTTGGTGCGGGTAACAGGGGTCGAACCTGCACGCCTGTGGGCATAAGATCCTAAATCTTACGTGTCTGCCAATTCCACCATACCCGCATATTTGAAGTAATAAGTAAAAGTGAATAGTGAATAGTGAATAGGTGCATTATAACAGAAAAAGTCAGTTAAGGCAAGACGGAATTTATATAAATATTTTGTTTTTTTATGTAAACCGAATGATTACAACAGCAATCATTGACAAACAACCACCGGAATGCTATAACATATTTGAGGCAATGATATGAATAAGTATTCTTATTATAAGCATTTCATTTTCAATATAATATTTTCTTTTTTGTACATATTGCCATTTGGTTTTTTACCTATATATGACTATTTTGTAAGTATTGGTAAGCCGATTGCGGATTCTATATTTGATATATTTACAAGTGTTTTGTTCTTGTTGTTTTTTGTTGGTACTCCGATAATAATTATTATAAATATAATTTCTTTGTGTTACAATATTGGTGTTTGTATTAAAGGAAAAGAACACAAAATACAATGTATTATTTTAACTGTAATAAACTTGTTGTTAACATTATTTATAGCCCTTATTGCCTATCTATTTGCTGATAGGGCTTGGTAAATATAGTTGCCAAAACGAACAACACAGACAGAAAACGACATTCATTGTAAGATGGCTGTCGTTTTTTATTTTGCTGTAATATCTTGACAATATCCAAAATGAGTATATAAAATACTATCAAGCTAAATATTGCGAGGGAAGAATATGAACGGAATAGTTTTTTATATTGTAATCGCTTTGCTGACGGTTTTCAGAACGCTGTTCGGCTTTGATGTAAATATCCCGTATGACAAGCTGCCGATTGATTTTGCGGTGGAAAGTGTCAGCGATATTTTCGTTCCTGCCGATGAAAACGCCAATGTCAGCGAATACCCGACAATCATTAAGCTTCGTCACCAGAAAAACGAGGCAGATAACGGCAAGCTGTTTGCAGCCTTTGAAAAATGGGGTGATACATACCCCGTTTTTGAAAGCACGGACGATGCAAAAACCTGGCACTATGTCACCACGGTAAAGGACAACCTCAACACGGGCTACTGGAACGAGTGGATGCCATTCCTCTACGAATTGCCTGCGGATATAGGCGAATTTGAAAAGGGTACAATCATCCTTGCCGCAACCTCAATTTACGGCGAGGGTGTTACCGACAGCACGATTACCCTCTATTCAAGCACAGACCTTTGCAGGTCGTTCAACGCCTTCTGCAATGTTGATAAGGCAGGCGGCACGGATTGGGGCGTTTGGGAGCCGTACCTGATTTATGAAGAGGAAACGGGCAGGCTTTTCTGCTTCTATTCCGATGATTCCGACCCCGAGCATTCACAGAAGCTCGTATATAAATACACAACCGACCTTGTCAACTGGAGTGAAAAGAAAGAGTGCGTTGCCTGCGATGACCCGAATCTTCGCCCGGGTATGGTAACGGTTACAAAAATGGGCAACGGCAAATACTTTATGGCGTATGAAATGTTCAACCTGCCCGGTGTTACGGTTTATTGCAAAACAAGCACATCACTTGACGATTGGGGAGATGTTTCCGATTACGGCAAACCGATATCCGCCACAGGCAAGCGCCTGGGCTCATCACCCTATGCCGCATGGACTCCTGCCGGCGGTGAATGCGGAACGCTTGTAGTGGTCGGACACCATATGGCAAAGGGTGAAAGTCCAACGGGCTCGGATATGTTTCTGAGCTTTGATTACGGTAAAACCTTTGTGCCCGTCGATAATCCCTTGCCTTATTCACACGACCCGTATGAGCGCTGCGGCTACAGCCCTGCATTGTTCTTCTCCGAAGACGGCTCAACGCTTTACTACGCAAACAATCTGCCGTGCTACGCCTCGACCTATAAAATATCCGTTGCAAAAATTAAAATAGGTGAATAAACCAACGCCCCGTATCACTCAGGATTACGGGGCGTTTTATGTGCTTTTAGTTATATGATTTTTTGGCAGAATTCACGCAACAAGTCAACACTTTTGTGTGAAGTTTCCCAAAGTATTTCTTCGTCTATGTGACCGTATTCATGAGCCACAATGTTCCTCATTCCTCTTATGGCACGCCAAGGAATGTTGCTGTGTTCTTCTTTGAAATCATCTGTGAGCTTTATTGAAAGTTCGCCGATTTGGAGCAAACACAACGCTATTGAATTGCGGTACACGGAGTTGTTGCGGAATTCATCATAAGAATCCTTGAACAAATTATGTGCTTGGGTAATGTCATCACAATATTGCAAGATTTTTTTGACAAGATATGTGTCTCTGTTTTTATCCGGCATAAATCATAATCTCCTCATTCGCAATTTTGCTTAAAAACTCATTGTCAAGACTGCCGGTTGTAAGTAAATCCAGCTTTTTGTTGAATTTTTCTTCAAGGTCACAGTACATTTCACCGAGTGTGAAAAAATCAAGGACTTTACCTTTTTCTATCCGCAGGTCAAGGTCGCTGGTTGCGGTTGCTTCGCCACGTGCATAAGAGCCGAAAAGATAAACACTCTGTACGCCGTAATGAGTTGCTATAGGAACAATAATGTTTCTGATTTCATCAATCGTGTAAATCTTATCTGACACAGAGCATTCCTCCTTTAAGATAATTATATCCTAATACCTGTAAAAAATCAAGTGACAGCAGAAATCATCTTGCGTAAACCTACAGTGTCAATTGAGAATAATCATTATGACTATTGACTTGAAACGCACTTTGATATAAAATATCCGTCGTTTGGATTAAAGGTAGGAACGAAAAAATGAAATCTGCTTTGTTTGAAAAAAAGACAATTGATATACAGCGTAAGCGCATTACGGTGGCTTTTGTTTGGGTTGCTTCTGCCGCCGTGATAGGTCTGCTTTGCGGCCTTATAGGTGCGGCTTTTGCCAAGAGTATCGGCTTTGTAACTTATCTGCGTGAAAGCAACAGCTTTCTTATTTGGCTTTTGCCGCTTGGCGGTCTTGCTTCGGCAGGAATTTATAAGCTGACCAAAACCGAGGGTATCGGCACGGACAGAGTGCTTGAAAGCGAAAGAGGCGAGGCGAAGGTTCCGCTTGTTCTCCTGCCCGTAATTTTTGTTGCCTCCTGCATAACCCATCTTTTCGGCGGCTCGGCAGGCAAAGAGGGCGCAGCGTTACAGTTGGGTGCAGCAATTGCACGAATTGTTTCACGCTTTTCAAAAATTGACAGCCGTGTGCTTACCGCTTGCGGTATGGCAGGCCTTTTTTCTGCTGTTTTCGGCACACCCGTGGGTGCGTGTGTTTTTGCCGCAGAGGTTGCTATTGTCGGCAGAGTAAGCGTGCGTTCAATTCTGCCCGCTTTCACTTCAAGTATTGTTGCACATATTATTTCCGTTGCGCTTGATGTTGCACCCGAGCGGTTTGTTATGGGTCTTGTGCCCGATTTCGGTGTCGGCGTTTTGTGCAGGGTGCTTGCTGTTACTGCTGCTGTCGGCTTTGCAAGCTTTGTTTTCTGCAATCTTCTTCACGGCGGTGAACATCTTTTTCAGAAAATATTCAAAAATCCCTTTGTCAGAATTGCTGTCGGCGGCTGTGTGCTTGTTGTGCTCACCCTCATTTTCGGTATGGATTACAACGGCGGCGGTATGACCGTAATCGAGCGTATTTTTGATGAATACTATGTAAGACCCGAGGCATTTCTGCTCAAAATTATTTTCACCGTAATTACCGTTGCGGCAGGCTATAAAGGCGGCGAAATTGTTCCGTCGTTTTTTATCGGCGCATCGCTCGGTGCGGTTTTGTCGCCGATAATCGGGCTGCCTGTCGGCTTCGGTGCCGCTCTGGGTATGACTGCGTTTTTCAGCGGCGTTACCAACTGTCCGCTTGCGGCGGCGGTTATGAGCGTTGAACTCTTCGGCGAAAAGGGCTTTGTTTTCTTCTTTGCCGCTTCGCTTGTTGCAAAAGCAGTTTCGGGCAAAATAAGCCTTTATCATAAACAGATAGTGTAACAAAAAACATAAAACAGCCACTCTGTGAGCATAACGCTTCCGGAGTGGCTGTTTTGGAAATATTTAATTGTACCACACAATTTTGTGCAGATAGGGGAATTCCGTAAAGAATTGTCCAAGGTTTGTTCTGCTTGCCGTGCCCGGGTCGTTGATTTTAAATGCCGTAGGCTTCAAGGTGCTTGCGCCCGTGTAACCCGTTACAACAACCCAGTGCTGGCTGCCGTTTGCCTTCTTTGCACCAACTATTACAGGCTTGCCCTGTGCTAACAAGTTGTAGATTGTCTGCATATAGTTTGTGAAATTTGTGGTTGCCGAATAGTTATTCGGCCAGTAAAGCGAACCGCCCGAAGAATAGCTCAGCCTGCTTTCCATCGTGTCGGGATAAACCGTTTTACCCGTGCGGTAGCTTTCCGTCATTGCAAGTGCCGTGGTAGTACACCCAATCTGACCGATGGTGTATTTTGTTGAGCCTATTTTCTTGTTTGCCCAGCGTGAGTCGGTCTGCTTGTAGTCGGGCACTTTAAGCGAAATTGCCTTGTAGCTGTTTTGTGTGCCCGTTACAAGATATTTACTGCTTACCCAACCCGTGCGTATGCCGTGGTAAATAATTCTGCTCCAGTCACCCGAGGTGGAAATTACCGTTACCCTCGTACCGCTTGCAAGCGAATTTATTATCGTTCCGCCTGCACTGCTTCTTACATTAAGCCCGCCCGATGTGGTCTTAACCGTTGCAGGGTAGCTGTTGAGCAGTGCCTTGATAAAGTCAGCCGAGGAATAACCGTATCTGCCGGCAGCATATTCAACCTTGTACCAACCGTTTTCAAGTGAAATCAGGTTGACGTAGCTGTCCTTTTGCAGGCTTGAAACAATATTGCCGCCTGCACTGCTTCTTACATTCAGGTTGCCCGATGCGGTAGAAACCCTGCCTGCCATCGGGTAGCTTTCCTTTGCAGAAGCAAAGAACGTACAAAAACTTAAGATTACCGCCGCACACAGTACGGCGCTTATACTTCGTCGCATATAGTTCCTCTTTCTTTTTTGTTGTTTAGGGTGCCTTTGAATTTTCATCAAGCGCCCAATGTGTCGAAAAAACAGTTCTTTGCCATTTTAACACAGGTGAAGTCCCAAATTCACCCCTCAAAATATGGTAAAAACGAAATCGGCAATTGATTAACGGTCGCAATTATGGTATTATGTTATCAACAAAAACAGGAGAAACAATGATGCTAAAACTCGTTCTCGGCAGAATCAACAGCGGTAAAACAACATATATACAGACCCTCATCAAGGACTGCGTGCGCAAGGGGGAGAGCAGAGCTGTTCTGCTTGTGCCCGAGCAGTTTTCATTTGAAAGCGAAAAGCGTATGATACGCCTTCTCGGCGAAAAGGCAGCCCTTGAGGTGGAGGTCTGCGGTTTTTCACGCCTTGCGCAGAACATTGTCGGCGAAAACCAACCGCTTCGCAGGCTCGATGATGCAGGTATGATTGCGCTTATGAGCACCGCACTTGAACAGACTGCGGATAAGCTGAGCGTTTACGGCAAATATGCCAAAAGCACGGCTGTTATCTCCGAAATGCTTACCGTTTCAACCGAGCTCAAGCAGGGCGCTGTTACGCCTGAAATGCTCGAGAAATCTGCACGCAAGCTGCCCGACGGTATGCTGAAAAATAAGCTGATGGACCTTTCTCTTGTCACCTCTGCCTTTGATTCGCTTGTTGCGCAGAGCTTTTCGGACGAAAGAGATTTGCTGACAGTCCTTGCACACAAGCTCGAGGAAGAGCATTATTTCAAAAATGCAACCGTCTTTGTGGACGGCTTCAAGGGCTTTACCGCACAGGAAATCGAAATCCTTTCCCATATTATTGCGCAGAGCAATGACACTTATATTTCCCTTTGTACCGATAAGATTTACGGTGACGAATACGATATTTCTCCCTTTGCCTGCGTGCGTGCAACGGCAAGAAAGCTCATAGATACCGCAAAGAAAAGAAACGTTTCCGTGGGTCAGGTTACACCGCCCGAATTTGAGGGCAGGTACAAATCAAAAGCTATAGAAGCACTCGAAAAATCGCTTTATTCTTCAAAGCCGAAAGTTTATAACGGTGAGGCTGACGAGGTGTGTGTGTTCAGCGCAAAGACAGCTTACGAAGAATGCGATTTTGTTGCGCTGACAATAAAAAAGCTCCTGCGTGAAGAAAACTACCGCTGCCGTGATATAGCGGTTATTTCACGCAGCGAGGGCAGCTATTCAAAGGTTTTGCGCTCCGCACTGAAAAAGCACGGCGTGCCCGTGTTTGAGGATAAGCGCAGACCTATGGCAGTCTGTCCGCCTGTTGTTGCTGCAAGGGCTTTGGTTGAAATTGCGGCAAGAGGAATTTCGAGCGATGCCGTTTTCCGTCTGCTCAAAACACAGCTTGCAGGTCTTGACACACAGCAGACAGGCGAGCTTGAAAACTATGTCTATCTCTGGCGTATTGACGGCTCAAAGTGGCTCGGTGAATGGGTTGCAAATCCGTCGGGTCTCGGCTCGGGCGTTACCGCAAAGGATGCGCAGGTGCTTGAGAAACTCAACACACTCAGAGAAAAAAGCATTGCACCGCTTGTCAAATATATCAATGCAACCAAAATGGGAGAAACAGCCCGTGATATGGCGGCGGCACTTTACAACTGCCTTACCGAATACGGCGTGCAGGATAACCTGAAAACGCTCGCTGTTGCACTCGATGCAAACGGCGAAACAGCCGAAGCCGTTGAGCTGGGCAGAATATGGGATTCCCTTATGAATATGCTTGACCAGCTTGCAGGCGCTCTGGGTGATTTGAGAATAAACGCCTCAAGGTTTTACGAGCTCTTTACTCTTGTACTCGGTGTACAGGATATGGGCGTAATACCTGCAGGTATTGACGAAATTATAATCGGCTCTGCCGATAGAATAAGGGTCAACCGTCCCCGTGCCGTGTTTGCGGTCGGCGTGAATGACGGCGTGTTCCCGAAAAAGCCTTCCTCGGGCAGGGTGCTCAACGAAGCCGACAGACGAACTCTCACCGATATCGGGCTTAATATTGTCGAGCCGTTTGAGTACGCCTTCCTTGAAGAAAGACATATTGCCTACAATGCGCTTTGCTGTGCCGATGAAAGGCTCTATGTTTCGTATTGCTCAACGGATTTCGGCGGCAACGAGTGTGCACCGTCCGAGCTGGTTGTCAAAGTCAAAGCCTGCCTGCCTGATTGCAAACAAACTGATATCAAGGCATATTCTCCGCTTGAGCTTATCGAAAGCGAAGCATCTGCCTTCGAGCTTCTGGCGCTGAGCAGAAGCGAAAACAGTTCCCTTGGCAGTACGCTTGAACTTTGCTTTGAGGACAGGTCGGAGTATGCCGATAAAATAGAAGCACTTAACAGAATAGGAAAATCCGAGAATTTCAGAATTGAGGATGCTTACACCGCAACGAAATTCTTCGGCAACGATATCCACGCCTCTGCTACGAGAATTGAGGATTTCAACAAGTGTCCGTTTATGTTCTTCTGCCGTCACGGGCTCAAGCTTGGCGAGCTTAAGCGAGCAGAAATTGACAGCATGTTAAGCGGTACGGTTGTTCATTTTGTGCTCGAAAACCTTGTCGCAAAATTCGGCAAGGGTCTTGTTGAACTTAGTGAAGAACAGATAAAGAAAGAAATTGAAGAATTGCTCAATATCTTCCTTGAAGAAAATATGGGCGGTACGGGCGAAAAGGATGCACGCTTTGTGTATCTTTATTCAAGGCTTGTCAGCTCCCTTTGCGTTGTTGCGGCAAGGCTTGTAAACGAAATGAAGCTCAGCGATTTTGAGCCTGCCGATTTTGAACTGCAGATAGGCAGCGATACGCCTGAAGTGCCTGCACTTGAAATCAATCTTCCCGACGGCGGCAAGGTAGTGCTAAACGGTAAGGTTGACCGTGTTGACGTGCTGAAAACCGAGGAGCAGACCTTTGTGCGTGTAATGGACTATAAGACGGGCTCAAAGAGCTTTAAGCTTGTCGATGTCCTTCACGGCCTTAATATGCAGATGCTTCTTTATCTCTTTGCCATCAGAGCAAACGGTAAGGAACGCTACGGCAATGTTGTGCCTGCAGGTGTGCTTTATGTGCCTGCAAAGGGTAAGGGCGGAAGAATAAACCATTCCGACTCCAAAGAAGATATATTGAATGCCGTTGTCAAAGAGGGAAGAATGACAGGTCTTGTTCTCGATGATGACAGGGTTATTCATTCAACCGACCGAGAGTGCACGGGCACCGTAATTGCAGGTAAAAGCGATATGGCGGAAAGCCTTATCAGCCTTGAAGCACTCGGTAAACTTGAGGATACCGTGCTTGATATCGTGCGTGAAATGGGCACAAAGCTTCACAAAGGCTTTGTTGAACCGAAGCCTGTCAGCGGCGGCACATATTCTCTGCCGTGCGACTACTGCGCTTATGCGGATATCTGCCTGCGTGAAGAGGGTGCAGCCGTAAACGATTACCCGTCAATGAAGCACAAGGACTGTATAGAATTACTTATGAAGGAGGGGACAGAGGATGCCGAAATGGACTGATGACCAGCTGAAAGCCATTGAGGGCAGGGGAGGCTCGCTTGTTGTAAGCGCCGCCGCAGGCTCGGGTAAAACGGCTGTGCTGGTTGAGCGTGTCATACGCCGCCTGACCGATACTCAAAACCGCTGTCCTGCCGATAAATTAGTTATAGTAACCTTTACAAGGGCAGCCGCTGCACAGATGAAGGAGCGTATAGAAGCAGCCCTTGAAGCGAAAATTGCCGTGACTGCCGATGCGTGGCTTATGCAGCAGCAACTGCTTTTGCAGTCTGCAAAAATCTGCACGGTTGACAGCTTCTGTGCAGACATAGTGCGTGAGAATTTTCAGGAAATCGGTATAAGCGCAAATTTCGCCGTTGCCGACAGTGGCGAACAGGAAAGCTACTCCGAAAAAGCTCTCAAAACCGTGCTCGATGAAATGTATTCAACGGGCGGAGAGGGCTTTACCCTGCTTACCGATATACTTTCTTCGGGTGCAAGTGACAAGGGGCTTGAGGAAGCCATAAAGCGTATACACACAGTTGTTTCGTCTTATCCTTTCCCGCAGGATGCACTTGACAAGCTCTTTGAGCCTTATTTCGATGAGCTTCCCGTTGAGGAAAGCTGCTGGGGCAGTTTTCTGCTTGAAGATGCGGCTGTTCGCTTTGATTACTGCCGCAGCCTTATGCAAAGCGCTCAGAATTTACTCACCGATATAAATGCCGACAAGGCAACGGTTGATGCGCTGAGTGAAATGGTGCTTGACGAAAAGCAGATGTATGATAATCTCACTTCGCTTGCAAAAGCAAAGGAATGGGATAAGCTCGTTTCCACCGTCAATTCAAGAAGCTATTGCAGGTTTTCCGCAAAGCGCAATCTTGATTCCGCACTTAAAGCGGATGTCAAAATCCGCCGTGACAGAGCAAAGAAAACCGCAGACTCCGTTGCGGAAAAATTCTGCTGTACCGCCGAAGAATTTGCCTGTGATATGGCTTTGCTCCGACCCTGTGCAAAGGTACTTAAAGAGTGCGTATCAAAATATACCGATGAATTGCTGAAAATAAAAAGACAGGCGGAAAAATTCGATTTCAACGATATCGAACACATTGCTCTTGATTTGCTTGTTAAAAAAGATGAAAACGGCATACCGCAAAAAACGCCTCTTGCGCTTTCTCTTTCCGAGCGGTTTGTTGAAATTATGGTGGACGAGTATCAGGACACCAACGAGCTGCAGGATATGATATTCTCCGCAATATCAAAGAATGAAAGCAATATGTTCTTTGTCGGCGACGTTAAGCAGAGCATATACCGCTTCCGTCAGGCTATGCCCGAAATCTTTCTGCGCCGCAGGGACAGTGTGCCTTCCTTTGACGGTGAAAATTATCCTGCAAGAGTCAACCTCGGCGCAAACTTCCGCAGTAAGAGCAATGTAACAAAAGCGATAAACTTTGTTTTTAATCAGCTTATGTCACCGCAGCTGGGTGAAATTGATTACAACGAAAACGAACAGCTCAATGCAATGGCGTCGGGCTTTGCGGAGCAAGCACAGGCGGATGTTGAATTCTATCTGCGTGACGGTTCCGGCCAAATCAGCGAGCCCGAATTTGTTGCGGACTATGTTGAAAAACTGCTCGCTTCGGGCAGACTTATAAAAGACGGCGATACCCACAGACCCGTTACCCCGGGTGATATATGTATCCTCACCCGTGTCAAGAAGCCGATGATGCTTTACGCTCAGGCGCTTGAAGAACGGGGAATACCTGCCGTCAGCTTTGTCGAAGGCGAAATCAACTGTGCGGCAGAGGTCAAAATGATAATATCCCTGCTGAAAATACTTGATAACCCTCTGCAGGATATTCCGCTTGCGGCTGTTATGATGTCGCCCGTTTTCGGCTTCAATTCAACACAGCTTGCAAATATCCGAATGGGTGCAAACAGAAGAACTCCGCTTTACCGAAGCGTTGTTACCGCCGCAAATAACGGCGATATTAAATGTAAAAGTTTCCTTGATAAAATAGATTCAATAAGGCGTGTGGGCATCGGTATGGGTGCCGCAGAGCTGCTGCGCAGAATTTTTGATGAAACGGGTATTCTGTCAATCGCAAAGGCTCTTTCTTCACCCGAACAGCGTGTGGCAAACCTGCACTCTCTGCTGGACTGTGCCTCGGGCTTTGATTCCTCCGGCGGCTGCGGTCTTTCCGCATTTCTGCGTTATATCGAAAAATCAAAAGGTGTAGGTACAGAGTACAGCGTTGCCGAAAATTCCCACGCCGTCAAGGTTATGAACACCCACAAGAGCAAGGGTCTGGAATTTCCCGTGTGCATTCTTGCCGACCTTTCGTCAAATCTTGCTCACGGCGAACGCTCGGCAATGTCGCTGAGCCGTAATTTCGGCGCAGGTCTGATTGTTAAAGACAGCTTGAGCGGTAAAACCGTAAAAACTCTGCCCTTTGTTGCCTGCAACCATGAGTCAATGCTGCGTGACCTTTCCGAAGAAGTCAGAATACTCTATGTTGCTTTGACGAGAGCAAAAGAACTTCTCGTTTTTGTAGGTACCGAAAGCAAGCCTGCCGACAAGGCGGCAAACACAAAGCTCGCTTTCTGCAACGGCACAAAGGCTCTCGATTACGGCTATGCTGTTTCGGCAAGCTCTGCTCTGGATTGGCTGCTGCCCGTTTTCTGCCGCCATTCGGAGGCGGTTGAGCTTTACAGCCTTGCCGATATCGACCGTGACCGTCTGCTGCTTTCACCCGATTTCAACCTGAAGGCAGAATACTGCGACGAAGGTTTTACGAAAGCACTCACAACCGAAGAGGAAACCGAACAGGTTTCAGCCGAGCCCGATATGTCGCTTGCTTTGCAGATAAAGGAAAGAATGGACTACGTTTATCCTTATGCGGCTTTAAGCGGTGCATCGTCAAAGAAGCTGGCTTCCGTGTTCACTCAGGAGGCTTTTGATGACAGCTTCTTTGCTTCCTCACGCCCTGCCTTTATGAATTCTGGCGGACTCACTGCCGCCCAGAAGGGTACGCTCACTCACAAATTTATGCAGCTTTGCGATGTCAACAACCCCGATGTTAAAGCACAGCTTGAGCGCATGGCTGCCGAGGGCAAATTCAGCGAGGCTGAAATTAAAGAACTTAAAACCGATGAGCTTGAAGCATTTTTCGCTTCTGACCTTTGCAGGCGTATTCAGTCTGCCGAAAGTGTTATGCGTGAAAAGAAGTTTGCAATGCTTATGTCCGTTACCGAGGCCTACCCCGAATTACCCGAAAGCTTTGCCGATGAAACAATAGTTGTTCAGGGTATGCTCGACCTTGCCTTTGTTGAGGACGGCGAAATCGTTATCGTCGATTACAAGACCGACAGAGGAGTTGACGAAACTGAACTTGGCCGTCGCCACCGTGAGCAGCTTTCCGTCTACAAAACGGCTATGGAGCGCTGTACGGATTATAAGGTAAAAGCGGCATATATCTATTCATTGCCGCTAAAAAAAGCAATAAAAGTCTGCTGATTGGGCGCCTGATGAAAAAATTTAAAAAAAATTAAAAAATTGCTTGCATTTTTAAAAACATTGTGATAAAATCCATACGTTAATGTAATTCCCACAATAGCCGAGAGAGGTGAAAAGAAATGAAACAGGGTGTACATCCCAAGTACGAGAAGACCGAAATCCGTTGCGCTTGCGGTGCTGTTTTTGAGACTTCCTCAACAAAGCCCAACATGCGCGTAGATATTTGCTCCAAGTGCCATCCGTTCTTCACAGGCAAGCAGAAGCTCGTCGATACAGGCGGACGTGTTGACAGATTTAAGAAGCGCTTTAATCTCGAAAGCAAATAATTGCCGGATACAAGGCGGTGCATTGGCACCGCCTTAATTTCTTATTTGTATCAATGGGGGAGAAGTATGCAGGAATATCTTACCGTTGCAAAAGAAACCGAAGATGAATTTACCGTCAAGCATTCCCGTTTCATCGGCTACATAAAGCCTGTCACAACGCAGGAGGAAGCGGTTGAATTCATAAATTCAAAAAAATCAAAGCATTGGGATGCAACTCACAATGTTTATGCATATATTCTGCGTGACGGGCAGATACGCCGCTATTCCGACGACGGTGAGCCTCAGGGCACTGCAGGCATCCCCGTGCTGGATGTTCTTCAAAAGGAAGGGCTTACCGACTGTGTCGTTGTTGTAACACGCTATTTCGGAGGCATTCTTCTCGGGGGAGGCGGTCTTGTGCGTGCCTATTCCCATGCCGCAAAGCTTGCCGTTGATGCATCGGGAGTAATTAAAATGTCTATGTGTGTGCGTGCCGAGTGTGAGTGTGATTACGGCTACTACGGCAGGCTGGTTTCTCTCATCCCCGAGTGCGGCGGTACAATCGAAAACAGCGACTTTACCGAAAACGTAAAGGTTACTTTTACAATGCCGCAGAATCTTTACGGTTCATTTTGTGCAAAACTCGTTGATTCAAGCCTTGGCAAATATAACGCAACCGAGCTTGAAACACTCTTTGCACAGGTCTGATAAAAATTTTTTTGAAAAAAATAAAGGGTTTTTGCTCTTTTTGTTGTATAAGTAAGTATAAATGAATTTTTACGGGAGGCGGAATAAGGTGGATATCTGTGTCAGAGAGCTTACGGAAAAGAATGAGCATCTTGTTTTGTCTTCCTTTGCCGCTTTTTCCGATTCTTCAATCGGCAGGAAAATTCCCGAAGAACCCTGCTCAATACGCACCTGCTATCAGCGTGACAGAGACAGGATTATTCACTGTAATTCTTTCCGCCGCTTGAAGCACAAAACGCAGGTCTTCCTCTCACCCGAGGGCGACCATTACCGTACCCGTCTTACTCACACGCTCGAGGTTTCGCAGATTGCCCGTACAATCGCCGTGGGCTTGCGTCTCAACGAAAGCCTTACCGAGGCTATTTCGCTTGGTCACGATTTGGGTCACACACCCTTCGGCCACGCAGGCGAGCGTGCGCTCAACGATGTTCATCCCGGCGGTTACCGCCACTATGAGCAGAGTGTCCGTGTGTGCGAGCACCTTGAAAAAGGCGGTAAAGGTCTTAATCTTACCGCCGAGGTTATAGACGGTATAAAGTGCCATACAAGCGGTGTTGAAGCACAGACTTTAGAGGGCAGAATAGTAAGGCTTGCCGATAAGACGGCATATATTAATCACGATATTGACGATTCGGTGCGTGCAGGCGTAATGTGCGAAACGGATATTCCGCTTGAGGTGCGTAAAACTCTCGGCGAAAATAAATCACAGCGCATAACAACGGTTATTTGCTCAGCTATCGAAAACAGCGGCGAAACGATTTCACTTTCGCCCGAAATTGCCGAAGCGGTCAAAGAGCTTCGTACCTTTATGTTTGACAGGGTCTATACAAACCCCTATTGCAAAAGTGAGGAGAGCAAGGCGGACACTATGATAAAACAGCTCTATCACTACTTTGCCGAAAACCCTGAAGCATTGCCCAACGCCTACGAAGAAATCTGCTTTCGTGAGGGTGCGGACAGAGCAGCCTGCGATTATATTGCAGGTATGACGGACAGGTTTGCCGTGAGCACCTTCAACCGTCTTTTTGTTCCGGGCTCGTGGCTTGCTTACTAAATGTAGTTATAAATATTTTCAGCATATACACTATATATTGGAGCTAACTCAATGGCAGGAAACAGATTAAGTGAAGATTTCCTTCGTGAGCTTCGGGAAAAGAACGAAATTTCCGAGGTTATCTCCGCTTATGTCAATCTGCGCCGCAGAGGCTCCACAATGAACGGTCTTTGTCCGTTTCACAACGAAAAAACACCTTCGTTTACGGTTTATCTCGAAACCCAATCCTATTATTGCTTTGGCTGCGGTGCAGGCGGTGACGTCATAACCTTTGTCCGCAGAATGGACAACCTCGGCTATATCGATGCCGTAAAAGCGCTTGCACAGCGTGCAGGCATGGCTTTGCCTGAGGACGGCTTTGACGATATTTTAAGCAAACGCCGCCGCAGAATACTCGAAGCCAACCGTGAGGCGGCACGTTTCTTTCATTCCGTGCTTATGAGCGAAAAAGGCAGGGTGTGCCTTGACTATTTCCTCGGCAGGGGTTATCAGCCTGCCACAATACGCCGCTTCGGTATGGGCTATGCGCCCGACGAATGGCGTGGCCTTTACGACCATTTAAGGGGAAAAGGTTTTACTTCGGGTGAATTGGTAGATGCCAACCTTGTGCGTAAAAGCGAGAAAGACGGAAAGGTTAATTATTACGACAATTTCCGTAACCGTGCAATGATTCCTATTATCGATGTGCGTGGCAATGTTGTTGCCTTCGGCGGCAGAGTGCTTGATGACTCCAAGCCCAAGTATATCAACACTTCGGATACTCTCGTTTATAAAAAGGGCGCAGGTGTTTTTGCACTCAATCTTGCCAAGGATTCGGGCTCCCGAAAGCTGATAATAACCGAAGGCTATATGGACACAATAGCTCTGCACCAGGCAGGCTTCAAAAACACCATAGCCTGTCTCGGCACGGCTTTGCCCGATGAGCAGGTTAACCTGATAAGCCGCTATGCAGATGAAGTGCTTTTGTCCTACGATTCGGACGAAGCAGGTCAGAAGGCCGTGCGCCGTGCGATTGCGGCGTTTGAAAAAACGGGTGTCAAGGTGCGTGTCCTTCAACTCAAGGGCGGTAAAGACCCCGACGAAATAATCAAAAAATTCGGCCCCGAGCGTTTCCGTATGATAGTTGAGGCGGCGGAAAGCGATGTTGAATATCGCCTGAACGGTATCCGTGCCAACTATAACACTCTTTCGGATGACGGCAAGATAGGCTTTATGCGAGAGGCTGTCAATGTCCTTGCCGAAATTTCTTCGGAAATTGAACGGGATATATATATCAGCAGGCTTTCAAGCGAAATGGATATTTCAAAAGAAGCCATCACTGCACAGGTCAATGCCGCAAGGAGAAGCCGAAACCGATATAAGCAGCGTGACGAATTCCGCAAAATCCAGACCAACTCTTTCGGTCAGTTCAATTCTGCCGTGCCTGTTAAAAATCTCGGTGCTGTCAGGGCGCAGGAAACCCTGCTTGCCCATCTTCTGCGAAGCCCCGAAAACTACAAGCGTTTTGCGGACAAGCTTTGTGAAGACATATTCCCGACTGATTTCGGCAAAGCGGTTTTCACGGCTATGAAGCCCTTGCTTGAAAGGGGAGAGCAGGCGGATTTCACTCTGCTTTCGCAAAGCCTTGACGAGCAGCAGTTAAGCGAGCTGTCAAGAATAAGCGCAACCAACATTATTACCGGCAACAGCGCCGCCGTATGCGGCGATTGCATAAAGCTCCTGCTTGAGGAAAAAGCTAAAACGGATGTGGCGGACCCCGGAGCAATGAGCGATGAAGATTTCAGAAAACTGTTTGAGTGATAAAGGAGAAAGACAATGGAAGTAACAGAGAAAAAGAATGCGTTGAGGATGCTCGTCGAAAAAGGTAAGCAGACAGGTAAACTCACAACACAGGAAATTGACACCGCAATCGAAGAAATGGATCTCGATATTGATGAGCTTGACGAGCTCTATGAGAGCATAGAGGGTCAGAATATCAAGATTATCGACGACCTCGGCGACATTGCGCTTGACAGCCTTTCGTTTGAAACGGAAATTACCAAGGGCGGTTCGGATGCAGCTTCGCAGGAGCTTAAAAACGCCGCAATGGATGACCCCGTCAAGGTCTACCTCAAGGAAATCGGTCACGTTCCGCTTCTCACACCCGAGGAGGAAATCGACCTTGCAATCCGTATCACAAACGACGACGAGGCAGCAAAGAGCAGACTTGCCGAAGCTAACCTTCGTCTTGTTGTAAGTATTGCAAAACGCTATGTCGGCAGGGGTATGCAGTTCCTTGATCTTATTCAGGAGGGCAACCTCGGTCTTATCAAGGCTGTTGACAAGTTCGACTATACAAAGGGCTTCAAGTTCTCCACTTACGCAACATGGTGGATAAGACAGGCTATCACAAGAGCTATTGCCGACCAGGCAAGAACCATCCGTATTCCCGTTCACATGGTTGAAACCATCAACAAGGTCAAAAAGACAAACAGCCAGCTTCTCCACAAGATAGGCAGAGACCCGTCTGCAGAGGAAATTGCACAGGAGCTCGATATGCCCGTTGATAAGGTGCGTGAAATTCTCCGTGTGGCACAGGAGCCCGTTTCTCTCGAAACACCCATCGGTGAAGAGGAAGACAGCCATCTTGGCGATTTCATCCCCGATGATGATGCACTCGCACCTGCCGATGCCGCTTCCAATATCTTGCTCAAGGAATCTCTTGACGATGTCCTCAAAACTCTCACACCCAGAGAGGAAAAGGTCATTATGCTCCGCTTCGGTCTTGCGGACGGTCACCCGAGAACACTTGAAGAAGTCGGCAAGGAGTTCAATGTTACAAGAGAGCGTATCCGCCAGATTGAGGCAAAGGCTCTGCGTAAGCTCCGTCACCCCAGCAGAAGCAAAAAGCTGCGTGACTTCCTCGATTCATAAGTTTATATTGTCCGTTATCAGCGAGAGGCTTTGGTCTCTCGCTTTTTGTTGGCAAATTACAGTTTGCCGATATGTTGATTGTAGGGGCAATTCACGAATTGCCCGCCGTAAAAGCAATATGTCGGTAAATTGCGGTCGATTCGTGAATCGACCTACAGGATAATCAAATTCATATTGATATATTGATAACACGGACGACCAAAGGTCGCCCCTACAAACTCTAATTTGCAAATCTATTTTTCAATTTCGAAACAAACAAACCCGATTGTCCTTTTGTTACGGTAAAATTACGGTAAATATGCGGAAATTGCTAATTTTTTCTTGGAAATTGCTTGACTTGCTTTTTTATTTATAGTAAACTTACGGATGAATAGTATGCGTTGGTAGAACTATCGGCGTGTATAAATTTTTAAGGAGATGAAAACAGTGAAGTCCACCAAAAGAATTCTCTCAGCAATTCTCTCTGTGATTATGATTCTCGGCTGCCTTACAGTCGGTTTCACAGCACAGGCAAGTGCTTCCGACCTCGTCAAGGCTGTCGCTAACGGCGGCAAAGTTGATTGGACCGGCGGCAACGTAACACTCGCAGACACACTTGTTATCAACAAGGATGTCGAAATTGACTTCAACGGCGCTGTTATTACAGGTCCTGCCGGCAAAGTCGCAATCCGTGTTGACGGCGGTAACGTTACTCTTTACGACGGCGTAGTTCTCGCTGACCAGGGTAGCTACAGCGGCGAAACAGGCTTTGTTAAGGCTCTTATGAACTACAAGCCTGCTATTTCCATCAACGACGGTGACGTAGAACTCAACTGCATCACAGCAGTAGGTTCTCTCCTTCGTATCCCCAACAGCAGTACAATCGAAGTTCCGATCGGTAACGGTATCAACGCTAACGACGGTACAGTTGTTCTCGACAACGTTATCGCTATCGGTATGAAGGCTCTCGACAACACCAAGGCTGACGTTACTGTTAAGGATGCTATCCTTGCAGGTATCTATAAGGCTGTCAACATCTACAAGGCTGTTGACTTCGGTGCTAACTACGAGCAGTACGAGACAGTTGAGCTCCTCGAAGGCTTCCTTAAGGACGGCGTAAACCTTTCCGCTAACGAGAAGAAGTACATCGCTTCCGCTACAAACAGCCAGGGCGATTTCTCTGTAGGCAGCGTAATCGTTAACGTTGAAAAGCCCGTATTCACACAGCCCGAAACAACATTTGTCGGTGGCAAGCTCAACGTTATTGCTAATGTCGAGCCCTTTGAGCACGAAGGCGTTTCCAACAGATACTCCTACTCCTACACTCCCGACTACGCTGTAATCGGCGAAGATGAGCAGGCTTTCACAGCTGACGGTGTTCAGTATGTTGCTTCCTTCGCAGGTCTCACAGAAGGCGAAGAGTACGATGTAACAGTTAACTACGACCTTTCCATCAAGCTCGGCAAGAAGCAGAAGGAAATCGTAGAAAAGGCATTCGATATCCTTGCTCACTATATTGACAAGGCTCCCGAACTCCTCAACCGTTTTGTTGTAGATTTCGATAACCTTTACGAGAAGGCTGAAAACCTTGTAGCAATGCTTTACAATGCTTACTTCAGCACCGAACCGATGGTTAAAGAACAGATTGCAAAGATTGCTGACATTAAAGAAGTTATCGGTCTTATCTATGCTCTTGAAGGCCAGGAGTTTAACGGTTCTGCAGCAGTTGACGGTAAAGAAGAAATTCTTAACAACGGTCTTGTAGCAACCTACGCTTCCATGTCCGGTTCTTATCTCAAGTATGATTACAGCACAGTTGAAGCAGCTGCCAAGATGTTTGTTGACAGCGCAAAGGCTTCTATGGTAAACAATTACGGTGCAATCTTTGATACCAACGATGACGGTATCGCTGACTCCGTTTTCGCATACTTCAACAATGATACATTTGAGAAGGCTGCTTCCTTCGACGAAAGTGGATTTGCAAAGGGTACACCCGGCTACGGTTCTGGTGTAGGTCTTCTCGATGTATTTGATAATTACTACAAGGAAATCAAGAATCTCGTTTACGGCAACAGCACAACAGAGTTCAACGACCTTGGCGCAGCAGCTGAGTATGTCGGTGACAACTGGGTAGGTCTTCTTGAGCTTGTTGAAAACGCAGTAGTTGTTCTCGATAAGGCTTATGATATCGTTAACGGCGATAGCTTCAAGCAGCTTCTTGATGTTGTAAATATGGGTGGCTTTGCTTCCTATGTAAATGCATTCAACACAGCTTACAAGTACCTTGATAAGGTTATGAGCAGAGTTGATGACTTCAAGGCTTCTTCCTTCTTCAACACCTTCATCGCTGATCCTCAGAAGGCCGGCGATTACTGCAAGAGATACACTCTCAAGGTTTGGGATATCGCTAACAACCCCACAAAGTACTTCGGTGAAATCCCCGTAAACGGTGACTATGTAACAGTTGACCTTCTCGACGAAGACCTCAACGCAACATTCACAGTTTCCACAGAAGCTAAGCCTGTTAATGTTAAGGTTACAGTATCCGGTATGGGTGCTGCTCAGCTTAACGAAATTGATGCTGCTAACAGCTACAACGAGTGGTTTGCATATGGTAAGGATATTACAGTTAAGCCTGTAGAGACTTACGAAGGTGCAGCATTCAAGTATATGGTTGTTAAGTCAAACGGCAACCAGACTGTTGTTGACGGTGGTGTATTTACAGCTAAGGCTGCTACTAACCTTGAAATCGTTCTTGTGTTTGAGCCTACTGTTGCAGAATCTGCTAAAACAGAAGTTGTCTTTATGACTGACAAGGCTCTTAACTACAAGTATATCGATATGGTTTCTGTTTCTTCCGACAGCATAGCTGATGAGTGGCTTGATTATGTTGAAGACATCGCTGCTCCCAAGTTTGTTGACCTTACATTCAACGGTTGGTCATTGAACAAGGATGGCGCTGCTGCCGATAAGGATATCGCTAACCTTGCTGATGAAGTTGAAGCTGTAAACTCTGATTTCGTAATTGTTTACGCTTCTTACACTTATAAAGAGCAGGTTGAGGTTGAAACTCAGACTGAAGTTATCAAGATGACCAACTATGAGGTTATTGACGGTAAGGGTTACTTTGAGGTTAACATTCAGCTTAAGGGTGCAAAGGCAATCGAAGCAGGTATCATCCTTACAATGACAGAGAGCTTTGCAACTGAAGATACAATGAAGATTAATCTTTCCGGTACTCCCGGCGTTATCTTCGCTCGTACATCTAAGGTTGATGCAAACGGTTATGTAAATCAGAACGTTCAGTATACAGCAGGTGTTAATGCTTCCGGCACAGTTTATGCACGTGGTTATGTTGTATATGAAGACGGTACTGCTGAATATACAAATATCGTTTCTCTCGATATCTGATTTAGTAGAAATTTAAGCTTTTTGAAAAGGAGGTTATTTACCGATGAAACTTTACAATAAGCCCGAACTCAATGTTGAAAAGTTTGATGTTGAAGATGTTATTACAGTTTCTGCAGATGCAGATGCTGGTGATTTCGATTTCGCTACCAGTCAGTCCGCAGGCATGGAGTTTGACATCACTGCAGAAGGCAACGAGTTCTAATTTGAAATTCGCATAAGTTCTTTTCAGGGCAGGCAGTTATACTGCCTGCCCGTTTTCCTTAAATTCACTTTCTGGAGTAACAATGAAATTTTACAACATTGCCGGCGTTACTGTCGGCTACGGCTGCAAGTACCCCGAAACCGAAAAACGCAGCCGACCCTATCTTTGCAAAGAATCGGGCTATGCCGATTTTACAATTAAAATTAATTATGATGATTTTGAAGATTCGCTGCTTCGGATGCCGCTTATGACACCCGAGCTGCTTGAATATATGCGCATAGGCAGCTGTTTTTATTCTGCCTTGCTCGATTTCGGCGGTTTTATGCTTCATTCTTCCGCCGTTGTTCTTGACGGAAATGCCTACTGCTTCTCCGCTCACAGCGGTACGGGTAAATCCACCCATACAACGCAATGGCTTGAGCATTTCAAGGACAGAAATCCTTACATTATAAATGATGATAAGCCTGCAATCAAGCTTGAGAAAGACGGTTTTATGGTGTACGGCACACCTTTCAGTGGCAAGCACGATATCAGCGTGAATACTGCCGCACCGCTTAAAGGAATTGCCTTTATTGAGCGTGCCGAAACCAACTCAATCCGCCGCCTTGAACCCCGTGAGGTCTTTTCGCTTCTGCTTAATCAGACGGTAAGACCTAAAGACGAAGCAAAGCTTGACAGATTGTGTGAGCTTATCGACAAGCTTCTTACACAGGTACCCGTTTATCTTCTTCGCTGTAACATCAGCCACGAGGCTGCACAGTTAGCTTATGACGAAATGAGTGGTAACAACGAAAATTCTCGATAAACTCAAAAGCGATAATAAGGCTGTTTTCCCTTGGCTGCTTGAGCGTGTAAAGCCGTACCGAGTCCGAATCGGCTTGCTTGTTGTGTTCAATATCATATCCTCTCTGCTTGTTGCCGTTAATGCCTATGTTTCAAAAGCGCTGATGGACACGGCGGTGTCAGGGGATAAGCAACAGCTGACAAAAATCAGCATTGCGGTAATTGCGGTGCTTGTTTTTCAGCTGTTTCTGCGCCTTGCGCACAACCTTACGGACACACGCCTGCGCCTTGATATGGAAACAGATTTCCGCAGCTATTTTATCCGTAATCTTTTCGATAAAGACTACCTTAAAATTACATCATACCACAGCGGCGACCTTATGACCCGCCTTACAAACGATACAAACGGTGTCATCAACGGCCTTGTTTCGATTGTTCCCAACACAGTCGGCTTTGCTCTTCGCATAGCCGTTGCTTTTGTTTCGCTGTGCTTTCTTGACAAGCGCCTTGCCTTTGCTTTCTCGGGTATAGGTCTTGCGATTTTCTTCGGCACACGCCTTTTTCGCAAATTTTTCAAGGATATGTACCATAAATCCCAGAAAGCGGAAAGTGCTGTCCGTTCATTTTCCCAGGAAATTATCACCAATCTACTTGTTGTAAGCGTTTTTGATGCGGCAGAGGATGTCACAAAAAAAGAGGACGAACTTCTCAAAGACAGCGCCGATATCCGTTGGCACAGAACGAAGATTTACTCGGGTGCGGGTGCCGTTCTTTCTCTCGGTATGAGGGGCGCATATATGCTCGTTTGTATTTTCTGCGCATTTAAACTCCTTACTAACTCCATAACCTACGGTACAATTACCGCTATTCTGCAGCTTGTCAACCAGCTTCAGACTCCCTTCCGCAACCTTTCGGGTGTTATGCCTGCTTATTATCAGTTGCTTGCTTCAAGCGAAAGAATTCTTGAAATTATCTCAATTGAGGGTGAGGAAGAAGTAAACGAAAAATGCGATGTAAGAGAATTCTATTCTTCGCTTAATTCGGTTGATTTTGACGGTATCAGCTTCAGCTACGGCAACGATGATGTTCTTGAAAACACGTCACTTTCGCTTAAAAAAGGCGAATTTGCCGCAATTACGGGCATTTCGGGCATAGGTAAGAGCACAATGATGAAAATGATGCTCGGTGTCCTTCACCCGAGTGCAGGTACAGTGTATTTCAATACAGAAAACGGTGCGTTTGCACCGGGTAAAAAATACCGTAACCTTTTTTCCTATGTTCCTCAGGGTAATATGCTCCTTTCGGGTACGATATATGAAAACATAACCTTTATGAGCCCCGATAAAACAGAGGAGGAAATCAAAAATGCAATCCGCCTGAGCTGTTCGGAGGAATTTATCAACGAGCTTCCCGACGGCCTTGACACCGTGATAGGTGAGAGGGGACGAGGCTTGTCTGAGGGTCAGGTGCAGCGCCTTGCAATTGCAAGAGCAATCCTGCACGATGCACCCATTATTCTGTTTGATGAGGCTACCTCGGCTTTGGATGAAGCAACCGAAGAAAAGGTACTCAACAATATCCGCAGTATTGAGGGTATTACCTGCGTGATTGTTTCGCACAAAAAGGCTGCACTTGCTGTGTGCGATAAGGAAATCCGTATAGAAAACAAGAAATTCAACGTTATAGATTTAATGTAAAAGATTTAAGGTGAGCTTATGAAGATTAAAGCCGGTTACAAGGTCAGAAAAATGTGCGGCAGCAGTATTGTCGTTGCGGTTGGCACGGGTGACGAGTTCAACGGTATGATTACCCTTAACGACAGCGGCGAACTGCTCTGGTCAAGCTTAAGCGCCGGTGCTGAAATTGAAGACCTTACAGCGCTTTTGGTCGCTGAATACGGTATAGATGAGGCAACTGCAAAGGCGGATGCCGAAGAATTTGTCGAAAAAATTAAAGGAGCAGGTTTCCTTGAGTGATAAAAAAAGCCTCAGAGAGCTTGAACCCGAATTAAGAGCAGTAATAGAGTCGGGCAGAGTTGCCGAGTTTGAAACGCACGGCTTCAGTATGATTCCGCTTCTTCACGACGGAGGCGACAGGGTGCGCCTTGTCAAACCCCGTGGTAAACTTGCCGTTGGAGATGTTGCGTTTTGTGTTACCGATACGGGCAAATATGTCCTTCACAGAGTTGTTGAACTTAAAGATGGCGGATACGTCTTCAAAGGTGATAACTGCATCGGCACGGAATTCTGTAAGGGTGACAGTGATGTTATCGGCGTGGCCTGTGCTTTTATCCGCAGAGGCAGGCTTATTGAAACGAACTCGTTTCAATATAAGTTTTATTGCCGCTTCAGAAAGCCCATACTTCGTCTCTGGCAGCTTTTCTGGAAGATTGCCGATAAGCTCGTGACTTTGAAAAACAAATAAACATCTCCCTTATAAGGTGTGTTTTGTGATGCTTAAAAGAATAGCAATTATACTCTTGGTAATATCTCTGCTTGCTGTTTTCTTTGCGGTGCCTGTCGAAGGACTCGATATTAAAATTGACGGACTTGCGGACGAAAAGGTTTGGCTCAACTGTCATACGCAGGTGCTTGTTTCAAACAGGGATGATTCCAATAACGATATCTGCTTTGCCCTTGCCAATGTGCTTTATGACGAGGAAAACAACAGGGTTTATCTGTCTTTTAAGGCTAATGTCAACGGTGCGGTTTTCTATCCTTCTCAGGTAACAACCGAACCTGTACAATATCTGCACGGTGTACGGATAAATGTTGATAACTCGGGGTTTGTTGAAATATCACACAACGGTGTGGAGCCATATAACAGCAATTTGTATTTTATTGAAGCAGCTGTTTCGGAGCATGATTCATCGGCTTTCGGTGCGGAAATATGCCTTGGTGTCAAGCTTGGCTTACATACATTGCGGAGCATTTCCGTTCAGTTCATTGACGGCAACGGAGTACCCTCAAACGCTTATATGCTTAACTTGCCTTCTTTACCGAGTGAAGAAACAACCACCGCATATCAGCCCGTTTTTGATGTAACCGAAAAAGAAACCACAACAAAGAATAATACAACCCGTATAACAACTGCAAAGCACACAACGACCGAGAAAACAACAAAACCGGAAAAGAGAACTGTGCAAAAAACAACAGCAGTAAAAACTACAAAAGAGAAGACAACCAAACTCAGGACAACCAAGCCCAAAACCACGGCAAAGGTAGTAACGGTTTATGTCACCGTGCCTGAATACATCGAAACAACTGTAAATGAAGCAACTGTTTCTGAGGTGTCAAGCGAGCAGATTCAGCAGGAGAAAACCTATAAAGAGCTGAAATATGCAGCAGCGGCAGGTTTGCTGATTTTGATTTTCGGTCTGTGCGTAATCATAAATATGCTCAATGACAAGAACAAGAGCAGCAAGAAATAATATGCAAAAATCCGTTTGGTGAAACGCCGCCGAGTTGCAAGGAATTATTTCTTTAAAATGTGAATTTTAAGCACAATAATGCGTCAAACCCCACAGATATGCGCCAGCATTATCTGTGGAGTTTTCTTTTTCTTGTATCTTAAAATTTCATTTTAAAGTGCTTCGCAGTTTCGTAAGAGTATAAAATTTCTTGTATCGAAGCCAAAAACGCAGCAAGGCTGTCGCCTTGCGAGGCTTTTGTCAAAGATACGGGGAATTTTACTCGAGAAACAAATACTTCCTTACGACTCGGTGGCGAATGTTCATCAGGCGGATTTTTTGTTTTAGGTGAATAATGCATAAAAATGAAGCTTCATTTTTGTTGATACTTTCGTCAGTTTCTTGTTGAATTTCATATATGCTTTATGTTAAAATTATACAAAAGAAATAATCAGGAGGTATTATAATATGACTTTACCAGTAGCATTGCAGCTTTACACAGTGCGTGACGAGATGGCTGCCGATTTTGAGGGCACCCTCAAAAAGGTCAAGGCTCTCGGCTATGACGGTGTTGAGTTTGCAGGCCTTTTCGATAAGACTGCGGCCGAAGCTAAAGCTCTCTGCGAAGAAAACGGCCTGGTTCCGATTTCTGCACACGTTCCGCTTGATGATATGGTGGCAGACCCCGAGGGAGTGCTGAGCGTTTACGCCGAAATCGGCTGTAAGTACGTTGTTGTTCCCTATCTTACTGAGGAACGCCGCCCAGGTACGGACGGTTGGGAAAAGACAATTGCCGATATCCGTGTCTGCTGTGAAAAGGCAAAGGCTCTCGGCATGACAATGCTTTATCACAATCACGATTTCGAGTTTGCAAAAATTGACGGCAAATATGCTCTCGATATCCTTTACGAAGCAATTCCCGCAGACCTTCTTCAGACCGAGCTTGATACCTGCTGGGTCAATGTAGGCGGTGAAGAGCCTGCACCCTATGTTCTCAAATATTCCGGCCGTGCACCCATTGTTCATCTCAAGGATTTCATTATGAAGGGCAAGGGCGGCAAGCTTTACGAGCTTATCGGCATTGACGATGAGGACGAAACAGCCGAAGAAGATGCGTTCAGCTTTATGCCTGTCGGCAGTGGCTGTCAGGATTTACCCGCAATCCTTGATGCAAGCGTTAAAGCAGGTGCACAGTGGGTTGTTGTTGAGCAGGACAGACCTGCCAAGGGGCACACTCCGCTTCAGTCGGCCGAAATCGGCAGAGAGAATCTTAAGAAGCTCGGCTGGTAAAATTAGTAAACCGTCGGCGGTATGCCGATACGATAAATCAAAAATTAAAAACTGAAAGGATTGATATCCAATGGCAAGTATTCTTGATAAATTCAAGGAAGAAATCGCTGAAGAAAAGAACTATGATTCCGCAAAGAAAATCCGTGTAGGTATTATCGGTACAGGCTGGATTGCAGAGGCTCACCTCAGAGCTTACCAGCAGTGCCCCGATGTTGAAATCGTCGGTATGGCAGACCTCGTTCCCGGTAAGGCAGAGGCCTTCTGTGACCAGTTTGAGGTTGATAAGACCAACATCAACTTCTACCTCAGCCACAAGGAACTTATCGACAACGAGCCTCTTGACTGTGTAAGCGTTTGTACATACAACGCAACTCACGCAGAGTGTACAATCTATGCTCTTGAGCACGGCGTAAACGTTCTTCTTGAGAAGCCCATGTGCGTTACTCTTGAAGAGGCTGTTGCTATCTGCAAGGCTGAAAAGGAAAGCGGCAAGATTCTCTCCATCGGCTTCCAGCCCCGTTTTGATCCCAATATGCAGATGATCAAGAAGATCGTCGAATCCGGCGAGCTTGGCGAAATCTACTACATCCAGACAGGTGGCGGCCGCCGCAGAGGTATCCCGACTCCCTTCGGTACATCCTTCATCGAGAAGGAAACAGCAGGTCTCGGTGCTCTCGGCGATATCGGCTGCTACTCACTCGATATGGTTCTCAACGCTATCGGCTATCCCAAGCCCCTTACCGTTTCCGGTTATAAGTCAGACTTCTTCGGCAAGAGCACAAAGTACTCCAACAAGCCCGAATATGCAGATATCTTCGGCGTTGACGACTTTGCAGCTGCTTTTGTACGTCTTGAAGGCGGCATTATCCTTGACTTCAGAATTGCTTGGGCTATGCATCTTGATACCTCGGGCGATACAATCATCATGGGTAAGAACGGCGGTCTTCGCATTCCTTCAACAGAGTGCTGGAACGGCTCCATCGGCGGCCCGATGACAATTTATCACGATGTTGCAGGCAAGCAGGTTGAAACAATCATCCCCGAGCTTGACAATCCGTACGATAACTTCTACCTTAAGATTCGTTCCTTCCTCGATGCTTCCATGAACGGCGGCGAGCCTCCCGTACCGTCCAGCCAGATTATCTACAATCAGGCTATTATCGACGGTATTGCACGTTCCTCCGAGCTTGGCAGAGAGGTCGAAATCGAAATCCCCGAAATCTAAAAGCTTTAGTTTGTCTTGGTGCACCGCAAGGTGCATCAAGACTATGCCTTTAGCGCAAAGTTGTTCTTTGCGTTAAAGGGATATAAATTAATTCAAAGCGAGGATATATGTTATGAGCGAGATAAAAGTAGGTGTACAGCTTTTTACACTCAGAGACCATATTCAGAATTATGAGGATACAGACAAAACCTTTGCTTATCTTAAAAATGAGCTTGGCGTAGACGTTGTGCAGATTTCCGCTATAGGTAATTTTCCTGCTGAGCAGCACGCAGAGCTTGTAAAGAAATACGGTTTTGATGTATGTGTTACGCATAAACCGTGGGACAGAATGCTCAACGACCTTGATGCGCTTATTGATGAGCATATTGCATTGGGCTGTGACCAGATTGGCCTTGGCGGTATGCCCGATGAATACCGTGAAAGCGTAGAGGCTGTGCGTGAATTCATCGCAAAGGCAAACGAAATCGGCAGAAAAATGAAGGCGAAGGGCATTACCTTCGGCTACCACAACCACGCCTTTGAGTTTGCAAAGCTTCCCGATGGCAGAACGATTATGGATGTGCTTATCGAAGAATCCGACCCAGAGGTTTTCTTCTTTATTCCCGACACCTACTGGATTCATATGGGCGGTGTGAACGAGGCGGAATTCCTCAAAAAGCTCAAGGGCAGGGTAAAGGTCTGCCATTTCAAGGACTGGATGGTTAAAACAGGCGACAATGCAGGCTCAATCACAGAGCTGGGCTGCGGCAACATTGACCTTGATGCCTGCTACCGTACCTGTAAGGAAATCGGTATTCCCTATATCGTCTATGAGCAGGATATCAATTTCAGAGTTTGTCCCTATGAATCAACTGCGGTAAGCTACAAAAATCTTGTAGCTATCCACGAAAGAAATAAATAAATTTGAGTTGATTCCAATTTTCAGTAAGGAGGCGTGAATTATGAAATATGCATTGATAGGCTGCGGCCGAGTTTCTCCCAACCATATTGTTGCGGCAACGAAAAACGATCTTGAACTAGTCGGTCTTTGCGACGTGTCCAAGAATGCCGTATATGAGCTGAAAGAGAAATATCCGCTAATCAAAAACGTTAAGTTTTACAAGGACTATAAAAAAATGCTTGAGGAGCAAAGGCCGGAGCTTGTTGCTATAGCTACCGAAAGCGGCAAACACGCCGATATTGCGGTGGACTGCATAAACGCAGGCTGCAACGTGATTATTGAAAAGCCTATTGCGCTCAGCATAAAAGATGCCGACCGTATAATTGAAGCGGCGGAAAGAATGGGTGTCAAGGTTGCGGCCAACCACCAGAACCGTTTCAACGCCTCAATTCAGAAAATTCACGAGGCAGTTGCACAAGGCCGTTTCGGAAAAATTTTTCACGGCACAACGCAGATTCGCTGGAGCAGGGGAGAAAGCTATTATAAGCAGGCACCCTGGCGAGGCACGTGGGAAATGGATGGCGGTGCGCTGATGAATCAGTGCATACACAATATCGACTTGCTCAACTGGATGCTCGGCGAAGAACCCGCCGAGGTTATAGCTATGACCGACAATCTCAACCACGGTTATATTGAGGGTGAGGATATAGGCCTTGCCATTGTCCGCTACAAAAACGGTGCTTACGGCGTTGTTGAAGGCACGGTTAACGTCTATGGCGGCGATATGGAGGAGGCGCTTTGTCTCTTCGGCGAAAACGGTACGGTCAAGGCAGACGGCACTATAAACAACATTATCGAAAACTGGCGCTTCGCCGACGAAAAGGACGATGAGGAAGAAGTCAAGCGTGAGTTTTCTGTGCCCGTTGACCATATCTACGGCAAGGGTCATACGGCGCTTTACGCCGATATGATTGACGCTATAGCAAACAACCGCAAGCCATTGGTCGATATGTATTCGGGCAAGAAGGCACTTGAGCTCGTGCTTGCAATATACAAATCATCCTTTGAAAAATCAGCGGTTAAGCTTCCGCTTGAAGATGCTTCAACCCTCGATTTCAAAGGCTTATTTAACAAAGAATAATTACCAAAAATAATTTCACGGAGGATATATTGATGTCAGAAATCAAAAAAGCCTGGTATAAGGAAATGTCCGTTTACCAGATATGGACACGCAGCTTCTGCGACGGCAACGGTGACGGTATAGGTGACCTTAAGGGTGTGCTTTCAAAGCTCGACTATATCAAGAGCCTCGGAGTTGATGCTATATGGTTTTCACCGATTTACGCTTCGCCGCAGAAGGACTACGGCTACGATATTTCCGATTACAGGGATATTGCGCCCGAATACGGCACACTGGAAGACTTCAAGGCCGTTCTTGACGGTGCACACGAAAGAGGCCTCAAGGTTATTATGGACCTTGTCGTAAACCACACTTCCGACCAGCACAAGTGGTTTAAAGAGAGCCTTAAGGGTGCCGATAACCCTTACCACGATTACTATATCTGGCGTAAGGGCAAGGGCAAGAATCCTCCCAATAACTGGAAATCCACCTTTCCGGGCCCTGCATGGGAGTATAACGAGGAGCTTGACGAATACTATCTTCATCTTTTTGCTGTTGAGCAGCCGGACCTAAATATGGATAACCCCGCTGTCAGAAACGAAGTAAAGGATATTATGCGCTTCTGGCTTGATATGGGTGTTGACGGCTTCCGCGAGGACGTTATCACTTATATTTCAAAGCGTGAGGGTCTGCCCAACGGCTTCCCGCTTCCCGTTGCCTGCGGTATGGAGCACTTTACCTGCGGACCTCATCTTCACGAATATCTTTCAGAATTCAACGATGAAGTGCTCAGCCAGTACGACTGTATGACTGTCGGCGAAGCACCGATGATGACTCCCGACACGGCTCTTAAATTCATTGATGAGAGCGAGGGCAAAAAGCCTGTTCTTAATATGATGTTCAACTTCCAGCATATGGAAGCTGACTGTATGATTACAAACTTTATAGTCACAAAGTTCAACCTTAAAAAGCTCAAGAAGGTTATGACTACGTGGCAGACCAAGCTTTACGGCAAGGGCTGGAATGCACTTTACCTGGAAAATCACGACCAGCCTCGTATCATCAGCCGCTTCGGCAGCGAAAAGTTCCGTGTGGAATCGGGCAAAATGCTTGCAACCATGTACATCTGTCAGAGCGGTACACCCTTTATCTACCAGGGTCAGGAAATCGGTATGACGAGCATCCGTCTGCCCAACCTTTCAATGTATAAGGACGTTGCAACACACAACACCTACGATATTTTCAAAAAGTTCGGCTTCCCGCACGAGAATATTATGAAGCGTGCCATGTACGCCTCCCGTGATAACGGCAGAACACCCGTGCAGTGGTCGGATAAGAAGAACGCAGGCTTCACCACCGCAGATGAGCCGTGGTTCTATATCAACCCGAATTATACCGAGGTTAACGTTGAACAGGCGGAAAACGACCCGAACTCAATCCTCAACTATTACCGCAAGCTCCTTAAGTTCCGCAAGGAAAACGAAATCGTAATTTACGGCGATTTCAAGGAGCATTTCCACGACAGCGACAAGCTCTACGTTTACGAGCGTAATTACGAGGGCAAAAGAATGCTTGTTGTCTGCTCATTCAGCGATACCATTGAGCGCTTTACAGCACCCAAGGGCTTCGACCTTGCAAAGGGCAAGGTTGTTCTCGGCAATTATGATGAGCTTAATTCGGGCTTCGATTCCTTTAATCTCAGGCCTTACGAAACAAAGGTGTTCCTTTTTGATTGATTGACAGGGGAGGATAACTTATGCCTTTTATTCAGACGAAAACCAACGTCAGTATTTCAAAAGAGCAGGAGATGAGCCTTAAGACTGCCTTCGGCAAAGCGATTGAGCTTATTCCCGGCAAGAGCGAGCGTTGGCTTATGCTCGGCTTTTCGGACAATGAGCGTATGTGGTTTGTCGGCGATGATGCTTCGCTCGCATATATAAGCGTAAAGCTTTTCGGCTCCGCTTCGGACAGTGCTTATGATGCACTTACCGCAAAGCTTACCGAAATCGTTTCGTCGGAGCTGGGAGTTTCCGCTTCACGAATTTACGTAAAATATGAAGAAATTGACCATTGGGGTTGGAACGGCTCCAACTTTTAAACCCGGGGAGGCTGAAAGAAATGTGGATTATAAAGGCAATTATAGCCGTTGCCGTTATACTTGCCATAGGCTTCTGTACGATTGTTGCCGTAGCAATGAAGGAATGTGTTGTCCGTCCCAAGGACACTACGGTTGATTACGATTCCTTAAGCGAAAAACATAAAATCCGCTACAAGCTCAGACAGCGCAACAATCAGTACCTTTACGATAAAAATCCTGAGGATTTGTCACTTACCGATAAGCAGGGCAATGAGCTCAAGGCGTGGTTTGTTCCTGCGGAGGGCAGTAAGCGCTTTGTAATTGCTGTTCACGGCTATAAGTGCAACGGCCCCGATGAATGCAGCCACCTTTTCCCGTTCTATAACGAAACGCTTGGCTTCAATTACCTTTTGCCTGACCACGTTTCTCACGGCAGAAGCGAAGGCAAATATATAAGCTTCGGCGCAACGGAATCGGAAAATCTGCTTTTGTGGGTGGATTATCTTATAGACCGCTTCGGCGAGGATATTGAAATCGTTCTTCACGGTATTTCAATGGGTGCGGCAACGGTAATGCTTGCAAATGCAAGCAATCCGCCCGACCAGGTCAAGTGTGTTATTGAGGACTGCGGCTACACAAGTGCCTTTGATATCATTGCCTTCAATATGAAGAAGATGACGGGCATTGAAATGCCTCACATCGCAAAGGGAGTCATATTGGCTTGCCGTCTTTTCCTGGGCTTTAATATGAACGAGGCAGACTGCCTTGGCAGAATGAAGGATATGAAAAATCCCATACTCTTTATCCACGGCACTGCCGACCCGACCGTTCCGTTTGAAATGGCGGAGCGTCTTTACGAGGCATGTACCGTTCCCAAGGACAAAATGTTCAAGGAAGGACTTATTCACGCTTATTGCTATTATGATGCAAAGCAGGAATACGAAGAGAAAATGGTTGAGTTTTTCTCAAAGCATCTGACTGATTTCAATGTGGACAATTAATATATAAAGGGGTGTCAATATGGCTCTTTATCTTGGAATTGACGGCGGCGGAGTACGCACAACTGCCGTAGCCGCAAACGAAAAGGGTAAGATACTTATAAAAGTTCTCGGCGGTACAATTGACTATAACGCAGTAGGTATGGCAACTGCCGCCAAAAATCTTAAATACATTATGTCCGAGGTTTGCGCCAAAACCAAGGAAACCTCTTTCAAATGCGCCTGTATAGGCTCTTCCGCTCTCTCTTCAAGAGCAACCGCTGCCGAAACCCAGGCGCTTGTCGGCGGAATAATTGATGCCGAAAAAATCGTGATGGACAGCAGTATCGTTATGGCAATGGAGTGTATGACGGGTACAGGCCCTTGTGCACTTGTCATAAGCGGTGTCGATTCAATGGTTGCCGCACGCAACGAGAAAAACAAGCTTTCCCGTGCAGGCGGCTGGGGTCCCTTCTTCGGCGGTGAAGGCAGCGGCTTTGTAATCGCAATGGAGGCTATCCGTTATGCCATCCGTTCTTTTGAGGGCAGCGAGCCGAAAACCGACCTTCTGCCCGATATGCTCGAGTTTTTTGATGTTTATTCACCAGTTGAGCTTGCCGCAAAGCTTGATGACCCTTACGGCGCACAGAAAAATAAGATTTCGTCCTTTGCAAGCAGAGTTTTCTCCTGTGCCAGCGCAGGTGATGAAGCGGCAAAGGAAATCATCGCAAAGCAAGCGAAGCTCCTTGCAGGTACAACCAAAAACCTTATAAAGGGCTATCCCGACAATGCCGTAATCGGTCTGTGGGGCGGTGTTTTTGTCAATAACAGACGTTTCAGGAACGAGTTTTCCAAGGCTATGTTTGAGCAGAGCACGGAATACCGTGTGGAAGTGCTCAACTATCCTGCCGAATGCGGTTCACTTTTCGCCGCATATAAAATGGACAACATACCGCTAACGGATGAGCTTATGAAAAATATTGATATCTACAGGGGTGTCAGGGTATGAATAAAGCCGCCGAATACATCGAAAATGTACAGCGACTTATCGAAAAAGTGCTCGAATCGCAGATTCCGTCTATTGAAGCTGCTTCGCAGGAAATGGCACGTGCACTGGCTGAGGGCAGAAAAATTTTCCTCTTCGGTACGGGTCACTCTAACCTTCTTGCACAGGAAATGTTCTTCCGTGCAGGCGGTCTTGTTAACTTAAGACCCATTTTTGAAGAGGGTTTGATGCTTCATACCTCTGCTTCAAAGAGCAGCGGCCTTGAACGCTTGAACGGCTATGCAAAGGTTATCTTTGACCACCATCAGCTTAAGAGGGGAGATATACTCTTCGTTTTCTCCTATTCGGGTCACAGTAGTATCAGCGTTGATATGGCACAGCTTGCAAACGAGCACGGCCTTACCGTTATTGCGCTTACTAATACATACCGCTCAAAATACGTCAAATCGCCTCACTCAAGCGGCAGAAGCCTCTATGAGTTTGCCGATATCACAATCGAAAACATAGGCAGCGTAACCGATGCAAGCATTGAAATTGAAGGCTTTGACCGCCGTGTAGGCCCTACATCGACGGTTATCGGTTCAATGATAGTCAACGCAGTTGTTTCCCGTACGGCAGAAATCCTCGTGCGTAAGGGCGTTACACCCGAAGTATTCACGGGTAACTCTGTCTATGAAACCGAAGAACCCGAGGACAACCGTTACATCAAAAAATACCTCGGTAAAATTGAATATCTTTAATAAATTAAGCGAGTCCCGACGGACTCGCTTTTTTCATCTGTTCAGCAAATATATCCCGATATTCAGATACCCTGCAAACGTTACCCACAGCAGGTACGGTATCTGTAAATATGCGGCAGGCTTATCGTATTTGTAAAAGTCTTTTATCATAATTATTATCAGCACCCACAGCAGTATCAGCCACATGAATGCGAACAAAAACGCTCTCATATTAAAGAATATGATGCTCCAAAAGAAATTAACGGCAAGCTGTATAACGTAAACCGTAAGCGCATTGTTCCACTTGTAATCGTTTGCGATAAACACCCGTGCCGAGCTTATTCCCATAAGCGTGAAAAGTATTGTCCACACAATGGGAAAAACTACAGACGGGGGAGACAGCGGCGGAGTTTCAACGCTTGAATAAATATCCATACTGCCGCTTGTAAGCAATGCGGAAAGTGAGCCGACACCAAGCGCCACGGCTATGCTCACCGCATAGGTAATAATTTTTCTGAACACAAAATCACCTCGTAAATAAAATCTATTCAAAAATAAAAGCAGATATGCACCTTTCACCGGTACATATCTGCTGTCGTATTCTGTTTAGTTAAATTGATTTTTGATTTTCAGCAGCTCGTTTATAAACATATCGTCAAGCGGGCTGAATTTGTAGTCCTTCTTGTAAATGAGAACATCCTTATAGGTCTTGGTGTTTTCCTTGCAGGGCTTCGTAATCAGACCGTAGCGGTCAAGCAGCGGCTGCGGTACAGGGGAAACCCACATAAACGAGCTTGTCATTTCCGCAAGAATATCCATCTGGCTGGCTCTTTCAAAAACGAATATGTGCTTGTCAACCTTGTCGGAAATTTCGTTCTTCTTTACCGTGCTGTGCGGCATTGAAGGCACAAACGGGTCTGCGTGGGCAATTTCCGTATAGCTGTTAAGGTCGTCAAGTGCTATTTCCTTGTCGGCAAGCGGATGCTCTTTTGACATCATCAGCTCATAGCTGAATTCGTAAATTGTTTCACCGCTCAATCCCTTTTCCTCAAGCATTGTGCGGAAATTGTTTTCGTAAGCGGACTGGTAACGCAGTATGCCGAGCTTGTAGTCATTATTGAGTATGTTTGTTATGGCTCGCATGGAGTTGGTTTCTTTGTAGAAAATTTCTGCAGGCATCTGCGTGTCGAGCTGTTTTGTGAATTCCGTAAATGCACAGGCAATGTAGCTTGCACGTGGCACGGAAATTGAAAAGCTCTGCACCTTTTTCTTTTCGCCTCTGTACATTTCCTCAACAGCATCAACCTGCGAAAGAATTTTACGGGCGTAGCCCAGAAACTCATCACCCTCGGGCGTGGGATAAATACCCTTTGGTGTGCGGTTGAAGATAGTAATGCCAAGCGTGCTTTCAAGCTCCCTTATGGCACGGCTGAGGTTAGGCTGGGAGGTGTAAAGGTTTTCCGCAGCCTTGGTCATGGATGAGGTTTCTGCAATTTCAACGGCGTATTTCAAGTGAAGCAAATTCATTATTCTTTACCTCTGACATACTCAATTAAAATTTATTAAATAAAATAATATCATAGTCATTTTGATAAATCAATAATTAAATCGAAAAAAAGAAGGCCTGCACGCAGACCTTCTTAAAAAAGTTCTAAAATCAGAATTTGCCGCCGGAGCCGCCGTGGCGTGCACCGCCCGAAGAAACTCTTACACCGCCGCCACCGCCGCCGGGACGGGAGCCTGTGTTGTTGTTTTTCGGAATGGCTCTTCTTGTTGTGTGGCTGCCCACAAAGGCATCACGGCTGATTTCAAGATTAAAACTGCCATTTACGACATAATCATCGGCATCATACTTTTTAACGGCTGTGTTCATCTTGCTCTTAAGGAACATAGTTATAACGACCGCAATAATAACCGCAACAATAATCAGTATAATTTCTCTTGCAAAAACACTGTCCGTTATTGAGCTTGAGCCGCTTGTGTAAATATAGTCGCCGTCATAATCATCGTAATAATATTCGTCGTCCGTGTAATAATCGCCTGCAAATACGCCTTCGCCGTAGTCGCTGTCATAGCTGAAATCCCCGTTCAGGTAGCTGTCAAGCCTTTTAAGGTATATTTCAAACGCTTCATAATACTGAGCGTTTGAAAGGTAGGGGACTACAGGCTCGCAGATGCTGTCAATATCGTAGGCAGGCATACTGTCAACAAGATAGCCGCAGGTGCTCGTGTAATAATCACGCTCGGCCATACTGATGACAAAGACAAGACCGTCTGAATAATAAGAGCCGTTATCGTAAAAATTATCAGCATAGTCCTCGATATACAGTCCGTCCGTGTCTTCGGTTGTATGGATTACTACGTTTATGTCGTGCTCAAAGTTGATTTTACCGATTATGTCTGCGAGAATAACCTCTTCTCCTTCGGACAGCAAATCAGCATTGTCAACAACAAAGTCACTGCTGAAGGCAAACGCATTTGCACTTAACGAAAGAGCAAGTGCAACGGCTGATAGAAGAGCAAAAAATCTTTTCATATCTTCACCCTCCTCACAGCACAATGAACTGGCCTATTGCAATAATTGCCGCCGCTATGCCTGCCAGACAACCCCAAAACTTTTTCTTGTCTGTGGGAAGCTTGCCGACAAGCTTGCCTGTCTGTCCGTTCATTGCAAAGGTGTACATTTCGTTATTGTATTTTGTGTTGAGTATCCATACGGGAAGCAGCGCATATTTAGCCTTGCCGTTGTAAATGCCTATGTGTTTGTCCGCAACGCTGACAGAGCTGTAACCGTTTACTGTTTTGCGGAATGCATCAACCGTGCTGTTCTCAATTCTTGCGTTTATACGGGGCGTGTTCTGCGCAATATCCACGTCGTATTTGTCTGCAAGGTAACCCGAAAGGTAGGCGGCATCAAAATCAACAAGTCCGCTGTAATCAAATGGCTCAATTGCATCCATATAAGCATCGTCCATTTTGGACGAGCCGTCCGCAGGGATTTTGTCAAAGGCCATTGAGCCCTTGCGCAGTATTCTGTAGCGGTCGGTTTTGGTGTATTCGTACTTGGAATCACGCCAAACACGAACTCTTGTTGCATTGTAGCTTATGTTTGCGCCTACGTTGCAGTCAAACAGCCAGAAGGGGATATAAACGCCCTTAATTTCCTTGATTTTGTTTTCGTCCTTGAATTCCTTAGGCAGGAAGGGCTTGCCCTTGTAAAAGGCTTTTAAAGCCTCAATTGCCTGCTCCTTCTGAATTTTAAACGGAATAACAACGTCGGGTCTGTAGCCGCCTGAAAGCTGCGGCGCAATTATAATCGGATTGTTACAGTACGGACATTCCGAGGCTGCTGTAGTTTCGTCAGTCACTATTTCGGCGCCGCAGTATTTGCAAACATAGGTGTTAACATTATCGAGTGTCTGTTCAGCTTCTGCCTCACGCCATTGGTGCTCTTCAACCGTATGAGTGTTTTCGGGCTGAGTGCTGTTGCGCAGTATTTCGTCGTAATCGCTTAACTGTTCTTTTGTAAAAATGCTGTCGCAGCTTTCGCACTTGAATTCCTGCTTTTCGCTTTCAAAAACAATAGCACCGCCGCAGTTGGGACACTTATAGGTCATTAATTCCACAAAAATTCCTCCTTTCAGTTTTTATAGGGGGAAGAATTATTTTGCATCGTTTTCGTCAAATCTGTCGCCGCATTCGGGGCAGAACTTCGGCGGATTGTGGGGGTCTTCGGGTTTCCAGCCGCATTTATCACACTGATAAAGCGGTGCTCCCTCGGGCTTTTTCTGTCCGCAGTTAGGGCAGAATTTGCCTTTGTTTACTGCTCCGCAGGAACAAGTCCAGCCTTCTGCTTCGGGCTTCTTAGCTCCGCATTCCGTGCAGAATTTACCGCTAACTGTAGCTCCGCAGGCACATTTCCATCCGTCAGCAGGTGCTGTGGGAGTTGCCTGCTGCTGTGCAAACTGCTGTTGCTGCGCAACACCTGCCTGATACATCTGTGCCGCATTGAAGCCGCCGTTAGCACCCATAGCCATATTGAAGCCCATAAAGCCGTTCATTGCTCCGTTGGGATTGTTTGCTGCGGCTTCCATTGCGTTAGCCTGTGCATCGGTCATTCTGCCTGCCATCATAAACGGATTGCTGCCCATTGTTGCGGCATCTTCCATCTGCGTAATCTTCTTCATATCCTCGTCCGTGAGGGTAATGGGATTAAGCGCAATGGACTCAACGGAAATACCTCTGCGGTCTGTCCACTCGGATTTAAGTGCCGCATTCATGGCATCCTTAAGCTCAGCAGTGTGTGCAGGAATCTGTGCAGGGCGAAGCTCAAGCTCTGTCAGCCTTGCAAATGCAGGCTGGAGTGCAGAGATGAACTCTGTCTTAAGCTGCATATCAATTTCTTCTCGTCTGTATTCATCGTCAACGTTGCCAGCAATCTTTGTGTAGAAAAGAAGCGGGTCAGTGATTTTGTAGGAATATACACCGTTGCATCTTACCTGAACGGTTCTTGCCATACCTATTCTCTTGTTGACAACCTCGAACATAAACGGGTTGGGTGTGCCAAATTTATTGTCTAAAATTTCCTTTGTGTTAAAGTAGTAAACTCTCTGATCCTTGCCCGTATCACCGCCGTAAGTGAATCTCTTACCGACTGTTCTGAAAGTTTCTTTTATTGTGTCGCCGAGCTTGCCTGTGAAGATTGAAGGCTCTGTTGAAGAGTTGTAAGTAAACTCACCGGGCTCTGCACAGACCTCAACAATCTTGCCCTGCTCGACGATAATCATACACTGACCGTCTGCAACTGCAATACCCGAGCCGTTTGAAATTATGTTGTCACTCGCCTTGGTATTGGAAGAACGGCCGCTTACACGCTTCTGTCCTTTTACCATCAACACATCGTTTTCAAGCGAATCACAGTAGAAAAATTCCTTCCACTGGTCGGCCAATGTTCCGCCGAGTGCTCCTATACCTGCTTTAATAAGTCCCATATTACATTTCTCCTTTTATCTTTGAGCTTGTTGACAAAAGCAACAGTTTATCAAATTAATATTATCATAAATTTAGCGGTATTGCAACAAAATAAGGATTATATATTTATTAATATTATGTTAAAATCACAAATGCAACCGCCGGTTGCTAAATTTTAAACCGTGGTTGATAGACGAAAGCCGACAAAAGTGGTATAATTCAAACCGAAGAGGAGGTCTTAATTATGGACATAGGCGAAAAAATATATGCCCTCAGGCGTGAAAAGAATTTATCTCAGGGCGACCTTGCGGATATGCTGGAGGTATCCCGTCAGTCAGTTTCAAAGTGGGAAAACAACACCGCAGTACCCGATTTGCAGAAGATAATACGTTTAAGCGAAATATTTGAAATATCAGTTGACGACCTTATAAAAGGCGAAAAAACTCAGCCCGAAACCAGAACGGAATACATCATAAAGCAAGAGCATATGCCCGGCAGAAAAATTGCAGGAATTATACTTTGCTGTATGTCATTTCTGATGACAATTCTTTTCTTGCCTGCGGGTATTATTTATGCTTCTCCGCTCATAATCTGTGCGGTAATCTGCTTTGTCTGCAAAAATGACGTTCTGCTCAAATGTATCTGGGTGGCTTATATGTTTGCAGATATATTCTTCCGCTTCGCCACTGGAACAAGGCCGTGGAATATCCTGTATATTTTCCGTTGGCCTGATAATCTGACCTCGCAGAAAATTGCCGCCGTAATCAGCTTTGCGGTTATGATTGCAATAATTGCCGCAACGGTTATTGTGCTTGCCAAAAGACCCGTTGAGGATATTGCAAAGGCTAAAAAGAATACGGTTAAATACTGGTGTTTGTGGGGCGGAGTAAAGGTGATTTCAAAAATATTAGGTTATCTGATTAATCTTTGGGTGCGGAGTGAAATTGAGCAAAATGCTTCCATCGTTGCGGCTTCCAATTCCTTTCTTCAGATTCCGAATACCGTGTTGGAAATCGCAGCCTTGATACTCTTTGTGTTTGCGGTAACAAACACAATACGCTTTATAAAAGCATTGAAAAATAAAGAAACATAATTTGCAAGAGGCTGTCACACGACAGCTTCTTTTTCTTATCTTAATTGACACTTATATTTTACTGTGGTATCATTAGCGCATAATATTTTAATATTAAAATGGCTGGTGGAATATATGAAATTACCTGAAAAATGGATATGGCTGAACAAGGAAAAATATCCCGAAAATCAGACCACTATTAACACTGTGCTCGGCAAAGAAAACGAAGCAAATTATGCCGTTGCAGAGTTTTTTAAGGAATATATTTTCAGTAAAAAAGCAACGAAAATTGATCTGCGCTTGAGCGGTGATACATACTTTGAGCTTTATATGGACGGCAAAATTGCTGCAACGGGTCCCGTGCCTATCGGTACGGATTTCATAGGTAATAATTTTCGGCGAGGTCAGCACTACGCAAGTGAGGCTTCCTTTGATTTGCACAGTGAAACCGTGTCGTTTTTTGCCCGTGTCAAAATGGGCCCTGTAGGCGATTACGAGTATTCTCAGGGCAAGGGTGGATTTATGCTTGGGGCTTATGTCACCTTTGAGGACGGCACAAAAACCGTAATCAGCACCGATGAAAGCTGGCTTGCACGCTTAAACCCGGCCTATACGGGCAGATATTCGTTTGATTTTAGAAAAAAGCCCGATGAATATTCTTTTGCTCAGCTTACCGAAAATATTTGGCACGCACAGACTGCACCTCTGCCCCTGTTGAGTGAAGAAAAAATCTTTCCCGACTGCAAGGAAATAACGGTAAGTGCAAATGAAACCAAAACCGTCTGCGTTGAGTTTGATAAAATCTACGCCGCATATCTGAGCATTGCCGCAAAAGCCCGGGGCGAAATTAAAATTACCGTAACCGATTACGAAACGGTTGTTGATAACCGTTCAAGAAAGGCAGAAATCACCTTTGACGGTAACGGTGATTACCGCAGCCTTCAGGTGCACAGTGTCGGCGGTTTGCAGCTTGAAATAACGAACAATTCCGAAGCGGAAGCTGTGGTTTATCCTGCAATAATTGCGGTTAATTACCCCGTAACCGTTCATGCGAAAACACGCACAAGCGATGAAGATTTAAACCTTGTGCTCGATGTTTGTGCACACACGCTTAAAATCTGCCGTCAGCACATTCACCTGGACAGCCCGTGCCACTATGAGCCTCTTGCCTGTACGGGCGACTACTACATCGAAAGCCTTATGACTGCCTTTTCCTACGGTGATATGCGCTTGGCTGAATTTGACATAATCCGCACGGCAGAGCTTCTGCGCAATAACTCAGGCAGAATGTTCCACACAACCTACAGCCTTATCTGGGTTATGATGATGTACGATACATATATGCTTAACGGTAATATCAAAATGCTGGAAGAATGCCGTGATGCACTCATAATGCTGCTCGACCGATTTGATACATATATCGGCGATAACGGTGTTATCGAAAATCCGCCCGATTATATGTTTATCGACTGGCTTTATATCGATGAAATTTCGCTTCACCATCCACCCAAAGCCTTGGGTCAGACCTGCCTTAATATGTTTTATTACGGTGCGCTGACAAATGCCGAAAAGATTTTTGCTGTCCTTGGTGATACCGCAATGGCAGAGGAGTGCAACAAAAAAGCTGAAAGCCTGAAAGCTGCAGTAAATACAGTTTTGTTTGACGAAGAAAAGCAGATGTATTTTGAGGGACTCAACACTCCCACTCCCGAGCACCTTCTGGGCGGTTGGATGCCGCAGAACACCTCCAAACGCTACTACAGAAAGCACGCAAATATCCTCGCCGCCTATGTCGGTATCTGTGAAAAGGAGCTTGCACAGAGCCTTTTGCACCGTATTATGAGCGATGAAATTGAGGGCGAGTATCAGGCGTATTTTGCGCACTATCTGTTCGAGGCACTTTATAGAAACGGCTTGAGAAACGAATACACACTCACCGTTGCCCAAAGGTGGAAACAGCCTGTTAAGGACTGCAGCAAGGGCTTGGCAGAAGGCTTTATTCCGCCTGAACCTACCTACAGCTTTGACCACAGCCACGCTTGGGGCGGTACACCGCTTTATTCCGTGCCTAAGGCACTTACAGGCCTTGAAATCCTTGAAGCAGGCTACAAAAAAATAAAACTCAATCCGTCACTTTTAGGCCTTGAAGAAGCAACAACAGAAATTCCCACACCCCACGGTATAATTACCGTCACACAACAGGGCGGAAAAGTAAATTGCGAAATTCCCAACGGTATAGAGGTAGTACAATGACAACTTTTTTTGAAGTAACCGAATTTGTGGGCATTATAGCCTTTGCAATTTCGGGCGCAATGATATCCATTCAGCGAAAAATGGATGTTTTCGGCGTAATACTGCTGTCAATGGTAACAGCCCTTGGCGGCGGTGCAATGCGTGATATTTTCCTCGGTGTCTTTCCGCCGAGAAACTTTTTCAATTCCTTTCACCTGTGGTGTGCGCTGATTACCGCCGTTGTGGTTTTTGTGCTTGCAAAAATATTCAGCAGCTTTTTCTTTGACAATTTCAAAAAAATTAACGAAATAGTAAACATATTCGATGCCTTCGGCCTTGCTGCTTTTACAATTTCGGGCGTGCAGGTAACAATTGATGCAGGCTACTCCGACAAGTGGAATTTTGCCATATTTATGGGCGTTTTCACTGCTGTCGGCGGCGGTCTTCTGCGTGACGTTATGAGCCGTGAAAAGCCTATGATATTCTGCAAGAATGTCTATGCAACCGCCGTTATAATAGGCACGGTCTGCTACTATTTCCTCGGTAAAATCATCCCCGAAAATATAGCAATAGTTATTACCTTCGCCGTTATTGTTACAATCCGTATACTTGCGGCAAAATTCCGCTGGGATCTGCCCAAGGTAGAAAGACCCGAAAAAGCGGAAGAAATAACAACCGTTTGAATTTTTCGCCCGTGGGTTGAGTTTGTTTCAAAAAACGGGTTATTGAAAACCAAACGCACAAAAGCTATTATGTAATCAAGCTGATCAGCAATTTCAATTTGAAAAGGTGATAACTGTGATTTACATTGGCGAAAACATCAGAAAATTAAGACGAGAAAACGACATCACACAGGAAATGCTTGCAGACCATCTCGGCGTAACGTTTCAGAGTGTCAGCAAGTGGGAAAGGGGAGAAACCTACCCCGATATAACAATGCTGCCTGCAATAGCTTCGTTCTTTAATGTAAGCTGTGACGAGCTTCTCGGCACACAGGCGGCGGAAAACGAAAAGAGAATTCAAGATTATATCGACACCTACACCGACCTTCGCACAAAGGACAGTCCTTATGTATTTGAACAGCTTGCAAAAGCAATAAAAGAATTTCCGGGCGATTACCGCCTGCTTGTGCGATACCTTGAACTGCTGCTGATGGAAAAATCGGGTGCAGACAACGACAGTGAGGCTATTATAGACGAGGTCGAAAGATTATATAACAACATAATCAGCCGTTGCACGGATGATATGATAAGAATGTGGGCAAAGCGTTTGGTGTGTATGTACTATAATACCTTGAGCCACAAGACGAAAAAGGACTGTTACACCAAGCGGATGCTCGAAATTTTAAGCGGTATGCCGAATATGCTCGACACCCGTGAGTATATTTCAACCCTTGTAAATCTTCCCGAAGATGAGCACTATCAAGCGTGTTTTGCCGCCTTTGACAGAGAAATGCTCCTGCTTATGAGCACTGTTTCAAATAAGATTTTTTATAAGAATCATTTCTCACCCGATGAGCAGATTGAAGCACTTGAAAGCTGTAAAACAATAGTTAATACATTTTATAACGACGGCAATTACGGCTCGTGTTACCGTTCAATGATTTATCTTCTCGGCAACCTCGGTCAGCTTTTTTCAGCCGTTGGCGACGATAAAACAGCTCTGAAATATCTGAAAGAATGTGCCTTGCTTGCCCAAAAGCACGATTCTCTGCCCGAGGAAACCGAACACAACGGCATTTTTATGCAGGGCAGTACCTATAAGAAAGCCAAGTACGGCAAAACAATGTGCGAAAGAATGAAACGCATATTCTTGAAAGATTATCAGAATTCCCCGTATCCCTTGTCGGAGAAACTGATTTCAAGTGCAGAGTTTAAAGAGATATTGGATGTTTTGAATTAAAACAAATTACAGTTTGTCAGGATGATTAATTCGTAATTCGTAATGCGTAATGAAAGGGTCGTTACGCTTCGAATATAAAATGCTCCGCATACACCTCATCAGTCACCTGCGGTGACAGCTTCCCCTCGTAGGGGAAGCCATTAGCTATAGCAGTAACTTTTCTTGCCTTCCCCTTGAGGGGAAGGGGGACCGCCGCACGGCGGTGGATGAGGTGGAAAAGAGTTAGACAAACTGTAATTTACAAGGAGGACGCTATGAACACTAACACGGCAAAGAACTTTGTTTTACAAAATGCACGGCCGCTTGAATTGGCTGTATACGAGTATTTCTTTGAAAATGAACCGAACAAGGCTGTTGTTGATGAGCTTTTGAAATTCCAAAACCCCGACGGTGGTTTTGGCAATGCCCTTGAGCCTGATTTTTTCAATCCCAATTCATCTCCCATTGCAACAAATGATGCTATAATCACTCTTTGTCGTGTGAATGCACTTGACAGAAATTCCGAAATTGTAAAAGGAATAGTCAGATATCTGGAATCTCACGATTCTTTTGATGAAGATAAAAAGCGATGGTTGTTTGCAATTGACAGCAACAAAGATTATCCTCATGCAATCTGGTGGGAGAAAAAAGGTGACGGTATCAGCGGCTTTAATCCGTCAATATCCTTGGCGTCGTTTATGGTTTGCTACGTCAACCGTAATTCTCTTTATGAGGAAATAATAAAAGAGGGATTTGAATATCTTGAAACAGCTGAAGAAATCAGCGGCGATTCTTTAAAGTGTTTTCTGCTTACATACGAGCTTTTGAAAATAAATGATATCAGTAATATAATTGATTTAGAGCATTTTAAGGATTTATTGTGTAAAGCTGTTGATGATTCTATTTGTAAAGATATCTCAAAATACGGTGTTGAATACGTACCGATGCCATCTGACTTTTTCTCCGGCTCATATTTGGAACTTATAACTCCCGAAATCAAACCATTAATAGCTGCCGAAAAAGATATTTTAGATAAACTGCAAATGAAAGATGGCGGCTTTGATATTACCTGGAAATGGTATACTCCGTATCCCGAATTTGAGCAGGCAAGAGCTTGGTGGCGTCCCCGAATTACCATTGAAAAGCTCCTTTTTAATGAGGTACAGATATGAAAACCGATATATTAAAACAAAACGAAAAAAGCTGGAATGCCTTGGCGGAGGAATTCTTCGGCGTAACCGCTTTGCCCGTACTCGGCTGTTCAATCCCGACCGAGGATGAACTGCACCTTTTCCCTGACCTCAACGGCAAGGCTGTTTTTGAAATGGGCTGCGGCAGCGGTCATTCGCTGAAATGGTGTGCCGAACACGGCGCAAAAGAGCTTTTCGGTCTTGATATTTCCGAGGAACAGCTTAAAGCCGTAAAAAACTTGCTTACCGAAAACGGATATTCCTGCACACTTTTTCACCAGCCTATGGAGGATAACACAAACATTCCAAAGAATTACTTTGATGTTGTTTATTCAATCTATGCAATTGGTTGGACAACCGACCTTAAAAAAACAATAAAGAACGCTGCATCTTATCTGAAACAGGGTGGTACATATATTTTCTCCTGGGATCATCCACTTCTGCATTGCGTTGATTTGGAAAGTGTCGCAATTTCGGGCGGCAACAGAACTGTTGCAACCCAAGAACGCATAATTTTCAGCGGCAACTATCTTGAAGAAGATTATTATACTTTCGAGAAATACGGCAACCCCTTAACCCTGCAAAACCGCAAGCTTTCAACATATATCAACACCCTTGCCGAGGCAGGCTTTGCCGTTGAAAGAGTGGTTGAAGAAACAAGCGAAACCGTTCTTGAAAAATCGTCAGACTTCAGTTCGGGTTATTACGCAGACTTTAAAGCAAAGCATTTTCCGCTGTCAATAGTTATTAAGGCGAGAAAGCTGTAATTTTCGGTTGAAATTTCCTCAATATAAATAACTCACCGACTACGCAAAAAAATTCAATATCAGTTAGTAAATATTTAAGCAGTACAGTCAAATCGGCTGTACTGCTTTTGTGTCATATCAGAATATATGTTTCGTTTGCCTGCGTTTCAAACTCAACCGTATTTCCGTTTTGGCTGTATTCAATTTCACTGCTGTCGCTTTCTCTTATTATCCGCTTGATACCGTCACATTCCACGGTACACTTTCTGCCTGTAAGGCTCTTTATTTTAAGCGAAGCTATCTGTCCGTTTTCAAGTGCGGAAGAAACAAGGAATGCGCCGTCTGCACGAAGATTTTCAAACGAAGCGGCTGATTTTTTGTCCCAGCAGGGGAACAGTCTTATAACGCCCTCGTGGCTTTGCATAAGCATTTCGTTTACGGTTGCCGGAACCATAGTCAGGTGCTCAATGCCGCCGCCGTGGTGGCGGAAAAGTCCGTTGGGCAGGGCAAATTCTTTTATGTTCTGCTTTATTCCTTCAATCACGAAAGCGGGGTCAACACCTATTCTCGCACCTGCAGGCAGGTATGAATTTGAGCCGTTGTCGTCAAGACGTCTGTCATTTATGAAATATGAGTTCCTTGCAATTTTGAGCAGCTTTTCGTCTGAATTCAAGCCGATCTGTGAGGCAGGGTATATGTGCTGAAGCCCTACGGTGTTGTCGTCTCTCCAGCGTATGCCGAAACGGGAATACTTGAAGCACCACTTGCCCTTCTTTATAAATATCGGGAAATCGCTCAGGTTATTGTTGATATCCTCCCAAAGGGCATATTTTTCGGCGTTCAGACCGAGTTCCTTTGCCATATCGTAAACAGCCTTGAACAGCAGCTTTACAAGGCCGAGTGAGTTTATGGCGTTTACGGTGTTTACCTGACCGATATGTGTTATGTACCTGAATTTTTCGCCACGGTAGTAGGGGATTTCGTGTGCAGCATCTTTTTTGATTACGTATCTGCCGTTTTGCTTTACAAGGTAATCTTCCCAGAATTTTGCCGTGTTAAGCACAAAATCGTAGTAGTTTTCCTTTGCGTATTCCTTGTCATAGGTTGAGTACCAGTGCATTATCGGAATTACGCAGGCATAGGCGGCATGGCTTTTCTGGCCGAGGAAAAGAACACCGTGCTCCTTGCAGTCCTTCTGCGTGAAAACGTCAAGCGCCTTCGGGCCGAAGCTGACAGGAAAGGCGTAGCCGCCGCAGCCGAAGAAATTTGCAAATTTCTTGGCGTAATCCCTCATCTCGTTTACGGGCGTCATATATCCGTCAAACAGCTCGGGGTGATTGGCAGAGAATACGCAGTAATACGGCGCTTCATAGTTGTAATTCATGTGGTAATCTCCGGCCCAGGGGAAGAAATCGTCCGTTATGAAGTTGCCGAAAAGTCCGGGCGGAAACTGTCTGTTGCCCATACAGCCTGCAAGGTGATAAAGGCTTAAATTGTAGTGCTTTTCAATTTCCTTGTCTTCAAGCGTTACCCTTGATGCGGAAAAGAACTTCTGCCACTTTGCCTGTGTTCTTGCTTTGTCGCTATCATAGTCACAATTCAGAGCTGTTTTTACAGCCTTATCGGTGTATTTCTCGCTGTCGAAATTGGTAACAACCGAAACGCAGTAGCGTGAGGCTTTTGCATCTGTATCAATTCTGTTCAGACACACTGCAACAGCCGAGTCTCTTTCAAGATCTTTGCCCTCAAACCTACGGATATAACAAGCAACGCCCTTGTCATTAAAAGAGGAATTTACGGAATTACAGGTATCGGGAATTTCAATTTCAACACACGGCAAATTTTCGGACTCGTGTGCCTCGATTTCAAAATAAATCTTGTTTTCGGGCGCAACAAAAAACTCGATTTCAGCGTTTGCAAACTTGCATTCAAGTAAACCCTTGTCAAAATACTGCTTTATGTTATACTCCGACAAATCAACGTTTTTAATGCGGATACTGCCTACGGTTTTGATGCCGCCGTCATTATGCGCACCGGGAGCGAATTTCCAAAAATCGCACTTTGAAATGTGGATTATAAGGTCGGTGTCATCGTTATCAAAAACAACTCCGAGGTCGCCGTTGCCGCACATTGCACCGGCAGGAATTTTGTAAAGAATTTTGCCGTCAACAGTGTTAACGGGCTTTGCGGTTATTTCGTTAAAATAAGTGTTCATTTTTACCACCTTTCGTATCTTTTAAATACAGTAAATATTCGTATCCCAGAAAGAAATGTGTCTGTGGTGTCGCAGATATATTCTGTATTCGGGGTTGATTGCGTTAATTTTGTTTATCAGCTCAAAAATATCTTCGCTTCTGTGGTAAGCTGCCATACATATTTTGGGCTTGCGTTTAAGTGCGTTTTGAGCACCCTTAAGCATTTCGCTTTCCGCACCCTCAATGTCAATGTTCAGGTATGTGAATTTGCCGTATTTTTCAAAAATTCCGTCAACACATACGGCACTTATTTCTTCTTTGCCTTCCCTTGCAGCTGCGCCACGTCCTTTGTTGCCGTCAAATTCCAATGTGCAGTCACACGACCACACGGCGTTGTTAAGCAAGGTGCAGTTTTTTATGCTTTCGCAGTTTGTCTGCAACTTCTTAAAAGTCCTTTTGTCCGGCTCAACCGCGACAATTTTCTCAAAGGACTTTGTTCTTTTCAAAAACTCCTCAACGGTATCGCCTCGGTAAGCGCCAAGGTCAAGAAAGCTTTCGTTTTCGCCCAAATCAAGAATTTCAAAGGCTTCGTCTTTCGGTGTTTCGCAGTCAAAACAGTAATTCAAATCACCCGTAATCTGAAAACGGATAATGCTTTCAAATACTCTTTTGCTTTGCTCATCGGAAAGCTTTGAATAAGCCTTTTCAATTGCTTGAAGATTACTTTTGAGAAACTCTTTGTTGAAAATATTATCGCCGAAAACTGGTACGGAGGGCATTACGACTCTGTGCCTGTCGGATAGCTTTTTAATGCTGTAAATAACATCGGGCAGGGGACTTGCAAAGCAGAGTGCTACGGCAAAATCGCCGATTTCGTCTTCTAACTGTGAAACCGATTTTACCGTAAAACCGTGAAAGGTACGGCTTCTCACAAAGCCGTCGCTTGCAATTACCGCCGAAACCGTAATTCCTAGCCTTTCAAATTCCTCAAACACACGGTCAGCGCCGTTGCCCGTGCCGTAAACCGCAACGGGCAGGGGAGTGGCTTTCAAAAACTCCCAGCTTGATTCGGTTGTAAATAAATCATTAAACATATTTTCCGTAATACCAACCTGTTACACCGTCTTTTTTGACAATGCATCCTTTTGAAGTTTGGGCAATCAGCGAAAGTGAGTCACCTTTATTTACGGGCAGTACATAGTCTGTATAGTCTGCGCATTTGTTTTCGCCTCTTAAATAGCTGTTGGGAATATTCAGCCTTTTGCCGCTTTGTATGTGTTCGATAAAGGAGAATTCCTCGCCTTTTTCAATAATTCTGATTTCGTTGTCAATCCACGAAATATGCACTGAATTCTCACTTGCTTCCTGACTTTCAAGTGCACTCACACAGGGAATTTCATCATAGCTTATATAAGTAATTTCATCGGCAGAGCAATTTATATCGGGAATAATAAGCAGGTTCAGCTGTCCGTCCTTCTTGACACCGCAGCCGCCGTCAATTGATATGATTTTTTTATCACGATTTATTATGGGGTTAAACTGCTGTGTGCAGTTACTATAAAGGCATACGGGCCAATGACCGACAATGACATACTTTTCAAAGGTATGCGGAGTTTCGGTCATAAAAGTGTCAAACTTTGTCAGCTCAAAAATGCCTTTGTTGATATTGTTCGAAACCTGCTGTTCACGCAAGCCGCCGTGAACAAAAACAAAGTTCTGCGTTTCTGTGACTGTCGGCAGATTTTTAAGAAAGTTAAATTCATTTTCAAAATGAGTAATAACAGCCTGCTTTGCCGCTAAAACATCCTCTGCGCAATTGAGGGCATAACCGCATTCGTTTGCAAGCTCTTCATAAAACGATGTACCTGCCCATTCCCTTAAATTAAGAATGTATTTGTAAAACCCGTTAACGTTGTCCTCACACAATTCGTCAATTATTTTTAAACGGTTTGCATCCACATTGCCTATAAGTGGTATGACATTCCCTTTTTCGCAAAGCTCCATAACATAGCGCAGAGTGTTTAGGTTTTCATTGCCCTTTTCTACTATATCACCGACGATGAACAGTATATCGTTGTCGCAAAATTCAGCCTTTTGCAGAAGCTTTTTGAAATAAGAGAGGTTACCGTGAATATCGCTCGTGACAAGAATTCTTCTTCCTTGTTCAACTGTTATATGTTCAATTCTTGTGGTCAGATTAATCATCGGTTATTATCCTTTGCAAATTACTGATTATTACTATATCAAAAACGCAGGGCTGTTTCAATGGCTAATTTATTAAAATAAAAAGTGTCTCCGCCCAAAACAGGCAGAGACACGGGTTTTAACAGAATATTCAGTTCAGAACAATTTTATAGTCTACCGAGCCGTAGCCCTTGCCAACGGTTGCTCCTATCGGAAATTTTTTAGCATCAACACGAAGGTTGGAAAGGTTTACCAGAACCCTGTATGACCATTCGCCGCTTTCAATCATACCGTTTTCGTTAATTTTAACCTTGAGCTTCGGGTAGACGTAACGCAGGGTGATGTTGGATTCTTCAAAGCCGATGTCGAACTGCGGAAGCTCCTTTTCAACAACGGAAATATCGCCGACAACAGTAATTGCGTGGCCAACCGTGCCCGAAAGTGCGTCGCCGTGTATACCGTCTGTCTGCTCCTTCATCGTCATTTCAACTACTGTGTATTTGCCGCTTTTGTATGCGTTTATGCTTGTTGTGTCGGATACGGAAAGGTTGCTGTAGCCGCCCGTAATGCCCTCAATTTCGGTTGAGTTCTTTTCCAATGCCTTCACTAGAAACGGTGTTATCATTTCAACCAGCTTGCCCAGTAAGCCGTCGCCGTCGTTAACTACAAGCTCTCTCATCGTCATTGTCTGTACGGAGGTGACGTGGGGATGCGTTTTCTTTGCGGCAGCCTTGTAGAATTCCACAATCTGCTCGTCTGTCCATTTCGCAGGGTCGGCATCGGTTGTGGCTTCTTCGGTAGAGCTTTCCTCTTCGTTGAGCTGAGTTGTTTCGGTTTCAGCCTCTGTGGTGGATTCGGTTTCTGTCGGGGCAGTGCTGTCGTTGCTGACGGAATCGGTAATTACTTCAGTCGTTTCCGTCTGACCGGTTGTCTGTTCTTCGGGGTTTTTCTCGTCACCGCAGGCTGTGAAAGTGAATATCATTACAGCCGCTGTCAATAAGCATAATAACTTTTTCATCATTTTTTTCTCCGTTCAATGTGTATTTTCTTTTTGAGATTAATAATCAAAATACTAATTCATTTTAACATAAATCAATCATTTTTTCAATATGAACAGGGAGGATTTTGAATATATTGTTAAGTTAAATTTTGGCGATGCTTTGCCGTTGGCGAAATGATGTTATGTTTTGCTTTGCTTTGGATTTGGATACAGCAAGTATCTGAAAAATTTCGCTCAGTTTATTAAAGCACCTCAAGCCTTTTTGCACCCTCCTCAACGCCGAACAGCACATTGCTTTTATCATAGCATATACAAAACTTCATGTCAAAATATATGCCGTTCATCAGCTTGTCAGATGTCATAATAGAATTGACATATAAGGGCTGAAGGAATATAATTACATTGAGCATATCGGGGAATATGTTTACGTAATGCAATTTAATGTATCGGAGGAATTGTTTATGAGTTCTGTCAAGTCGTTTTTTTACTCATTTAATCCGCGCTATATTATGCCGTTTTTTACAGCTTTGAGCGTAGTTCTGACTTCAATTTTTTCTATCTTTATTCCTGCAGAGCCTCAGGGACATATTTTTACACCTCCCTTTGAGCCGGATGTTACAACACAAACCTTCGAAATAACCGATGAATACGTTATCGTTGTTTCCGATGCGGCAAGCAAATCGGAAATCACTGCCGCAAATCTGCTTAAAAGTACCTTAAAAGAAATAAACGGAACGCAAATCGCTATAATCACCGACAGCACAGCTAAAACCGAAAAAGAAATTGCAGTCGGCAAAACCGACAGAGAATACGATGATACGGTTGATTATGCTGCTCTCGGCGATGAGGGCGTTTGCATAAAAACAGCAGGTGATGACATTGTCATTACGGGCGGCGAAAAGCGAGGAACGCTCTATTCTGTCTATACCTTCCTTGAAGAATATTTCGGATACCGCAGATTTACGCCGGACTTAACCGTTGTTCCCGAAGCTGAAAAGCTGCTTGTTCCCATTGAAATTGATTATACTTATGTTCCGCCTTTTATGTTCAGACAGACCGACTGGTACGGAACAAAAAGCACAGAATATAAGACAGCAAACAGACTCAATGACGGCACTATGGCCGAAGATATCGGCGGCGGTGTTGAATATGCAGGGCCGTTTTGTCATACATTTTCCAGCCTTGTGCCGACATCGCTCATTGAAACCGAGCCCGAGCTCTTTGCTCTGGGTGTTCAGACGGGTGAAAGAACAACAGACCAGCTTTGTCTGACCAATCCGAAAACTCTTGAAATTGCAAAAGCGACGGTTCGTGAGTGGCTGGCTTCCAACCCCGACGCAGCCTTTGTTTCCGTAACCCAGAACGATAATTCCAATTACTGTGTATGTGAGGAGTGCGCAAGAATTGATGCTGAGGAAGGCAGTCATTCCGGCACGATGATTCGTTTTGTTAATGCTATCGCTGATGACATCAGGGAGGATTACCCCGAGGTACTCGTTGACACCTTTGCATATATGGACGGCTACACAAGACAAGCTCCGAAAATTACCGTTCCGAGAGATAATGTTGTTATTCGTCTTTGCTCCATTGAGTGTAAGTTTTCAGCGCCTATGGACAGCGGATATTCCGAAGACAATGAGAATTTTATGCAGGATTTGAAAGAGTGGTCTGCAATAAGTGACCACCTTTTCGTCTGGGACTATACAACCGATTACAGCGGCTTTCTGCTTCCTTTCGGAAACTTCGGCTCAATTCAGCGTAATCTTCAGATTTTTGCCGAAAACGACGTTATAGGTGTTTTTGAAGAAGGAGCCAGCGGTACGGCCGCCAACGGCGAATTTGCCGCCCTGCGTTGTTATATGCTTTCACGGCTTATGTGGGACCCGTATCAGGATGTCGATAAACTGATGTACGATTTCTGCAGAGCCTATTACGGCGCAGGCTATCAGCATATAATAGATTTTATCAACGGAATTGACGAAAACAACGGCTTCGGCTTCAATATAATTCAATATTGGCTAATAATCCCGGAGCATGTCGATATGGAATACGGCATGGGCTGCTTCGATAAATACTACTCTACAACCGTTCTTAATATTGATAATAAAACGTTGAAAGAATATGATGAGCTGTGGGAAAATGCGATATCCGAAGCCGAAACCGAGTGGCAGAAGGAAAACGTAAAACGCTCGCAGATTTGCTGGCGATATTGGAAGGCAAACATGAAGCGTGGCGAGTTTTCCGGCCTTAACGAGTCAAGACGAATTGCCGAAAACGAAAAGCTCTATAACGATATGGTGCATTTTGAAATTACATCGCTTATGATTGCTAACGCAAGACATACAGGTCGTCTTGATGAAAACCCCGATTTCAAATCCGTTCCCGGTGAATGGGTTAAAATAAAATAAAATAAACTGTCAGTCAGGGGACAGTTCTGCGATTGGTGTAGCAAAAGACGATTAAAATGAAGTATCCATCATTAACGCAGTGACATCATTTGCCGTAAGGCAAACATCATTGAAAAAAGCACTTGCGAGCGCAAGTGCTTTTTTCTGGCTTTAATGTACCACTTTCATACAAAATTACCACCTTTTTGCCAAGGGGGACGTCGGGTAATAAAATTTATGATTTATATATCAATCAACTGTTTTGAGTAATCAAGAGTTAATTACCAAATCAATTTTTTAACTCAAGAGATAGTATCAAATCCATGATTTCATTCATATCTGATCTGCTGTTAAAATGAGCCTGATACGCAATTCCGTTTTCTCCTGTTGGGTAATATCCGATTCTGATATTATCTCCGTTAAATTCCGGTGTGTGAACATAAAATGTTTTATCGCAATATTCATATTTCTTTCCTGTGGGCGTTACTTTTCCCGTTTTGTCCTGATCCCGCAGGTCAACCGAGCCACTTGTGAAGAGGTATGTTACCGACAGACAGTTCGTTTCGCTTTCGTTGTTGTTTTCTTTAGGAATGACAAGAAGAACGTTATAACCGGTAAAATCGCTTCTATCGCAGGGTACAATTGGGTGTCCGAAATACGCTTTTGCCGTATCATATCCAACAATGACATCTTTATATACGTTCTGTTCTCCTTCGTGGTTTACAATGGTCGTTGCCACAGTCGAAGAAGGTTCTGCGGAAGGCGCAAGGGGCTTTTCTGTAATTTTTGTTGTGGAAGGAACGTCTGTTTGTGGGGGCTGTGTGCTATGCTCCTGCCGGTTAGGGTTACCGGTCGTGTATGTTTGCGTATACTTCTCTGTTTCTGAAGTCGTTGTTTGATATGGCGTCTGTTCCGTTCTCGGCTGATCTGTTCCTGCAGCATTATCCGAAACGGCAATGCCGGTTTGCGTGACAACAGGATTTTTTCCGAACCAGTTCTGTGAACTGATCCAGCCGGTTGTAATTATCAACGCAGCACAAGCACAAAGAGTTTCAACAATATTTAACTTGTGGTTTTTATGTTTGCGAAAACTAAGACTAACAGCGTCAGTATTATCTGCCGCCAAAATGTACTTTTCATCGAATCCGGAAATAGCATCATATATGGTATTAGTATTCATAAACCTTCCTCCTTTAAGAACTTTCTCATCTTTTTGCGTACACGCATAAGAATAGTTCTTACGTAATTCTCCTTAATTCCGTATTTTTCACCAATTTCTGACGGATCCTCAAGATGATAATACCTCCGAATAAAAACGCTCCTGTCACGTTCGTTGAGTGTTTCCATAAAAGCATTCAGATCGTGCTTTAAAACATCGGTTCCCGGGGAATAATTGGGCGGAAAAGCAGAAGACAGCTCTTCTGACAAAATTGAATCTCGATCAATCAATTCATCCGGGGTAATATCAAGCAACTTTGCTATCGATTCAAGCATTTTTCGACTGGGACGACTTAATCCCGTTTCCCATTTGGAAACAAGCTCCCTTGAAACGAACAAAGCTTCTGCAAGTTGGGCTTGAGATAATCCTGCTTTTATTCGCAACTTTGTAATTATATGACCGGTCTGCATAGATTCATCACCTCCGTTGCACCTTCATTATATCCATTACCATAGGATTGCTCAAGGTAAAAAACATATCACATGGAGAACAGGTGGTAAAAATCGAGGGATGGGTCTATAATTGATGTAGAAAAAGACAATTAAAATGAAGTTTCGCTATTTGCGAAATGATGTTTGCCGACATAATAATTAGCGAAGCGATATCATTCACGAAGTGAACATCATTAACGCAGTGACATCATTTGCCGTAAGGCAAACATCATTGAAAAAAGCACTTGCGAGCGCAAGTGCTTTTTTCTGGCTGGGATGGCTGGATTTGAACCAGCGGATGCGGGAGTCAAAGTCCCGTGCCTTACCCCTTGGCTACACCCCAATATTAATTTTTAATGAAGTATCGCTTTGGGCGATATGATATACGGCTAACGCCGAATGATATATTTCCACTTCGTGAAAATATGATATAATATCCGTCCCTTCATATGCCGCAGGCATATATCATCGCACGAAAGGCGATATCATATCGAAGATATATCATCCGTTCCGACAGGAAGGGATATCATTGAAAAAAGCACTTGCGGTTCGCAAGTGCTTTTTTCAGTGGGGTGGACAATGGGAGTCGAACCCACGACCTCCAGGGCCACAACCTGGCACTCTAACCAACTGAGCTATGTCCACCATAAATGGCGCGCTGGAAGGGACTCGAACCCCTGGCCTACTGCTTAGAAGGCAGTTGCTCTATCCAGCTGAGCTACCAGCGCACATTTGGAGCGGGTGATGGGAATCGAACCCACGCGACCAGCTTGGAAGGCTGGGATTCTACCATTGAACTACACCCGCAGGTATTGACGCTTCTTACACCCGTAAGTTGACAACGGGAATATTTTAGCAAATAAAGCTGTGGTTGTCAATACTTATTTTTAACTTTTTTGGGCAATTTTAGCTTTCAAAATCGACAACGCATCTGTCGGTGATAACCGAGTGAACAAATTCCTTTACCTTAAGGTGCTCGGGGTGTACCTGATAGCCGTCAAGAGCTTCCTTGCTCTCGAATGTGCTGTAAAGTGCAAGGTCGTAACCCTTGGGGTTGAAGTTGAAGCCGACCTCGGCGGAAAGAAGACCGTCAACCTTGCCGACAAGGGCAGTGAGGATTTCTTTCATATGCTCCATATTTTCCTGCTTTTTCTCATCGTTTCTGACGTTCCAGAAAACTATATGCGTAACCATCTCTTTTTCCTCCTTTTTTGTCTGCTGTTTACTATATTAAATCATATTTGTTGATTTTATACAAGATATATTTAAGATTTTCTACATTCACATTACTTGATTTTTGGTGACAAACACATAATTTTATTTTATAATTAAAATATTATAATAGATTTATTATGACTAATTTTATGTATAAAAAATTCCGGAGGTAGGGAAATGAAAAAGGGTACAAAATTATTGCTCGGACTGCTCAGCGTTGCTTTGTGTGCCGTGCTTGTTTTCAGCACTGCTCCCGTGAGCAAGGCCGCAGGTATGATGCGGTTTATAATTGACGACCAGGTTTACAACAAGGTTTATAACGATATGGGTTCGCTTGTGCTTACCCACTATCATTACGATTATTCCGAGGATAAGCTGACCCTTGAAAACTTCGGCTCTGCCAATTCGCCCGAATCGCCTTTGTTTATCTATCCGTATTCGGGCAACATCACCATTGAGCTCAAGGGCAATAACTACATTAAATCTGAGCGTGAAATGGCGCTTATCATCATCGGTAACGTAACCTTCACGGGCGACGGTACGCTGAATGTCATTTCGGCAGATACATACGGTATTTACACCGATTACAAGGTGACGGTTGCCGGTTCGGCAAACCTCAACATCAATGCTCTTGCAGGCGTTACCGCCCTAAAGGGTCTCGATATCCGCACTGCAGGCAATATCAACATTCACACAACAGGCAAATGCTTCTATGTCTATGAAAATATAAAAATCACACAGGGCAGACTTAACCTCAGCGGTTCAAACGGCCTTTATACAGCTTACGGCGATGTGTTTATCAGCGGCGGTGATACCGAGCTTACTATTGATTCCACCTCACGTGCAATTTATGCGCCGGGTGAAAACGCCTATATCGAGTGGAGTGCAAATGCCACTATTTACGCCGGCTCATCTGCCCCCGGCCATGCAACTCCGAGCTATAACAACGAAAAATATCTGCGCATATCATTTATGGGTGTGCCAAAACTCAACCCTCCAAAAGAAGTTTCTTGGGATGATACCGTTATTGACAGCGCCGGCGTAACAAACCCTGTCGGCAGATGGTCTGCCGTTGAAAACGCAACGGGCTATGAGGTCTCTCTTTACCACTATAACGATATCGGCTATACACTCACAAAAACCTTTACCGTAACCGATGCGTTAAGCTGTAATTTCGGCGGCCATTTCACGACCTACGGTAAATATGCCTTTGCCGTAAGAGCCTTGGGCGACGGTGTCGATTACAAGAGCAGTAACGTTTCGGCAAAAACAACGGAGTATTACTATTTCACAGGCGAAGTTGAAAGCCGTTTCTATGTAACCCTTCCCGAATCGGAATACTTTACTGTTGTACCCGAAAGCGGAAGCACTGTTGTTTATTACGGTGAAAGTTATTCGTTTACGGTTGATGTAAATCCTGCCTATACACAGTCGGATGTCATTGTCTGGGCAAACGGTGTTCGTGTTGCTCTGCGTCACGGCAAATATACCGTTGATAATGTAACGGAAAACCTTGTTATCAGAATAGGCGATATGGCGGTTAACACATATACCGTCAACCTTCCCGAACACGAGGCTTACACAATTTATCCGCTTCCCGAATATTCGACCGAGGTTGAATACGGCGGCAGCTTTGCGTTTTCCGTTGAGCTTTCGGATATTTATCTCGATTCAAACCTTGTCGTCACTTCAAACGGTGAGGAGATAATTCCGAAATACGGAATAATTTACACAATCAAAAACATAACCGAAGACCAGACGGTTGAGATTGCGGGACTTGTAAGAGACAACTACAAGGTAACATTCAGCCACATTGACGGTACGTTTATCACTTCTCAGACCGTTGACCACGGCGGTAATGCACAGCTTCCCCAAGAACCGACGTTGTTTGAAGGCCTTGAGTTTGCAGGCTGGTCGTTAAAGGACGGTACTGCCTACGATTTCAGTACACCTGTTGAAAGTGAGCTTGTTCTCTATGCCCGTTTTGAGCCTGAAAAAGAAAACGGTTATTACCTTATATCAACCTTCGACCAGTTCACATGGTTTAAAGATGAGGTCAATTTCGGCAATACCGCAATCAATGCAAGACTCTGTACGGATATAGCGCTGAATGAAGGTAAATATTATACCGATATAAGCGGTGCACCGGTCTTTACAGAGGGTGCGGAAGTGTGGAAGCCGATAGGCGGCTACGATTACAGCGATAACGAGAACTTTGTCAGATTCTACGAAGGTAAGTTTGACGGCGGCGGCCACACTCTGTCGGGTATCTGTTTCGATTACGACAAGATGTCGCACGAATCCAACGACCTCGGTGTTTTCGGTGGTATTACAGATACAGCCGTTATATCAAATCTCAATGTTGTTGATTCCTCTTTTGAAGCATACGGCAGAATGGGCGGTATAGTCGGTACAAGCTACGGTAAAATCGAGAACTGCACAAGCACCGTATATATCAAGGGTGTTGAAGCTGTCGGCGGTATTGTCGGTGAAAACCACGGTACGGTAACGGGCTGTAGCTTCAACGGTTCGGTCAAGGCGGAGGAATATTCCTCCAGCAGTTCCATTGCGGCTGTCGGCGGCAGTGATGTCGGCGGTATAGCAGGCGTTTGTGCTGAAGGGGCTGCGGTTGTTGCGGACTGTACAAATAACGGCATTGTTACTGCCAAGAAAAACGGCGGCGGTATAGTCGGTTCAGTAACTGCTGACGGTGTTGTTATCAGAAACTGCTCAAATATATCAACCGTTTATGCAGATACCAATTCGGCAGGTGTTCTTGCCTATAACCCCAAGCAGATTAATAAGCAGATAACAAATGAAGCCGGTGAAGTCGTTGAAACCGTTACTGTGAATGTAATAGCAACGGTAACGGGCTGTAATAACAGCGGCAGTATTTCCTCTCTTGAAACATCGGGCGGTATTGTTGCCTATGCCCGTGCGGTTATAAGCGACTGTACAAACAGCGGTGAGGTTACATCAACTGCAGGCGCAGGCGGTATCGCTGCGAATGCTCACGCAACGGTTGAAAATTGCGTGAACGTCGGCAGCGTAAACGGTACTCTTTTTGCCGGCGGTATCGCTTCACTTGGCGAAACAAGCATTAATAAGAGCGTTAACCGTGCCGAAATTATTTCCGCAGACGGTGCTGCCGCAGGTCTTGCTGCCGGCGGTAAGGCTGAAATAGCTTATTCTTACAACACGGGTGCAGTAACCGGTAATACATTCGCAGGCGGTCTTGCTGTAAATACGGATAATTCAAAGCTCGTCAGCAGCCACAATTTTGCTCCCGTTAATGCACAGCAGGCGGACGGTGTTGCCGCAAACAGTACAGGTTTAACGGTTGAAAGGTGCTATACCGCAACCGAGCTTTCAACTACGACTGTCGGCAGCAACACGACAAAAGAGCTTTTCTACTGCGGCTATGTTGCGGTTTTCCTCAACGCCGAGGATGAAAAGCCCGTATGGGCGCAGGGTGAAGAATACCCCGTATTTGCCGACGAAAGCAACCAAGCATATCTCTTCCCGCTTGCAGGTGAGGGTACGGCTGAAAAGCCCTATATCATCACAACGGAAAACGAGCTTCGTATGATTTCGGCTTATATCAATAACCACAGCGGTTGGTCTGCAAAGCACTATAAGCTCGGTGCGGATATTGCGCTGAAAAATCCGCAGACGGTCAATAACTTTGTTCCCTTCGGCACTATATCAAATCAGTTTGCTGGCGGCTTTGACGGTGACGGCCATACCTTAAGCGGAGTCAACCTTTCAATTCAGGAAAATAACGTTGCCCTTTTCAGAGTTGTTGCGGCAGGTGCACAGATAAAAAATCTGAATCTGAGCGGCTTTACCGTCAGCGGTAAGGTGCATACAGGTGCTCTTACAGGCACTAACAGAGGTGCAGTGTATAATTGCTCCGTTGCCGATTCGAAGATTGTCGGCGAAGAAAATGTCGGCGGTCTTGTCGGCTACAATTTCGGTAACGTTACTTACTGCTCAAACCGTGCAAAGGTTAACGGCACGATGTGCATCGGCGGTATAGTTGGTCTTCATGAGCGTGGCGACCTGCATTACTGCCTCAATTACGGCGAAGTCGGCGGTGTTGACGGTGCATTTTCTGCCGAAGCAGGCGGCCTGACGGGCAGAAATTACGGTTCTGTCAGATATTGCGGCAATCTGGGCAATATAAAAGCAAACGAGTATGCAGGCGGTATAGTCGGCATTACCTATGCCGAATTAAGATCGGTTTATAACAGCGGCAATGTTGTTGCCGAAAATTATCCGGGCACAATAGTCGGCTTCTTTGAAGAACTGGAGGATTTTGAGCTCTGCTTCACTCTTGAGGGCCTTGACCCCGGTGTAACCGGTGTCGGCACAGCGATTCCCGAAATTGATTTCTCAACTGGTATGCTTGCATATTTCCTTAACAATAACGGCAAGGAAACCAACTGGGCGCAGGGTGATTCTTACCCCGTAGGTGCAAAGTCCGACGGCAGCGATGCCGTAATTTACAAGGTGACATATCTGAGCTTCGGCGAGCTTTACTACACAGCGGCGGCAATGAAAAACGGTGCGGCTGTTACTCCGCCCGTACCCGTGGTTGAGGGCTACCGCTTCCTCTATTGGGATACTCCCTTAGACAGCCTTACGGCAGATGTTGTGACTACGGCTGTTTTCGACAGACCGGGTGACATTACCTATATGCCGTATGCAGAGCTTGACTATATGGAAACGGATGTTATTTCCGTTATCTGCGGTATTTCACCCGAGGATAACCTTACAACCGAACAGCTCATAAGTCAGATTTCCAACGCCAATATTGTTGTTATGGATAAGGATATGATTGAGTACAGCATGCCCGAGGAAAAGGTATACACGGGTCAGACGGTTGTTCTGTACGGCGCAAACGAGGGTATATATATTCACATTGCCAACATCGTTGTTTTCGGTGATATAAGCGGTGACGGCAATGTTGATGATACTGACGCATTTATTCTGAATATGGTGCTTTCGGATATGATATGGCTTGACGAGCTATATCCTGCCGAACAGCTTGCCGCAGATGTTAACAGGGACGGTGTCGTTGACCAAGCGGATGCAGAGTACCTTCAGAAATACCTGCTTCACGATAATGAAATTTCACAATCAGCGAATAAGTAAGATATAATAGGAGATTAATTATGAACGCAATCAGAACCCCTTGGGCGGAAAAGGTGAGCAAGGTCTGTCCTCTCAATGAATATCCCCGTCCGCAGATGGAAAGAAAAAGCTGGCAGTGCCTCAACGGTATGTACAGCTACGCCTTAACGGATATCAATGCCGACGCAATGGGTGAGGCACAGGGTGAAATCCTTGTACCCTTTGCCATAGAGTGTGAGCTTTCGGGTGTTGAGCGTGCCGTGAGTGATACTCAGGCACTCTGGTACAGCAGAAGGTTTATAGTTGAAGAGGATTACAAGGGTAAAAGAGTAATTCTCCACTTCGGTGCGGTTGACTGGAAATGCGAGGTATGGGTTAACGGCAATTCCGTCGGCGGCCATACTGGCGGTTACTGTCCGTTCAGCTTCGATATAACCGATTATCTTGCCGATGGCGAAAACGAGCTTAAGGTTAAGGTTGTTGACCCGACGGACAAGGCTGACCAGCCCCGAGGCAAGCAGATTTCAAAGCCTGTCGGCTTCTGGTACACCTCTACTACGGGTATCTGGCAGACCGTCTGGCTTGAGGTTGTGCCCGAAAACCGTATCACCAAAATCAAGCTCACTCCCGATATTGATTGCTCCGTGCTCGAAATCGCTGTTGATGCGACAGGGGAGGCAAAGGTACGTGCAACGGCCTTTGACGGCGAAACACAGGTTGCTTGTGTTGAATTCACCGGCAGCGGCAAATTGAAAATCCCGAATCAGAAGCTCTGGAGTCCCGAAAATCCCTTCCTTTACGACTTGAAAATCGAGCTTCTTTCCGACGGAGAAACCGTTGACGAGGTAAAGTCCTACTTCGGTATGCGCAAATACAGCATGAAGAAGGACAGCAAGGGCTATGTCCGCCTTTGCCTTAACAATGAGCCTTATTTCCAGAAGGGTCTGCTTGACCAGGGCTACTGGCCTGACGGAGGTATGACAGCCCCCACGGACGAAGCGCTGATATATGATGTTCAGAAAATGCATGACCTTGGTTATAATATGTTAAGAAAGCATATAAAGGTTGAGCCTGCACGCTGGTATTACCATTGCGACCGCATAGGTATGCTTGTCTGGCAGGATATGCCCAACGGCTGTAACATCAACCAGCTTGTTGTCGGTGTGCTTCCCAATATGACAATCAGAACTCTGCCCGATAAGTATGAAAAGCTCTACCTGCGTACAGATAAAGCGGCACAGCAGCTTTTCCGCACAGAGCTTGACGAAATGATTGATACTCTTTACAACTGCGTTTCAATCTGCACCTGGGTACCATTTAACGAGGCTTGGGGTCAGTTTGACGCCGTGAATGTTGCCAAGCACGTTAAAGCGCTTGACCCGACCCGTTTTGTTGACCACGCAAGCGGCTGGCACGACCAGGGCGGCGGCGATTTCAAGAGTATTCACAGGTATATCGTACCGCTTCACCCGTTTAAGCTTGACCACCGTGCATTTGTTGTCAGTGAATACGGCGGCTACAGCAATGTTATAAAGGGTCACGTCTGGAACATCAAAAAGTGCTTCGGCTACCTTATGTTCCGCTCCAAAAAGACACTCACCAACGCTTACAGACGCCTGCACACTTCCCAGGTTATTCCGCTTATAAAGCACGGCCTTTGTGCGCTTGTCTATACTCAGGTCAGCGACGTTGAAAACGAGGTCAACGGTATTCTCACCTATGACCGTAAGCTCGTAAAGCTCAACGAGGATATGCTTAAAGACATAAACTCACGCCTTACCTATTGATTTTTTCTTAAATCGCTGATGTAGAACTTCAGTGCCCGTTCAAGGCTTTGCCTGTGGGCGGGCAGAAGCTTTCTTTGGGTCAGCTCTTCTGCAATTTCTGCAATTCTTGTGCGCAGATACTGTTCTTTTGTCAATTTAATCACCTTTAATATTGTTGAAAAGTTTTCGTTCAATATTAAAAGCAAAGTTTGCAATTAAAATTTACAAATTATTTTGAGGTGCAAAAAAATGAGAACTTTTACCGAATATTTTTCCGAAGACAAAAAGGTAAGCCTTACCGCAAATCTTCTTGACAATTCGCCCGAAATGCCTAATCTCGATGTCCGTCCTGCAGTGCTCGTAATTCCCGGTGGCGGCTACAGCTTCTGCTCGGACAGAGAAGCAGAGCCCATTGCAATGCTCTTTGCTCTCGAAGGCTATCACACCTTTGTGCTTCGCTACAGTGTCGGTAAGCGTGGCACGGATTACTGCTTTGAACAGCCTTTTGAGGACGCAAAAAGAGCCCTCAGATACATCCGTGAAAACGCAGCAGAATTCGGTGTTGACCCCGAAAAAATTGCGGCAATCGGCTTTTCCGCAGGCGGTCACCTTTGCAGTGCACTCGGTACCCTAAGCGAGGAAAAGCCCAACGCACTCATTCTTTCATACCCCTGTATTATGGAGAGTATCGGCGAAATTCTTTCCTGCAAGGTGCCCTCAACCAACCTTGCCGTAACCAAGGATACTCCGCCTACATATATCTTTGCTGCGGCGGATGACGGCTGCGTTCCGATTGAACATTCGCTTGCCTTTGCTTCTGCCTGTGCCGAAAACGGTGTGCCCTTTGAAATGCACATCTACCAAAGCGGCGGTCACGGCTTCTCACTGGCTTCTCCTGTAGTGTGCAACGGAAAAAGCCTCGGTGTAACCGAAAGCTGGGCACCTCTTTGTGCGCAGTGGCTTCGCAAACTCTGGCTTTAATTTAACATAATAAAAACAAACAAGGCTATGAATTCAGGAAAGCTGAACTCATAGCCTTGTGTTTTTGTTAATCAATATCTGCCGATACTGTCAAAGGGTATATTGAGGAAATTCTCAAAGGTTTTTGCGCCTTCATGCTCAAAGTCAATTGTGTAGTCGCCGTTTTTTGCATCGGTAAACATATCCGTCTGCGTGAGCTTTAGCAGGTGGTTGTTTGCTGTATGGCTCATCTTGCTTGCTTTTTCATCAACCGTGCCAATGCTTGCTTTGGCGTGAAGAATAATGTTGTCTTCAATAACGCTTCCTGTGGGATTTGCGGCAAAATACGGCGATGATGTGTCCGAAAAATCATCGGAAAGAGAGGCGACCTGCGGATAGGCTTCTTTCCATTTGTCACTCATACGGGGCGAATTTTCAAGCTCCTGCCACGCTGTGCCGTTTTGTTCGAAGCGTTCACCTTTAAGGGTAATGCTTTCGTAAAGCACGGGTGTTTTGCAGTTGATTAAAAGGTTGTTGCTCAGCTCAATATCTCTGCCGCCTCTGAAATCAACACCCGTACCGGGAATATTGATAAAAATGTTTCCTCTTACCTGTGTGCCCGAAGTGGGAGCAACGGCAACAGGGGAGTTCTTACCGCTTCCTATTGTGCTTATGCAGTTGTAGCGCACAAGGTTGCCGTAGTTTATCCAGCCGTCAGGTGACTCAACAGCCGCCATATCATCAAATGCAAGAAGAACGTTGTGAATGTAATTGTAATCAATCCTGTGGTTGTTGCCGCTGTAATAAACAGCACAGCCGGGTGTGTGCAGAATTTCGTTGTTTGCACATACGTTTCCCACACCGCTTATAACAACTGCAGGGTGTGAACTGTCAGACATAGATGTGTCGTAAACAAGGCTGTTTTCAAAAACAATGTTGCCTGCGGTAAGCTTCTTTGTGTTGCCACCATCGATTGTAACGGCACTTGAGCCCGTTTTGTAAATTGTGCAACCGATTATATTTATGTTGCTGCCCTTTGCCGAAATGCCGACATCGGGTGAATTTTTAACCGTACAGCCCGAAATATCAATGTTTTCAGCGTTAACGGTTATTTTACCTCCGCTTACCGTAATGTTGCTGAGGGTAACGTACTGTGCACCGTCAAAAATAACATCAGTACCGCTAAAAATAACCTCGCCGTTGCCGTAGGCGGAAAAAATCATACGGCATTTTTCTTTGCCCGAATCCTTCTCGGTGAATTTCAGCTCATCAAGCTCATAAACACCTTCCATAAGCGCAATGACTATGTGGTTACGGTAGCTTCTGTCAAGCTGTTTTGCCGCCTTTTTTGCACGGTCTATTGTTGCAAACGGAAATTCCGCCGTGCCGGCAGCATTGTCATCACCGTCCGGTGAAACATAGAAATCGCCGTAAATATATTCGTGTGTACCTGCCGCAGCCGTGCTTAAGTTTTTGGGGACAGGCGCCATATAGATATTATTATAATAAAACGGTCTGAACCCTAAAAATGTTCCTGCTATGATACCGACTGCAAGTATAAGGCAGATTATTATCAGACCGGATTTGTTTTTGTTTGCTTTGCTCATTTTATTCACCGTCCGTTGTAGTGTGTAATTGTTTTCAATTCATTTCTTCTTGCTTTATAATCGGGGCAATGCTTTGCCACAAGTGCCCAGAAACTTTCGGAATGGTTGTGGTGCACTGTATGTGCAAGCTCGTGGATTATAACATAGTCAACCGTATCGGGTGCTGCCGCCATAAGCAGGCAGGAGAGGTGTATTCTGTCTGCCGTACAGCTTCCCCAATGTGTCTTTGCGCTGTTTATGAGAAGGGAAGAATACTTTAGCCCCGTTTCCCGTGATATTTCCTTAACTCTTTCGGGCAGATAGTTTTTTGCTTCAGCCCTGTAAAACCCGACAACCTGTTCTTTTATGCAATCGCTTGAAAGCCCTTTGGGAACAAGCAATAAATTATCTGATAAAACCGCCTTTTTACATTCAGCCGCCGTAAGTGTAAGCTCTTCACCGAAAAACTTTATTTTACTGCCGTATGTGAAATCCGCAGGCGTTGCGGCTCTCATTTTTGCTGTTGCTTTTTCAATCCAATCACGCTTTGCCAAAACAAAGCTCTCAATTTCGCTTTGCTTCATTCTCAAAGGTGCTCTGACCTCAATGCTCAGATCCGGTTTTACGGTTATGCATACAGTCCTGCGGTCGGACCTTATTATACTGTACTTTATATCAGTCAAGGTTTTCTCCACCATAATTAATGTATAAAACAAACATATAAATATTATACATTATATGTGTTTCCCAGTCAACCGATAAAAGAAAAAGAGACAGCCCTGAAAGACTGTCTCTGTAAATTTATCTGTGGTGTTCTCTGTCAAGCTTGTTCTTTTCAAGCAGCTTAAGGTATTCTGCATCGATTTCGCCGTCACTTGTCTTTATTCTTTCTGCGTGGCGGCTTACTTCCTCTTCACTCATTTCAACAAGACTGTCGAAGGTGTAAATGCTTCTGATGCCTACTGCCTGAAGCATACGCTCCTTCTTGCGCATCTTCATTTTGTAGTAGGAGAAGCAGAACGCAAAGGAAATAACCTGAATTATGATAAGGCGGTAGTTGCGGTTGACATCAATATAGTTGGAAAGACCGGGTGTGTTGTCAAGCACATGAATGAGTTCGACAAGCACGTTGAAGAAAAGGTGGTCGAAAAGTGCCAGCCATACCGAACCGCTTGCCCTTGTACACATACACCATTTGAGCGAAACGAAGAACTCAAATAAAAGGTAGAATGTGCACAGTGTCAATAATTGACCGAAGCTGTAGCCTGCGGAAACCTTTGAAAGCGGAATAATGAGGTACCAGATTGAATAGAATGCGGAAACAATAACCGCTGTCTGCCAGAAGCCGAATTTACCCTTGCCCATTTTGATAAGTATTCCTCTGAACAGAACCTCAAGCATAATTACCGAAACGGTGTTTATTATGAGCAACAGCAATATGTTGGCGATAAAGTAAAGCGGACCGACTTGGGAAAGGGCAGCCTGATAGGCGAAAATTCTTATCATGGGCTGACGGCCGTTAAGTGCAAGATAGAAGTATTCGATTATATATGCAGGTATTACGGCAAGATTGAAAACCATTGCATTGCGTATTGCGCCGATTATTGCCCTCGGGTTTGTGCTGAAGCCGACGTTTCTCGGCTTTAACCTTGCTGTGTACATATAGCCCATAATTACAAGCAGACCGAGTATTTTGCCGACAACACCCTTTGTAGGGACACCGAAGTAGTTGATAAGCACAAAATATTCAACGGCGTTGACTATAAGACAAATCAGGAATACGTTGAGCATTTTGTTAAGTGTCTTGTCTTCAAGGATACCGAACAGCACCTTGCCGAATTTCTTTTTGCGTTTCTTGCGCCTTTTGCCGTGCTCATGCGAGCTGGGCACAAGCGGCTGCTCAGGTGCTTTTTTATCTTCGGCCTTTTCCTGCTGCTGTTGCGGTTGCTGTTCAGCCTCAGGCGGCGTTTTTTCTTTCTCTTCGGCAAGTGAAAACTGCCGCATAAGCTCTTCTTTGGTAGGCATTAATTACATCTCCCCAATGGTGTAATTATGTAAAAACATAAAAATATCTGTCTAATTATATATTAATATTCAAATAAAGTCAATAATGCTTGGCTGACACCTTCAAATTTGTTTTTTGCTTAAAAATAAATTTGTTTTTACTATTGACACGGGCAACTATATGTTGTATAATGCGTTATGTAAAAAATTATGTGTGTTTGTATGCTTATATAGAATTTTGTGCAGGGGCGATGGTTGAGATGAAGAAATACATAAAGCCTGAAATTGAAATAGTAGAGTTCGATATAGTCGAGTCAGTTACAGAAGAGATCGGCAGTGATCTTTTGCCTGATTTGGATTTGCAAAGCGATGAAGTCTTCTACGGTATCGAAGCAGGCGAAGAAGGATATCTTATCCATAATTAATAATTTTAATAGCGTAGTGTTTTAAGTGCCACTTCCCGTTTTATGCGGCGAAGTGGCTTTTTTCAAAGAAAAGGAGACGGTGTTTTGAACGAAAGACTTTACGATAACGGACATATACGGCAGTTTGAAGCAACGGTTATTGAATGTAAAGAAACCGAAAAGGGTTTTCTCATTCTGCTTGATAAAACAGCCTTTTTCCCTGCAGGGGGAGGACAGGCGGCTGACGAAGGCACGCTTAACGGCGAAAAGGTGTACGATGTCTTTGAGAAAAACGGAAATATTTACCACCTGACAAAAGTTTCTTTCGAAACCGGTACATCTGTTTTAGGTGAAATTGACTGGGATATCCGCTTTGTCAGAATGCAGAATCACACCGGTGAACATCTTGTCTGCGGTGTTGCCCACAGTCTTTACGGCTGTGAAAACACGGGCTTTCATATGGGTACCTTCGGCATAACGGCGGATTTGAGCATTCTGCTTGATTCTCAGCAGGTGCGTGAAATCGAGCGGCTTGCCAATAAGGCTGTTTTTGAAAACGTACCCGTTAAAGTTTTTTATCCCGATGAGAAGCAATTAAAAGCGATTGACTATCGCAGCAAGCTTGATTTAACCGAGAATGTGCGGCTTGTTGAAATAGAGGGCTATGACCTTTGTGCCTGCTGTGCACCCCACGTACTGAATACGGGCGAAATCGGTATGATTAAGATACTTGAACACAGCAGTAACCGTGGCGGCACAAGAATGCTTATTAAATGCGGCTATGACGCTTATGAGGATTACTGTCAGAAAGCCCAAAGTGTTGCGGCTGTTTCCGCTTCGCTTTGCGCAAGGCAGGAGGAAATAGCACAGGCTGTAGAAGCACTCAAAGCCGAAAAGGCAAAATTGGAATTTGAAATTGAAAGCATAAAAAGACAGTCGCTTGATAAATACATTTCACGGCTCAAACCAACTGACGGTAACGCTTGCGTTTTTGCAGACGATGCAGACGGTGACGGCTTAAGAGAAATAGTCAACGCAGGCAAAACGCTTTGCAACGGAATTTTCGGTGCCTTTGCAGCGGACGGTAACGGCTACCGCTACTGTATAGGCAGTAACACCGTGGATTTAAGAGCCTTTGCAAAGGACTTCAATTCGGCACTTAACGGAAGAGGGGGCGGCAGACCCGAAATGATTCAGGGCAGCGTGCTTTCTTCCAAGGAAGATATAATCGGTTTTTTACAAGCACAAGAACAGTAAGGAGGAACAAACCGTGACAGAAAAATGGTACTACGGCCTTGAAGGGCACTCCCTTGCAAAGCCTCTTCGTGATGAGGTTTTTGTCGGCGAGCAGAAATTCCCCGCACATCTTGAGGATGATGAGCACGAGGCTAACGCCTGGCACTTTATTGTCGAGGAAAACGGCGAAACCGTTGCAACGGGCAGGATTATCAAGCCGGAAGAAAATGTATATAAGCTCGGCAGAATAGCCGTTAAAAAAGCAATGCGTGGTACGGGTCTGGGCGCAAAGGTCACACAGGCTCTTATTGATAAAGCAAAGCAGCTCGGCGCAACCACGGTTAAAATCAGCGGTCAGACTCATGCCGTACCGTTTTACGAAAAATTCGGCTTTGCCGTTGCAGGCCCCGAGTTTTACGAGGAAAACCTGCCTCACGTTAATATGGAAATGAACCTCGTTTTTGACGGCTGTGATTGGGTAGGCTTTGAAAAGGACAGCGTTGCCGTCTATGCCCGAAAGACCTTTACCGTTGAAAACGCAAAGGAAGTTAAAATTCTTTCATCGGGTCTCGGTTTCTGCCACATTAAAATCAACGGTGTACCCGTTACGGATGAAATCCTTTCTCCTGCGTGGACAAATTACGAAAAGCGTGACCTTACAAAAATCCACATGCCCGTAAACGATACGCTCGTCCACAGAATTCTCTATGTCGAAAACGATATTTCTTCGCTTGTCAAAAACGGCGAAAATACGGTTGAATTCCATATCGGTGCAGGCTGGTACGGCCAGAATCAGAGCCGCAACGAGGGTATGGTAGAATACGGTCAGCTCAAGCTCTGCTATAAAATTCTTGCCGACGGTGAAACAATTTCAAAATCAGATGAAACGGTTGAGTGGAAGCCGTCTTATGTCACACGCACAAATATCTATTTCGGCGAAACTCACGATGCACGCCTTATTGATAAGGGCGAGTGGCGCAAGGTAACCAGACTCGAAAATCCGCTTTCTCTTCTCTCGAAGCAGACCTGTACGCCCGACAGAGAGATAAGAACAATCATTCCGAAGAAGATTTATTCCTTCGGCGATACCGCCATATACGATTTGGGCGAGCACGTTGCAGGCTATCCGAAGCTCGTTTTCGGCGAAAGAGCAATAACCGACGAAAGAGCCTTTGTCCGCTATGCGGAAGAGCTCAATGAGGACGGTTCACTCAATTTTTATGTAACAGAGCGCCCCTTCCGTATGCAGAGGGATGAATTTGTTTTCTGCGAGGAGTACGAAAAGCACGAGTTTTATCCGCTTTTCACCTGGCACGCAGGCAGATATTTTGAAGTTCAGGGTGATGCTTACCCGACAGAGTTTGCAGTTGTGCATACCGACTTAAAGCAGATTTGCGATTACCGTTCCGATGACGAAGTGCTGCAATGGCTGTTTGATACGTATATCAGAACACAGCTCAACAATGTACATTGCTGTGTGCCGTCCGACTGTCCTCACAGAGAGCGTCTCGGTTACACAGGCGACGGTCAGCTTGCGTGTGATGCCGCAATGACCTGCTTTGATGCAAAGGATATGTACCTTAAGTGGATGCAGGATATTGCCGACAGCCAGGATATCTACGGCGGCCACGTTGAGCATACCGCACCGTTCTACGGCGGCGGAGGCGGTCCCGGAGGCTGGGGCGGAGCAATTGTTTTCGTTCCCTATACCTTCTACAAGCACTACGGCGATAAGGAAGTGCTTAAAAAATATTACCGCAATATGTGCAAGTACCTTGAGTATATGGTAAACCACAGCGAGGAAAGCCTCGTTGTACGTTCCGAAAAAGGCGGTTGGTGCCTTGGTGATTGGTGCACACCCGAAAAAATCGTCATTCCCGAGCCCTTTGTAAATACTTATTTCTATATCAGAGCGGTACGCTGTGTCAAGGAAATTGCCGCAATAATCGGCGAAAAGCTGCCGGAAGGTATTGACGAAAGAGAAGCAGCAGCCGTTAAATCAATGCACGATAAGTACTTTGACAATGCTACAGGCTCATTCTGCAACGCAGTTCAGGGTGCGGATGCCTTTGCAGTTGACCTTGGACTTGGTGACGAAAGAACATATAAAAATGTGCTCGACAAGTATTCAGCCCTCGGCAAGTTTGACACGGGTATTTTCGGCACGGATATTCTTGTACGCATTCTCTGCGAAAGGGGCGACAAGGCTCTTGCAAGAAAGCTCCTCACAAGCCGTGACGGTATAGGCACCTTCAACTATATGCGTGAGCAGGGTGCAACAACTCTGTGGGAAAACTGGGACGGTGCGGATTCACACTCTCACCCGATGTTCGGCGCAGTAATCGCTTCAATGGTTAAATTCAATATAGTATAATAAGTAACAAAAATGACCTGTATCCCGTTTGAGAGATACAGGTCATATTCTTTTGAATTTATTTTTCTAAAAAATCAATAATTACTTGGTTTAACTCGTCTGCTCTGTTTTCTTCGCACATATGTCCGCCGTTTACGACGAGGTAATTGGTTGCGTCAGGGAAGGTTTCAGCTACGGTCTTCTTCATATCATCTGTAAGAATCATATCCTTATCAGCCTGAATAACAAGAACAGGCATTTCAATCTTTGAAATCTTTTCAAGATCATTCGGCATAGCTCTCGCAGCAGTCAGCATATTGCTGTAGCCCGTGTTATGTATCTGAAGCGGTTTTGAGATAGCGTCAAGGTCATAATTCTTTGTGAACTCCCAGTCCATAAAGGCAAAGTAAGCAACCAGGCGGAGCAAGGGAGTAATCTTGGTAAGGTGCTCAAAAACGAAGTTTGACATTGCGCCCATAATCTTGAGCATTATGGGATTGGACATAGAGCTTCCGTCTGAAATCGGACAGGGACAGACAAGCATGAGCGATTTGATGGAGGGCTCCATTGCTGCAATGTTCATTGAAACACCGCCGCCCATTGACTGACCCATTATGTGCCATTCTTCAATAGGAGCAATAGTTTTCATCAGGCTTATGACAAGCTGTTCACGTGCAATAAAATCTTCTTCGGAAACATCACATTCTCTGGTGCTGTAGCCGAAGCCGGGCAGATCAACAAGCACGCAGGTATAGCCTTCGTCAACAAGGTTGGCTGCAAGCGGCTCCCAGGTTGCGGTTGAAAGAGCAAAGCCGTGAATCATAAGAATTTTGCCCTTTTCGTTTTCAGCCTCCAGAACACGGTAGTGGATTGTGTACTTGCCTTGAGTATAGAATCGGCTGTTTTCAAACGGCTTTTCCTCTGCCGCAAAAGCGGAAAGGGAGAGCATGGGGATGATAAAAAGAAATGCGCAGATAAGGGAGAAAATTCGTGTGGTCGTTCTGTTCATGTTTTTTACCTCACTCGTTTATTGTGGCTTTGAAGCCCTTGCCTATAATTTCGTTTGCCTCTGTGATTATTGTAAAGGTGTTGGGGTCAATGGATTTAATCAGCTTGATAACAGATGAAACCTCATTGTTTCGAAGCACGCATACAAGCATATTTTTGTCCTTGCCCGTGTAAGCACCTGTTGCAGGCACTATGCTCACACCTCTCGGGGTTTTGCTGACAAGCAGTTTGGAAATTTCCTCGGCATGGTCGGTGATAACCATAAGCATCTTGCTCTTGCCCATACCGTAAAGAATGTAGTCAATAACCTTTGAGCTTACAAAAATAACAATAGCGGCGTAAAGTGCACTTTCAATACTGCGGAAAACAACAGCCGAAATTGCAATTACCACCATATCGCTGAACATTACAAGCTTGCCGTAGGAAAGGTGGGGGAAGGGTAATCGGAGCAGCTTGCTAAGTACATCTGTACCGCCTGTTGTAGAGCCACGGGAGGCAACAATTGCAACGCCTGCGCCAAGAAGCGCACCGCTGAAAATTGCCGCCAGGAGCTTATCACCCGTGTAGTGGTAGGGAACATAAGCGGCAACAAGGTCTATGAGTGCGGAAAGCATAGCCGTAACCCACAGGGTTTTTACAACGAACTTTTTGCCTATGAATATCCATGCTAAAATAAGTACGGGAATATTCAGCGCAAAGTTTACTGCACCAACGGGCAGGTCTGTCAGGTAATTGATAACAATGGCCAGACCCGAAAAACCGCCCTGGGCAATGTTGTTGGGTACGTTGAAAAAGTTAACTGCGCAAGCATACAAAGCACAGCCGACAAACCAGAAAATATTATCGACGAGAAGGCTTGCAGCCTTGTTGACTTTTTCGTTTTTCATAAAGGAGGGTTTATTGATTTTCAATTTTCTTTTTCCTCACTGATAAGTTCAAAAAGCTCTCTCATTCGTTCACTTTTGCCTTTAAGGTACAGATATCCGAACAGTGCCTCAAAGCCCGTTGCTGCGTGATATTTCGCAGGGGAAGCACCCTTGGGGATATGTGAAACCTTGGCATTTCTGCCTCGCTTGAAGGCAGCTAATTCTTCTTCTGTCAGTAACGGCATCAGCTTTTCGATTGCGCTTGCCTGTGCCGTTGCGCTTACAAAGCTGACCGCAAGTCTGTGCAATTCTTCGGGCGGTCTGTCGCCTTTAAGCGCAAGGTGCCTTCTTACAAGCACCTCGTAAACGGCATCGCCGAGAAAGGCGAGGGATATGGGGTTTAGTGAATTGGGAGAAATATCGGTATTTCTGATAAGTGTTTCCAAGGCTTTCTCCTTATGGTACTTATGGTACGTAATCAAATTCAAAGTCGTAAATAACTACGCTGTCGCCTTCATTAATGCCCATTTCAACAAGGCGGTCGAGTATACCGCTTGTTTCAAGCACTCTCTGGAAATACTGGAGGGATTCGTAGTCGTCAAGGTCGGTTCTCTGCAGTATGCGAAGCAGCCATTCGCCCTCAACGAAGTAAACGTCGTCCTCGCATCTGACGGTGAAGTTTTCGCCCGCTTCGGGTAAGAGGTCGGTTGTCTTGATTTCTTCGCTCTCAAAGCGTACAACGGGCGGAAGAGTGGCAAGCTTTGCGGCAACTGCGTTTATAACCTCCTGCGTGCCCTCAACAATGGGTGCACACATTCTGTAAAGTTTGTAGCCGTGCTCTGCCATATACTTTTCAAGTCTGTCTAGCTGTTCGTCCGTTGCAAGGTCAATTTTATTGGCAACTACTATCTGCTCTCTTGTGGCAAGCTCTTCGTTGAAGCGTGCAAGCTCAAGGTTAATCTTTTCAAAGTCCTCAATCGGGTCTCTGCCCTCACTGCCTGCCGCATCAAGAATGTGCACAAGCATACGGCAGCGCTCAACGTGGCGTAAAAATTCGTGGCCGAGGCCTATGCCTTCGCTTGCGCCCTCAATAAGTCCGGGAATATCGGCAATGACAAACGAATTGCCTTCACCCATTCTTACAACGCCCAAAACGGGTGTTATTGTGGTGAAATGGTAGTCGGCAACAATGGGCTTTGCCTCGCTTACAACGGAAATAAAGCTGGATTTACCGACATTCGGAAAGCCTAAAAGACCTACATCTGCAATGAGCTTGAGCTCGAGAGATACCTCCCACTCTTCGCCGGGGGTACCGCTTTTGGCAAAACGGGGAGCCTGTCTTGTTGCGGTTGCGAAATGGGGGTTGCCCCAGCCGCCTCTGCCGCCCTTTGCGGCAATAAAAGGCTTGTCATCGCTCAGGTCTGCCATTATCTTGCCCGTGCTGACCTCTCTTATAATTGTGCCGAGCGGTACCTTGATAACAAGGTCTTCGCCCTTCTTTCCGTTCTTTCTGCCGCTCTGTCCGTTGCCGCCGCTTTGTGCGGTGTACTTTCTTTTATAGCGGAAATCGGCAAGGGTTGAAAGGTTGGTGTCAACCTGAAAAACTATGTCGCCGCCCTTGCCGCCGTCACCGCCGTCGGGGCCGCCGGAAGCAACGAATTTTTCACGGTGGAAGGCAACACAGCCGTCGCCGCCTTTGCCTGCTTTTATTTTGATTTTTGCAATATCAACAAACATATTTTTATACCTTTACTAAAATCAATTTATGATAATTCGTGAATGAACAGACCGCTGAGGAGCTTCGGCTCAAACCAGGTCGATTTCGGGGGCATAATAAGCCCTGCATCGGCAATAGCCATAAGGTCTTCAAGTGTTGTCGGGTACATTGATACAGCCAGCTTCATATCGCTGTTTGCCCGTCTTTCAAGCTCTTCAAGTCCTCTGATGCCGCCTACGAAATCAATTCTCTCGTCTGTTCTCGGGTCGTCAATACCGAGTACGGGTGCGATAAAGTTGTTCTGCAGAATGGAAACGTCAAGCTGTGCAATGGGGTCGTTGGGGTCAAAAGTGCCTTTCTTTGCGGTGAGTTTGTACCATCTGCCCTCGATATAAAGACCGAAGGTGTGTTTTTCCTCGGGCTTGTAGGGTGAATCCTTTGCAGGCTCAAAGCTGAAATACGTGCTGATTGCGGTGAGTAATTGGTCACGGCTCATACCGTTTGTGTCACGCATTACACGGTTGTAGTCCATAATTTCAAGCTCATCGGCAGGGAAGCAAACGGCAAGGAAGCGGTTGAATTCCTCTTCGCCCGTGTAACCGGGGTTTGCCTCTCTTCTCATAAGACCGACTCTTACTGCGGAAGCACAGCGGTGGTGGCCGTCTGCAATATAAAGGCTGTCAATCTTGTCAAAGCCTTCTGCTATTACTTCGTTAACTTTGCTGTCGTCAATTGCCCATACCGTCTGCCGGACACTGTCGGAAACAAAGTCGTATTCGGGCTCGTGGTTTTTCTGCCATTCTTCAACAGCGTTCTTTATTGCATCGCTGCTTTTGTAGGTGAGAAAAATCGGGCCCGTGTTTGCGTTGCAGGTGTCAACGTGGTTGATTCTGTCCTGCTCCTTGTCTGCTCTTGTAAGCTCGTGCTTTTTAATGTTATTGTTAATATAATCGTCAATGGATGCACAGCCGACAAGACCTGTCTGGCTTCTGCCGTCCATTATCTGCCTGTAAATGAAAAAGCAGGGGACAGCATCTTTTTTACAGATTCCGTCGGAAACGAGCCTGTCAAGGTTTTCCTTTGCTTTGGCGTAAACTGCCTTGTCGTAAAGGTCGGTACCTTCGGGTAAATCTATCTCCGCCTTGTCAACGTGAAGGAAAGAATACGGGTTACCTTCAACCATTTTCTTTGCTTCAACACTGTTCATAACGTCATAGGGCAAAGCGGCAACCTTGTCTGCATATTCTCTTGTGGGACGAACCGCATTGAACGGTCTGAAATAAGCCATCGGACATATTACTCCTTATAAAAAATTACATATATAAATTTACAACTTTTATATATGTAAGTCAATAGGAAAGAATAATTGTAAAAAAGTAATTTTTCTTTCAAAAAAGTAGTGACATTTCACAAAATTATGTTATAATTATGTGACAATGTACTAAAATAATTACTCGAAAGAATTTAAAGGAGACCTGCATTTGTTTGAGCAGACAATAAATATCGACAGAATGGAGCACGCCGTAAGTCTTTTCGGCAGCTTCGATGAAAATATCCGCAATATTGAAAAGGAGTATTCAGTTTCCGTTGTTTCAAGGGGCTCCGACCTCAAAATAACGGGAGAGGCAGAGGGCGTAGCAAAAGCCGTGCGTGCAATTAACGGTCTGCTTTCTCTTATCAACAAGGGCGAAGCGCTTACCGAGCAGAATGTGCGCTATGTTATGACACTTGTAGGCGAGGGTAATGAAAGCCAGATTGCCACAATGGGCAACGACTGTGTGTGCATTACTTCAAGGGGAAAGCCTGTCAAGCCCAAAACACTCGGACAGAAAAAATATATCGAAGCCATCAAGGACAATACCATTGTATTCGGCATCGGCCCCGCAGGTACGGGTAAAACCTACCTGGCGGTTGCAATGGCGGTAAACGCCTTCCGTGCAAAGGAGGTCAACCGCATAATTCTCACAAGACCCGCAGTTGAAGCAGGTGAAAAGCTCGGCTTCCTGCCCGGTGATTTGCAGCAGAAGGTTGATCCGTATCTCCGTCCGCTTTACGATGCGCTTTTCGATATGCTCGGTGCGGAAAACTTTCAGAAATATCAGGAGCGTGGCAGTATTGAGGTTGCGCCTCTTGCCTATATGCGAGGAAGAACGCTTGACGACAGCTTCGTAATTCTCGACGAAGCACAGAACACCACACCCGAGCAGATGAAAATGTTCCTTACCCGTCTGGGCTTCAATTCAAAAATGGTCATCACGGGCGATATTACACAGATTGACCTGCCGGACGGTAAGCGCTCGGGTCTTGTCGAAGTAATAAAGATACTCAAAAATGTAGAGGATATCGAGAACGTAACCTTTAACGACAAGGATGTTGTTCGTCACAGGCTTGTTCAGGATATCGTCAAGGCTTATGCAAAATACGAGGAAAGAAAGAAGAACTGAAAGGGGTTGCTTTAAATGAAAGATAAGATTAAGGTCATCATTACCGACGAGCAGGCGAAGGTCAAAGTACCTACAGGCTTAAGGCTTCTTATCAGAAGAAGCTGTACCGCCGTGCTTGTCAGCGAAAATTTTGAGGGCTCAGCCGAAATCAGCGTCACCTTTGTTGATGATGAGCGTATCCACGAGCTTAACAGGCAGTTCAGAAACGTTGATTCTTCAACGGACGTGCTTTCCTTCCCGCTTGGTGAGAACGGCGTTTACGATATCAACCCCGAAACGGGTGCAAAGCTGCTGGGTGATATCGTAATTTCGCTTGAACACGCCGTTGCACAGGCTCACGCTTATGAGCATACTTTACAGCGTGAGGTCGCTTTCCTCACCGTTCATTCAATGCTCCACCTTCTCGGCTATGACCACGTCAACGGCGGCCTTGAGCGAGTAAGAATGCGTGAAAAAGAGGAAGAAGTCCTCACAAAACTCGGCTTACATAGAACGAGCAGTTATTATCTCGGCGATGATGAGGAATAACCATTATGTCATCTTTTCTTAAAAGCTTTGTTTATGCCTTTCGTGGACTGGGCTACTGTCTTGTAAACGAGAGGAATATGCGTGTGCACTTCTGCTGTCTTGCATATATGGTGTTTTTCCTTGTAAGGTACGATTTCTTTGTTGTTACCCGTACTCAGGCGGCAATTCTTGCCGTTGCGGCGGCTCTGGTAATTGTTGCCGAATATATAAACACCGCCGTTGAAAGAGCGGTCGATACCGCTTCAAAAGGCGAAAAAACCGAAACGGCACGCATTGCAAAAGATACTGCGGCAGGCGCTGTCCTTGCGTCTGCAATTTTCGCCGTTGTTACAGGCATAATAATTCTGTATCAGCCCGAGGCTTTCAGGGCACTTTTTGCCTACTATGCGGAAAATCCAATAAGCCTTGTTCTGTTTATCGTAAGTTTTATTATTGCAATCTGCTTTATGTTTACAGACCCAAAAAGATATTTGAAAATTTTCAGGAGAAAATGAATTTATGAACAACGAAAAAACCGCGTTTATTGCGATTGTCGGCTGCCCGAATGTCGGTAAGTCCTCAATTCTCAACCGTCTTTTAGGTGAAAAAATCGCAATAGTTTCCGATAAACCCCAGACAACACGCACCCGTATTATGGGTGTTCTGACCGAGGACGAAACCCAGCTTGTCTTTACCGATACACCGGGCTTCCACCGCCCCAAAACCAAGCTCGGCGAAAAAATGATTAAGGCTGTTGACGAGAGCATTTCGGGTGTCGATGCCTGCCTTTTTGTTGTTGAGCCGGAAGGTGAATTGCGCTCAACCGAAGAAGAGCTTATCAAAAAGTTTTCACAGCTTAAGGCAAGGGTAATTCTTGCAATTAACAAGGTTGACACAATCCCCGAAAAAGAGCAGCTTATGCAGCGCATTCTTATGTTTTCAAGGCTCTATGATTTCGAGGCGGTTGTTCCCGTTTCCGCAGTCAAGGGCGACAATATGAAGGAGCTGCTTGACGAGCTTAAAAAGCTTGCCGAGCCGGGTTACCATTTCTTCCCTGAGGATACTCTGACCGACCAGCCCGAAAGAGTGCTTGCCGCAGAAATGATAAGAGAAAAGCTGCTTCGCAATCTCGACAAGGAAATTCCCCACGGTACGGCGGTCAGCATTGAAAAAATGCGTGAGCGTGACGATGCCGAAATCATTGATATAGACGCAATAATCTACTGCGAAAAAGAGAGCCACAAGGGTATTATCATCGGCAAGGGCGGAGCAATGCTCAAGCGTGTTTCAACCCGTGCCCGTGAGGATATGGAGCGTTTTTTCGATTGCAAAGTTAACCTCAAATGCTGGGTGAAGGTAAAAGAGGATTGGCGCAACAGAGAAGGTCTTATTCACAACTTCGGACTTGATTAATTTTCCACAAATAATGTGAAAAGCTCCCCGCAAAATAAAATTGAAGGGAGCGGTCAAAAGTGGATATTATTGATGCGTGGAAGGCTTTTGCCCGAAGCGGTAAAATTAACGATTATCTGAAATACAAGGAGATAGCCAATGAGGCTGAACACGGACGGTTTGATAATAAGGGAAATTCAGACGGGTGAGGCAGACCGCCTCGTCACCGTGCTGACCCGTGATATGGGCGTTATCAAGGCGTTTGTAAGGGGAGCGAGGAGCATTAAAAGCCGTTCGCTCTCCGCAACACAGCTTCTGGGCTACTCCCGTTTTTCTGTATATATGAACAGGCATACATACACAATTGACGAGGCCGAGCCGATTGAGGTCTTTTTCGGAGTCAGGAGCGATTTTGCCCGTACCTCGCTTGCTATGTATTTCTGCGAGCTTATTTGTGAGCTTGCACCCGAGGGTGCAGACTGTGGCGAAATACTCTCTTTAGCCCTCAATACGCTTTATATGCTTGCCAATAATCGCCTGCCTGTGCACCAGTTGAAGGCTGTTTTTGAAATGCGTCTGCTCAGCCTTACGGGCTATATGCCTGCCCTTGTCGGGTGTGAGGTCTGCGGAAAATTTGCGGACGATATTATGTTTTTCGACACGGAAAACTCACAGCTTTTCTGTTCAAATTGCAAGCGACCCGTGCACGCAATAGAACTCACCGTAGGCGTTGTTACTGCGCTGCGGCACATCTGCCTTTCCGACCCGCAGAAGATTTTTTCGTTTACGTTATCAAATTCGGGTCTGAAAGCCCTTGCGGATATATCCGAGCGGTACCTGCTTGCAACAACACAGCGCAGGTACAAGTCCCTCGAGCTCTATAAATCATTCACATAAAGGAACAAGAGATATGACAAACAAAGAAAGAAAAAGATATCTGGTAAACCGTTGCTATTCGGCGCATTATTTAAAGCTGCCCGAAGCGTTCAAGCAGATTAATATTCTGCGCTATCCGGGCCTTTGGATAAGTATACTTGCCAACAGCGAGCTTTATAATATCCAAAATCTCACCCCCGAATGTACTGATGTCCTTCTTAACACAAAGGGCGGCTACAACGCAAACTACGAAAACCTCGAATATACTCTTCAGGTTTTCTATGAGCTCAACTATTTTATGGAAAAGCTCCGCTTTATAGGTGACGATGTTTTTGCCTATCCCGATTTTATAAAGGCGGTAAAGCTTATGCTCCGCCTGCCCAAAATCAGGCGTATTGACATTGTCTGCTCGGGAGATACAATCCCTGAGGGTGAACAGATTGATGTTCTGCGAAATCCCGGTATGACGGCTGTTATAGACTCAAAAAGCTCCGTTGCGGCCGAGCTGGAACAGCTTTTCACCGAGCGTGAGGTCAACTTTGAGGTGCGTGAAATCGGCGAAGAATGTACATACTGCAAAAACACCCACACAATTTTTGTTGAGGGCAAAATCTTCCGTTGTCCGATAACTGCTCAAAGCTATGCGGACGGTGAAGAAGTTGCAGAGGAAACCTTTGTAAATATCGTTGCACGCAAGCTCGAAATCCGTGACCTGCGCCTTGCAATTTTTGATATCACCAACGATCCGCCTCCTGCAGACTGCAAAAATTGTGAGAATTATTAAAAGTAAAATCAGGCATAAACAAAGACCATCGGCTGAATAACTGATGGTCTTTATCATACTTACATATTAACCGTGTTTATCGGCTTGCCGTCAAGGAAGGCAAAGATGTTTTCCTTGAGTACACCGAGCAGTCTTACTCTTGTTTCAAACGCCGCCCAGGCTATGTGCGGTGTAATAATGCAGTTTTCACAGCCGAGCAGGGGATTGTCAGCTTTAGGCGGCTCGGTTGAAAGCACGTCAACGCCTACGCCTGCAATCTCGCCGTTTTTGAGTGCCTTTGCAACAGCTTTTTCGTCAAGCACAGGGCCACGGGAGGTGTTAATCAGATATGCTGTTTTCTTCATTTTACCGAGGAAGTCTGCGTTTACCATGCCTTGAGTTTTCTCTGTCAGCGGACAGTGCAGGCTTACAACGTCACTCTTTTCCAAAAGTGTGTCAAGCGACGCAAACTCAACGTTTTGAGCATCCTTATACTTGTCGGGGTTGGCGGTGTAAGCAACTGTTTTCATACCGAAGGCGTGTGCAATATTGGCTACTTCCTGGCCGATTTTGCCGAAGCCGATTATGCCCATAGTCTTGCCGAAAAGCTCCTGCAGCGGTGTCTTCCAGAAGCAGAAATCCGCACAGCTACTCCATTCACCGTTTTTGACTGCGGCGTTATGCGTTGCAACCTTGTTTGTAAGCTCAAGCAAAAGCGCAAAGGTGAGCTGTGCAACGGCAGCCGTGCTGTAGGTGGGTATGTTGGAAACGGGTATTGAACGTGTCGCCGCATATTCGTGGTCAACAACGTTGTAGCCCGTACTTAAAAGAGCGATAAACTTGCATTCCGGAAGCCGGGCAAGAGTTTCTTTTGTAAGAGGTGTTTTGTTTGTGATAACAATGTCACAGCCCTCACAGCGCTCGACAATTTTTTCGGTGGGAGTTCTGTTGTAAACCGTCAGCTCGCATTTTTCCTCGAGCCATTTCCAGCTCAAATCACCGGGGTTGGTTGTAAATCCATCCAAAATAACAGCTTTCATATAAAAAATTCCTCCGTATCGGTTGACCTTACGGTAAAAATTATATATAATTATATGGAATATGTCAATTATTTTTAAAAGGGCGGTGAGGCTCTGCTTGGAAAAGGTATCTAAGCGCAATTCTTATATGAAATTTGCAGGCTTCGGTCTGCTTATCCTTGCGGCAGTCTTTATTGCTCTTTGCGTTATTTCCACAAGCGAGGAAATACAGCGCTGGTATGCCGAATACGAGGAAATGCTTTATAAGCTCGATATGGCGATTCTCTCCGTCGGCACGGAAAGCTACATAGTCCTCATAATTCTTGGTCTGTATGCAATAAAGAGCTTCTTGCCGGTAATCCCTGTTTCGGCTATATGTGTTCTTACCGGTATGGTTTTTCCTACTGTGCCTGCGCTTATAGTCAATGCGGCGGGAATGTTCTTTATGTTTACCGTTAAATACAAGGTCGGAAGAAACTATACGGGCGGCAGAGCAATGGGAATACTTGCCAAGAACGAGGTTTTCCGAAAACTATTCCGTTATCGGGGTCGGGGAAATGCGTGGCTGCTGTTTATCTTCAGGCTCATACCCACTTTCCCGATTAATACAATCAGCCAGATTTACGGCTCAATGAAGTTTGACTACAGGAAGTTTGCGTTGATTTCAATGCTCGGCTATGCGCCCAAGCTTTTTTCCTATACCTTCATCGGTGTCTATGCTTTCGACCCTCTTTCCGTAAAATTCTTTATGCCGATTATAGTTTTGCTTATTATTTCGGGCATAACGGTGCTCGGTGTAAACACACTTATAAATTATCTTGAGAAAAACTGAAAGGATGATATATTATGTTCAGCTTTGATACAGTAAAAAAAGGCCTTACGGGTGTTGATTTTGATTCAGCCCTTACCAATCTTTACGGTGCGTCAGCATCTGCGCAGAAGGAACGCTATCTGCGTGTGCTCAATGCATACGGCGAGCTTTACGGCACAGCAGGTGAAGTAGGCATTTTCTCCGCACCCGGCAGAAGCGAGGTCTGCGGTAACCACACAGACCACAACCACGGCAAGGTTCTCGCAGCCGCAATCAACCTTGATGCAATAGCAGTTGCCGCAAAGAATAACAAGGATGTTATCCGTCTCAAGTCCGAGGGCTACGATATGGATATGGTCGATATCACCGACCTCAATCCCAACAAGGCAGAGTATTCAAAGTCCAAGGCGCTCATACGTGGTGTCTGCGCAGGCTTTGTACAGCGTGGCTACGAAATAGGCGGTTTTGATGCCGCAACGGCAAACGATGTCCTTTCTGGCTCGGGTCTTTCCTCTTCCGCCGCTTTTGAGGTGCTTGTCGGCACTATCCTCAACCACCTTTATAACGACGGCAGGGTTACCCCCGTTGAAATAGCACAGATTGCACAGTATGCCGAAAACGAATTTTTCGGAAAGCCCTGCGGTCTGCTTGACCAGATGACCTGCTCTGTAGGCGGCTTCGTGTTTATGGATTTCAGGGACCCGACAAAGCCCTACATCAAGCCCGTTAAGTTCGATTTTGACTCCTGTGCCCACGCTTTGTGCATAGTTAACACAGGCGGCAGCCATTCTAATCTTACCGATGAATATGCGGCGGTAAAAAATGAAATGATAAGTGTAGCACAGCGTTTGGGTCACGACGTTCTGCGTGAGGTTGACGAGGCACAGTTCTACAATTCAATCGACCTTGTAAGAGATGTTGTAGGTGACAGAGCAATTCTTCGTGCAAAGCATTTCTTCAGCGAGAACAGACGTGTTGATGAGCAGGTAAAGGCTCTCGAATCCAAGCAGTTCGGCGAGTTCAAGAAGCTTGTTGTCAAGAGCGGTCAGTCCTCATATATGTACAACCAGAACGTCTATTCCGTAAAGGATCCGCTTGCACAGCCCGTTTCACTCGGTCTGTGCCTTTGCGAAGAGCTTCTTGACGGTAAAGGTGCATGGCGTGTTCACGGCGGCGGCTTTGCAGGCACAATTCAGGCATTCGTTCCCGTTGATATGCTTAATGAATTCAAGCACAGAATGGAGCTTGTCTTCGGCGAAAAGAGCTGCTATGTCCTTTCAATCAGACCTGTCGGCGGCGTAAACGTAATCTGAAAATTTATGGGCGGAAAATCCGCCCTTTTTATCGTTTTTATCAGGAGAAAAACTATGGAACTTTTTGATATGCTCAAAGCTCTGTGCGAGGCAAACGGTACCTCGGGCGACGAGGCAGCCGCCGCAAAGGTTGCCGCAGAGTATCTTGGCAAATATATGCCCGTGAAAGTTGATGCACTCGGAAACGTAACGGGTGACACGGGTGTTTCGGGCAGTAAAATACTGCTCGATGCCCACCTTGACCGTATCGGCTTTGCCGTTACCTCAATTGATGAAAAAGGCTTTCTCAAGGTTGCAAGGGTGGGCGGTATAGACCCGATTGTCCTTGCAGCGGCAGAGGTCACCGTCCACGGCAAAGAGGAGGTTTACGGCGTTATTATTTCAACTCCGCCTCACCTTTCAAAAGGGTCAGACGGCAAAGCCCCCGAAATTGCCGATATAGCAATTGATACGGGAATGTCCAAGGAAGAAGCTGAAAAAATTGTCAGCATAGGTGACAGAATTACTATGCGTGGCGACATTAAAAGAATGTTCGGCGAGCGTGTGTGCGGTGCTGCGCTTGATGACAGAAGCGGTGTTGCCGCAATTCTGCGCTGCCTTGAAATTTTAGGCGAAAAGCTCAATTCTCTGCCGATAGCCGTAATGTTTTCCTCCTGCGAGGAAACGGGAAGTGCGGCGGCAAAATCGGGCAGCTTCAACGCCTGCCCCGATGAAGCTATAGCAGTTGATGTCAGCTTTGCAAAAGCACCGGGCATAAAGGAAAGCGTGCGTGCCGAGCTCGGCAAGGGCACAATGATTGGCTATGCACCTTCGCTTAATTTTGAGCTTTCTCGCAAGCTTGAAGCACTTGCAAAGGAAAAGGGCATTGCTTACCAGGTCGAGGTTATGGGCTCCTCCACGGGTACAAATGCCGACGATATGGTAACCGCAGGCAGGGGCACAAAAATGGCTCTGCTCTCAATACCCCAGCGCAATATGCACACCCAGTCAGAGGTTGTTGACCTGAGGGATATCGAAAGCACGGCTCAGCTTATGGCGGCTTATATACTCGCAAGGGAGGGCAAATAAATGCTTGAAATGATCAAAGAACTCTCCTCTTTGAACGGTATATCGGGCAGAGAGGATACGGTGAGAGATTATATTATTTCACGCCTTCCCGAAACGGCGGAATACTCCGTTGACGCAATGGGAAACCTCATTGTTTTTGTCAAGGGTAAGCACAAAGCAAAAAATAAGGTTATGCTTGCCGCACATATGGATGAAGTAGGCATGATAGTAACCTACATCAATTCCGACGGCTTTATAAAGATTGCCAACGTCGGCGGTATTGAAACCGCTGTGCAGCTTGGCAGACGTGTTAAGGTTGGAGAAAAAGAGCTTACGGGCGTTATAGGTGTAACTCCAATTCACCTTCGCAGGGCTGACGATGAGCTGAAGTACCCCAAGAAGGCGGACGAGCTTTATATTGATGTCGGTGCTGAGAGCGACAAGGAGCTTGAAGGTCTTGTTTCTCCCGGCGATAAAATAGTTTTTGACAGCGAAACGGTTGAATTCGGCTCAATGCTCAAGGGCAAGGCGCTTGATGACAGAGCAGGCTGTGCCGTTTTGCTTGATATGATAATCAGCGGTGTTGAGTATGACACATATTTTGCCTTCACCGTGCAGGAGGAGGTAGGCTGCAGAGGTGCAGGCTGTGCCGCCTTTGCGGTTGAGCCTGATTATGCTGTGGTTGTCGAAACCACAACCGCCGCCGATATTTCGGGTGTCAGCGGTGAAAAGCAGGTCTGCAAGCTCGGCTCGGGTGCGGTTGTCCCCTTTATGGATGCAGGTACGGTCTATTCACCCGAGCTTTATAAAAGAGCCAATGAGCTTGCAAAAGAGAAGGAATTTAAAATCCAGACAAAAACCGTTGTTGCAGGCGGCAACGATGCAAGAAGCATCAAGACAAACCGTGGCGGCGTAAAAACGCTCACCGTTTCCTTTGCAACACGCTATCTCCACTCATCCTCGTGTGTTATCCATAGGGATGATATTGCGGAAATGAAAAAGGCTGTAACAGCAATTGCGGAGGAATTTGCCAATGCTTAAAATGATAGAAAATGCCGAAGAGGCAGAGCTTCTCCGTGAGTTTTCAACGGACAGCTTCGGTCTTACCGTTGCTTCTCTTGTTACTGCCTATCCGCCCGAACTTGATATCTGCCGAAGCTGGATGCAGATTATCGGCGACGAAATGACGGCAGGTATTTGCTCTCACGGCGGTGAAATCGTCCTCTGGTCAACTCTCCGTGCAGATTATGAGGAGCTTGCCGAATTTATCAAAACAATAGGCTATACCAATATCCTCTGCCGTGCAAGGGATGTTGTAAGCCTTGAGCTTTTTGCCTGTGCCTGCGGTCAGGTGTGGCGCAGAGACCCTGTTGAAGCAACAGGATGCGAATACGAAAGGCCCGAAAAACTTGCAGATTACAAAGAGCTTTTTGAGCTGCTTGAAATCAAGGGCGAGTTTGACGGGTGGTTTGCCGATATCAGCCACAGACTCAACAAGGGTACTGCCGATATGCGCTTTATAAGAAAAGACGGTAAAATTATTTCAACTGCTTCCTTGCTTCATATCGACGGTGACAGAGCTCTGCTCGGTGCGGTTGCAACCCATAAAGACTACAGAAAACAGGGTCTTGCAAAAAACCTTATAAATTCATTCGGCGAAAAAACAGTATATCTTCGCTGCCTGCCTTACCTCAACGGTTTTTATCAAAACTTGGGCTTTAAGAGCGTTGACGTTTGGGCAGAGGTTAAAGCGTAAATTTAAGTAGGTATTTGTGAAATGAACAGTTTTTTTAAAGTTGACGATACAATAGCCCGTGCATCGCAAAAAGCAATGGAGGCAGCTTCTGCTTCCTTTGCCGAAATTGATGCCGTAAGGGCTTATAATCAGGAAAAGGTGCTTGCCGCCTTTGTTAAAAACAGCGTAAACGAAAGCCATTTCACCGAATCAACGGGATACGGCTACGGAGACAGAGGCAGAGATGTGCTCGACCAAGTGCTTTCCGACAGCCTTGGTGCTCAGGACTCACTTATCCGCCACAGTATGACCTGCGGTACGCATACCCTCGGTATAGCCCTTTTCGGTATGCTTCGTCCGGGCGACACAATGCTCTGCGTCACGGGCACACCCTACGACACGATTCATTCCGTAATCGGTCTTTCGGGCAGCGGTATGGGCTCAATCAAGGATTTCGGCGTTACATACAAGCAGGTCGATTTGCTGCCCGACGGTACGGTTGACTATGAGGGCATAGAAAAAGCCCTTGAAGAAAAAATCGCAATGGTCTATATCCAGCGTTCAAGGGGCTATTCGTTAAGACCCAGCCTCGGCGTTGAAGATATAGAAAAAATAGCAAAAATCGTTAAAAACAAGAGCGATGCGGTTATTATGGTAGATAACTGCTACGGTGAGTTTGTTGAGCGTACAGAGCCGATTTCGCACGGTGCAGACATTATTGCAGGCTCGCTTATCAAAAACCCCGGCGGCGGTATTGCCAAATGCGGCGGTTATATTTCGGGCAGGGCAGACCTTGTCGAAAAATGTGCCTACCGTATGACTGTGCCGGGTCTCGGCAGAGAGGTCGGGCCTTCACTCGGTCAGACGAGAAGTATGTTTATGGGTCTTTTCAATGCTCCTCATATTGTCGGCGAAGCACTCAAAACCGCTGTCTTTGCCGCAAGTTTATTTGAACAGCTTGGCTATGAAACTACACCTTCTTCAAACGAAAAACGTGTTGATATCATTCAGGCACTAAAGCTCCGCAACCCCGAAACACTTATTGCTTTCTGCCAGGGTATGCAAAAAGGTGCACCGATTGACTCCAACGTCAGCCCCGAGCCGTGGGATATGCCGGGCTATGACAGCCAGGTTATTATGTCAGCCGGTGCATTTACGGGCGGCTCATCAATAGAGCTTTCGTCGGATGCTCCGCTTCGTGAGCCGTTTGCCGTGTGGATGCAGGGCTCACTCAATTTTGACAGCGGCAAAATCGGCGTAATGCTTGCCGCACAGGAAATTTATAAGAGAGGCTTACTCGGATGAGTGAATATAAATACAACGGTATAACCCCCGAAACGCTGATGCTTCTGAGCGAAAACCGCTTCCGCAACAGCAGGGAGTTTTACGAGGAGCACAAAAAGCAAATCAAAGAGGGTATCACAATCCCGATGCAGCAGGTCATCTGTGCCCTTGCCGACACAATAGGGGAGATTGACGACGAAATACCGATCGTGCCCACGAAAATGGTATCCCGTGTAAGGCGTGACACACGCTTTACCAAGGACAAGAGCCTTTACAGGGAAAATCTCTGGGCTATGTTTATGCGTGATAAGCGTGCCTTACCGTATTTCCCTTGTATGTGGTTTGAGGTGGCACAAAACGGATATTCGGGCGGAATCGGCACATATTACGCACCTCCAAGGTTTATGGAGCTTTACCGTGAAGAAATAGCCGCAAGACCCGACGATTTTTACGATGCGGTTATCCTTGCCGAAAGAGCAGGTGCTGTTTTCGGCGGTGATTTTTACAAAAAAACAAAACCCGGCTGCCCGATGGCAGTGCTTGAGCCGTATTACAACGTAAAAAGTATATTCTTTTCGTTTTATTTCCCGAATCTAAATGAGCTCGGCGACAGTGCCTTCATTGAAAAGATCCGACCGATTTACGCATCCTTCAAGCCGTTTTACTCATTTTTGCTCGACGTGGCAATGAAATATTCCGCCGAGCAGGTAAAATAAAAAGTTGACAAATATTTCAAAAGTGATAAAATAATTATTAATTATTAATAAAAAAATCAGGAGGCGTTCCGATGAAAATTAAGAATTTCGGCAAAAAAGTTTTCTGTGCGGCTGTCAGCGCAACTATGCTGGTTGCTATGGCTCCGCTGTCACTCGCTTCGGGCGATGTTGATTACAAAATCACCAACCCCTATGCCGGTGTCGATTTCGCAACATACAACACCTATAAGGCAGACCTTCACAGCCACACCGTTTTCAGCGACGGCAGCAACACTCTGCCCGAAATGGTAGAAAGACACTATGAGCTCGGCTTTGATGTCCTTGCCATTACCGACCACGGTACAAATTTCTACGGCTACACAGTTCAGAATCAGTACCACGTTCCCGCAATGAAAATCCTCGGCCTTTTCGACAACGGTAAGGTTATCGATGATGTCCTTGCCGAAAGCGGCACAGCCTCCAACGGTAACCTGTATACGGTTGTAAAGTCCGAAACAGGTGATGAATATTATTATCAGACCCTTGCCGACGGCACAAAGGGTCAGGATATGATGAGCGTACCCTACGGCATTGAAAACAACCCCACATCCTTCAATAATGCTCACGTTAACTCCTGGTTTGTCGAATACGGCCACGGCAGAGTAGGCGGCACAAGCGACTATGCAACACCTATCAAGGCTGTCCAGAAGCTCGGCGGTCTTTCCGTTATCAACCACCCCGGTGAATACACCAACGCACGTGACGAAATATACACAGCAGACGCATACAATAAGGATGATGTCAGCTACCGCTACAAGATAAATAAGTTTGAAACTCTCCTTCTTGAAAACGATACCTGTATCGGTATTGATATCAACAGTAAGGGCGACGGCAGAACACGCTTTGACAGAAAGCTGTGGGATATTATGCTCGGTGACCTTATTCCTCAGGGCAGAAGCGTTTTTGCAATTGCCACATCGGACGCACATAACCTCGGCATTGTTGATTCAGGCTATACGGTTCACTATATGCCCTCCAACACAGCCGCAAACCTTCAGAAGAATATGGCTGCCGGTGAGTTCTTTGCCGCAAGTAAATATGTCGGTAACTACGACGAGCAGGTAGCCCTGCGTGATGAGCTTAAGGCTATTAACGCTCCCGAAGCACAGAATATGATAGCTTCTCTCGACCAGATTATCGCACAGAGCGATATTGACCACGCAAACGGAGACGAAGGCGGAAAATACGAAGCACCTGCCGATGCTGCTTCTCCGCTCTTCACAAACGTTGTTGTTGACGAAGCAGAGGATACAATTGCCCTCACAGCTCAAAACGCTCTCGTTGTTCATTGGATTGCAGACGGCAAGGTTATCCACGTCGGCAACACAATCGACCTTGACGAGTATTCGGACAAAATAGGCAGCTACGTCAGAGCAGAGGCTTACGGCTACGGCGGCGTTATGTACACTCAGGCATTTACCCTTGAGTATGACGGCGCACCCGAAGCAGACCCCATCGGCACATTCTTCGATTGGGGCTCAATCGCAACAATTATCTGCGACGTTCCCGTCCGTTTCCTTCTCAGCATTCTTCCCCTTAACCTCATCGCAACAATCTTCGGTTAATTTAATAAACCTATAATTAACGGGACTTACGGAGTTTTTCCGCAAGTCCCGTGCTTTTGTGCTTAAGACAATATAGAAAAGAACAGATGCATCTGCACCTGTTCTTTTTTGTGAATTATTATTTGATGTTGAACAGCTTTTTTGCGTTGAGTGTTGCTGTGTTGATTATATCCTGTGCCGTTATGCCTCGCAGCTCTGCAATTTTTTCTGCGGTGTGGGCAATCAGTGCGGAATTGTTGCGCCTTCCTCTGAAGGGGACGGGCGTCATATACGGGCAGTCCGTTTCAAGCAGAAGCCTTGAAATATCAACGCTTGCGGCAACCTCGGCAGGCTTTTTGGCGTTTTTGAAGGTTACGCTTCCGCCAAGTCCGATGTAAAAGCCGATATCGGTTAACTGTTTTGCTGTTTCAACGCTGCCCGAAAAGCAATGCATTACACCACGGGGCTTGTGCTTTAAAATCAGTTCAAGGCAGTCGGCGTGAGCCTCTCTGTCGTGCACGATTACAGGTAAATTCAGCTTTTTTGCAAGAAGTATCTGCTTTTCAAACCATTCAAGCTGCATTTCTTTGGGCGTGTAATCATAGTGGTAATCAAGGCCGATTTCGCCTATTGCCACAACCCTTTCGTGACTTGCCAGCTTTTCAATCTGTTCTATGGCGTCTTCGTTTTCTTCTGCAGCATTCTGTGGATGAATACCGACGGCTGCATAGATTTTGTCATATTTTTCGGCAAATTCTATGCTTTTTTTACTGCTTTCAACCGTGCAACCGCAGTTGATTATACCGCTCACACCGCTTTCAAACATTTCGTCAAGCAGCTCAAAACGGTCTTCGTCAAAGCTGTCGTCGTCGTAATGAGCGTGGGTGTCAAATATATTTTCGTACATCATCTGATTTTTGCGCCGGGCTCAAGATAGTCAACAAATACAACCTTTACATCGTCCTCGCCGCCTGCAAGAATCATACCTCTGCTTTCAACACCGCAGAGTGTTGCAGGCTTGAGGTTTGCAACAACAATTACGTTGTGACCGATAAGGTCTTCGGGCTTGTAGTAAAGTGCAATACCGCTTGCGACCGTACGGGGTGTGCCTGTGCCGTCATCAAGGGTGAGCTCAAGCAGCTTCTTTGCACGCTTTACGGGCTTGCAGTCAACAACCTTTGCTACTCTCAGGTCGACCTTTGCAAAATCGTCAATTGCAATGGGCTCCATCTCTTCAAAAGCAGGCTTCTTCTCTTCTTCTGCGGCTGCCTTTGCGGCGTTTTCTGCCTCAATTTCGGCAAGCAGCTTTTCGGCATCAATTCTGCCGAAGAGGGGAGCAGCCTCGCCCATAACCGTACCTGCAGGTGTTGCACCGAAGCTTGAAAGGCTCTCGTAGGTGTCGATGTTACAGCCAATCTGTGCAAGAATCTTCTCTGCTGTTTCGGGCATAAAGGGCTTGAGTCCAACAGCAATAAAGCGGATGCTCTCAATCAGGTTATACATAACCGTGCCGAGGCGTTCTTTTTTTGCTTCGTCCTTTGCAAGAGCCCAGGGCATTGTTTCGTCAATATACTTGTTGGAACGCTTTGCAACTGCCATAACCTCATTAACGGCATCGGCAATGCAGAAGCTGTCCATCTTCTTTGCACACTTTGCTACGGAGTCAAGTGCAACAGCCTTGAGCTCGTCATCAAGTGCTTCGGGTGCAGTCGGCGCAGGAAGCACACCGTCAAAATATTTCTTGACCATTGCAACACTGCGGTTTACAAGGTTGCCGAGTGTGTTTGCAAGGTCGGAATTGTAGCGCTCAATAAGTGTTTCGTAGGTCAGTGAGCCGTCAGCAGCGTGGGGCATTTCGGCAAGCAGGTAGTATCTTACCGCATCAACGCCGAAACGGTCTGCAAGGTCGTCCGCATAGATAACATTGCCACGGGATTTTGACATCTTGTCTGCGCCGACCATCAGCCACGGGTGGCCGTAAACCTGCTTGGGCAGTGGCTCACCGAGTGCCATGAGCATTATCGGCCAGTAAATCGTGTGGAAACGCACGATATCCTTACCGATAATATGCACATCTGCAGGCCAGTACTTTTTGTACAGCTCGCTGCTGCCGTCGGGGTCGTAGCCGAGACCCGTGATGTAGTTGAGCAGAGCATCAACCCAAACGTAAATAACGTGCTTTTCGTCGCCTGGGAAGGGGATACCCCATTTGAAAGTTGAACGGGAAATACACAAATCCTGAAGGCCGGGCTTGATAAAGTTATTTATCATTTCCTTTTTACGGGCTTCGGGATAAATGAAATTCGGATTGGCTTCGATATATTCTTCAAGCTGCTTCTGGTATTTGCTCATCTTGAAGAAATAGGCTTCTTCCTTTTCTCTTCTTACTTCTCTGCCGCAGTCTGGGCACTTGCCGTCAACAAGCTGGCTGTCCGTAAAGAAGCTTTCGCAGGGTACGCAGTACCAGCCTTCGTATTCACTCTTGTAAACGTCACCCTTGTCGTACAGCTTTTTAAAAATCCTCTGTACACACTTTTCGTGTTCTTCATCGGTTGTGCGGATGAATTTGTCATAGGTGGTGTTGAGTCTGTCGCAGATGTCCTTGATTTCGCCTGCAACCTTGTCAACATACTCCTTGGGGGAAACGCCTGCATCCTTTGCGTATTCCTCTATCTTCTGACCGTGCTCGTCCGTGCCTGTCTGAAAGAAAACGTCATAGCCCTGCATTCGCTTGAAACGGGCAATAGCGTCCGTTAAAACAATTTCGTAGGAATTTCCGATGTGGGGCTTGCGTGAAGTGTACGCAATAGCCGTGGTAATGTAATATGGCTTCTTTGACATAGTTTTTACCTCCTGATACCATATTTTAAATATAATCTTTACTATTATAGCATATTTTTACAAAAATACAACACCCTTTATTTATAGATAATTATAATATTAACAGTTGACATGATTTATAAATAAGAGTATAATTTTATGAACAAAATAATTCCAAAACGGAGGAAGCCAAAATGCTTGAATTTGTTAACTTTATCAAAGGCACCCCTTTTATCAAAATCATTTCTGCTATTATTGCAGCACTGATGTCACTTAACCTTTCTTTCAATTCAATGGTAAATACCGATGAAGCTCTTGACCCCGGCGATTACGACAATGTTATTCTTATGATAGGCGACGGTATGGGCTTTTACCATATCGACTGGATGGAGCAGGAATACGGCATTGAAGAAGCATATATGTTCTCTATGACCGATTACCACGGCGAATCCAAGACACGTTCCTCAAACAATATTGTTACAGACTCTGCAGCAGGTGCAACAGCTCTTTCCTGCGCTGTTCGTACCAACAACGGCGCAATCGGCGTATTTCCGCAGGATCAGTATGCGGTTGCCTATGTTCCTCAGAACCTCAGTGAGCTTGCTCACTCCTACGGCATGATGACGGGTATCGTTACATCCGACAACAACCACGGCGCAACTCCCGGCGGCTTCTCCGCTCACATTTTCGACCGTGACGAGGGTGAAGAAATCACAAGACAACAGATTGAAGAGTCTGACCTTGACCTTATCTGGTCTGCAACAAGCGGACTTGTTAACGATGAGTATGCCAACGAGTACGGCTGGACTCTTATCGACACAACGGCAGAGTTTGAGGCTGTTCAGCCCGGTACACGCTCCTTCGGTCAGTTTGCAGGTAACGTTTGGGCACCCGACACAGGTGCAGATTCTCCCAGTCTTTCCACTCTCACAACAAAGGCTATTGATATGCTTGACGACGATGAGGACGGCTTCTTCCTTATGGTTGAAGGTGCTCACATAGACAAGCACTCCCACAGCAACGAGGAAGCCAATATGAAGATAGCAGCTAAAGAATTTGACCTTGCAGTCAAGGCTGCAATCGAGTATGCAAAGGCTGACGGTAACACTCTTGTTGTTATCACAGCCGACCACGAAACAGGCGCTATTTCATATAAGAACGGCGAGTATAAGTTCAACAGCGGCGGTCACTCCGGGGCTAACGTTCCTCTGCTCGTTTACGGCAGCGACAATTTCATTGAAGAAGGCGAGGCAATAAATAACAAAGAAATTGCACGCCGCCTTGCAATGGCTATGGGTGCCGCTCCCACAGAGTTCCCTGCAGCAATTGCTGTTGAATAATAAATAAAGGACAGGAATTTTACTTTGACAGAGATTATCAAAGCCGATGCGGCTAAAGAATTTGACGCTTTTGTGGCAAGCCACCCCAAGGGTCATTTTATGCAGCAAAGCGCATGGGCAAAGGTTAAAAACAATTGGATATGGCGTGGCATAATCTGCCGTGATTCAGACGGTACAATCAAGGGCACAATGGCGGTTATCATCCGCCGTCTGCCCGGCGGCATTCCTTTCAGTATGCTTTACGCACCCCGTGGCCCCGTCTGCGATTTGCACGACAAGGCTGTTTTTACAGAACTTATGGACGGTGCAAAAAGAATAGCCAAGGAATTCGGCGGCTACGTGCTTCAGGTGGATACCGACACAAAGGTTGACGATACCGAGTACGAAAAAATGGCTGTTGATTACGGTTTTAAGGTCGGTGAACGCTCAAAGAATTTTGAGGGTATCCAGCCCCGTTTTGTAATCCGTCTTGATGTTGACGGCAAAACCGAGGATGAGGTCTTTGCAGGCTTCCACTCACGCCACCGCTACAAGGTGCGTGTTGCCAAAAAGAACAACGTTGAGGTTGTAATCAAGGGCGCTGAAGCGGCAGAGGAATTCCACAAAATTATGATTGAAACAGGCGAGAGAGACAATTTCTCAATCCGTCCTGCCGATTATTTCAGAAGAATGGTAGAGGCCTACGGTGACGATGCCAGAATTTATATGGCATACAGTGAGGGTAAGGCAATTGCAGGCACTCTTGCCATTCATTGCGGCGACAAGGTGTGGTATCTCTACGGTGCTTCCTCCAACGAAGAGCGCAATAAGATGCCCAACTACCTTCTCCAGTGGGAAATGATTCGCTGGTCGGTTGAGCTCGGCTGCCGAATTTATGACTTCCGTGGCATTTCGGGCGACCTTGACGAAAACAATCCTCTCTACGGTCTTTACCGCTTCAAAAAGGGCTTCTGTCCCGAAATTACCGAGTTCATAGGCGATTTTTACTATATCTACAATCCTCTTGTTTACAAGGGAATGGAGTTTGCGCAGAAACTCCGCAAGAAGCTCAGAAAGGGTCATTAAGCCTTGAGATACGTTGTACAAAAAGAACTGATTGTTTCCAATCTCAACAGAATGCGCACCCATTGCCCCACGGCAGAGGTTATCTGCGTTGTAAAGGGCAACGGCTACGGCCTCGGCCTTGTGAATATGGCAAAGCTCCTCACCGAAAACGGTGCGGCTACGCTTGCCGTTTCCCGTGTTGACGAGGCTGTGAAGCTGCGTGAAAACGGTATTGAGAGCAATATTCTGCTTCTCTCACCGCCGTTTGACGAAAAAAGCGCAAAAACGGTTGTTGAGCTGAATATAATTGCAACTGTTGACAGTATCTTTACCGCAGGTCTTCTCAATAAAGCGGCAGGGGACTGCGGCAAAAAAGCAACAGCACACATTATGCTGGATACAGGCTTCGGCCGCTTCGGCTTTATGCCCGGTGAGGAAGAAGACATAATCAAGGCATATAAAACAAGTGAAAATATCTGCTTTGAGGGCATTTATTCCCATTTCTACAACGCTTTTTCTTCAAGCTCCGAATCTGTAAAGTTGCAGGTCAGCCGTTTTAATACAATGGTTGTGGCTGTTGAAGCGGCAGGGTGCACAGGCTTAAAGAAGCATATCTGCTCTTCTGCGGCGGCTGTGAAATACCCCGAATATCATTTCGATGCCGTGCGTCTTGGCTCTGCCTTGCTTGGCAGAATTGCCGTGCCGAATACACTCGGTCTTGAAAAGGTTGGGTTTATGGAGTGCGAGATTATTTCAATCAAAACTCTGCCTGCTAACCACTTTGTGTGTTACGGCGAAGCGTATAAAACCACCCGTGAAACAAGGGCGGCTGTTGTGCCACTGGGTGTTTGCGACGGCTACGGTCTTAGCAAAACAGAGGTTGCCTTCAACACTTCAGAAAAGGTAAATTCTCTGCTTCGCAAGGTTAAACGCTTCGGTGCAGACCAGACTTTGTCCGCCGTTGTTAACGGCAAAAAGGTCAGCGTTATAGGCAAGGTCGGCCTTACAGACCTGATTCTTGACGTTACGGAGGTTGACTGTGCAGTAGGCGATGTTGCTGCGTTTGAGTTCAACCCTACAGTTGTCAACGACAGCGTCAGAAAAGATTTTGTTTAATATTTACGGGCGGCGTTGCCGCCCTGTTTTCACTATTATACAGTACAGGAGAAACGGAAAGATTTTTCCGTCACTTTGAATTATGGCTAAGGATTTTCTTGAAAAAGCCGTTGCGGCTGTACCGAGTAAGCGCCAGCTTGACTGGATGAAGGTCGAGTATGCAGGCCTTATCAATTTCGGTATGAACACCTTCAGCGGCAGAGAATACGGCACGGGCTTTGAGGAGATTGATTTGTTCAACCCCACAGCATATAAGCCCGAGCAATGGGTCAAAATAGCAAAGCTCAGCGGCATGAAGGCGCTGGTGCTCAATGTCAAGCATCACGACGGCTTCTGCCTCTGGCCGACAAAACATACCGATTATTCCGTTAAATCCTGTCAATGGATGGACGGTGAGGGTGACGTCGTTGCCGATGTCAGCCGTCTTTGCGAAAAATACGGTCTTAAATTCGGTATCTGCATTTCTCCGCTTGATTTGCATGAGGAGAGCTTCGGCACGGGTGAGAAATACGACAAATTCTTTATGAATCTGCTTGAAGAGCTTCTCACCAATTACGGCGAGCTCTACTGCGTACGCCTTGACGGAGCAACGGGTGAGGGCAGAAACGGTGCAGTACAGCAGTACGATTGGTCAGCCTATTTTAAGCTCATCCGCCGTCTTCAGCCCAATGCCGCAATCACAAACTGCGGCCCCGATGTGCGCTGGTGCGGTAACGACAAGGGTGTGTGCCGTATAAGCGAGTGGAGTGTTGTGCCCTCGCACTACAGACTGTTTGACGAGGAAACCTGTGAGTTTATCCCGTCAAAATACACGCCCGATTACACTCAGCCCGATATCGGCAGTGTCAAGAAAATCAAGAAGTTTGATGAGTTTATCTTTTATCCTGCAGAGGTTTGTATTCCTCTGCGTGACGGCTGGTTTTACAAAAAGGCACAGGATTTGTCAATCAAACCGCTCTCAAAGCTTGAAAAGATTTATGCAGGCTCTGTCGGTGCAAACGGCTCTATGATGGTCGGCCTTGCTCCTCAGCCCGACGGCATGATGAACGAAAAAGACGTTGAAACTCTTATGACCTTCGGTGCCGTGCTTTCGCTTCATTTTGAGGATAACCTTGCACTTGACTCTTCAATGCAGGCTGACTGTCAGCTTGACGAGCTTCATTCGGCTACCCGTGCTCTGCCCGATAAGCAGGGCTACTGGCATTCGGGCTTTAATACGAAAAAACCGGAGCTCATACTGGATATGGGTGACGAATACGACGTTGACCGTGTTGTACTTAAAGAAAACATTGAAACAGGGCAGCAGATAGAGGAGTTTACTCTCTATGTCGAACAGGAGGGTAAATGGAAAAAGGTTGCAGAGGATACTGTTATCGGTACAAAGCGCCTTTGCGAGTTTAAATACCATTTCAGAACAAGAAAAATCAGGCTCGTAATCGAAAAGCACAGAGGCTTTGCAACAATACAGAGCTTTGAAGCTTATTAAATAAATACTTTTAAATGTTTGAAAGGATGAGTAATAATGGATGTTATTATGGCTTTGGCCACGCTTGCCTGTGCAATTATTGCGCTCGGCTTTGCAGGCCTTAAAGCGTACAAGGTGCTTAAGTTTGAGCCCGGTACGGACAGAATGAGGCAGATTTCAGGTTTTGTCCGTACTGGTGCTTCGGCATACCTTAAGCGTCAGTACAAAATTGTCGGTATCTTCTTTGCAGGTATGTTTGCCGTGCTTGTTGTAATGGCGGCTTTGGGGGCGCTTACCTGGTTTGTGCCCTTTGCCTTTATTACGGGCGGCTTTTTCTCGGGTCTGTCCGGCTTTATCGGCATGACCATTGCAACCCGTTCAAACGCAAGAACGGCTCAGGCGTGCAGCAACAGCCTCAACAGGGGACTCAATGTTGCCTTTTCCGCAGGCTCTGTTATGGGCTTTACTGTTGTAGGTCTTGGCCTGCTTGATATTTCAATATGGTTTATTTTGCTTAAATATGTCTTTAAGCTTGAAATAGCCGATATCACCTCGGCTATGCTCACCTTCAGTATGGGTGCTTCTTCAATGGCACTTTTTGCCCGTGTCGGCGGCGGTATTTTCACAAAGGCTGCCGATGTCGGCGCAGACCTTGTCGGTAAGGTAGAAGCAGGCATTCCCGAGGATGACCCGAGAAACCCTGCCGTTATTGCCGATAATGTCGGCGATAATGTCGGTGACGTAGCAGGTATGGGTGCCGACCTTTATGAATCCTATGTCGGCTCGATTATTTCTTCTTCCGCACTCGGTGTCGTTGCTTTCAGCGATATCAAGGCTATGGCTGTGCCGCTTCTTATTTCGGCACTCGGCGTTATTGTTTCGATTTTCTGTACTTCTCTTGTCCGCACAAAGGAAAGCACAAATCAGAGAAACCTGCTCAAGGCACTGCGCAGAGGTACAAATACGAGTGCCGTCATAATTGCTGCACTCGCTTTCCCCGTAATCTGGTTTATTCTCGGTAAAGAAAATATCGGCGTTTATTTTTCAATGATTTCGGGTCTTGCCGCAGGTGTTCTTATCGGCGCATCCACCGAATATTTCACCTCCGACACATATAACCCCACCAAGAAGCTGGCTCAGACCGCTTCTACGGGCTCTGCAACAATCGCAATCAGCGGTATGAGCCTCGGTATGCTTTCGACATCTCTGCCGATAATCATTGTCGGTGCGTGTGTAATGATGGCCTTCGGCTTTGCAGGCGGTTTTGCAAATTCTGCTAACGGTCTTTACGGCATTTCCGTTGCTGCCGTCGGTATGCTTTCAACGCTCGGTATTACCCTTGCAACCGATGCCTACGGTCCTATTGCCGATAACGCAGGCGGTATCGCCGAAATGACCGGAATGGATCCGAAGGTACGTGAAAGAACAGATGCTCTTGATGCTCTCGGCAACACAACAGCCGCTACAGGTAAGGGCTTTGCAATCGGTTCAGCTGCACTTACCGCCCTTGCTCTTATTGCAAGCTATGTCGAAAAGGTCAAGGAAGTAGGCGGCGCAGATATTAAGATTGATATGAGCCTTATGAATCCCACCGTGCTTACAGGTCTGCTCATCGGTGCAGCGTTGCCGTTTATCTTTGCCGCACTTACGATGGAATCCGTCGGTAAGGCAGCAAGAAGTATTGTTGTAGAGGTCAGAAGACAGTTCAAGGAAATCAAGGGTCTGCTTGACGGTACAGGTGAGGCTGATTACGCTTCCTGTGTTGACCTTTGTGCAAAGGCAAGCCTTAAGGAAATGATACTTCCCACAATTGTTGCCGTTGCCGCACCCATAGCCGTTGGTCTTATTCTCGGCTACAACGGCGTTATAGGTATGCTTGCAGGTGCAACCGCAACAGGCTTCCTGATGGCTGTGTTTATGTCAAATGCAGGCGGTGCATGGGATAACACAAAGAAGTACATTGAAACAGGTGTTCTCGGCGGTAAGGGCAGTAACGCTCATAAGGCGGCTGTCGTAGGCGATACGGTAGGTGACCCTTTCAAAGATACCTCCGGTCCGTCTATCAATATACTTATCAAGCTTCTTTCCGTTGTCTCAATCGTCTTTGCAGGCATTGTAGTTAAATTCCATATTTTTTGATAAATAATTAAAATATAAGCGATGCAGACCAAACGGTTTGCATCGCTTTTTTGTGTGCGTTTATGCGTTCGTTTTTTCAAACTGGCTGTTGTAAAGGTTTGCGTAAAATCCGCCGAGTGCCATAAGCTCCTCGTGGTTGCCCTGCTCAACAATATCGCCGTTGTTCATACAGAGTATAAGGTCTGCGTTGCGTATTGTCGAAAGTCTGTGGGCAATAATGAAGCTTGTTCTGCCCTTCATAAGGTTATCCATAGCCTTCTGAATAAGGATTTCCGTTCTCGTGTCAACCGAGCTTGTCGCTTCGTCAAGAATGAGTATCTTCGGGTCGGCAAGTATCGCACGGGCTATTGTGAGCAGCTGCTTCTGACCCTGCGAAATGTTGGTTGTTTCCTCGTTCATCATCATCTGGTAGCCTTCGGGCAGGGTGCGTACGAAGTGGTCAACCTGAGCGGTTTTTGCGGCTTTTATAACATCTTCATCCGTCGCATCGAGTTTGCCGTAGCGGATGTTTTCCATAATCGTCCCGCTGTAAAGCCAGGTGTCCTGAAGCACCATTGCAATTTCCTGTCGCAGGTCGTGCCTGTCAAAGCAGGTAAGGTCGTGACCGTCAATAAGAATTCTGCCGTCCGTCAGCTCGTGAAAGCGCATAATCAGCTTGACCATTGTGGTTTTGCCTGCACCTGTCGGGCCGACAATTGCAATTTTCTGACCGCTTTTTACCTTTGCGGAGAAATCGTTTATAACAATTTTGTCTGTGCCCTCGTAGCCGAATTTAACGTGGTCAAAGGTGATATTTCCTTCAATTTCAACATCGGAAAGCTTGAGCGTTGCCTTTGAGTCATCCTCTTCGGCTACTTCAAGGAATTCGAAAACTCTTTCTGCGGCTGCAGCCATTCTCTGCATTTGCGAGGAGATGTTTGCAAGCTGGTTAATCGGCTGATTGAAGGTTCTTACATACTGGATAAATGCCTGTATATCACCGATTAAAAGTGTTCCGCCTGATGCCATAACCGCACCGACTATACATACAACAACATAGCCGAGGTTGCCTATAAAGCCCATAAGCGGCATCATAAGTCCGGAAAGGAATTCTGCCTTCCTTGCGTTTTCGGCAAGCTGAACATTAAGCTCGTCAAATTCTTCGATAGCTCTTTTTTCACCGTTGAAAGCCTTTAATACAAGGTGTCCGCCGTACATTTCCTCAATGTGTCCGTTAACCGCACCGAGGAATTTCTGCTGCTTGCGGAAATGCGGCTGGGAGAGCTTTACAACATTTCTGACTATCACCATTGATACAGGCACGGTTATAATTATAATCAGCGTCATAAGGGGACTGGTAATAAGCATCATTGTCAGTACGCCGATAAGCGTTGTAACGCTTGTGGCAATCTGTGTTATGCATTGGGTAAGTGCGTTTTCAAGCGTATCAACGTCGTTTGTTATACGGGAAAGCACGTCACCCTGACTCTGGCTGTGGAAAAAGCCGAGGGGAATGCGGTTGATTTTCTGCATTATCGTGTTTCTTAAATTGAAAGAAAGTCTGGTCGTAACGCCCGACATTATAAACGACTGCATATAGCTGAAGGATGCGCTGATAAGATAGAGTATAATAAGAAGTATCAGTATTTCGGCAACTCTCTCAAGGTCAATTGAACCTGTGCCTGCAAGCATACGCTCAACGCCGAACTGAACCTCGTTTGTTGCCTGCGAGAGGATTTTCGGGCCAATAACGGCGAAAAGTGAAGAGCAGGCGGCAAGGAAAACAATCAGAATAAACTTGAATTTGAACGGTGCTATAAGTTTAAGCAGCTTTTTGACTGTGCCCTTGAAATCCTTTACTTTCTCAACCGGTCTGCCGTTTCTGCCAAGCTTTTCGGGTGGGGGAGTGCGCTTTTTGTTTCTGCTCATTCCAACTCCTCCTTTGCAAGCTGTGATTCCGCAATCTCACGGTATTGTGTACAGGTTTTCAGCAGTTCTTTGTGTGTGCCCTTGCCGACTATTCGGCCTTCGTCAAGCACAATAATCTGCTCTGCGTTCATTATCGTGCTCACACGCTGTGCAACTATCAGCACGGTTGCATCCTTCGTGTAGCCCTTGAGTGCCTTTCGCAGTGCGGCATCGGTTTTGAGGTCGAGTGCCGAAAAGCTGTCGTCAAAAATATAAACGGGTGACTTCTTGACAAGTGCTCTTGCAATTGCAAGCCTCTGCCTCTGACCGCCGCTGACGTTTGTACCGCCCTGAGAAATTTCGGAATTTATTCCGTCGGGCATATCGGCAACAAAGCGTGCCTGTGCGGTGGTGAGTGCGGAGCTTACAGTATCCGTATCGGCGTTATTGTTGCCGATTTTTAAGTTGCTTTCAACCGTGCCCTTGAAAAGCACACCCTTCTGCGGTACGTAGCCTATGTTTTCACGCAGGCTGTGAAGGTCGATTTTTCTTATGTCCGTGCCGTCAAAGCGGATTGTACCTTGGGTAACATCGTAAAACCTCGGAATAAGGTTTATAAGTGTTGATTTACCCGAGCCCGTTGAGCCGATAAAGGCGGTTGTCTGACCGGGCAGGGCAGTAAAGCTTATGTTTTCGAGCACGCAGTCATCGGCATCCTTGTACTTGAAGGAAACGTTCTCAAACGCAATTTCGCCTCTTGCCGAACGAATCTGCTTGGCGTTTTTGGCGTTGTTGATTGAAGGCTCCGTTGCAAGAATTGCACCCACACGGTTGACCGAAACCATTGCACGGGGAATGTTTATGAATATCATCGAAATGAACAGGAACGACATAATTACGTGCATTGCGTACTGGATGTAAGCCATCATATCGCCGATTTCAAGCGTGCTGTTGATTATGGCCTTTGAGCCAAGCCACACAACGGCAATCTGCGTGAAATTCATAATTATAATCATAAACGGGTTGAGCAATGAAATGACACGCTGAATGAAGAGATTGGTTTTGCGAAGGTCGTTGTTTGCACCCTCAAACCTCTTTTCTTCGTGCTGCTCGTTGCCGAAAGCACGTATAACCATCATACCCGAAAGGTTTTCACGGCTGACAAGGTTGAGCCTGTCGATTAATGACTGAATTATCTTGATTTTAGGAAGTGCGGCGGAAAAGCCTATTGCAATAAGTGTCAGCAAAGCACCGACGGCAACGGCAAGAATCCAGCTCATCGATGTGCTTTTCATAAGTGCAAGCGTGATACTGCCTATACCCATAATCGGGGCAAAGCACACCATACGCACGCCGTGGCTGAGCATCTGCTGTACCTGCTGAATGTCGTTTGTTGTTCTTGTAATAAGCGAAGCCGTTGAGAATTTGTCGAATTCGGTGCTTGAAAACTGTGTTACACGCTCAAAAACATCGTGCCTCATCCTTTGGGAAATTATGGCTGATGCCTTGGTCGAAAAGAAGTTTACACCGATTGCGGCAAACACGCACAAAAGCGCTATGGCAAGCATTCTTAAGCCCTGCGCTATGATGAACTGCATCTGACCGTCCTGACCGTTGAGGCCTATGACGCCCTTGTCGACTATATCACTCATCATGCTTGGCAGTATCAGCTCGGACAGTGCCTGCACGATAAGGAAGATTACGCCGAGTGCCATATAACCTGCGGCATACTTGAGATAAACTATAACCTTCTTCATTTGTCCTCCTTTATTCTATTTGAGCAAAATTATACAAATAACATTTTAATATAAATATCGGTTATCTGCAATGCATAATTGTAAATAATTTGTAAACTAAAAGTATAAATAATCGCAACACTTTAGTGTATTATCACTTTACCGCAGCAAAGTATACATATTTTGTGCTTTAAAGCGGCTTATATTTTACCGAATGACGAAAGTGACAAAAACAGAAAATTTTGTTTGCATATCTCAAATGATTGTGTTATATTATAATATATTTATTATTTAATGGGGCGGTGTTTTTACGTGAAGGTAGCCGAAATTCTGGGTAACGGTAGGGTCAATGTTTCCTGCGAGCTTTTTCCTCCCAAAGTGTGGGATAAGCTTTCGGGTGCAAAACAGGTTGTGCGTGAAATTGCCGCACTCAAGCCTTCGTTTATGAGCGTTACCTACGGTGCAGGCGGCGGCACAAGCGAATACACCGTCGATTTGAGCCGTGAGGTAGAGGACTGCGGTGTAACAGCCCTTGCACACCTTACCTGTCTTTCGACCGGCGAAGAAAAACTGCTTTCAATTATTGAAAGCCTCAAGGCACATAAAATTGAAAACATCCTCGCATTAAGAGGCGATAAGGGTGAGCTTTCCGTGCCCGGTGCCTTTGCCCACGCAAGCGACCTCATTTCGCTGATTAAGCAGCACGGCGATTTCTGCATAGGCGGCGCCTGCTATCCCGAGTGCCACCCCGAATCATCGAGCCTTGCCTCAGACCTTGACGGCCTTAAGATAAAGGCGGAAAGCGGCTGTGAGTTTTTTACCACGCAGATGTTTTTTGACAACAATGTGTTTTATAAATTTATGTACCGCCTTCTGGCGGCGGGTATTACCGTGCCCGTTGTTGCAGGTATTATGCCTGTCACAAACAGCGCCCAGCTTGACAGAATTATTTCTCTTTCGGGCTCGGGTATTCCGCTTCGCTTCAGAGCAATTGCGGATAAGTTTGCAAATGACCCTGCCGCTATGAAGCAGGCAGGCATAGCTTACGCTACCGACCAGATTATTGACCTTATAGCAAGCGGTGTCAATAACATACATATTTACACTATGAATAAGCCCGATGTGGCTGAAAGTATTATGACAAATCTCTCTGACATTATCGGAAAGTGAGGAAACGGCCAATGAAGTTCAGCGAAGTTTTCGGCAAAAAGCTTCTTTTCTGCGACGGTGCCATGGGCACTATGCTGCAGTCGCTTGGTCTGCCCGTGGGTAAGAGGGCGGATTACTGGAGCATCGAACAGCCCGAAAAAGTCAAAGGCGTACACCTTGCCTATCTTGAGGCAGGCTGCAATATAATAACCGCAAACACATTTTCTGCCGCAGTCGGCGGTGATTACTCTACAGAAGAAATTGCAAAAAGCGGTGTGAGAATTGCAAAGGAAGCTGTTGCACAAAGCGGTAAGGAGGCACTTGTTGCTTTGGATATGACGGCTACGGGTGAGCTTCTTGAGCCTCTGGGCGAGCTCACTTTTGATAAGGCTTATGAAGGCTTTGCAAAGGCAGTTAAAGCAGGCGAAGCGGCAGGTGCGGATTTTGTGCTTGTCGAAACAATGACCGATACTGCCGAAATCAAAGCCGCCGTATTGGCGGTAAAAGAAAATTCCTCTCTGCCCGTTGTGGTTACATTTACGGTTGACGAAAACGGCAGGCTGATGACGGGTGCGGATATTGTTACTGCCGCCGCGCTTATCGAAAGCCTCGGCGCTGACGGCGTTGGTATCAACTGCGGCTTCGGCCCCGATAAAATGCTGGAGTTTGCACCTGAGCTTTTAAGCTTTACCAAGCTTCCCGTACTCATAAATTCAAATGCAGGTATGCCGGTTGTTATTGACGGAGTTGCAAGCTACGATGTAAAACCCGATTCATTTGCCGCAAGCGCAAAAAAATTAGTCGAAATGGGCTGCTCTGCTGTCGGCGGCTGCTGCGGCACAACACCTGCACACCTTGAAGCGGTTGTGAATCTTTGCAAGGATATATCGCTTAACAGACCCGATGTTTCGGGCAGAAAGAGCTTTGTTTCCTCCCGTGCAAAAACCGTATTCTTTAACGATAAAACCGTGCTCATAGGTGAGCGTATAAACCCCACGGGTAAGCCCAAACTCAAAGCTGCACTAAAAGAAAACAACCTCGAGTATCTCTGTACCGAGGCTGTCAACCAGGAAAATGCAGGTGCCGATATTCTCGATGTCAATGTCGGCATATCCGAAATCGACGAGGTGAGAGTGCTTGAGGCGGCGGTTAAAAAGGTTTCACAGGTAACCGATTTACCCTTGCAGATAGATACTTCAAATACAGCCGCTCTCGAAAAAGCACTTCGTGCCTATGTCGGCAAGCCCCTTATAAATTCCGTAAACGGCTCGGAAGAATCGCTCAACACCGTTCTTCCTCTTGCAGCTAAATACGGTGCTATGGTTGTAGGACTTACTCTTGATGAAAAGGGTATTCCCGAAACAGCCGAGGGCAGAATCCAAATTGCAAAGCGTATAATAAGCCGTGCGGCTGAATACGGAATAGATAAGTCCGATATAATTATCGACCCTCTTACAATGACAATAAGCACAAGCGATGTCGGCGCATTACCGACACTTGATTCGCTCCAATATATTAAAAACACACTCGGTGTCCATACCGTGCTCGGTGTTTCCAATATCTCCTTCGGTCTGCCGAACAGAGAAAAAATCAACTCCGCTTTCTTTACCCTCGCAATGCAGAAGGGCTTGAGCGCAGGCATAGTTAATCCGCTGAATGCGGCTATGATGGATGCGTATTATTCATACAATGCGCTTTACGCTTACGACAAGGGCTGTCTTGAATATATCGCCAACAATCCCGTCAACAGTGTTCAGGCAGATGCAAAGCCTGTTCAGAAAGCAACAGCTCAGACTTCAGACGACCTGAAAACAGCAGTTATCAAGGGAATGAGCGAAAAAGCGGCGGAGGAAACAGAAAAACTTCTGAATGAAAAGAAGCCCGTTGAAATTATCGACGGCTATCTGATACCTGCACTTGATGAGGTTGGCCTGCAGTTTGAAAATAAACGCCTCTTTCTTCCTCAGCTTCTGCTTGCCGCATCTGCGGCTTCTGCGGCGTTTGATGTTATCAAAAAACATCTCTCGGCAGAAGGCACAACGCAACAAAAAGGCAAAATCATACTCGCCACTGTTAAGGGCGATATTCACGATATCGGCAAAAACATAGTTAAAGTTTTGCTTGAAAACTACGGCTATGAAATAATTGACCTTGGCAGAGATGTTCCTGCCGAAGAAATAGTAAAATCGGCAAAAGAAAACGGCGTTACGCTTGTCGGTTTAAGTGCGCTGATGACAACTACAGTGCCTAATATGGCTGAAACTATTGAGCTACTGCGCAAAGAGCACGACTGCATGGTTATGGTCGGCGGTGCAGTGCTCACCCAAGAATATTCCGAGCAGATAGGTGCAGATTTTTATTGTAAAGACGCAATGGCATCCGTAAGATGCGCAGAAAAACTTTTTGAGGAGGGTTACCTAAAATGAGTTTGTTTTCAAAGATTAAGAGCAAGGGCAGTAACTATTCTGTTAAGCAGATTGATTTGTCTGTCTGCCCCGAAAATACACCCGAGGAGCTTAAATATTTATATGAGCAGAGTGTTGTCGATTACGGTGAGGGCTACCTCGGCCATCCCGATTCGGTACTGCTCAAAAACGGCGATATTCTCACCTTCTTCCCCAAGGGTCACGGCAAGGGAGCGGCACTTTCACGCCGCAGTAAGGACGGTGGTGTGACCTACGTCAACGGCGTTGAAAATCCGCCGAAATCCTGGGAGGGCTCCCGTGAAACTCCCACGGTTTACCGCCTTGAATTCAAAGACCCGAGCACACCCGATAAGCTCATACTTATCTGCGGCAACCCCAAGTGGGGCACGGAGCCTACAACAGGCGGCTTCAACTGCTCTCTTTCCTGCGATGAAGGCGAAACCTGGAGCGAGTTTAAGCTCTTTTACAAGGGTATGAACACAATCGTTGCAATGGCATCTCTCACAAGGCTCAAGGAAAACGGAGAGTTTGTAGATAAGTGGATGGCTCTTTTCCACGACAGAAAGTTCCGCAACTATAAAACTATACTCACCTTCGACAAAAACGGTGAAATGCAGTGGAGCAAGCCCGAGAAGTATTTTGCAAAATATCGCAAGACGGAAAAGGGCAGCAATATGTGCGAGGTTGAGTGTGTCCGCTCCGATATGGGTAAGGGCGATGAGATATGTATCCTCACCAGAAGCAACACCAAAAAGGTAAATTCCTTCATCAGCTTTTCAAAGGATGAGGGCAAAACCTGGTCGGAGCCCGTTGAGCTTCCTGCCGCACTTAACGGCGAAAGGCACAAGGCGGACTATCTGCCCGACGGCAGGCTGATTATAACCTTCCGTTCAATTGAGCGCTGTCCCGAAAAGAACAAGGTGTATATCGAAAAGGGTCACAAAGGCCGTGGCTGGTACAGCGAGGGCTGGATAGCCTGGGTCGGCACTTACGATGACCTTAAAAACGGCAGGGAAGGGCAGTACAGAATTAAACTTGCCCACACCTATCTCAACTATCAGACCGAGCCCGAGCTGGTTGCAAACGGCGATTGCGGCTATTGCGGCAACGTTGTATTGCCCGACGGCACTTTTGTCACATCAACCTACGGCATTTTCTCTGCCGATGAAAAACGCCATACATATATCGTTTCAAAGCGTATACGTCTTGCGGATACAGACAAGTTACTTTAATTTAAAATCAGTTCTCACAGGAGTTAACTATGGAAGCCTTCAACAAAAACGAAACCGTGCTTTATAACCTGCGTATGCTGTATGAGCAGTACGGCTATAAGCGCTTTAAAATGAGCAAGTTTGAGGAATATGACCTCTATCTTGAATATAAGAAGTTCTTACAGACGGAGAATATCATCACCTTCACGGACCTTCACGGCAAGCTCTATGCTCTCAAGCCCGATATTACTCTTTCGATTGCAAAGAACGCAAATTCTGCCCAGCCGCAGAAGCTTTACTACAAAGAGAATGTCTACAGAGCCTCAAAGGACACAAAGGAGTATAAGGAAATCACACAGCTCGGCCTTGAGTACATCGGCGAAATTGATTCCTACACAATGGCAGAGGCTGTACTCCTTGCCGCAAAGAGCCTTAAGCTTATAAGTGAAAGCTACATTCTCGATATTTCCCATATGGGCTTTATTTCGGGTCTGTTTGAGCAGGCAGGTTTAAGCGATGTTCAGCAGGAAAAGCTGCTCGGCTTCCTCGGCAAAAAGGACACCCACGAAATGCTTTACTGCTGTGGGCAGTTCGGCATTGAAAAAGAAATGAGCGCAAAAATAGTTTCCCTCTGTGAGATTTACGGCAGCTTTGAAGAAACCCTGCCGAAAATCAAAGCACTTGTCATCAACGACAAAATGGCGGATGCTATCAAAGAAATGGAAGCGCTTTATTCCGTGCTCAGTGCAATGGGCGAGGGTGAACACATCAACCTCGATTTCTCCATTGTAAACGATATGAGCTACTATAACGGCGTTATTTACAGGGGCTATGTCAAGGATGTGCCTTTCAGCGTTCTCAGCGGCGGCAGATACGACAACCTCCTGCAAAAGCTCGGCAAAAACTGTCAGGCTATAGGCTTTGCCGTTTATGTCGATTTGCTTGAGCTTTACGATAAGCACAGCCGTGAATATGACGTTGATGTGCTTGTAACTTATACAAATGAAGATTCTCCTGCGGCAGTTGCGGCAGTTGCGGAAAAATATATTTCCGAGGGTAAGAGTGTCAAGGTGCTTTCAACTGTGCCCGAAACCCTCAAATACCGTGAAAAGGTAAGCGTTTCAAAGAAGGGAGCCGAGGAATAATGGAATATCTCAATATAGCCCTTCCTAAAGGAAGACTCGGCGAAAAGGTCTATGAAATGTTTGAAAAAATCGGCTACGGCTGTCCGGCAATTAAGGAAAAGAACAGACAGCTGATTTTTGAAAATGAAGAAAATAAGGTCCGCTATTTCTGGTCAAAGCCCAGCGATGTTTCAATTTACGTTGAAAAGGGTGCGGCTGATATCGGTGTTGTCGGCAAGGATATTCTTCTTGAATATGAGCCCGATATTTATGAGCTTGCCGACCTTGATATAGGCAAGTGCAGAATGTGCGTTGCCGCTAAAAAAGGCTTCCGTGACAATTCGGAAAAAACTCTCAAGGTTGCCACAAAGTTTGTCAACATTGCAAGAGGTCATTACGCTTCCAAGGGCAGGGATATTGAAATCTGCAAGCTCAACGGCTCTATTGAAATTGCACCCATCCTCGGTATGACCGACGTTATAGTCGATATTGTCGAAACGGGTACAACACTTAAAGAAAACGACCTTGAGGTAATCGAAACAATAATTCCGATAAGTGCCCGTCTTGTAGCCAACAAGGCAAGCAGTAAGTTCAAATCTCAACAGATTAACGATATCCGCAGAAAACTCCAAGAGGTAATTGACAATGATTAAGATTTTTGACGGCGAAATTAAAGCCGAAGACATATTTGCAAGAGAAGAGGAAAAAAGCACGGTAGGCGAAATCGTTGCCGATATTATTGCTGCCGTGCGCAAAAACGGCGATAAAGCACTGCGTGAATATTCCGAAAAGTTTGACAAGGCAAAGCTTGACAGCCTTGAGGTAACCGAAGAGGAAATCAACGCCGCATTCGAGGCGCTTGAGCCCGAATTTGTTGAAGTTATCAAGGAAGCGGCAGAAAATATCCGTGAATTCCACCGCCATCAGGTCAAAACGGGCTTTGTTATCACACCCCGTGACGGTGTTGTGCTCGGTCAGCGTGTAATTCCGCTTGAAAGAGTCGGCCTCTATGTTCCCGGCGGCACGGCAAGCTACCCGTCATCCGTTCTCATGAACTGTATTCCCGCAAAGCTTGCAGGCTGTGACGAAATTGTTATGGTAACTCCTCCCTCACAGGATGGCAGCATAAAGCCTGCAATTCTTGTTGCCGCAAAAATCGCAGGCGTTGACCGCATCTTCAAGGTCGGCGGTGCTCAGGCTGTTGCAGCCCTTGCTTATTCAACCGAAACAATTCCGCAGGTTGACAAAATCGTTGGCCCGGGAAATGTCTTTGTTGCCGAAGCAAAGCGTCAGGTTTTCGGCACGGTTGCAATTGATATGATTGCAGGCCCGAGTGAAATCCTCGTAATTGCAGACGAAACCTGCAACCCGAAATTCGTTGCTGCCGATATGCTTTCCCAGGCAGAGCACGATAAGAACGCCAGTGCCGTTCTTGTTACCGACAGCATGAGCCTTGCAAAGGCAGTAAGCGCAGAACTTGAAAGACAGATTCCGCTTCTTCCCCGTGAGGAAATTGCAAGAGCGTCAATTGACAATAACGGTAAAATCATCGTTGTTGACGATTTGATGAAGGCTGCCGAAATGTCCAACTCAATTGCTCCTGAGCACCTTGAAATCTGTGTGGACAAGCCCTTTGATTTCCTGCCCCGTATCCGTAACGCAGGCTCGGTATTCCTGGGCAAAAACTGTCCTGAAGCACTCGGCGACTATTTTGCAGGCCCTAACCACACCCTTCCTACAAGCGGTACGGCTCGCTTTTCAAGCCCTCTTTCCGTTGACGATTTTATCAAGCGTTCCTCGTTTATTTCCTATTCCGAGGATGCACTTGAAAAGGTTTATGAGAAGATTGATTCCTTTGCACAAAAGGAAGGCCTTCACGCCCACGGCAGAAGCGTAACGGTAAGATTTGAGGACAAATAAAAAATACGGAGCAAATATACTATGAGCAGATTTTTGTCAGACAGACTTTTAAGCCTGACTCCCTATACTCCGGGCGAACAGCCGCAGGATTTTAATTATGTCAAGCTGAACACAAACGAATCTCCGTTTGAGCCCTCACCCGAGGTTATAAAGGTACTCAACTCGGACGAAGTATCGCTTTTAAGGCTTTATTCCGACCCCGAGTGCAAAAAAACTGTAAAAGCAATTGCCGATTACTACGGTGTTGAAAGCAAAAATGTTGTCCTCGGCAACGGCTCGGACGAAATCCTTTCCTTTATCTTTGAAGCCTTCTGCGATAAGGATACACCCGTTGCCTTTCCTGATATCAGCTACGGCTTCTACGAGGTCTTTGCCTCTCTATACGGCATAAAGGCACACGTAATTCCCCTTAAAGAGGATTATTCCCTTTGTGCGGATGATTACTGCTCTCTTAATGAAACAATAGTAATCGCAAACCCCAACGCACCTACGGGTATGGCAATATCACTTTCCGATATTGAAAAAATTGCTTCAACCAACCCGGATAACGTAGTTGTAATTGACGAAGCCTATGTCGATTTCGGCGGTGAAAGTGCAGTTGAGCTGACAAGGAAGTACGATAACCTCATCGTTGTGCAGACCTTCTCAAAATCCCGTCAGCTTGCAGGTGCACGTCTCGGCTTTGCCGTTGCGAACGAAGCACTTATTACCGACCTTAACACGGTCAGGTTTTCAACCAATCCCTACAACATCAACCGCTTAACCCTGCTTGCAGGTGAGGCGGCAATAAAAGACACGGCTTATTTTGAAAAGACAAGAGCACAGATTATTGAAAACCGAGCCTATACGGTAAGTGAACTTGAAAAGCGAAATTTCACCGTGCTCGATTCAAAAACAAACTTCGTCTTTGCCTCCCACAAAACAATGGGCGGTGAGGAGCTTTACAAAGGCTTAAAGGCTAACGGTGTGCTCGTGCGCTTTTTCAATAAGCCGAGGCTCGATAAGTACTTAAGAATCACAATCGGCACAAGAGAGCAGATGGATGCTCTTCTTGCCGCACTCGATAAAATAATTTAATTCTAAAAGGATGGATTTTACTATGCGTACAAGTGAAATCAAAAGAAATACCGCCGAAACTCAGATTGAGCTGTTTTTAAACCTTGACGGCACGGGCAAAAGTGAAATTGATACGGGCTGCGGCTTTCTTGACCATATGCTCACTCTCTTTTCACGCCACGGCAGATTTGATCTCAACGTAAATTGCAGCGGTGACGTAAACGTCGATTATCACCACACGGTTGAGGATATCGGAATTTGTCTGGGTCAGGCCTTTGCCGAGGCTTGGGGCAATATGGCGGGTATAAAGCGCTACGGCGATATAATTCTGCCTATGGACGAGTCGCTTATTATGTGTGCCGTTGATATTTCGGGCAGAGCACATCTTTCACTCGACCTTGGCAATATGCCGCCCAAGGTAGGCGATTTTGATACCGAGCTTGTCAGCGAATTTATGCTCGGACTCGTGCGTAACAGCAAAATCACCCTGCACATAAATAAGCTTTACGGCTCAAATACACACCACGTTATTGAGGGCTGCTTCAAGGCACTCGGCAGAGTGCTCGGCAGTGCTGTAAGCATTGACGAAAGGCTCAACGGCGAAATCCCCTCAACAAAAGGAGTTCTCTGATGTTAGCTATAATAGACTACGGCGTGGGCAACATTTTTTCGCTCTATTCCTCTTTTAAGTTTATCGGCGAGGATGTTGTGCTCACCAACGACAAAAAGGTAATTGATTCCTGCTCGCATATAATTCTTCCCGGTGTCGGCGCTTTTGCGGATGCAAGAAGAAAGCTTGACGAAAGCGGTATGGCCGAGGTTGTAAAAGAGCAGGTTAAAACAGGTAAGCCTCTTATGGGAATATGCCTTGGTATGCAGATGCTTTTTGACAAAAGCTACGAATACGGCGAGCACGACGGTCTCGGCCTTATCAAGGGCTCGGTAAGACCTATTTCCGAGGTTATTCCGTCAGAGCTTAAAATTCCGCACATCGGCTGGAATGCTCTTGAATTCACAAAGGAAACGGGCATTTTCAGGCATATAAAAAACGGCGACCACGTTTATTTCGTCCATTCCTACTGGGCGGCGGACTGTGAGGAAAGCACAACCTCTGTCTGTGAATACGGTGCAAAGCTCACCGCCTCCGTACAGAGTGAAAACGTTTACGGCTGCCAGTTCCATCCCGAAAAGAGCGGTGAGGTCGGCCTTAATATCCTCAAAGCATTCTGTGAATTATAAGAGGTATTTGCAATTATGAAACTTTTTCCCGCAATAGATTTAAAGGATAAAAAGGTTGTCCGCCTATTCAAGGGTGACTATAATCAGATGACGGTTTATTCCGACAATCCGCTTGAAATAGCCAAGGGCTTCAAGGATAGCGGTGCAGAATATCTCCACGTTGTTGACCTTGACGGCGCAAAGGACGGGGATAACCCCAATTTTGAAATCGTTGCCGATTTAGCAAAAAACAGCGGCCTGAAGGTTGAAATCGGCGGCGGTATCAGAAGCGAAGAAATAATAAAGAAATATATCGATGCAGGCGTTATGCGTGTTATTCTCGGCACTGTTGCAATTTCCAACCCCGATTTCGTTGCCGAAATGGTAAATAAATACGGCGAAAAAATAGCAGTAGGTGTTGATATGCTCGGCGGTAAGGTTGCCACCCACGGCTGGCTGAATGTAAGCGAGATTGACGGCTTTGATTTCTGCGAAAAGTTAGAAAAAATGGGCGTTGCAACGGTAATCTGTACCGATATTTCCAAAGACGGTGCAATGCAGGGCACAAACCGTGAGCTTTACCGTGAAATGGCTGCACGCTTTAAGTTTGATACTGTGGCTTCGGGCGGTGTATCAACGCTTGACGATGTAAAGGCACTCAATGAAATGAATGTTTACGGTGCCATTCTCGGCAAGGCACTTTACACAGGAGCAATTGATTTGAAGGATGCCGTTAAAATAACGGCAGGGGAGGCATAATATGATAACAAAGAGAATTATTCCCTGTCTCGACGTCAAAAACGGCAGAGTTGTAAAAGGCGTAAATTTCGAGGGTCTGAGCGATGTTTCCTCACCCGTAGAGCTTGCGGATTATTACAGTCGTGCAGGCGCAGATGAGCTTGTTTTTTACGATATTACCGCCTCTGTAGAGGGCAGGCAGATATTTACGGACATATTAAAGGAGGCGGCTTCCAAAATCTTTATTCCTCTTACCGTCGGCGGCGGTATCACAACGCTGGACGATTTTGAGCGTGTACTCAACTGCGGTGCTGATAAAGTAAGCGTAAACTCGGGTGCAATCAAAAACCCGAAGATTATTGAAGAAGCCGCCAAGAAATACGGCGACCAGTGCGTTGTACTTTCCGCCGATATAAAAAGGGTGGACGGCAAGTTCAAGCTCTTTAAAAACGGTGGCAGAGTCAACACGGAAATCGATGCACTCGAATGGATTAAATTTGGTGTGGACAGCGGTGCAGGCGAAATCGTTGTCAACAGCATTGATACGGACGGCGTAAAGCAGGGCTTCGACCTTGAAATGCTTGAAGCCGTGTGCAATATCGTTTCCGTCCCCGTTATCGCTTCGGGCGGTGCAGGCGGAATTAAGGACTTTATTGAGCTTTTCAATAAGCTTCCCAAGGTGGATGCAGGGCTTGCGGCATCTATATTCCACTTCGGTGAGGTTACGATAGATGAACTCAAGCGTGAACTCAAAAAGAACAACATCAATACCAGAATATAAGGATAAATTTGAGGAGAAAGATATGTTACACGTCAGCGATTTAAAATTTGATGAAAAGGGTCTTATCCCTGCAATTGTTGTGGATTACCAGACAAACAAGGTGCTCACACTCGCTTATATGAATGAGGAAAGCCTTCGTATCACTCTTGACGAGGGTAAAACCTGCTTCTGGTCACGTTCCCGTCAGAAGCTCTGGCGCAAGGGCGAAAGCTCGGGCAACTACCAGCACGTAATGGAAATCAAGGCAGATTGCGACAAGGACGCACTTGTTATCAAGGTAAAGAAGGACGGTCCTGCCTGCCACAAGGGTACGGATTCCTGCTTCACAAACACCTTCTACCGCAAGAGCGGATATAACGACTTTTCGCTTGAAAGCCTTATGGAACTGCTCAAATCCCGTAAAGCAGATCCGCCTGCAGGATCATACACAAGCTACCTTTTTGAAAAGGGTATAGACAAAATCCTTAAGAAGGTCGGCGAGGAGTCAACCGAGGTTATCATCGCCGCCAAGGCAGACGACAAAAAGGAAACCGTCTACGAGGTTGCCGACCTTGCCTACCACATTATGGTTATGATGGTTGAAATGGGCATCTCCGTAGAGGATGTCTATAAAGAGCTCGCCTCACGCCATGTTATAGACCATAAGGTAAAGCAAGAAAAAATGACCAAGTAATTTAATATTGCGGACAAATCCGTGATATGTCGTGTTTTTGAAACCGTAGGGGAGGGGTTACCCCTCCCGACAAAAAAGCGATATGTATTTAACAAGGGAGGCGAAACGCCTCCCCTACAAATTTTTATATTAAAATGATTATGATAAACAAAAATAATTATTCAAGTAGAAAACCAACACGATTAAGAAATTTTGATTACAGTACACCAGGTTCATATTTTATAACGATATGTACACAAAGCCGTGAAAAGTTGTTGTCAGAAGTCGTAGGGGATGGGTTACCCATCCCGCCAATGCTGACTCACCCCGGTGTTTTGGTGGATGAATCCATACGACAAATCAAAGAACGTTATGCTTCAATAACAGTGGATAATTATATTATTATGCCCAATCACATTCATTTGCTTCTATCAGTTGAGTCTTCAGATGATGCAGATAATTCAAAGGTTGCTGTTGATAGTGTTATAGGATGGCTTAAATACGATATTACAAAGAAGATTAATGAGTTTTTTAGAACTCCTGGTCAAAAACGTTTTCAGCGTTCTTTTCATGACCATATAATTCGTGATATAAATGATTATGAAAGAATTAACGAATATATTGAATATAATTATTTAAAATGGTCAAAAGACTGCTTTTATGTTGATTAAATGTAGGGGATGGGTCACCCCTCACGACAAAAAGGATATGTATTTAACAAGGGGAGGCGAAACGCCTCCCCTACATTTTATTATTCTGCCTTTAAAAGTCCAAGCTCTTCCAGCGCTTTTTCTGCTTGGGCTTTGTTGAATGAATAACTGAATATACTTTGGTTATAACCGAATTCTCTGTCTTCGTTAATAATTTTGGCTTCGAGCAACAGGGAATGAGCCGTAGTGTTGTATGTTGTCCAATTAGAAAGCTTCACGTAATAATGTAAGCTATGCTCCTTGAAATCCGTGCCGTTCTTTTCGTCAAGGTGCTTTATCAGCTTTGCCATTTCCGGTATTGCCGCATCCCCTAAGCTGTCAAGCGCATCAACATCTACTACCTTAACCGTGCCGTCAATATAGCGGTCAACGTTGAATTTTGCAATCTGTCTGTCAACATTGCAAAGCGAAAGTCCTGCAAAGGCAACTATTACGACGCAGGCACACGCAGGAATCCAGCTGATTTTCTTTATAAAACGGCTCAATGTGATTATCAGGAATATAACCGCAATTACCGCCATAAACCACGCTGCATAAACTCTTTTTTGTGTAAGTCCGTAGCGGTTGATGTACATTACAAGCTTTGACATAGCCGTAGCCATAAGCAGGAAGGTGACCGCAGAAAACACAACTGTAAGGATTTTTACGGTTATTGCGTTTGCCTTGCCTTTTTTTATTAGTTGCGTAATCAGCACTATTACCGTAAGGTTGATTACGGATACCTTGCATAGTTCGAAAAAGCCTTCTCTTGCGTACTGTGCGTAGCTGAAATTATCGGGTAACACACCCGTAAAGCCCGAAATGTAATACTGTTTCTGTGAAATGAAGAACACCACATAAACGGCAAGCAGGGGAATTACCGCCGCAAGCACGGTTACAAGAGGAGCAATTTTAATTTTGTCGGAAACCTTAATAAAATTTTCTTTGGTGAAAAATCTGCTCTGTTTTTTATCCGTGCCCGAAATAAACAGGCTGAATATGTACATACCGACGGGTATTCCGAAAACAAGGCAGCTTATGTGGTAGCCGATATCAGCGGAATTGAAGCTGAAAATTTTATCAACAATTTCCTTGAAGCCCTCGTCATAAGACAAAAGCGAAAGCGCAAGGCTTGCAGGAATTATTGCCACAACTATGCCCACAAGCAGGTAAGCAAAATATTTTGTGCCCTTGCTTTTTCTTGAAGCGGCCAAGGCACGGAAAAGCTCAAAATCCTTTAACGCACCGAAGGGCATAGTCAAAAGCGATTTAAAAATATCAAATACAATAAGGTTGGAAAACGGCTTGCCCAATGAATTTCCCGTTGCCGAATAAACGAAATAGCAGTACGCCGCAAACGCATATCCGCCCGTGAAAATGTTTAGCGGAGACTCCCAGCCGTAGCCCAGCGAAACAGATATCACAACGGCGGAAAATGCGGCAAATATGGCCGTGCCGTTAATCTTTACCTTTTTAAACGCAAACACTATTGCTGTTGCAGCAAAAATAAAAGCCGTAAACAGCGTGCCGCCGATGGCGGATTCGGTAAGCGGAAAAGCAAGGCAGAAAAGATAGCCCGAAAGACAGCTTATCCACGCAAACAGCGCCTCGTGCTGAGTGAAGCTGCGATGAATTTTAGGCGCTTTAGCTTTTAAAACAGGTACTGTTTCCGCTTCATTTGCTTTATCTTCAACTGCTGTTTCAACTGCTTTGTTTTCGGTTGAATCGGGATTTTGAACGGTTGCTTTTACTTCGGAGTTCTGTTCCATTTTTTATCCTCCTTCCTATTTTTCGGGCGAATATTCAATAATGTCCTCAACCCTGCAGTCAAGCGCCTTGCATATTGCCTCAAGCGTTGAGAATTTAATAGCCTTTGCCTTGTTGTTCTTGAGTATGGAAAGGTTGGCTATTGTAATGCCGACCTTTTCGGATAACTCGTTTAGTGACATTTTTCTTTTTGCCATCATTACGTCAAGATTTATAATTATCATAGCTTACCTCTTTATACCGTCAGGTCGTTTTCGCTTTTGATTTCGGTAGCCTCGGCAATAACGTTCTTTGTTACCCTCAGGCACAGTCCGAGGAAAATACCTGCAAGACCGATAGCAAAGCAGATGTAAAAGAAAATACCTACACAGCAAAACAGCAAACTGGCAGCCAAGCAGCACCAAGACACCCCACGGATGAGCGCAACACTTTTGGGCGTAAAAACTGCCCCGTATTTAACACGCTGAAGCAATTTAAACAGCAGTACATCCGCAAGCACAAACACCGCAAGAATAAGGTAGGCGACGACCAAAATATAAACAAATTCGTCGGTTGAAATATGCGACATATTACGCATTTCAACGTATAATCTGAGTACAAACGGCAGTGCGAAAGCACCTGCAATACAAAGCACGAAAAAGATTACCGAAATAGCCAGAGAAAGATTTACAGACTGTCTTTTTGATATTCTGAGCATATTGTTTTACCTCCGTATATTAACTTCCTTTATCTGCATAATAGCACTCGGATTTTCGTTTGTCAATATAAACTTATCGAATTACGATAAAAATTTATTGACAAGCACTTGCTTGTGTGCTATATTGCGAATTGAAAGGAGATGTAAGTAATGAAATTTTCAAAATTCATATCGGTGTGTTTAATTGCGTTTGTTTTATTTGCTTTTTCAGCCTGCAAGCAGGAGGAAAGACCGTGGGATATTGCCGCAGACCCTCTCAGCAGAGGAGATTATTCACACGCTTTGTTTTCGGGCTTGGAGTTTAACCGTATATCAGCTCTTCACGGTAACATAACGTATAACGATACAATGCTGTCTGATTATGATGCTTATATATTTAAATATGCTCACGATGACGGCAGGTATATTGCCTACCGTTCAATGCAGCTTCTGACCGACGGTGCAGGTGATTATACCAGAACTCTCAACGGCGATACCTACGGAATAACAAACGATAAATTCTGCCTTTACGATTATGCTGAAAATAAAACTTATGAGTTTGCCGATGCGGAAGAATTGAACAAATACTGTCTTGAAAACTCAATAAGCCTCGGCAATTGGTTTTATCCTGCTGCTTTTAGCAGTATTGAGGGTAAGCAGACGAAACTTACAGGCAAATATTCGTTTGAGGATATCGGAAAATACCGTGGGCAGTCAGTTCTTAAAAACGGTGTTCCTGTGTTTTCGGGGTATATCGAAAACCTTAATAAATACGGTAAATTTATAGTTTTTAATCTTAAAATAGCCAAAACCAATTTTGATATTGAGCTTATGGGACAAGCTAACAAGGGCTTGTCACCGATGTCCGAAGAAAAGCTCGTGTCTTACCGTGCCGATTGGGGTTTAACTTTTCCTGTTAACTATGATAAATACATAGTTATCGATTCATTGACCGACGCAGTAAATGAATTTGATACCGAAGACGAAGCACTTGACTATGCCGCAGAGAATTATGCAGTATAGTTTATGCAGGTAAAATGCTGCAATGGGGTGTAGGGGTAATTCACGAATTGCACGCCGTAAAAGAGATATGAAGGTAAATTTCGGTCGAGAAAGTGAATCGACCCTACATTTGCAGTGAAAGAGGTATGGTTTATGAAAGCTAAAAGATTTAAAATATTGAAAATTGTTATTGTTTCATTGTTGTTGGCTGTTCTGCTTTTTGCTTTGTTTATCGGTATAAGTTATAGGCAAATGGTTGTATCTGCTTCGGAGGATGAGGTTATGGTTTCATCAAACGGAGAATATACAGTTGAAATCGATAATGAATACTACGGCTTTTATTATTTTACTATATCGGATATTTTGATAAAGAATAAGAATCAAGAGGTCCTTTTGTCTGATGGAGGTATCTGTGGAGCAAATTTCTACTGGAGTTTGACCAAAAATGATTTGTGGGTTGTTTCAAACGATATTGGTGTTTTGGTATATGTATGTGAAAATGGTACTTTCACAAAATATAATATAATAAAAAACGGTGAACAATACGAAATAACGAATTCCAATGTTGATTTCGGCACAGTTTATGACCTCGAAGAAATACCGCAGAAAGTTATTGATTATTTTGAAAGGATAGGGTGATAATATGGACACAAAACTCAAAAAGCTTCTTCCATGGGTATTACCGCCGATAGCTTTCTTTGCGTTATTCAGTTTGCGATTTGTTGCTATTGCCAAAGCCACGCTTTATCCGGATTTTTCTTCGGAAATTTTCAGTGTTTTTCTGTTCGGTGCAATTCCGAGCATCGTGTATCTGGTTTCTTTATTTCTATATGTTAAATCGGCGAAGAAATCATCAAAAAGGTTAGTTGGTATAATATCTGCCGTAATAATTGCAGTTCTTTTGTGCTTTGAAGGTTACATATCACTTGTTTGCAGTAGTGACATTTCAAAAACAAATGATATAAATAATTATCTTGTTCTTGATGACGGCAGCCTGGTACATAACAGCGATTGTGTAGAGCTTTTACCGGTTGAAGTTCCCGAAAACGCCCAAAACCCTGTTTACGACTATTATTGTGAGTTCAGCCTTTTCAGCGGCAGTTATGTTTATGCTGAATGGACTTTGCCCGAAAATGAGTATCTTGAAGAAAAGCAGAGAATAATTGACAGCGCAGACGAATATAAGCTTCAATATTTTAAATGTGAGAATCAGGATTTATATGCTTTGGATGCTCCAAGAGATATTGCACAGTTTTCTTTTAACAATGCTGATTGCCGTGTAAGTTATTACGTTTCAAACGGTGTTGTTTTTGAACCGTTATGGGAAAAGCAGATATCAGAATAATCAAAAACAGCTCAGCCGATTTTGGTTTCGGTTGAGCTGTTTTTAGTTTTAAGTGATATACCGATTTAATCGGCGTGATATTGTTGCTTTAGGAAACGGTTATATTCGCCTATAAAACTGCCGAAGGCAATATCACTATGCGAAGCATAATAAAACTACGAAGTAATATAACTCGCCGTAAGGCGAATATAACTGCATAAAGCCGTCAGGCTTTATGCCATTTAACGCCCTGCGGTGTGTCCTCAAGCACTATGCCCATAGCCTTGATTTTGTCACGGATTTCGTCTGCCTTTGCCCAGTTCTTGTCTTTTCTTGCCTGTGCACGCTCTGCAATAAGTGCTTCAACCTCTTCGTCAAGGCTTGCCTTGCCACGGTTGTAAACAAGGCCGAGTACGTCTGTCAGCTCGTCAAATGCCTTTGAGGCAAGGTCAAGAGTCTGCTTTGAAGCGCCTGCGGCAATAGCAGTGTTGATATCTCTTACCAGCTCAAATACTGCTGAAATGCCGTCAGCGGTGTTGAGGTCATCATCCATAGCCTTTATAAACTGCTCAATTCTGCCGTGTACCTTGTCGTTGAACTCGTTGTCAAGCTCGCCGTCAACTGCGTTTTCAAGCGCAAAATCGAGGTTGTTGCGGCAGGTGTAAAGGCGTTCAAGCGAAGCCTTGCACTGCTCGATAACGTCAACGCTGTAGTTGATGGGGCTGCGGTAGTGTGAGGAAATCATAAGGTAACGGATGGGCTCGTAGCCGTATTTTTCCGCAACGTCACGCACGGTGAAGAAGTTGCCGAGGGATTTTGACATTTTTACGTTGTCAACGTTGATATAGCCGTTGTGCATCCAGTAGTTTGAAAACGGTGCACCGTTGCAGCATTCGCTCTGTGCAATTTCGTTTTCGTGGTGGGGGAATATAAGGTCCTGACCTCCGCAGTGAATGTCAATTGTTGTTCCGAGATAGCGGCGTACCATAGCCGAGCACTCAATGTGCCAGCCGGGTCTGCCGTGACCCCACGGGCTCTCCCAGTAGGGCTCGCCGGGCTTTGCACCCTTCCAGAGGGCGAAATCCATCGGCTCACGCTTGATGTCCTCAACGTTGATTCGGGCCCCTGCCTCAAGCTCTTCAAGCGGCTGGTGTGAAAGCTTGCCGTATTCGTCAAACTTTGTGGGGCTGAAATATACGTCGCCGTCAACTGCGTATGCAAAGCCCTTTTCAATAAGCGTTGAAATGATGGCAATAATTTCGTCGATATTCTCTGTTGCCTTGGGGTGAACGGTAGCCTCACGGATGTTCATACCCTTGGCATCCTTCCAGAATTCCTCGATATATTTTTCGCTGACTTCCTTGAAGCTGAGGCCTTCCTCGTTTGCTCTGCGGATAATCTTGTCGTCAATATCCGTAAAGTTCTGTACGAATTTAACGTCGTAGCCTCTGTATTCCATATAGCGGCGAAGAACGTCAAACACGCAAAGGGGACGGGCGTTACCGATGTGAATAAAGTTGTAAACCGTAGGGCCGCAGGCGTAAACCTTAAGTACGCCGGGCTCAATTGTTTTAAGCTCGTCTTTTGCTCTGGTGAGTGTGTTGTAAATTTTCATTTATTTCTTCTCTCCTGTCAAAGATTTGATTTTTTTGTTAAGGCTTTCTATTTCAAGCTGCATTCTGTTCAGCTCAATTGCAATCGGGTCTGGAATGTTGACCTGGTCAAGGTCGTCAACACGCTTGCCGTTCTGCTTTACAACCCTTGCCGGTACACCGACAGCCGTTGAGTTGGGCGGTATAGCGTTGAGCACAACCGCACCTGCGGCAATGTTCGTGTTGTCGCCGACTGTGAACGGGCCGAGCACCTTTGCACCTGCGCCTATAAGCACGTTGTTGCCTATAGTCGGGTGACGCTTGCCCGTGTGGTGACCCGTACCGCCGAGGGTAACACCCTGATAAAGCGTAACATCGTCACCGATTACGGCTGTTTCGCCGATAACTACTCCCGTGCCGTGGTCGATAAACAGTCTTCTTCCTATCGTTGCGGCGGGGTGAATTTCAATACCGGTTTTCTTTACTGCTCTTTGTGAAATGAATCTTGCCCAGAAATACATTTTATGTCTGTAGCAGAAATTAGCTCTTCTGTGCATTCTTATTGCTTTAAGACCGGGGTAAAGGAAAAATATTTCAAGTGATGAGCGTGCTGCAGGGTCTCTCTGCTTTACGCAGGCTATATCCTCGCGTATTGTATCAAACAAAATATCACCTCAATTATATGAGCGGAAAACAAAAAACCGTCACCTATGTTGATAGGTGACGGAGGCGAAAATCAAAAAATAATCGCGGTTCCACTCCGACGTTATACTCAGTAAGGTTCGTTAAAACCTTTGACAGCTAACGGTGTCTGCCGTGCGGCCATTTCCTGCCGCCTGCTCACAGGGTGCATTCCCGAAAAGCGGCTGACGGTGCGCTTCCAGCAAACATGCACACCTCTCTGTGAAAGCCGAGCTAAACGGTACTTCTTCCTGCTCATTGCATTTGTTTATAATATTATATGCAATTTATTTTGAGAAGTCAATTGTTTTTTTAGCCTGAACGAGATAAATAACGCCCGAAACCGTTGCAAGCACGGCGGTAATCCAAATCATAACGTTTGTAACGGTGTGGTAGTTGAGCCTTAAGAAGCCGAAAACTTCCACAAGCTCACCCCAGAGCATAATTATAACCGTGAAAACCATCTGCGTTGCGGTTTTGATTTTGCCCCAGATGTTTGCCGGTACGACGACGTTCTGCGCCGCGGAAACAAGGCGGACGGAGGTAATTATAAATTCACGCGTCAGTATTATGAATACGGGCCATACGCTGCAGATGCCTTCTGCAATAAAGGCTAAAAGTGCGGCGGTGGTCAGCATTTTGTCTGCAACGGGGTCAAGCAGCTTTCCGAAGGTGGTAATCTGGTTGTTTTTTCTTGCCAGCTTGCCGTCAATCGCATCGGTTATTGCGGCAATTCCGAAAATTGCGCAGGCAATAAGACAGCGGTGGGGGATACTGCTCATAAAAGCAAGCAGGAAAAACGGCGTGATAATTACACGTGCAACTGTCAGTTTGTTTGGTGTGTTCATTTACTCAGCCTCTCCGATGAGGTCATACTCATCAATTTCATAAATTTTAACGCTGCAGAATTCGCCTTCTGCAAGCGGTTTGTCACTGGTGAATTTAACGCAACAGTCAATCTCGGGTGCATCCATATAAGTGCGTCCCGTGTATGAATCGCTGTATGCATCATAGCTTTCTGTAATTACTTCAAAGGTTTTGCCGATAAGTCTGCTGTGCTTATCCTGAACAATCATATACTGGTCGTTCATTATAATATCCTGGCGCTTGAACCTTGTTCTGTCGTCAAGCTGTCCGTCGAATTCTGCCGCAGGTGTGCCCTCCTCAGGGGAATAGGAGAAGCAGCCGAGGTGGTCAAACTCCGTTTCGTTTACAAACAAAGCAAGGTTTTCAAACTCTTCCTCGGTTTCTCCGGGAAAACCGGTAATAAAGGTTGTGCGGATTACGATATCCGGCATTCTGTCACGAAGCTTTGCTATAAGCTGCTTTATCTGTGCCTGTGTGCCTCTGCGGTTCATTCTTTTAAGCACGTTGTCATCGGCGTGCTGAAGCGGAAGGTCAATGTAGTGAAGCACCTTGGGCTGTGAAGCAATGGTTTCAATCAGCTCGTCCGTAAATTCATCGGGGTAGCAGTAAAGCATACGTATCCAATGAATTCCGTCAATCTCACAAAGCCTTCTGAGCAGCTCGGGAAGCTTGAGAGAGCTGTAAATATCCTTGCCGTAAAGCGTTGTGTCCTGCGCAACGAGAATAATCTCTTTAACGCCTTTCTCGCTTAACTGCTTTGCTTCGTCAAGGATATCCTCAATTTCCCTGCTGCGGTAACTGCCCCTGATTTCGGGTATCGCACAGTAGGTGCAGCGGTTATTGCAACCGTCCGCAATTTTGAGGTATGCGTAATGCTCGGGGGTTGTGAGTATTCTGCCGCCGTTTAAGGGAAGGCAGTCCTTGGGCGGAAACTCGGCAACTGTTTCGTCTTCAAGCACGCGCTTGCAGATTTCGGCAATATCTGCGTTTGCGCCGATACCGACTACGGCATCAACCTCGGGAATTTCATTCAGGATTTCGTCCTTATATCTCTCTGCAAGACAGCCCGTAACTATAATTTTGCCGACAAGCCCTTCTTCTTTGAGCTGAGCCATATCAAGAATATTTTCAATCGCTTCTTTTTTTGCTGACTCAATAAAACCGCAGGTGTTGATAATAACTATGTCGACGCCGTCATACGGGTCTGCTATCTCAAAGCCCTTTTCATCAAGCAAAGCCAGCAAGCATTCGCCGTCAATATGGTTTTTCGGGCAGCCGAGGGAAATAAAACCAACCGTGCTCATATATCTTCTTCCTCTACACTCTCATCGTATTCACGCATAGCACTGCGTATTTCGCCGTAGCCGTAACCGAGCCGAAGCAGGGCGTTGAAAACCTGCTGTCTGCCTTTTTCGGTTTCAAGCTTGCGGCGGTACTTACCGTTTAATAATATATTAATTTTATCACATTCGTCAAGTGTAAGTGAAGAAATTGCGTTTTCTGCCGTGTTGCGGTCAATTCCGCGGTGGATAAGTTCGCTCATTATCGCTCTTTCGCTCTTGCCTTTTCTTTCGGCAAGCTCTTTTGCAAGAGCTGTCGCATATCTTTCGTCGTCGATGTAGCCGAGAGCTTTTATCTTTTCAACTGCGCTTGCGGCGGCCTGCTCGCCGTCTGCACGGGCGAGCTTGTCAAACAGCTCTTTTTCACTGTGGTCACGGCGTGAAAGAATATTCAGCGCTCTGTTAAAACAGCGTCGATTGAATATGTTTGCTTCAAGTGCCTTGTACCGCTCTTCGTCAATTTCGTCGCCCGAAATATAACCGCAGGAAAACCAGAAATCAGCATCAACGGTGAGCCTGTACTCACCGTCGATGCTGATATGAATTTTATTTTGTTTGCCTTTTTGTGCGGATATAATCATAATTATTCGTCGTCAACAGCTATGTCGAGGTTTGCCTTGATTCTGCTCTTGGGTGCAACGGGAGGAGCGACGGGAGCAGGTGCGGCAGGGGAGACCGCTTCATCTTCGGTCTTGTCGTTTTTCTTGATATCTCTCGTTTCGGCAAGTCTTGCGCGTACCTTTGCCTCAATTTCTTCGGAAAGAGCCTTGTTTGAACGGATAAGCTCCTTGACGTTATCTCTACCCTGGCCCAGACGCTCGTCATTGTACGAGAACCATGCACCGCTCTTGTGAATGATGTCAAATTCAACTGCAAGGTCGAGAATTTCACCCTCAACGGCTATACCCTTGCCGAACATAATGTCAAATTCAGCGGTCTTGAAGGGGGGAGCAACCTTGTTCTTAACAATTTTTGCCTTGGTGCGGCTGCCGATGAATTCGCCGCCCGTACCCTTGAGCTGTTCGGACTTGCGCACGTCAATTCGCATTGAAGCGTAGTATTTGAGCGCACGGCCGCCCGTTGTAACCTCGGGGTTGCCGTACATAACGCCGACCTTTTCGCGAAGCTGGTTGATGAAAATAAGAATTGTATTTGATTTGGAAATTACGCCTGCGAGCTTACGCAGTGCCTGTGACATAAGTCTTGCGTGCAGACCTACGTGGGAATCGCCCATTTCGCCCTCGATTTCGGCACGGGGGACGAGAGCGGCAACGGAGTCAACAACAACTACGTCAAGCGCACCTGAGCGTACAAGCGCCTCCGTAATTTCGAGTGCCTGTTCGCCGTTGTCGGGCTGGGAAACAAGGAGTGAATCTATATCTACGCCGAGGTTACCTGCGTAAACGGGGTCCAGTGCGTGCTCGGCATCGATGAACGCGCATTCGCCGCCGGCCTTCTGTGCCTGTGCAACAACGTGAAGCGCAAGCGTTGTTTTACCCGAGGATTCGGGGCCGTATATTTCGACGATTCTGCCCTTGGGCAGACCGCCGATACCCGTAGCGTGGTCAAGGGAAAGCGAGCCCGTTGAGATAGCCTCAACGTTAAGGCCGCAGCTCTGACCCAGGCGCATTATTGCGCCCTTGCCGTAGCTTTTTTCAATTTGTTTGAGTGCGGTTTCAAGTGCAGCGGATTTTTCTGCCATTGTAGTTGACCTCCGTTATGTAAAACTGTAGCACAAATGTTCGGTAAATTGATTTGATTATACCTTTTTGTACAATAATTGTCAAGCGTTTTTTTGCATTTCGTCAAAATTTTTTGAGTAGGGTGATATTGCTTGCATTTTGTGCAGGTTTCGTATATTATTAATAAGAATATGCGGAGGTTTTACTATGGAACAGTTTATAGTTGACCAGATTAAATACGGACTTAAATATCTCCCCGTAAATGCCCTTAAGGCAAAGCTAATTTCTTCCTCATCATCCGAAACGGTTTGTATGAGGGAAAAGCACGGCTTTATCCGCGGCATTTGCCACCCTAATGAGAATTACGAGCAGATTAAAAACGCCGATATCGGCTGGGTAAGGTTTGACATTCCCTATCCCTTCGATGAAAACGGCAGTATCCGCGGGTGCTTTTACGATTTTAAGGAGCGCTGCAGGGGATATGCCGAAAACGGAATAAAGGTAATGGCTGTTTCGCCTAACCCCAAGGAATTTATTGCCGCAGGTGTCGATGTTACCGACAAGGCAAACGACGAAAAGGTTGCCGAGGTTTCGCGTTTTATGATTAATGAGCTGCGTGACGTTATCGGCGGTGTGCAGGTTGCAAACGAAATGGGTCTGCCGATTTTTACTCTGCCCGTTACTCTCAGGCAGGCGGCACACTTTATGGGCGTTACCTTAAAGGCTATGTCTGAAATCAGAGGCGATATAATAATCGGCTACAATTCAACCTCACCCCAGGCTGATTTGCATTTGCTGATGAAGCCGTACCACCGCTATTGCGACTATGTAGGTATGGATATCTATATGGGCTGCTTCTTTAATTTTCCGGGCTTTATGTGGTGCTTTGACACCTTGCTGGATTATCTGTGGGCCTATACCGGCAAACCGATACTTCTCCAGGAATTCGGCTATATCAGCGGCGGTGCCGCAAAGTCACCCGAGGAAAAGAAAGCAATACTACGCAGATACGGTGCTGACAGCGAGGAGGAGGCAAAGCAGAATATTGAAAGCTTTGTAAACGCTCTTCCCGAAAGATTGGCCGAACAGGTGAAACTGCGTTCACACGGCAACGTTGAACGGTATGCGGACGTGCTTTTCAACAGCGACCTTGTAAACCACCTTTACACCGAATTGCCTAAATACACCAAAATTCCGGGCTGCGAGCACACTCCCGAGGGTCAGGCGAAGTTCTACCGTGAAATTCTGCCGAGGCTTTATAACAAGAAGTATCTTGTCGGTGCAATGATTTATTGCTACAGCGATTCGCCTATGTGCTACGTCTGCGGTCAGAACGAATGTCCCACCGAGACGCGTTGGGGCATAGTGGATTGTGACGGAAAAGAAAAACCGTCCTATTATGCAGTCAAAGAGGCTTTCGGCAAAATTGCGGCTGAAAGTCCTGTAATAAATTTTAACGGAGAAAAATAATGATTATCGAGAAACTTGTTGCTTTTTCAAATCTTTACGGCAGTAACGAAGAGCTTGTTCTTGCGGGCGGCGGAAACACCTCCGCAAAAGACGGCGACATAATGTACGTCAAGGGCTCGGGCACACAGCTTGCCACAATTACCGAGGACGGCTTTGTTAAAATGAGCCGCACAGCCCTTGCTGAAATTTTCACAAAGGAATATCCGACGGACGACAAGGAACGTGAGGCACAGGCGCTTGCTGACCTTACTGCGGCAAAGCTGCCCGGTCAGGAAAATAAACGCCCCAGCGTTGAAACCCTGCTTCACAGCCTTTTTGATAAAACCTTTGTCCTTCATCTGCACCCTGCTCTTGTCAACGGTCTTACCTGCGGTAAGGACGGCGAAGCGGTTGCGCAGCGCCTTTTCGGTGAAAGCTTTATCTGGGTTGATGCGTGCAAGCCCGGTTACATCCTTTCCAAAATCTGTTATGATAAAATGGAAAGCTATAAGGCTCTTCACGGTAAGCAGGCAGATATGATAATTCTGCAGAATCACGGTATATTTTTTGCCGCAGACAGCGATGAAGCACTCGGCGATATGCTTTTCGATGTAATGTCGAAGCTTCGCGGCGAGCTTACAAAAGAAGCTGATTTTTCACCCTGTGAATTTGACGGCGAAAAGGCAGAAAAGTGCTTTGACGTTATTTACGATATCTACGGTGAGGATGCTGTTATAACATTCGAGCCGAGCGTTGCGGCACTTCAGATTGCCGAAAGCCCCGAAGCGGCAGAATGTGTTATGAAGCCCTTTACTCCCGACCATATAGTTTACTGTAAGGCTAACCCCGTTTACGGCTTCTGCAACGGCTGTATCAGAGGTGCGGTGAACGCTTTTGAAGAAGAAAACGGCTGTAAGCCGAAAATTATAATAATCAACGGCTGCGGCTTCTTTGCCGTGGATTATACACCCAAGGGCAGTCAGACTGCGGCGGCTTTGTTTAACGATGCGATAAAGGTTGCCGTTTATGCCGAATCCTTCGGCGGCGTGCTCCCGATGAGTGATGAGCTTTCCGACTTCATCACAAACTGGGAAGTAGAAGCTTACAGACAAAAGCAAAACGCATAAGGAGAATATAAGATGTTTTATACTATTGAAAACGAATACCTTTCAGCACAGATTAACGATATGGGCGCAGAGCTACATTCACTTGTTTCAAAGGATGACGGCTTTGAGTACCTCTGGCAGGGCAATCCCGAAATCTGGTACGGCCAGTCGCCCGTGCTTTTCCCCGTAATAGGTCAGCTTAAGGGTGATGTTTATCGTTACGGCGGTAAGGAATACCCGATGAATAAGCACGGCTTTGCAAGAAAAATGCTCTTTGAGGCAGCAGAGGTTGAGGGCGCAAGAGCGGTCTTTATCCTTCGTACAAGTGAAGAAACTCTTCGTCAGTTCCCGTTTGAGTTCGAGCTTTCCGTCTGCTTTGAGCTTGTCGGCAGAGCAATAAAGGTTACACAGTCCGTCAAAAACCTTTCCGATAAGACCATGTATTTCAGCATGGGTGCACATCCGGGCTTCAACTGCAAGATAGGCGATTATTTGGAGTTTGACGAAACCGAGGAGGATATGCGCTGTGAAAAAATTGACGGCACAAATATCCTCACCGACCGTTATTACGACGTAACACTCGAAAACGGTAAGGCTATCCGCCTGACAGAAGACCTTTTCAGCCAGGATGCTCTTATTCTCACCGAGCTCAATTCAAGCGTTGTCACCCTCAAGAGTGACGACCACAACAGAACAGTACGCTTCGATTTCGGCGAAGCACCTGTGCTCGGTATCTGGGCAAAGCCCAACGCACCCTACGTCTGCCTTGAGCCGTGGTACGGTATTAATGATGATACAAGAGGCTATGACGATATTTCCGCAAAGCGTGGCATACAGAGCCTTGAGCCCGACGGCGACTTCGACCTCGTCTGGATTGCTGAAGTATAAATCGTAAGGGCCGACGTCCTCGACGTCCCGAATTATAAATCACAGGCAAGGTAATATTGAGTTACCTTGCCTTTTTTCAAAATAACAGGAGGCTGAAATCATGACACATTTTGATTTATTCGGTAACGCCAAGTGGATATGTACCGATAAGAATATATCTTCTCCGCTTTTCAGAAAAGAGTTTTCCGCAAATAATGTGAAAAATGCAGAAATCACAATCTGCGGACTTGGCTTTTTTGAGCTTCACATAAACGGCAAGAGAATAAGTGATGATTTGCTTGTGCCTGCTTTTTCGCAGTATTGTTACCGTGACCTGAGCAAGCACTACACTGAGCGTCAGGACAAAATGAGCTACCGTACTTATGCAATGAGGTATGATATTACAGAATATCTGCTTGACGGTGAAAATGCTCTCGGTGTTCAGCTCGGCAAGGGCTGGTACGACCTTGATGATGACGATGATGACGGCGACCCGACCTGGACAAAATACGGCAGACTTAAGCTTTGCTATAAAATAGATATAGAATATAATGACGGCACAAAGGCCGAAATATTGAGCGACGAGAGCCTTAAATGCTCGGAAAGTGAAATTACCTATAATAACATTTACGGCGGCGAAAGACACGATTATTCGCTTGAAAAGAAGGGCTTTGCCGCAGTAGGCTATGACGATTCCGATTGGAATAGTGTTGAAATAACTACAGCACCCGAATGTGATTTTATGATGCAGACCTGTCCGCCGGATAAGATTGAAAGAACAATAACCCCTGCAAAAATCAAGGATTTTGGCGATACAAGTATCTATGACTGCGGCGAGGGAATAACCGGCTATGCCGTTATAAAATCAAAGGAAAACGGTGCAACTCTTACAGCACGCTATGGCGATGCTTTGCATGAAGATTTTACGCTTGATTTTTATCCCAGCGGCGGCGACGAAAGAAAGCTTCAGCAGGAGGTTTTCAAGAATACGGAAAAGGGCAGGGAATATTATCCCCATTTCTGCTGGCACGCTTTCCGTTATATCGAGGTTTCAAACAACGCCGAAATCGTTACGGTAAACGTCACACATTCCGACTGTCCCGTAACAAGCGGCTTTGAGTGCGACAATGAGGTGCTCAACTGGCTTTATGAGACCTATCTGCGCACACAGCTTGACAATATGCATTGCGGTGTGCCTTCCGACTGTCCGCATATCGAGCGTCTTGGCTATACGGGTGACGGTCAGCTTTGCGCCGAAGCGGTTATGCTTATGACTGACAGTAAAGAGTTTTACAGAAAATGGATGGGTGATATTGCCGACTGTCAGGACATTGAAACAGGTCACGTTCAGCACACAACGCCTTTCTGCGGCGGTGGTGGCGGTCCTGCTGCCTGGGGCGGTGCAATAGTTGTTGTCCCGTATATGTTCCACAAAACCTATGGCGAAACCGATGTGATTGAGCAGTACCTGCCCAATATGCTCAAATATGTTGATTATATGGTGGCTCACAGTGAGAGCGGTCTTGTCTGCCGTGAGGAAAAGGAATGGTGCCTTGGCGACTGGTGTGCACCCATTGATATCTATAAGCCCGAGCACCACACAATGAGCCGTGTGCTTATTCCTGAAACCTATGTCAATACCGTGCTTTTCATCAAGCAGATGAAAATGGTTATCGAGCTTGCAAAAATCATCGGCAGGGAAGAGCTGACAGCACACCTTCCCGAGCTTATTAAAAAGGCTTCGGATATGGTAAATATAGCCTACTACAGCCCGATGACACATTGCTACTGCGGCGATGTTCAGGGCTCAAACTGCCTTGCACTCGATGCAGGTCTGGGCGATGAAAAAACGCTTAAAATGACCGTTGAAAAGTACGCCGACAGAGAGTGCTTCGACACGGGCATTGTTGCAACAGATGTTCTGCCGAGAATACTGTTTGAGAGCGGCAACGCACAGCTTGCCTTTGACCTTATGACTTCACGCAAGCTGCCGTCCTTCGGATATATGATGGAGCACGGCGCAACAACCCTGTGGGAGGACTGGCTGCCTGAGCGTTCGCTCAATCACCCGATGTTCGGTGCACTCACACGCTACCTGTTCACATACCTGCTCGGTATTTCTCAAGCCTCCGACAGCGCAGGCTTTGAAAAAATCACAATCAAGCCCTGTCTTGTAAACGGCATGAATAAAGCGAGCGGTTATATCGTGACCGAAAAAGGCAAAATATCAGTTACCTATGAAAAAACAGGGGACAGCGTTGAATTTACCGTAACCGTTCCCGAAAACAAAACAGCCGAGTTCGAGTGCGGAGAATATAAAACAACCCTCACCGCAGGCGAAAACAAATTCGCAATTCGCAATGCGTAATTATAAAAACAAGGTGCGCTATCTTCGGATAACGCACCTTTGCTTTATTTTGTATTGATTCTGTCTTTCAGTATTTCAATTTCGCGTTCGTGAATATGCGGTTCATACAGAAATTTTTTGGTTGTTCTGTCTTGTAACGTAAATACAAGATAATACCGTTGAAAATTATCACCTTGCTGTCTGCTTTGAGATGTTTCAATTTTAATATGACTGTTGGCAACTTGTAAATAGGAATAATACTTTCCGTTGAACGGATTGGTTTGGTAATAGAACCCTTTTTTTCCTATGAGTATTTTAAAGAAAAATGTGCGGTTAACAATATAAGCAAGTAAACACAGGGGTACTATTGCCATAAATGTAAAAATAAGAGCAAGCGGCAGTGATTTGTTTTCAGCAGGTTTAAACTGGTCAATAGCCAGAACAGCCATAAATACGGCTATAATACCGATAAAAATAATTCTCGGTAAGCTGCCTTTTTGACCGGTTATTTTATACTCCCAGTTTTCGTTTTCCATCATTTTCTCCTTACTGATTATTAATAGTATCAATCATATAGTCAATACCGTCGCTTTGGCTCATAGGGCAAATAAAATCATACTTTGTGCCGTCAGCAGTTGTAAAACGGAAACAGTAGCTTGTCGAGCCGTTGGGGTTGTGCTTTTGGTTTTCGGCGGCTTCGATAATTTCGGAATACTTGAAAAACTTTCCTTTTGAAAAGCCGTTTTTATAATAAAAACCGTCTTCAAATACATGAAGCTTAACAAATATGCAGCAATAAACGCTGTAAATTATAATACATAACATGAGAGCGGTTAAAGCTCCGGTGAAAAGCATTATTCCGTTGTCTCTTAGATGAAGCCATATTGTTATTCCGCCAAAAACAGCAGTAGCAATCGAAACAGGAATAAAAGAAAATGTATCTATCGCACACAGTTTAAATAACGGTTTTTTGCCTGTCAATATTATCATCTTCTTTCTGTTAATTAAAGGGTTTAATGGTGGAAAGCAAGAGAGCCCTCCGACAAAAGAGGGCTCAAGTTTATTTTACTGCTTTGCGCCGTTGTCGAACTTTTCGAGAACCTTAATGCTTGCTGCCCAGCAATCTGCAAGGCCTTTTTCGTTCATATTGTCGTAGGTATCTCTTCTTGTGTGGTAGTAGGATTCAAGCTTGTGGTTGAGGCCTGTGATACCTGCTGCTCTGAAGCCTGCCTGTGCAAATGCTGCTGAGTCTGTAGCACCGCCCAGAGGAGGAACCATACCCTTTGCGCACTTGATATCAAGCTCTTTACAAGCTTCCATAAACAGGTCTGCAACCTCTGCGTCTGCCTTTACCGTACCGTTAAGGTCACGGTAGTTTGCCATAAGGTATTTCGGGTCGTGAATTGTGTCGTAAGCGTAGATAAAGGTGGGAACGTCGTCAAATTCGCCCTTGTGAGCCTCACACCATGCCTTTGCGCCACGAAGACCTGCTTCCTCGGAGCCTGTAAGAATAACGCCGATTTCGGTGTTTTCAAGCTCGATGCCCTCGTCCTTGAGTGCCTTGAGGATTGCAATACCCATATAACAGCCTGTAAGGTTGTCGTTAGCGCCGTCAACGGGTCTCTTGTAGTTGACCATCCAGTAAAGACCGATAAGGAAGGGGAGGAACGCAATACCGACAAGCATAGCCTTAACAACGGGGTCGGATGTGTCTGCAACGCCGAAGCCGATGCCGTTCTTTGCTATGTAAACAATTGCGAGCACGAGGTAGTAAATTGCGCCGACACCGCACAGGATTGCGTGGCCTTCAAAGCCGACACCGCCGAGTGCGTAGTTAACGGGCCATTCCCAGGCAACGTCGGGGTGACCGTTGAAGATAATTCTTCTCTTGGTTTCGCCCTTGCACTTTTTGATAGCTGTTACGTTGTGACCTGTTGCCTCGGGGAAGATGGGGTCAATCAGTTTCTTGTAAACGCCGAACTGAGCCAGAACGATGTAAAGACCAACGCCGATAAGCACAATACTTGCAAGCGGGAAGAAGAACAGCGCAACAAAAGCAAGAAGAACAAAAGTAATTGTAAAATAAATCCAGCCGTAGAAGGAACGGGGGTTTTCCTTGAAGGATTCAACCTCTACCTTTTCACAGCCGCAGTCGTCCTTGAGCACCTGTGCCATATAACGGCAGGCCTGCTCTTCACCCTTTGAGCCGGGCGGTCTTTTTTCGAAGTTCTTGCAGATATAGGTTATTTCCTTAACCATATATTTTGCAGCTTCATTTTTTTTGGCGATAAGTTTTTTCCAATCCATAAGTCCATATCTCCCTTATATAAATCTTTTACATATTTTAACAGAAACCAAAACCGAATTAGTTACGATTTTGTTAACATTTACTTGTTTTTCATATTTATTTTGCGCTTTGCCGCAACTCTGCACGCCCTTGAATAAGCTTTTGCAAGGTATTGTTCAAGCGGCATTTCGCCGTATTTGTCGTTTTCGTGTCTGCCGGGCTTGGATTTTATGTTCAGCTCAAAGGTCATAATTCCCTTGTATCCGTGGTCATCCAGCCTTTTGGCGATGTAATCCCAGTCTGCAATTCCGTCAAAAGGCAGCAGGTGCAAATCGTCCGTCCAGAAAATGTGGCCGCCGAAATCGCTTATACCGAGGTTGTCGTTGAGGTGGGTTGCAATCAGCCTGTCGCCGTAAAGTGCGAGCAAGTCCTTTGAAAAGTTGTAGCACATCTCGTGTCCCGTATCAAGGCAGAAGCCTACGTTTTCTCTGTCCTTGAATTCCTCCATAAGTGCGGCGAGATATTCTTCGCCCTCGGTGTTTTCAAAGGCGATTTTTACGTTCCTTTTTTCTGCTTCATCAACAACTTTTCCGTACCTTTCAAGCCCTTTCTTAGAGGGCTTTCTCTCGTCGTCAAAGCCTATATATGTGTGGCAGACCATAACGGGAATACCGTTTTTTTCACAAACCTCAACACATTCAATTAACTCGTCAACCGCAATTTTTGCAAGAGCCTCATCACCGTGCCACATTTCGTCGGATTTGTTGAACGGTGCGTGGATTGACTGGTATATCATACCGATTTCTTTAGCGTATTCGGCGTATTCTTCAATCGGGTCACCGCTTTTCCACGGCGTAAAAAAACCGTCAAAGCCTGCTTCCTTGAACATTTTAATCTGTGTTTTCGTGTCAACTCCGAATTGCTCATTAACACTCAAAGCCAAAAGCTGTCCGTACATTGCAAAAACTCCTTATCTTTTTACTGAGAATAAATTTATCATACATCTTATTTTTCGTCAACAAATGTTTAGCGAATTATTCTTCATTGTTATTGACTTTTGGTGTATGTTTTTATATTATTTAGAAGTAGCAAATTTCATGAAATTTATTTATGAGGTGATATAAATGGCACAGCTCAAAATGTACTGGACGGCAGGCACACCCATCAGGGAAATGACTCTGCCCGAAGGCTATTCTTTCTCACAGTATGAGGACGAGTCTGACAAGCTCGCCTGGCTTGAATGCTGCAGAAACGGTCTTATCGGCGATGATGACGGTATCGAAACCTACGACGACAGAATCAAATACCGTGATGACTGCAACGAGGAAACAGATCTTTTCTTCCTCGATTACGAGGGTAAGCACATTGCAACCGTTACCGCAATTTTCCACCCCGAAAAGAACTGCGGCGAAGTTCATATGGTCGGTATGCTGCCCGAATTCAGAGGTAAGGGTCTTGGCAAATATCTCAACAACAAGGCTATTGAAAAGCTCAACGCACAGGGCGTAAAATACATATTCCTCACAACTGACGAATGGCGCAAGGGCGCTGTCAAGAGCTACCTTTCATCGGGCTTCAAGCCCGTCGAGTACGACGAGGGTATGACCGAGCGCTGGCAGGCAGTTATGGCTGAATACGGCATAGACAGCCTTGATATGGTTGATGAAGATGCCGTTTACCTCAAGTCAATCTACCGTGAGGGCGTAACTCCTCCGGCAAAAATCAAAATAGGTGTTATCGGCGCTGGCAGAGGTCAGACTATGATGAATTACTGCGTCAAGCAGGACAATGCCGAGCTTGTTGCTATCTGCGATAACCACAAGCCCTCTCTTGACCACGCAAAGGAAACCTACGGCACGGACAGCATCACATTCTACGAGAGCATTGACGAATTCCTCACCCACGATATGGATGCCGTTGTTCTTGCAAACTTTGCAAATGAGCACGCACCGCTTGCAGTACGCTGTATGGAAAAGGGCTACCACGTTATCAGCGAGGTGCTTCCCGTACAGACAATGAAAGAGGCTGTTGAGCTTATTGAGGCAGTTGAAAGAACAGGCAAGACCTACGCCTATGCCGAAAACTACTGCTATATGGCCGCACCCCGTAAGATGCGTCAGCTTCACCGTGAAGGTGTCCTCGGCGAATTTGAATACGGCGAAGGCGAGTATATGCACAACTGTGAGCCCGGCTGGCACGGTTACACAAGAGCAGATGCAAACCATTGGCGCAACACAATGCACGCCTGCTATTACTGCACACATTCAATCGGTCCGCTTATCCATATCACAGGTATGCGCCCCGTAAAGGTAACAGGCTTTGAAGGCCCGTTCAATGCCCGTATGCACCGTATGGGAGCAAAGGCAGGCAATATGGGTATGGAGGTCATAACCCTTGAAAACGGTGCAATACTCAAGAGTATTCACGGTGTAGGCCCCTCCAAGAACTCAATATGGTATTCAATCTACGGCTCAAAGGGCAGAATGGAATCCGCCCGTGAGGACGATTTTGAAAAAGAGCACGTTCACAACCTCTACGTCAACTGCGACAAGAACGAGGGCGACAACGACTCAAAGAGCGTTCTTGCCCCCACTTATGACGAGCTTTCCTACAAGTCCGCAGCATACGGCCACGGCGGCTCCGATTTCTATACAATGTATAATTTCGTTGAGTACCTCAAGGGTGACAAGTCTGCCGATATAATCGACGTTTACGAGGCGCTTGATATGTTCCTGCCCGGTATGTTTGCATACCGTTCGGTGCTTGCAGGCGGTATCCCGATGGATATTCCCAACCTTCGCAACAAGGAAGAGCGTGACCTCTGGCGTAATGATACCCAGTGTACAGACCCTGCCGTTGCAGGCGATATGCTCATTCCCAGCTACTCAAAGGGTAACCCCGATATTCCCGATTCGGTTTACGAGCGCCTTCAGAAGATGCTCGACGAACAGAACAAAAAGTAACAGAATATAAATCAAGGAGCGGCATTTTTGAATACCGCTCCTTCTTCTTTTATTTAACTTTAATTGTTGATACTTTGTCGGTGTAGTTTGCGTTATCGCTGAAGGGCTTATCGCTGCTCATGCCTATGGTATAAACGGTTGAATAACTGATTGAAGTTATATCGTAGGTGCTTGAACTTGCCTTGCACTCATACAGCCACATATTTGTGTAACGTGCCCAGAAACAGGTGTTGAACGGTACATATTCGGGGTCGGACTGGGTTGAACCGTGCGAATAAACGCCGAGGTTGAGGCTGTAGGAAAGAACCTGCTCGCTTGCACCCGTGTCGGCAATGTTACCGCCGTGACAGCCGTAATATTCGCCGCCAATGCGAATTATCGAACCGCCGTCGTGTATTGTTGAAGCGTTGCAGGAATGGTTTTCGCTGTTGCCGATGTTGTAGGCTTTGCAGTCGATTTCCACGGCGCAAGGAATGGCGTTTTCATCGGTGTTCTTGTGGTAGTTGAAGCCGTCAAGATATGCGTTGTAAACCTCACATTCCACAAGGTAGGAGTTGCCGCCCGTAATTGTAAGTGCGTTACCCGTTTTACAGTCGTGGAAACGGCAGTTGTAAATGTAGATGTATTCATTTAAACCGAGTGTAGCATAAAAGCATTTGTTACCGCCGCTTATATCAAGGTTTTCAATATAAGCCGTATCGCTTGCGTGCAGGCAGGCACTGCCTTTCTCGTTTTCATTGATAAGACGTACTCTGCCAATGCCGATTATGTTTTTTCCTGCAATATCAAAGCTTGCGGAATAATGGTCGCCGTAGCGGTATGTGCCTTCAAGCAGGTAAATTGTTGTGCAGTCGCTTTCGGAAAAAGCTGCCCTGAATGTGCGCTTGGGAGACTCCTTTGTACCGGGGTTTTTGTCGTTGCCGTCGGGGGAAAGGTAAATCTCTTTGCCGCCCTTTATTCTGTGTTCTGTAATATCGAAATCTGTATAATATTCCCCGTAGCTCATTTTGTAGATATCGGGCTTGAGTCTGCTCTTGAACTCGGCAGGGTAGATGAACTTTGTGTGCTTGCTCTTGATTTCGTTGTAGCGTGAGTTAAGCTCTTCAATTTCCTCAAAAACCTTGTCAACCTGCGAAGAGATACCGTTAAGCTGTGTCTGTATTTCGGTTTGCTTTTCTTCAATCAGGGAATGCTTTTCCTCAAAAACCGAGTGCTGCTCCTGAGCTTCGGAAAGCTTTTCTTCAAACACCGAATGCTGTTCATCTGCCTGTGAGTGTTTTTCGCCGTACTCGGAATTCTTGTCCAGAAAAACTGAATTCTGCTCTTTAATCTGCGAATTCTGCTCCTGTAATTCCTGTACCTGTTCCTCAAGTACTGCCATACGCTCTTCAATGGATTGGTCAACGACAATATAACCCAAAGAACCCAGAATGGCAGCAAGTATCGTTACCATAAACTTTTTCAAAATAATTCAGCTCCTGTTTTAACCGAGTATAGGCTTGTCAACAAGCTCGAATTCAGGCTTACCCTTTAACCCGTCAGATTCAAATACAACAATTTCGTTTTCTCCCTTGTTAAGCAGGGAGGCTGGCAGATAGAGTGTCTGCTGCGGGCCTATTTCCCAGTATCTGCCAAGGTTAAAGCCGTTGACCGTTACAAAGCCCTTTGTGAAATTATCGAGCTTCATAAATGTGTCGCAGGGCTCGTCGATATTGAACTTTCCTTTGAGGAAAACGGATTTTTCTGTCGGTATTTCACTTGAATATTCAACCTTTTCGAGGTTGTTCATCCACAGCGGATAAACCTCCCAGTTGAAGTGAATTTTACCGTCGAGAAGACATCTGCCTGCAATGCCTTTCTTGCGCATCATCTTCGGGCCGAAATTGGCTCTGCCCATATTTTCGCAAAGTACGGTGAGCGTGTCACCCTTCTTGGCGGTGATGTCAATTTCAAGGCTGTCGTTTATGTAAACAATGCCGATAAGCTCGTCATTAACATAAATCTGTGCTCTGTCGCCGAGGCTTTCAAACGAAAGGGGAACATCGTCGTAATCTCTGTTAAGCTTGGTGCGGTAGGCGATGTAGCCGTAGCCCTGACCGTATTTTTCCATACAAAGCGGTACGTCGGAATGAATAGGTGAGGAAAGTCTGTCGAGGCTCTCGAAAATGCCTGCAAATTCCGTCAGCTCAAACCTGCCGTAAGCCTTTTTCTTTCTGTCCGCAGGAATTTCGGGCAGGTCGCTTGGTACATGCTTTTGTATGATTTCTCTGATTTTTCTGTATTTCGGCGTAATGTCACCGCATTCGGTAAGCATTGCGTCGTAATCATAGCTTGTTACGTCGGGCAAAAACTTTTCATAGTGGTTTGCGCCGCTCATAAAGCCGAAGTTTGTGCCGCCTATGAACATATACATATTAAGGCTGCCTATGGTGAGCATATCGTCAACGGATTTTGCGTAATCCTCTGCCGAGGTCGTGTGGTGCTTGTCATCACCCCATGCGTCAAACCAGCCGTTCCACATCTCCATACACATTTTCGGCTGGTCGGGGAAAAGTCTTGAGTGTGCACGGAAGTTTTCCTCAACTCTGCTGCCGAAATTGAGTGTCGTGAGTGTGCCGGGGATGAAGCCGTCAAGCAGGTTATCCTCACTTGAGCCGTCGGAAGTACAGAGCGGTACATCCATGCCTCTTCTTATATAGCCTTCACGAAGGTATTCAAGGTATTCCTTATCATCACCGTAGTAGCCGTATTCGTTTTCGCACTGAAGCATTATGATATTGCCGCCGTTTGTGCAAAGCAAGGGCTTGATTTCGGCAAGAAGTCTGTCGAGATATCTGTCAAAATACTTTATGTATGTCTTGTTGGAGCAACGGATTTCAATTTCTTCGTCTGCCTGAATCCACCACGGAAGACCGCCGAATTCCCATTCGGCACAGATGTACGGGCCGGGACGGACTATAGCCATAAGCCCTTCGTCTGCGGCGGTTTTGATGAATTTTGCAATGTCAAGAATACCGTCAAAATCAAATTCGCCGGGCTTCTTTTCGTGCATATTCCATGCGCAGTAGGTTTCAACGCAGTTGCAGCCCATTGCACGCATTTTTCTGAATATATCGCTCCACGTGTCGGGCAGGTTGCGGAAATAGTGCACCGCACCCGAAATGAGCTTTATCGGCTTACCGTCTTTAAGAAACTGATTGCCCTTTATTTCAAATGTCATTTTCAGCACATCCTTTTAACAGTTAAAATCTATTATATATTAAATTTAATTTATTTTCAAGATTGAAAATATGAATTCGTTGTGATATATTGAGCAATAGGTGATAATTATGGAACTTAAAATTATGAGCTACAATGTTCTGCATTGTGAAAACTACATAACGAAAAAAATTGATTTTGATGCCTTCGCAAATGTAATAAAAACGAGCGGTGCCGATATAATCGGACTCAACGAAATAAGAGGAAAGGGGATAATTCCCGGCTATACTGCGCAGGCAAAAGCTCTTGCAGAAAGGTTGGGCTATCACTTTTATTTCGCCCGTGCAATTTTTGTTCGTGGCACATCTCCCTACGGAAATGCCTTGCTTTCACGCTATCCGATTAAATCTGCCGAAACTGTTATGATACCCGACCCCGAAACCAGAAACGGTACGCATAATTACGAAACACGCTGTGTTTTAAAGGCTCAGATTGATGTTGAGAGCGGCTTAAACGTGCTCGTAACTCATTTTGGCTTGAATTCTGAAGAGCAGGTAAATGCGGTGAAAACCGTCTGCGATATTCTGCCGTCAGAGCGTTGTGTGCTGATGGGCGATTTTAACGCTGCTCCCGAAAACCCCGTGCTTGAAAGTATAAGAGATCGTATGTACGACACTGCTGCTCTTTTTGATTGTGATAAGCTGAGCTTTCCGTCAGACAAGCCCGAAATTAAAATAGATTATATGTTCACAAGTAAGGATATTGATGTGCTTTCAGCCGATATTCCCGAAATTGTTCTGTCCGACCACAGACCGTATATTGCCGAGATAACTCTTAATTAAATTATTGTTCATCGGTTTTACATCTAAACTGTAATTTTATATTGTTATTTGTCAGATTTTGTTGTATAATATTCCTGTTTTTATAGAACAGGGGAGATGCAGAAAAATGACATTCAAAGAGTATATGGCAGGTGCGCTTACAAAGCCTATGGATGGCGACAGCGTAGAATATTTCAAAATAAAGGGCAGGGTATCGGGTAACGTTCTGACAAACGCCCAGCAGAATATCCCTGCAGGCGGCTATAATTACGAGGCGGATATAACAAAATTCTGGGAAGAATTTCAGAAGCTGAAAAAGGAATGTGACTATAAGCTTTCTTTCAATACGCTTATGATGCGTGTGCTTGCCGAGGGTCTCAAGGTTGCACCGAGACTCAATGCACATATGGATTACCGTCCGCTTTCTTCAAGCGGCAGGCTTATCATCAAGAAGCATATTGATATTGCAATGCCCGTGCTCCTTGAAACCGGCGAAACCTTCCCGATAAAGGTGCGCAATGTCGAAGAAATGAACCTCAAGGAGCTTCAGGCAGAAATAGACAGAATGCTTGAAACCCTCAAAACAACGGACGTTGACAGAGTGCTTTTCGATGTAATTTTACAACGTATAATCGGTTTTATCTGCAAGGGTAAGCTTCGCCAGACAGCCGCACAGATTTATACGGGCTACTGCGGCAAATTCAAGGTTGCCAAGCTTTCGGGGCTGTTTGAGCACGCAGACCGTGATACTTCCAAATCATTACAGATGTATGAGCTCAACGAAGGCTCTGTCTGCCTTACCAACCTCGGCACACTTTCCAAGGGTCTTGCAGGCAACATTACATACGCACCCATTCTCTATCCGCAGGTCTTTATTATGGCTATATGCTCTATGCAGGATAAGGATTACGTCTTCCGCAACGAAAAGGGTGAGGTTGATATCGGTACAAAGAAAGTTCTGCCGATTAACCTTATGTTTGACCACAGAATAGGCGGCTTTGCGGATGTTGTGCCCTTTATTAAGAAGCTCGACGAAATTTTTGCCAACCCCGAGGTAATCAGAGAGTGGTAACGGATTTTGAAATAAGAGAAATGACTGTAAAAAAATATTTTTAACGGAGTGATTGTTATGGCAAAACGAATTCTTTTTCAGGGTGATTCGATTACCGATTGCGACAGAAGACGTAGTGATTATTATCACCTCGGCTTAGGCTATCCCCACCTTATCAAGGCTTCTCTCGGCTTTGAGTGTCCCGGCGAATATGAATTTATTAACCGTGGTGTAAGCGGCGACAGAATTGTTGATTTGTATGCACGCATCAAGGCTGATTTTATTAATCTCAAGCCCGATTACGCAAGTATTTATATCGGCGTAAACGACACTTGGCACGAAATTAACGACGACAACGGCGTTGATACGGCCAAGTTTGAAAAAATTTACACAATGCTTATCGAGGAAATTAAGGAAGCCTGCCCCGAAACCAAGTTTATGCTTATTGCACCTTTCGTTCTTGAGGGAAGCGGCTCCTGCAATACCGAAGAGAAGCCCACTAAGTTTAATACCTTCAGAGAAGATGTTGCACAGAAGGCAGCCGTAGTAAAACGAATTGCAGAAAAGTTTGACCTTGCTCTTGTTGAGCTTCAGCCCGCTTTCGACGAGGCTTGCAAAAAGGCACCTGCTTCTTACTGGACGGGTGACGGTGTTCATCCCGGTGAATGCGGTCACGAGCTTATAAAGCGTCTCTGGCTGGAAGCATTTGAAAAAATCAAGTAAAACATAATAAACAAAACTTAAGGCTTGCCGAAATCAATCGACAAGCCTTAACTTTTTATTTCTTGATTTTGTCCCAATAAGCCTTTGCCGCCTGCTCGTTTTTGTTTTCGCCGTACTCGTAATATGTTCTGTTTTTGAGTGCGTCGGGCAGGTACTGCTGCTTGACCCAGCGGTTTTCGTAATCGTGAGGGTATTTGTAAAACTGACCCTTGTGGTCGTTGTCCTCACCGTCAAAGTGCTTGTTCTGTAATGTCCTGGGAATCGGGCCGTTTTTGCCGTTTCTGATGTCTGATAATGCCGAATCAATGGCTGCGTAGGCCGTGTTCGATTTCGGTGCGGTTGCAACAAGTATAACTGCATTGGCAAGCGGAATTCTTGCCTCGGGCATACCTACCTGTAAAGCGGTGTCAACAGCCGCCTTTACTATCGGTATAAGCTGGGGATAGGCGAGGCCTACATCCTCGTTGGCACAAACGAGCAAACGCCTGCATGCGGAGGGCAGGTCGCCTGCTTCAAGCAGCCTTGCAAGGTAGTGTATAGCCGCATCGGGGTCGGAGCCACGCATCGATTTCTGGTAAGCGGAAACAATGTCGTAGTGCTCGTCACCCTCTTTGTCGTATTTGAAAGCGCTTCGTTGTGTAAGCTGTTCGGCAATTTCAAGCGTAACTATGCGTTTGTTGTCAACGGTCTTGCTTGCCATTGCGCAAAGCTCGGCGGAATTCATAGCCTTTCTCACGTCACCGCCGCAGCCGCAGGCAATGTGGCGCACAACACCGTCCTCAAGCTCGAATTCCATACCGCCTTCTTTAGCAAGAAAGTCGAAAGCACGCATTACGGCAGGCTCAATTTCTTTGGGCTCAACGCTTTTGAATTCAAAAACGGTTGAACGGCTGAGCACGGCGTTATACACATAAAAATACGGGTTTTCCGTTGTAGAAGCAATAAGCGTAATCGAGCCGTCCTCAATATATTCGAGCAAGGTCTGCTGTTGCTTTTTGTTGAAATACTGAATTTCGTCAAGGTATAACAGCACTCCGTTTATTGCCGAAAGAGTCTGCGACTGTGCAATTATCTCTTTTATATCGGCGGTGGAGGCAGTAGTGCCGTTTAGCTTGCAGAAGTATTTGTTCGTGCGCTTTGCAAGAATTTCGGCAAGCGTTGTTTTACCCACACCCGACGGGCCGTAGAAAATAAGGTTGGGCACTTCGCCCGAATCTATAATGCGCCTTAGCGCCTTGCCGGGGCTAAGTAAATGCCTCTGCCCGACCATATCGTCAATTGTCTGCGGTCTGAGCCTGTCCGCAAGCGGATTTCGCATAGTATCACTTCCTTTATTTCAACAAACTGTAATTTGCTGAAATCATTTTACATTATATTAATTCGTTTTTCAAGTGCTTATCAACTGTAAAGTAATAATACACAAAATAATTCCTAAACATAAATAATAATTCTAAAAAATATAAGTTGTAATTATTTCCTTTATGCTGTATAATCTAATCTGTTGCACTATGACAAAGTGCAGAATAGTATGTAAGTATTAAACCGTTTCAGAGGTGTATATATAATGGTTTGCAACAATATTCTTGAGGCGATGGGGGATACACCCATTATCCGTCTTTCCAATATGGTTGATGAGGATTGTGCCGAGATTCTTGTTAAATTCGAGGGTCTCAATGTCGGCGGCTCAATCAAAACAAGAACGGCATACAATATGATTCTTGCCGCTGAAAAGCAGGGTCTTATTAATAAGGATACTGTCATTGTCGAGCCCACAAGCGGCAACCAGGGCATAGGTCTTGCTCTTGTCGGTGCTGTAAAGGGCTATAAGACAAAGATTATTATGCCCGACTCCGTAAGTGAGGAACGCAGAAAGCTTGTCAACCAGTACGGTGCAGAAGTTATCCTTGTTCACGATGCAGGCAACATCGGCGCTTGTATCGAAGAGTGTCTCAATCTTGCTTTAAAGATGCAGGCAGAGGACGAAAATGTCTTTGTACCGCAGCAGTTTGAAAACCCTGCAAACGTTGAAATTCAGCGCAACTGCACGGGCGTTGAAATCCTCAAGCAGGTAAATGCTCCCATTCACGGCTTCTGTTCGGGCATCGGTACAGGCGGAACGATTACGGGTATCGGCGAAACATTAAAGCAGGCAAACCCCGATATCGAAATATGGGCTGTCGAGCCCGAACACGCCGCAATTCTTTCGGGCGGCTCAATCGGCACACATGTTCAGATGGGTATCGGTGACGGACTTATTCCCGCTATTCTCAACACCGAAATTTATAACGATATCTGCATAGTCAAGGACGAGGAAGCTCTGCAGACCTCAAAGGATTTAGCTTCTAAAGAAGGCATTCTCTGCGGTATTTCAAGCGGTACAAATGTTGCCGCCGCAATCCGCCTTGCAAAGAAGCTCGGCAAGGGTAAAACGGTTGTAACCGTCCTTCCCGACACGGCAGAGAGATATTTCTCAACACCGCTTTTTAACTGAATATAAATTTGTATGTAAACCGTCTTAATGAGGAATTATCCTTGTTAAGGCGGTTTTTTGTTTGTAATAATCCTTTGTCCTCACTCATAGATATATACAGATACTTTTGAAGGTGAGGTAAAAATGATGGATTTTAATGTTGAAAAGCAAAACCTGTCCTCTTGCCGTGTTATTCGGGAGGCAAAAGCCGAGCAGAGTGTGGATTGTGATATCACTCTGCCCGATTACTGTTGCGATATAAAAAGTGTGCTGTGCTGTGAGGTTGAACCGGGTGTAACAGCAGTTGATATCACGGGCAACCGCATAACCGCCGTCGGCAATGCAACGGTAAAGCTTATCTATGTCGGCGATGATGACAGAATTTCCTGCTTTGAGCAGTCCTGTCCGATTAACAAATATGTTGAAATGAGCTCACTCCCCGAGGACAGTACTATGCTTGTCACGGCCAAGACGAGCTATGTCAACTGCCGTGCCGTCAGCCCGAGAAGAATGGATGTCCACGGCTGTATCGCCATAGTTTTTTCTGCTCTGTGCTGTGAAACCTCTCAGGTTGTAAGCTCCGCTTCGGCTCAGGGAATTCAGCTTAAGCAGCAGCCTGTGCAGACCTGCAATTCTCTGGGCTGTGCATCAAAACTCTTTCAGATGAGTGAGGTTATTCCTTTGCCCGAGGGTGTACAGAGTGCCAAAAGCATTTTGCATGCCCACGCTCTGCCTGTTATTACGCAGACCAAAAATGTCAGCAACAAAACGCTGATCAAAGGCGATTTGCAGTTATCTGTTACCCTTTGCTCGCAGGAAGGTGAAGTCACCAAAACCGAACACACTATGCCCATCAGCCAGATTGCGGAGCTTCAGGGGATTGATGAAAACAGCCTTTGCGATGTGCGCCTTTCGGTTTCTTCGCTTGATGTGCAGTTGAAGCCTGACGAAAGCGGCGAAATGCGCCGAATTGATGTTGCGGCCTGTATTTGTGCCGTTGTGCGTGGATATTCAAAGGTTTCTGCGGTGCTTTTGTCGGACGCTTTTTCAACGGTAAACGAGCTCGAATTGCAAAAGGACAGCGTGTGCGAAGAAGGACTCGCCGCCGTGCTTGACGAAACCTTTGTAAATTCCGCCGAGCTCGATTTTTCGGGTGCGGCTGTCGGCAGAGTGCTTGATGCGTGGTGTACGGATTTGACCTGTGTCAATTCCTTTGCCGATTCACAGCTTGATTTAAGCGGTGCGGTTACTGTCTGTGTGCTATATACGGATGCGGAAGATAAGCCCTGCTTTGCACGCAGAAGGGTGGATTACCGTCATAAAACCGATATCAATGCCGATACGCAGGATATCAGCTACGAGCCGAATATCTGTGTAAGCGGTGTAGCTGTGAGCGGTAAGGGCACACAGCTTAACGCACGTATTCAGTTCAACACTTCGGGCTGTGTTTTCACACGCGAAAATCACCTTGCCGTTACCGATATAACAGAATCGGGAGAAAAGAGTAAGGATAATCTTTCCGCTATCACCGTGTATTTTGCCGATAAAGGCGAAAAGCTCTGGGATATTGCAAAGCACTTCGGCACTTCTGTTGATGCCGTCAGCCGACGAAATGCGTTAAGCGGCGAAGCCCTGCACGACGATACCATGCTCATCATACCCCGAAGCTGATAAAAGGAGGAACAAAAAATGGAACAGAAGAACATTTATAACGATATTGCCGCAAGAACAAACGGCGATATTTATATCGGCGTTGTAGGCCCTGTAAGAACGGGTAAATCCACCTTTATCAAGCGGTTTATGGATGAGCTTGTTCTGCCGAATATAAGCGATACCGCTAAGCGTGAGCGTGCTACCGACGAGCTTCCGCAGTCAGCCGCAGGCAGAACGATAATGACAACAGAGCCGAAATTCATTCCCGAGGAAGCGGTCGGAGTAACGCTTTCGGGCGGAGTAAAAATCAAACTCCGTATGATTGACTGTGTCGGCTACATAGTGCCGGGTGCGCTCGGATATATCGAAAACGAACAGCCCAGAATGGTTAAAACGCCTTGGTTTGACAAGGAAATTCCGTTTAATATGGCGGCCGAAATCGGAACAAAAAAGGTTATTGACGAACATTCCACAATAGGTCTTGTCGTTACGACGGACGGCAGTATCGGCGATATTTCAAGGGAAGAATATGCCGAAGCGGAAAAAAGAGTGGTTGATGAGCTCAAAGCCCTCGGCAAACCCTTTGTCGTGCTTCTTAACTGTGTTGACCCCGATTCAGCCAAATCGCAGCAGCTTTCAAAAGAACTGATAAACAGCTACGGTGTGCCCGTAATTGCAATCAACTGCAAAACCGTGGCTGAAGACGAGATAAAAGAAATACTCCGTCAGGTGCTCTTTGAGTTTCCGATTAAGCAGGTCGGTGTCAATCTGCCGGGCTGGATGATGAGCCTTAATTCGGGTCACCCCGTGCGCACGGGCATTGATTCTGCCGTTGCCTCTGCCGCATCAAAGCTCAAGCGTGTGCGTGATGTGCCTGCGTTTGCAAAGGAGTTAAGCGATTGTCCGTACCTTTCCGCAGTAAAAGTAGGGGAAATGGATCTTGCAACGGGCAGTGCTACCGTCAGCGCACAGACTGACCCGTCACTCTTCTTTGAAACATTGAGTGAAGTCACGGGTACAAAAATCAGCGGTGAACAGGCGTTGATGGATGAAATGATTTCCCTCAACAAAACAAAAAGAGCCTACGAGAGGCTCAAGAATGCACTTGATGAGGTTGAAGCGACGGGCTACGGTATTGTTATGCCGTCAATCGAGGAATTGACCCTCGAAGAGCCCGAAATTATGAAGCAGGGCGGCAAATACGGCGTGCGTCTGCGTGCTTCCGCACCGTCTGTTCATATGATGCGTGCAAATATCACAACAGAGGTTGCACCGATAGTCGGCTCCGAATCGCAGAGCGAGGAGCTTGTCAGCTACCTGCTTAAAGAATTTGAAGAAGACCCGATAAAAATCTGGCAGTCCAATATCTTCGGCAAATCCCTCAGCGAGCTTGTAAACGAAGGGCTTCACAACAAGCTTTGCCGTATGCCGGGCGAAGCAAGAATGAAGCTGCAGGAAACGCTCGAAAAGGTGATAAACGAGGGCTGCAGCGGCCTTATCTGTATTATTCTTTAAATTATACTCGTCACCCTATCGTTTTGAATTTTTCGGTCTGAGCGACAGCGAGTGCATCACAGCGCTCGTTTTCGCTGTGGCCGTTGTGTCCCTTTATCCAGCAGAACTCAACCTCGTGCTTGGAAAGCTCTGACAGCAATTCGTCCCAAAGGTCGGCATTAAGTGCCGGCTTTTTGTCTTTTTTAATCCAGTTGTTTTTCTTCCAGCCTTCTGCCCAGCCCTTTGTAATTGAATTAAAAACATACTGCGAGTCGGTTGTTATTTTAACTCGGCAGGGGTATTTGAGTGCCTTCAGCCCTTCAAGCACGGCGGTTATTTCCATACGGTTGTTGGTGGTTTCCTTTGCACCGCCCGAAAGCTCTTTTTCGATTGCGCCAAAGCGCAGTATCGTTCCCCAGCCGCCCGGACCGGGGTTGCCTGAGCATGAGCCGTCTGCAAAAAGTTCAACAAATTTAAGTTCGTTACTCATAATCAATCATCCCGAATAAAATTTCTGTTTGCTATTCTATCATTTTAATTTGCAGATTGCAACCTTAAGGTGTCGAGTATAATTCGGATTCTAATTTTATTCGCCACCTTAACGATTAATTTTAACTGATTTTGTCAATGATAATTCAAGAGAAGACCTGTACATAACAAAGCTTAAACTCAAAGGAGATAAAAATGAAATCTTTCTGTGTGCTCAATTCCGCCGTTACTCCGGCCGTTGCCCTGAATATAGGTGCTGCTGTTGCCGAGGTGTTGGGCGGTAAATTAGGCGTGCTTTACTGCGGTTCGGATGCTTCTTGTGTGACGGCACAGAATATAGCAAAGGGGATAAAGAAGCAGGGTGGCTGTGCCATACTTGCAGAAAATGCTTTTGAGGCACAAACAGCTTTTGCCTGCAAGCATTATTCTCTTGACGGTGCGTTTTTTGTCAACGGTGACAGCAAATGCAGTATCAGTGTTTGCGGTGGTGATGCCGTTACTCTGACTTCCTCACAGGAAGAGGAGATATCTGCCCTTGTTGCAAAGGATAAATTAAGCGGTCACAGAGGCGGAAGTATTGTTCAGACCGATCTCAATTCGGTTTATTACAAACACCTGCTTGAAATTGCCGAAAGTCTTGAGGGTGTTGCGGTGAGCATAAAATCCGAAAACCTGCTTATCAGAACTCAATGCACGAGAACCTTGCTTGCTTTGGGCGGTGAAAACAAAGGCAGAGTGACATTTTTTATCAGCCCGTCGGGTCTTTGTTTAAGTGCCGTGGATGAATACGGCAAAATCCGTACACGGGATGAGCTGCTGTCGGTTTTGTATGCACTTAAAATAACACGTGAGAAAACTCCTGTTGAAATTTCCTTTTCGCTTTCCGAAGCCTTGGATGCACTTGCAAAAGAAAACGGCGTTGAAATCAGGCGCAGCTTTACGGGCGGAAACGAGCTTTTTACCAAGGATTCCGTTCTTCTTGCCGTTACGATTTTGAATTATATGTCACAAATCGGCTGCGGATTGAATGAGCTTTGCTCAATTCTGCCCGAAACCGCAGTCAGCAGAAAGAGTTTTACGTCTTCTGCGGATATACTGAAAATTGCCGATGCTATTGAGTGCGAACAGCTTGTGACTGACGGGAACAGTGTTTTTGCAAAAGTTCACGGGTCAAATGTCCTGGTAACTCCAAACGGCACACGGGGCAGATACTGTCTTGAGGTGCAGGCGGCGGACAGTGAAACGGCACGTGAAATTGCACTTAGCTTGACAGATATATATAATTAAAGTATAATTATTATTGATTAAGGATTTATTTCGCCTTGGGCGTTAGGCGGATTTTTATATTAACCATAAAGAATAAAAAACAGAAAAGAAAGAATTGATTATGCAAGAAAAAAACACACAGACAAAACAGCAGGAGAAGAAAAAGCAGACTAAAAAGTTTGCACGTTACTCAAAAATCTCCAAGCGCAATGCGCAACCCGAAAAGCAGGAAAAGCCCGTAAAACAGGAGAAGCCTGCAAAGCAGACTAAACAGAGCAGTACCCGTAAGCAGAGCAAGAACACTGCAGAGAAGAATAAGCCGCAGAAACACAATAAACCCGTTTCAAACACACCCGTGCATATAGCCTTTCTCGGAGGACTTAACGAAGTCGGCAAGAATATGACTCTTTATGAGTACAACGGCAGTATGTTCCTTGTTGATTGCGGTCTTGCCTTCCCTGAGCCTGATTTGCTCGGTGTTGACCTTGTTCTGCCCGATTTTTCCTTTGTCGAAAAGAATATCGACAAAATCAAGGGTATCGTTGTTACTCACGGTCACGAGGACCATATCGGCGGTCTTGCCTATCTGCTTAAAACCGCAAATATCCCGATTTATTCCACAAAGCTTACAATCGGCCTTATTCAGGGCAAGCTCAAGGAGCACAATCTTCTTGATTCCGCAAAACTCAATGTCGTAAAGCCGGGCGATACAATCAAGCTCGGCGAGTTCGACGTTGAACTCATCCACGTCAACCACTCAATACCCGATGCTGTGGCACTTGCCATTCGCTGCGATGCGGGCACGATTGTCCAGACGGGTGACTTCAAGATTGACACAACACCCATCGACGGTGAGCCTATTGATCTCAACCGCCTTGCACAAATCGGCACGGAGGGCGTGCTCTGCCTTCTTTCCGATTCAACCAATGCCGAAAGACCGGGCTACACAGAAAGCGAAAAGAAGGTCGGCGAATCCTTTGACCACCTTTTCCGCAGGGCAGGCAACCGCAGAATTATCGTTGCTACCTTTGCCTCAAACATCCACCGTGTTCAGCAGATTATCAATACCGCTGCTGCGCTCGGCAGAAAGGTTGTCCTTTCGGGCAGAAGCCTTGAAAACGTTGTTGCAATAGCGCAGGAACTCGGTTATATCAACGTTCCCGAAGGTATTATTGTAAGCATTGATACCGTCAACCGCTATCCTGCCGAAAAAATGGTTATCATCACAACGGGCAGTCAGGGCGAGCCTATGTCAGCCCTTACCCGTATGGCTTTTTCAGACCACCGCAAGGTTGAAGTCGGCCCGATGGACTATATCATAATTTCCGCTACTCCCATTCCGGGCAACGAAAAGACCGTCGGCAAGGTTGTAAACGAGCTTATGAAGCTCGGCGCAGAGGTTATTTATGAGAAAATGTACGAGGTTCACGTTTCGGGTCACGCCTGTCAGGAAGAGCTGAAAATGATAATGAACCTTGTCAAGCCGAAGTATTTCATTCCCGTTCACGGTGAGCAGAAGCACCTGCAAAAGCACAGACTTCTTGCCGAATCCATAGGCATTGACCACCGCAATATAGTAATTGCCGACAACGGTATGGTTGTTGCAGTGAGCGAAAAGGAAATTAAAAACGCAGGTATAGTGCCTGCAGGCAAAATATTTGTTGACGGCTCAGGTGTAGGCGATGTCGGCAATATCGTTCTGCGTGACAGAAAGCACCTTTCACAGGACGGTATCATTATCATAGCCGCAAGTGTTGAACCTGATACGGGCTATATCGTTTCGGGCCCCGATATCATTACAAGAGGCTTTGTATATGTAAAGGAAGCAGAAGAGCTTATTGAGGAAGCAAAGCAGATTGCCTTTGATACGCTTGAAGACAGACTCAGCCGTTCTCCGTCCGACCTTACTGCGGCAAAGAACAAAACAAGGGATGCGGTTTCTTCTTTTGTTTACGAACGCACACGCCGCAGTCCGATGATAGTCCCCATTATTATGGAGGTATGATTTTTTGAAGCGCTTGTTCAGAAACAACATCTGTCTTTTCGGAATACTCGCCGTGGCGGTTTTTACCTGTGCCGTAATGTTCAGGTACAACAAAACCGTTGCGCTGGTTGAGCTTGCTATTTTTGCAGCCCTTGTCGGCCTTGCACTTGTCAGCAATATCATTTCCCTCAAGCATAAGGATGAAATGATATCTTCAATCAACCGAACTCTCGATTTTTCCGAAAAGGATAATTTGATGGGATTTCCGATGCCCGTGCTTGTCTGTACGGCCGGTGGAAGAATCCTTTGGTTCAACACGCTTTTCGGCTCCCGTGTGTTGGGCGATTATACGCTGATGAGTGATGATGTTACCCAGTTTCTCAACGGACACAGCGCTGACGAAATTGCAACACACGACAGAATTTTTACGGATATTTTTGATAATTCTTACTCAATATATCCTTTCCCGATAACGGTCAGGGGGGATGCGGCTTTTGCGCTTCTTTTCTCCGATGAAACCGAAATGCGCAAGGTTTATTACGAATACCGCCTTTCCCGTCCGAGCGTAATGCTGATGAGTATTGACAACCTCGACGAAATTGAGCAGTCATATTCCGACGGCGACTTTGATGCTATGCGCAGCCGTGCGGAAAAGCTGATTGATACATGGCTTGGTGAATACGGCTGTCTTATCCGCAAGCTCGGCGACGGCAGATTTGTTGTTGTCTGCGAAGAACGTGACCTTGAAAAAATGGTCGAAAAGAAATTCTCCGTGCTCGATTCAATCCGTGAATATGAGTATGAGGAAAAATTAGTCGGTATAACTCTTTCAATAGGCGTCGGCAAGGGAAAAACCCTGCGTGAGGGCGAAGCCAACGCCCGTCAGGCGCTTGATATGGCTGTCGGCAGAGGCGGAGACCAGGCGGCAATCCTTAAAAATGACGGCTATGAATTTTTCGGCGGTGTGTCAAAGGGCGTTGAAAAGCGCAGTAAGGCACGCACGAGAATTGTTGCCTCCGCTATTCAGAAGCTTATGGAAAACAGCTCAAATATCCTGATTATGGGTCACCGCTTTTCCGACCTTGACAGCGTCGGCGCTGCCGTAGGTGTTCTGTGTGCCGCAAGAGCGGTTAACAAGGAAGCAAAAATTGTTGTCAACCGCCGTCAGTCACTTGCACAGGCGCTGATAGATACGGTAGAAAAGACTACGGGTGATGTTTTCTGCTCGCCCGAGGAAGCACTCAGATTACTTGATAAAAAGACGCTTCTCATAATTGTCGATACTCACCGCTGTGAGGTTGTCGAAAGCGCAGAGCTTTATAAGCAGGCTGATACGGTTGTAATTATCGACCATCACAGAAAGAACGTTGATTTTATCAACAATTCAATCGTTTTTCAGCACGACCCCAATGCTTCTTCGACTTGCGAAATGGTTGCCGAAATGCTCCAGTATATGCCCGTAAAGCCTAAAATTAACGCAAGTGATGCCGATGCAATGCTTGCAGGCATAATGCTTGATACACGCAATTTTGCGCTTAAAACAGGAGTTCGTACATTTGAGGCTTCTGCCTTCCTTAAAAGCAAGGGTGCCGATACCGTAAAGGTACGAAAGCTGTTTATGAATAAGATGGAAAGCCTCAAGCTTCGCAATGAAGTAATTGCTTCGGCACAGAATTACCGCTCCTGCGCAATTGCCTTTGCCGATATCAATTCCGAGGATATAAGAACAATTACCTCGCAGGCGGCAGACGAGCTGCTCAACATAGACGGTATATGTGCTTCGTTTGCAATGTTTGAAAGCGACGGTACTGTGAATATTTCCGCCCGTTCTCTGGGCGAAGTCAATGTTCAGGTCATTATGGAAACCTTGGGCGGAGGCGGTCATCAGACTATGGCTGCTGCACAGCTTCGGGACTGTGACCGTGAAACTGCTACAACAAAGCTCTATGCGGCAATTGACGAATATTTCAATAACAGATGAATTTATCAGCGTGCTTTACGGAAAATGTGAGCACGCTGAAAATTATTTACTTATTGTAACAGTATAATATTTGACTATTAACAATAAAAATGCTACAATATATCTGTTTTATTATGTATGTTAACATTTATATATGATTGTAAAAAGAAACGGAGTGAACAAACTTGATTAACAGCGAAAACCTTTGTATGAGCTGTATGAGAGATACGGGCGGTGCACAGCAGTGCCCCCACTGCGGATATAATGCCGATACACCGCAGACACCGCCTTACCTTCCCGTAAGGACTGTTATATCGGGCCGATACATTGTCGGCAGACTTCTTGAATATAACGGCGACGGTGCAACCTATATCGCCTGGGATATGAGTGAGCAGAGGGCGGTAAGACTGCGTGAATTTCTGCCCGATACGCTTTGCAACCGCAAGGCAGGGGAGAAGGCTGTTACCGTTATGTCAGGCTGCGAAACCGCATTCAACGACTGTCTGGCGGATTTCCTTGAGCTCTGGCGCAGGCTTACCCGTATGAGCGGTCTATCGGCGCTTGATAATGTTCTTGAGGTATTTGAAGAAAACTCAACGGCTTATGCCGTTACTGACTATATCGAAACAATCAGCCTTCGTGATTATCTGCTTCGCAACAAAGCAGGCTATATTTCCTGGGAAAGAGCAAGAAGTCTGTTTATGCCCGTGCTCTCAACCCTCGGTATGCTTCACACGGCAGGTATAATTCACAGAGGCATTTCTCCCGTAACGCTTCTTATCGGAAGAGATGCAAAAATGCGTATCAGCGGTTTTTCTATATCCCAGGCACGTACCGCAAGGGGAGACCTTACAGCTCAGCTTTTCCCCGGATATGCTGCAGTTGAGCAGTACGGCTTTGAGGGCAAGCAGGGCCCGTGGACAGATATCTACGCCTTTGCGGCTACTCTCTACCGTGCCCTTATCGGCACAGACCCCATAGAGGCAACAGAACGCCTTACAAACGACAGACTTATGGTTCCCGGCAAATTTGCCGAACAGCTTCCCGCTTATGTTATCAACGGTCTGATTAACGCCTTACAGATTCTTCCCGAGGACAGAACAAGATCCGTTGAGCAGTTCAGGGCTGAGCTTTCTGCTTCTCCCACTGCAACCGCATCGGATTTTGCGGGTGCTGCTGTGCCTGAGGCTGTAAATGAGCCCGGCGGAAAACCGCAGCCCGAGAAAAAGCCTGTTCCCAAAAAACAGCCTGCCGGGAACAACGGGAAGAAGCTGGATGAAAACAAGCTTCTCATCCTTAAAACAGCGCTTATCAGTGCAATTATCGGCCTTGTTATTTTCCTTCTTGTCGTGCTTGTTTTCGGTGATAAAATAGGCTTTACCTCACCTGAACAGGAAACGGAAGTCAGCACAAGAAACGAGCTTGTTCAGGTGCCGAATTTCGTCAACCGCAACTATGCCGAGGTTACCGCAACACCGTTCTGGACAAATAATTTTGTCTTTGAGCGTGCAGAAGCATACAGCGATACGATATCCAAAGGCTATATAATCAAGCAGAGTGTTCCTGCCGAAACCGAAGTCAATGCAGGTACAAAAATTGTTCTTACTGTATCACTTGGTATCGAGCAGTTTGAGCTTCCCTATGTTATCGGTATGGACTTTGAAGACGCAGCGGAAAGACTCAGAGCATCCAACTTCAAGGTCAGCAAAGAGCTTATTGAAAACGACGGTACGCATACCGCAGGTGTAGTACAGAGTGTAGCCAACCTCACGGTAGGCAAGAGCTATCCTAAGGGCACCGAAGTAACACTTGTTGTCTGGGATGAAGCACCCACGGAAGCACCGCTTATTCCGCCTGTTGACGAGCCTTCGTCTTCAGATGATACTTCAGATACGCAAGAGCCCTCAACCGATGAGCCTGCTGTTGAAAACACAGAGGAAAACACCGAAGGTGCTCTCACTCCTGCCGAATAATCATAACAATATTATTATTAAAAAATCAAACACGCAGCTTACCGTAATAAGTAAACTGCGTGTTTTGTTTTTGAAAAGGTAATCCTTTTTACTTAATGTGTTTTATTCTCTTCGATAAATGAAGTTCGTTATCATTTGTATATCCGAGTTTACCGTACACCGATTGAGCGATGAGGTTTTTCTCGCTTGTAAGAAGCTCATATCTGTGAAGCGGATAATTCATGCTGCAATAATCTTCAGCAAAAGTAATCATTTTACTTGCAATGCCTTGTTTTCTGTATTCCGGCAGAACATACACTTCAGTAATCTCAGGCATATATTCATCGTAACAGAAGGACTTTTTTAGTTGAACGCAAACAAAGCCTGCTAAAACGCCGTTTTCATCATCAACAATAACAATTTCTTGCTGGTTGTTTAACAAGGATTCCCTTATGTTTTCAACGGTTGTTTCACCTTTGCCGTTAAACTCGTCGTTAAGAATGCCCAATTGTTCTGCATCGCTTACAGTTGCTTTTCTTACCATAATATCATTTCCAAATTCTTATTTTATTGAGGTGATTTTGGCAATGCTTTCTGTCTGGCCGATAACAACCATGTGGTCGTCTGCCTTGAAAACGTAATCTGCACCTGGCATCGGGCGAAGCAGACCTTCACGCTTAACCGCAATAATGTTCAAATGATAATCTCTGCGGACATTTACTGTGGATATCGAGCGGCCGACCCAAGCATCGGGCACGGGGATTTCGTAAATCGAAAAATCGGACGTTAATTCAATGTAGTCATAAACATTGTCGGCGTTAAAGCGTATGGCAAGCCTTTCAGCCATTGCTTTTTCGGGGTAAATAACCTCATCTGCACCGACGCTTTTAAGAAAGCGTGCCTGAATATCTCTGTTGGCCTTTGAAACAACGTACTTTGCGCCGAAATCCTTGAGCAGAGCCGTAATTTCAAGAGAGGACTGGAAGTTTTCGCCGATAGAAACAAAGCAGATATCAAAGTTGTTTACGCCAAGTGCACGTACCGTGCCTTCGTTTGTGCAGTCGCCGACAAAAGAGTCGGTGAACATCGGTGCAAGCTCTTCAATTTTCACCTCGTCGCTGTCAACAATCATAACGTCATTGCCAAGCTCAAGCATTTTCTGCGCAAGATGTTTGCCGAAGCGCCCCATACCTATAACGAGTATGCTTTTCATATATCCACCTTATCCTATCTGTATTTTTTCCGTCGGTCTTGTAAGCATTGCCGTCTGCTTTCTTTCTGCAAAGGCTATCATAAGTGTAAGTCCGCCGAGTCTGCCTGCGTACATAAGAAGCATAAGAATAATGTGCGAAACGGCAGAAAGCGAAGACGTTATGCCTGTAGTAAGACCAACCGTTGCCGCAGCGGAAACAACCTCAAAAAGAACAGCTCCGAGCGGTAAGCCTTCAATTGCGCCGATAAATATTGTTGCAAGTATCACCGCAAGCAGATAAATTGTAATTATTGCACCGGCTTTTTTTACCGTGTCTTCTTCAAGCCTGCGCTTGAAAACGGTTGCGGATTTATCGCCACGGGTTACGGCTATAAGCTCGATTATCAGTACCGCAACAGTGGTCGTTTTCACACCGCCTGCCGTTGACCCGGGACTGCCGCCGATAAGCATAAGCGTTAACATAGTCATAAGACCTGCGGAAGAAAGCCTGTCAAGCGGTACTGTGTTAAAGCCTGCCGTTCTTGACGTTACGGACTGAAAAAGTGCGGCGAGTATTTTTTGGCCTGTGCCAACTTCTGCCATACTGCTGTTCCATTCTGAAACGAGCATCAGCAGCCAACCGCCAAGCAGAAGCACGGCACTTGTTACAAGCACAATTTTTGTCTGCAAAGAGTAGCTTTTAAATTTGAATTTGAAATCAAGCACGTCCTGCCACACGAGGTAGCCGATACCGCCGATTACAATAAGCGCACATATTGTCAGGTTAACGGTTATGTCACCGACAAAGGGTGTCAGCGAGGAAAAAGCACCGTATCTGCCCATAAGGTCAAAGCCTGCATTACAGAAAGCGGAAACCGAATGGAAAACGGAATACCACAGTCCGTTTAAAAAGCCGAATTCGGGGCAGAAGCGTGTCGCAAGAAGCAGCGCACCGGTGCCTTCAAAAATAAGCGTGCCGGTCACAATCTGCTTGAGCAGTTTTATTATTCCGCTTTTTCTCACCGTGCCCGAGGATTCAATCAGAAGCTTCCTTTCGTGAAGGCTGATTTTTTTCTTCATGAACACGGAAAACATTGTGATTATCGTCATAACGCCGAGACCGCCGATTTGTATCAGCGTAATCAGTACAGCCTGACCGAAAAGCGACCAGTGCGAAAACGTGTCGTAAACAATAAGCCCCGTAACACAGGTTGCACTTGTTGCGGTAAAGGCGCAGTCAAGCAGGGGAGTCCATTCCCTTGACTTTGACGATATCGGTAATGTCAGCAACAGCGTGCCGAGAATTATCACACCGAGGAAAAACAGAGCAATAATTCTCGTGTAGCTGAGTTTATTATTTTTAAAAGAGGGGATTTTCAAATCAAATCACCTTACATAAGTTCGTTGATAAGCTCCTTGACCTTTGCAACAACCTCGTCAACGGGAATCTTGAGGCTGATTTTCTTGTCACGGCTTACAAGCTCGCAAACGCCTTCCCTGAGGTTTCTCGGGCTTGCAATTACACGAAGCGGTACGCCGATAAGGTCAGCGTCGGAGAACATAACACCTGCGCTGACGCTTCTGTCGTCGTAAATAACCTCAACGCCTGCTGCCTGCATATCTGCATAGAGCTTGTCTGCGCAAGCCTTGGCTTCTGCGTTGTCTGCTCTCATACAGCAAAGGTGTACCTGCCACGGAGCAATAGCCATAGGCCATATCGGGCCGTATTCGTCGTGATATGCTTCGCAAACGCTTGCTGCAAGTCTGCCTACACCTATGCCGTAGCAGCCCATAATCGGGTACTGTGCCTTGCCCTGATTGTCAAGGTACTGCATACCCATAGCCTTTGTGTACTTTGTGCCGAGCTGGAAGATGTTACCGACCTCGATACCTCTGGAGATAGTAATGCTGTGCTTGCCGCAAACGGGGCAGATGCCGCCGTCCTTGATAGCAGCAACGTCGCAGTATTCAACCTCGCCGAGGTCACGCTCAATGTTAAGACCTGTGTAGTGGTAGTCTGTTTCGTTTGCACCGCAGGTAAGGTTTGTTGCGCCCTTGAGTGAGCCGTCAATAAGCACGGTAATTCTCTCGTCCATATTGTACGGGCCGATAAAGCCTGCAAAGAGTCCGCAGCCGTCAACAATTTCTGCGGCGTGAATGTCACAGCCGACCGTGTTGCGCAGCTTTGTTTCGTTAACCTCAAGGTCGCCTCTTACAAATGCAACGATGTATGTGTCGTCTGCGTTTCTCTGGTAAACAACAGCCTTGCAGGATTTTTCAACGGGAGCGTTGAGGAAGGTGCAAACCTGTTCAATTGTGTGCATATCCGGTGTGTGAACCTTTGTCAGCTCATTAAGAACAGCGTCTGCCTCGTTTTCAACAATGCAGGGTGCGGCCTCAATGTTAGCTCTGAAATCACACTCGGAGCATACGGCAATGCTGTCCTCACCGACAGGGGTGAGAAGCATATATTCGTGGCTGATGCTGCCGCCCATCATACCCGAGTCGGATTTAACGGTTACAACCTCGGGAATACCGCAACGGGCAAAAATTCGGTTGTAAGCGTCGTAGCATCTCTGGTAGTATTCTTCAAGATCCTCCTGCGATGTGTGGAAGGAGTAAGCGTCCTTCATTGTGAACTCACGTACACGGATAAGACCTGCTCTGGGTCTGCCCTCATCACGGAATTTTGTCTGAATCTGGTAAATCATAAAGGGGTATTTCTGATAGCTGTTTGCGTATTCACGAACAAGGTGAACAGCAGCCTCCTCGTGTGTCATACCGAGGACAAGGGGGGCCTTGTTTCTGTCTGTAAAGCGTACCATTTCGCTGCCGATGGAAGTGTATCTGCCCGATTCCTCCCAAAGGGATGCAGGCATAACAACGGGGAACTGAACCTCCTGACCGTCGATAGCGTCCATCTCTTCTCTTATTATCTGCTCAATTTTCTTGGTAATTCTGCGAAGAGTGGGGTAAGAGGAATAAATACCGTTTGCCACGTTTTTGATGTATCCGCCTCTGACTGTAAGTGCGTGGCTGTCAATAACACAGTCCGACGGTCTTTCTTTGAATCGCTCGCCAACAAGCTTGTCAAGTTTCATATCTGTTTTACCTCCGATAAATATACGCAATATATTTTAATACTATATATGGAAATTGTCAACATAAAAAACAGTAAGGAACAGAAAGCTTTGTCAGATAAATTACGGTTTGTCGAAATGAATGCAAAGTGCAAAACGCAAAGTGCAAAGTTAAGGGTCGCTTCGCTCCGATTTTATAAAATGTTAATTTAGAGCGATTTATACAAATGGGTGAGGGCGAAGCCCTCCCACAATTTTGCATTTTGAACTTTGCA
>JAFXBF010000017.1 GCA_017516745.1 Clostridia bacterium
AGGTGTCAGTATCATATTGTATTTGCGCCAAAATACAGAAGAAAAGAAATATATGGAAAACTGAAAAAAGATATCGGAGAGATAATAAGAAAATTGTGCGAACAAAAAGGAGTAGAAATCATAGAGGCAGAAGCATGTAAAGACCATGTACACCTTTTAGTATCAATACCACCGTACTTAAGTGTAGCACAATTTATGGGATATCTCAAGGGTAAAAGTACGTTGATGATATTTGACCGACATGCGAATTTGAAATACAAGTATGGAAATCGACATTTTTGGTGTAGAGGATACTATGTAGATACAGTCGGTCGAAATAAGAAAGTGATAGAAAAGTATATAAAAAATCAATTAGAAGAAGATTTTGCAAATGACCAGATATCACTCAAAGAGTACATCGACCCGTTCACGGGTGACCAGAATAATTAAGCCAAAAACAAACAGCCGCACGAGAGCGGCTGCTTGAGATAGTAATGCGGTGTCAAACTTCAGTGCCGACTTTTAGTCGGCAAGCCAGTAGGCGGCCCTTATAGGGCCTGTGCAAACCACCAGTTTAACTGGTGGTTATGATTAAATAGATACAATATAATATTTAAAAGGGAGATTGATAAATGACAAGCAAAAGAAAAATGATTAAAAAAGCGGCATACCTTATGTTTGACAAGTTCAGCATAAAAAATTTTTTGATGCTGCTGATTGCAGGTACTATAAACGCATTCGGTGTAACGGTATTTCTTATGCCTGTACGCCTTTATGACAGCGGCATTTCGGGAACATCAATGCTGCTTGCACAAATAACACCGCATTGGTTAACACTTTCAATATTTCTTGTAATTCTCAACGTACCTCTTTTTATATTCGGTTTAAAACGGCAGGGCGTTGTTTTTACTGTTTATTCGCTGTTCGCTGTTGCTGTTTATTCCACTGTTTCGTGGCTTATATCAGATGTTTTACCGATTGATGTCAGCTTTGCTTCTCCGCTTGCAGGTAATGATTTATTGCTTTGCGCATTGTTTGGCGGTGTGATATCGGGTGTCGGAAGCGGTCTGACAATAAGATACGGCGGTGCTATTGACGGAATTGAAGTAATGGCGGTTGTTTTTGCAAAGAAGCTCGGCATTACCGTTGGCACATTTGTAATGATTTATAATGTAATTCTTTATATTATAGCCGGTTTGATTTTCAACAGCTGGATTCTTCCGCTTTATTCAATTGTTACCTATGGCGGTGCCCTTAAAACCGTTGACTTTATTGTTGAAGGTCTTGACAGAAGCAAGGCGGCAATGATTGTGACGGAAAAGCCAGATGAAATAAGCGATACACTTACCGAAGTGTTTGAAAGCGGTGTAACAAAGCTTTACGCAAAAGGCGGCTATTCAAACGAAGAAAAAACCGTCATTTATTTTGTCCTCAACCGTTTTCAGATTTCAAAAATGAAGGCAATTGTGCGCTCGATTGATCCGAATGCATTTGTTACTATCAGCGAGGTTGCAGATGTAATTAAGAGCAGTGATATGTCTTAAAATCAAAAGCGCAGTTTAATCGCTGCGCTTTTCTTGTTTTTCGATATATGCCATTATAGCTGTGCCTGCGGCAAGTATTGCAATGCTTGCTCTTAATACCGTTATTAACTCAATACTAAGCACTCTCATATCATAATAGAAGCAAGTATATTCAGCCAGATAAAACGCTAACGATGAGCATATAATTACACTTACGGCAAAAACAACCGTGCAATTTAACATTATAATTGTTTTCGGAAATGATTTATAATTATTTTTGAAAAAACTCTTCACATAATCACCGAAATAATGATAATATAAAATCAGCGTAATTTCAAAGCAAAAATATTACCAAAGGAAGAAGAATTATGAAAACGGGTATGTCCAGCGCCTGCTTTTATCCGCTTGAAACCGAAAAAGCCGTAAAAAAATGCGGTGAAATGGGTTTTAAGAATATTGAAATATTCGTTAATTCTTACTGCGAATTAAACGGTGCTATCCGAAATGAAATTAAAGCAATCTGCGATTATTACGGTATGAAGGTCTGCTCAGTGCATCCTTTTACTTCCTTTGCCGAATCATTTGTCTTTTTCGGCAGCTACGGAAGACGAATTGACGATGGCATTGAATTTTACAAAAATTACTTTGATTTTGCGTCATTTCTCGGTGCAGGGCTGATTAACCTGCACGGTGCTAAAACACAGTATACCGTTGATAATGAGGAGTATTTTGACCGTTACGCAAGGCTGTTTGAAGCAGGAAAGGATTTCGGCGTAACCGTTTCCCAGGAAAACGTTGTTGATCACCGTTCGCAAAGCCCTGTATTTATTAAAAGGATGAGCGATTATTTGGGTGACAATTTTGCGCTTACGCTTGATTTAAAGCAATGCCGCAGGGCAGGGGAGAAGGCAACAGATTTTATTGACACTGTCGGTGAAAAGATAAAGGCCGTTCATATCAGCGATTTTGCAAACGGTAAAGACTGTATTCCACCGTTTGAAGGAAACGAAGATTTTGACTGTATAGTAAAAGCTCTTCAAAACAAAGGATATAACGGTGAATTTCTGATTGAGCTCTACAGCAACGGCTTTGAAAATGAAGCACAGATAGTGACAGCGGCAGAAAAATTTGACAAAATTCTTTTATAATGTTATACTTTTGTTAAACTATATAAAATATAGGAAGTGTTAGTGTGAAGTGTCCGTTTTGCGGTTATGAAGAAAGCAAGGTTATAGACTCCAGACCCACAGACGAAAATGAGCGTATACGCCGCCGTCGTGAGTGTATCAAGTGCGCAAAAAGATTTACCACTTATGAAATAATTGAAAGTGTTCCCGTTATTGTTGTCAAGCGTGACAAATCCCGTGAGCCCTTTGACAGAGAGAAGCTTTTCAACGGCCTTCTCAGAGCCTGCGACAAGCGTCCCGTATCTGTTGCACAGATTGACGAAATTGCAAGCAGTATCGAGCTTACAATTCAGAACTCTCTCGACAGAGAGGTAACATCCGTATATATCGGCGAGCTTGCAATGGACAAGCTCAAGGCGGTTGACGAGGTTGCCTATATCCGTTTTGCTTCGGTTTACCGTCAGTTCAAGGATATCAACACCTTTATGTCAGAGCTTTCAAAGCTCCTGAGCGAGAAATAATTGAATACCCAAGGCTTGTACGGTTGATTGCCGCACAAGCCTTTTGTAATTTTAAACCCTGATTATAACTTATATGTTGCGATATAGATTTTGTGGTTGATTTCAAACTCTTTCGGATATTTTGAAAGTAATTCCGTGTGCGCTTTTTCCCACCTAACTAATGTTTCTTTGTCCATAGAAGCTTTTGTGCCTCGGCAGGCAATCATTCTGCCGTGCCAGCTTTCACGGGTAAACGGGAGTTTGCACTCAAAAATATCAAGCTGACCGTTTACAAAAGGATGATTATACATATCCTTTGAACCAGATGCACCGGGAGTCCAATTCTTGTTGAGCGTTTTAACAAGTGTATGTGACCTCTTCGCTATATCTTCATCGAGAGTATAGCTCATATAAATCTTCACAAAAATTCCGTTCGGTTTTAACAAGCGTTTTATTTCTTTAATAATCTTTTCACGATCAAAATACCAGAAACACTGTGCCGCCGTAATGCAGTCAAAACTATTATCTTCAAATGGTGTTTCTTCTGCTGGAGAAACAGAAAACTCAATGTTTTCTGCACCTTTTTCTTTTGCCAATAGTTTTGCGGCATCAATCTGACATTCTGAAATATCTATTGCTTTAATATCCGCACCATATGAGTACATGTTAAGAGGTAAAACACCTGTTCCCGTGCCAATATCAAGCCACGAGCAGCCCTTGTGTCCTACGCCGAGTTCATATAGTCTATCATATAACTCTTTAGGATAAATATCTCTGTATTTTGCATATTCGGCAGAGGTTTTTCCGAAATCAAAAGTGTTTCCATTATCAATATTTTCTATTTTCATAAGCTATCCCTCTCAATACAAATAAACGGTACCGTCAATTCTTCCTTGGTAAGCCCTGCATGAACTCCAGTAAATGTGCGTTCTTCTCGTTCAATAAACAACGATTTTTCGCCCGTTGCCATTGCGAGAAAATCTCCGACAAAATCATACGTTCTCGGGTGAGGCTTGCCGAAGCCCAAAAGATTTTCCGCAAATACTTCTTCTTTTGTCATAAGTATGAAATCATCACCAAAATGACGGTTGAACTCATTTCTGAATTCTTCAAGCATACCTTCTTTTACAAAGAAGCTTAAGGCTCTGCTTGGCTCAATCGAAGGGGGTATTTTAAGCATTGCGGAAAGAGTGGGATAATCTTCAAGATAAACGTTAACGCTGTCGCACAGTCCGTGGTCGGCCGTAACAATAACAACTGTGTTTTTAAGGCGTTTGCAAAGCCTTTCAACCTCGTTGTTTATAAGTAAAATCTGCTCGTGTGCCTGTCGGCTTTTTACGCCATAATCATGCATAGCTTTGTCGGGCTGATACCAATATGTATAGATATATTTCTTCTTTCTCTTATGTGTCAACCTTTTTACGGTTTTGCAGATATCACGAACACTTTTTGAACGGTATTTTGAAAACGGTGATACACAGAAAGCCGTACCCTTACCGTTTACTTCTTCAATATGCTTGAAAATATCTTTATACGGAATATAGCGCCGGGCTACATTGTAATCGGAAGCAGGTTTACCGTTTTTCTGTAATGTGTTACGAAACACGGCTACGTTTTCGCCGATTTCCTCAAAATACAAGTCCCAGCCAAGCCAACCGTGTTCGGCAGGTGAAAGACCGGTCATCGCTGTAACTGTAGCGGCAACGGTCGTTGACGGAAAAACGGATGATATTCCGCAAACAAAGTGCTTTTTCAAAAACGAATCCTCGGGAAGATGTTCGTTTATAGCAGAAACGCCGAGCCCGTCAAACAGCATAATCACAACGTTTTTATAATTCTTTTCAAGCAGCCTGTCAAACTCAGGCAGGGGAGAGTGCTCGGTTTTAACGCCGAAGTGTTTTAGAACAGAGGCAGTCAACGATAACAAGCTCCGTTCATAATTCAAATATGTAAACATAAAAATTACTCCTTTTTCAAAACATCAAGTGTATGTGGTGACATTCCTATTAAATCTTGTCGCTCACAGTTTTTGAAATGATATTTCAGGTATGTTTCATAGGTGAATTTGTCCATTTTTTCAACAGATTTGTTCATATGTGGAGCATATCCGTCGGTTGCAACGAAATGAAGTCTTTCTGCTTTCAAAGCCTTGGTTAACTCAAATATTTCATCCCTTGTATATAGTTTAAATACACCGTGCGGCGGAAAGAAGGTTTCAAAGGTATCAATGTTTATTAAATCCGTATCAATAAACTCTTGCAGTCTGTTTTCGGCAAAAGCCCGTGTTAAAACGGACGGATCAAGCATACAGTAAGCAACAAAAATATAACCGCCGTTTTTTGTTATTCGCTGTGCTTCGGATAAGGCTTTTTTCTGCTCTTCAACTGTATACAGGTGATACATAGGGCCCAGTAAAAGCGTAACATCAAAGCTGTTATCAGGATAAAACGATAAATCTACAGCATTGCCTTGTCTGATATTGATTTTTTCATTGGGCAAGGTGTTGGCTTTGAAAATTTCAATGTTGTGCTCAATGAGTTCAACAGCTTCTACCGTAAAACCTTTTCTTGCAAAATGATGAGAGTATCTGCCCGTTGCTGCACCGATTTCAATGATTTTCATACCTTTTTGCAGGTATTTATCAATGTATTTAACGGTAGTCATAAACTCAATCTGACCGCATTTTGACAGCAGGCGAGAGTCCTCATCAATACGGTTGTAGAAATCAACAAGGTAATTTCCCGTAGTTTGGGGCTTCTTTTTGAATAACTTTCTTTTAAATAAATCAAATAATCTCATAAATTTGCTCCTTTGGATATAAAAAATTAACGGTGTAAGTATCTGCAGCTACTTACACCGTTATAAACATTATGAAATATATGTGTTTTACTATTTCAAAATGAATACAGAGGTATAAGCCTGCAAGCGATACTGATAATCGTGCTGTGCAAGCCAATCCATATTCATATCTGATTTTTTGGTAAGATATGTAAGCATGGTTTTACCTCAATTTATTTTTTGACAATATAGCACTAAACAAATGCATTGTCAAGCATTTTGTGAAAAATAAATTTTGAAACAGCAAGGAATAGCGAGGCAGGGGGCAATAAAACTGTTATAAAAATGGGCTAATTTGCGAAATAGCGAGTTATACAAAATCAATGTTTTGTATAATTTAGGGGATGGACAAACTGCAAATTATGTTATATAATGTAATTAATGAGAATCTCTGCAAACCTTGATATATCAACGATTATCCTTACTTTATTTATAAATTTATATTGATTGTTCTGATATAATGTATTACAATCATCAGTATAAGAAAAATTTTTTCTTTTTTCTTTTTTTACTTTCCATACATTAATTTTTATTTTGTAAACCATATTGCTGTATGTTCAGTCTTATAATATATGTTTCTTATCCGACAGAAAATTTTTTGATGATACTTTGGTTGTTTTAAAAAAACTGAACGGATTTGATTTTATCAGACCTTTATAATCGCCACGGTTATTGCAGGATTCTTAAGCTGATTACATAATGCAATAATATCTAATTTATGTGTTAGATTATTTACTTTGCTCCATTAATTAATCTTTATAATAGATTTTGTAACGATTACCCTTTTCTTTTTAATTTTAAGTCCCCTATAAACAAATGTTCGGCGGAGGATTTTTGCCCTATGAAAAAAGATGAATTGAGTTTTTTGCCCGATACCGTCAAAGGCTATCTTGATTATCAGACGGCGGTAAGAAATAAATCCGATTTAACTGTGCTTGAGTATGCTTCGGATTTAAGAACATTTTTCCGTTGGTTTTTGATGTCAAAGGATAAATCAAAGAAGGTTAAACCGCTTAATGAATACGATATTTCCGGCCTGGACGAGGAATTCATGCGCAATATCAGGCTTAATGACCTTTATTCTTTCCTTGCTTACTGTCAGCGTGACCTCGGTAACAGCGGCAAAACAAGGGCACGTAAGGCTTCTACTCTTCGAGGCTTCTTTAAATTTCTGAAAGCACACGGTATTATAGAAAAGAATCCTGCCGAAGACCTTGATGCACCACGTGCAAAAAAAGCACTTCCCAAGTATCTTACACTTGATTTAAGTATTGCTCTGCTTGACGCTGTTGAAGGAACTAATTATGAAAGAGATTATTGTATTATAACGCTGTTTCTCAACTGCGGACTTCGTCTTTCAGAGCTTGTCGGTCTGAACCTTAAAAGCATAGGTATTGACGGCAGTTTGCGTGTTTTGGGTAAAGGAAATAAAGAAAGAATGGTTTACCTTAACAAGGCTTGTACCGATGCACTCAACAGTTATCTTGCCGTAAGACCCAGAGACGGTGTTAAAGACCGTGAAGCGCTGTTTATCAGCCGCCACAAGACCAGAATCAGCCCCAAAACGGTTCAGCATATTGTAAAAACTTATCTTGAAAAAGCAGGTCTAGAAGGTTATTCCACGCACAAACTACGTCATACTGCAGCAACGCTGATGTATCAGCACGGCGATGTTGACGTAATGCTCTTAAAAGAATTGCTCGGCCACGAAAGCCTTGCAACTACGCAGATTTACACTCACGTTGCAAATGAGCAGATTCGTTCCGCAATTAACGCAAACCCTTTGGCGCAAGTTAAAAAAGAAAAGAAATCAAAACAGTAACGCTTTTCCGAATTTGCTTATACAAACAGCCTGTAATGCTGCAACAGCAAAGCAAACAACAATTATAATAACAAACCTCAACAAAAAACCTTTCAGCTCTCCCCTGCCCTGTTTTTTTGAAGAAAAAACACTTCCTGCCACAATTTCGGAAAGTATGAGTCCTTCGTTTCCGCCTATGAGCAGCATTACAAAGAAAACAACTGCACACGGTAAAAGCAAAATCAGCGAAAATACGGCACCGTCAACACCGAAATTACAGTAAAGATACGATATAAACGCCGATAATGCCATTGAGCATACAGCAGGACACAGCAGAATAAACGGCAAGCCGAGTGCACTGAAGCTGCAAAGCGCTGTTATAACCTGCGGAACAAGGCAAACGGCCGAAATTATCCGCAAATTTTGTGGAAAACTTGCCTCCAGCATTCTTTCAAGCAGTGTTTTTATGTATTCGGACAGCATTTGTGCCGAATTTGAATACAACACGGCACCTGCAAAGCATCCACCCGTAAAAACAGCATACAGCAGTATAAGCCGCCTGTGCAGGGCGGCTTCATCTTTTATTCTGTCAAGCGGTAAACTGAATTCCTTTAAATTAACTGTCATTGCTTTCATTTCTTTTTCCTCTTATCTCTTTTTTATCGGTTTTCTTTTCTTTTTTATGTTAACGGCGGCAATTCCGCCGATTGTGCCGCCAAACAGACAACAAGCCGCAACTATCAATTCAAAAACACTGAAGCCTTTGTACGCAACAGACATTGCAATTAACATAATTATTGCGGGTATAATGCTTGCAGTCAGCCCGTTAACAAGGCCGTTTTCACGTCTTTTTCTTACCGCCGAATATCCGCTTAACATACCGCTTAATGCCGATATAATCATCAGCAGCGGCAAATATGTATTACGGCTTAAATCTGTTTTTAACAGCACCGCACACATAATAAGAGTTAATATTATAAATACGATACTGCCAACCAATCCGCCTTTTACAAGGTTGGTAACAGCGTTATTTTCTTTCGGTTTTGGCATAAAAAATTCCCCCATATCCTCTTGTTAGAAGATATGAGGGAAACAGCGTAAATATTACAATTATTCTTCGTCGGACTTTTTCTTCTTTTTCTTTGCGAATTTCTTGCCTTCTTCTTCAATCTTGGCGTCACGCTCAGCTTTTTTGGCTTCTGCAGCAGCAGCTCTTTCAGCCTCTGCCTTTTCTGCGGCTGTGTTGTTGGTCTGGATAGCCCAGCGTGTAATCTTCATCTTGTTGCGGTCAGCACCTGTTTCGATGATGAGAGAATCGTCCTTGATTGTAACAACTCTGCCGATGATACCGCCGATTGTTGTGATTTCGTCGCCAATCTGGAGCGAGTCACGCATCTGCTGCTCTTCCTTCTGCTTTTTCTTCTGGGGACGGATCATAAAGATGTACATTGCACCGAACATAATACCCATGATAAGAAGCATGGAAAAAGGATTGCTCTGCTGGGCTCCGGCTGAGCCTGAAGCTGCAGTATTACTCATAAGAAGTGTCATAAAATTCATAGTAAGGTTAACCTCCAAAAAATCAATGTTTCAATTATATAGTATTTATATCCTCGTGTCAAGCAAATCCACGTATTTATCGTGAAACTCTTTGAATGTACCGTTGTCCAGCTCGTCACGGATACGCTGCATAAGCGTATTATAAAAGTGAAGGTTGTGCATAACGCAAAGACGCATTGCGAGCATTTCTTTTGCCTTGAACAGATGGTGGATGTATGCTCTCGAATGTCTCTGACAGGTCGGGCAGTCACACTCGGGGTCAAGCGGCTGCTCGTCAAGCGCATATTTGGCGTTATTCATATTGATAATTCCGTTCCACGTGTTGATGTGTCCGTGTCGTGCGTTTCGGCTGGGCATAACGCAGTCAAAAAGGTCAACTCCCCTGCTGACTGCTTCAATAATATTGCCTGCCGTACCGACACCCATCAGATAGCGTATTTTGGTTTTAGGCATATACGGCTCAACTGCTGAAATAATGCGGTACATATCCTCTTTGGGTTCACCTACCGCAAGACCGCCGATAGCATAGCCGTCCATATCAAGCTCGGCAATACGGCACATGTGTTCCACACGCAGTCTGTCAAAGGTACAGCCTTGATTTATACCGAAAAGAAGCTGATTTTTATTGATGGTATCGGGCAGGGCTTTCAGCCTTTCCATTTCATCCTTGCAGCGCATAAGCCAGCGTGTTGTGCGTTCACAGGAAGATTGTGAATATTCGTATTTTGCAGGGTTTTCAACGCATTCGTCAAACGCCATTGCTATCGTTGAGCCTAAATTTGACTGAATACGCATGCTTTCCTCGGGGCCCATAAAAATCTTTCTGCCGTCAATATGCGAAGCGAAACAAACGCCTTCTTCCTTGATTTTGCGCAGAGAAGCAAGCGAAAACACCTGAAAACCGCCGCTGTCTGTCAGAATAGGGCCTTTCCAGCCCGTCATTTTATGAAGGCCGCCGAGTGCTTTTACCTTCTCATCACCGGGGCGCAGATGCAGGTGATAAGTATTTGAAAGCATTACCTGGCAATGGATTTCTTCAAGGTCATAAGCATCAAGCGCACCCTTGATTGCACCGCAGGTAGCAACATTCATAAAAGCCGGAGTCTGTACCGTACCGTGAACGGTCACAAATTCGCCACGTCTTGCTGTTCCTTCGTTTTTAATCAGTTTATACATTATTCAACCTCTGTAATCATCATACTGTCGCCGAAAGAGAAAAACCTGTATTTTTCATCAACGGCTGTTTTATAAGCGTTCATTGTGTTTTCGTAACCTGCAAATGCGCTGACAAGCATTATCAGCGTGCTTTCGGGCAGGTGGAAGTTGGTTATGAGCGAATCAATGCACTTGAATTTATAACCGGGATAAATGAAAATGCTTGTCCAGTCATCGTCTTCAATTATTCTGCCGTGCTTGGTTGCAACCGATTCGAGCGTACGGCAGGTCGTTGTACCTACAGCAAAAACACGTCCGCCGTTTTCGTGTGTTCGGTTTATGAGTTCGGCAGTTTCTACCGGCAGATGATAATGCTCCGAATGCATAAGGTGGTTTTCTATATTTTCTTCCTTAACGGGTCGGAAAGTACCTAAGCCGACGTGGAGAGTAACCTTGCCGATTTTAATACCCTTTTCCTCGATTTTTGCAAGCAGTTCAGGCGTGAAATGCAGGCCTGCGGTAGGCGCTGCGGCTGAACCTAAATTTGCAGAATAAACTGTCTGATAACGCTCCTTATCGTCAAGCTTTTCCGTGATATAATGCGGTAAAGGCATTTCGCCGATTTCATCGAGGATATTATAAAAATTATCCTCATAAATGAACTTAACCAGTCTGTTTCCGCCGTCAAGAACATCAACAATCTCGGCACTCATAAGTCCGTTGAAATCAAATACCGTTCCGGGTTTTGCTCTTCTGCCGGGGCCTGTTACACATTCCCACACATCCTGCGAGTGCTGACTGAGAAGCAAAAATTCTACAACCGCACCTGTTTCCTTTTTTACGCCGTATAATCTTGCCGGCAGAACACGTGTATCGTTGAGAATTATACAGTCTTTTTCAGTGATAAAGTCGGGTATATCAAAAAAATGCTTATGTGAAATTTTACCGCTTTTTTTGTCCAGAACCATCATTCTTGAGCTGTCACGGGGTTCAACAGGGGTCTGAGCGATAAATTCTTGGGGTAAATCGTAATAAAAATCTGATTTTTTCATTGCAAATCCTTTAAATATATGTTATTATTACTTGTATTATATTGCAAAGTGCGGCTTATTGCAAGCGGTTTGCTTAATTTTCCGGAGGTAAAGTTCAGATGAAAAAGTATAAGGTTGGTATTGTAGGTGCAACAGGTATGGTCGGCCAGCGTTTTATTACGCTGCTTGACAATCACCCTTGGTTTGATATTACTGTTCTTGCGGCAAGCTCCCGTTCAGCAGGTCAGAAGTACAAGGATGTCGGCGGTAAGCGCTGGATGATGGATGTTCCCTTCTCCGAGAAGGTCGGCGAAATGGTAATTATGGACGCAACAGCAGACGTTGCAAAGATTGCTTCCATGGTAGATTTCGTATTCTGTGCAGTTGATATGAAGAAAGACGAAATCAAGGCTCTTGAAGAAGAATACGCAAAGCACGAGTGCCCCGTTGTTTCCAACAACTCTGCTCACAGACACACACCCGACGTTCCCATGGTTATTCCCGAGCTCAACCCCGAGCACACGGCAGTTATCGAATCACAGCGCAAGAGACTCGGCACAAAGAGAGGCTTTGTTGCCGTTAAGTCCAACTGCTCACTCCAGAGCTACGTTCCCGCTATTTTCCCGCTTAACAAGTTCGGCGTCAAGGATGTTCTCGTCTGCACATATCAGGCAATTTCAGGCGCAGGTAAGAACTTTGAAACATGGCCCGAAATGGTTGACAACGTAATTCCCTTCATCGGCGGTGAAGAAGAAAAGTCCGAAATCGAGCCCCTTAAGATTTACGGTAAGGTTGAGGGTGACGAAATTGTTCCCGCAACTGCACCTGCTTTCACAGCACAGTGTATCCGTGTTCCCGTTACAAACGGCCACATGGGCGCAGTATTTGTAAGATTTGAAAACAAGCCTTCAAAGGAAGAAATTATCGATATCTGGAATAACTTCAAGGGCGTACCGCAGGAGCTCAACCTTCCCAGCGCACCCAAGCAGTTCCTCAACTACTTCGTTGAAGACAATATGCCCCAGACAAAGCTTCAGCGTGAGCTTGAAGGCGGTATGGCAGTTTCTATCGGCCGTCTTCGTGAAGATACACAGTACGATTACAAGTTTGTATGTCTTTCCCACAACACTCTCAGAGGTGCAGCAGGCGGTGCGGTTCTTCTTGCTGAGCTTCTTTGTGCACAGGGTTATATGGACTGATTTTAGGAGGAATCTCACACTATGAAAAAGACAATTTTCACCGGTGCCGGTGTTGCGATTATTACACCCTTTACCGAGGATAATAAAGTCAATTTCGATGAACTCGGCAGAATTATTGACAACCAGATTGAAAACGGTACAGATGCCATCATTATCTGCGGCACTACGGGCGAAGGCTCTACCCTCACACATGAGGAGCACGCTGAAACCATTGATTTCGCAGTCAAGCACACAGCAAAGCGTATTCCCGTTATTGCAGGTACAGGCAGTAACGATACCGACTATGCAGTAAAGCTTTCCAACGAAGCTGAAAAAAGCGGCGTTGACGGCCTTCTTATGGTTACTCCCTACTACAACAAGACCTCTCAGGCAGGCCTTATCAAACAGTATGAGTACATTAACGACCGTGTAAGCACACCGATTATTCTTTATAATGTTCCTTCAAGAACAGGTATGACAATCAAGCCCGAAACTTATTATGAGCTTTCAAAGCTTAGCAACATCGTTGCTACAAAAGAAGCCAGCGGTGATATTTCTGCCGTTGCACAGATTGCTGCTCTTTGCGGTGACAATCTTGATATCTATTCGGGTAACGACGACCAGATTACTGCTATTATGTCACTTGGCGGTAAGGGTGTTATCTCCGTTCTTTCAAACGTTGCTCCCAAGGTTGCACACGATATTGCCGACCTTTACCTTAAGGGTGAATGTGAAGCAAGCCGTAAGCTCCAGCTTGAGTACCTAGACCTTTGCAACGATTTGTTTGTTGACGTTAACCCCATTCCCGTTAAGGAAGCAATGAATATGATTGGCTGGAATGTCGGCGATGTCCGTATGCCTCTCGCCCCCATGAACGCAGCCGCAAGAGAAAAGCTCCGTGCCACTCTTGCTCGCCACGGTCTCGTAAAATAAACAAAACGTCACAGCCGGTTCAGAATATGAGCCGGCTATTTGTTAAACCAAATAAAATATTAAGGATTGATTATTTATGATTAAAATACTTTTAAGCGGCTGCAACGGCACTATGGGCAAAGTTATTGCAAAGTGCGTTGAGGAAAGAGAAGATTGCGCAGTTGTTGCAGGTCTCGACGTAAACACCACCCCCAACGGCTCATTCCCCGTTTTCGGCAATGCAGACGATATCAATGTTGACTGCGATGTCATTATTGATTTTTCTCATCCCTCTGCCCTTTCGGGCGTACTCAAATATGCACTCAAGACCAAGACACCTGCCGTTATTGCAACAACGGGCTTAAGTGAAGAGCAGATTAATTCTCTCCAGCTTGCTTCATCACAGATCCCGATTTTCTTCAGTGCAAATATGTCAATCGGTGTTTCACTTGTAAGTGAGCTTGTAAAAAAAGCCGCAAGCGTTCTGGGCGGCAGCTTTGATATTGAAATTGTCGAAGCTCATCACAACAAGAAGATTGATGCTCCCAGCGGTACGGCACTTATGCTTGCCGATAGCGTCAGTAAAGGTCTTGAATACAAGCCTGTTTATGAATACAACCGCCACGCAAAGCGTGAAAAGAGAACCAAGAACGAAATTGGTATCCACGCAATAAGAGGCGGCACAATTGTCGGTGAGCACGAGGTTATTTTTGCAGGTAACGATGAAATCATCACCGTTTCTCACTCCGCACGCTCAAAGTCAATTTTTGCAACAGGCTCAATCAATGCCGCAATTTTCCTCAACAGTAAAACACCCGGTATGTACTCAATGAAAGAGCTTGTTGCAGAAAGTTAAGGAAAAATGATATGATTGATAAATTGCTATCTTTTATATTTATGCTTCTTTTGTGGGTCAGCAACGCTTTCGGTTTACCGCTTAACGGTTATGAATCGCAAGTTTTGTTTAAAGACGCTGCCTTTGAAAACGGTTTTACCGTTATTTCACAGCAAACAGTAAATAACGCCGGCGTTGCTCTCGGAGATTTTGTTTACGGCGATAACGAAATTTTGCCTTCGTGGATGATTGCACAATGGAATTCAGGTCCATGTCTTTGGGCAGAAAGAACTGAGAGCGATAAGTTTACAATTACCGACGGATTGACAAAAACAGTTACTTACAATCCTATTGAAAATTCTGTTTCAATGCGCCTTAATGCGGCAAATGTTTATAATGGTGAACCGGCAGGTGCAGACAACTGGCCGCATTTACTGCTTGAACAGTCCCCTCTTTGTGATTACTCTTCATTAGACGATGATGAAAAGGCTTATTATAACTGTTCTGCGGACAGAATTGTGCTTTCACTTGACATCAGGATAACCGATTTTAAAGACACAACGAACAACGAAGGAATCAACGCAGCGCAGTATCTGGCATATTTTTATCTTAACGGCGTTACCCATAAAGAGTTTATCTGGTTTGGAGTAAACCTTTTTGACGACAGAGGTTATCAGGATACATACTGGGCACTTGATGAAGCAAGCCAGAAAATGATTTACTGTGTTTCCACCAAGGATACCTTCGGCGGCAAGAATAAATCACTTTTCAGAAACGGTGCACCCTATGTAAGTGATGAATGGGTACATATTGAGCTTGACCTTGCGCCCCATATCGGCAAAGCAATTAAAGAAGCGAATAAATCCAACACTTTCGGTTATGAAGTCAGCGAAGAAGACTTTTATATTGGCGGAACAAATATCGGCTTTGAAATTCACGGCAATTACGATTGCACGGTAGAAATCAAGGATTTTCAGTTAACTTCTTACAACAAGAAATAAAGATAAACACCCTTGTACCATAAATGATACAAGGGTGTTTTATCAAAATATCGATTCAATCAAATTTTCGGTGTATTTATTTAATTCATTAAAATCCATAGCTTTGATATAGTCTGCTTCAAGGTCGTCGTGTACCTTTTTTGCTTTTTCAAGCAGTTTAATTGCTTCCGAGAGCATTTCCGAGGAAACTTTACGGTTAAAAACCAGCCTTTGTTTATGTGCCGCTATGATGTCTCTGTTTACAAATCGGCTTGTATTAATATTCTTGTAAGCAATACTTTTGAAATTGTGAACGGAATTGCTTGTAAAAAAGCCTATACGTTCTTCCGGCAGAATAATATGCAGCGGATTTCCTTCGGGCGATAACGGATTAAGGCACGAAATAACATCAATACCGTTCGACACGGCACAACGGCGTAAACTCTCCATAAGAACGGAAGAGATATAGGTATCTTCATCGTTTACTGCATAAATACGGTCACAGAAATGCTTTGCGGTATTAAAAAGCGTTACATATCCCTTGGGCGTAATACCATTGAGAAGCCTGTTTTTTTGCGCGCCCAAACGGTTTGAGCATTGGCAATTTCGGACAATAAACCGTGAAGCAAAATTATCAATTTTTTTATAATCAACAGCAGCTTTTGCAATATTCGCACTGTCTGAAACAGACTGAAAATATGCACTTACATAGCGTGCACTTTTTGTGTGCAGAGCCTTGTTACAGTTAGTCAGGGTTATGATATGTTCCCTGTTGCTTTCAAGCATTTTACTGTTCCAGAACTGACCGAGGTTAATTATTTCCTCTACAGCACCTGGATATCTTGCTTCCATAACGTGCGGTGCAGTACCGTCGGCAAAGCAAATCTTTTTTTCGGGAATAATTACTGCATCAAGCGAATCAGGGTCGCTTGAACATATAATGCGTTCAACAGTATATCCCCTGTCCTCTGCTGCCTGTGCAATCTTTCGCATCAGACCCGATTTACCCGTACCGGGACCGCCTTTAATAATGTACGCCTTCCAGCCTTCGTCGGGTTCATATAACTCATTGAACAATGAAAAGAACCCTTGAGCAGAATTTGCGGCAAGAAAAAACACAGCACCTTCGTTTATCATAAAATCACTCCGCATTTGTTTTCCCCATTTTATGCGGAAAAATGTGTGAGTGTGATAACCGTAGGTGCTGTTAATTATTTTAGTTTACATATTAGAGGCGGCAAGTGCTGAAACTGAGCCGTCTGCGGCTGCGGTTGTAAGCTGACGGATAGCCTTCGTACGGCAGTCACCTGCGGCGAAAATGCCCTCAACATTTGTTTTGCAGTCCTCGCCTGCTACGATATAGCCTGATTCGTCAAGTGCGATTAAATCGGCAAATGCGCTGTTTTCAGGTATCTGACCGACAAGCACAAACAATCCCTCTGCATTGATTTCTTTTATTTCGCCTGACTTATTCTCCGTAACTATTGTTGAAAGTTTGCCTTCGCCTTGAAGGTCTTTGACCGTTGAGTTGAGTACAAGCTCAACATTTTCAATTGCTCTTACCTCGTCGCTGAGCTTCTTTTCGCAGCGGAATTCATCTCTGCGGTGGATAAGATAAACCTTGTTGCAGATATTGGAAAGCATAATTGCACTCTGAACAGCCGAGTTTCCTCCGCCGACAACGGCAACATCCTTGCCTTTGTAGAATGCACCGTCACAGACTGCACAGTAGGATACTCCCCTGCCCATATACTTTTCCTCTGCCTCAATGCCGAGGTGTCTGTGCTTAACGCCTGTTGCAATAATAACAGCCTTACAGGTAAATTCACCGTATTCTGTTTTTACGGTTTTGCTCTCACCGTTATCGGTAATCTTTTCTGCTCTGTCAAGCTCAAGCTCAACACCGAGTGCGGAAGCCTGCTCATAAAGCCTGTCCGAAAACTCCATACCGCTGATTTCAGAAAAACCGGGGTAATTTTCAACTTTGGGCGAGGTTGCAATCTGACCGCCGATGCTCTCATTTTCAAGAATAAGCACCTTTTTTCCTGCTCTGGCTGCATAAATTGCGGCGGTAAGGCCTGCCGTGCCTGCGCCGATTATAACAATATTGTAATTCATCTTTTTCTCCTGTAAATACGGGCAGAGTGTAGTTTTCATACATTCTGCCCGATTTTAATTATTTTATTTGCTGCTCTCTGCAAAGCGCTTGATGTTGGAAGCGTTTATGAACTTCTGTGCATCTTCGCCATCGATTACAATAAGTGTGGGCGCCTGAGAGATGTTGAACTGCTTTGTGAGCTCAACTTCTTCCTCTGCATCAACTACAGTGTAAGCGATACCCGCATCGTCAAGTGTCTTCTTTGCAAGCTTGCAGTTGGGGCAGGTCTTTGTTGTGAAGAGAAGCACCTGCTGTGCGCTGCCTGCACAAGCGCAGACTTCTTCATTTTCCTGTTCAGCTTCAATCGCAGCCTTCTTCTTTATTTTTGAAGTTGCAATATCGTAGAGCTTTCTGTCCTTGAATTCCTGGCTCTTACCGTCGTTCCAGTTCTGAACGGGTCGGTAATAACCTGTGATACGGCTGTAAACCTCTGTTTTCTCACCGCACTCGGGGCATTCATAAATCTCACCTGCTATATAGCCGTGGTTCTTACATACGGAATATGTGGGTGACATTGTGTAGTACGGAAGCTTGTGGTTTTCGGCAATCTTACGAACAAGAGAAGCAGCCGCCTTCCAATCAGGAAGCTTTTCGCCGAGGAATGCGTGGAAAACAGTACCCGATGTATAAAGTGTCTGAAGCTCGTCCTGAATTTCGAGAGCATCAAAAATATCGGATGTGTAACCAACGGGAAGGTGTGAGCTGTTGGTGTAGTAAGGTGTACCGTTCTCGTTAGCTGTACGGATTTCGGGATAACGGGAAATATCGTGCTTTGCAAGACGGTAGGAAGTGGACTCAGCAGGTGTTGCTTCGAGATTGTAAAGGTCACCGTACTGCTCCTGATAGTCGGAAAGGCGCTCACGCATATGGTTGAGAACATCCTGAGTAAACTTCTGTGCCTGTTCGTTGGTAAGATCCTTACCAATCCACTTTGCATTAAGGCAAGCCTCGTTCATACCGACAAGACCGATTGTTGAGAAGTGGTTGTTGAATGTGCCGAGGTAGCGCTTTGTATAGGGATAGAGACCCTCTTCAAGAAGCTTTGTGATGATAGTTCTCTTAATCTTAAGTGAACGTGCGGAAATATCCATCATCTTATCAAGGCGGTGATAGAATTCTTCCTCGCTGTTTGCAAGATAAGCAATTCTGGGCATATTAATGGTGACAACGCCGATTGAACCTGTGCTTTCGCCGCTGCCGAAGAAACCGCCGGACTTCTTGCGAAGCTCACGAAGGTCAAGGCGAAGGCGGCAGCACATACTGCGGACATCGCTGGGCTCCATATCGCTGTTGATATAGTTTGAGAAATAAGGTGTACCGTACTTTGCTGTCATCTCGAAGAGAAGCTTGTTGTTCTCTGTTTCGGACCAGTCAAAGTCTCTTGTGATTGAATATGTGGGAATGGGATACTGGAAGCCTCTGCCGTTTGCATCGCCCTCAATCATAATTTCGATAAAGGCACGGTTGACCATATCCATTTCCTTCTTGCAGTCGCCGTAAGTGAAATCCATTTCCTTACCGCCGACAATTGCAGGAAGGTTCTTAAGGTCGTTGGGAACAGTCCAGTCGAGCGTGATGTTTGAGAAGGGAGCTTGAGTACCCCAACGGCTGGGAGTATTTACGCCGTAAATAAAGGACTCAATGCACTTCTTGACCTCACGGTATGAGAGTTTGTCAACCTTTACGAAGGGAGCAAGATACGTGTCGAATGAGGAGAAAGCCTGTGCGCCTGCCCACTCGTTCTGCATAATGCCGAGGAAGTTGACCATCTGGTTGCAGAGAGTAGCAAGATGGCTTGCAGGTGAAGAAGTGATCTTGCCGGGAATACCGCCGAGACCCTCCTGAATAAGCTGCTTGAGAGACCAACCTGCACAGTAACCTGTGAGCATGGAAAGGTCGTGAAGATGAATATCTGCATTTCTGTGTGCATTAGCAATTTCATCGTCATAAATTTCGCTGAGCCAGTAGTTAGCTGTAATGGCACCGGAGTTGCTGAGGATAAGACCGCCGACAGAATAAGTAACGGTGGAGTTTTCCTTAACTCGCCAGTCGGTAACATTAACGTAGCTGTTGACAAGCTCCTTGTAGTCGAGGATTGTCGACTTCATGTTACGGATTTTCTCACGCTGTCTTCTGTAAAGGATGTAGGACTTTGCAACATCGCCGTAACCGGCCTGGATGAGGATAGACTCTACGCTGTCCTGAATGTCTTCAACGCTGACCTTGCCGTCCTTAATCTTGGCTTCAAAATCAGCTGTTACGCGGAGAGCTAATAAATCGATGATATTGGGGTTGTACTGCTTGTTGTTGGCTTCAAAAGCCTTGGTAATGGCGGCACTGATTTTTGCAATATCAAAATCAGCAATCTGGCCGTCACGCTTGATAACCTGATACATTGGTCGTTCTCCGTTTCTTTAAAGTTATTTTCATACGGGCATAGTAATACCCTTTTTTATGGTGCAGAAATAATTGTATCACCATATTGTGGTGTTGTCAATAGAAAACACACAATATATTGATATAATTTTAATTGTTCAAAAATCACAGACACGATATATTGTGTCAGACGCCTCGAATTTGAGTATCCTTCACAAAGTTTTGCATCAAACCTTCTATTTCTTCAAGTTCGCTTTTACCGTAGGCAGAAAAAGTACCTCCGAGAATATCACCCGAATCAATAAAAGACTGAATAAAATACCGCTTTGCGCCTTTAATCCACTCGCCTATCAAAACAAAATCCTCTTTTGAGTGAAGCTCTTTTACAACTGTTGTTCTGAACTCGTAATCAACAGCATTGCTCAGCAAAAACTCAACACTGCTGTTTATTTTTGAAAAATCAAGCTCCGAGACCCCTGCGGTAAGGCTGTACTTTTCGGGTGAATTCTTTATATCCATCGCAACATAATCAATGAGGTTTTCATCAACAAGATGTTTGAGCTTGTCGGGAAAGCTTCCGTTGGTGTCAAGCTTGACAGAATATCCGAGTTGTTTGATTTTTCGTATAAAATCTTCAATATCAGGCTGTAAGAGCGGTTCACCGCCCGTAATACATACACCGTCAAGAATATTCTTGCGTTTATTGAGAAAAGCAAAAAACTCGTCATAATCAACAGGTTCAACTTCATCAAGACCGACAACCAACGAGGCGTTGTGGCAGTACGGACAACGGAAATTGCAACCGCCCGTAAAAACGGTACAAGCAGTTTTTCCGGGATAGTCGAGCAGCGATAACTTCTGCAAACCGTATATAATCAAGCAAGCTCACCTCACAAACAATATATTGTACCTTTTTGACACGCCAATACATTATATCGCATATTTTGTGTTCGTCAAGACCCAAAATCAATATTTGGTATTTTACACAAATAATGCTGATTTTTTTCTATTTTAAAATAGCAAAAGCGGTTGAAAGTTTACTGAATTTAAGTTATTATAATATTATCAATAATATTGAGGTTGATTCTATGTCTGATTTCAGATTCGGTATATGCACATCCTTCCGTGATAAAGAAAAAATGCTCCTTGCAAAAAATGCCGGAGCAGAATATATTGAAGTAAACTTCTGCGATTTGTCAAAAGCTGATGAAGAAACAATAAACGATTTTATTGCTTTTTCAAATGCAGAGAATATCCCCTGTCTTACGGCTAACTGTATGTTTCCCGGTGAGCTCAAGCTTGTAGGTCCTGATGTTGACTATGCAGCAATTGACGAATACCTTGACAGAGCCGGTGAGAAATTTGCAAAGTTCGGCGGTCAGACAGTTGTTTTCGGCAGCAGCGGCTCTCGCCGCTGTCCAGAAGGATGGAGTTATGATGTTGCAACAGAGCAGCTTATTAAAGTTTGCGCAGACCACATAGCACCGTATATGAAAAAACACGGCATAATGTGTGCTATTGAACCTCTTAACAGAAAAGAATGCAATGTTATCACAACCGCAAGACGAGGCTTTGAAATCTGCAAGGCAGCTAATGTGCCCGAGGTAAGGCTTCTTATTGATATGTACCACTTCGATACGGAGAATGAACCTTTGGAGAGTATATTGGATTATAAGGGTTACATTCAGCATATTCATATCGCAAACGCCGGAAATGCAAGAAAACTGCCAAAATTCAGCGATACAACCGATTATAAAGCATTTCTTGACATGCTCAAAAAAGCGGAATATGTAACCAAACTGATATCACTTGAAGGCAGATGCGAAAACTTCTTCGAAGAAGCCAAGGAAGCCTTTGAAGTACTTAAACAACTTTAATTCGTAGGAGAAAATTATGCAATTACTTGAATCGGGAGAAATGTATCTCGAAACCATATATATTCTTTCACAAAAAATGAATTTTGTCCGTTCAATCGATGTTGCCAACTACACGGGTTATTCCAAACCGAGTGTAAGCAGAGCTGTTAATCTTCTGAAGGATAACGGATATATCAATATTGACGACGACGGACATATAACTCTTGAAAAAACTGGCCTCGATGTTGCTGCAAATATCTATGAGCGCCACACAATTCTTACAAAAATGCTCTGCACAATCGGCGTAAGCGAAGAAGCCGCCTCTGCCGATGCCTGCAAAATGGAGCATGTAATCAGCGAAGAAACATTTGAGAAGATAAAAGAGTATTTTAAGAATAAATAATCATCAATATTCATCAAGCCCTCCCCTGTTAACATACAGAGGAGGGCTTGTTTCACAATTTATAAAAACTATTATAATGTTCTAAAATATCTGTTTTAAGTTCTTCAAAATGTTTAAGTAATTCAGAATTGTCGTATTTATTCTCACTTTTAGTCATTGAGCGGTAAACACTTTCTATATTTGAAACATCATCAACAAATCGGATATAATCAAGATGCTTTATCCACTCGTAACATCCACGCAGTTTCGGGCTTTTGCTGTCCAGAACTATACAATTTGTTCCGGTAATTGCAGCAAATATCATTCCGTGCAATCGGTCGGTAATGACAAGCTGTGAAGAAGTAAATATGTAAAGTTTTTTAATAAGTTCACTTCTACGATTGCAGACAGCAACAGGATAATCAATAACAGTATCGGAATATAAAACGCTTTTATCAAATAATCTGTCTGCAATATTTTTAATTTTATTCTTGTTTTCATTTGACATTACTGCTTCACGATCATCTCTGAGACAAAGAATACAACCGTTTCTCGAAGCATTGCTTGAATATTTAAGACTCAGAACCATATCGGGAATTAACTTTACGTTATTATATATCCCTTTCATATACTCATACGATGCTTTTTCACGGGCATAAATATATAAATTTTTATGAGAATTATATATTTGTTTTGATTCTTCAAGATAACGTATATCATCATCTGATTTACCGTAATATATGGTATTCGGCAAAATTACAATCAATGAATCGAGATTATTCTTTATTATTTCTCTGTTTATATTTTCAATCCAAGTCCACAATGAACCAAGATTTCCGCCACCTGTTACCAATATCATTGCACCGTTAAAAGCTGACATCAGCTTAAAGTAATCCAGCATCTCCAACTGCTTGTTGGTAACCTCAAAAAAAGGAAGGTTAAGTTCATCCAGCATCTTTTTTTCTGCATAAGCTATTGCATGATCACCAAGATTATGGTGCTCCGGTGTAAAAATCAAAAAAACAGGATTTGACTGTGTTTTCTTATAGTTCATTATATCTGTATAAATATTTCTATAGCAAAACAGCCTGCCTTTATACCAAGCCAGACGGGAATAAATATTTTTAATCACAGGAATCTTAATCAATAATGATTTAATTCTTCGGACAATATTCATACAGAATACTCACTATCATCATTTTTCGGGAAAACAGTTCTAAAAGCTTTAGCAAATTTGACTTTAAGACACTCCTTAAAATAAAAACTGAAAAACTGTTTATTTACAATCCAATCCATACAATATGTTGAAGGCATATACTCTTTAACATATTTGTTATCCATAAAGTTGGGATAATTTGAACAAACATATTTATACAAAGCATTCATTTGCTTATAATAATAACCTTTAGTTAGAAACCTGTGTGCGGAATAATATAACACATGCTTAACACAAAGCCATTCAAGTTCTGAATAATATTCGTTATAACAGCCGATTTCTTTAAAATATGACTGAACTGTATCAAAAGCCGTTATAATTTCCATCATTCTGGTTGTGTTGGCGCTGTGAGTAATGCTGTTTGGCTGTTGAACATAATAATAGAGCGGTTTTTTAAGATATCCTATCTTATCAGCAAACGGAACCAGACGGTAAACAGTTGCAAGATCTTCATACCATAAGCGCTCGGGAAATCTGATATCATTGTCAATATACAAACTTCGGCGATAGGCTTTTGCACACGCCGTAGGCTCTGAAATTAAAAACTCTTTGGTAATAAGAAAAACAAACTCATCCTCAGAATCAGTTACAACGGTATCAGGAAAATCAGAAGTATAAACCGCTGTTAAATCAAATGAAAGAATATCAAGATTATATTTATCAAAATAAACAGACAGTGTGGATAACATCTCTCTTGGAATAAAATCGTCACTGTCAACAAATACAAGAAATTCTCCTCCGGCAGCTTCAATGGCAGTGTTACGTGCACCGCCCAAGCCTTTGTTCTTCTGGTTAATTACCTTGAGCTTATCTGTTTTTTTTGAATATTCATCAAGTATTTCGGGAGAAGAGTCTGTAGAACCGTCATTGACCGCAATTATCTCATAATCATCAAAATCCTGATTAAGAATAGAATCAAGGCATTTAGCCAAAAACTTTTCAACATTATAAACCGGAACAATTACCGAAAACTTCAACTAAACACCTCTTTCTAAAGACCGAAGAATTAATTTTTAGCTTTATATTTAATGTAATAAGTTAGCAAAATACCAAAAGGAACACAAAAAACGGTTAATAGTTTATTAGGTGAATTTTTAACCATTCCCTTATCTTTAGCAATGATGCAGCTGGAAACATAATGAATATTATCAACAATAAGTCTTTTTTTCGATTCGGGATATTGCATACAGGTTTTACGCCAAAAGGCAAACCCCTTGGGATATTTAAGATATTGCTTGAACATTGTAGCACTTGACCCGTTGTCCTGATACTCAACATTACAGAGAACTTTATCAAGGACAGCCAATTTATAATGCTGATCAATCAAGCGATATTTATATGCTAAAGCGACATATTTTTCTCCGGCAAAAACAGGATACGGCGGATAGTTGTTGACAACATCGGTACGGTAAACAAGTTTTTTGTCACCTTTTCCGCCCGATGAATAAAACCCGCAAAGCGTTGTCTCGGCTAAACCTGATGGGAACCCCGTGCCGATTATTTCACCTGTATTCATATTATCATCAAGACCAATGATACCGGCGTAACCTTTATCTTTGACCTCATCCCATTTTTTAAGAATAGATTCAACAGCATCAAACGGCATACAGTCATCCGAATCGATACAAACATTCAATTCCGTTTTAATATTCTCATAGGCGGTATTATGTGCGGTATGCATACCACCGTTTTCTTTATAGATGTACTGTATATCAAATCCAGCGTCATCATTTCGCCATTGTTTTACAAGTTCTGCCGTGTTATCGGATGAGCCGTCATCAACAATTAGCCAAATAAAATCTTTACAGGACTGATTCTTTAAAGATTCATAGGTTCTGCCAAGAGTATGTGCTCGGTTATAAGCAGGGGTAAAAACAGTTAAAACCGGCAGATTATTCAACAATAAACCCTCCTCTGCTTAAATAAAAATCTTCCAACCATTCAGCTTTATTGCAAATATCATATCCTGCGTTCTTGATATGTTCGTAATTATTCGATCGCCGGTGTTGTCTGCATTTATAAATTTGTTCAGCCCAGTACGACGGAGACTTTTCAAGAGAAATAAAAACCACATCATCAGTTACCTTGCATTCTTTAGGAACTCTATCAGAAAAAAAACAAGGCAAACCAGATGCCTGAGCTTCAATACCAACGATTCCCAAACCTTCATATAGTGATGGAAAAATGAATGCATCTGCCGCCATTAGCAATTCAGATATATCAGACCTTACACCAAGAAACTGTACTGACTTTTCAATATTAAAACTATTGACTTTCTCTTTGATTGCTGACAATCCGTCGCCGTTGCCGACAAGCAATAATTTGGCTTGAGGTTCAATTTTCAATAATTGATTAAATACATCAATTATAAAACTGTGATTCTTTTGTGGATTAAACCTACCGACATGACAAACCGTAAATGATTCATTCAGATTCAATTCTTCTCGTTTTATATGTCTCATTGATTCAATAAATATAAATCTTGAGGCATCAATAGCATTGTTTATTACAGTAAATACTCTGCCGTTGAACATCCATGCACCGGCTTCTTTACCACAGGCAAATAAATCATTTGCAAAGAAAGGTATTAATCTCTTACATAACAATTTGATAGGATATTTCAAATCTTTATCCTGACTCTTATTATGTGCATGTGCAAATCGGTGGGCTACACCATGTTTTTTTGCAACTGAAAGAGGAATAGCGCTCATACAATCAAGATGGCAATGAACGATATTATATTCATTATGTTCATCAAAAAATAGATTTAACGACTTATAATACCCGAGAGAAAACGGATTAAGTGCAGGTACTCTGTATATTTTGCCGCCCAAAGAAAGTATTTCCTTTTCGTAATCCCCTTCCTCCTGTCTGTGCACAAGGAAATCAAACTGTACTTTTGAACGGTCAATGTGGCGGTAATAATTCATAAGCATAGTTTCAAGACCGCCTCTGTTCATTGTTGTCACAATCTGCAAAACTCTTATTGGCATAAACTATTACCTCCAATCTGAATATTATCTCTTTCTGCTCCACAGGTCAGGGCTGAAGAGTACGAGTAAAGGGAAGATTTCAAGTCTGCCCAACAGCATATCGCAGGACAGTACGATTTTTGACAAGTTGCTGAAATGCGCATAGTTTGCGGTTGCGCCGACGAGTTCGAAACCCGGGCCGATATTGTTGAAGCATGCCACAACGGCGGAAAGATTAGTACCGATTGAGTAATTGTCAAGGGAAACTATCAGGAAACTTGCAAGAATTATGACGCAGTAAATTGCAAGATATGAATTGACGCCGTGTGTAACCGAAGCTTCAACGGTTTTGGAATCCATACGTACTATGTGGACTTTTCGGGGACGTAGAGTCTTGATAATTGTCTTCCAGATACTTTTGAAAAGCAGAATAACCCTGGAAACCTTAAGTCCGCCGCCTGTACTGCCTGCACAGGCACCTATGAACATAAGAATGAACAGTATGGATTTTGAGAAGGCGGGCCATTGTTCAAAATCAACCGAAGCAAAGCCAGTTGTTGTCATTATACTGCTGACCTGGAACGCAGCGTGATGAAAAGCCTCACCGATATTGCCGAACATACTTCTGATATTAAGCGTTATCAGAGCAACGGAAGACAGAACAATAAGGATGTATGTTCTCAATTCGCCGTTTTTGAAAACCGATTTGAACTGACGCAGAAGAATCAGAAAATACACATTGAAATTAATACCGAAAAGGAACATAAATACCGTTACAACGCCTCGGCAGAATACACTGTAGCCAGCCATACTTGAATTCAAAACGGCAAATCCGCCCGTACCTGCTGTACCGAAAGCTATACACAGACTGTCAAAAATGGGCATACCGCCGATAAGAAGCAGTATGACGCACATAGCGGTAAGAAGTATATAGATAACATACAGAATTATTGCCGTCTGACGTATGTGGGGCGTGAATTTGCCGACTGAAGGTCCGGGACTTTCAGCACGCATCAGGAATATACCTGAGCCGCCTTCTTTTTTTGCTGAAGGGACAATTGCAAGCAAGAAGACGAGAACACCCATGCCGCCCAGCCAATGGCTGAAACTGCGCCAGTAAAGGTTACAACGGGAAAGAGATTCAATATCGGTAAGAATAGATGCACCGGTTGTTGTAAAGCCTGAAATAATTTCAAATAGTGCATCAATATAATGCGGAATCTCACCTGTAAGTTTAAAAGGTATCGCACCGAGGAAAGACATAATCAGCCACGAAATTGTTGTTGCGGCAAAGCCCTCCTGCGCATAGAATGTAGGTTTATAGTTACGGGTCAGAAGAAAAACCAAACCGCTGAAAACCATCATAACAGCAACAAGGCCGAAATATATGAATGCGTTTTTCATCTGTGAATCGATAATTGCAATTATGGCAGGCGCAAGCATAAACACAGAGGTAACCAAAACGCACAGCGCTGTTATTCTGAAAACAAATTTAACATTCATCCTTATTTAACCTCAGACAAAAATGTCGTTAAACTGCATAATGGGTGCTTCACGGCTTGTGACAACGATAACGGTATCCCCGACTTCAAAGGAGGAATTGCCGTCGGGTACAACAGTTTTGCCGTGATGAGTGATGCAAGCAATGAGAATATTGCTTCTCAGATGTATTTTTTTAAGCGGTAAGCCAACACAGCGTGAGTTGGGGGCAATAACAAATTCGAGTGCCTCTGCCCTGCCGTTTGCGATTCTGTGGAGTGTTACCGCTGCACCTTCCTGGTTATCCATAGCACGGACATACTGTACAACGTTGGCGCTGCAAAGCTCCTTCGGACTTACGATACCGCCTACAGGCAAATCCTCAAGCATACCCGAAATTTCCATGCGGTTTACTTTTGTAACTACATTGGGGACACCGCGTGCCGAGGCATACATTGAAGAAATAACATTCTGCTCATCAAGTCCCGTGAGAGTAACAAGCGCATCCATGTCAGAAACTCCCTCACTCTCAAGCACATCCTGTGATGAGCCATCAGCAAGGATAATTGATGCTTCGGGAATAATCTGTGCAAGGTGCTCGCATCTTTCGGGGTCGTTTTCAATTATTTTTACGTGAACACCTGCATCGATAAGATATCTGGCAAGGTAATAGCCAACCCTGCCGCCGCCTATAAGCATAGCGTATTTGATTTTCTTCTGTGTAACGCCAAGTTTTTTAAGTAACGTTGTAAGAGTGCTTACGGGAGCTGTAACATAAATATGGTCACCTGCACGGAAAACGGTATCACTTGAAGGAATACAAGCCTTACCGTCACGCACGAGAACGCAGACAAGTATTTTATGACCGCCCAAAGCATGTGAAAGTCGGCAAAGTTCGACTCCGTCAAGCAGGCTTTTTTCTTCAATTTTAAGTTCAACTATCTCAACCCTGCCCTTTGCAAAAGTTTCTCTTTTTAAAAAGCCCGGGAATTGGAGAAGTCTGTGTATTTCCTGTGCAGCTTCACGTTCGGGATTGATAATAAGCGAAAGGCCGAAATCCTCACGCATCATATAGAGCTGCTCTGTGTACTCGGGGTTGCGCACACGGGCAATTGTGTGAAGTGACGGATTCATTTTCCTTGCCGTAAGGCAGCAAAGCAGGTTTGTTTCATCGGCACTTGTTGCGGCGATGAGAATATCACTCTGTTCAACATTTGCTTCACGGAGAGTTTCCATTGTTGCACAGTTGCCCGAAACGGACATAACATCAAGGCGTTGAAGCTGATCCTCCAGCTGCTGTGACTTGGTGTCGATAGCAACAATATCGTGACCTTCCTGTGACAAGAGTCTTGTAATCGCCAAGCCTACTTTACCGTCACCGGCTACAATTATATTCATTTCTTTTACCTCAGAAATCTACTTTATAATGGCGTACAAATATTCCTATAAGCTTGTTGTAATCCAGAACGTGCATAACGGCACCGTCCTCAGATTCACCGAAGGTCATACCCTCGGCTTCAATTGATTCGCATTTGCCGACATCTCTCTGCGCAGCAAGTGAAACCTCTCCCGTTTTAACGTCGACACTGAGGATGTTTTTGTATTTATCTTCGTTTTCAATATCTTCGGAAAGATAAAGTGTGCCGTTATAAAATTCTCCGCCCTGAATACGGTGTATTTCACCCAAGCCGGTCAGAGGTATTTCTTTAACCAATTTCATTTCGGCGTTGGTATCGTATACATAAATTGTTTTGGCGTTTGACCATTTGGAAGCATAAAGCAGACCGGTTTGACCGTCAACGGCACACCACGGAACACCGTCATCATAAATTTCGTTGGGTAAATCGTATATTTCGCCTGTCGGCTTCAATGTTTCAGCATCAAAAACAACGATACAGGCGTAGCATATATCGCCGCCTTCAACAGGTGCATAAATTTTACCGTTATAGTAGCTGATGCCGCCGATATGGTTATTTCCTCTTTCCGTACACTTGTCCGGCAACGGATTAACGGCACTTTTCTGCATTTCCATACCGTCAAACGTGAATTTCGCAAGTGCCGTGAGATTAAGAGCGGTTATCGAGCCGCTTGTGTAGAAATATTCACCGTCTGTTGTTATACCCTGTCCCATAAGCAAGGCTTTTTCAAAAACGAATGTGTTTTCGGAAATAAGCTCTGCACTTTCGGTGCTGGAAGCGTCGGGTGTTGTGAGCAAAGTGAGAAGAAGAAGCGGAAGAGTAAGAATTGACCATATTTTCCTGATAATAAACATAAAATACCTCCGAAACAGAAAATAATATGTTTTAATATTTAACCATACTGTCAATATATCAAATTTATAAATTTTAGTCAACACAAGTTTTATGCACTATTGAAATAAAAGCAGAAATAACTTATAATATTTGCATATTTATAAAAATGGTGATTGAATGTTGAAACAAATTCACAACATCGGAATACTTGCTCACGTCGATTCGGGCAAAACAACGCTTACCGAGCAGCTGCTCTATCTTTCGGGCAGCATCCGCCAGGCAGGAAGTGTTGACGAAGGCACTGCCGCAACAGACAGTATGAGTATAGAAAAAAAGCGAGGAATTTCCGTCAGAAGCGCTTCCGCCTGTATTGAGTGGAAGAATACTAAAATCAATATTATCGACACACCCGGTCATGTTGACTTTGCAGGTGAGGTTGAACGTGCATTAAGTGCGCTTGATTATGCTGTTGTAATCGTATCGGCGGTTGAAGGTGTACGTGCACACACGGAAAATATATTGAAATCACTCGAAAACGCAAAGATTCCGAGACTTATATTTATCAACAAAACAGACCGTGCTGGTGCTGATATATCAACTGTTTTGAAAGAACTTAAAAGCGTAACCGATACATCGTACATTGAAATTAACAAACCAATAAATACGGGAAACGAGGAAGTAAAAATTATTTCATACTCGGAAAATGAGTTTTCAACGTACGCAACAGAGATTCTGGCAGACATAAATGTAAAAGCAGAGGAAGCATACCTTAATGAAGAAGTAATTTACATAGAAGAAATCAAAAATATAATCCGAGAAGAAATATTAAATTGTACCCTTTCACCTGTTTTATACGGAAGCGCAAAACACGGTATAGGTGTAAAAGAGCTTGCAGATGCACTTGTTGAATATATGCCGTCTGCTGAACATAAGGCAACCGAAGAATTATGCGGAATTATTTACAAAATCGAGCACGATAAGCAAAACGGCAAAATTTCACACGTCAGGCTTTTCGGCGGAAAAATATCCACCCGTGATGAAGTGAGAATACTTACATCCGATAATTCAGCACCTTCCGTTTCGGAAAACGATGCGGTCGATGAAGATGAAAAGCCCAAACCCAAGGAAAAGGTTTCACAAATCAAAACTTATAACGGAGCAAAGCTTGGTGATTCGGGACTTGTTGCAGGCGGTGATATTGCAGCGCTTTGCGGTCTTCCCTCTGCCAAAGCAGGTAATTTCATCGGGTCGCTTGTACAGGGCACTGCATCAAAACTCGTTTATCCGTTTTTGCGTGTGCGTGTAACGCCTGCTGACGGTGATGAAAGAAAACTCCCCGAGCTTGCAGGTGCATTATCACAGCTTTCTGATGAAGAGCCTTACATTGATGCAAAATGGGAAAACGGACAGAAGGAAATAACAATCAGCACAACGGGTAAAATTCAGCTTGAAGTGCTTGAAACATTGCTTAAAGAACGTTATTCTCTTGATGCTTCCTTCTCACCGCCCACTGTAATTTACAAGGAAACACCGTCAACAGTCGGCTTTGCAAGGGCAAGCTACACTATGCCGAAACCCTGCTGGGCTGTTGTAGAATTTAAATTTGAGCCTATGCCGAGAGGATACGGTGTAAGCTACCACGGCAGACTGCCCTCAAACCAATGCTTCTACCGTTACCAGTCGCATATCAGAACATCTTTCAACTCCTGCCTTGAGCAAGGTTTATACGGCTGGGAGGTTACGGATTTCAAATGCACACTTGTCGGCGGTGAACACCACACGATACATACACACCCTCTCGATTTCTTCGTGTGTACGCCGATGGCGTTTATGAACGGTTTGCAGGAAACAGGATCAACAATTCTTGAACCGCTTCTTAAAATCAGAGTGACTGCACCTGCGGAATTATCAGGCAAGCTGTTATCTGAAATCGTTAAGATGGGCGGTGAATACGATTCACCCGTAACACATTCGCAGTCTGTTACGCTTGAAGCGATTGTACCCGTTGCAACATCTATGGATTTTCCGACATGGCTTGCCGTTATTTCATCAGGCAAAGCGGTACTTAACCAATCGTTTTACGGCTACCGTGAGTGCCGTGACTCGCTTGAACATATCAACCCGAGGCGTGGCGTAAATCCGCTTGACAGAGCCAAATGGATACTCTGGGCAAGAGGTGCATACAGTGCAGAATAATTTTCTTTTTGCTTGATTAATGGGTTTAAATAAAGTATTATTGTCTTATAAATTTTCGGAGGAATAAAAGTATGACTAAGCTTTCATTCGGCAGAAAGGTCGGCTACGGCGTAGGCGCTGTCGGTCTTGACCTGAGCTACGGTATGTTTTATTCGTACCTTTCAATTTATCTTACAAACGCACTTGGCATAAATCCGCTTTTCCTGCTTATCCTTGCTCCCCTTGCAAGAATATGGGACGGTATCAATGACCCGATGATGGGTATGATTGTTGACAAGACAAAGACTAAAATGGGCAAATACCGCCCGTGGATACTTACCGGTGCATTGCTCAACGGTGTTGTTCTCTGCTTCCTTTTCAATAACCCCGGTTTTGCTTCAAGTTCTGTCGGTCTTTATGTTTATGTTGCAGTATTTTATATCCTCTGGGGTATGACAAACACACTTGCGGATATCCCCTTCTGGTCTATGGTGCCCTCCCTTGCAAACGAAGAAAAGGACCGCAACCTTATTTCCACAGTTGCAAGAGCTTTTTCGGGCATCGGTCAAGGCATAATAATGATTTTCACCGTAAAGGCTGTTGCCGCACTCGGCAATTCTCAAGCTGACGAGCTCAGCTCAATGTCCTCCGATTCACTTCTTTCGGGCTTCGGTAAGTGGTCAATTATAACGGCTGTTGCCCTTGTATTCTTTGCAATGATAAGCGTTGCTTCCACCAAAGAGCAAAAAGTAATTGCAAACCCCGAAAAGTTCTCGTTCAAGAACGCTGTTTCCGTAATCAAGCAGAACGACCAGCTTCTTGTATTTATGCTTTTTGCAATGATTTCAAACTCGGGCTATTATATGACATCGGGCATCAGCAGTTATTATTTCGATTCCGTTGTCGGTGACCTTCAGCAGCAGTCAACCTTTAACCTTTGCGGTACTGTCGGCTCCGTACTTTCGCTGCTCGTTGTCCCCGTTTGCTCCAAATTTATGACAAACCGTTCCACATACAAGCTCTCATTAAGTCTTGCCGCAGCGGGATATATCGGTATGGCTGTTGTCGGCTACGGCTTCGGCGGAAATGTTTACGGCCTCGGCGCTTTCTATGCAATTACATCACTCGGTATAGGCAGTATGTTTGTTAACCAGACGGTTATGCTTGCGGACGTTGTTGACTACGGCGAATTTAAGCTCGGCAAACGCAACCAGAGCCTTACCTTCTCAATGAAGGGCTTCTTGCAGAAAATGGCATACACGGTGCAGTCAATTATTATGTACGCTTCGTTCAGTATCACCGGCTTTGACGGCTCTGCATCTGTTCAGACACCTGCCGCAAAGAGCGCAATTTCATTTATGATGTTTATTGTCCCACCTGCAATGATAATTATTTCTCTGTTTATCTTCTCAAAGAAATACAAAATTTACGGCGACTTCAAAAAACAAGTTCTTGAAGCGGTAAGAAATAAATAAAATAAAATCAAACGAGCTGTCACGGCAAACCAACACCGAGACAGCTCATATTTTATATTATTTTGCAGGGGGTACGTTGATTTCGATATCAGTCAACGGGAATGAACAGCAAGGATGAATACAGCCGAACTTATAGTCTGCCAGTCTGCGGTATTCAAGGTGCTTGGGCACGTAAACCTTACCGCTTATAAGGTGCGAGTGGCAGAAGCCGCACTCACCGCTTCTGCAGCGTGCAGGAACGGCAAGACCGTTCTTTTCAATAGTCTGCATAACGGAATCGGAAGATTTGCCGAAAATGATATAGGTTTTATCCTGAATTGTAACCGTGATTTTAACCTTTTCGGGAATGCCTGCAGGATAATCCTCTTGAGTTTCGGGGTTGTGGAATTCGCCGAACATCTCATGGCGGATGTATTTCTTTTCAAGACCAAGCTTTTCGATTTCCTTATCAACAAAGGCATACATCTGCTGTGAACCGCAGATAAATATCGAATAAGGCTCGTTTTCGGGAGCGTATTTCTTAATTAAATCCGCCGTAATAAAGCCTTTTTCCGTGCCTGCGATTTCCTTGGTTTCATCGTTTAAAACGTGAACAACCTTGATTTTATCGCACTTTTCGCACAGTGCATCAAGCTCTTCACGGAAAAGAATGCTGTCATAAGTCTTACTGCCGTAGATGAGTGTCATTTCAAAATCTTCATCACCGTCGGCAACAGCATTTGCCATAGAAACGAAGGGTGTGATACCACTGCCGCCTGCTACACAAACAACCTTTGCGGCATCTCGAAGGGGCTGATATTCAAAATTGCCCGAGGGTGCGGAAACTTCAACCTCTGTGCCAACAACCCATGTATCAAAAATATATTTTGACATCAGACCGCCTTCAACAAGTCTGATAGTAAGAACATACTTGCCGTCCAGTGAATCCTTCGGTGAAGAGGAAATGGAATATGCTCTTGTTACGGGCATACCCTCAATTGATTCAAAAACGGTAAGATATTTACCTGCACCGAAATATGCAAGTGCTTCAGTGCCTTTTTCAAGGTTTGGTACAAGAGTATAACTCCTGCAATCCTCCGCTCTTTCGATAACCTCGGCTACCTTGAGATACTGGCGCTTGGGGTGAAGAGCCTTTGCAAGTGCAGTTGCGTTGTCTGCGACCTTGGGAAGCACGGGTGCAGCGGCGTTGAACTTCGCCTGTCTGTCGGGGAGCATTGATAAGAATTTTTTAGCTGAAAGTGATTTAAGGTCTGCCATATTATTTGCCCTCCTTAAGTGCTTTAACTACAATTCCGCCTGCTTTTTCGCCTGTATAATAAGCACAGCCGTAGCCGTCGCCTCTTTCCTGAGTTGCGCCGCAGAAGAAGAAATTGTCAAACGGCTGGTCTTTCATATACTGAACGGTACGGGGAATCATGCTGTCCCATTTTTCGAGCTGATAACCGTAGGGTGTACCCCAGGGTGTATTGAGATATCTTGCAAATGTGGGCGGAAGTGCAATTTCAATTTCTTCGATATAAGGTGTAATTGAAATGTTGAGTGCCTTTTCGCAGGTTTCAATCATATCCTTTGCAACCTTGGTCTTGAACTTCTTGTAATCCTGAGGCTTGACATCACGCATAACATCGCCGAAGGTCATTGACGTAAGGAAAAGCTGACAGGTGCCTTCGGGTGTACAGTCGGGAATAATCTCGTTAAGGCAGTTGATAATGCAGTAACCGCTGCCGTAATCGTTACACAGTGCACACTGCTTGTCGGAATCCGAATCGGGAGCAATGAATACGGAATAATCGGTAATACCCAATTCTTCTTTGGTTTTATTCATACCGAGATAAACAGTTGTAAGCGTACACGCTGTTTTACGGGCGTTGAGCATTTTAAGCTGCTTTTCAGGGATATCCTTTTTGTCGAAAAGGTCTCTCCATACAGCGTGGGGATAGGAGTTACAAATAAAGTACTTACCGTAAACCTCCTTCTCACCGTTAATGACAACGCCTACGGGTTTGCCGTTTTCACAAATTATCTTTGTTACTTCGGAGTTGTACCATATATCGCCGTCGTTATCACGGATAACCTTATCGATTGCAAGGCTCATTTCGTGGCTGCGAAGATGGGGAATTCCCGTACCGCTTCTGACATAGCTGTGAAGCACGGCAAGATAATAAAGGAAGTCAAATTTTGAACCGGGTACACCCATATAGCACCAGTAGGTTGAAAAAATATCCTGTGCTTTTTTAGGCATACCGAGTGCGTCAAGACCCTCATTGAGTGTATGAGAAACCATACGCATAATGTCGGGCATATCCTTAAGAATACCGGGAAGCAGCTTGGGATTGTCCAGTGCATCAAAAGCATTAAACATTCTGTTTGACAAGTCGAAGGCAGCCATACAGCTCTCATAAGAGCCGGGAACGAGCTCTTCAAGCTTACGGGCAAAGTTCTCAAAGCCGACGGGCATACGGGCATCGACCGTAACAAGAACACCGTCCTCATTGACAAAAGCGTCCTTGTCGCCTTCTTTTGCAGGAACAACAAGACGAAAGGTGGAATTATCCTTGTACCAGTCAACATCAGCGTTCCATTTGTTGAACATTACTTCAATTGAGCCGGGCTCTTCAGGTGTACCTATACCTGCAAGCTCGTGCAAAGAGGGCTCGAACTCGAATCTGCCCCTGACAAAAGAAGATGCAGAGCCGCCGGGAATATTGTGCCTTTCCAACAGAAGCGTGGAAAGACCGGCTTTCGCACAGGTAGCGGCTGCGGCAAGACCGCCGTTACCGGCACCGATGATTATTACATCATATTTTTTCATCATTTTTTCCTCCGTATCATAACAGAATAGGATTTTCGATGTAATTAATTTGCATAACTTATCATATAATAATTTTTTTATTCTGTCTATATTTTTTTATCGCAATATATCCTTGTTTAAAATTAATTTCTGTGTTATTCTGTTTTTATCATATTTAAGGAGTTAACCCGATGAAAAAATTGCTTTCGGCATCTGTAATGTGCACAGACCTTATGAATTTCAGCAAATCCGTCAAGCAGCTTGAAGAAGCAGGCATTGATTATCTGCATGTTGATATTATGGACGGCAGCTTTGTGCCGAATATGACGTTTGGTTTTGATTTTGTCAATGCGCTCAAAGCTATTACGGACATACCGCTTGATGTTCATATGATGGTAAACGATCCTGCAAGGTTTATCGACCGAATGAAGCTTGATGAAAACGATATACTTTGTGTGCACTACGAAGCGGACATACATATTCACCGTGCACTTGCACAGATTAAAGATAAGGGTGTCAAAGCAGGTATTGCAATTAATCCGCACACAAGACCCGAAAACCTGGAATATCTTATGGATAACACGGATATGGTGCTTGTCATGACTGTAAACCCCGGTTTTGCAGGGCAAAAGATTATCGGCTGTGCAGAAGAAAAGACCAAACACACAAGAAAGCTGCTTGATGATTGGGGCTATTCAAACGTGCCGATTGAGGTAGACGGTAATATAAACCCAGTCAATGCGGAGAAATTAAGCAAAAGTGGCGCAGAAATATTCGTTCTCGGCACAAGCGGACTTTTTCTAAAAGACAAAAGCATCAAGCAAGCCGCAGAAGACCTGAGAAAACTTCTTTAATGTTTCAGAGGTAGATTTATGTACAAAAATATCCGTGCTGCCGTAATGGGCAGCATCAATATGGACTTTATAATGTCTATGGAAAGAATGCCCGAAAGCGGCGAAAACATTGTAGGTAAAACTTATTCCTACGCTAACGGCGGCAAAGGAGCAAACCAGGCGACCGCACTTAAAAAACTCGGTGCAGATGTCAAAATGATAGGTAAGGTTGCCAACGACAGTAACGGTGCTTTGCTGATAAATAACCTGAACTCACTCGGTGTCGATACAGCCGACATTTCAAAAGACGGTGATGTTACAGGTTTAGCTGTAATTATGCTTGACGGAGAAGGAAAAAACAGAATTGTTGTTTATGAAGGCGCAAATGCACAGATTGATCCGAAAACCGCTTCAAAGGCAATTGACAATTCACTTGATTTGTTGCTTGTACAGTTTGAAACAAACGAAGAAGCGGTTACAGCAACGGTAAACAAAGCGATTAGTGAAAATGTTTTAACCGTTGTTGACTGCGGACCGGCAAAAAATTTTTCTCTCGAAAAGATGCAGGGTGTTACAGTTATCACACCAAATGAGAGTGAAACCAAAGCACTTACGGGTATTTCTCCCGATACTGAGGACAGCATACTTGCCGCCTCAATATGCCTGATGGAGAGAAGCCGTGCAAAATACGTTGTACTCAAACTCGGCAGCAGAGGCTGTTCGGTTTGGGACGGCAACAATCTGAAAATTATGCCGACATACCCGAGCGAGGTTGTTGACACAACAGCCGCAGGTGACTGCTTCACAGCCGCAATGGCGCTTGAATTGGCTGTCAGCGGCGATATTTATAAGGCCTGCGATATGGGTAACAAGGCAGGAAGCATAGCTGTAAGCAGACTCGGTGCAGATGCTTCAATGCCGACTTACGATGAAGTTTTGACAATTAGGTAATTATGTCATTATTTAATTAAAATATTTATTCATCAATATTGTCTTTTATCAGTTCTTATGATAGAATTATGCGAAAATATTTTTCAGGAGAAAAGCTTATGAAAAAACCTACACTATACTTAGGAAAATTCAAGCAGTACGATAAAGTATTTATCACGGACGAAAGCGGAATTGACATTAAAAATGTTACTTCCGTTGCTTTTGAAGGTGAAAAACTTTACATTGCTCAGCCTGACTGCCTATTTGAATATGATGACGGTAAGGCAAAGAAGATAAACACAAAAGTAACAAAGCTGTTTTCAAGAAACGGCACACTTTTTGCATCTACAGGTAACTTCCTTGCAGAAATCAAAAACGGCAGGGTTAAGAAAATTGCAGAATTTGACTCCCCTGTTACCGATGTTTCCTACGGTCTTGACAATTCCCTCTGGCTTATTACCAAAACAGCTCTTTACTTAAAAAAAGACGGTGAATTCACAAGGATTGTCGGTATACCGGAAAACACAGCCTGCCTTGCCGCAAAGGACAATGTATCAAGATACGCCGAAACGGTATATATCGGCTGTCCCGACGAAGGTCTTATGTCAATGAAGGGTAAGCGCCGCCATTGGGCAGAGCTTATTCCGAGCATTACGGGTGCGCTGAGCAAAAAGGTCAACTGCATTGCTCTTGACGGCCTGGGTCACCTTTGGGTAGGCTCTGACGAGGGTCTTAATATTTATGACGGCAGAAATTACTGGTTTAACGGTAATGATGTTTATTCCGTGCCCGACGGTGCATTTAACGATATGTGCTTTACCACGGACGGCAAAAAGTATTTTGCAACAAACACAGGCGTTGTTACTCTTATTGAAGGTAAAATATCTTATTTCTCATACGGCACATGGCTTATGCATCCGACTGTTACAAAAATTGCTGTTTCCGAAAACGGTACAATTGCCGCAGTAACCCCCAGAGGTATCAGCCTTATTTCTCATACATATATGACACTTGAAGAAAAGGCCGCACATTACGACGAAATGGCTGATAAATACTTCTGCCGAAATGAGGGTTATCAGGTTACAAGATACCTCAAAAAGTACGGTGACCTTGATTCGGGCTGGCTTCCCAATTCAGATAACGACGGTCTTTTCACAGGCGTTTATGTAGCAAGCCAGTGCTTCCGCTATGCGGTAACCGGAGATGAACAGGCAAAGCAATTTGCAAAGAAAGGCCTTGAAGCTATGATTAAGCTTACCGAGGTTACAGGTAAGCCCGGTTTCACGGCAAGAGCAACAAGATATTCGCACGAGCCCGAATTCGGCACGGAAAACCGTGAGGAATGGCACATTTGCGAGGATAATCCCGATTGCGAATGGCTCGGAGAAACATCAAGCGATGAAATGACGGGGCACTATTTCGCTTACGGTCTTTACTTTGACCTTGTTGCAGATGATGAAGAAAAAAAGAAAATTGAGAAGGTTGTCAGAGCAATTACCGACCATATCATAGATAACAACTTCCACCTTACCGATGTTGACGGTATTCCGACAACATGGGCTAACTGGGAGCCCGACCTGCTCAACAACGACGACAGGTGGTATTATGAGCGTGGCACAAACTCGCTTGAAATACTCTCCTTCCTCAAAACAGCATATCATGTCACGGGTGATGAGAAATACAACAAGGTATTTGATATGCTTATCCAAAAGCATCACTACGCAATGAACTGTATGCAATATAAATGCGAAGACGGTCACGTTGCGCATATTGATGACCAGCTTGATTTTGTTAACATCTATCCGCTTATTATGTACACGGACAATGAAGCACAGAAGGAAATATTCAAGATGGGTCTCAACCACCACTGGGCTTATGAAAGAACGGAGCGTTCACCCTATTTCAACATAGTTTACGGTGCACTCACAAACAACTTCTGTGATATTGAAAATGCTGCAAAATCGCTTGCAGAAATGAATATGGACACAATAAGATGGCCCATTTTCAACAGCTACCGCAAGGACATTGTATGGGATACGGAGCAGGAAGAAATGGGTATCCCTGCACAGCTCAAATACCCCGTTGAATATTCATCCAAGCTCGTTATTCATTACGACGGCAATCCCTTTATCTGCGATTCGGGTGCGGAAGAATTTGTAAACATCAACACAAAGCAGGTTAACCGTACAACCACACTTCCCGGTACAGCAGGTGCTAACGGCTTACGTGCACTTACACCATACATCTATCTTCTGCCCTACTGGATGGGCAGATATCACGGCCTTCTCGGCGATTGATTGAGGTGACAGTATGCCAAATTTCAAAAGAACAAAGCTCGCCTGTTATCTGGCTTATTTCACAATGTCGTCAATTTTCAGCCTTCCGCCCATACTTTTTGTGACGCTTAGAGAGACCTACGGTATTTCATATACCCTGCTCGGTACGCTTGTGCTCACAAATTTCTGCACACAGCTCGGTATAGACCTTATATTTACATTTTTTACCAAATACTTTAATGTAAAAAAAGTTGTCAGGGTTATGCCGCTGATCACATCAGTTGGTTTGTTTATTTATGCACTCGTGCCCATGCTTATGCCGCAGTATGCTTATGCAGGTCTGCTTATCGGTACGGTTATCTTCTCGGTTTCGGCAGGTCTTTCCGAAGTATTACTCAGCCCTGTTATTGCGGCAATTCCTTCCGACAATCCGCAGAAGGACATGAGTATGCTTCATTCGCTCTATGCCTTCGGTGTTTTCACGGTTGTAGTTGTAAGCACACTCTTCCTTAAGATTTTCGGCAACGAAAACTGGATGTACCTTACAATGTTCCTCGGTCTTTGGCCTGTTGTTGCGGCAATTCTCTTCAAGCTTTCACCTATGCCCGAAATGGATATTTCAAGCTCAGAAGGGAAAAACTTTGAAACCACAAAGAAGCGTACGGTCGGACTTGTGCTTTGCGTAGCGTGCATATTCTTCGGAAGCTGTGCCGAAAACGCAATGTCAAGCTGGATTTCAAGCTATATGGAAAACGCACTTCATATAGACAAAGCACTCGGCGATATACTCGGTATGGCGGCTTTTGCAATTCTTCTCGGTATTGCAAGAATATCCTACGCCAAATTCGGCAAAAACATAATGCGTGTGCTCTTTGTCGGTATGCTGTGCGCCTTTATCTGCTATATGATAATCGGCCTTTCTTCAAGCGTTGTGTTTGCGTTTATCGCCTGCATTCTCACAGGCTTCTGCACAGCTATGCTCTGGCCGGGTTCTCTCATTATGATGGAAGAAAATGTTCCGAATGTAGGTGTTGCGGCTTATGCGCTTATGGCTGCCGGCGGTGACCTTGGCGCATCAATTGCACCGCAGCTTATGGGAATAGTTGTTGACAATGTTTCCGCAAGCCGTTTTGCGGCAGAAATGAGTACAACACTCAATCTCACCGCAGAGCAAATCGGTATGAAGTCAGGTATGTTTGTAACGGGTATGTTCCCGTTAATGGGTACTATGCTTTTACTGTTCTTAATCCCCTATTTCAGAAAAAATAAATTAAACAAATAAAACCAAAGCGTCAGAGAGAAAAAATACTCCCTGACGCTTTTTTCAGTCAAACATCATATTCTCGATAAACAAATCAGCAAAATCTTTATTGAGTGACAAGTCAACATATTCTGCCTTCTGGATAATTTCTGATAAGTCATTCTTTTCCGTTGCGTATTTTATACCGCCAAGCAAACTGCTGTTGTTGACAGTAATGCATTTGTCTTTAAACCCCTGCGGAAGAAGACCGGTTTTAACTGCACTTGCAATATTGATTTTTGCCGAAAATCCACCCGAAATAAAGACTTTGTCAATATCATTGAAACTTAGCTCTTTTACTTTCAGAAGCGTCATAACAGCGGAATAAACAGCTGATTTTGCAAGCTGATACTGTCTGATATCTTCCTGAGTGATAAATACATTATCTGTAATACCATACTTTTCACAGTCCATATATCCCGTTTCGTCAACAATATCATTTTCAAGCAGAAAGCCAATGATATCAACAAGACCGGTACCGCAAATTCCCTTGGGAGCTGTATTGTTAATTGTTTCAGCCTTTCCGTTTGTAAATGAATAAACAGCACCGTCACAAGCACTCATACCGCAGGATATATTTGCGCCTTCAAAGCAAGGACCTGCTGCCGCCGCTGTACAAACAATATCTTCGTCAGAAAACAAAACCGTTTCCGCATTTGTTCCAAGATCAATAAGAATATTGTATTTACCGCTTTCAGGCTGACCGACAAAGTTAAGACCCGCAACAATATCTGCACCGACAAAAGCTGAAACGCAGGGAAGCGAAACAACATCTGATATTCCTGACAGACCTAATTCTGAACCCGATGCATATTTTGATTCAAGAAAAATAGGTGTATAAGGTGCGACACCGATTGTTGAACAGTCAATGCCGAAAAATAAGTGAAGCATAGTCGTATTGCCTGTAACAAAAAGCGGTAAATTATTACCGACATTTAGCTTATATATCAGTCGGTTAACCTCTTCAATAAGCGGTAGCTGCAACGGTTTAACACCGTTATTGCGGCAGTAATCAATTCTCGATATTACATCAGCGCCGAATCTGCGTTGCGGATTTACAGCCGTTTCAACCGATATTACTTTCTTTTCGTCAAGTGAAACGAGTGCAAGTGCAAGCGTAGTTGTGCCTATATCGAGGACAAAACAGGCGTTTTGTGTAATCACCCCTGTTTCATCGGCACCCGTTACGGATACTATATTCGTATTTTCACAGGCGGTTACAACAATATCGGAATTGACTTTATATTGGCAGGATAAAGCTTTCTCACCGTTTACGCTGACCAAGCATTTACGGCATATCCCCTTACCGCCGCACGGATGTTCAACTGCTTTTCCGGCACGAACAAGCACATCGGACAAAAGCTGACCGTGAGCAGCAAACAGAGTATCACCGTTAAAAATAACCTTATGCATAAAGCTCATTTACCTTTTTAAAATATGCGTCTATGTTTTCCCACTTTGCATCGGCAGGCACATCACAGCCTGTTGAAATCATAAAATTAGGATAGGATGAACATTCGTTGAAAATACGTTCAACTTCTGCAGAAACACATTCGGGTGTGCCTGTGCGCAGTAGCAACGGGTCAACATTACCCATTACGATTCTATCGTTTGGTAAGAAATCAAGTGCTTTCTTTATATCTACAGCGTTACCGAAATGATAAATATCAGCACCAACTGTTGAAATACCCTCAAGCATATCAGCAACATAGTTGCCGCAGTTGTGGTAACAGAGAACAAAAACATCCGAATTTACTGCATCAAAAATTCTTTTAACAAACGGTACTGAAAACTCATCGGCAAACGTGGGTGACAGCATACCTGCAGCAGGCTCAGCCATAATAACTCCGTCAGCACCGACCGCTTTGAAAGCATTGATATAATTTATTATAAATTCCGCAGCTTTTTCAAGCAGAATTTTAACTTCATCAGGGCTGTCATAACAGGCATACATAAGCTCTGTCATATCGAAAAGACGGCTTGCAAGGGAATAAGGCCCGATTACACCGCAGAAAACGGGTATATCGGCTATTATATCTTTTGCTATTTTTACTCCGTCAATGAAAATGCCCGTTCTGCCTGCACCTGTTTGAGGTACTGCAATCCTTGATACATCTTCAATATCATCAATAATTCCGCCGATAACCGTAGGAATTTCATTTTCACTGAAATGTATCTTTGCGCCGAAGGCTTCTGCCTCGACAGATAAATCCATCATATTAAGCGAAGCGCCAATACTGCATCTCTCGGCAATTGCTTTCATACCCTTCGCCTGATTATCGGCAGAAGATATCAGGTCATTAACACTTATACTGAGCAGTTTAGTTGACGGAAAGCTGAGTATGGGTACGGTTTTATTTTTGTTTTCGATTATATTCTGTACAATTGTTTTCATAATTCTGTCCTGATTATCTGCAAAGTTCAACAGCGGCATCCGCAGCACTTGCGGCATCAGAAGTATAAACGTCAGCACCGATATTTTTGCAGAATTCCTCTGTAATCGGAGCACCGCCTATCATAATTTTAATCCTTTCACGGACTCCTGCAATTTCAGCTTGCTTTACAACCTCAGCCATTTCATCCATTGTTGTTGTGAGAAGTGCCGAACAGCAGATAACCTTGCAATCCTGCTCAATTGCTGTGTTCACAAAGGCTTCGGGTGCAACATCTGTGCCAAGGTCAATAACCTCAAGCCCCTTACCTTCCATCATCATTTTAACAAGATTTTTACCGATATCGTGCATATCGCCACGAACGGTACCGAGGCATACCTTACCGACAGCCTGAACATTGCCTTCTGTAAGCAAAGGCTTGAGTATTGCAACACCTGCATTCATCGCCCTTGCCGCAACAAGTACCTCGGGCACGTAAACCTCGTTATTTTTAAAGCGCTCGCCTATTTCATTCATACCGACAAGAAGACCGAGATTTAATATGTCTTCAGCAGGAAGACCGGAATCAACAGCTGACTGAACAAGCTCTTTTACCATTTTCATTTTGCCCGTGCGGACGTTTTCTGATATTTCAAGATATATACTCATAATTAGTACTCCTCTTAAATTCGAATCTTCTTTATTTCTTCGGCGTAATACTGCACAAGCTCAAATTTAGTGCCCGGCATCAATCTGTGGTCGGGACAGGGAATAAATCCACCCATCGAGGCAAGCCGCTTCATACGCTGAATTTCGGCGTCAACAGCCGCTTTATCCTTACGCAAAGCGGTTTTGTCCATACCGCCGACACCAAGCATTCCCTTGCCGAATTTGTTTCGTGCGACCTCAAATTGGTCTCCCCATACACCGATTTCAATCGGGAACATTGTGTTGACACCGTTTTTAAACCACGTAGGCAACAGCTTTTCCGTAACACCGTCACAGTCAAGCGAAATAATATCTATTCCGTATTCGTGACATAAATCATTGCGCTTTTTATAATGCTTTGCACAAAGCTCATCAAACTTTTCCGGTGATATCAACGGACCGTTTTTAAAACAGATATCCTCCCAATAATGCGCAAAATCAAACCTTGCGCCCGTTTCAAGAATTTCTTTGACACATTTATACTGCATTTCGGCAAAGGTATCGACAATGTCGGCAAAAAGTTCTTCGTCTTCATCATACATAAGATAGCTCATACCTACAACCGAAGTCATATCACGGATGCTTCCCAATACACTTCCGAGGTGAAGACCTACAGGTCTGTCATAATCACGGGTTTCGTTGAAATTTTTGAAATAATCGTAATTTACTCGTTCGGGTGAAAACTGCATTTTGGGCTTATAAAGATTTTCAAAAGCCTCTCTGTCCTTTAGAGTGTAATCGTCTTCGGACGGGATAGAAGCTATACCCGGTTTGATTCGTTCTATAACACCTGCACCGTTTAAAACTCTGCGTGACCCGTCGGGCAAGATTTCGAGCTCTTTTTGTTCAAAGCAAGGATAAAGACCGTTGTTTGCTCCTTTTGTGTTGTTCCAGTTAAAATCCCAGCCGATTAATTCATCGAGCGCTTTGTCCATTTCGCCGCCGTCGCCTATACCGCCTGCAAAATCTTTCGGTATCTTACCCTGCTCAACCCATTCGGTAAGCAGTTCGCCCCAATAGCCGAAATGAACGGCAGGCAAACGGTCAACATCTTTATAATGCAGTATATTCAGCGCTCTTTCACGGTTAGTCATAACATATCACCCGTTTTGCTCGGTTTCTTTCTTGCAGGAATAATAAATTGACTCCAGCTTTTCGTTTGTGGCAGTTCTGTCAATAATCGCCTTAACAAGGCTGTCAAGCTCCGTGCCTTCGGAATAATCGGCAGGAGCAAAATATCTGATTCGTCTGTCACGCATCATTCTGTAAACCTTGGTTTTATTCCTGGTTTGTGCATCATACACACCTATTGAATGTCCACCGTAGGAACTGACAAGCTTCATACAGGGTATATCCGTATCGCTGTCACCGATATAAACCATATTGCGGAATGGGACACGGATTTCCTCGGCAGGAAAATAATCGTTTACACGGGGGTCGTTTACATCAAGCACACCCTTCTGTATTCTGAAAAGGAACTGTGTCTTGTTGGTATAATTTACAACCTGCGCAGGCCACTTCGCAACACCACGCTCATTGTACCAGAAAGAACTGGCATAAATCTTTTTAAAAGCGCCGTTTTTTGCCATTTCGGTGCCTTCAATCATTTCTTTAAGTCCGGAAGAAATTATGTAATGTTCAACAATTACACCTTTTTCAAGGCCGTATTGACGGATTCTTTCAAACCATTCATTGACGCCGGGAAACAGCTTAACATTAGCGCCGTATTCGCCAAGTGTTTCCCGTTTGAGCACGAGATTGCCTTCTGCTTCTTGTACCATCTTGTGCATATACGCAAGGTTCTGGTCCATATCATTTTTTCTTGCGAGCTCATTGGATTCTTTCCAGAAATCCTCAACATTATAGCCGACAGACTGAATGTACCCTTGCGCCTGCATATCGTCAGGCGTGAGGGTTTTATCAAAATCGTAGCAGACAGCAAGTACGGGCATTGCTTCCTTACCGAATTTTATATATGTGTTATCCATACGCTTTTACCTTGCGTTAAGTCTCGGCTCAACACATTCCTTCCATCGTCTGGCGATAAGCTGATGTCCGCCGGTTGTGGGGTGAACACCGTCCCACAGGAGTTTAAAAATATCCGTCTTTTTTGCATATTCATCAAAAATATCCTGAAGAGGTACAAAAACAGCATTATATTCTTCTGCAACTTCTTTTGTCGCAGCAGCAAAAGAAGCAATATTCGCTTTAGCGTATTTATCCCATTCAGCGTTATCCTTTGAAGTACCGAAAAACGGCTCCATAATAACTATCAGTACATCGGGATTCACTTCAATTGCTTCATCAAGCATCAAACGGTATATCTTTTTAAAACGCTCTGTATCTGAACCGCAGCCGCATTCAAAATTTCCGTAAATATCATTAACTCCGACAAGTATACTCAACACATTCGGCTTAAGATTAATACAATCCTCTTTCCATCTGCCGTAAAGATTGGCAATTCTGTTGCCGCTGATGCCTCTGTTGATAACTTCAAAATCCACATCCAAATTATCCGCATGCATTTCTGAAGCTAAAATATACTGATACCCGTGACCGTGAATATGGTTGAGGTCATCGTTTCTGCCACGATTGCCGTCGGTTATAGAGTCGCCCTGAAAAAGTATAACATCATTGTTTTTAAGTCTGAACATATAATCACCTATGTAAATTATTTAACTGCAAAAGCTCTTGATTTTGTCAAATCGCCGTACATAACCTCAAGCTTTGATTTATTGAGCGGATAAAGCATAAACAGTACAAAAACTAAAGTATAAACAATAGCGGGAATTACGGTGCAGACAAAGAGTATGCCTTCGCCGACACCTTCAACATAGCCTGCCGAGCCGTGAACAGCACCGTCGTAGCCTGCTACGGAAGAGAGCAGCTTCATACCGCCGACATCGGCAAGTGTCTGACCGAGTTTACGGCAGAAGGTATATACGGCGTAAACGGCACTTTCGCTGCGGATACCTGTTTTGTATTCCTGATAATCAATAACATCCGTTATAACAGCCCAGTTTGTAATGCTGACAAAAGAATATCCGAAGCCGATAATAAACAGGAATATCATAAACACAACCGAAGCGTTACCAAGTCTGTCGCAATGGGGAACAATAACAAACATAAGTATTGAAGCTATTGCAGAAAGAAGAGTACCGATTGTGCAAAGCTCCTTTTTACCGTATTTCTTGACAAGCTTAGGTGTAAACAGAATCATAACCGCCATGGGCAGATATGTTGCAACAGTACCGATAATTGACAAATCGGTATTTTCAAAGTAATTTTTGTAAAGATACTGGTTGAGTGAGTTGAATTGAAGCTGACCGCTTATAAGTATTCCCGAAAGTGCGGCAATAACAAAGGGCTTGCTCTTGAGCATACCGAGATATGTCTGCTTGACATCAACCTTGGGCTCTGCTTCGGAAGCAACTCTCTCCTTTGTCGTTGCAAAACAAAGGAAATAGAAAATAATGGAAAGCACACCCATTATTATACCGAATTTCATCATACCGCCTGCATCGGCTGCTTTTATGGGATTACCCTGAGAGTTTGTGCCGACAACGGTATAAATAATCATCGGGCCGATAAGCAGCGGTATCGCTCCGCCGAGACCTGCACCGACCGAACGGAAGGTGGAAAGAAGCGTTCTGCCCTCGGGGTCGTCGGTAATAACGGAGGCAAGAGAGCCGTAAGGAATATTCATACCGGTATACATCATACCGAAACCGATATATGAAGCATACATAAGCGCAAGCACAACAGCTTCGTTTGTCGTGAAATCTCTGAAATTGACAAAGCAAAGTATTGAAGTTATGCCGAGAGGTATGGCACACCACTTTAAATAGGGTCTGAACTTGCCGTCTTTACCCGGTCTGCGCTTGGCAACAATTGTACCCCACAATGGATCGTTAATTGCATCCCACAGCCTTGAAATGAGAAGCAGAGTTGTAATTTTGCTCTCTGCAACCTTGAGAACATCGGTATAAAAAACTTTAAGATAAGATGAAACATAAGTAAGGACAAACAAATTGGCAGCATCGCCGAGACCGTAGCCGAATGAGTCCTTCATACCGATTTTGTTAGGGTGTTGAAAAGTACGCTGTTTTTCCAAAATAATACCTCCTCTTTCCTTTTTTTACAGCATAACATTAAAGAAAGTAAATTTCAATAATTGTAACAAAATTGTAACCATTTTATAGCAAAGAAAGCCCTTGCATTACGCAAAGGCTTTTTTATTAATACTATAAGAAAACCGCCATCACGGCGATGGCGGTAACTTAACGCTAAACCGATTCGATTTTCTTAATGCCGAACAACATTCTCAATACACCCTGCAAAGCCTTGGGACTGCGTAACACTACAATTTTCATTATGTATTTCCCCTTTCTGTCATATTTTATGAAAGAAAGGAAAAAAGGGTTACATAAATACTACTTTAGTTCCCAGTCTTTGATGTCCTTAACCTCGTTGTACATTGCGACATAGCTTTCATGGCGTGATTTCATAACCTCGCCGTTTTCGATTGCTTCACAGATTTTACAGCCCTTATCCGCAACGTGAGTACAGGTTGAAAACCTGCAAAGCCCGAGGTAAGGCAAAAACTCTTTGAAGCAGAACGGCAGGTTTTCTTTTCTTATCATTAGCTTTGTGTCCATCATATCTATTGCGGCAAAGCCGGGAGTATCGGCAATATAACCTCCGCCAACCTTAAACAGCTCAACCTGACGGGTTGTGTGGCGTCCCCTGCCCAGCTTTTCACTTATCTCGCCTGTTTCAAGTGCAAGCTCGGGAATAAGAGCGTTTAAAAGCGTGGACTTGCCAACACCCGAATTTCCCGAAAATACACATATGTTGCCGTTGATAGCCTTACGGATTTCGTCAAGACCCGTACCGTTTGCAGAAGAAACAGTATATGTTTCAAAGCCCGATTTTCTGTAAATATCGGCAAGACCCTCGTCGGATTTTAAATCTTCTTTTGTAAATACAATTGCACACTCAATTCCCTTGTCCTGTGCAATGGCTGTCATTTTATCAATAACAAGCGTGCTTGGTACAGGGTCGCAGGTGGAAGCAAGAACAAAGAGCTTGTCAATATTCGCAACGGGCGGACGGATGAGAAAGTTCTTGCGTTCAAGAATTTCATCAAGCGAGCAATAGCCCTCGTTATTAACCGTAATGCGCACGTTGTCACCGGCAAGCGGTGTTAACCCTTTACGGCGGTGAATACCCTTTGCCTTACATTCGTATATTGTGCCGGCGGCCTCTACATAGTAGAAGCCGCCAATTCCTTTAATTAAAACGCCGTTCAAAGAACTCATCCGAGTACTCCCTTGCCGATAACAATTACTATAGCTGTTGATGTTGAATACTGCTTATATCTGTTAAGACCGTTAAGCTCGGGCTTCTGATTGATTACCTTGCCGACCTTTGAATTGTCGAGTGTGGTCTGTGTTTCAACCGTAATATTGTAGAAGCCCTGGTTATTGAGTGCCTTTTCGGCTGCTTCTCGTGTTTTGCCCTCAACATTCGGGATAATACTCATAGCGCCGTAATAGAAAGAATCGTAATAAACATCGTCAATTGTCTTTTCGTCGGAAACAGCAATCGGGTCAGCGGTAAAGTTGATTTTACAACTGTAGATGACAGAGCCGTCAATTTTAACGATAAGAGTATCATCCTTACCCGAACCGCTTACGCAGAAGGAATAGGTGCTGCTGTTGAGAAGCACCTCTGCACCTGCATCATCAACCGCAACATTGTTTAGGTAAACCTTAAGCGTACCTGCGTTGCCGTTTTTATAAGGCAGACGTACGGTCATATCAACGGATTTTGTGGGTGCTTTACCCGAGCTTACCTTGATATCAACCTTTTCACCCTCGTGGATGGGGTCACCGGCTAAAGGTGTCTGTTCAATAACGGTGCCTTCGGGCTGTGTGCTGTCTTCAATAGTAACCTCACCGAATTCGAGGTTTACGGATTTGAGAAGATCAAGCGCAATCTCCTGAGAGTAACCGACTATTTCGGGAGTTTCAATAGCATCTGCATCGGTGTGTGAAGAAACGTAAATGACAACTGTTGAACCGATTGCGGCCTCATCGCCGTGCTCGGGTGAGGTGTTGATAACAACGCCTTCTTCAATACTGGTGTCATATACCATTTCGTACGATGTTACAAAGCCTGCTGCCTCAAGTGTCTGCTTTGCAACGAGATAGGACTGACCGTAAACATCGGTAACAAGAGCAGTCTTATTGGTGTTGACAGTCAGAAGAATTACATCATCCTCATCAATCTTTTCGCCTTTTTCGGGGCTCTGTTTGATAACCGAACCTACTTCATACTCTGCACTGTATTCATATTCGATTTCAATGTTGTAGTCCTTATATTTTGAGCTGTCTTTAATTTCAGTTTCGTAAATCATGCCGATAAACTGCGGTACTTTAATTTCGGAGGACTTGAAAACATCAGTAAAGAAGAACAGCACGGCAAGAATAACAACAAGTACTGCACCGAGACCTGCAACTGCACCCGTAAGAATGGGAATGAGCTTGCTGTTGGACTGTGCCTGCTCATCGTCAATTTCTTCGATGATTTCATCATTATCGGTGTTTGTTTCGGCCTCATTAACAACGGGAGTTTTGTTTGCTATCTTTTTGCGGTCAATAAACTTTGTGGGCTCATTATCAACAAAATACGAATAATCAAACTTGATATCGGGATTACGCTTGTATTCGTCAATATCCAAAAGCATCTGTGCTGCAGACTGATAGCGTGCGGAAGGCTCTTTCTGCATTGCGTGCATTGTAATCTGCTCAAGGCCGACGGGCACTGCGGAATTTCTTTCACGGGGGCTGTCGGGCTCATTCTGCAATTGCATAAGAGCAACTGAAACAGCACTGTCAGACTGGAAAGGAAGCGTACCCGTGAGCATTTCATACATAACCACACCGACGGAATATATATCCGCCTTGGCATCCGTGAAATCGCCCTTTGCCTGCTCCGGGCTGATATAGTGAACGGAGCCGATAGCACTGTCGGACATTGTTCTCGTGTCACTGCGGTTAAAGCTGGCAATGCCGAAATCGGTTACCTTGATACTGCCGTTTTGCAGAAGCATAATGTTCTGCGGTTTTACATCACGGTGAACAATGCCTTTATCATGAGCATGCTGAAGCGCACGGAGAATCTGTGTAACGAACAGCACAGCTTCTCTGGGCTGAATTACACCCTGCTGCTGGATATACTCTTTAAGAGTAATACCCTCAATGTATTCCATTACGATATACTGCAGACGGTCGCCGAAGCTGACATCGTAAACCTTGACGATGTTGGGGTGAGAAAGCACCGCAATATACTTGGATTCATTCTTGAATCTTCTGCGGAATTCTTCGTTTGAAATATATTCTTCCTTAAGAATTTTTACCGCAACAATTCTGTCGTCAATATTATCATAGGCTTTATAAACAACGGCCATTCCGCCTACGCCTATAATTTCATGTATTTCATATCTGCCGTCTATACGCTTACCAACGTAATTTTCCATTATTTACGCCTCCTTAAGATGCAATTGCAACAACCGTAATATTGTCTCCGCCGCCGTTTGAGTTTGCCATGGCAACAAGCCTTTCGGCATACTCGAAGAAACTGCCGTGTGAAACAGCGCTGACAATATCCTCATCGCTTACAAAGTTTGTAAGACCGTCCGTACACATCAGAAGAATATCACCGTCAGATATATCCTCTTCGCAAAAATCAACACTTACGGTTTCTTCAACACCGAGCGCACGGGTTATTATGTTTTTACCGGGATAATTCTTTGCTTCGTCACGGGTTATACTCCCGTTTTCAACCAAGTCCTGAACAACGGAATGATCCCTTGTAAGCTGACAAAGCGAGCCGTTTTCGGTAACAACATAAGCTCTGCTGTCGCCGACGTGTGAAATATAAGCGGTTGAATCCACAACAAGCACGGCAACACAGGTTGTACCCATACCGTTGAGTGTCTCATCCTTTTGTGACATATCAAACAGGCAGGCGTTTGCGGAAACTATAGCCGATTCCAGCAGGTTTCGTATAGACGAAGGTCTCATACCGTTACGGTATCCTTCATCAATTGAATGGGAAATCATTTTTACCGCTTCGGCGCTGGCAACATTGCCGCCTGCGGCACCGCCCATTCCGTCGCAAACAACTGCCCAGGCTACACCTCCGGGAAGTTCACCCGCCGCATAGGAATCCTGATTGTTGCTGCGTACCAATCCTATATCTGTTTTTGCTGTGATTTTCATAGTGCAAATCCGGCGCAGATATTATGTCTCTTGCGCCTCCCCTTTCTTAGGGTGGCGAGTATAATCCGAACCCGTTTTTTGCGGGGCGGATTTCCGCCATCTCTTCGTTAAAATACTCGTAAATCCGTTAGGATTTACTGCGTTTTGTGCCTAGATATGCCAAAAATCCGCTTCGCAAAAAATCTACGACCCAAAAGTGCGAATTTTTGATGGATTTTTGGATGTTGAGGATGCCGACAGGCTGTCGCCTTTCAAATCCGAAACACCGAAAAGTCGCAAAAATTCACGCTTTTGGGCGAGTTCGAATTGTACTCGACACCCTATGGAGTAATGCAAAATAAATATCTATATTAATCAAGCCTTTTTGTGCTTGCTTCTTAACTGACCGCAGGAAGCGTCAATATCGCCGCCGAGGCTTCGGCGCACGGTAACATTTCTTCCGCTCTTTTCAAGAATTTCGGTAAATTTCTTTATTCTTTCGGGTGTGCTGGATTTCAGTCCCGATTCCGTTACATCGTTGGCAGGAATGAGATTTATATGGGATAATGTACCCTTGAGCTTATTCGCCAACTCCCGTGCACATTCATCACTGTCATTAACTCCGCCGAACATAGCATATTCGTATGAAATTCTGCGTGATGTGGCATTAGTGTATTCACGGCAGGCAGCTAAAAGTTCGTCAACACCATACTTTTTGTTAACGGGCATAAGCCGTGAACGGATTTCATCATTCGGTGCGTGAAGCGAAACAGAAAGGGTAAGCTGTAAATCCTCCTGCTGCAGCTTCTTGATACCGGGTATTATTCCGCAGGTGGAAAGAGAGATATTTCTCATACCGATATTAAGTCCGTCATCAGCATTGACAAGCTTTAAAAAGCGAATAACATTGTCGTAATTATCCATAGGCTCGCCCATACCCATAAGAACTATATGCGAAACTCTTATGTTCATATCGTTCTGTGCGGCGTGAATCTGGCTGAGTATTTCGGCAGGTGTGAGATTTCTGACAAAGCCGCCGACACCCGTAGCACAGAAGGCACAGTTCATTCGGCAGCCGACCTGAGTGGAAACACAAAGCGAATAACCGTACTTATATTTCATCAGTACGCTTTCGATAAACTCACCGTCAATAAGTCTGAACAGATATTTTACCGTTGAATCGAGCGCTGAAACAGACTTTTTCTCAACCTCGCAACCAAAAATATCAAACTCATTTTTCAGTTTTTCACGAAGGTCTTTGGAAATATTTGTCATTAAGTCAAACGACATAACACCTTTTTCCTGCAGCCATTGCCACACCTGTTTGGCACGAAAGGCAGGAAGACCAAGCTCGGAAAAAGCAGAGGAAAGTTCAGCCTGAGTCATGGATTTGATATCTCTTTTCAAAAGCTTAACTCCTCTCAAATGCGGCTATAAAAAAGCCGTCAGTAGAATTATTGTGCGGCATAAGCGTAATCATACCGCCTGACGAATATACATTATCGGCAATAAACGAAATATCCTTAAGAACAAATTCTTTGTTTTCTTTAAGAAAACGCTCACATACCCTTTCATTTTCCGCAGGGTTAAGCGCACAGGTTGAATAAACAAGCTGTCCGCCTTTTTTCAGATACCTTGCGGCATTTGAAAGAATTGTAAACTGCAATTCGGGAAGCGAGGCAATTTCTTCAAGTGATTTATGACGGATTTCGGGCTTTCTGCGCACAATGCCGAGACCCGAACAAGGAACATCGCAAAGTACTCTGTCAAACTGAGGCATTTCCGGATTGAAAACCGAGGCATCGTTGCGAAGTACATCAATTATATTTACGCCTAATCTGTTTGCACCTTCTTTAATAAGTGCAAGACGGTGGCTGTGTATGTCGCAGGCAAGAATTCTTCCCTGATTTTCCATATACTGCGCACAGGTAAAAGCCTTACCGCCCGGTGCTGAACAAATATCAAGCACACTGTCACCTGGTTTAGCTTCAAGTGCCTTTGCACAAAGCTGGGAAGCGGCATCCTGAACATGGAAAAGACCTTCTTCAAAAGCGGAAAGTTTTTCGATACTGCCGCATTTTTCAAGGTTAAGGGCATTTTCAACAGTTGATTTTATTGCTGTAACGCCTCCATTTTCAAGACGGGTTATCAATTCTTCTTGCGAAATTCTTAATGTGTTTGCCCTTATTGTCAGAGGCGGTCTGCCTGCACAGGAGGACATTATTCCCAATGCATTTTCTTCGCCGTAGCTGTCTATCCATAAGTTAACCAGTTTTTCAGGAAATGAATATTTTACGCTGTAATAATTGATTTTATCGGTGTCATCAGGAAGAACAAAGCCTTCCTTTGAAACAGCACGCAGAACAGCGTTTACAAGACCCGAAGCGAAGGCACAGCCGTTTTTCTTAACGAGAGTTACGCTCTCGTTGACAGCCGCAGAAACGGGAATTTTATCCATAAATAGAAGCTGATATGTACCAAGCCTCAAGGCGGTAAGCACCTGCGGCTTGAGTTTCTTCAGGGGTTGCTTAAGGTGGCGTGAAAGGCAGTAATCAAGCGAAATTGACCGTTCAAGCACACCGTAGACCAATGCGCTTACAAGTGCATTGTCTGCACCCGAAAGGTTGGCGGAATAGAGATAACTATCCAAAGTAAGATTGGAATAGGATTTATCTTTTTCAATTTTATTCAGAACCTCAAAAGCGGTTTGTCTTGCAGTTTTCATCTGTTTCTCCGTGACGAAAAGCGTATTACAAACCTGAGAAGGTTTGCCAGTGAAACGAGAAGTGCCGTTACATAAGTCATAGCTGCGGCTGTAAGCACCTTTTTAGCTCCGCCGATTTCTTCAACACCGAGCATATTTGTTTCTTCAATAACATTTACTGCTCTTTTACTTGCGTTGAATTCAACGGGAAGTGTTGCAAACTGGAACACGGCAATCAACGCATACAAAAGTAAGCCAACCGAAACCAAAGGCTCAAAGCCCAGAAAATATCCGATAATAGCGAGCGGCAGACCCAATTTTGAGCCGATATTGCATACAGGCAAAATTGCGTTTCTGATTTTAATCGGCACATACCCTTGTGCGTGCTGTGCAGCGTGTCCCGCTTCGTGGCAGGCTATGCCTATAGCGGCAACGCTTGTGCTGCCGTAAACGCCGTCCGAAAGACGGATAACGTTTGACCTTGGGTCATAATGGTCGGACAATGTACCCGAAGGTGAGCGCTCGATTCTGACATCGGTTATGCCGTAATGATAAAGTACTCTTGCAGCGGCCTGCTCACCGGTAAGTCCTCTTGCAGAAAGCACCTTGGACTGTTTAGCAAATGCGGATTTGACCATAATCTGTGCAACAAGTGAGAGAATAAGCATCGGTACAACCAGAAGCAAATAATATTGGTCATAATACAAAAACCACATAGTTTCTCCTCCTTTAAAATATAATTACTCTAATATTGTTCCTTTTTCTACTTTGAAACCACGCAGGAAATCTGCGGAAGAAAGCTTATTTTTTCCCTGCGCCTGAAGCTGTGTAATTATGACTGTATTACCGTCACCGCAGCACACTTCAAGCTGTTTTTCGTTTGAAACAACTTCACCTGCTTTGCCGTTGAAAGAATTGCCCATTCTTGAGCCGAAAAGTTTGACGGGTTTTCCGTTTATTACCGTTGTTGCAACGGGCCACGGTTCAAGACCACGAATGTGGTTGTGAACAGATTTTGCCGGTTTTGACCAATCAACTGGTGAAAATGATTTATTGAGCATAGATGCATAGGTTGATTTTGAATCATCCTGCTTTTCGGGCTTGAGTTCACCCTTGAGCATTGCATCAATTGTTTCCATAAGAACTTCGGCACCGAGAACCTTTAGTCTGTCAAAAAGCTCTCCCGAAGTTTCGTTTTCTTCAATTTTTGTTTTTTTGACAAGAAGAATATCTCCTGTATCAAGACCTGCATCAAGCTGCATAGTCGTGACGCCGGTTTCTTCAAGACCGTTGATAACAGCCCACTGTATCGGCGCTGCTCCACGAAGCTCGGGCAAAAGAGAACCGTGAACATTTACACAGCCGTACTCGGGAATATCGAGTATTTCCTGTGGAATAAGCTTACCGTAGGCAACAACAACAATTAATTCGGAAGCCAGTTCACGCAAAAGCTGAGTTGATTCACCGTTCTTAAGTGTGGCGGGCTGATAGACGGGAATATTGTATTTTTCAGCGCAAACCTTAACCTCGGGCGGAGTAAGAATCTGCTTTCTGCCCTGCGGTTTGTCAGGCTGTGAGAATACGGCGACAACCTCGTGGTTGCTGTTGACAAGCGCTTCAAGACAGTCAACGGCAAAATCGGGCGTACCCATAAAAACAATTTTCATTTCTTTTTCTCCGATATTTTAGTCCTGATTGGGTGAAAGGTTATCAATATACAGAACACCGTCAAGGTGGTCAAGCTCGTGGCAGAAGGCTCTCGCTTTGAGACCCGTGCCGGAATAGAAAAACCACTTGCCGTCTCTGTTCTGTGCCTTAACTTTAACACTCATCGGGCGTACGGTAACACCGCTTTCACCGGGCAGTGATAGACAGCCTTCAACCTCTTCCTGCACACCCTCACGCTCAATGATTTCGGGGTTAACAAGCTCCATAAGCCCGTCACCGCAATCAATTACAACAACACGCCTGAGTACACCGACCTGAACGGCAGCAAGACCAACACCTTCAGCTCTGTACATTGTATCAATCATATCGTCAATAAGTGTTGCAAGTCTGCCGTCAAATTCCGTAACTGCCCTGCTCTTTTTTCTGAGCAAGGGATTTTCTTTAGTAATAATGTTTCTTATAGCCATGTTAATCACCCTTTATAATATGCTCTCGGGATTTATATCCGCAAAAACATTTACATCGCCAAATTTTGTATCCTTACCGAATTCAATAAGAAGCCGTGAAATAAGCTCTCTGAATTCAGGTGAATTTTTGCATTTGATAATCATTCGGTATCTGAATTTATTGCTGATTTTTGCAAGCCTCGGCTGCAAAGGGCCGAGTACAATAACCTTCTGCTTTTTATATTCGGTTGATGCAAGCTCTTTGAATTTGCTGAAAAACAGGCGTGATACCATACGCACCTTGTTTTCATCCTCGCCGGAAAAGCCGATGACACATAAATCACAAAAAGGCGGATAAGTCATCATCTTACGCATTGCAATTTCGTTTTCAAAGAACGCATCGTAATCCTGATTGGATGCTTGCCGAATTATTTCGTTTTCAGGGGTCAGAGTCTGAATTATCGCCTTGCCTTTTGCCTTTCCTCTGCCTGCCCTGCCGACAACCTGTGTCAGCAGAGAAAATGTTCTTTCAAGCGAACGGAAATCATCGTTATAAAGCTGTTGGTCAACGGAAACAACACCGACAAGCGTTACGTTTTCAAAGTCTATTCCCTTGGCTACCATCTGAGTGCCGAGAAGAATATCATATTCACCGTTTGCAAAAGCAGTTAATGCCTTTTCATGAGCGTTTTTGCGCATTGTGGTATCCTGATCCATTCGCAAAATGCGTGCATCGGGAAACAGCTGTGCCAACTCATCTTCAACAAGCTGTGTACCGAAGCCGGCATACACAAGCTCCTGCTTTTCACACTCGGGACATTTGTCCGACAAAGGCTGTGAATAGCCGCAGTAGTGGCACATCAGCCTTGAATTTGCGTGATGGTAAGTCAATGAAATACTGCAATTAGGGCAGGTAACCACAGTTTTACAAGCCTTACACGAAGCAAAGGTATTATAACCCCTGCGGTTAATAAGCAGTATTGCCTGCTGCTTATTGTCAAGCGTTTCCTTTATTGCAGAAACCAACTTTGAACTCAGAGTATTATCGCCTTCATAAGCCATATCAACCGTTATGACCTCAGGCAAGGTCGCACCTGCATATCGGTTTTTAAGTATATTTAATGTATAAATTCCCTTTTGTGCACGGGCAAAGGTTTCAACATCGGGTGTTGCAGAGCCGAGTAAAAGCATTGCTCCGTTTTCTTCACAGCGGAAGCGTGCTACTTCCTTTGCGTTATAACGTGGTGTCTGCTCGGATTTATAGGTATGCTCCTGCTCTTCGTCAATAATAATCAAACCGAGATTTTTCAGCGGAGCAAAAACAGCCGAACGTGTACCGATTACGACATTTACTTCGCCTCTGCTGACTCTCTTCCATTCATCGGTTCTCTCTCCGAGTGAAAGCGCTGAATGGAATACGGCAATTTTATCGCCGAAATATGAACAAAATCTGTCAATAATCTGCGGTGTAAGGGCAATTTCGGGCACCATCATTATTGCTGATTTACCGCTGTTAATTACCTTTTCAATCAGCTTGATATAAATCTGCGTTTTACCGCTGCCGGTAATACCGTAGAGCAAAGATATGTTCTTTTCACCGCTATCCATTTGTGCAGAAAAAGACTCAAAAACCTGCTGCTGTTCTTCACTCAGAACAATTTCGGGCTTTAAGCCTGTCTTTTTTCCTTCAAGCGGACTGCGGTAAACCTCATATTCAACCTGCTCAACCAGATTTTTGCGTTCGAGCGTTTTGACAACCGCACCCGTGACACCCGTAAAATAGCAGATTTCTTTCAGACTTGCTCCACCCGTTGATCCAAGCAGTTCACAGACACTTTTCTGCTTTGCGGTAAGAGAAGTGTCAAGCTTTTCAAGCTCCGGAATATCAACGGTGAGTCTGTAAAGAGTCTGTGTTTTGTCAGCAACGGCACGCTGTGCATCAATATTGCGAAGCAAAGCACCTTTTTTGTACATTTTATCGAGTATGAGAGCATCCGATTTAAAACCGAATGCAGACAAGAGTTTGTTCTTCTCAACAAAACGGCAGGTTTTAAGAAGAGAAAAATATATCTCTTTTTCATCTGAAGGTAAATTTTCCGCATTTACTTCATAATTCGGGTCAGCACCGAAACAGTAATTGAGCTTCAGCCCGATACCTGTCGGCACTATACAGCGGAACGCTTCAAAATATGTACAGAATGTTCTGTCCTTAAGCCAGAATACAAGCTTCAGCAAATCGCCGTCAATAAGCGGTTCATCGTCTTTTATCTGTGAAATATTCTTTAATTTTGCATTCGGAGCTGATTCATTGATACGCAGAATCAAGCCCTGCCTCCCTGCGTTGGATTTGCCGAAGGGAACGAGGACTCGTACACCGGGCTTTGCTTTTTCCGCAAGGTCAGCCGGTACTGCATAATCATAGAGCTTATCAAAGTGATAAGCCGTATTTTCAAGAGCAACTCCTACCGTAAGCATTAAAGGTTTCTGATTTCTTCGGGCTCAACAAGAACGTAATCGCCGTTGATAAAATCGTTGAGTGCAAGACTTACGGGCTTTTCGATAATTGTTTCACCCTGTGCATCTGCAACCTCGCAGATTTCTCTTGCACGCTTGGCTGTTGCAATAACAAGAGAATAACGGCTGGTACGGCCTTTGAGAACTCCGCTCAGGTCGGGATTGAATTTCATTTCAGTTCTTTTTGTTTCAGACATTGTTATTGTCCTCCTTGAGATTTTTAAGAATTGTATATACTTCATCGGTTGCTGTTCCGATATCGTCATTGACTACACAGTAATCAAAATACTTGCTGTGGGCTATTTCACCCGGTGCAAGGGCAATTCGCTTTGCAATTACTTCGGGTGAGTCTGTCTGTCTGTTACGTAAACGTCTTTCAAGCTCTTCGAGTGACGGAGGTAAAATAAATATACCTACCGCATCGGGGCGTGATGCTCTCACCTTTGATGCACCCTGAACTTCGATTTCAAGAATAACTGTTTTACCGTTGTTGAGCCATTCTTCAACGGGGCCTTTGGGTGTGCCGTAGTAATTACCGTTATATTCGGCATATTCAATAAAGCCGTCGTTGTTAATCAGCTCTTCAAAGCTTTCACGGGTGACAAAGTAATAATCAACACCGTCTTTTTCGGCATTTCTGGGCTGACGTGTTGTCATCGAACGGGAAAGCATTAATTCGTTTTCCGTATCCCTTTTAAAAAGCTCACGCAGAATTGTATCCTTGCCGCAGCCGGAGGGAGCAGAAAATACAACAAGTACGCCTTTTTTATTACTCATCGGTGTCACCGTCCTCATCCTCAATTCCATCGTCATACTCATTGAGTCTGTTGGCAACGGTTTCCGACTGCAGATATGTCAGAATTACGTGGTCACTGTCGGTTATGATAACCGCCCTTGTTCTTCTGCCGTGGGTTGCATCGATAAGCATTCCCCTCTCCTTGCTGTCCTGAATAATACGCTTTATCGGAGCTGATTCGGGGCTGACAATGGCAACAAGGCGGTTTGCATTTACAAGGTTACCGAAGCCGATATTAATAAGTTTCATAAAATTTCACCTTATTCTATATTCTGAATCTGTTCTCTTATCTTCTCAACCTCGGCCTTGATTTCAAGGACACGCTTTGTTATATCGACATCCTGGCACTTTGATCCGATTGTGTTGGCTTCTCTGTTCATTTCCTGTGCAAGGAAATCGAGCTTTCTGCCAACGGGCTCACTACTATCAAGCAAGGTGTGAAGCTGGTCAATATGACTGCGAAGACGTACCGTTTCTTCCGCAACGGCAACCTTGTCGGCAAATATTGCAGCTTCTGTGAGCAGACGCTGTTCATCAACATTTACTTCCCCTAAAAGCACTTTCATTCTTTCAAGGAGCTTGTCGTTATATTCCTTGACAGTCTGCGGTGAACGCTGTTCAATAAACTCTACATTGCCGATAATAACCCTGCTTCTTGAAATTACATCTTCTTTGAGTTTTCCGCCTTCAACCTCACGCATTTTAACAAACGACTCAATTGCTTCCATAGCAACGGATTTTACGGCTTCCCATACTGCATCCTCATCGGCTGCAGCCTTACGGACAACAAAAATATCGTTACTGCAACGGCAAAGAGAGGAAACGGAAATATCATCTCTCAAAGAATATCTTTCTGCAAGCTCTTTAAGTGCTTTATAATAACCGCCTGCAAGTGAATGATTGATTTCAACAATGCAATCATCCGTGTCAAGTGCACTTATCATTACATAACACTCAATTTTACCTCTTGCAACAAGGCTCTGAACAAGAGATTTGAGCTTATCGTCAAGAAAGCCGTAAGTTCTGGGAGTTTTACAGCCAAACTCAAAACCCTTATGATTAACGCTCTTGATTTCAACGGAAATACTCATTCCGTCAATTTCTTTCTGGGCTCTGCCAAAGCCCGTCATACTTTTAACCATTATATTTCAATCTCCTTGAGATTTTTTTCAATTTAATATATCAAATGATTCTTTATAAAGTCAACGAAATGACAATTATTGACATTTGCAACCGCAACATGACCCAGTCAGTAAAAACGGAATTTCGCCGACAAGTCTTCCGTTTTCGTTTCTGAAACCGAGAAGTTTTGCTACATTGCGGAATTCTTCGGGCTCATAGACACAGCTATAGCCGTCACGGTTTGCAGCGGCATTCAGCGCACTTCTCATAAGACCCTCTGCGGTTTCATCGTCAATTGCCTGAATGGACACAAGAACTGCCTTGGTTTTCTCAACCGTCAGCAGAACTTTGCCTGTATTTTTGCCTTCTTCAAAGGCATTGTAAACAACAATTCCTTCTTTTATATCGGGCTTGAACTCAATCATCGTAAGCTCCTCTCTGAGCAGCAAGTGTAAGTCTGCGTACTTCGTCTGCGGTAAGCTCACGCCATTTGCCGGGCTGAAGCATTCCGAGTTTCACTGAGCCGACAGCAGTTCTTTTAAGCCTTGCAACTTCAATGCCCAGCTCTTCAAACATACGGCGAATCTGACGGTTTCTGCCTTCGTAAAGTATAACTTCACAAACCACTCTGCCTTCTGTCTTTTCGAGCACACGAAGACCTGCAGGAGCAGTCATTCTGCCGTCAATTTCAATTCCGTTATGAAATGCGTTAATCTGCTCATCCGTAATTTTCGGACGGATTGTAACCCTGTATGTTTTGGGCACGTGCTTTGCAGGATGTGTAAGTGCATTTGAAAAAGCGCCGTCATTAGTCATCAGCAGAAGGCCTTCTGATTCTCTGTCGAGTCTGCCGACAGGGTAAATCCTGTCGGGTATATCACTTACCAACTCGGCAACACATTTCCTGCCCTGCTCATCGAGCATAGTTGTGATATATCCACGGGGTTTGTGAAGCATAATGTATACAGGCTTGTCCTTAACGGAGATGAGCCTGCCGTTAACGCTTACCTTATCCTTTTTGGGGTTAACCTTATCGCCGATGTGTGCTGTCTGACCGTTAACCTTAACCTGACCGCTTTCGATAATTTCCTCACACTTTCTGCGTGAAGCAATACCGTTATCGGCCATAAATTTTTGAAGTCTTACTTTGTTGTCGGGCATAGCTTATGTGATTACCTTTCTTTAGCAGAAAAATTTTGATATTTTCTCTGCTATTCTTTTAAAAATCGAGGTTTTTTCAAAAACCTCCTGTGTTGTTGCTTTGACATCCTCTTTAACTGTAACAGGAAAAGATTTAACGGTTTTGCCGTCAACCGATATACGTACTTCGCCTGCTATATCACCTTTTTTAAGAGGAGCAATACTGTACGGCTTAATTATTACTTGTGTGGAAATTCTGTCTGAATTGCAAAAAGCGGCAATACTCAACGGTTCACAAAGTTCAACGCTGACTTTTTCAACGTCTCCGCCGTAAACAGTAAGTTGCGGCAAAGCACAATCAAGTGTTTTTACCGAAACACAGTCAAAGCCGTATTCAAGCAACGCTTTGTGGTCCTGCCAGTCGTTGGGGGCATTCAGCGTGACACAAACGAGCGTAACACCGTCTCTTTCGGCGGCGGAAACAAGGCACCTGCCGCTTTTCTTTGTAAAGCCCGTTTTGATACCGACTGCACCGTCAAAGGTTTTGAGAAGCCTGTTGTGGTTGGACAAATAGCGTGTGTATGGCTCGTTTCCATAGCAAAGCTTGGCCTGCACCGAAGAGCAAGCCGAAAGAAAATCGGGATTTGTGATTGCTTCGCAGCCGAGTAAAGCCATATCGTAGGCGGTTGAATAATGGTTTTCATCATCAAGCCCCGATGGCGTTACAAACGAAGTGTTATGCATACCAATCTGTTTGGCACGGTTGTTCATCAGTTTGGCAAAATCGGGAATACTGCCTGCAACCGATATTGCTGCGGTATTTGCCGCATCGTTACCCGAAGCCAGAAGCATACCGTACACAAGGTCGTGATACGTTACCTTGTCACCCGGCAGCAAGCCCATTGAAGTGCCCTCAACAGCCGCCATCTGCTCGGTAACAGTAACCTGCTTTTGCGGTGAAACACATTCAAGCGTGAGCAAAGCGGTCATAATTTTTGTGGTGCTTGCCATACCTCTTTGCTCATGCTCGTTTTTACCGTAAATCAGTTCACGGCTGTCAGCAACCATTAACGCTGCACTACGTGCTGAAACGCTTGGTGCATCAAAAGCGGAACAGCCGAAACTGAATAAAACCAAAAGTAACAGAAAGGATGCAGTTTTTCTCAACATCAGACCACCCATATATTAATAACATTAGTTATATATATGCGTAATCCTATTGATTTTTTACTTAAAGAACTGTTTCGGGAGCTGCAGTGTCGGCTGTTGCGTTCTTATTCTTATTGATAAGACCGGAAACCGTATCAACAACCTCGGGAACAAGGCCGACAATCTTTTCAGCAGTGTTATCGCCTGTGGGAACGGACTTGATTGTAACGTTACCGTTGTTGATTACAACAAAAGCAACGGGTGTGATGGTGATGCCTGCGCCGCCGCCGCCACCGAAGAGCTCTGCATTGGACTTTGAGGGGAAATCTGAACCGCCTGAAGCGAAGCCGTAAGAAACCTTGGAAACGGGAATGATTGTAATACCGTCTGCGGAAAATACGGGCTCACCGACAATTGTCTTTACATCGACAAGGTCACGGATTTTTTCAATTGCTGTACCGAGAATTCCTGCTGCTGACTGATCTTTCATATGTTTTTATCCTCCTTGATATTGTTTGCGTTTTGTGTTTCGGAAACCTTGTTTACGGGCTCCTTGGGTTTATTTTTAAGCAGTTTGAAAACCACTTTAAATAACAGCTTAAATGCCAGCACCACAACGGCGGTAGTGGCAAAAATCGGTCTGAACGAAAGCACGACACGGAATATTGCTGTTTTTTCCGCAGCCATAAAGTTGGGTCTGACAGCACAGTCGTATTCCTTAACCTTGCAGGTGCTTGTGATAAGACCCATTGCAGGAAAAACAGCCGCACAGGTCTTTCCGTAAAGCTGTGCCGTTTCTGCGGCATCAGATGCACCAACGGTCATATATACTTTAAGTTCACGGAAAACGAAGTGACGGAATATTGTGCCGAACATACCGTTTATTGCGTTAACGGTATCCTTTAAAAGCTGTAAAACACCGGAAAAGCCCTGATTTTTATAGAATGAAACAATGATATTGTCTTTCTTTTCCTTCGGCTTTTCTTCTTCGGGCTGTTGCTCTTTGTTTTCTTCCTTTGGTTCTTTTTCCTTTTTAGGCTTCTTCTCTTTTTCGGGCTTTTCTTTCTTCGGAAGAATATGAAGTTTTATGAAAAGCCAACTGATGTCGAGCTTAAACTCTTCATCATAGGTCATATAAACCGTAAATCTGATTGAAAAAATCAGCACAAAAAAGGCTATAATACCAAGAATTACTGTGAGCGCTGTCAAGCTGACACCTCCCTTTTCTTATGTAAAATCTTCGTTGAATACCGTGTCTTCCTCTTCGGAGATAAGGTCTTCGGTTGAAAGAACAACGGTTTCAGGAGTGTTTTTCTTATCGGGTGCTTCTCTGGGCTCAACAAGCGCCTTTTGGAGCTGTTCCTCGCTCTTTTCGGGAAGCGGAGGAAGCTCACTCAAATCCGAAACGCAGAAGCTGCGCAGAAAATGAGCGGTTGTGCCGTAAATAAGCGGTCTGCCGGGCAGTTCAAGTCTGCCCTTCTCTTCAATAAGGCCACGCTGACAAAGGGTAGCTATAACGCCCGAACAGTCAACACCTCTGACCTGCTCGACAAAAGACTTTGTAACGGGCTGGTTATACGCAATTACTGCAAGCACCTCAAAGGCGGCACCCGAAAGCGGCGTGTTACGCTTAAGGTCAAGTATTTCTCTGATAAGCGGTGCATATTCCTGCTTTGAGCAAAGCTGGAGCTTGTCCCCGAGTTTTTTTAAGCAAAGACCGCTGCCGCTTTCTTCAAGCTTATTTGAAAGGTTTACGGCTATGCTTTCAACCTGTTCGCTGTCACATTCAAGCACTTCTGCTATTCTGATTATTTCAAGCGGTTCACCCGAAGCAAAAAGTATCGCTTCAAGAGCAGAGTTCAGTTCTTTTGCGTTCATTGTGTTTCCCCTTCTGCAATAAGTTCAATGGTTGCCGATGTTTTTTCGCCGTCAATAAAAATCTGTTTGGATTTTACAAGCGACAGAATTGCCAGGAAAGTTGCTACCATTTCGGAGCGTGATGTTGATTCTTCAAACAGATGCTCAATACTCTTTTTCTCGCCGATTTTCAGTTTAGCCAGAATAACGCTTACTCTTGAGCCGACTGATACAATTTTTGCCGCAACAATTTTGGTAAAGGCTTCAACGGGCGGCGGTAGCTTACGCATACTCTTACCTATAGCCGAAATATAGGCTTTAAGGAGCTCATCGGGTGCGTGAGTGCGTGTGTAGGTCATATCCGCTTCAATCTTTTCGGGCGGTGTTTCGATAAAATCAAAGCCGTTGGCTATTTTGGCCAGCTTACCTGCCATAAGCTGACAGTCTGCATATTCGCTCAATTCCCCTCGAAGCTCCTCTTTGAGCTTTTCCGCATCGTCATACACGGGTAAAAGAGAAACGGTTTTGATATAAACAAGTCTTGCAGCCATTTCGAGAAATTCGCTGGCTATTTCCATATTCTCAAGCTGCATGGCACGAATATATTCTATATACTGGTCAATAAGGTCGGTGATAACGACATCGTTTATGCTGACCTTATGCTTGCTGATAAGAAACAGCAGCAGGTCAAGCGGACCTTCAAAAACTTCGGTTTTGTACTGAATAGGTTCCAAAAATTTCTACCCCTTTGAAATAAATCAGGAAATTAAAGCAAACGGCAAGCCTGCAACAAAATTAAGTCCGTTAAATACGAATGCGGAAACTATGCTAAGCGGTGTTGACAGAATACCCGTAAACAGTAAAACCATAATGCCTATCATAATATAACGCTCATACTGCATTATCTTAAAATAAATTTTGTCGGGCAGTATTACGCTGAGTATTCTTGAGCCGTCAAGAGGCGGAATCGGAATAAGATTGAATACCGCAAGGTTAATATTTATGCTTGCACAGTAAAAGAAGAAATAATAAATAATTACAGTAAGCGTTGAATACGGAGTAATGCTAACAATATTCATCAGTATAAGGCTGATGAAAGCCATAAGCAAATTAGAAAGCGGACCGGCCAAAGAAACAAGCGCCATACAACGCTTTGCATAACCGGGGTCATATCTCGGCGTTGCACTGTAATAATAGATGTTATCGTGCTCGGATGCGTTTTTATCTCTCTTGCGGAAATTACGCATATTTACGGGCACGGGCTTTGCATAGCCGAAGCCGACAAGGAATATCATAAGCGCACCGATAGGGTCAATATGCGCCATAGGCGAAATTGTCATTCTGCCCTTAAGCCTTGCGGTGCTGTCACCAAGTCTGTTAGCAATATAAGCGTGAGCAAATTCATGTATCGGCAGTACACAGAAAACAACAAAAACACGCACACCCAAATCCATAATAAGCTGCATTTTTTCAGTTGAATCCATACTGCCCATTCTTAATAAATCAAATAACATTTTAAATACTCCAATTTCTACAGTTAAAAATATTTTTTGCAACAACTACCCTGTCGTTGCCTGAAAAATCCTTGATAACACGAACATCAGAAAAGCTTTTCCTGAAAAGTGCGCTTACACTCTCGCCCTGTTCATCGCCTATTTCTACAGCTATGATGCCATCAGGCTTAAGAGCTTTTATCCAACCTTTGGCTATTCTTTCGTAAAAAACAAGTCCGTTTTCACCGCCGTCAAGCGCCATTTGGGGCTCTTTGTGAACCTCGGGCTGTAAGGTCGGGATAACATCGGAACAGATATAAGGCGGATTTGAGAGGATAATATCCGCTTTTTCTTCAAAGGGACTTTCTTCAAAAATGTCGCCGATAACGGGTTTGCAATTGGCTGCACCGTTGTGAGCAACATTCTTTTCAAGAAAACCGAACGCCTTTTCGGATTTTTCAAGCATAAAAACTCGGCTGTCGGGTATCTCCTTTGAAACAGTTATGCCTATACAGCCGCTTCCCGAACACAAATCGTAACACACAGGCTGTGTTTTGCCTTTTAATTCGCTTATTGCCGAATCAATAAGCAATTCCGTTTCGGGTCTTGGGATAAGCACACCTTCGCCTACATAAAACTCTCTGCCGTAAAACTCCCATTTACCGAGAATGTACTGTAACGGCTCGTGAAGAAGCCTCCGTTGAGCAAAATCCATTGCTTTCTCAGCAGTTGCTGTTTCAATTTCTTTTTCGGAATACAGTCTTAATGCAGAATTTGTACAGCCAAGCAAATCGGCAACAATACAATCCGCTTCAAAAGAGCTGTCCTCTGCGGAGCACGGTTCAAGCATTTCTTTGAGCGTTTTCCTTAAATCATTCAGCTTCATTATTTTCGTCTGATATATCTGTGTTTTCTTCTGCTTTTTCTGTTTCATCGGGCGGATTTATTACAGCCTTGATTGCTGCTATACCGACCTCGATAATATCATCCTCGGGCTCTTTGGTTGTAATTCTCTGCATCATAAGACCGGGGGCGGAAAGTGCTCTAGTAAAGGCGTTGTCGTGCTTGCCTGCAAGCCTGATGCACTCGTAACCGATACTCATAATAAGCGGCAGAAGAAGGATTTTAACTAAAATCCAAAGCCAACGGATATCACGGATTTCGGGCGCAATAACAACGACAAGCGAAGAAACAACAATGCTGAGTATGATTGTTATGAAAATAAAGCTTGTACCGCAACGGGGATGAAAACGGGACTGCTTGCGGACATTTTCAACAGTAAGCTCAAGACCGTGTTCTACACAGAAGATTGATTTATGCTCCGCACCGTGATATTTGAACACACGCTTGATATCACTCATCTGTGACACAGCCCACATATAAACAACAAAGATAATCATTCGCATTACGCCCTCGATAAGCGGACGGAAGCGGTCAAGATTGCCGTGTGCAATATGGTCGTTAATCAAATCCGTAACAAGTGTGGGAATATAAAAGAAAATCAGAAAAGCAAGACCGAAGCCGAGTACCATTGCAACAGCACCGATAACAGCCATCATCTTCGGGCCAAAATGGTCGCTTAACCATTTGTCAAGCTTGGACATTTCTTCCTCATTCATATCGTTGGTGTCAAAAGCGGTTTTTTCGGCAGATTCCATCATACATTTGTAGCCGAAAAGCATCTGCTCAACAAAGTTGACAGGGCCTCTGATAAAGGGCTTTTTGAGAATTTTAAATTTATCAGTAACGGATTTGAATTCTTTCCTTGTAAGGTCAATAGACCCGTCGGGCATACGGCAAGCCATGGCAGCACCGTAAGGGCCTTTCATCATAATTCCTTCAATCAGCGCTTCGCCGCCGACGCCGGAATACTTTATTTTTTCTTTTCCACTCATTTTTATCTTTCCTTTCTGGGGTAGCTAAAATTAATCGTTAATAAACTGTTGAATATCCGAAGTTTCCAACGGAAATGTTACCGTGATTGTTGTGCCTTCATCAAGTACGCTTTCTATCTCCATAGTAGCGTTATGCATTTTGATAATCTCATCCGCAACCGCAAGACCGATACCGGTGCCGTGAACAGATAAATTAGCACGGTAAAATCTTTCCTTGATATGCGGAATATCTTCGGCAGAAATACCGCAGCCCGTATCCGTAAATCGGATTACAAGGTTATCAGACACAATCTGTGCAACAACCGAAATCTTACCGCCGGGCTTATTATACTTGATTGCGTTATCAAGCAGATTAACAAACACCTGCTTGATTTTACCGGCATCTCCGTACATTGCAAGAGTAAGCTGCGGAACATCGTAGGTAAATTCAAGGCCTTCCCTTGCGGCTCTGTTTTTCATGGCAAAAACGGCATCGTCAAGCTCTGCAAGGATATCGTACCTTCCCATATTGAGCCTCATTTTTCCGCTTTGCATTCTTGAAAAATCAAGCAACTCTTCAACCATCTCGGCAAGGCGTTGTGACTCGTCAATAATAACCGACATACCTCTTTTAGTGGTTTCGGGGTCAGAATTATCGAACCCGATAAGCGTTTCACCCCAGCCTTTAATGGCGGTAAGCGGTGTACGCAATTCGTGGGAAATTGTTGAAATAAAATCGTTTTTCAGTTCTTCCGCCTGACCGAGTGCACAAGCCATATCGTTGAAGGTTGAACCGAGTTCGTCTATTTCGTCGTGCATACCGCTGCTGTCCACACGAGCCGAAAGGTTGCCCTTGGCTATTTCCTTGGCAGTATCGTTAATATGAAGAACAGGTCTTACAATTGAACGGATAAAGAAACTGCCCGTTGCAAGAACAAGAAGCATAACGCCGGCAGCAAGCAACGCAATAAATACGGTTATTGTCAGCAAAGTGTTGTCAACTTCTTCAAGCGAACATATATATCTGATTGCACCACTGACCTGACCCTTTGAATCGGGAAGCATTGCAGTTACAGCCATAACCTTTTCGCCGTTGGAAAGCCTTCCCGTCCATATACCCTTATCCGTATCGGATGTCAATGCAAGGTCATAGTCGGGCATTGTCATATTATCCTGAATTTCAAAGCCCGAAGCGGAAACAACAGGTCTTCCGCTGCTGTCGATAACCCAGACATCCATCATATCTTTATCAGAAAAGTTTTCAACAAAGTTAATTGCACCTGAAACGAAAGTATCATTACCTGTTCCGATATAGTTTGAAAAATAATTATTCACAAGGTCGGAGGCGTGAGAATCAAGGGTCATTTCAACATAATTGTAATAGTAACCCTTTACAAGAAAGACGGCAGTAACAGCTACCGCCAGAATAATGCCGGCAATAACACTGAAAGCACTATACAACCAACGTTTTGTAACACCGCTGAGTTTACGCATCTGCCATCCTCCTTTCTTCTTGCCGTTTGAACGATTTACTTAATCCATTTATAGCCCATTCCCCAGACAGTTGTCAGATGTCGTGGGGTTGACGGGTCGTTTTCTATCTTCATACGAAGACGGCGTACGTTAACATCAACAACCTTTTCTTCGCCCACATATTTATCGCCCCAGACGTGTGCAAGAATATCGTTTCTGTCAAGAGGCTGACCCGGGTGAAGAAGAAAATACTCCATAATCTGGAACTCAACCTGTGTCAATTCAATTGGTACACCACGTCTCGTAAGCGTTCTGCTTCTTAGGTTAAGTACGAAATCGCCGCTGTAAAGCATATATTCGGACGGATCGGGAAGCGGTGAAGAATCGCCCTTAAGTACACCTACACGCCTGTATAATGCATCCACTCTGGCCATAAGTTCAGACGGAGAAAAAGGCTTGGTAACGTAATCATCCGCACCCATTATAAGTCCGGTAATTTTGTCAATCTCCTGCGTCTTTGCAGTAAGCATTATTATACCAATGTTGTTATTATCCTGTCTTATCTGCTTACATACCTCAAGTCCGTCAATACCGGGCATCATAATATCAAGCAGAACAATATCAAATTTTCCGGCTTCGGCATAGTAGGCCTCAAGAGCTTTTTCACCGTTTTCCGTATCAATAACCTCATAGCCGTTACGTTTGAGATTTATAACAATAAATTCACGTATTGCCGCTTCATCTTCGGCAACCAATATCTTTTTCAAATCCTCGCACTCCCCTTTCCGGTATCCTAACTGTTAAGTGAGAAATACTTTACGATGTCCGATTGCTCAATGCCGTAGTCTGTCAATTTTTCTTCAGCGTTACAAACATAGACCTTATCGGCAGTTGTAAGCAGCACCACGGATGTTTCAGACTGATTGCCGATCCATTCATCTGCCTTATAAACGCTGATGACAAATAGCTTTTCTCCGAAATCGTCAAAAAAGGCCCAGACAGATTTATTCTCACTCCTAACGGTTAATTTACCGTCAAGCACATCGGGAACATAAATGCGGTAATTGTCACGGACATTCACGATATAACTACGTTCCTTAAAGAAGCCGCCGTTATTGTAGTCATACCAGACAAGCATATAGCCCGATGAGGTATCCGTATTTTTATAATTCGCAAGTGGTTCACGTTTTGGAATTTCAATTACTCCGTCTGCATCAATATCGAAGCTGTAAAGATTACTGCTTCTTGCAGTCACCAATTTGTCATACTGAAGCGACGGAGATATAAGCTCAACAAAGCTTTTCTTTTCTGCATTCCAAACAAGAATCTCCGTAATCAGCTTGTTGTCACGAAGCAATGCATCAACAAATATTCTTGTATCTTCGGAATCAAGCGGTTTATCCGCTTTAAGCGATGTAATACTGCTTATTCTGTCATCCAGCGTTGTTTGAGACACAAGCACAACTCTGTTCTGTGCATTAAGACTCATAAGGCGAATGTGTGTTTTGTCGGTCTTTTTTGCAGTATCGGTATACGTCAGAATAAGGTGTTTTTCTCCCGTTGAAAAAACATCCGCCACACAATACAGATTGTAGGCTTCCGTAGCACAGGCAGAGAAATTGATTTCGTTTCCCTTTCTGCTGCTTGAATAAACCGTAAGTGTCTTGTTTACTTTATCTTCGAAAAGATACCAGCTGACAAGCATATCGTCGCCGCCGTCGTTGTTAAGGTCGTAAAAATCAACCGAATAAACACCGCTGCCGTTTCCTGCAAAATCGGACACTAACTGCCAGCCGCTGCTGTTTCTTTTGAGTACGCACATTCTTACAACGGCAGTATCGTTGTTATTAACATAAAAGATAATTGCTTCATCGTTTTTGTCGCCATCTAAATCGTGCAGAGTAATTGCGGAGTGGAAACTGCCGGAAGCCGGGGAACGAAGCGAAATATTATTGCCGAGAAAGCTGTCAATGGATTTTTCAAGTTCCTGCTCGGTTGCCGTCAGCGGAGGGCGCATAAGCGTATCGATTGACTTGAGTTCAAGCGAACAGCCCGAAAGCGCAAGCAAAGCCGCTACAAGAACCGGAACTGCAAATCTTAACTTCATTCAGTTTCCCTCCTTTATGTGAATTCGTTAATGGCTTACTGTGTAACAGTCACGCTGTAGCTGCCGCTTACCCAACAGTCTTCGCTGTTCTTAACAGAAACTCTTGCAGCAAATTCCTGCTCGGTTGCAGATAAATCAGCGCCGCTTAAATCAACCGTTACAAAAAGCTCCGACGGAGTAACCTCCGAAAGAGATGCTTCGGGGCCGACGACAGTAACGCTACCGACAGACTTTGTAACAGATTTAACATCATAGCCTTTCGGCGAATTTACAAAACTTATATTTTCGGCAGGCACGGTAAGCGTCTTGAGTTTGCAGCCTGTTACATTGACGGTAACCTCAAAATCCTTGAAAGATTCAAGTGAGAGAACCGACGTAATTGAATCGGAAGGAACGGTAATCACGTTCTTACCGGGTTTGAGCTGAGAAAAATCAATGGTTGCTATCGCAATGCTTTCAACCGTATTGTCGCTGTCTATGCCCTGAATTCCCGCATTGAACTGTGCAGGATTTATTGTGTAACCGAAGGGGTTGTCAATATATGCGGCAGGCGCATTTTTAAATGTAACCGAAGTGGGTTTGTTCACAACATAATAAACGGGAACGGTAAGCGTCACCTCGGAATTGCCGTAGTTATAAGAAAGATAGTGCAAAACTGCACCTGCTTCGTTGTAAGCGTTGATATCGGCAGCCTGAGTTTTGGTCTGAGTAAGGGGCTTATCAATATCGATTTCGGCAAAAACATTTTTTACCGCACGGACTTCTGTAGCAGGACCCGAAACAACAACCGTATCAGCGGAAAGTACAGGCTCACCAGCAACAAAGCCTTTTTCAACAAGCTCATCATCAATATTGATTTTAGGCTCAAGGTTAAAATCCTGTTCCATATAGACATCAAAGAAAACTTCAATATATTCATCCGACAAACCTACAATCTCAAACTCATCGGACTCTATTACCTTGGAAGCTTTAAGTGAAAGAGTATGCTTGCCTGCGGAATCAACGTAAGCCGTCTGGGCAACGACCCTGATGGACTTTTTATCGGCAACCGAAGAAAGTATATATCGTTTACCCGATACTTCCACATCTACGGAAAATTCGGACTGGCCGAAAATTTCCAGATTGAACTGTGCAGGCACACTGTTTGCAAGGTCAAGAGTTACAGGAACATCCTTGATAACTACAGTATCAATGGGGCTGAACGAAATCACGACAACCAGCCAGATGATAACGGCAACAACGAAGGAGAAAACCATAAGAACCTTGTTATCATAAAAAAGCTTGTGGGTTATATTAGCTATTTTGTTCATCAGGCTCCCTCCTTTCATTTCTTTCTGAATATGTTCTTTATCTTGTAGGTGAGTTTGTTAGACTCGTCCGTTTCTTTGGCAAGAAGATAATTCTGAAGGATTTCACGAAGCTCAGCAGAAGAAATTCCTCGCTTGATTCTGCCCTTCTCAACGATTGATATATAACCCGTTTCTTCTGAAACGACAACTACAACGGCATCGCTTTCTTCAGACATACCGAGTGCGGCACGGTGCCTTGTGCCCAGTTCCTTGCTCAACTCATTGTTTTTGGTAAGCGGAAGAATACAGCCTGCAGCAACAACTCTGTCCATACGGATAATGGCAGCACCGTCGTGAAGAGGTGTTTTAGGGAAGAATATCGTTCCGATAAGTTCTTCTGATGCACGTGCATCAACCATTGTACCTGTTTCAATAATTGAGCCGAGAAGAGTCTGACGTTCAAAAACCATAAGTGCACCGATTTTCTTTTCACTCATTGTGCCTGCGGAACGGCAGACCTCGGTAATCATATTGTTGATTTTTTCATTCTGGAGCTGTCTTGCATTTTTACTGTAATTGAACGGAGAGAGTGTGGAAAAGCTGCGTCTGCCGACACTTTCCAGTGCGTGACGGATTTCGGGAGAGAAAATTATAACAAGGCAGACAATTGCATTGGTGGCAACACTTCTGAAAAGATATTCACTTGCCTGCATTTCAAGCACAATAATAACGACATAAACTATACCGAAAAGAAGAATACCTTTGAAAAGCTGAATGGCTCTTGTTTCACGCACAAGCTTTACAACACTGTACACAACCAAAGCAACAAGACAAATATCTAAAAAATCAGAAAAGCGAAAAGATGTTATAACACCTACCGCCTGCTGAAAGAAGTTGACAACCTGTTCAAAATACGTCATTTGCATATCACTCCATTCTTATTTGCTAATTGTATCACAATAATAATTATAATGCAAATAAAAATAGGCATTTTAATATATTTTTAATAAAGACGTAAATAAAAACGAGAAAGTATGATCAAAAAACATACTTTCCCGTCGTAATTTTATTAAATTATGCCATCATTGAGCGTATGATTCTCTCACACTCAGCCTCATCCATAAGCTTGGGAACGGGATAAAGCGGATTGCCTTCAATCATTGCACGCTTTGCAATTGTCGGAATATCCTCTTCCTTGATGCAGTCGAAGCATGACGGAATCTTCATTCTCTCATTCATAGCGCAGATTTCATCAATAAACATATTGGCCTTTTCTGCGTCGGTCTTACCGTTTGTGTCAAGGCCTGCAAGGTCGGCAAGCTTTGAAAGCTGAGTATAAATAGTATCGCCGTAGTAACGCAGAACATAAGGCAGAATTATTGCATTTGCAAGACCGTGAGGAACATTGTAGAAACCGCCGAGATTATGAGCAATTGCGTGAACATAACCGACATAAGCCTGTGTGAAAGCAATGCCTGCGTAGAATGAAGCGTTGAGCATATTGTCACGTGCTTCAATATTCTTGGGCTCGTTATAAGCTGTTTCAAGGTTTGCAAAAATCATTCTGACAGCCTTTTCGGCAGCCTCGGTTGTGCCGGGTGTGTTGCTCTTGCCGATATAGGCTTCAACAGCGTGCGTAAGAGCATCCATACCTGTTGTGGATGTGATGTGAGGCGGAAGACCTACAGTAAGCTCGGGGTCAAGTACAGCAACCTTCGGACGAAGGCAGGGATCATTGATTGCAAACTTCTCATGTGTATCGGGGTTAACAATAACAGCAGCAAGAGTGGTCTCTGAACCTGTACCTGCAGTTGTGGGGATAGCATAAAGCGGAGGAAGCTTTGCAAGAACCTTGAGAGTACCTCTCATTTTCGGAATCTGCTTGTTGGGTGCTGCAACACGGGCTGCCGCAACCTTTGCACAGTCCATAGGTGAACCGCCGCCGAAAGCAATAACAGCCTGGCAGTTGTGGTTTATGTAAATATCCTTAGCCTCTTCAACATTGGGTATAGTCGGATTGGGCTGTGTGCCATCGTAAATTACAAAATTGATACCCTTGCTTTCAAGGCCTGCCTTAAGACTGTCAAGCAGACCGAGACCGTGAAGAACCTTATCGGTTACTATCATAACGTTCTCAATGCCCTGACTTTTAAGCAGGGAAGGCAGTTTTGTAACGCTGCCGGGGCCTTTGACAACCTGAGGGCCGGTCCAGTCAAGAACCTTTGTGGCAACTCTGAAAGCTGCCTGATAAGTTCTGCAATATGCACCGTAAAGCTTGTTCATAAATACTTCTCCTTTTATACAGTTTGTATATTTATTAAACTTTTAACTTACTAAAACATTGATATCAAAGCAGGGATACCGTAAGAAATAACCGACATTATAACACCTGCAATAAATACACCGACAGCAATAACAAATGTCGATGTTTTAATTCTCATATCGAGGAGTGCGGCAATAAGCGCACCCGTCCAACCGCCTGTACCGGGCAAAGGAATTGCAACAAATGCGAGCAAGCCCCATTTACCGTATTTTTTAACGGTATCACTTTTACGCATTGAACGTATTTCAAGCTTCTGAATAACCTTGCCAAAGAAAGGCTTATCACGCAGAAACTGAAAAATCTTTCTGATAAACAGCAGAATAAAAGGAACGGGAATCATATTACCGATATAGCAGATTATAAACGAAGGTATAAGCTCAAGACCGAGAATACTTGCGGCAATCATACCGCCACGCAGTTCAAGAATCGGAAAAAGTGATATAACAAAAATTATAAGTTCTTCGGGAATTTTATTCTGAAACAAGTCAACCAGAAAGGTTGCCAACTGTTCCGCCATTATTTAACCACCTTAATTTTCTATTTCGCCTATTCTCAGCAGGAATTCATGTGCCTTTTCGAGAATGGCTCTGTCGTTTTCAAATTTGAGAGTTTTTATGGCTTTATCGTAATTAAGCCATATATAGTCTTCAATTTCTTCGTGCTGGATAATTGTCTGCGTATCCGATGTTTTTGCAACAAAAATAGAAACGGATTTTTCAACCTTACCCTGAATAGTATATTCGGATTTAGAGATAAATCCGGGGATTATCTGAATACGGATACCCGTTTCCTCGAGAACTTCTCTGCGTGCCGTATCTTCCTTTGTTTCGCCACGCTCAATATGACCCTTCGGGAAACCCCAGTTTGCGCTTCGTTTATTTTTAATAAGAAGATAACGGACTTCACCGGCTATCATTCTGAAAACAACAGCACCGCAGCTGCTTTCGTAAAGGCATTCAAGAGTATAGTTTTTACCGATACCTTCCGCAAATTCAATTGCAGGCTTTACGTCGTTTACAATAAAGCGTGTGCTTTTGGGTGCAACAACCCAGAGTTTTTCACCGCTTCTGCGTGTGATGATGGCGATAACTCGCCCGTCAAAATTCCGCACAGGATGGTCAATGCCCATAATATAGGCAAACTGCTCATTTCCTGCGAGAGAATGGCCTTCTACTCTACCGTAATTGAGCTCATAAGTATAGCCCTCGGTCTCATTTTGGGTATTGATTGCATTAGTAACATTTACCCTTACGTACTTACCCAACATTGGCCTCCATCTCTCCTTTCCATGACTTTAGACATATAGATTAATTATATATGCTTATACTGTTAAATACAAGTAATTTTTGAATTTTTTTATGGTTTTACAAAAAAATATCTCCCCTAAACCGAAAATAAAAGGCGGATTAAGGGAGAATATATCAAAATCAGTCAGATGCAAGCTGCTTAATATAGCGTTTGAAGAATACCACTGCCTCACCTACCGTGTTTTTAGGCAGGCGTTCATTCGTACCGTGTGTGCAAAGCAGAAGCTTTGTATCGGCAATAAACGGAGAATATCTGTAAATATTCTCACAGACAAGCTCATAGTGGTAAGCGTCTGTACCGCCCATAACAAGGTAAGGTGCAACAATAGCCTCGGGATAATCGGAAACCGTTATGTTTTCAATTGCCTTGAAGGCTCTGCTGTCTGTCGGAGAAATAGCGGAGGGCTCTTTTGACTTAAGGCACTTAATCTGAATATCCTTATTTTTAACTACCTTGCGGATGTGCTCTTCAATATCCTTTGTTGAGCAGCCGGGCATACCACGGAAATTGACAACTATACTTGAACGCTGAGGAAGAACATTAGCAGCAGGGCTGCCCTGAGCCATTGTAACACCCGTTGTTGTACGGATAAGGCTTGCAGCAGGCGGAATGAGCTTGAGAACTTCCTTAAGTATGGGATTGAGCAATTTGAGGTTACAGGTAACAAGTCTTGCAGGATAGCAGACTCTTCTGCCTACGCTGTCAAACAAATCCTTAAGGAAAGGCATCATTTCAGCCTTGAACTGATTATTTTCAAGGTCTTTGATAACATCTGCAAGCTTACCCAAACCACTGTGTTTAGGCGGCTGTGAGGAGTGACCGCCCTTTGTTTCAACGGTTATCTCGAAATCTGCATAACCCTTTTCGGCTATACCTATTCCGGCAATAAAGCCGTCAATAACGCCCTTGACATTAACAGGAAGAATTGCTCCGCCCTCGTCAATAACGCAGTCGAGATGTACTCCCCTTTCCTTAAGAAGGCGTGCTATTTCGCCTGCACCTGAATTTTCGGAAGCAACAATTTCCTCATCGTGACCGAAGCAAAGATAAACGTCTCTTGTCGGCTGATAACCTTCTTCAAGCAGGGTTTCAACCGCTTCCATAACACAGATAAGATGGTTTTTCATATCCATGGCGCCTCTGCCCCAGATAAACTCATCATCTATATCACCGCTGAAGGGCTCATGCTCCCAATCCTGCTCTGTTCCCTTTGATACGGGAACAACATCCTGATGAGAAAGAAGAGCTATAGCATCAAGGGAAGAATCTGTACCCTTCCAACGGTAGAGAAGGCTTGCCTTTGATACAACTTCCCTCTCAAGATTCTTTGCTATAAGCGGATAAGAATCCTCCAAAAACTTATGAAATCTTTCAAACTGCGACCAATCCACCATATCGCTGTCGGGATATGAGATTGTAGGAATCCGGATAGCACCGCTTATGTGCTGTATTGCACGCTCAACATCACAGCTCTCTGTGGGAAGCGGAGAAGTTTCACGCTTTTCAGGCTTAAAGGCAGCCGCACGTACACAGTTTACGGCAGTTGCCGCACCAAGGGCACCGAGAACAATCTTAGTTTTTGTTTTCATAACTTATCTCCTCAAAAAAATTATATAAAGAACTTTCTTGACAGCCAGGCTCTGAGTCTTTTATTCTTGAGAACGGAAAGGAAGAACGCAACAAGAGCAAGACAGCAGACGGCAATAATTATTGAAACAATGGGCAGAAGCGACAGTTTATAATAATAACGGAATATAAGTTCTATTCCGAAAGAAACAACCGCAGTCTGCAAAAGAAGCGAAGTAACAAGTATGGGCCAATCAAGTTTTTTGTGTTTAATCCACTCCGCAACAGAAAACGCAAAAGCGGCTACAACAAGAATAAGCGGCAAAGCCAATTCAAAAAGCCAGCCGTGACCGTGTTCAACGGCGTAAAAAACAGCAGTATACAAGAACACACCGACAGCATCTATCGGCACAATAATATAGCTTTTCGGCTTCTTGAACAGAAACGGAAACACAAGCAACAGCCACACAAGAGCACTTGTTGCATTAAGGTAGGTAGCCCATAGATAGCCAAAATTAAAAAGTAGGTTTATAACCAGACAGACAATATTGGGAATCAGAAACACCATAGAAGCTATGAAAGCACCGTATCTGCGACGCACCTCCGCCGGAATAACAACACGTGTAGGAAACGGCGTAACAGCTTCCTCAGGAGGTATCAGAGCATTCGGATTGATAACGGGAGTTGAACACAATGCGCATTTTTTTGCGCTGTTGTCCAGTTCAACACCGCAGTTGACACAGTATGACATTTTCCGCTTACCTCCTGTTACTTTCTATTTTAACATGTGCACCCATTTTTACAAGGGCAGTGAAAAAGCGTTTTTCAATATCACTTTCTTCAAAAATGTTTGCAAAATCAATAATAAACTTGTCCTTTAATCCGCAGCCACCGCACCGCACGGCATTGAGTCGGCCGGGTCCTGCCATCATTTCAACACAGTCAACAAACCGGAGCATATCCTCAGGCAAATCAATTTTACCCAGATTAGTGAAAAGTACCGTTGCTGCTCTCTCACCCGTAAAAAGGGAACCTATACCGATAGCCAGATCCTTGACAACAAGTGGCATAACACGCATAAACGGTGAGTTAACAAGTTTGAGGTTGGCGGTAATCATGGCTCTTAATGTCTTTTCATTATTGATATCACGAAGTGAAAGAATAATGTGCTTGAGTACCTCTTCAAAAGTATAATCACCAAGAAGCGGATCAATATCAAGCAGATAATAAAGCGAAAAATTTCTCAACGTCTGTATACCGAAGGTTCTGCGAAGACTGACAGGTATCTGAACACAGACCTTCTTTTGCTTGCGTTTTTCCTCCCTTTGTTTTTCATAATGAACAAACAAAAGTAAGGCACCGATAAATTCCGTTACGGTTGCGCCATAGCTTTTGGCAAGAGCACGAACATCATCAAGCGAAACAATACCACGGGTAATATTAACCATGTGCTTGGGTACCTTCGTTCCCTTTGCGTGATAGACGCTTGAAATTTTCCTGCTGACCTTACCCTTACTTAAACCGCATTTTTTATACGGGTCTTCAAGCTCTTCTTTGGTAGCAGGAAAAGTGATATCGAGCACATTTCCGCCAACGGAAATATTGTAACCGCAAAGGCGAAGATACTGTGCAGCCAGCGTACAGACAAAAACACAAGCACCCAATCCGTCGGTCAAGGCGTGGTAGAAATCACCTGAAATTCTGTTTTCATAGTAGTAAATTCTGAATAAATAACCGCCGTTTTCCTTGAATTTCACACGGTGACAGGGGTTAACAATATCTGGCTGAATTGCAGGTACACCGTTTGGATTTTTCTCAAAATAATGCCAGAAAAGTCCGTTTCTTATTCTTACATCATAGCACGGAAAGCGTGGCATAACATCCGCCAGCGCCTGCTCAAGGATAGTAGGATCTATCTTTTCTGTAAGCATAACGGAAAAACGGAAAATGTTTGACCAGCGAGAAGTGTTTTGCCCGGGAAATACCGTTGCGGCATTGTCAAGCTTAAACCATTGCTTTTGTTTAGGCATACTCCGTTTCTCCTTTCTTAGGGTGGCGAGAATAATCAGAACCCGTTTTTTGCGGGGCGGATTCCCGCCATCTCATCGTTAAAATACTCGTAAATCCGTCAGGATTTACTGCGTTTTGTGCCTTGATATGACAAAAATCCGCTTCGCAAAAAATCTTCGACCCAAAACTAAAATTACATATCAAAAAGGCTTATCTGCATGCTGTCAGGCAGTCCGTCAAGCGCACCGGCTTCTTTGAGTGCAGTGATTACGCTGCTGGAAACACCTGCCCTGCGCTGAAATTCGTCAACGCACATAAACGCACCCTCTCCGTCGTCTCTTGCGGCGGCAAGTGCCTTTGCGGCGTTTTCACCGGTGCCGTTAAGCGAAGAGAAAGCAAGTCTGATTTTTCCGTCCTCAATTTTGAATACATGAGCATCGGATTTATAAATATCAATCGGAAGGAATTCAATACCTCTTGCCTTCATTTCAAGAAGCACCTGAAGAGCTGTGTACTGCGAAAGCTCCTTCGCCGTAGCTTCCTTACCCTTATCGGTAATTTCCTTCATCTTGCGCCTTACCTGTTCTTTTGTGCACATAATAAGCGAAGCATCAAGGTCATCACCACGAACGGTAAGGTAAGCGGCATAGTAAGCAACCTTATGATAAATCTTGTACCAGCCAAGGCGCAATGCGGCAATAACATAAGCCGCAGCGTGAGCCTTCGGGAACATATACTTGATTTTCATACAGGAATCAATATACCACTCGGGAACATTGTGCTTACGCATTTCCGCAAAATGTTGTTCGGTAAGCAGCTTAGTTGCATTGCCCTTACGCACAATTTCCATAATTTTGAACGCCATATCAGGCTCAAGACCCTTGTGCATAAGGTAAACCATAATATTATCACGTGTACCGATAACATCGGAAATTGTACATACTCCGTTATGTATCAAATCCTGTGCATTGCCGAGCCAAACGTCCGTACCGTGGGAAAGGCCCGAAATCTGCAACAAGTCGGCAAAGCCCTTGGGCTGTGCTTCAAGAAGCATCTGACGGACAAAGCTCGTGCCCATTTCAGGAATGGAAAGCGTACCCGTTTCGCAGTCAATATCCTCTGCCGTTATACCGAGCGGCTCGGGACTGACAATCATTTCATAGAGCTTTCTGTCACAGACATCGGCATCAAGAACGGATATGCCCGTAAAATCCTCAAGATATTTATAAAGTGTGGGAACATCATGACCGAGGTTATCGAGCTTAAGAATGGTATCGTGCAAAGCGTGGAAGTCGAAGTGAGTTGTGATTGAAGCGGCGGAAACATCATCTGCAGGGTGCTGAACGGGAGTAAAGTCTTCTGCCTCGTAGCGGTTGGGAACAATAACCATACCGCCCGGGTGCTGACCTGTTGTACGCTTGATACCTGTACAGCCCTTGCAAAGTCTGTCGGTTTCGGCGTTGTGTACGCTTCTTTCACGTTCTTCAAAGTACTTTTTAACGAAGCCGAAAGCTGTTTTATCGGCAACGGTACTTACCGTACCTGCCTTGAAAACGTGGGTAATACCAAAAAGCTCTTCGGTATATCTGTGAGCGTAGAACTGATATTCACCCGAGAAGTTAAGGTCGATATCGGGTGATTTATCGCCCTTGAAGCCGAGGAAGGTTTCAAAGGGAATGTCGTGACCGTCACGAATCATCGGAATACCGCAATTCGGACAGTCCTTGGGCGGCAGGTCAAAGCCCGAGCCAACCTCACCGTTGAGGAAGAACTCGCTATGCTTGCACTTCTTGCAAAGATAGAACGGTGCAAGCGGCATAACCTCGGATATACCTGCCATGGAAGCAACAAATGACGAACCGACCGAACCACGGGAGCCGACATAATAGCCGTGGTCTTCAGAGTTTTTAACAAGCTTCTGTGCAATCATATACAAAACGGCAAAACCGTTTTTGATAATTGAGGTAAGCTCTTTTTCAAGGCGCTGTGCAACATATTCGGGAACAGGGTCGCCGAACATATTCTTTGCTCTTTCCCAACAGATTCTTGTAAGCTCTTCTTCAGAGCCAGGAATATCGGGCGGAAAGTTACCGTTGGGAATCGGGATAAGTCTGTCAACCGCATCGGCTATTTTACCGGGATTTGTGATAACAACCTCTTTTGCGGTTTCTTCGCCGAGATAGGCAAATTCGTCAAGCATTTCCTGCGTTGTACGAAGATAGAGCGGTGCCTGTCTGTCGGCATCCTTAAAGCCCTGACCCGACATAAGTATTGCTCTGTATACGCTGTCCTCTGCATCAAGGAAATGCACGTCACAGGTAGCTACAACAGGCTTACCCAGCTTGTCCGCAATATGAATGAGCTTTCTGTTGAGGTTTTCAAGGTCGGAATAGCTCTGGATATGCGGAAAATCAGGAGAATCCAAAAGGAATGTGTTGTTTCCCAAGGGCTGGATTTCAATATAGTCGTAGAAGGATGCTATTCTGAGAAGTTCATCGTCCTTTTCACCGTGAAGCATAGCCCTGAACAGCTCGCCTGCTTCACAGGCACTGCCGACAATAATACCTTCACGCAATGCTTCCAATTCACTCTTGGGTATTCTCGGTCGTTTATGATAATAATTAAGATTGGATTTTGAAATAAGCTTATAAAGGTTTTTCAAGCCCGTATTGTTCTGCGCTATAAGAATTATATGGTATGACGGGAGCTTTTTGTAGTCCTTTTCGTCACCGTCAATATCATTGACAAGATAGCCCTCCATACCGAAAAGGAGCTTAATATCACTGCCCTTTGCGGCCTTTACTGCATCCGGATAAGCCTGAACAACACCGTGGTCAGTAATTGCAACAGCCTTGTGTCCCCACTTGATTGCACGCTTGACAAGGTCCTTAACATCAGCCATACCGTCCATAGCCGACATACGTGTATGCATATGAAGTTCAACACGCTTTTCGGGTGCATCATCGATTTTGGTGAGTTTGTCAATCAAAGCCATTGAACGCACATCAACCGTGTTTTCACGGGCATATTTATCGTACATAACCGTGCCTCTGATAAGTACGGTCATACCGTCTTTGAGTTTGTCATTTAAGTACTGTGTGCTCATATTGTCGCCAAAAATTTTTGCGGAATATGAAGCTGTGCCGTCATAGAAATTAAAGGTTATAATTCTGTTTCTGCCGTCTTTGGTGGAACGGATTTCAAGCGAAAAAACATCGCCCCACACAAAAACAGTACCGCTTTCGGGTGTAATATCGGAAATCGGAACAGGATGTCTGTCTGACTGGATTTTTTCACCGTAGATTATCTTTGCGTAATCGGTACAGATGGGCAGGTCTTCAAAGGTCTTTTTGATTACCTTTTCAATGGGCTTGTCCTTGACAACCTTCGAATCCTCTGCACGCTGCATTTCTTCAACGGTCATTTCCTTAACAGCCGCACCCGCAACTATTTCAACGTTTACATCAATGCCGTAAAGCTCTTTGATAATGACTGCAATATCCTTGTCAGCCTTCATACTTCTGAGAATTGCCGCACCTGCTGCGGAAACGGTAACGGTGTAGCAGTTACCGTAAAGTACGCCTGTTGCGTCATTCATAAAACCGTTTGCCGAAGCAACACGTTTTTTAAGTAGTGTGCTAACCTTATCTATTTCAATAACTATATCTTTGACTGTTTCGGCATGCTCAACAACATTAAGGCTGACTGTTGCTTTATTGAGCTTGAGCGCACCGCAAAGCGCCGCTTCAAGAGGCTTGACATCAAACCCCTGTGAAACAGCATCAAGCACCTCAACGAGCATAATTCTCTGCGAGGTGTTAACTTTAATTTCAATATGTTCAAATTCTTCGAGCCGTTTGGTAATATCCGAGCCGATACTCGGGTTAAACAAAACGGCAAATTCTTTGCCTGTCATATATTCGATATGTACGCCGTAAGCGTATCCTTTCGTTACATTTTATCAATTTCAAGTAATAATTCTTCAACAAGATTTTCTTCGGGAACTTTTCTGATTATCTCGCCTTTTTTGAAAATCAGTCCGCAGCCGTCACCGCCTGCAATGCCGATATCCGCTTCTCTTGCTTCGCCGGGGCCGTTTACGGCACAGCCCATTACGGCTACCTTGAGCGGCTTTTTGCAGTCTGCAAGGGCTTTTGTTACTTTGTCTGCAATTTCAATCATATTGATTCTCGTTCTTCCGCATGTGGGACAGGAAACGATTTCAACACAGTTTTCTCTTAAATTAAGCGCTTTTAGTATATCTATGCCTGCCTTGATTTCTTCAACAGGCTCATCGGTCAGCGACACACGGATGGTATCGCCTATACCGTGAGCAAGAAGCGAACCGATACCTGCGGCAGATTTGATTATACCCATATGCTTTGTGCCTGCCTCCGTTACACCGAGGTGAAGCGGATAATTGCACATCTGTGCCACGGTTTCGTAAGCACGCACGGTGTTCTGTACGCTTGATGATTTAATGGAAATAACAATATCGTTAAAATCAAACTTTTCAAGTAAAGAGGCGTGATACATGGCACTTTCAGCCATTGCTTCGGGTGTAGGACCACCGTATTTTTTGAGCAGCTCTTTTTCAACAGAGCCCGAATTAACACCAATTCTTATCGGCACGCCTGCGTTTTTACAAGCATCGGCAACAGCCTTTACCCTATCCTCAGAGCCGATATTACCGGGATTTATGCGTATTTTGTCTACACCGGCGCTGACACATTCGAGCGCAAGTCTGTAATCAAAATGAATATCCGCAACAACGGGTATTGATATATTGCTTTTAAGCTCACTGATAAGTTTAACCGCTTTCATATCCGGCACAGCAGCACGGACAATGTCGCAGCCTGCCGATTCAAGTTCTTTTGCCTGCGCTATACTGCCCTCAAAATCGTCCGAACGGCGGTTGAGCATAGACTGAACGGCTATAGGCTCAGTTGAGCCTATATATATATTACCTATTTTAACACGAGGTGTTTTTCTTCTGTCAAACATTTCGTTTCCCTCTTATATTATCCTTTAATAAATTTAAAGATGTCGCTGAAGGATACAACCGCCATAAAGACAAGCAGCAATACAAGACCTGCCGCATGAATCCAGCTTTCGTATTTCTGCGGAACAGGCTTGCGGAATATCATTTCAATAAGCATAAAGAACAGTCTGCCGCCGTCCAATGCAGGAACGGGAAGCAAATTGAAAACGCCGATATTGATTGATATAAACGCCATAATGTTGATAAGTGCGGAATAATCTGTCGATTTCTGCGAATCCTCAACCGTTTCGGCAATTATACCGACTGTACCTATAACACCCGAAACATCCTTAATTCCGTATTTGCCGCTAATAAGGTCGCCAAGGCTCATCCACACCATACGGGCAACGGAAACGGTCTGTTTCAACGCAGCAGAAGAAACTGACAGAAATGTTTTATCTACACCTACAATAGTCATATCGTAGACAATTTTTGTTTCGCCGTTTTGCTCTACAGTTGTAAATTCAATGCCGCTGATTTCCTTTTTCTCTCCGTTTCTTTCAACGACAAAATCCATCTTACCGTCATCATCGGTAAACATAAGATATGAAATATCATTATCAGAAAAGACGTGTCTGCCGTTGATTTCTTTGATTACATCCTTTGCCTGCAAACCGCTTGCTTCAAGCTGTGAACCCTCTTTGAAGGAGTGAATCTGTGTTGTACCGACAAGATTCTGCTGCGAAATCAGCACGGCAAGAAGTACGGCACCGAGAATAATATTAACTACAGCACCTGCAAGCACAACAAGAAAGCGCTGCAAAACAGGCTTGTTGCAGAAGGCTCTGTCATCCTTGCTGTCCTCGTCCTCGCCTTCCATACTGACAAAGCCGCCAATGGGAAGAAGACGAAGAGAATATTGGGTTTCCTTACCCTTCTTTTTGAGAATTGCAGGACCCATACCTATTGCAAACTCATTGATTCTGATTTTGAAAAGTCTGGCTACGCTGAAATGGCCTAATTCGTGTGAAATGATAATAACGCCGAAAAACAGAATTGCGAAGATTATCGGCCAAGCCTTATCCCAGACTGCGGAAATTGACAAAAGCAACTTATTGCTTCCTCCTTAATGTTTCATCATTTACTCTTAAATATATAAACTTTATATATTTGTCAGCACAAATTCACGTGCCCACTTATCTGTTTCAAGTACATCACTTAAAGTATATTCACTTATTTTCGGAGAATTCTCAAAAGCTTTGCCGACAAGACGGGCAATATCCAGAAAGCCTATTTTTCCTGCACGGAAAAGCTCATTTGCCTTTTCATTTGCTGAATTAACAACGGCCGTGCAAAGACCGCCTTTTTCTATTGCACTTCGGCAGATATTGATACATTCAAATGTTTCATAATCAGGCTCGTCAAAGGTCAGAGTTTTCCACTCTTCAAGCCTTAATTGTCTGACGGGTGAAACAAAACGCTCCGGATAAGTTAAAGCATACTGTATCGGTATCCTCATATCGGGCACACCTAACTGTGCAATAACGGAATTGTCAACATATTCAATCAAAGAATGGATAATGCTCTGCCTGTGCACAACAATATCAACATCCTTCGGTGAAACATCAAACAGCCATACTGCTTCGATAAGTTCAAGACCCTTGTTCATCATTGTAGCAGAGTCTATGGTTATTTTTGCACCCATACTCCAGTTGGGATGCTTCAAAGCATTTTTGACGGTTGCATTTTTCAGTTCATCTTTAGTTTTACCGAAAAAAGGACCGCCCGAAGCAGTGAGAATAATTCTTTTAAGCTCTTTTTTGTCGTTCATACCCTGGAGGGCTTGGAAAATTGCCGAATGCTCGCTGTCAACGGGAAGTATGTCAATGTTTTTTTCTTTTGCCAGACCCATAACAAGCTGACCGCCCGCAACAAGAGTTTCCTTGTTGGCAAGAGCTATTTTACAGCCTTCGTTAATTGCAGCAAGTGTGGGCTGCAAACCGGCCATACCGACAATGCTGTTCAGCACTATAGCCTGAGAATTATCGGCGGCGCATTCACAAACGCCTTCAACGCCAGATAGAACTTTAATGTCGGTATCTGCAAGGCGGATTTTAAGCTCATTTGCCGCAGCCTCATCAGCCATTGCAACCTTTACGGGCTTGAATTCACGAGCTTGCTTTTCAATAATATCAACATTTCTTGCCGCAGTAAGTGTATTTATTCTGTACCCGTGAAGTCTTGCAACATCGAGCGCCTGCTCACCGATTGAGCCTGTTGAGCCGAGAACGGAAATTATTTTATCAGACATAATTGTTTCGCTATCCTTTCAAAAATCAGCAAAAGGCGAAGCAGCTCACACAGCCGCTTCGCCGCAAATTATGTTATACAGTAAGCTCAAGGTAAATATACAGCACTGCGTAAACAAACGGTGCAACAAAGCTTATGCTGTCCATTCTGTCCATTATTCCGCCGTGACCGGGAATAAGGTTACCGAAATCCTTAATGCCGTAATTTCTCTTGATTGCCGAAGCAGTAAGGTCACCGAGAGTACCGACAAGCGGAACTGCAAGAGAAACAAGAATCATAAGCCATACGGGAATCGGGAATGGCTTGTAACAGACTGCATTGCAGATAAACAGAGCAATAATATTGATTACCGCAGAGCCGATTACGCCGCCGATGAGACCTTCAACAGTCTTTTTGGGACTGATTTTAGGCGACAGCTTGTGCTTACCGAACTTGACACCTGCAAAAAGTGCAAAGGTATCGGAAAAAACGGCACCTGCAAGGCAGAACCAAATAAGAAATCTCATATGGCCTCTTGTGAGAACATCGCCGTACTCGCCTACCATATTCCTCATTTTAAGGAAACAGCCCAATGCACCGGGCAAAGCCATGCTGGCAAAAGCCGAAAGTGCGGCATGGTTGAAGGTTGTTCTGCCGAAGTCGATAAGAGTCAGCATAAGCATGGCAACAAAATAAATCATCAACGCCAAAACGGGATTGACAGATATGCCAAGCTGTGCCGAATATGCCATATATGTAATCTGCAAAGCTGAAAAACCGATGCCGAAAACGTACATAAGCTTATTAACAACGCCGAACACTTTCATCAGTTCGTAAACCGACATAAGAGAAATGGCATAAACCATAACATCGGGCAGCGGAGAGAACGTGAGAACAACGATAGCTATTCCCAGTAATCCGAAGGAAACACCGCTTATTACTCTGGTTTTCATAAAATCACCTTACACACCGCCAAAGCGTCTGTGCCTTTTTGAATAATCTTCAATAACCTTGTCAAAATCTTCTGTAGTAAAATCGGGCCATAGCTTATCTGTGTACCAGAATTCAGAATAAGCAGCCTGCCAGATCATAAAATTTGAAAGGCGCTGTTCACCGCTGGGGCGAACAATAATATCGGGCTCGGGCTGACCTGCCGTATAAAGACCCGAGGTAATCATATCCTCTGTTATGGAATCGGGGTCAAGCTCACCTGCTGCAACGCTGTGCGCAAGGCGCTTTACGCTGTGCAGAATTTCTGCCCTGCCGCCATAGTTAACGGCGATATTAACGGTTGTTTTTGTCTGATTGACCGATTCATTCTCGGCGGTATCAAACAAATCCAGTATATCCTCGGGCATACCCTCACGCTCACCCATATAATGCATATGCATACCCTTTTGTGCGTTTTCTTCCTTACGCTCCTGAGCTTCGTGAAGGTAGTCACGAAAGATGTTCATTATTGCGGAAACCTCCTGTGCAGGACGCTTCCAGTTTTCTGTGGAAAAGGCGTAGAAAGTCATACTCTTGATACCGATATCGCAGCCGTATTCGCAAATTCTGCGAAAAGCATCGGCACCTGCCTTGTGACCCTCTGAACGGGAAAGACCACGTGAGGTAGCCCACCTGCCGTTACCGTCCATAATAAAGCCTATATGACGAGGTAATTCAATACCCATCTCAGATCTCCATAACCTCTTTTTCCTTTGCTGCTGCAATGGAATCGATATCCTTAATGAACTTATCGGTTGTATCCTGAATTTTCTTTTCGCCCTGCTTGAGGTCATCCTCTGTAATTTCGGAATCCTTCTGCATCTTCTTGAGCTTGTCAATGCAGTCACGGCGGATTGAACGGATAGCGACCTTTGAATCTTCTGCTGTTGAACGGACTGTCTTTACAATTTCCTTACGTCTGTCCTCAGTGAGAGGCGGGAAAGTAAGGCGAAGAACACTACCGTCATTCTGGGGGTTGATACCGATATCAGAAGTCTGGATAGCTTTTTCAATAGCGCTGAGAACACTCTTGTCCCACGGCTGAATTGTGAGAATTCTTGCCTCTGCAACGGAAACTGCAGCAAGCTGGTTGATGGGTGTGGGTGTGCCGTAGTAATCTACTCTGATTTTATCAAGAACAGCGGCAGAGGCTCTGCCTGCTCTGATTGAATTATACTCGCTGTTGAGAGCGTTGATTGTCTTGCCCATTTTTTCTTCTGCGAAGCTGAATACTGTTTTCATAATCTGATTTCTCCTTATATTTTATTCTGTTACGAGTGTGCCTATTTTTTCGCCCTTGATGGCGCGGATTACGTTCTGAGAATCTGTAAGGTCGAAAACAAGAATATCAATGGAATTGTCACGGCAAAGCGAAGCTGCCGTACTGTCCATAACCTTGAGACCTTTCGTAAGTACTTCCGTGTGGGTAAGTGTGTCGTACTTAACGGCATCGTCAAACTTGTTGGGGTCTTTGTCGTATACACCGTCAACATTGGTTGCCTTGAAATAGACCTGAGCACCGATTTCGGCAGCCCTGAGTGCTGCAGTAGTATCTGTTGAGAAGAACGGACAGCCTGTACCGCCGCCGAAGATAACTACCCTGCCCTTTTCAAGATGTCTGACAGCCTGCTGTTTATTATACGTTTCGCAAAGCTGAGGCAATGAAACAGCGGACATTACTCTTGCATCAACACCGACCTGTGAAAGATAATCTCCCAAAGCCAATGAATTCATAACTGTTGCAAGCATACCGATGTGGTCAGCCCTGGTTCTGTCCATATTTTCGCTTGAACGTCCACGCCAGAAGTTGCCGCCGCCGACAACTACGCCGACCTGAACGCCAAGATCGCAACACTCTTTAATTACACGGCAGACAGAAAGCGTTGTTTCGTTGTCAATGCCGTGTCCCTTGGCACCGGCAAGAACCTCGCCGCTTACCTTTAAGAGGATTCGTTTATAAGACATTTTAACTCATCCTTTCAAAAATTTATGTTTTATCCTTATTATTTTACTTGAAAAAAAGTAATAAGTAAAGAGAAACTTTAAAAGTTTTATAGATTTTACCAAAAAATCAGTTAACTCTGAAGAAATTAAGCGGCTCAACAGTAATACCGCCTACAGTTACAGGCTCATTTGTATAGTTTACATACACCTTTGTCGTGGATTCAAATTCGGTGCAGAAAACATCTTCAGCTACCTTGAAATGGTCTGTAATTCTCGAATCTCTCAAATCAGCAAAAACTTCCGAAGACTGATTGTAGCAATTGTAGATGAAAGCAAGCCAGTTATCCGTTGCAAAAATCTTATTATATTCATCACTTGCATCAAGACTGTTGTTTGTCAGAACAAACGACGTAATTGCACCGTATTCAATACAGCGCAGGAACTCTTGCTTACTGTTGCTTGAAATATTTACGGGCGCACCGCTGAATTCAACTATACCGTGCAGAATGAGCTGTACGAAGGGAATTGAAACATAGCCTTCACTTTTTGTATGCTTGCAGCTCATAGGGATATCACAGATAATGTCAGCATTCTTAAGAGAATAGAAATTACCCTTCTGAATCATAACAATATTCTGTGTTGCAAGAGGCGAAATCTTTTCATTAATAATTGAGGCAGCAAACTGTCTGTCTGTATTACCGTTGAAATCAGTATAAAGTCTTTCGCCTGCATCGGTTACACAGAAGCCCGTTGAATCGAAATCCGTAAACTTCTCAAGTGCTGACAGTACAGTTTTTTCAAGCCCCGAAAGCTCTGTGTAATATGTCTTTGAGAGTTCACTTGCAAAGCCGGTTTTGGTAAATATGGTTTCTCTGTCGAAAGTGGTTTTTGACTCAGTAAGATTGCCTATAGCGTTCTTACCTGCATTTTTGCCGCTTACCAAAGAAATATCAACAAATATATTGAAGTTAAGACCTGCAGCATAATCATTGAGTGCGCTGAAATCCTTTTCTCCGCCAAGTGAATTGAGCAGCTTTGCATTACGTATATTTTCGGCATCAAGTCCTCCGCTTAAAGCACCGCTGTAGCGCAGATAAACATTATTGATACCCTTTGATTTGATACGGTTGAGGATATCCTGTGCCTGGGAATATGTTGTAAGCTTTTTATTAAAGCCGAAAATTCCGTCTTTTTTTGCCTGACCTATAACATTTACAACCAAAGGCATTGCATCAGCCGAAAGCAGACCGGTAGAAGAAAGAGTATAGTTTCTGATAAACTGCTCTCTGCAAGCCGCCGCAAGACCCGAATAGGTTGCATCGGCACCGCTTAAGAATCTGTAACAGATTTCGATTGTACCCGAATAAACACACTCCGAGAAAATCTCATCATCACCGTCAATCTGTGAAGGTGTTATTATGAAGCTTGCACCGACACGGTCAAAAGCACTGCCGTTGTGAGCCTTTGCAGCATTTATTTGCGCAACAGCATCACCCTTTTCAATTATAGCCGCAAAAGCATCGTTGCCGCTTCTGACACCGAATGCAGGTACAACTGCTTCAAGAGGTGTAGTACCGCCGATATCGTTACCGTAAACAGCAATGCTTACTGGCTCAAGAGCCTCATCACAGGCGGTATCTATTATAGCACCGCTTCCGTCGGGAACGAGAAGAAAATCTCCCTGCTGTGCCGCAGCAGAAGCACCGAAATGTTCAAGGAAGCCGATACTTACAAGAACATCGTCTTCGTTACCGAGGTTAACCCAATCGAGTGAGGCGTAAAGACAGCCGTCCTTAAGTGTATAGCAGACTGTTACTTTAAAGAGAATATTATCACCAGCAGCCTCGGAATAAACTTCGTCGGATGCGGCTGCATCAATATCTTTAAGTAGCGCAGGCATATCAGTAATATAATAGACTACCGTAAATCCGTCCTTGGTATTGGCTCGGGAAACTGTACCGTTGGAAACACAGCAATCCTGCGAATTGAGAATGTATCTGCTTGTATCATGTATTATTTCAAGGCTTACGATTTGAGCCTCATCGGAGAGTGTTTCGCCCTCAGAGTATTCGGGAAGCGCCGACCAGAGCTTACTGCTGTCACTGTTTCCGTTAACCCTGACACCGACAGAACTGCTGTTTTCATCAAACAAAAGCGTAATAAGACCCGAAGTGGCTATTTCAGTAAGATTTTCGGAGTTGAAGTAATGCGCAGACATATCCGTAGATTCGGGATATACAACGGGTGCACCGACCTTAAGCTTCAGCAGTGAATCTGCTTTTCCGCCGCAACCGCAAAGGCTGACAAGCAACAATAAGGCAGACAAAGTTGCACAAAGTCTGACCGCAAAACTGTGTGTGTTAGATGGTTTAGTCATAAATATACTCCTGTGGATTAAATCTTGTAATCTGTAAAAAACTTTCCTATTAAGTGAAAATATAAGCATATTTCAGGCAAGAATATATGCAGGTGATGATTTTGAAAAAACTTAAAGAATATTCATTTATTTACTGCCTTGGTGCCGTACTGTACAGCGGAATTGAAATAGCTTTCCGTGGCTTTACGCATTGGACAATGGCACTCACGGGAGGCCTTGCGTATCTGCTGATATATATTACGAGCTTCAGAATTAAAGCGAAAGGACTTTTTGTCCGCTGTCTTTCCGGTTGCGGAATAATCACTGCGCTTGAATTCATTGTCGGCTGTATAGTAAACCGAAAGCTTCATATGAACGTATGGGACTATTCACAAAGACCCGGGCATATCCTCGGACAAATATGCCCGTTATTCTGTGTGATATGGTTTTTGTTGAGCATTCCTGCCGTCCTGCTCTCATTTTTCATCAAAAGCAGACTGTTTTCATCGGGCAAGCAGAAAAGCAGCATTTATCAGCTGTTTTTAAAATAGTTGACAATTCCGTTTACCGCACCCTGTGCCAGAGCGTTCTGATTTTCGTCGAGTGTAAGCGCCTTACATTCAACAACATTGGTGACGTATCCGAATTCAATAAGTACAGCAGGACATTCTTCAACTCTTGTTACCTTGAAGCCCTTGAATGCGCTTCCTCTGTCAACCTTTGATGCCATTGTGCTGTTATTGGCATAAACAGTGTTCTTGTATGCACTGACTATTCCTTTGCTCATACTGTCCGCAAGAGGATAGGAATAGCTCTTGTAGTAATATGCCGTCGTACCCGAGGGTGACTGGCTTTCCGATGCATCGCAATGAACTGCAACAAAAATATCGGGATTTTTGCTTCGGCAGGCTGCAGCCCTTGATTCAAGGCTGATTGTCTGTGTGGCAGAAGTACGTGTCATTATTACGGTTGCACCGAGAGCTTCAAGCTTTGCCTTGATTTTATTTGCAAGAGCAAGATTAATTGTAGCTTCGTAAACGTTCTTTGAACCTACAATAGCTGCACCGATTGCACCCGGGTCATTGCCGCCGTGGCCTGCATCAAGCATAATAACCTTACCTGCAACAGCACCCGATGCTCTCTCTTTAATCGAGAAAGTCAAAGTGCCGTTACTGTTGTAGTAATACTTTATGCCGTAAAAACCACCTTTTTTATTCAGATACAAACGAAGAGTCTGCGAGTTGCCGTTGTTTATCCACTCAGCCTTCTTAATTACGCTGCTGTTGAACTGCGGTGCAGCATCCGTTTTGGTTGTGTGGTAAAAAACTATATCGACATATTCGGCGGTAAAGCTCTTGACGCTGTATGGTCTGCCTGCGGTCTGTTCGTAGAACGACTGCGGCTTTTCACGCACGTTGAAGGGCACCTTCCACCTGGTTGTAAAGGTGATATCCGTTGATGATGAAGTTTTCTTCACGCCAACTGTCTTTATTTCGTTTGCAGGCATATTGTAGCCGCTTGAGAGGTATTCAACATCGGTTTTATAAACTCTTCTGCCCGAAGCGAGCACATAATAATTTATTCCACTGTAGGAAAGCGTACCGGTTACATAATCGACCGTACCTGCAGGAAGAGCAGTAAAATAAGGTACCGATACATCATTGGTCGTTGTATCGGGAAGCGTTTCGGCAAGTGAAGCTTTTACGACAACCATTTTGGACTTACCGCTTACGCCGTTATACTCATAAGGCGTTAAAAGCTTGAATATTTCCGTAGGTACGGAAGGCTTTTCGGTTGTTGTGGGCAATGTGGTTGTTGTATTTGTAACTGTCTGCGATGAACCGTCTTCTTCGGAAGAAGAATTATCCGAAGTATCATCAGTCAAGGGCTCAGTCGTAGTGCTGACGTGAGTTGTCGGAACAGTTGAAGTCGGCGGTACTTCCACAACGGGCGGCACAACTTCGACTTTGGCGTTAACCGAAACCGAAGCACCCGAAACTGTCTGCGCAGCACCGGAATAAGTGGCATTAATTTTTATTTTGCCTATATTCTGTTCGGTGCTTTTGCCTTCGGGCAGAACATAGTTACCCACAAAATAGGTGTAGTCGGAGCTGTCATCGGCAGTTGCATCATCACTGAATCCATCGGAACGCTTTAAACCGACCGAAGTGCCGTTTATAACAGCGGTAACAGTTGCGGATTTATGAGCAACAACTGCTATATCAAGGCTTGAGCCGCCGGGGGCACTAACCGTGCCTGTCGGCGAAACCGACCTGATAAGCTCCATTTCGTAGGTTATTTTATAAACAACGGTTTTATCCTTATGCTTGAAGGTGAAAATATTTTCGCCGGGTTTAAGCTGAACATCGGCGGAAAAATAGCCGTCGTCAATCATTTCAATTTTCTTACCGTTTAATGTAAGAGGCTGTGAGATATCACCCGTACCGACAAAGGATACGGTAGACTCATCGGTGATAAATGACTTCTTTTCAGGCTTTGAAATAATCAGTTCCTTGAAAAAGTCCTTCATTATGCCGGTCTGCATATACTCAAGAATGGCATCCGTAATACCGTTGGTGTTTCTTTCAAGCACGCCGTAGCGGTAAAAACCGAAGCCGGAAAAGTCAAGACGGGTAACGGTTTCAAACTGCGTAAGTATTTCCTCGGGCTTTTCATAGCCCTGCTTGTTGCCGACAAGCTCAACACGCATACCGAAAACAGTATCGGCCACTGTGCCGTCAATATAGTTGCCGAGAAAAGCAGAATAATCGCCGTCAACATCTGCTGTAGGTGTAAAGATATCCACAAACTTGTAATCAAAAACACCGGCAGGACAGACTGGCTTGTACTCATTCTGTGTTGCCGAATAAACACCGAGGTACATTTCAGGCGCATTTTTGCGGAACGCTTTTGCGGCTGTACGAATTTCCCTATCTGTAAAGCCTTCGGAAAAATCGAGCAGAACGGAATCTGCACCCGTACCTGCAAATGCCTTGACGGCCGCCGTATCTGCAGCGCCGCCGTTGAGCACCTGCGAAGCATCTGTCAAAGCAACAGTATAAAGACCGAACTCCTCTGCAAGAGCAACAAGACGGGTAAGTTCATCAACGCCGCATCCGCTGAAAACAACTGCGTTCATACCCCATTCGGATATTTGGCTCAAAGCGTAGCTTGCCGATTCAACCTGTGTAAAATCAGCTCCCTTTTCAAGACAGATAAAATTGAGTCCTCCGTCAGGACCGCTGACAGATATATCCTCAAGCTGAACATCTGCCTGAGTTGTGATTTCAGTTTCTTTCTCACCCGACGGCAGCCATGCGGCGATTTTTTCGCCAAAGCCGCCAAGATAAATCACAAGTGCAATTACGCCGATAAGCATAACTGCTACGCATACAGCCATTCCTGCTTTTCTTCCCGTTTCTTTTTTCATATCACTTACTCCCAATTATCCGTAACACTTTTGAGTGTTATTATAATAATTAAAGTAAGTATAGCATATATCTTGTTTATTTACAAGAAAAATAAGAACTTCGGTAAGAATAAAAGAAAAATTTACTGATTTTCAACTGACGAATAAGAAAAAAGAGCATATCCGTCATATCCGATATTTCGTACAAATTCTGTTTGTCTGCGGATAATGTCTGAACCGAAAACCCATTCATTTTCTCCGCTTCCTGCGCCTTTATCGGGCTGACCGAGCTTATATGAAGCAAGACCGCAAATCATCTTAACACTGCCGTTTTCAGCGAGTTTCAACCAATCCCCTGCAGTATCTTCAAAAGGCATTGTTTCGTGCTCAAAACCGTAATAAATCTGCGGAACTATCCAGTCGGCATATCCGTTATGGCTGCACCACAATTCAACATCCGCATAATGAGAAAGCTTATTTTTTCGTATATCGCCTGCAGGACTTATGCTGAAAACAGCCTCGGGTTTAACGGAATGAACAAGCGAATACATAGCCGCAACAAGTGAATTGACATTTTCACGCCGCCAATTGTTTTTACTTAATTTTCCGCCGCTGTCACGGTATGCTTTAAAGCTGTTTTCATCAAAATTTTCTTTGGTCAGCGGATAGAAATAGTCGTCAATATGTATTCCGTCAACATTATAGTTTTCAAGTATTTCACGCACACCGTCAAGCACCAGCTTCTGTGCTTCAACGCTTGACGGGTCAAGAAAAACTCCCTTATCACAAGAAAAAGCAAAGCTACTGATACTTTGTTTAATATCGAAGTCCGAACTGTACGACACACGGTAAGGATTTATCCAGGCGTGTACAGAAACACCGTAATCATCTGCAATATCAACAATAATTTCCAAAGGGTCAAAATCGGGAGTTTTGCCCGAAGAAGACTTTGCAAAATCCGACCACTCAAATAAATCCGACGGATAAAACGAATCGCAAAAAGGTCGCACTTGAACGAAAAGAGTATTGATATTCTTATCATTACACAGCTCAAAAACTTCTGTTATTTTATCAGAAAAATATTCCTTTGTACCTTTTTTGAACATTCCGGATAACTCATAACAGCTAAGCCACATTGCCCTTATCTGTTGTATTTCTTCGGTTTGAGAAGGTATTGGTTGTGTCTGCTGTTCGTTATTTTCATTGCTGACCGTACACGAAGAAAGCAACAGAAAACTGCAAAGCAAAAATAATATAAATTTATTTTTTGACATAATAACACCTGTTGTATTGACTTTTTCGAAAAATAATTATATCATAAACAAATAAATATGCTTATGAGGAAATATTTATGAAAGAATATTTGATTTATGCTGCTTTAATATATGGTGCCATAGGAATTGTTTCCGTAGCGGTAACTGTTTATGATAAGGCAGCGGCTAAAAAAAGAAAAAGAAGAATACCCGAACAGGTGCTTTTCTTCTGGGCAGGTATAGGCGGTGCATTGCCTATGCTGCTGACAATGAAATTAATCAACCATAAAACCAGACATAAAAGATTTATGCTTGGCTTACCGGGAATTATTATTGCGCACACTGTACTGGCAATATTTTTAGCGGTAATAATTATGTAGTTTACATAACAACGGCGGTTGCTGTCCTTCGCCCACGCCCGACAAGGCAGTATTTCTTTAAAATGTGAATTTTCAGCACAACAATGCGTCAAATCCCACAGATATGCGTTAGCATCATCTGCGGGATTTTCCTTTTCTTGTATCCGAAAATTTCATTTTAAAGTGCTTCGCAGTTTCGTAAGAATTTAAAATTTCTTGTATCGAAGCCAAAAACGCAGCAAGGCTGTCGCCTTGCGAGGCTTTTGACAAAGATACAGGGAATTTTGTTTGAGAAACAAATACTTCCTTATCGGGCGTGGGCGTTAAAGCAACCGCCATATTTGTTTTACTCATTGGCTTTGGGTTTATCCTGCTCGGGAGGAATATAGGGTGCTACGGTTTTTTTGACATCTACCCTATCGTACATTTTCATAAAACGTACGGATACACGGGACATTTTACCGCAGCAAGGACATCTGAAAACAGCCCTGAAAAATCTGTTTGAATACTTCCACTCGGTCTGTCTGTGTGCATTCACACGGCAATCGGGGCAGAAATAAGTGAGCTGTTTTTTATCAACAAGCGGATTTTTAAGATTGCTGATAGGATGCGGTTTGAACGCAAGCTTTGCATAGAAATCAGAAGAACAAACCCTGATATAATCAGTGAGTTCAGTCCAATCAAATACTTTTTTAAAGCATTCTGCGCTCAGTCGGCTGTCATCAAGAGCACGGTGGTGTGAGAAACTCTTATCATCAATACCAAGCAATTCCGCAGCCTTTCCGAGACCCACCTGCTGACCCTTAGGTGTATCGAGTTTGCGCTGAACAAAGCTCTGCAAGTCAACATAATCGGTGAGAAAAGGAATAAAAGCAATACCGTTAAGGTACTTATAATTTTCAATAAGCACTCTGATATCGCCGTCACCCCAGGTGAGGACAACCGTAGGCTCTGCTCCTATCCATTTTCTGAACGACGAAAAAACGTGGGTAAAAGGCTCACCGCCGAGAACATCGTCATTCGTGATATGAGTAAGCTCCTTAACGCTGCCTCTCAGGCGCTTGCCGATACTCGGCTTTACAAAGCTCGAAAAGCTTGAAAGCTCATTAAGGTTTTCGTCAAGCTTAACCGCACCGATTTCTATTATTTCGTTTATAAAACCGTTGATTTTACGGCCGTAAACGTTGTTCCATTCAAGGTCAAAAACTACATATTGCATTTTTGAAAAAACGTCACCACACTATTCCTTGCTGTATGTTTTAACTATCTGTGAAGCTCTTTCGCAGATTGCGTTGCGAAGCTCAACGGGAGAAATAACCTTGATATCCGCACCGTACTGCAAAACCCACGAAATAAAGCCTTCACCCGTAATTGCGGTGATTTCCGCAGTAAATGAGTCGGCATTCTGTGATTTGAATTTGATGTTTTCGCCGAAGCGGTCAACTATTTCTTCGAGAATTTTATTTGAACATCTTAAAGAAACACGCTGCTCCTGACCCGAAAACATATTGAAAAGCTTGCCTGCATAATCAGCGGAATCAAACCTGTCCTTATAGCCCGAAACAAGGCTGAAATGTCTTGCAGGAATATCAAGCTGTTCAACACCCTTCATTCTGTCGAGACGGGTGTGCATAAGATTATTGTAATTCGGGTTATTGCACACAAGATAATAATGGTCGTTTGACCATATAAGCGCATAAGGGTTTACGGTAAATTCTCGCTCGGTAAGCTCAACTTCAAGCTCATTGGACACTACCAGATGAGAGTAAGTAAACCTAACCTGTTTTTTGGCAAGAATCGCCTTGTGAAGAGTATCAATTGTATAATATATCTCCTCGTTTTTTCGCTTTCTTGAGCGGTCAATATAGACCTGTGATTTTAGTCGTTCTGCCTGCGGCTGACTGAGAAGAGAGTTGATTTTTCCGACAAGGGCATCCGTTTTCTTTGCGGTAATAAATTTTGCCGCCTGCACAGCATCGCTCATAAGGCGTACTTCCGCTTCCTCAAAATCACGTGAAGCGAGGAAATAACCCTTTTTAGGGCTTCGTGTACATACAATATCCATACCCGTTTCACGAAGGGCATCAATATCGCCATACAGAGCTTTGCGCTCGGCATCAATACCATTTTCGGCAAGGAATTCACAGATTTCAACAGCAGAATAAATATGCTCTTCGTCTGTGTATTTCTTAAAAAATTCAGCCGTAGCAAGCAATCTCTGCTTACCGTTGCCCATTGGCGACACCCCCGTAAACATAAAAGTTATTATATATTGCTGATAATATAAAGTCAATCTTTTTCGGGAAGATTGAGAACAAGACCGAGGACATTCTTTGCCGTGCGCTGCATTTCACCGAGAGTTATACCGTCGTGCTTACCGTAGGTTTCAAGCAGTGTGCCGTCGGGCTTATGTTTGGAGGTTCTGTCGCCGCCCGGCATAAGCACGTCAACGCCTGCACGTACACGGTATCCGTTATTGCGCACACACGGAAACTCGGGACTTGAGCTTTTTCTCATCCACCAGTCGGTCATAACCATACCTTCAAAGCCCCATTGAGCAAGAACGGACATACAAAGCTCATAATTATAGTGTCCCCATACGCCGTTAATCTTGTTGTAAGAAGTCATAATACACTTCGGCTTTGCTTCTCTGACACAGATTTCAAAACCTTTGAGATAAATCTCCCTCAATGCTCTTTCGCTTACCCTTGAATCGTTGTAACAGCGGTTTGTTTCCTGATTATTGCAGGCAAAGTGCTTCGGACAGGCACTTAAACCGCTTGACTGTATACCTCTTACCACTGCGGCGGCAATTTTACCGCTGACAAGAGGGTCTTCGCTGAAATATTCAAAATTTCTGCCGCATAAGGGATTTCTGTGAATATTCATACCCGGTGCAAGCAGCACATCTGAACCCCTGTCAAGCATTTCCTTGCCGACAAGAGTATATAGCTCTTCAACCAATTCCTCGTTCCACGAACAAGCAAGAAGCGTACCTATGGGCAGAAGAGAGCAACTTGCCTTTAATCTGATACCCGAAGGTCCGTCGGTTGTTGTTACGGGACGGACACCCTTTTCTCTGAGTGAGGGTAGAACACCGCCAAGAACACCTGCGTTACCGAGTGCACCCAAGGGGCTGTTCATTCTGTAATCGCCACGGCTGATTGCTTCAAGCTCATCAAGACTCAACTGTGCAACAAAATCGTTAAGAAGCACTTTGCCCGATTTAACATCGCTGAGTTTATAACCCTTGTCACCCGTCAAATCAATATCCGCAGGAATATTCTTCTTGATAAGCGCTTTAATATCTTTTTGGTTTAACGGAACGGGATGCTTTGACTTGTCAAGACTATCAATTCTGTCAAAAGGTTGAGTAGGTGCGGAACATTGCGTAAGCTGTTCGATAAGTGTAGTTTCACACTCAAATCCTGCACACTGATAGGCAGAAACTGCATCTGTACCGACAAAAATTCTATAATTGCCCTTTTCTTGTACCCATGCGTGCTTATAGCCGGTAACTCCCGAATCATCATAAGAAGCATAGGCTTTATTTGAATAGGAAATAATCAATTCCTGTTCTTCGCCGGGAGCAAGCAGCTTTGTTTTGGCAAAGCCGACAAGCTGTTTACCGGGCTTTACAAGTGCTGTATTTTCTGCACCGTAGTAAACCTGCACAACTTCTTTACCCGAGTACTTATCGGAAATGTTTTTAACCTTTACAGTAACATCCGTATTATCTTTACCTATATTTACCGAAAGACACACAATATCAAATTCGGCATATCCGAGACCGAAGCCGAAGGGATAAAGCACTTTATCCCCGTCAAATGTGGAAAAGTAGCGGTAACCGACAAAAATATCTTCCTCGTAATTGTTGAATTTTTTGTTGCCGAAATTATTGCTGCCGGGATAATCGGTGTAAGCTTTTGCTATCGTATCCGTCAGCTTACCGCAGGGGGAAGCCTTACCGCAAAGCAGGTCAGCAAGTGCATTGCCGCTTTCCATTCCGCCCTGCCACGCAATAAGAATTGCACCGATTTTGTCGCCAAATTCCTCAAGCTGTGAGAAATCCATAACACAGCCGACATTCAGCACAACGGCAACCTTTTTAAATTCAGCAGTAACCTTGCGGAGCATATCAAGTTCTTCATCCGTCAGGTAATAACTACCCTTTTTAAGAATATTTTCTCTGTCTTCACCCGATGACCTGCCGATGAATACAACAGCCGCATCGGAGTTTTGTGCAGCAGTTTTAACTGTATTTTTGTCCAACGGCATTTCAGGCAGAAAACGGGGCCACATACCCCAAACAGAGTCGAAAACGGGATTCTTTTCACACCATTTTTCATAAATTTCGGAAAGCTCGGTATTGAGAATTATATCCTCGCAATTCTTTATTCCATCAAGGTAGCTTACCTTATACGGTGCACTTACATCACCGCCAGAACCGTAGCCGACAAAGAATGTATTGACCTGAATTCTTCCGAAAAGCGAGATTTTTTCGGTTTTATCAAAAGGAAGAACACCGTTATTTTTGAGCAGAACAGCACCCTCCGTCGCAGCAGCACGGACAAGCTCGGGCATACCCGGTGTAACCTCGCCCTCGGCAAAGCCCGTGCCCTGTGCCTGTGCAAGAGAATTTATTTTACGTGCAACAAAGCCAAGCGCTTTCTGCATAATTTTCATATAATTCACCGTCCACCTGTTGTATCAAATTTATTATACTATGCAGTCCGTGGAATGTCAAAGCAAATAATAAAAGTTTGATTTGCTATTCAGCCGCAAGTATGGTACTATAAAGATAAACTATCACCGAATAATTCAGGAGGTCTGATTATGTCAAAAATTATCGGCGAAAATATACCCAACATTCCGTGGCAGGATAAGCCCGAAGGATACAGATATCCCGTATGGCGTTACGACGGTAACCCAATTATCACAAGAGATAACCTTTATATGGCTAACAGCATTTTTAACTCTGCCGTTGTTCCCTACGGCGACGGCTTTGCAGGCGTTTTCCGTGTTGATGTTATGAGCCGTGACCACACACTTGTTGTCGGCTACAGTAAGGATGCTATCAACTGGGAGCTTGAAGAAAAGGTCATTTTCAGAGGCTACGACCCAAGGCTCTGCCTGATTGACGGCAAGTACTACCTTTCATGGGTAAATCTCACTCCTCACGGAACAACCATCGGTATTGCCTACACAACCGATTTCAAGGAGTGGGTACAGCTTGAGGATGCCTGTTATCCTGTGGCAAGAAACGGCGTTCTTTTCCCGAGAAAAGTTAACGACGAATATCTGCTTCTCATCCGTCCCTGCGACAGAGGCCACACACCCTACGGTGATATTTTCCTCAGCCACAGCAAAGATTTAACCTACTGGGGTAAGCACAGATTTGTTATGAAGCCCGAAAAGAACTGGGAAATGACCAAGGTCGGTGCAGGCCCGACACCCATTGAAACTGACGAAGGCTGGCTGATGTTTTACCACGGTGTTCTCACAAGCTGTAATGGCTTTACATACGCAATGGGTGCGGCTATACTCGATAAAGATGAGCCTTGGAAGGTGCTTCACCGTTGCGACAGCTTTCTCCTTGCACCGCACGAGCTTTACGAATGTGTAGGCGATGTTCCCAACGTTGTCTTCCCCTGCGCTGCACTTGCTGACAGCGAAACGGGCAGAATAGCTATTTACTACGGTGCTGCTGATACAAGCGTTGCACTCGCATTCACAACCGTTGACGAAACCGTTAAGTTCATTAAAGAACACGACCTGATTAAATAAGACTATGGCATACAATAAAAAACCGAAAATGATACTGTTCGATGTCGGCGGTACTTTATTTGACGACGGGCCTTGCATACCAATTGACGGTCTGGCACAATTAAGGCCTGCAGCAATAAATCCCGATATAACAGACAATACCACACTTGCTTTACTGTGGGATGAATATATGACCGAAATAACGGGTCTTAAGTCAAAATCCGATATTCCGCTTGATATGCCGCTTTCAGCACCAATCAAGTATGTGACAATGAAAAGCGGTCTTAAATTTGATATACCGATGATTGAACAGGAAGAGATTTTTGACCGCTACAATTCATCAAGAAAAGTTATTGACGGTGTGCCCGAGTTGCTGTATACATTGCATTCCCTTTCAATCCGTACAGCCGTTATCAGCAACAACGCAATGAGCGGAGAAAGCCTTGCTCTTGCACTTAAAAGATGGATACCGAATGTAAGGTTTGAGTTTTGTCTTACAAGTGCAGACATTCTTTATTGCAAACCATGCAAGGATATTTTCCTGACAGCTTCGGGTTACGCAAACCTCGACCCGAGCGAATGCTGGTATTGCGGTGATAGTTTTATACCCGATATTCTCGGAAGCTCCGGTGTTGGTATGACACCTGTTTTGCTTGACACTAAATCGAACACACCGTTTAAAGTATGCGAGAACGAAAGCACAGGTAAATACATAACTGTCAATAATTGGAATGCCCTGAAAGAACATATAGAAAATTTATCCGAATAATAGGAACCCCCCGGCTTAGCCGGGGGTTCTTCATATGCGGGCAAAGCCCTTCCTATACTGGCAACGCCTGGAGGCGCACCCTACGACTACCAACCGCAAAGGTTTGTTACTTACTTACCCGTAAACGGGTCTGTGTAT
>JAFXBF010000018.1 GCA_017516745.1 Clostridia bacterium
AATGACCAGATATCACTCAAAGAGTACATCGACCCGTTCACGGGTGACAAGAATAACTAAGCAAAAATAAACAGCCGCACGAGAGCGGCTGCTTGAGATAGTAATGCGGTGTCAAACTTCAGTGCCGACTTTTAGTCGGCAAGCCAGTAGGCGGCCCTTATAGGGCCTGTGCAAACCACCAGTTTAACTGGTGGTTATGACTTTGCTATATGAGCAAACGGATCCTCATATTCCTTGAATGTCAGTTGGTCTGAAACCATATCCTGTGTTTCTTGCTCTTTTATGTACTTTTGGATTGCTGCTTTGTTTCCTCCAACCGTACTCACATAATATCCTTTTGCCCAAAACACTCGCCTTCCATATTTATATTTTAGCTGTGCGTGCCTTTCAAAAATCATAAGAGTACTTTTTCCCTTCAAGCATCCCATAAATTCTGACACGCATATACTTGGCGGTATCGACAACAACATATGTATGTGGTCTGGCATTGCGTGTGCTTCTATTATTTCAACATGCTTGTAATCACACAACCGCCTCAAGATTGCTCCTATATCCTTTCTTAACTTCCCGTACACTACCTTCCTTCTGTACTTCGGTACAAGAACTATGTGATATTGACACTTCCATCTTGTGTGTGATAAACTACTTGCATCCACAGTTATTCGACCTCCTTTGATTTTTGGTTTTTGCAGTTGGTGTTGCATTTCCTATTATATCAAAGGAGGTCTTTTTTTCTAACAATCAACGCTTTCGCTTTGGCGTTTCCCATAAGTATAACTTGTGGTTGATTTCATAAATCGAAAACAGGAACAACTTTTAGACTCATGTTGTCCCTGCTATTTATCTATATATTGAAAATCAGTTCGTGATTAACAACCTCTCTGACCCGTGCTTCAATATTATTCATTCGAGCAACCCATTCCATTTGGTCATCTGCTTTGAGTTGTTCTGTGATACCCTCATTAAATTTCATCTGTTCTACCAGCCGAGAGAACATATCTGTTGCCTGTTCATCAACCTCTGCAAGATGAGCCCATAGTGTTCCTGACATAAGCATAATGTTAAACTGTACTCGTTTGTGGTGCATTAGATAATCTTTACGCTTCAATCCCCACACACCAAGTGGTTTGTTTGCTTCGGCAGGTAATGTGATGTTGGGGATTTTGTAATCACCAACAACTCTATAACTTCCGCCGTTTTGTTCAAATGATGATTTATTCATAACTATACCTTCCTTTCATTCAGTAACAAATGTGTCGTATGTAAATTTAGCACCGAGCCTGAAGCCTGCGATAAAGCTGTCAGCATTGCTCACGCAAAGAAATTCATTGGATTGACTTGCATATTTCAAGAACAAATCTTTTTCTTCCTCGGTTAATTTTGAAGTAAGTTGTTCTTCAGTTTGCGACAGGGCATCCAACTTCTTCTTGATTTCTGATTTTAGTTCTGTTATACTTTCTTGGGGTTCAATATTTCCGTAATAAAAATCTTCAATAAAATGTGACATAACAATCTCCTTGTAATTAAGTTGTTATTTTCAGCAAAAGTACAAGTGTAGAATATGTATGTTACTGCCGATAAACATTTATTTTATTGAATCCGTTATTAACAATCGTACCAAAGAAAAAAGCTCACGCATAGCGTGGGCTTTTTTCAATGATGTTTGCCTATGGCAAATGATGTCGTTTACACTAATGATGTCACTGCGTTAGTGATGCCGCTTCGCTGATTTTTTCTACATATCAACCGTTACTCTCAATAAAACTCCGGATGATATCTTTAATTTATCCGTTTTATTCCGTATAATGAAATCAACGAATATGAAGCGTTGATGAAAGGGGTTTGTAAAAAATGAAAACAAACATAGGAGAACGTATTGCATATTACAGAAGGCTGAATGCAATGACACAGGAAGAGTTTGCCGAGCGGTTGAATGTTTCTGCGCAGGCGGTTTCAAAGTGGGAGCAGAAAATCAACCTGCCCGATATTATGCTTTTGCCCGAAATTGCGGATGTGTTTATGATAAGCACGGATGAGCTGTTCGGGAGACGGGTAAATACCGAGCCTGTGTTTGAGCTTGTCGAAAGCGTACCGTGGGATGACGACAGGAAAATCCGATTCGCAGTTTATCACGGAAAAAAGCTTATGCAGCAATCGGCTTATGAGCTTGAGCAGGGCTCAAACGCAATCAATATTCATTTCGATTACGGAAACGAATATAAGATACACGGTATTTGTAAATTGCATTTATAAATTTTAATCAGCCTTTATTGCTCTTTTTTGTTGCTTATGGTATTATAATTTTATCCTTCTTAAAGAAAGGAAAGAGTTATGAAAAACAAATCATCCATTGTGTTTACGGGTGACATCGGCTTTGACAGATTTATGTACGGCAAGTGGAATGACGAAGAGCTTATTTCCTCCGAAGTGCTCCGATTTATGCGCTCGGCAGACCACGTTGTTGCCAATGTCGAGGGTCCTGTTGCGCCCGTTGAACAGAACACAACTAATGACGGTGCAAAACAGCTGCTTCACACAATTGACCCTGAGGCAGTAAAGGTGCTCAATAACTGCCACGCCGATATATGGAACATCTGCAATAATCATATTATGGATGCAGGGGAGTACGGTATTAAAAGTACGCTCGAAATTGCCGCCGAAAACTCGGTGCAGACCATAGGCGCAGGTATGAATATTTTTGAAGCACGCAAGCCCGTGATTCTGGATGAGGCAGGAGGAATAGGTCTGTTTGGTGTCGGGTATCAGCGTGCGTGCCGTAAGGCGGACGAAAACAAGGCAGGCTGTTACAGTTGGAGCGACCTTGATGAAATACAAAACACGATAAATGAAATAAAGGCGAAATGCCGTTGGTGCGTTGTTGTTGCCCACGCAGGCGAAGAGTTTACGCCGCTGCCCTCACCCTATACAAGAGAGAGGTATCACAAATACCTTGAAATGGGTGCGGATATTGTTGTTGCGCATCATCCTCACGTGCCGATGAATTATGAAACGGTAGGGGATAAGGTAATCTTTTATTCGCTGGGCAATTTTATTTTTGATACACCGTATCAGCGTTCGCAGTTCAATACCGAGTTCGGTCTGCTTGTTAAAATCAATTTCACCGAAACCGAATTTTCGTGGGAGCCTATGGGGCTTGAAATTATCCGTGGCGATGAAAAAATTGTAAAAGCACCGTTACCGAGGATTTTTACCGATGTGCAGGAGGAAGAATATGAGCTTCTCTCTCCGCTTTCGGCTAAAATGCACATTGCCGCCACAAAACGGCAGATGACCTTTTTAAAACCCGACCGCTTTAAAAACGCAACCAAGGAGGAGTGGGCTGAGCATTTTGCCGAGCCGCTTCGTACAGGTCGTGTACCCGGCGAAACGCTCGATTTCTTCATCCTTGTTCCCCTTGCCGAAAAAGAAAAGGAAAAGGCGTGGGAAAAGAGCAAATTAGAGGACGTAAAACAGTATATATTGGAGCAGATGTAAAATTTAGCTTTTTTGTAAGAATTTTGTTCCTTATTTTTAATTAAATAAACTGTAAAATAACCTTAGGTAAGTTCAGCTTAACTTATCCCGAGGAGAAATACAGATGAAAATAAAAACAAAGGACTTGAGCTACGAAAAGGTTATCGCTTTGCCGAGGTGCGAACGCATCAAACCGCAAAAGCCCAATATATTGCTTTCAAGTGTTATCCGTCTTGCATCAATACCCGATTTGCTTGCAACAAATTTTTCTTACACAACGCAGCGGATGGAAGAAGTTAAGGACAAGCCCTGCCTTATCCTTATGAATCATTCGAGTTTTATTGACCTTAAAATTGCATCAAGAATATTTTATCCCAAGCCCTACGGCATAGTCTGCACCTCGGACGGCTTTGTCGGCAAGAAAAAGCTTATGAGCATGATAGGCTGTATTCCGACACGAAAATTTGTCAGCGATTTTACGCTTATTGAGGATATGCAGTATCTGCTCAAAGAGAAAAACACAAGCGTTCTAATGTACCCCGAAGCCAGCTACTCGTTTGATGGCACGGCCACCGCCTTGCCGAGGAAAATGGGTGTGCTTCTCAAAAGGCTGGGAGTGCCCGTTGTTACGGTAATAACAAAGGGCGCTTTTGCCCGTGACCCGCTTTACAATATGCTCCAAAAGCGAAAGGTAAAGGTAAGCGCTCACGTGAAATGCCTGCTGACACCGCAGGAAATTAAAGAAAAGTCAACGAAAGAGCTGGACGAGCTTCTGGACAGGGAATTCAGCTTCGACAATTTTGCATGGCAGAAGGTTAACGGCGTTGAGATTAATGAGCCGTTTCGTGCCGATGGGCTGCACAGAATACTTTATAAGTGCTGTGAGTGCGGTGATGAGAAGAAAATGAACGGCAAGGGTACCCGTCTTTCTTGCTCAAACTGCGGTAAGGAGTGGGAGCTTACACCGCTTGGTGAGCTTTCCGCAACCGACGGAAAAACCAAATTTTCCCATATACCCGATTGGTATGCGTGGGAGCGGAAATGTGTCCGTGAGGAGCTTGAAAACGGCACATACAATATGGAAACCGATGTTATAATCAGAATGATGGTCGATTATAAAGCGATTTACAATGTTGGCAAGGGTAAACTGCTTCACACTGTTGACGGCTTTCGGCTGACGGGCTGTGACGGAAAGCTCAGATTTGAGCAGAATCCTCTTGCAAGCTACAGTTTGTATGCAGATTATTATTGGTATGAGATTGGCGACGTTATCTGTATAGGTAATAATGATGTGCTGTATTACTGCTTTCCGCAGGATAATACACCCGTTGCCAAAACAAGACTGGCGGCAGAGGAGCTTTACAAGCAGACAAAACAAAAGCGTAAAAAGACGAAGTAAGGAAAGTTTCCTTGCTCCGCCTTTTTTCTTATCTGCAAAGTTCAAATTTATCGCTTTCTTTTAAATCAAGCAGGGTTATTACATCCTCAAAATTCTGCTTGACATCAACCAATGCGGATTGCCTGTGTGAATCGCTGCCGAGGTAGAATTTGCAGCCGCAGTCCTTGGCTATGTGATAGGGCTTGAGCAGAATTTCCTTTGCTTCCTCGCTCATGTTAAGTGTTTTCATATTCAGCTCAATTCCTAAAGCTTTTTCAGCACAGTCGGCAAAAAAAGCGTACAGCCTTTTTTCGTCAAGCAGCTTTATAACCTCGGGTGTACGCTCTTTTAAAATATGTCCGCAGGTCAGGTGTGCTATGCCGATTTTGTGCCACGGCAGATTTTTTTGAAGCAACGCTTCGTTGCGTTCAAACCATAGCTTTGCCGCTTCTTCGGGGGACTGAATTTTCGTCCTCACCGTGTTGCCGTCAAGGTGCATGTGTGTTGTGGCAACGGTCACAAAGTCAAATTTTTCAAGCCTTTCGGGGCTTATGCCGAAAACGAAATTGTAGTCCATATCCGCTTCCGCACCGAAAAGAAACTGCACGTTTTCGCTTTGCGGTAAGGGCAAAACAGAGCACACGGGCTCAAAATAATGTTCCTCAATCCACTCGGCTTCGCTTTCAACCGTTTCATCCCAGAAATGGTTGGTCAGGCAGATTTTTTTATAGCTGTTTTCTTCGGCATAGCGGAGTAAGGCTTCGGGTGTCTGCTTTTCGTCCCTACAGCAGCTCGAAACCGTGGAATGAATATGAAAATCGTGGTCAGCAGCAAATCGCATAATATCAGCTCGCTTTTTTTATTTTGTGCGTAATCCTTTGGGATAGTGGTTTTTTGCCGTGCCGTTGGAAACCTTGACTCCGCCCACAGCACAGCCGTCCACCGTAACAACAGCCCAGCCGTTTTCGCAGTTTGCGGATATCTCTTCGCCGTGGAGATATTTTTTGATTTCCTCGTTGTCGGCTTTAAGTTCGATTTTACGCCTGAATTTATCGCCCATAGCCATAAAAAACTGGTGGTGAGGCTGAATGTAATTCTTCTTGATTTCGCCTATGGTCACTCCGCAGCAGAAGGCAGCGCCTTTAGGTACATCGAAATCAGGTGTAAAGTAAACGGGATTGCCGTTGTACATCTTCACGTTTTCTTTATCATAATCAGTCAATACGCTGTCAAGAAAATCAAAAACGGTTTTGTCTTGTTTTTCTGTTTTTATTTTCACGGGTTTTGCGTATTCTTCGGGTGCGGTATTGTGAAGCACCGCCATAAACTGCCCCTCACCCTTGGATTTGTGGGGGTAAAAACGCCTTGCAAAATGAATATTCTCGCATCTGCAGCCGTCAAATTTTATGCCGTCTGCCGTGGCTTTCCTGACCTCTTCTTTAACGGGTACAAGCTCAAATTCGGGGTGGTTGGTGAGGAATTCATCAACCGTCATTTCGTTTTCCTCGAGGGAGTATGTGCAGGTGGCATAGACTATATAGCCGCCGTCTTTTACGCAGACGGCAGCGTTTTCAAGTATGCCGCTTTGCCTTTGGGCGCACATTTTTACGTTGTCCTCACTCCACTCATCAATGGCGATATCGTCCTTGCGGAACATACCCTCGCCCGAACAAGGTGCGTCAACCATAACAAGGTCAAATGTCTTGGGGAAGGTTTTTGCAAGTTTTGTCGTGTCCATACAGGTGGTGACGGTGTTTTTCAAGCCCAGCCTTTCGACGTTACCCGTGAGGATTTTACAGCGTGAGGCTATGATTTCGTTTGAAACAAGCACGCCGTTTTCACCGAGTTTATTTTTAAGCTGTGTGCTTTTACCACCCGGTGCGGCACACATATCGAGTATGTGCCAATCGGGCTGAATTTCAACACATTCCGCCGTTGCCATTGCACCCGGGTCCTGAACGTAAATCATACCTGCGTGGTGGTAGGGGTGGTTGCCCACCTTGTCATATTCAAGATAATAGCCCGTTTCAACATAAGGGATTTTTTCCTTGCCGAAGATGTTTATTTTCTCAAAATCCTCAAGGCTGATTTTATCTGTATTGACTCTGTACGCCTTTACACACGGCTCGTGCATAGCTTTTTCAAAATCGTCGTACTCGTCACCGAGGATTTTTTTCATACGCTCTGTAAAAGCAGAAGGTAACTCTTTCATTTCTGTTCACTCATTTCAATATGAAGCATACACATTGCTGTTGCGGTGATTGCGGCTGTTTCCGTGCGCAGTATTCTGCTGCCAAGCGAAATTGCTTCACCGCCCAGCGAGATTGCCGCCTCGACCTCCGCTTCTTCAAAACCGCCTTCGGGGCCTATGAGTATGCCGACCTTCATACCGCTTTTGATTTTGTCAAGTGCCGCCTTTGTTGCCGCCATACCGTCCTTGTTTTCATAAGGCACAAGGAAAATGTCAAGTGCTTTTGCCTCTTCAAGCATCTGCTTAAAGGTTAAAACGTTGCCGATTTCGGGTATAACCGTGCGCTTGCTCTGCTTTGCTGCGCTTTCGGCAATTGCCTGCCAACGGATGACCTTGGCATTCTTTTTCTTTTCGTCCAGCTTTACCACACAGCGGCTCATTTCAACGGGCACGATTTTTGTTACGCCAAGCTCAACCGTTTTCTGTATAATAAGCTCGAGCTTGTCCGCCTTGGGCAAGCCCTGAAACAGTATTATTTCTACGGGCAACTCTGTGCTTTGGTAATTTTCGCAGGTTATTTTTACAACTGCCGTGTCGCCGTCAAGGCTTTCAATTTCGCAAAGGTGGCTTGTGCCAAGAGAGCTCACAAGCAATTCGTCACCCACACGCATACGAAGCACGTTTTTAATGTGGTTGAAATCCGTGCCGTCAATATAAAATATATCTCCCTGACGCTTTGAGTCATCAACAAAAAAATTAAACATTTTTCAAGTACCTTTAAATTCTGTATTTCTTTACAAAGTAAGCAAGCCTCTTGAACATTACACCCGTAATAAGGCTGATTGAAGCGGTTTTGATAAGGTTGAATGCAACCGCAAACCAGAAGGCGCTCTCAAATACTGCCGCAGCACCGTCGCCCATATACATCGGGAAAATAATAAAGCGGTTTGTAACAAGCGCAACAGCCGTGCCGATAAGGCAGGCAGGTATAAGCGAAATAATAGCAGCCTTTGTGCTTTTCTTTATTCGGTAAATAAGCGAGGGGAGAAGAATAAACGAGGTTGTCATAATCGCATTTGCAAGCTCGCCCACACCGCCGCTTGAGCTGTTGGTGATGCCGATAATTTCCTTGAGTACGCAAACGACAATGCCTTCAACAGGGCCGAAAAGCAGACCCGTCAGCAGAATGAAAACGTTGCTGAAATCGAGCTTCATATACGGCGTCGCAGGAAAAATCGGGAACGAGAAGAAGCTTAACGCAAAGCTGAGCGCCACAAAAAGCGCAATGAAAACAATTCGCTTCGTTGTGAATTTTTTTGTACCGTTTTCGTGTGTTGACATCATTTTCACCTCAAAAAATATTTGCGGATATTCTTCAAGAAAAAAGAAGCCTTCCCGATTTAAGGGCGGCTTCTTAAAATCAAACACAATAAGTGTTTTGCGAAGTATGATACTTCGCCTTTTCCCATCCGGACTGTTACCGTCGGTATCGGAATTGCACCGATTCGGGGAAAACCGCAGCCGGTTTTCCTTCGCAGACTTTTACTGCCGGTGAGGATTTTCACCTCGCCCCAAAGAATATTCACTTTATATGTATTATAAGCCTGTCAGAGTGGACTGTCAACAGTTTTTTATTTTGACAAATTTACCATACACAAATTATAAAGTCAACATAGAAATAAACTATGTCGGCAGTTTGAACGAAGCAGGCTGACGGGCACCAAACCTAATTCATTTATCCAAGCGAAGTTCCGCAGGCGACAACACGAACATTAAAAGTCTGAACAGATCTTGAGAGCCGTTGCGGCAGCAGAACAAAACTTTTTTTGTTCTGTCTGCTGAGCGGACTGATTGTCGTCAGCCGTAAGCGGAGTGCACCAAGCCCCAAAGTTCTTTTGGTTACTTTTGTAACGCTTGACAAAAGTAACATAATCCGTACGAGTGGGACGTCGAGGTTACGGCTTTGCCATTACCCTTTTGTCACTTTGTGACATTTCCCCTATTAGGGGAATAACGCCGTCCCCTACAAATTGCAAACAATCTATGCAAGATAAGATTTTCAATAACTAACATTTTAAAAAGTATAATATTTATCGTGTTGTTCTTTACAATTTTTTATTAAGATGTTATATTAAAATTTAATAAGAGACAAACAGGAGAAAATGATATGGATTTTCTTATGGAGTTCTTCGTTGAGTTTTTTGTTGAGGCAATATCCGAACTGTTCCCCAACAAGAAACTGAGTAAAAAGGCATTCGTCAGGCAGAAAAGAATAGCGGCGGTTGTTACAGGCGTTTTTATTCTTCTGCTGGTTATAGGTATCTGTATGGTTGGAGAAACCGAAGGCAAAAGTGTTTTGGGCAAGGTGTTTATAGCTCTGTTGCCGGCAGAAATATTGGTTTTAATAATTTTGAACATAATCAGATTAATTCGTAAGAAAGGCAGAAAATAACTATGGACAAGCAAAAACTTCTTGAAGTAAAGAATTCGGTCAGAGAGCAGCTTGACGGCTGTATAAGCTTCTGGCTGAATAACGGTATTGATAAAGAAAACGGCGGCGTTTACACCTGCCTTGACCGTGAGGGTAAAATATATTCAACCGACAAGAGCGTGTGGATGCAGGGCCGCTGTGCGTGGACGTTTGCCTGGCTTTGCAAAAATTACGGCGTAAAGCCCGAGTGGCTGCAGGCGAGCAAATCCTGCCTTGACTTTATGGAAAAATACTGCATCAACCGTGAGGCAGGCGACAGAATGTATTTCACCGTCACGGGTGACGGTAAGCCGCTGCGCCAGCGCAGATATTTTTATTCCGAGGCTTTTTATGCGATTGCAAACGCCGAATACTACGGCGTAACGGGTGAAGAGGTGTGCCTTGAAAGAGCACGCAAGGCTTACGATATGTACTGGAATCTCTGGCACGGTATGCCCGACCCGACAGGTCTTGGTGCAAAGACAATTCCCGAAACCCGTACGGGCAGGGGCTTTGGCTACCCGATGATTTATCTTAATATGACCGCTGTTATGCTCGGCGTTGATCCCGAAAGAAAGGCTCTTTATGAAGAAAGAGCAAATGAGTGTGTAAGCGACATTTTAAAATATCACCTTCACCCCGAGCTTGGCTGTCTGCTTGAAAACGTAGGCCCCAACGGCGAAGCAAGGCTTGAATTCACCGAGGGCAGAGTAATCAACCCCGGCCACGATATTGAGGGCGTATGGTTCCTTCTCGAACACGCAAAGCGCACCGGTGACAAGGAGCTTATTGAAAAAGCCGAGCTGATTTTCAATCAGGCGTTCAACGCAGGCTGGGACAAGGAATACGGCGGACTGCTCTATTTTATTGATGCATGCGGTCTTCCTCCCGAAAGCTACGAGCACGATATGAAGCTCTGGTGGCCTCACAACGAAATTCTCATTTCTGCGCTGATGCTTTACCGTGACACGGGCAAGGAAGAATACCTTGATAAGTTCTATATGACCTTTGACTATTGCCTCAAGGTTTTTTACGATAAGGAATTCGGCGAGTGGTACGGTTATCTTCGCCGTGACGGTAAGCCGACTATGCCTCCCTGCAAGGGCTCAACCTTCAAGGGCCCCTTCCACCTGCCGAGAATGCTCGTAATGGTCGATAAGATGATTGACGAACTCACTAAATAAACTAACGAAAAGAGGAAATAAAAATGGATGTAACAAAATATCAGGGTGTTATCCCTGCTTTCTATGCCTGCTATGACGATAACGGCGAAATTTCTCCCGAAAGAATAGAGGCGTTCACACGTTGGCTTATCAAAAAAGGTGTCAAGGGCGTTTACGTCGGCGGCAGCTCGGGCGAATGTATTTACCACGGAGTTGAAGAACGCAAAACCGTGCTTGAGCACGTTGTAAAGGCAGCCGAGGGTAAGCTCACAATTATTGCTCACGTTGCCTGTAACAACACCCGTGACAGTATGGCTCTTGCTGCACACGCAGAAAGCCTCGGTGTTGATGCAATTGCCGCAATTCCGCCTATCTATTTCAAGCTCCCCGAGCACGCAATTGCAAAGTACTGGAACGATATTTCCTCCGCCGCCCCCAACACAGATTTTATTATCTACAATATCCCCCAGCTTGCAGGTATTGCGCTTACTTTGCCTCTGCTTCGTGAAATGCTCAAAAATCCGAGGATGATAGGCGTTAAAAACAGCTCAATGCCCACTATGGATATTCAGGTTTTCAAGCACGAGGGCACACTCGGCGGCAGAGATTTTGTTGTATTCAACGGCCCTGACGAGCAGTTTATCAGCGGCCTTCTTATCGGTGCTGACGGTGGCATCGGCGGCACTTATTCCGCTATGCCCGAGCTTTATCTCAAGCTCGTCGAGCTTCTGGGCAACGGCGAAATTGAAACCGCAAGAAAATTGCAGAACGATGTCAACAATATCATTTATAAGCTCTGTTCCGCAAAGGGCAATATGTACGCCGTAATCAAGGCAACGCTCAAAAAGCGTGAGGGTCTCGAGCTCGGCGGTGTCCGTGCTCCTCTTGCCAACCTCGTTGAAGCCGATGATGCAGTAGTCAACGAGGCAGTTGAAATGATTAACAAGGCAATAGAAAAGTATATGTAATTTGTAGGGGAGGCGTTACGCCTCCCGCATTTACGATAATTATCTGAGGGAAAAAACTTATTTATGCTTGACAGTATTGTAGCGTCGATAAGCGATGCGCTTTACAGCTATGTGCTTATCATTCTTCTTGTTGCGGGCGGTCTTTATTTCACCTTCCGCACGAAATTTGTGCAGTTCAGACTTTTTAAGGAACAAATCAGAGCGGTCACCGAAAAGCCTGCCGACGGTAAGGGCGTTTCGTCCTTCCAGGCGCTTATGGTTTCAACCGCTTCCCGTGTCGGCACGGGTAATATCGTCGGTGTTTCAACGGCACTTTGTCTGGGCGGCTTCGGCTCGGTTTTCTGGATGTGGCTGATTGCGATTATCGGCTGTGCTTCCGCTCTTGTGGAAAGCACGCTTGCACAGATTTACAAAAAGAAAACGCCTGACGGCTGCAGCGGCGGCCCTGCCTACTATATTGAAGCGGCACTCAAAAGCCGTCTGTTGGCACTTGTTTTCACTTTCTTTCTCGTTGCAACCTTCGGCTTCGGCTTCAATATGCTCGCTTCCTACAATCTGCAGTCCACATTTTCGGGCTACAGCTTTTATGATGCCAAAACCTCACCGTGGATAATCGGCTTTATCCTTGCCGCAATCGTGTGCTACTGCCTTATGGGCGGCGGCAAGCGTGTTATCAAGGTAACGAGCTTTATGGTGCCGATTATGGGTGTAATCTATATTCTCGTTGCACTCATTATGGTTGTAATTAATTTCAAAACCCTGCCCGGTATATTCGCACGCATTTTCGAGGAAGCCTTTGATTTCAAGGCTATCTTCGGCGGATTTACAGGCTCCTGCGTAATGTTCGGCATCAAGCGTGGCCTTTTCAGCAACGAAGCCGGTGTCGGCTCTGCGCCCAACGCTTCCGCTTCCGCCGTGGTAAAGCACCCGATTAAGCAGGGCCTTGTGCAGGTGCTCTCCGTTTTCCTTGATACAGTTCTTATCTGCTCCGCAACGGCATTTATGTGTATGTCCTCGGGCGTTGAGCCTATCAAAGAACTCTCGGGTGCACCGTATGTGCAGGCAGCTCTTTCTTCCGCATTCGGCGAAATCGGCCCGATATTTATTACGGTTTCAATGATACTCTTTGCCTTCACAACACTTCTGGGCAATCTTTATTATGTTGACCAGGCGCTTATCTATATTCTCAAAAAACAGCCGAGTAAAGCATTTATGACGGTGTATCATATTGTTGCTTCTCTCGTTATTTTTGTCGGCGCAGGCTTAAGTGCCGATTTGCTGTGGAATATTGCCGATATTACTATGGGCGGTATGGCACTTATAAATATGCCCGTAATTCTTTATCTGAGCAAGTATGCCTTCCGTGCGCTTAAGGATTACGACAGCCGGCGCAAAGCAGGCGAAGAGCCAGTATTCAAGGCAAAAGATATCGGTCTGCCGCATAAGGTGGATTATTGGCAATAATAGGAATGGGGGTACGCAGATGAATAAAAAAGCTATAAAAAAGATATTAGCATTTGTAAAGCTTCTCAAGGCACCTGCAAAGATGATGCCTTACATCATAGCGCTTGTCATAGGTATCATCCGCCGCATTACGGATAATGACGATGCGGTGCTTGTTGATTTAAAGGAGCAGGGCTTTGTCTGCCGCAAGAGTGAGCAGATTGTCGGCGGCTGCGGGTCGCCTGCTGTTGCGGTGTGTTCAAACGGCAGCGTTGCCGTTGCCTTTGCCTGCACAAGGGTAAAAGAAAACACGCTTGTGTCCTCAATCTGCCTGATGCGCTCATCTGACCCGAAGCAGATTGCCTCGGCCGGCAAACGCTATGTCGTAACAACTCCGTTGCAAATCGGCAACGTCACCCTGACACAAACTCCGCAGGGTCTGTTGCTCGGTTGGCGCACGAGGAGCAATGCTTATCTTCACTATCCCTCACGCCTTGAAGGCTCTGTGCTCAACACCTTCAAGGCGAACAACACAGCCGCCGCTACGCTGCTGTCGGCAGAGGAAAGACAGGGCGGTATTCACTATGCCCTCATCCCCGATAACGGCGAGGAAATCAAAGAAATATACGAAGCACCTGCCTTGTTTTCACAGAGCGCAGCCGTGCTTTCGGGCGGTGAAATTCTGTGGCTCGGTGTTAAAGACGGCAAAGCACTTGCATACAGAACACAGAACGTCTGTAAAGGCTTCGCACTTGTCGGAACTGTGCCTGAAATCGAAACTGGCAGAACTTATTCCCACGCCGGCGTAGTTAAACTGAAAAACGGCAGAGTGCTTGCCGTTCTCTGTTCATCGGGTGAGCTTTTTGCCTCTTATTCGGACGATATGGGTGTACGCTGGACCGTGCCTAAACCGCTTGATATCAAGGGAACAGCACCTTCACTCTCTGTACGTGAGGACGGCGTGGTGTCTTTGAGCTTTGTTGAGTCCGATAAAAAGTTTGCAATACGCTCAAGCATAAATAAAGATGGCGAAAGCGAATGGTGTAAAGTTAGGCTGCTTGTCAGCTCTGTCGGGGATAACAGCCGCCGTCCGTATACCGTTTCAGTTGGCGACAGCTTCTTCACAACAAGCAGAATACGCTTCTGCGGCGAGAAGGAAAGCTCAATTCTCTATACACTTTGGAAACCTCTTAAGGAAGATTATGACCCCGTGCTTGAAGCACAGCTTGCAAAAGAAAGCAAGAAGAAAAAGAGAGGAAGGAAAAAGAAAGATGCAATACAGTAAGGTAATTCTCACAGGTGCGGCAGGCTTTATCGGCAGTCATCTTGCAAAGCGTCTGCTTGAAACGGGAGTTGAAGTTGTCGGCATAGACAACATAAACGATTATTACGATGTGAGTCTTAAATACCACAGACTTTCTCTGCTTGAAAAATACGAAAACTTCACCTTTATCCGTTGCGATATTTCCAATAAGGTCGAGCTTACCGGAATTTTTGAAGAGCACAAGGCGGACGTTGTAATCAATCTTGCCGCACAGGCAGGCGTACGCTACAGCATTGAAAATCCTCAGGTGTATATCGACAGCAACGTAATCGGCTTTTTCAATATTTTAGAGGCGTGCCGCAACAACCCCGTAAAGCATCTCGTTTATGCATCGTCAAGCTCTGTTTACGGCAACAGCGACAAAGTTCCGTTTTCCGTTGACGATAGGGTGGATAACCCCATCAGCCTTTATGCGGCTACGAAAAAGTCAAACGAGCTTATGGCTTACACCTACAGCCACCTTTTCGGCATACCCGCAACGGGTTTGCGCTTCTTCACGGTTTACGGCCCTGCAGGTCGTCCCGATATGGCTTACTTCAGCTTTACGAAAAAAATCCTTGCAGGCGAGCCGATAAAGCTCTTTAACTACGGCGAGCTTGAAAGAGATTTCACCTATGTTGACGATATCGTCGAGGGCATAATGAACATAATTCCCACCGTGCCCGAAGAGAAAAACGGCGCAAGAGCAAAGGTCTATAACATCGGCAACAATAAGCCCGTAGCGCTCAAGGAGTTTGTTGCGGCACTCGAAGAGGCGATAGGTGTCAAGGCGAAAATCGAGTATCTCCCGATGCAGCCGGGCGACGTTTACCGCACCTACGCCGATATATCCGAGCTCGAAAAAGACTTCGGCTTCAGACCGCAAACCGATATCCGCACGGGTCTCAAGAGATTTGCAGAGTGGTATAAAGATTATTATAAAGAGGTATAAGAATGTCTTTTTTAAATAAGATAGTCAGCTTACTTACCGCACTGGCGGTTATGATTTTCCCTTCGCTTGGCGATAAGCCTGAAAAGCCGCAGTACACTGAGGACGACCCGCAGTATGTAGTCTTTATGGTTACAAACGTGCATTATTTTAATCTTGAGCCGTATGTCAAGCAGATGGTGGAGCTTCACGGTGAAATTGACCCCGACTCAAAGCGTATGTATGCCTTTGGTGTAGTCGGTCCGATGTGCCTGACACAGTCAATCGAGCAGATGAACGAGGAAGTCAACCACGTTTTTGCGCTTGCTGAAAAGTACAATGTGCCCGTTTATTTCCAGATGGATGACTGCACAAATTATTCAACCTATTTCGGCGACGGTGCAACAACCGAAGATGGCGGAAAGTTTTATAACGACCCCGAAATGTGCGAATGGATATCCTTCCCCGAAGAGGGCGAGGAATGGGGCGGTCAGTCCTACGGTATGCTGCCAAGGTGGCATTGCAATTGGAGCGGTGTGCCGTTTGCAACGGCAGGCGGTTTTCCGTGCTTCAATTCGCCCAAATATCTCAACTGGTATTCAAACCAGGTCACAAAGGGCTTTATAGAGCCACTGCTCGAAAATTATAACAGACTCAAAGAGCAGGGTAAGGCATACCTTTTTGCAGGTATTAACACCGGTTGGGAAACACAGATTCCCGATTACAGCGGCAACGACAGCGCTTCAATGCAGGATTTTGAGCGTGCACAGTACGGTATGCACGCCCTGTACAATATGGGTTACAATGAAGAAAGCCTGAAAAAAGAAGCCCGTAAAAACCTTATGTCTGTTGAGGACTACACGAAAGAGTTGCTTTACGGTGTAATTCACGATTATATTGAGTTTACCTGCAAGCTGTTTTATGATGCGGGAATTGAGAAACACAAGATTGTTTCGCATATAGTTTCAATTTCTTCTTACACGGAAGAATACACTACGGAGCATCCGCCTACGTGGGTTTGCATCAACGATTATTGCACACCCGGCTGGACTATGAGCCCGAAAACCTGCCCGTATGACCTTGATACGCTTTATATGCAGCTTGCGCAGAACGGCAGAAATGAGTACGCCAACGCAGAGGGCTATGCACACTATGACAATGAAGAAACCTGCCGTGAGTATTTTAAGGAAAGTCTGCTCGGCAACGCAAAGCTGATTACCGTTTACGGCTACGACCAGGAAGTCGGCGCTTACGGCTATGTGAAAAGCCCTGATTTCTATTTCGTAAAAGTAGTGCGTGAATGGCTGGGTTACGAGCTTGGCGCAGATTATAAATGGAGCGAGCGCCCCGATTTGTCGGAAGAATACGGCGGCTGGGAACCGTTTGTAAAATTGAAAATAAAGTTTAAGAAATTGTTTGGATAATTACAGTTTGTCGGGGACAAACAATGCAAAATGCAAAGTTCAAAATGCAAAATTGTGGGAGGGCTTTGCCCTCACCCATTTGTATAAATCGCTCTAAATTAACATTTTATAAAATCGGAGCGAAGCGACCCTTAACTTTGCACTTTGCGTTTTGCACTTTGCACTAATTAAAAAGAGCAAGGCGGTTGATGCCTTGCTCTTTTTTTATATACGCTTACTTATCGAGGTTTCTTGTGCAGACCTTGACGTTCTTGAATACGTCTTCGAAGCGGTTGAGTGCATCGTCGATGATGTCGTCTGTATCTGCAAGTGATGTGTAAAGGCGGCTGCCTGCGAGGGTAACGATACCGTGAGCCATGTAAGCTGCGCCCATTTCCTCCATAGCAACCTTGCGGCGAAGCATTTCGGGCTTTGCCTTGAGAAGCGGAATAACGGAGCCAAGAAGGTTCATTGAGCTGAAGTCGTAGCTCATTGCGCCTGTACACTCAAGGTGAACGATTGAGCCCTGGTTGTAAACAACATAGGGAAGAGCGTACTTATCAACAAGCTGCTGAAGGCCTGCTGTAAGTCTGTCACCTGCCTGACCTGCCTTGACGCAAGCGTCTGTCTTTTCAATTTCCTGAATTGCGCAGTAGCCTGCATAAGAGGAAAGCGGGTTAGCAGCGAGTGTACCGCCGACGTATGCACGCTTCATCATTGTGCCGACACCTGCAGCCATACCGCTGACAAATTCCTTCTTGCCGCCGACACCGCCTGCTGACGGATAGCCGCCTGCAACAACCTTACCGAAGATTGTGAGGTCGGGAACTACGTTGAAGTAGCCCTGTGCACCGCCGAGACCTACACGGAAGCCTGTAACAACCTCGTCGAAGATGAACAGACAGCCGTACTTGTCGCAAAGCTCACGAACGCCCTTGTTGTAGTCCTTATCAATGGGACGTGTGCCGCTTTCGGGGCCGACGGGCTCTACGATAACTGCTGCTGTGCCGCCACGCATCTTGTTGCGCTTGAGCATCTTTTCAAGCATATGAAGGTCATTGGGACGAACTTCGTCTGTTGTGCCGTAAGCACTGCCGGGAATACCGTGGGATTCAAGGAACTGACGGCTGCCCGGAATCTTAAGACCGTATACCATCTGGTCGGACCAGCCGTGGTAAGCACCGCCAACCTTGATGATTCTCTTTGCCTTTGTTGCGTTTCTTGCAACACGGATTGCTGCCATAACGGACTCTGTACCTGAACCGAGCATACGGAACATTTCAACGTTGGGCATATGCTTGTTGATTTCCTTTGCAAGGAGAAGCTCACCCTCGTGGAAAAGGCCTGTTACGGGGCCGCAGGTGTTGAGAAGTTCCATAACCTTCTCACGTACGGGCTCGTAGTTACTGCCGAGGATTGTGGGACCGCCTGCCTGAAGGAAGTCGATGTACTGATTGCCGTCGAGGTCGTAGAGGTAGGCACCCTCTGCCTTAGTTACGCAGATGGGGAAGGGGAAGTTGAATGCGAGGTTGTGCTGAACACCGCCGGGGATGTACTTCTTTGCCTCGGTTGTGATTTCCTTGGACTTTGCGCACTTTGTGTCGAAGTGCTCGAGAACTCTCTTGAGTTCGTCATCGGAAATGCTGTAGATGGGCTGTGATGTGAGTTTGGCAAGGCGTGCGTAAATGTCTTTTGCGTCCTGCCAGTTGCTGATTGCGTAACCGTTGCTCATTGGGTTTCCTCCTTAATTCTTAAAAAACTTTATAAGTTTTTGTATTTTTTGGTTGGTTTCGTCCGGATTTTCAAAGGGCTCGTCGTTCATAAACTTCTGGAAAATCAGGCCGAAATAAGCGCCGAAAATAAATGCGGAAATGTCCTTGCTTGAAAACTGTTCACGCATTTTTGAGTAGTCACCCTGCTCGATTTCCTGCCGCAGCAGAGCATCTACACGGGCAGCAGGGCTGGTACCCTGGTTGATAATGCTTCTCATAAAAAGCTCGCCCATAAGATAGGGGTAGGGGTATGTATCCGCATTGAGCCTTGAGAAAACAGTTTCGATTGTGGGCTTGCCGTCGTCCTCAAGAGGGGAGAGGATATCGCCGATTTCCTCTGCCGCAATTTCGCCAAGCAGAGCATCCAGCGACTCAAAGTGCGTAAAGAAGGTGGAGCGTGAAATATCGGCTTCTTCTGCTATGCGGTCAATCGTCACGTTGTTGATGCCGTTTTTTTCAAACAGTACCTTGGCGCTGTGCATTATGGCACGGTGGGTCTGTTCTTTTTTTCTTGAACGCCTTGTCTGCTCCATAATTCACCTTCTTTTTCTTTCTTCTTAATTATATAGCATATTTTCCGTTTTGTAAAGAGCTTTTTGTACTACAGTACAAAAATATATCTATGTAGAAAAAACCTCTCTTTTTGTGAACAAATTACAAAAAGAGAGGTTTGATTCAATGCGTTAAGCGAAATATGTTTATTTGCTAATTCTGTTTTCTATCATTTCACAGACCTCTTTGGCGTCTTTGATTGATAGATTATATCTTGCGTTTTTACAGTCAATAATGAGTGTGTTTGCTGCAGCGCTGACGTTATTGATGTCACAGTACAATACTTCAAAGGATTGCGACAATAGGCCTTTTGGAGCAACTCCGCTAATTCCTCTTTCACAAACACATATAAATTGTTTTACTCTGTTATAGGTGACAAAGCCAGAAAATGCAGCAGCTGCCAAACCAATAAAAGCATATAAATAGAATTCATTTCGTGCATCATCATAATATCCCCAGCTTGGTAAATCAGCAGCCGTTAAAAATCCGTACACAGCAAGTCCAAGTCCGCCTATAGTAAGTACAAGGTAGCAATATACACTCCCTGAACGCACGGCTTTTTTTAAAACATTTCCTAAATCCATATTTAACACTCCTATATAATTTTACGATTGACTAATATGGTTAGTAAATATTTCGCCTCCTTGTTAACCGTAAATTTATTAATGATATTGTAACGCAAATTATATGCATTGTCAATACATAAATATGAACTTTAAAGCTCTTAAAATATAAGGAGGCATAGCCTAAAATTGTTTTGTAAAACAATTTACCCAAAAGGAGAATCTATATGGATAAAGCTTTTATTCAAGAATATAAAAAAATAGGACTGAATATTGCTTATTACAGGCGTATGAAAAGCCTTACACAGGAAAAACTTGCCGAATTAGTCGATATAGACCAAACTCATATGAGTAAAATTGAACGTGCTACTATAGGAGTATCACTTGATTTATTGTTCAGGATAGCTGAAGCGCTTGAAATAGAAGCGTATAAGCTGTTAATATTTCGTGATTAAAAGTAGTTTCTGCGCCAATGAAAGAGGTACTGCTGCGCTATTCCCTGCACCTTGTCGGCACATTCGGGAAAGCCGTCGGGGTACATTTCCTCCATTATCCGTCTTACCCACACGTCAACGGGGAAGGCTTCAACCTTATAAAAGCCGTACAGCAGCGTGCACTCGGCAACCTTTGCGCCGACGCCCTTGATTTTCTGCAGCTCTGCTCTGCCGAATTCAATTGGCTCGGCTTTTATTTTTTCAAAATCAACCTCTTTGTTTGAAACCTTGCGTGCGGCGTCAATAATATACTTGGCACGAAAGCCAGCCCGAAGCGGTGCAAGGTCCTCAGGCTCAAGCACGGCAAGCCTTTCGGCGCTCGGAAAGGTGTAGCCGAAATCGGTCTTTTCACCGAAGGCTTCGCAAAGCCGGTCGATAATACCCTTAATCCTCGGTATGTTGTTATTCTGTGAAATAATAAACGAGCACAGGGCTTCCCACGGCTCTTGTTTGAGAATGTGTATGCCCGGGCAGGCGGCTGTTGCCGCTTTGAGATGTTTGTCAGCGCTTAATTTTTCACAGATTGCAGCATAGTCCGTGTCAAGGTCAAAGTAATCACGCCAGAAGCCTTCAAATTCGCTTTCGTCGGTGTAAAAAATCAGCTTATCGCTGTGTTGCTCGGCTTCAAGGTATCTGCTGCCGACAACGGCACACCAGCGACCATCGGCGTTTTGTGCCCAACGGAAGGACTGACCGCAGTCAACGCTCACGCTTAAATCAAACGAGCCGAAATCTTCAATTTCTATTCTGTTGTCAACTTTTGTTATTTTCATTTAAAACCTCAAAAATATGCCCAAAAATAAAGGCGGTTTTATGCTTTTATTATAGTATTTTACTATATGATTATAATTCTCAAAAAGAACTAAAATCGACAAAAATTTGCCTTTTTCCGCTCGTTTTGTAAGGGCTAAATAACTTTAAGTAATTTAACATACTGTAAACATTTCAGCTTTCCAAGGCGAAATGCACGCAGAATTGCGGAAAAACGGGCACTTATTCACATTTTTCACACGGTTTTCCACACAGAATAAATGTTTTTCACTATACAGATTGTAAAAGTTGAAAAGTTTTCCTAAAGGATAAGCGGAATAGATAAATTTTTCGGGGATAAAATATCTTTGCGCTTAAAACCTGAAAAAACGCAAACGGGCAAGAGGAAAGGATTTATATATGCTTAAAGGTACTAACAGACAGGTAATCGAAATTACGCAGACCGACTGCGAGTATTTTGAAAAGGTAATGTTTTTCGTCAAGCCTGAATGCGTAAACGTGAGTGACGGCAAGCTCAGAGAAAGAGCAAATCTGATTGCAGGCACAGACAACAGGCCGCCTGCAACCAAGCAGCGCAGAAACCGTATGGTTTTTGCCGCACAGCTTGCCGCCGCAGCAGGTGCAGGTGCAGGAGTAACGGCCGTGATAGCCGCAATACTGATGTAGCAGGCTGTCATACGGGCCGAAAGGGGAAAGGCACAATGCTTTTTAACAAAAACGACTCACGGCAGAAATTCGGCAAAAACAAGCATATCGTTGAGCGTATGGTCAATCTCTGGGAAACTGCGGATGAATCAAGCCCGATTGATGTGTTGGGCAGTTACACGGGTGCACCCTACGATGCGGATGACCTGGTACCTGAGCAGGATCCTGACGATTTATAAGGTAAGGGAGGGATAAGGACAATGAAATTAAAAGCAGCGGCAACAGTGGGACTTATTGCGGTTATTGCAACGGTTATGACAGCTTGCGGCAATGCCGAGGACGGCAAGGTGACAACCACAACCACGGGCGGCACATCAACAACCGCTTCGACAACCGGCACAAGAACAACGCAGTCTGACACCTCCCGTACGGGAGATGGCCTTGGCGAAAAGGTAAGCGAAGGCATTACAGAGCTTGAAAGCGGAATGTCAAGAATGTTCGGCAGATAAAAAATGCCCTGATACGTCAAAGTATCAGGGCATTAATTTTTGTTTTAGTCTACAACAACGGGTTCTGTAACTACGGGCTGAGTTGTTGTGGGAGCCTGAGTTGTGGGCTCTGTTGTAACAGGAGTCTTTGTTGTTGTTTCAGAGGGCTTTGTTGTAGTGGTTGTTACGGGCTTTGAGGGGTTCTTGCGGTCGTCGTCAAGGTTACGCCATACAAGGTCAACAGTTGCGCCGTTGCGCTTGAAGGTTTCGGGCTTGTTCTTGGAAATGCTGCTTGCTTCCTTGAACTGGTTGCCGTCAACGTCCTTGATCTTCTTGAGTGCGTTACAGAAGAGGATACATTCTTCTTCTGTCTTGAAGGTGAGCTTTGCAACCATTGTAAGCTCGCTGCGGTCGTCAAACTTGACAAGCTTGCCGGGAACGAAAGCGGTAATCCACCAGTGTGACTTGTAGGGACGTGTGAAGAGTTCGCCGTAACCGTCTCTGTAGAGGGTCATCTGCATCATGATTTCCATGTTCTCTTCAGCGCAGTTGTAGTGAGCTGTGGACTTGGAGGGCTCTTTGTAGTAAAGGCCGATTTCGGAACCGACGAAGAGCAGACCGTACTGACCCTTCCAGAGCTGTACCATCCAGTCGTAATCGCCGTAGCTGTAGTAAACATGGATAGTGTCAAGGAACATAAAGGTGAATACAGCGCCGATATCGTAAAGGCGGTTGAAGCCGAAGTTTCTCTGCCAGGGGTCGTCGTCTGTGTAGAAGTAGTTACCTGCAGCATCGTAGGAATAGCTGAGTGCAATTGTACCGTCGGGCTTAACTATGTTTGCGTTGCCGTTCTTGTCGATTTCAACTGTGTTGTTGCCAACCTGTGTGCCCGAGGAAATACCGCCGCTGGAAGAGGGCTTCTGAGTAGCACCGGGCTTCTTGGTTGTAGAGGGCTTCTTTGTTGAGGAAGGCTTCTTTGTTACTGAGGGCTTTGCTGCCTGTGTAACCTTGTTGCCGTCGCCGTCTGTAACGGCTTCGCCGTTTACATCTGTTTGAATAACAGCTTCAAAGGTGTTGCCTTCTGCATCTGTAACAAGCTCAATAAGCTCGCCGTTTTCGTTGGTAAGGGGTTCATCATCGTCGATTGAAGAGGGCTCAACAATTGTGTAACCGTCCTGGTTGAAATCCTCTTCAGTTTCCTGGTAGTAGCCGTCTGTTGTGGAGTTTGCCTGGTTGTCGTTGTGCTTCTTGAGAGCGATAACGCCTACCGTGGCAAGACCTGCAAGAACAATGGCACCTGCAACGATGTAGATGATAATATTCTTCTTCATTGTGCGTCTCCTTTAAAATATTAATATACTTTATCAGTTCTGTAGGAATACATACAGTATATCAAATGTTCACAATTTAGTCAAATATTTTTTAGTATTTTTTAAAAAATATCAAATAACGGTTTATATATTTCGTGTTGATTGTTTAAAATGGACAAAAAAATGACCGTTTTTTCAAACAGTCATTAAAAAATAATTAATAAATCACACATGGCGGATTTCAAGCTCCGTCTTTACAACTCCCTCGGTGCCTATCTCCTTGAGGCAGGGCGCAAAATAAAGACCGGGTGCTCTGCCCGACGGGAAAAGCTCAAGCAGCGGTACCATTACAAAAGCACGCTCCTTGATTCTCGGGTGGGGGAGTGTGAGCTCGAACGAGTCGGAAAAATAGCTCTCGTAAAGCAGTACGTCAATATCAATTATTCTCGGGCCGTTTTTCAGCCTGCGTACCCTGCCCATTGCGGCTTCAATGCCAAGACACGCACCGAGCACGGCATTGGGAGAGAGATTTGTTTCTATTGTAATTACTGCGTTGTAAAAATCGTCCTGCTCGGCAAAGCCGACGGGCTTTGTTATGTAAACGCCTGAAATTTTATCAACTTCGGTATTCGGCAGCAGGGAAATTGCGTGAACTGCCTCGTTTAAATTTTTGAGCCTGTCACCCATATTAGTGCCAAGACCCAGTACAACTGTGCTCATTTTCTTACCCTCTCTATTTCAACTGCAACATAGCCGAAGTCTGCCTTCATCGGTGCTTCGGGCTTTTTTAGTGTCACCGTCAGTGTTTCAATCTGATTAAACTCGGCAAAAAGTGCATCTGCAACACGCTGTGCGGCGTGTTCAAGCAGCTTGCAGTTTTTTTCAAGCATTACTTTTTTTACAGTTTTTATGATTGCCGCATAGCTTACGGTTTCGTCTATGTTGTCCGTACGGCAGGCAGTATCAATGCTGACACCTGCCGTAATATCAAGCTCAAAATTCTGCCCGAATTGAGTTTCCTCGGGGTTGACACCGTGGCAGGCAAAAACCCGAAGCCCCTTTACGATTATTTTATCCAAGAGTTTTATCTCCTTTGATTAACGATAGCATCTTCACCTGTGCGGCTGCTTTGTCAACGTCGTGCACACGGATTATTCCTGCACCGCCGAGGATGCAGGCGGTGTTGAGAGCAATTGTGCCCGTGAGTGCGTCGCCGCAAAGGCGTGTGACCCTTTTGCGTGAAAGTGCCGCCATTGTAACACAGCCGTGCTGCTGAAATTCGGAAAAGCTTGAAACGATTTCAAGGTCGTCCTCTCTGCTTTTGCCAAAGCCTATGCCGGGGTCAAGGCAGAGGTTTTCTCTTTTCAAACCTGCTGCTTCTGCGGCTTTGATTGCTTTTTCAAAAAACAGGTTGATGTCATTTATCACGCCGTTCTCATATTTGCCCTCCTGTGAGGAATTAAGGTTGCCTGTGTGCATAACAACCCAGCCTGCGTTATGCTTGGCGGCAAGCTGAGCCATTTCGGAGTCTGCCTTGCCGCTGACATCGTTGATGATGTCGGCACCGTTTTCAAGGGCTTGTCCGGCAACAAACGGATAAAAGGTGTCAACGCTTATGGGCACGTTTACGGCTTTTCTTATTTCCTTAAGCGGAGTAATCAGCCTTGCAAGCTCTTCTTCGACAGTAATTTCCCTGCTGTCCGGTGCTGTGGACTGTGCACCGAGGTCAAGGATATCCGCACCGTCCGCAACCGCCTTCAATGCGGCTTCAACAGCTCTGTCGGCGGTAACTCTGCTGTCCTCATAAAACGAATCGGGGGTCAGGTTGATAACCGCCATTACAAGTGCACGTTTTTTTGCTTCAAAAATCATAACAGCCTCTTATTTTGAAAGCAGGGACATAGCCTCTGCCCTTGTCCTTGCATCGCTTCGCATAATTCCTCTCATAGCAGAGGTGCGTGTCTGGCTACCTGAAGCACGTGCACCTCTCATAGTCATGCAAAGGTGCTCTGCCTCAACAACAACGGCTACGCCCTGAGGCTGAAGGTTGTCGAAAAGGAAGTCCGCCACCTGTGAGGTGAGCCTTTCCTGAAGCTGGGGTCGGCGTGCAAAGCAGTTGACTATTCTTGCAAGCTTTGAAAGGCCTATAACTCTGCCCTCACCGGGAATGTAGGCAATGTGTGCTTTGCCGATAAAGGGAATCAGGTGGTGCTCGCACATTGAGTAGAGCGGAATATCACGGACAACGACCATTTCGTCGTTATCCTCCTCCGTGAATATCTTGAGGTGCTTCTCGGGGTCTTCTTCAAGGCCAGAAAAAATCTCCTCGTACATTCTTGCAACTCTGTCGGGCGTTTCAACAAGACCCTCTCTGTCGGGGTCTTCGCCAATGGCTATGAGTATTTCTCTGATTGCCGCTTCTATGCGTGGCTTATCCATAATATCAGTCCTTATATTCAAAATATACGGTTATTAAATTAGCGTTATAATCGAGGCTGTAGCGGATTGAGGTCGTTACAAGCCTGCCGTCTTTTTTCAGGTTTGCCGTTTCAAGCGAGCGGTAAATTTCTTCGCCCTTGAACAGCTTGTGCACCGCCGTTTCAAAAACAGAAGAATCGGCAAACATAAATTCAGCCTCACCGTTTTCGCTTTCTGCAATAAGCTCTGCGATACTTAATATAGTATTTTTATTATATACATTATAATAAGCGTTGTTGTGTGCGTAGTAATACAGGGAAATATCCGTGCACGGATATGTAAAGGAATATTCGCTGTGTGTACGGTTAAGCATAGCCGCATTCATATTGAAAAACGTGTGGCGGCAATACTCAGCTCCGTCGTCGCTTACGGGGTCATCCCACGTTGTGTCCGTGAAACACCAGCTGCCATCAATTTTCACGGCATTCCACATATGCTTTACGGAATTACCGTCGTAATCCGTTGCCGTTCCGTGAATGAGCACGCTTTCAATGCCTGCCTTTTGAAGCAACAGCTTGAATGCCCGTGAATAACCCGAGCATTTGGCTCTTTTCTCAACGAAAACGCCTTCAACCGTGCTTTCGCTGATGATATCCTCGTCGCTGTAAACGCAGGAATTTATTATAGCATCGTGTATGAAAAGCTCTTTGTCGTAGTCGTTTCCTTCGGGCAAGCCGACAAGCATATCATCTGCCGCTTTTTCGACTTGCTCTTTTATCCGCTCGTATTTTTCAATGCTCATAAGGTAGTCGGGCACAAAGTAGTTGCGCTTGCCGACTGTCATAAGCGAGCCGCTGTCAAACATAAACAGATACGGGTCATCACAAAGCAGGGCATCAAGCACGTGGGAAAGGGAGCACGATTCGGGTGCAGGAATTTCTATCTGCACCGGAAAAGTGTAAATGCTTTCCCTTATTGCCGTGTATGCCTTTTTTTGTGTGCTGTCAAGCTCGAGGTAGTAGTAATCGGTGTAGCTGCCTTCCTCGAATTCGGGGAGCTTTGTGAAATCCAGTACACCCGTGCTGAAAAGAATACGTGAAAACAGCACCATTGCGAGAGTTGCCGCAAGGCAGATTAAAACCTTACTCAGCCTTTTCATTTAACGCTTACCTTTACCGCCTCGCCGCTGTAAAGCAGGGCATCAATTCCCGTTTTTACCGAGGCAAAGTCAACAACGGATATGTCACTCTTGACAAGGTTGATAACCCTTGTGTAGTGGCTGTCTGCCTTTTTGAAGTTTGCAGGCGTGATTTCCTGCTCAATAATATCTGCAATAATTTCCGCTTGCGTTTTCGGCTCGTTTTCATAATAGCGGAGGTATTTGAGCAGCGTGTCGCCCGTCATTGACTGCTTGCCTGCGCCGATAATGGCGGTCAGCTTGTCGGAGCGAACGTCAATCGCCTCTTCAACCGTTGTTTCAAAGCCGCCAAAGCTGTTAATCAACGATTTGAAGGAGCTGTCCGTGCTGCGTATGAATTTGTCGATTTTTAGGCCGTTGTTCGCTTCGAGTGCCGAGGCAAGCTGCTTTTCGCCGCCGAAATCAAGCTGTGCGGAAAGGTTACCCGTACAGCCGCCGTAGCTTAATTTCTGCGAAGCATCAAGCGGAGTAACGCTTAATTCAAGTGCTTCCATATCCGCATTGAGTACGGCTGCAAAGCGTAGTTCGTTGTCAGCGTCTGCCGTACAAAGCAGCAGGTAGCGGTAGCTGCCGCTTACCTGAGGCTCGGGCTTGACCGTGGTTTCTTCAACCGTGGTTTCCTCTGCAGGGTTGCCTATAGCGGATAAATCGAAGTTATAGTAGCGAAGCAGGAGCAAAAATGAGATGCCGCCCAGCAGCACGAAAAAGCAGGAAAACGCCGCAGCAAAGCGTTTTACACGCATTGAGCGGACGTTCTTCCGTGTGTCAAAGCGAAGCGGTCTGTTGTTACCTTTTTTCAATGCTTTGCCCTCACATTATTTTTTTGAAACCTTGGGTATGATTACACAAGCGGCGATAAGAAGCACCGCAACTATGCCGACAACAATCGGCACGACGGGCGGACCGTCCGTGCCTGTGTCAGGTGTGGCAGATGCGGCAAGCACAGCCGCATCTGCCGCAAAAACGCTTGTGAAAGCCGTGACAAGCACACCACCTGCGATGATAACCGCAAGCACTATTGCCACTATTCTTACAAATTTCTGATTCATTTCAACTTTCCTCGAATTTTAACTTAAAGCCTTCTTCATATCATCGCCGATTTTATCGGAAAGAGCAGTTGCCTTTTCTCTGTCAGCGGCACAGGCTGTGACATAAATCTTGATTTTGGGCTCGGTGCCTGAGGGACGGATGATGGCGCTGCTGCCGCCGGGAAGTTTGTACTGAAGCACATTTGACTTGGGCAGGGTGATTGCGGTTTCTTCGCCCGTAGCAACCTTGCGTGAAACGCTTGTAAGGTAGTCGGAAACCTCTGTTACCTCAAGGCCGCCTATACTTTCGGGCGGATTGTTACGCAGAGAATTCATGATGTTCTTCATCTTCTCCATACCGCTTGCGCCCTCAAAGCCGATGTTGATGAGAGTATTTATATACATACCGTGCTCGGCATAAAGGTCTTCCATAACCTCAACAAGGTTTTTGCCAAGGCTCTTGTAGTAAGCAGCCATTTCGACAATCATTGTTGAAGCAACAACGCCGTCCTTATCTCTTGCGTGTGTACCGCTCAGGTAACCGTAGCTTTCTTCCATACCTACTACGTAGCGGTCGGCTTCGCCTGCCTCGTCAAGCTCGGTAACGATTTCGCCGATATACTTGAAGCCTGTGAGAGTGTTGCGTACCTGAGCGCCGTACTTGTCGGCAACAGCCTGAATAAGGTCTGTTGTAACAAAGGACTTGATAACAATGGGCTTTTCGGGAAGTGTGCCCATAGCCTTGCGGCGTGAAAGGAGATATTCGGCAAGCATAACGCCTACCTCGTTACCCGTCATAAGCTTGTATTCGCCGTTGTGGCGTACTGCAATACCTACACGGTCACAGTCGGGGTCGGTTGCAAGAATGAGGTCGGCAGGGAACTCTTCCGTCATTTTGATTGCAAGCTCAAAAACCTGCTGAATTTCGGGGTTGGGGAAGGGGCAGGTCGGGAAGTTGCCGTCGGGAAGCTCCTGCTCCTTGACAATTCTTACGTCCTTAAGGCCGAGTCTTGCAAGCATAGCTCTTACGGGAACATTGCCCGTGCCGTTAAGGGGAGTGTAGATAATTTTAAGGCCGCTCTTTTCGCAGATATCCTTGTCAAGACGCTGAAGGTCGCAGGCATCGTAGAATTCGTTGAAAACCTCTTCGCCGATGTAGGTGATCATACCGCTTTCGACAGCCTCGTCAAAGCTCATACGCTTTACGTCTTCAAAAATATCCGTGCGGTTGATGTAGCCGAGTGTTCTCTCTGCGGCTTCATCCGTCATCTGGTAGCCACGTGCATCGTAGCACTTGTAGCCGTTGTACTTGGAGGGGTTGTGGCTTGCCGTGAGAACGATACCCGAGCTGCAGTTAAATCTGCGTACGGCAAAGGAAACCATGGGTGTGGGAACAAGCGTGGGGTAGAAATATACCTTGATGCCGTTTGCGGCAAGAACGCCTGCTGCCTCACGGGCAAAAACGTCGGACTTTATTCTGGAGTCGTGGCCGATTGCAACACTGGGGTTTTCAAATGCCTCGTTGAGGTAGTTTGCAAGGCCCTGCGTAGCCTGACCTACCGTGTAGATGTTCATTCTGTTTGTGCCTGCGCCGATAACGCCACGCAGACCGCCTGTGCCGAATTCAAGGCAGCGGTAGAATCTGTCCAGAATTTCCTCTTCGTTGCCTGCAATGCCGTTGAGTTCTTCGACAAGGTCAGGGTCGAGAGTGGCTTCCTTGAGCCAGAGTTCGTAGAGTTTGTTGATATCGTTCATTTATATGTGACCTCCCGTGTGGAAATTATTAAATTAACCGTAAATTGCACCGATTATGTCAATTATCGGGCCGAAGCGGCTTTCGTCAATGTTCAGGTCGGCAACCTTGCAGGAGTTGTAGAAGCTTGCAAGGGGGCTGCTTTCACCGCCGAGCACACCTGTGAGCAGGTAGCCGACAAAGTGAACTTCAAGCTCACCGACAAGGTGAGTGTAATCCATAAGCGCATAGTCCTCGCCCTCAGCCTTTTCCTGCTGGATTGCTTCAAGCTCCTTGCAAAGCGCACGAAGCACCTGCGGATTTGCGAGCGTGAGTGCCTGAGCGGTCTGCAAATCAACGGCAATGTAGTAGGTCTGTGTGCCGTCCTGAAGGCGGACATAGTAAACATCACTTTTCTGTGCCATATCGGCGGCGGTTTCGTTGATTTTTTCGGGTGTCATAAAGTAACAGCCGAGTATTGTTGCAGTGCCCTCCATAACCTTGCGGAAATCACTCTTTTCGGGCAGAGTGGTGGTTTCCGGTACAGTCGTGGTTTCGGGCACGGTTGTTGTCGGTGCCGTTGTCTGCGGACGGGGCTTGGTGGTCGGCTGAGTCGCAGGCTGTGTTGTGGGCTCAACCGTGGTTGTATCTTGTGTTGACGGTTCTTCGGTTGTGCTTTCTTCCGCTACGGTTGTGGTTACGGCGGCAGTTGTACCTTCTGTTGTTTTTTCGGTCGGGGGCTCTTTTTGTGACTGCGGTGTGCAGGCGCTTAAAATACAGCCTGCGCAAAGTACAATACCTATAGCCCTTATAAGTTTATTCGTTAAAGGTTTCATTATGCCGCCAACTTTCTCTTTTATGATTAATAAATTTTATATTTTCCTATGAACGCTGTGCCGTTGTTGCGCTTTGCCGCAGGTGTTACCGAAGCAAGTGCGCCGTCTGTTGCATAGGTTTCGCCGACAATGATGAATGTCTTGCTGTCAAGTGCACAGATATCGTTGCAGGAATCGTTGCCTGTGCCTGCTACTGACTTGACGTGCTCGATTTCGCCGTCTTTATTGATTGCTAAAATGAAGCCGTCTGTGCCGCCCTTGTTGCCGATATCGGCAAAGTCACGGTTTTCGGAAGAGGTCATACCTACTGCCGCATAGCCGAAGCCTGTTTTTGCAAGGCTGTTGATGGTGTCGTTTTCAAGGCCGCCGTAGGTGCGAAGCCACTCAAGCTGGCCGTCGGCACTGTAGCGTGCCATATAAGCGTCATATCCGCCTCTGTTTACGGTGAATGCCCCGTCGGGGGAAGCGTATCTGCCAACGATAATGCAGCCTGAGCCGTCTGCGTAAATATCGTTTACTTCTTCCGTGCGTGAGCCCTCAAGAGTCTTTATCCAAAGCTGGCTGCCCGAGGGAGAGTATTTTGCGGTGACAACATTCTGCGAAACGGGTGTGAGCTTATTGTATTCCTTGGAGTTGGAATGGCAGGTGACATATATATTGCCGCTGCCGTCACAGGCAATGCCACGCAGCGTTTCGTTTGCCGCACCGCCTATTCTGCCTGCCCATTCAACCGTACCGCTTGCGGAGAATTTGGCGACAACCGCATCTGTGCCCTGAAGGCCGAGGTCAGAAAAATCGCCGTCGGTTGAAAGGAACTTACCGCCTGCGGCAAAGCCGCCGTCAGGTGTTGCGGTTACTGCAACAAAGTAGTCCGTAGCCGTACCGCCGATGTGCTTGTACCACTGTACGTTGCCGTCTGCGGAAATCTTTGCGATAACGGAAAGGTAGGTCTTACCTGCGTTTTCGTAGCCGAGGTCAGCAGCGTTAGACTCGCCTACAGCAATGAAGCTGCCGTCGGAAAGCTGTGCAAAGTCATACATTCTTGTGTGACCCGATGTACCGATGGGGCAAATCCATTTTACGCTGCCGTCAGCATCGTACTTGGCAAGGAATGAATAGAAGCCTGTCTGTGAAAAATCTGCAAAGTCTGCATCGGTGGATTCCGTGTTACCCAGGGCAACAAAGCTGTTCTTGCCAAGCGGAAGCACCTTGACAAACTTGTCGTTTTTCTTGCCGCCCAGACCCTTGAGCCAATCTACAGTGGAAGCGATGTTGATTTCGGGAATATCGATTGCGGGCTTGTCTTTTCCGGTTGTTGTGGGTGCGTAAAGGGGATTGTCGATAACATCGGTTGTTGTAACCTTGTCACTCTTCTTTGTGGTATAGTGCTTTGTTACCTGGTGCTCAAGTGTAATTTCAACCGTGTGGGTTATGTTTTCGGTGCGTGTTTCCGTTACAACCTCGGTAACTGCTTCGCCGTTTTCCTTGGTGACGGAGTTGCCGTCCTTGTCGGTTACGGCCTGTGTGACGTTGCTGCCGTCCTTGTTTGTTACATTTTCGGTGAATACAACGGTCTGGTTGACCATTGTTGTTTCGCCGTTTTTGTCCGTTACAAGCTCGCCGTTTTCATCACGCAGGGGATAGGTGTGGTAAACAACGCTTGTAACAACGGGGCGTGTCTGCTTGACTGTAACCTTTTCGCCGTTGGCGTTTGTGTAGGTTTCGCCGTTTTCGTCTGTTGCGTAAACAACGCTTGTAATCCATTCCTCGGTAAGAGGCTCGCCATCGGGGCCGAGAACGGTACAGCCGTTTTCATCTGTTACAAATACGTTGATTCCCGTTTTACCGTCGTTTTGCTTGTTGCAGGCGGTAAACAGCAGTGCTGCGGCAACGAGCAGTATTGCTACGGGTATGAGTGCTTTTCCTTTCATTTCTTAACTCCTCCTATGTATATATTTGTGTTTATAAATTGTCAAATCAAAACAGTTAACGTAATTATAGCACAACACATATTTCATTTCAAGATGAATATATAGTGTTTTTAATTCTATAATATAAAAAGTGTGGGTTTTGTTTGCCGTAATTTTTACGCAGATGTAAATTTAAGGAAAAATATTTACAAACGGATAAAACTATAGTATAATATTTTCCAAATAAAGGGGAGTAGCTCGCACCGCTTATCCCGAATACGGCGGTGTAATATTGGGCGTCATCCACGACTCTTTTGCAGAGTCCGCCGATATTTTAAAGAGTGAGACTTTTATCGCACAGAGTTTTTACAGCCGTTGCGATAAGGGTCTTTATTTTTTTAACGGGCAAGACCTTGTTTTTATTTCATTAAATAAGGAGTTGAAACAATGCAATTCTATCTTCAGGAAACCAAGGACGTTTTCTCTGCCGTAGGCAGTAACGAAAACGGTCTGTCCTCGCAGGAGGCAGCAAGCCGTCTTGAAAAGAATGGCAAAAACAAGCTCGCAGAGGCCAAGAAGGACTCTATGTTCAAACGCTTCGTCAACCAGATGAAGGACCCGATGATTATCATTCTTCTCGTTGCCGCAGTTATTTCTGCCGCTACGGAAATGATTGAGCACGGCGGCTGGACAACACCGACTGATTCAATAATCATTCTTACCGTTGTTCTTATCAACGCTGTTCTCGGTGTTCTTCAGGAAAGCAAGGCGGAAAAGGCCGTTGAGGCACTTCAGAAGATGTCTGCCGCAACAACAAAGACCCTTCGTGACGGCAAGGTTGAAACCGTCAAGAGTGAAGACCTTGTTGTGGGTGACGTTGTTCTTCTTGACGCAGGTGACGCTATTCCTGCCGACTGCCGTATTTTTGAATGTGCCAGTATGAAGATTGAAGAAGCTGCACTTACGGGTGAATCTGTTCCCGTAACAAAGCTCGTTAAGGCTCTTATGGGCAAGAACGACAGCGATGAAATTCCGCTTGGCGACCGCAAGAACATGGCTTATATGGGCTCTACTCTTGTTTACGGCCGTGGTAAGGCTGTTGTCACCGCAACGGGTATGGACACCGAAATGGGCAAGATTGCCAACGCCATCACCCTTGCAGAGGAAGGTAAAACTCCGCTTGAAATCAAGCTCGAGCAGCTTTCCAAAATCCTTACAAAGCTCGTTATCGGCGTTTGCGTATTTATTTTCGCATTCAACATTGTAACAAAGTACTTTATGGGCCCCGAGGGCGCAGAGCTTTTCCCGATTGCGCTTGATTCGTTTATCACCGCTATCGCACTTGCTGTTGCCGCTATTCCCGAAGGCCTTGTAGCAGTTATGACCATCGTTCTTTCAATGGGCGTTACGAATATGTCCAAAAAGAACGCAATCATCCGTAAAATGACGGCGGTTGAAACGCTCGGCTGCACACAGATTATCTGCTCGGATAAGACGGGTACACTCACACAGAACGTTATGACCGTTGTTGACCACTATGCAGAGGACGAAATCCGCCTTGCAACGGCAATGGCTCTTTGCACAAACGCACAGGTTGAGCCCGACGGCAAATCCACCGGCGAGCCCGACGAGGTAGCACTTATTAACTACGCAAAGACACTTGGACTTGCAAAGGAAGAGCTTGTTGCAAAGACTCCCAGAGTCGGCGAAGTGCCGTTCGATTCCGGCAGAAAGATGATGAGCACCGTTCACTCGGCTGACGGCAAGTACGTTCAGTTCACAAAGGGTGCTCCCGACGAAATTCTCAAGAAGTGCTCCCACGCCTTTGTCGGCGGTCAGGTTGTAGCCATGACTGACGAAATCAAGGCAAAGGCAGCCGAAGAAAACACAAGAATGGGCAACAAGGCTCTTCGTGTTTTCGCCGTTGCATATAAGATGTACGATGCAGAGCCTGCGGTTTACGATTCCGCTTCGCTCGAGTACGATATGATATTCATCGGCCTCACCGGTATGATTGACCCTGTCCGTCCCGAGGTTAAGGACGCTATCGCAGAATGCCGTACAGCAGGCATCAAGCCGATTATGATTACGGGCGACCACATCAACACCGCAAAGGCTATTGCAAGAGAGCTCGGTATTCTTTCCGACGACTCACAGGCTATGATGGGTGTTGATATTGACAAGTACACCGACGAAGAGTTCGAGGCGATTGTCGAGAACATCAACGTTTACGCCCGTGTTCAGCCCGAGCACAAGACAAGAATTGTCAACGCATGGCGCAGCAAGGGCTACGTTACCGCTATGACGGGTGACGGCGTTAACGATGCACCGTCAATCAAGAGTGCCGATATCGGTGTCGGTATGGGTATCACAGGTACGGACGTTACAAAGAACGTTGCAGATATGGTTCTTGCAGACGATAACTTTGCAACAATCGTTTCCGCAGTCGGCGAAGGCAGAAGAATTTACGACAACATCCGTAAGGCTATTCAGTTCCTTCTCGGTTCCAACCTTTCCGAGGTTATCTCGATTTTCTTCGCTTCCCTTATGAATTTCACAATTCTTCAGGCGCCGCACCTTCTCTTCATCAACCTCATCACCGACTCTCTGCCCGCACTTGCACTCGGTACAGAAAGACCCGAGGCGGACATTATGAGAAGAAAGCCCAGAAGCAAGAACGACGGTATTTTCGCAGGCGGTCTCGGTGTTGACTGTGCTTACCAGGGTATCATCGTTTCAATCCTTACAGTTGCCGCTTTCTATATCGGTGAGTTCCTTGAAACAGGTCACCTTATCTGGAGAAATATTCCCGACAGCAGCGAGGGTATGACAATGGCATTCTTCACCATGGCTATGTGTGAAATCTTCCATTCGTTCAATATGCGCTCGCAGCGTGGCTCAGCCGTTGCAATGGTATTCAAGGGCAGCCACAATATCCTTCTCTACGGCGCAATGGCTCTCTCCTTCGTCCTCACAACAGCCGTTGTTGAGATTGACTTCCTTTCCAACCTCTTCGGCTTTGCTCACCTCGACCTCAAGGCATACCTCATTTCTCTCGGTCTTGCCTTCCTCGTCATCCCGATTGTCGAAGTTGTAAAGCTCATCCAGAGAAAAACAGCGAAGAACTAATCGCACAATAAAGTAATTAAGCCGTCAGCTTGAAAGTAAGCTGACGGCTTTTGCTATAATAGAACAGTACAGTTTTTTGTGAATTATAGTTTGTATAAGTGCATTCTGCACTAAAAAGCCGCCCGTACTGCATTTACAACACGGGCGGTAAAACTATTGAGGTTTTTAAGAATTAAAGAGCAAAGTATGCGCCATCAGCTTTCCTTGTACTTTTCCGCCTGTAAACGGAACATATAGGCGTATTTGCCGTTTTGCTCCATCAGCTCGTCGTGGCTGCCGCACTCAATTACCCTGCCGTTTTCGAGCATAAGTATTCTGTCGGCGTGGCGTGTGGTGGAAAGACGGTGCGATATGAACACAACCGTTGAGTCCGTACAGCTTTCGCTTATCGCCCTGTTCAGCTCGTATTCCGAAACGGGGTCAAGGTTAGCGCTCGGCTCGTCGAGAATGATATACGGGCTTTGCTTATAGAACACTCTTGCAATTGCCAGCTTCTGCTGTTCGCCGCCCGAAAGCATTAAACCTTCGTCGCTGAATTCACGCAGCAGCATGGTATCCGCACCGTTGGGAAGCTCTTTTGTAAAGCCTGCCAGTTCGAGTGCCTTCATCACACGGTCGCTGTCGTATTTCGGAGAAAGTGCCACGTTTTCGCCGACGGTTGCGCCGAAAATGCAAAAGTCCTGGAACACTGCGGAAAAGCGGCTGCGGTGGGAGGCAACCGTTACATCCCGTATATCTCTGCCGCCTATTTCGATTGAGCCCGAATCAACGTCATAGAGCCTTAACAAAAGGTTGGTGAGCGTTGTTTTGCCGGCTCCGTTGTAGCCGACAAGAGCTATTTTTTCGCAGGGCTTTATTTCAAAGGAAACGCCGTTTATGCTCTCCTTTTCGCCGCCCTCATAAGTAAAGGAGATATCCTTTACAGATATCGTTTCGGGTTTGTCGCATTCAGCCGTATGGGCACCGTCCTTGATTTTGCTGTCGGTAGCTAAAAAGCTGCGGCATTTTTCAATCATCTTCGACCGCTCGGTAAAGCTCCTTAAGCTGTAAACCGTAAGGTACAGCACACTCGCACCAATCTGCGTGGCACCGTTGAAGGTGGCAACGAAATCGCCTGCGCCCATCTTACCCGTAACTATTGTCTGATAGCCTATGTAAAGGCTGAGAATAAGCATAAAGCCGACAACCTGAACCGAAAATTCCTGCACGAAGAAAAGCCCGTCCAGCTTTCGGATAAAGCCCTTCTGCGTTTTGATAAGGTCGTTTGCACTTTCGTTGAAGCGTTTGCGCAGCAAGGGATATATACCGCTCGTGCGGATTTCGCCTGCATAATCGGGCAGGTAAAACACCCTTGCAAAATAGTCGCTTCTGCGGTGCTTTTCGGTTACCGCTTCACGGCGCTTTGTCTGCAGATTGCCCGTATATTTGCCAAGCGGAATGAAAAGAATTACCGAGCCGAGCACAATAACAAGGCAAATCGGGTCAATAGTGAGCATAATTGCCGCTATTGCAAGGAAGGACAGAATCTGCTCAATATAGCCCTTGATAATGCTGAGAATGTTTGTGAGGTTATCTGACACATTTTCTATAGACAGAATAAAATCGCTGTAATAACCCGGGTCGTCGTACTTGGCAAGGTCAAGCTCTGCCGCTTTACGGTAGAACATCGACTGAATTATCAGATCCATTTTCTCACGCTCACGGTGAACAAAAAGCTCATAGAAAACATTTGAGAAAATTTCGCACACAACGATTACGGCAAGCATAATTATAATGCCCGTGATTATCTTTTTCGGCTCACCGCCGCTTTGCACCTCGTCAATTATGTATTTAAGGCCTATAACGGATATGAGCTTACCCGGCATTGCGCCGACAATCTGCTCAAAAATGCTGCCGATTACAAGCCACGGCGAAGCCTTGAACATAAGCGAGAGCATATAGATTATATTTGAAACAGTGCTGTGCTTCTTCCTTATTTTCGCTTTCATTTTCATTCCACGCTCCCCTCATCATCTGTGTAGCTTGAAGCCTGGAGCGTGAACATTTCGCAGTAGCCGCCCTTAGCCGCCATAAGCTGTTCGTGCGTGCCGCACTCGGTAACCGTACCGCCATCGAAGACATAAATTCTGTCCGAAAGCACGGCGGAAGAAAGCCTGTGAGAAATGTAGATAACCGTTTTTTCCTCGGTTGCTTCAATAAGGCTTTCGTACATTTTGTATTCTGCTATGGGGTCAAGCGCTGACGAGGGCTCATCCAGAATTGCAAAATCAAAGTTCTTTGCAAACATTCTGGCGGCACACAGCTTCTGCTGTTCACCGCCCGAAAGTCCTGTGCCCTTTTCGTCAAACTCACGGGTAAACACGGTCTGCCTGCCCTCGGGCATGGACATAATCCGCTCGTAAATACCTGCAGCTTTGAGGGCTTTGTCAGTAACGGCATCGTCCGCTTCGCCCTCACATTCACGGCACAGCACGTTTTCGCCAACGGTCAGTGCAAAGACCTTGTAATCCTGAAAAACGGTTGCAAGTCTTTCGTGAAGGGAAGCGATTTCATATTCCCGTATATCCGTGCCGTTGTATAGAATTTCTCCGCTGTCGGGGTCGTAAAAGCGCAGTAGCAGTTTAACAAAGGTTGTTTTGCCTGCACCGTTGTGACCGACAACGGCTACGGTTTCACCTTTGCTGATTTTAAAGCTGAGGTTTGTCAGAGAGGCTTTCTTTGCACCGGGATAGGTAAAGCTGACGTTTCTGAATTCGAGACTTTCAAATTCTTCGGCCTTTTTGTCGCCGCCGACAACCCTTTCTTCGTACTCAAAAAAGTCTTTCAGGTTGCCGAAATAAGCGGCTTCCTTCCTGACATTTGAAATGGCGTCACTCAAATCCTTGAGCACATCTTTGAGGTTGCTTACAGCCGTGACGATAACGGAAAAATCCGACACGGCGAGGTTTCTTTTCACAACAAAGCGGTATGCGGCATAGCCGTAGGTTGCAGCAACGGGCACAGCCTTACCGAAAAGACCCGAAACCGTTTCAAGCAGCATTACCTTAACGCCGTATTTTTTGATTATTGCCCTGTTGGTTTCAACCGCCGTTTTAAGCCGCTCAAGCATAACGGAAAATATGTCCGAGGTGCGCATATCCTTGGAAAAATCCTTGAGAAAAACCGTACGCTTGACGTATTCCTTTGAACGCTTGTGCGGTGTCATTTCCTTGTCTTTCTTCACATCGATTTTGCCGATTGCAATACCTGCCAGCACAACGAAAACGCCGACGGAAAGTATGAGCAACAGCCTCGGGTCAATTGAAACAATGTAAATAACAAGGAAAACACCCGTAAGCGTGCTTGCAAAAACATTTGAAAGATTAAAGGCAAATTCCATATTGTGCTCGTTGGTTATGATTTCCGTTGCACGCTTGTATTTGTCATAGAAATCGGGATTCTCAAAACAAGCCATATCAACGCTTACAGCCTTTCTGAAAATCCTGTCGTTGAGCCTTTTGTAGAATAATTTTGCTCTTGTGCAGACAAAATAGTCCGTAATGCAGTCCGTTGCCTTTGCAAGCAGACCTGCACCGGCAAACATCAGCACGAGCATTACATACTGCTTGTAGCTGCCGCCTTCTTCTATAAGCTCAAGCAAAAACTTGAGAAACAGTATTTCCTGAATAAAGCCCGTAAAAAACCAATAGGCTGTCTGGGTCATAATGAATGCAGTAAGCAGTAACGGTGCACACTGCGCACAGATTTTTACGGCATAGAGCGTATCCTTAAGAGCCTTGAAGCGCTCTCCACCTTGTTTTTTGGGATTTTGTTTCACGTTACATCTCCTTAGTGGCAACTGAGTCAGCTTGATAAAAAGCAAAACAATCCCGAAAACGCAATGTCCTCGGGATTGACACATTGGCTTATGTTTTCGCTTTTCAGCAAGCAGAAACGGACACAGCTACCCGAATTTCAGTTTTGTTGAATAAAGTTGTCATCATCATGTCCGTCTCCTTTCTTAAAAATTTCATTGCACCTTAACACGGTCAGTGCCAAGGTGCAATATAGCATATTTTACTTTGTTTGTCAAATTAAATTACTTAATTAAACAGCGTCTTCGTGCCTGCGCTGTACACCCACGGGGTGAAGCCTGTTTCGAGTGCGGGTGAATTTTTGGCAAGCGTGAAATCACGGTTTTGGGCATCCTTGAAAACAGGGTCGGCAAACACGGCGTTGTTGTAATAGCCTCTTGCAACCATAAGGGGAATACTTTTTTTGTCAACCAGCTTCATCGAGTAGCCCGAAGTGACATTTCCGCCGTTGGCATAATCCCAGTAAAGGTTGCTGTCATCAACAAACCAGTTGCTTTCTATTGTACGTGCATACATCGGTGCGTTGTCGGTTACAAGAATGTTGTTGGTAAGGGTGAGGGAATTGTGTTCTTCGTGTCTTGAAATTATGAATGCTCCCTCACCGCCAAAAGCAAAAATATTGTTTCTTATTATATTATCCTTACCGTAGTGCTGGTGGAAGGTCTGTGAGGAGCAATCATAAGCGAGGTTGTTTTCAACAAGTATGCCGCTTGAGCCCTCGTCAAGGTATATACCCCAGCCACCGTAGCCGTAAGCGCCCTCGTCACAGCCGACATCGTGAACGATGTTCCCACTGATGACGGAATCGGGCTGAATACCGAGCGTATATATACCGCCCATATCGGAAAGCCAGCCGTTGCCGATGTTGTAAATGAGGTTATCGCAGATTTTAATTCCGTTTGTCGGGTTGGGTGCATAGCCCCAGTTCCAGCCGACAGAAACACCCGTGTACCAACCGTCGTGAATTTCGTTGTTTGTGATATTACAGTCGATTGCATGGGTAAGCAAAACGCCGATAGCATTATTGAAAATTCTGCCGTAGTTACTGATGTGACAGTCTGTTACATTGATGCGCTGAGTATTGGCAGGCACAACAGCATCGCCGTGGATGAATACTGCGTTTGCACCGATTTCGTTGAAGTAGCAGCTTGTTATATCACAGTCGGTGGATGCTTTGTCAAACTTAACAGCCGTATAAGAAATATTTTCAAAGCGGCAGTCGGTGAAATTGACACCGGATGAAGCTGTGACATAAATTGCGGCAGGAATTTCGAAAGCCGCCTGCGGATGCACGCCGCCGTATTTAATATTGCCGTACATCGGGCTTGACTCAAGCATAGACTCATCAAAGAAAGCACCGTCAACATGAGTCCAGTCTGTATTCTCGAAATTGATACCACGGAAAGAAATGTTTTCAACACCGTCAAGCGTTACAAGCAGCTCACAGCCACCTGCACAGAGCACGGTATTATCAACCGTATCGCCTTCCTGCGGTATATAGTAGAGCTTTTCTTCACTGCGGTCAAGGTACCACTCGCCCGGAAGACTGAGTGCTTCTTTTACGTTTTCAAAAATGTAGTTATCGTCAACTCTTAAAGTCATTGATGAAACTTTTGACACTTCTATTCTGCCTGTCGAGGTATTAACAGAGTGAATCGGCAGAAGTTCATCGCACCAATAATGCATAACTCTTACATCAACGTCATTAATGTTTGTAAAGCTAAGCAAATCTTTGGTATGCGCAACAAAAGCCACTGTATGGGTAAAAAATTCGGGTGACCAGTCGGAAGGCACGCCTTCTTCAATTATCGGGTCAGCAATTTTGAAAACACCCTGCTTGGGATAATTGGAGCGTGAAAGCCTTTTGCCGTCTTTGAAAAGTGAGTGGAAGTAATCGGCCTCACTCTTGATAGGCATATCGGTAACAAAAGCCCTTACGCCGTTAACGGTTGTTTCACTCCAGCTGCCGCTTATTTCCTTTGCGCCCGAGAAGATAACCTCTTCACCCGGGTAGGAACGGTAAAGCACATCTTTTCTGTCTGCTGAAGTAAACTCAACCGTATCCTTTATTGTATATGTACCCTCTCTGAACCATACGGTAATTGTGCCGACGTCACCGAGCTTAATTGCCTTTAACTTTTCTTTTGCCGCTTCAAAGGTTTTCAGCGGATTTTCAAGAGAACCGTTGTTGCTGTCGTTACCGTTGGGGGAAACAACTATATCGTATTCGCCCATTGTAAATTCTCCTTCGTCAAATGCTTGCTTTACGGCAGGTGTCACCTCGTCAAACTCGCCTTCGACGGGCTCGGCAGGGTTGAAAATAAGGCTGAACATAGTAAAAATTGCGGTTATAAACGAAACAATTTTTGCAAAAAACATATCCATAAGAATTTACCTCCTGTTTTACTATTATAACATAACAGTTAAAATAATTTCAATAATTATTTACGCCGTGATTTGTTTGTGATAATATATGATCTGTAACAAAACAAAAGGTGTATTATATGGTAACAGTAAAAGAGTTCTTAAAAAAAGAAGCCGTGCTTGTAATATCGTTTGTGCTTGCCTTGGCTTCAATGTTTTTTGTAGTCCCGAGCGCAGAATATCTCGGCTATATTGACTTTCGCACGCTGGCACTTTTGCTGTGCCTTATGCTTGTTATGGCAGGGCTAAATGCACTCGGTGTATTCCGCCTGCTTGCGGATAAGCTCTTAAGTAAGACAAACAGCACACGCACGTTGGGATTAACGCTCAATCTTCTGTGCTTTTTCTTCTCGATGCTGATAACAAACGATGTAGCGCTGATAACCTTTGTGCCCTTCACGCTGATAGTGCTGAAATTATCGGACAAGATGAATAAGGCCATACTGCTCGTCGTGCTTGAAACGGTTGCGGCAAACCTCGGCAGTATGCTCACTCCCATAGGCAATCCGCAGAATCTCTACCTTTTTTCTGCGTTCAATATGGGAACAGGCGAATTTGCAGGCGCAGTTGCACCATATGCCATACTGTCGCTTGTGCTTATTGCAATAAGCTCGTTTTTGCTCGGCAATGAAAAAATCACGGTTAAAGCAGACGAAAACACGCCAAAAATAAACAAGGTAAAGGCGCTGGTTTATGCAGGTCTGTTTGCCGTTTCGCTGCTGACGGTTTTCCGTGTTATCCCCTACCCCGTAACGCTTGGCATCACGCTTGCGGCTGTAATTATCGCAGACAGGAAAACGCTTATAAAGGCGGACTACAGCCTGCTTTTAACCTTTGTTTTCCTCTTTGTTTTCATAGGTAACCTCGGCGAAATTGAGGCGGTGAGCACCTTCCTCAAATCAATAGTTTCAGGCAGAGAGGTGCTTGTCGGCATTGCGGCAAGCCAGGTTTTCTCCAACGTACCTGCGGCACTTCTTCTGTCCAACTTCACGCAGAATGCAACTGCTCTGCTTGTTGGCGTAAACCTCGGCGGATTGGGCACACTTATAGCGTCTATGGCAAGCCTGATTTCCTTCAAGCTCATTGCAAAGGAAAACATAAATACGGGCAGATATCTGCTCGTGTTTACGGTTGTGAATATAGTGTTTTTATCACTTAACCTGATACTTTGGTTTATTATGTAAAGGAGTTTTTGTTATGGCAAAAATTTATTCCTCTGCCGCAGATTTAATCGGCAAAACCCCGTTGGTAAGGCTTCACAATATCGAAAAAGAATACGGCTTGAAGGCTGAAATTCTTGCAAAGCTCGAATATCTCAACCCCGCAGGCTCTGTCAAGGACAGAGTTGCAAAGGCTATGATAGAGAACGCCGAAAAAAGCGGCGCATTAAAGCCCGACAGCGTTATAATCGAGCCGACAAGCGGTAACACGGGTATAGGCCTGTGCCTTATGGCGGCGGCAAAGGGCTACAGAATAATTATCGTTATGCCCGAAACCATGTCTGTTGAGCGCAGATTGCTTATGAAGGCGTACGGCGCAGAGCTTATTCTGACAGACGGTGAGAAAGGCATGAGCGGTGCAATTGAAAGAGCGGAACAGCTCAGCCGTGAAAATCCGAACAGCTTTATACCGGGGCAGTTTGTAAATCCTGCCAACCCCGAGGCACATTACAACACAACCGGCCCCGAAATTTTTGAAGACACTGACGGCGAAGTTGATTTCTTTGTCGCAGGCATCGGCACAGGCGGCACAATAACCGGCACGGGCAAATATCTGAAGGAAAACATTCCCGATATAAAGATTGTCGGTGTCGAGCCTGCCTCCTCTGCTGTCCTCACGGGCGGTGAGGCAGGCGCACATAAATTGCAGGGCATAGGTGCAGGCTTCGTACCCGAAGTACTTGACACTTCTGTTTACGATGAAGTAATACCCGTTGAAAACGAGGCAGCTTTTGAAGCAGGCAGAGTGATAGCCAAAAGAGAAGGCGTGCTTGTCGGCATATCTTCGGGTGCCGCTCTGTTTGCGGCAATCGAGCTTGCAAAGCGCCCCGAAAACAAGGGCAAAAGAATAGTTGTTCTCCTGCCCGACACAGGCGACAGATATCTGTCAACGGAATTATTCAATTAAAATTCAACAAAAGCACCAAAGGCTTTGCACAGGTGAATTCCTGTGTGAGCTTTTGTTTTTTATTTTGTTTCTTTTGTTCTTCGCTGCGTCAGGCAGTTCTTTTCCAATATTTGTGCGTTGACTGTAATATGCTGATGATGTTAGTATCTTTTTGTCGAACAAAACAGTTTCGCACATTTACACAGCTTCGGGCGGCCGTCAACCGTCTGGGGCAAAAAATCAGAAAAGGAAGGATTTTGGCAAATGACACTCAAGAAAATTCTTGCAACTGTTATTGCTGCGGTAATGTGCCTGTCACTCGGTATGACTGCTTTTGCGGCACCCGAGGACGAGTCCGCCACCGAGGCTGTAACAAACGAAGAAATCACAAGCGAGGAAGCAAGCTCCGAAGAAGCTACATCCGAAGAAAACGTTTCCGAAGAGGAAACAAGTGAAGAGCCCTCCTCCGAAGAGGCTTCAAGCGAAGAAAACTCCACAGAAGAGCCCGGCAAGGATGATGTTATTTCTCTTATCGTAAAGCTTCTCGGTCAGATTGACTTTGAAGAGGTAAAGAACACACTCAACGACATCAACGAGGCGCTCGGCCTTCCCAGAGTCGAGGACTTCACAGACATCCCTGCTTATGCGGATGCTCTCTACAAGAAGCTTGACGAAATGGGTCTGGGCTACGACGATATCATCAACGGTATTGCTTCAAGCGACCTGCTCGACTGGCTCAATAACCTCCTCTTCGGCGGCGGTAACAAGCCCGGCAGCACTACCACCACAGTTGTTGATTCCGAAAACAACGGCTCCGACAGCGGTGAGAGCACACCCGATACAGGTATTGCAGTAGGCGGTACAATTGCCGCAGTTGCTGCCCTCAGCGGCTCTTCCGCACTCGCCTTCGTGCTCCGCAAGCGCAACGACGAGGAATAATCGGACAATTAAAATTTTCTCAATTCCAAAAAATCAAAGTGAACGTGAAAATTAAATCATAGTCATAAGTTTAACCTCCGAAGGTCTGCTCTGATTAACCAGGGCAGACCTTTTCCTTGTTAAATAGTGAAATAGTGAAATAATAATGTAAATTAGTGAAAAAATAGTGAAATTTTCAAATCTGTTCTTTGACTTTTATCTAAAGGTCAAAGAAAGTCAAAATCCAAGAAAATTGAAGAAAAACGGAGTATTCGGGAGCTATTTTCAAAAATCGGGGCACAGAAAACAGTTTTGACCTTTATTGACCTTTGACGGTTTGATCAAAATCGTATAGACTAAAGTCAAAGAAAGTCAAAGTCAATGTTTTACTTTGAGAACTTCAAGGAAAGGTAGTGAGCGTTAAGTGAACATCAGCAACACTATCGCAAAGCTCATTATGGATATGCTTGAGGCAGACGGCGGAAGCGCTGAAATGCAGCGAAACGAGCTGGCGCAGCTTGTCGGCTGTGTGCCAAGCCAGATTAACTACGTTATCTCCTCACGCTTTACGCCCGAGCAGGGTTATATCGTCGAAAGCCGCAGAGGCGGCGGCGGTTATATCCGCATCACCCGTGCGGCATACACTACCCCCGGCGATATGATAATGCACCTGCTCAATCATATCGGCACAGGTATTGATGAAAAGACGGCACGTGCGCATATAATAAATCTCGCAGGCAGAGAAATTATTTCAAACAAAACGGCAAAAATTATGCTTGCGGCTGTCAGCGACAACTGCTACAGAAATTTAAACCAACCCGTCAGAGACACAGTCAGAGCATCTGTAATCAAACAGATGTTACTTCAGGTAATAAATTCATAAAAGGAAAGGTAAGGAGGAATATATTATGTTATGTCAGAATTGCGCAAAGGCGCAGGCAACCACACACATCAAAAGAGTTGTAAACGGCGAAACAACTCAGCATCACCTCTGCTCACAGTGTGCAAAGGAATTGGGCTACACCGATATGTTTTCGGGCTTTGCGCCGTTGAGCTTAAGTGATTTCTTTTCGGATTTTCTCGGCGATGTCGGCAGAAAGGCTGTGGGCACAAAGGTCGAGCGCTGTCCGAAATGCGGCAACTCCTTTAACGATATCGTAAGGGAAAGCCAACTCGGCTGTGCCGAATGCTACAGAATTTTCTTTGACAAGCTCCAGCCCTCGCTCGAAAGAATTCACGGCAGAGCGCTTCACTCGGGTAAGAAAATCGAAGTCACCCACGAGGAAGCGGCCGTACCTACAAAGGAGGAGCAGATTGCACAGCTTAAAGTTAAACTTGAAGAAGCCGTAAAAGAGCAGGAATTTGAACAGGCAGCAAAGCTCAGGGATGAAATACGAGAGCTTGAAGGAGGCGAAGGAAAATGAGTAAATGGTATATAGGCAACAGCGAAAAATGCAGGGTGGTCGTCAGCACGAGAATACGCCTTGCAAGAAACCTTGAGGATTACCCCTTCCCCGCAAAGCTCGATGCTTCGGGCAAGGCGCAGGTAAACGCACTTGTAAGAGATGCGCTTCTGGGCAGCTGCGGCGAGGATTTGAGCTACATCGAAATGGAAAACCTCACCCGTGCGCAGGCGGTTTCAATGGCTGAACGCCACCTTGTGAGCCCCGAATTCGCAAGCGAGGTCAAGGGCAGAGCGCTTCTGCTTTCCGAGGATGAGTCAGTGAGCATAATGCTGTGCGAAGAAGACCACATCCGCCTGCAGGTTATGGAGGCAGGCCTTGCTCTGGACAGCGCATACAAGCGTGCAGATGACCTTGACAACGCTATCTCTTCTAAACTGAAGCTTGCTTTTGACGAGCGCATCGGCTTCCTTACACAGTGCCCGACAAACCTCGGCACGGCTATGAGAGCCTCGGTTATGCTTCACCTGCCTGCACTTGCAAAAAGCGGTCAGATTACAAAAATCGCCGCAACCGTATCAAAGCTCGGTCTTATTATCCGAGGTGCTTACGGCGAAGGCTCAAGCCCCAACGGCGATATGTATCAGCTTAGCAATCAGGTAACACTCGGCATCAGCGAAGAAACAGCTTTGAGCAACCTTAAATCAATAGCACAGCAGCTTGTTGCGCAGGAGCTTTCACTTCGTGAACAGATTATCAAAAATCCTGTTTGGGAGGACAAAATCTTCCGTGCGCTGGGAATACTGAAAAATGCAAGACTTATGAGCTGTGAAGAATTCATGCAGCTTTCGTCACTCGTGCGTCTCGGCGCGGCAGAGGGCTTGCTCGACGTCAGCCTTGAAGCATTAAGCGAGCTGAACGTCGATATGCAGCCGGCAACCGTAAACGCAAGGGAAGGCAGAACACTTGAGCCTGCCGAAAGAGATGCAATACGGGCAAAGGCTGTTCGTGAGGCATTGGGTTAATTAAGAATTAGGAATTAAAATCATACTTTGTGGAAGGAGTAGTGATTTAATATGTACAAATTTACAGGCTTTACACAGAAGGCCAATTCGGCACTCAACGCTGCTGTTGAGGTTGCCGAAAATATGGGACACACCTACGTTGGCAGCGAGCATCTGCTTGCAGGCTTGCTTAAGACTGACGGCGGTGTTGCTTGCACGGCACTCAACGCACGTGGTATAGGCATTGACGACGTTGAAAGCGTGCTCAAATCCACAGTCGGTGTCGGCACGCCTACGGTGCTTGTGCCCGACGATTTTACGCCACGGCTCAAATATATTATTGAGCTGTCCGTTGCCGCCGCACGTTCAATGGGTCACACCTACACGGGCACGGAGCATCTGCTCATTTCGCTTATCAAAGAGGGCTCAAACTGCGCCGTGAATATAATCACAAAGCTCGGCGTTTCGCCTTCGGATGTGCTCGGCGACACGGTAAAGGCGGTCAATGCAAATTCGCCCTCGTCAAAACAGAGCAATGAAAAAGGCGGCAAGGCAGGCGGAAAATCCGACACGCCGACGCTTGAACAGTTCGGCAGAGATCTGACGGATTACGCAAAAAACAACAAAATCGACCCCGTTATCGGCAGGTCGAAGGAGATAGAAAGAGTTATTCAGATTCTTTCACGCCGCACAAAAAACAACCCCTGCCTTATCGGTGAGCCCGGTGTGGGCAAAACCGCAGTTGCAGAGGGTCTTGCGCTCAAAATTGCCTCGGGCGAGGTGCCCGAAACACTTGCCGACAAGCGCATAGTTTCGCTTGACCTTACGGGTATGGTTGCAGGTACAAAGTACAGAGGCGATTTTGAAGAACGAATCAAAACAGCACTTGAAGAGGTTGCCAGAAGCGGCAACGTTATTCTGTTCATTGACGAGCTTCACACCCTTATCGGTGCAGGCTCGGCAGAGGGTGCGGTGGATGCCGCAAACATCCTCAAGCCCTCGCTTGCAAGAGGTGAAATTCAGGTTATAGGCGCAACAACGCTTGAAGAATACCGCAAGCACATTGAAAAGGATGCCGCACTTGAAAGGCGTTTTCAGCCCGTCACCGTAGGTGAGCCGAGCGAAGACGAAGCGATTGAGATTCTCAAAGGTCTGCGTGACCGATATGAAGCCCACCACAAGGTGAAAATCACCGACGAAGCCATTGTTGCCGCAGTAAAAATGTCAGTCAGATATATCGGCGACCGCTTCCTGCCCGACAAGGCGATTGACCTTGTTGACGAGGCTGCTTCAAAGGTACGCCTTCGTGCATTCACGGCACCGCCCGATTTGAAAGAGCTTGAAGAAAAAATCAAGGCCTTTGACGATGAGATGGCAGCAGCTATCAACGCACAGGAATTCGAGCGTGCAGCGAAAATCCGAGACGAAAAGCGTGAGGCACAGCTTGAACTCAAGCAGCAGAAGGACGGCTGGCAGCAGCGCAGTTCGAGCAACGCAGGCGAGGTTACGGCAAACGAAATTGCCGAAATCGTTTCCGGCTGGACGGGTATTCCCGTTATTGAGCTGACAAAAGAGGAAAGTGCAAGACTGCTGAATATGGAAAATGAGCTGCACGAGCGCATTGTAGGTCAGGATGAAGCCGTAAAGGCGGTTTCCCGTGCAATCCGCCGCAGCAGAGTAGGTCTCAAAGACCCGAAGCGACCCACGGGCTCGTTCATTTTCCTCGGCCCTACGGGTGTGGGTAAAACAGAGCTTTGCAAAACGCTTGCCGCCTCTATGTTCGGCGACGAAAACGCAATGATAAGGCTCGATATGTCCGAATATATGGAAAAGCACACGACCTCACGCCTTGTCGGCTCGCCGCCCGGATATGTCGGCTACGATGAAGGCGGTCAGCTTACCGAGCGTGTGCGCCGCAAGCCCTATTCGGTTATTCTGTTTGACGAAATCGAAAAGGCACACCCCGATGTTTTCAATATGCTCCTGCAGATTCTTGACGACGGCATACTCACCGATTCGCAAGGCAGAAAGGTTGATTTCAAAAACTGCATTATCATTATGACCTCCAACATCGGAGCAAAAATGATTGCAGGCAGCGGCTCGGCATTGGGCTTCGGCAACGAAAAGGGCGCAGGGTTAAGCGACGAAAAGATAAAGCAAGCTGTTATGGGCGAGCTCAAAAAAGCGTTCAGACCCGAATTTTTGAACCGTGTTGACGATATCATCGTTTTCCGCAAGCTTGTCAAAGATGACATCAAGGAAATTGCCAAGCGTATGCTCTCCGCCCTCACAAAGCGTGTTGCGGCTATGGGAATAACAATTGAGTTTGACGAAAACGCAGTAGAAAAAATTGCAGATGCCGGCTTTGACCCCGTTTACGGTGCAAGACCTTTACGCAGAGCCATACAGTCCAAAATTGAGGATAAGCTTTCCGAAGAAATCCTTGAGGGCAAAATTCAGCCAAACGAAACCTGTGTATGCAAAGCAGACGGCGACAACTTCGTATTTGAGAAGAAATAATAACACCAAAGGCTTATCCGTTGCGGATAAGCCTTTTAAAATGCAAAGTGCAAAAGGCTAAATGCAAAATTGTGGGAGGGCTTCGCCCTCACCCAAATTATAAAAATTATTATCTCATATTTATTATCTTTTATCTCTTATCTCACGTTGATTTCAAATGTCGTTTAGATAATATTGAATAGATAATCATCGGAGCGTAGCGACCCTTAACTTTGCATTTTGCACTTTGCATTCAATAATAATCCGATTGACTAATTCTCCTTGTTATGGTAAAATAATTTGTAATTCTTTAAAAGGAGATATGAGAAATGAAAAAATATATTGCCGTTGTTATTGTTTTTGCCATGATTTTTGCTTTCGCAGCCTGCAAAAATGATGTTGACGAGGGTCAGACAACCGAGCCCGTTGCAGAGGAAACGGGCAGACCCGGCGACTGGGTTACAAACGCTTCGGGCGAATTGCAGACAACTGCCGTCAGCTACATAATTGCAGATGAGTACAGCAATCCTGTGACTGAAATCATAACCGATGAGAACGGCTCTGAAAAAGTACAGTTTGTAACGACACTTATTTATGACATTGAAACAAATCCCGGTGCAACACAGGCGCCTACCGTTGCACCCGGCTTTACGCTGGCAGACAAGGATATGAGGTGGCCTGCACATAAGTTTATGGACAAAGTGCCCGTGCTTAAAGATAAGATTTCCGACAGCAGCTATTCCAAAACCGAAGATGGCGAGGTTGCCGTTATATACCTCAACGATATTAGCTATGCCGATTACCTCAAGTATATCGAAAAGTGCAAGACAGCAGGCTTTGAGCAAACCCTCGGTGACAACCTGCCCGAAAAGGAAGAAGACGGCAGAAGCTACAGCTATTACTCAATTGCAAACGGTCTTTATCTCAACGTTATCTACAACACACATTCCGCTCCCTACCGCAACTTCGACGTTAAAATTGCCATTGCAAATTATGATGTTGCAAGCATAAGCTCGGACAAATAAGAAATGAACGTATTTGATTTTGACAACACAATTTACAGGGGCGAGAGCTTTGTTGACCTGTTTATAATGGTGCTCAAAAAAGACCCTACTCTGCTTAAAAATGTTCCTCACATGGTTTCGGGCGTGGCACAGTACAAGCTGGGCACACTCCGCCTTGAAACTGCACTTGCAAAATACGGTGAAATTTTTGAGGAATATGTTTCGGGGCTTGATGACCTTGACAGCCTTGTAAATGAATTCTGGGACAAGCACATACATAAGGTAAAGCCGTTTTATTCGGACGTGAGAAGTGAGGACGATATCGTAATTTCCGCCTCACCCGAAATTGTAATAGCCGAGGTATGCCGAAGAATAGGCATCAACAACTACGTCGGCACAAAGTTTGACGTTGAAACAGGCAAGCTCGGTATGGTGTGCTTTCGTGAAAACAAGATAAAGGCTTTTTACGAGCGCTATCCCGACGGAAAGATTGACACACTCTACACCGATTCAATGCACGACAAACCGCTTATGGATATTTCCGACAAGGTGTTTTTCGTGACAGGAAACAGGATAAATAGAATAAAATGAAAAAACTCTCTGCTTTAAGCGGAGAGTTTTTCTTTATAAATGCAAAGTGCAAAATGCAAAATGCAGAATTGTAGGTGGGCTTTGCCCACACCCAAATTGTAAAAATAACGAATTAAAAATAGTAATTTATCAGCTTTCTCAAATCCGCATACTGTCTTTCATACTTCTCAAAAAGCGGCTTGAAAAGTCTTGCAAAAATGTTTTCTTCGGCTTCTCTCGGGGGTATTTCTTCTCCGTCTGCCGTACTGTCAAAAACGAAGGTAAATCTTCCTCCGGGGGCAACGTCGCCGTCGGTGTAGAAATCCATAATGTCTTCACTTTGCACATTGTCCGCCCATTTGAAGTTGAATTTTACATTTTTGCCGTCAAGACCGAGTGCGTTTCTCGGCACGGCTATCTGCAGAACATTGCCGTTCACGCTGTAATCGGCCAAAGCAACCGTTTCAAAGCTCCAGCCGCCATTTGAACGTTCAACCGTAACCTTACCGTTTTCGGGCGAATTGCGGTTGATGATATACTCGAAGCCCTCCCAGTTGGGTGAAACACCGCTTGTGTCGATATCTATAAACAGACGCATCCACGCATTGTCGGTTTCGGGGGTGAGGTCGTCAACGGTTTCGACATAGAAGTAAACGTTTTCGCTGTCGTAAGCCACCTTTGCCTTTGCGATATCGTTGCGGCGTGTGTCGTTAGTGTAATATGTGCCGAGCCAACCTGCGCTGTCACGGTTTTCTCCGCCCGTGTAGTGGTTGTACTCGGGCTTTACACTGTCCCACTGCACCGAACCTTGTGAAATATCAATTGTTTTTTCCGCATCTGTTGCAGGCATATTGTCAACGCCCTTGAAGCGGCGGATATTTTCACAAAGCTGGTAGTAATAGTAGTCCTTCAGCACGCCCTTACTCGGCTCAATATCACGGCTGTATTCGGGGCTGAACTGGTCGGGAAAGGCGTTTTCCGTACCCATCCATTCCTTCCATCGGCCTGCAATCCACTCGTTGAAGCCCGTTACAAAAATGAACTCGGGGTCATTTTTGAGTGCGTAATTCCACTGCTGCTGGAAATTCAAGCCGTAGAAAAGTGAGTTTTCAATATTCTTATCAACCGTTATTTTCTTGCCTGCGTAGGAGTAGGTATAGGAAAATGCTCCGTCGGTAAAGCTTCTGCCCTGAACGGTGCCTTCGGGACAGTTAAGAGCGTTGAGCCCGTTTTCGTTTGCGTTCTGTGCAACGGAAACACACATCTGCTCAACGCCGCCGAAAAGGCGCTTGCCGAACTTGGTCTGCTTGTAATCGGAGCACCAGCCCCAGGTATCCTCAAGGAATGTTGTATCGTCCGCAAAATAGGTTGACTCGTTATCACGGAAGGTGAAGAAATCGAAAATCTCCTTATCAATTTCATCATCAAGGTCAAGGCAACGGATATCCGCCATTACAAGGGGCTTACCCTCCCACATAAACCACAGTTCCTCATAAAGACCTTTTGAATACATTATATCGTAAAGCGTTCTGAGCTGTGTGCGTGCTTCCTCACCGGCTCCGAAATTGAGAATAAAGGCAACCTGCGGCACGTCAACGCCGTCTGCCTTTGCCTTGCTCCACACCTCAAGAAGCACGGAGGCAGCAGGCTCAAACAGAAGCGTTCCGTTGGTTGTGTCGAATATAACCACGTCAACATCGGCATCGGCAAGCAGCTCGGCGTGCTTGCGCAGAACATATCTGTCCGTGCTCGTATAGAAGCCGTAAAGAGGCTCATCCCAGAAATACGGTCTGCCGTCGTAGGTGTTGCCCCAGGCAGGGTGTTCCCAATCGTTTTTTGCTTCGGGGTATTTGTCAAGCACACTGCCCGTAGTCAACGGCTCGTGGTCGTTAATCCATCGGTAATGCCACGTCCAGTAGAAAACTCCTACAAATTTGTCCTGCCTTCTGCCGCCGACAGCTTGCGCATCGGAAAGCGTTCTTCCGAGACCGTCAACAGCCGCCCAGGTAGAAGGCAGCACCTTCTGCGCAGTTTCTTGAGCACCCGAAGCACAAACAGCACCGAGCCCGAGAAGAACCGCAAGGCACAGTAACACGGATATAAAACGCTTGAATTTCATAATTAACATCTCCTTACAAACAGGATTGTGTAACTATTTTATCATTTTCAGCTGTTTAAATCAATAAATAAATTGCAGTTTGTTTAAACGCAGAGTGCAGAGTTCAGAACGCAGAACGGTGGGAGGGCTTCGCCCTCACCCATTATAATAATCGCCCTAAATCAACATTTTATAAAATCGGAGCCAAGCGACCCTTCGTTCTGCACTCTGCGTTCTGCATTCTGCACTAAACCAGCGGAACTGCAATTTGTTCTGCTAACTTATTACAATTTTAATTTATCCCCAGCATAAATTTTCGACAAATCTGCCATTGGAAATTTATAAAATAAGGTATATAATAAATAACCGTGAATTTATGTATATTGGAGTCAAAAATATGGAGCGCAGAGAAATCAGAAATATTGCCATTATCGCTCACGTTGACCACGGCAAAACAACCCTTGTTGACGAGCTGCTCAAGCAGAGCGGTACCTTCCGTGAAAACGAGCAGGTTGAGGACAGAGTTATGGACTCAAACGACCTTGAGCGTGAAAGAGGCATTACCATACTTTCAAAGAATACGTCCATCCGCTATATGGACACGAAAATCAACGTTGTCGATACCCCCGGCCATGCCGATTTCGGCGGTGAGGTTGAGCGTATACTGATGATGGTTGACGGCGTTTTGCTGCTTGTTGATGCATTTGAGGGCTGTATGCCGCAGACACGCTTTGTTCTCAAAAAAGCACTGGGTCTTGGCAAAAAGGTACTCGTTGTTGTCAATAAAATCGACCGTCCGGGCGCAAGACCTGCCGAGGTGCTTGACGAGGTGCTTGATTTGTTTATCGAGCTCGGTGCGGATGACGACCAGCTTGAATTCCCCGTTGTCTATGCCAGCGCAAGGGACGGCTATTCTTCACTCGACCCCGATGTGCGTGAGGGCGATATGAGACCGCTTCTCGATGCTATTCTTGAAAATATTGATGCACCCAAGGGTGATGTTGATGCACCGCTTCAGATTCTTTTCTCTTCACTTGAATATGACGATTATGTCGGCAGAATCGGTGTAGGCAGAGTCGAAAGAGGCACGGTTAAGAAAAATCAGATTGTAACGCTGTGCAAAACAGACGGCTCACAGAAAAACGAGCGTATCACAAGACTTTACCAGTTTGAAGGCCTTAAGAGAGTTGAGGTTGAGGAAGCCAAGGCAGGCGACCTTATCTGTGTTTCGGGCATTCCCGAAATTAATATCGGCGAAACCGCCTGTGCACCTGACTGTGTTGAACCGCTGCCCTTTGTCAAGATTGACGAGCCCACAATTTCAATGAACTTCATTGTAAACGACAGCCCGTTTGCAGGTCAGGAGGGCAAGTTTGTAACCTCCCGTAATATCCGTGACCGCCTTTTCAAAGAGGTTGAAACAAACGTAAGTATGCGTGTTGAGGAAACCGAAACGACCGATACCTTCAAGGTTTCGGGCAGAGGCGAGCTTCACCTTTCAATCCTTATTGAAACAATGCGCCGCCAGGGCTACGAATTCCAGGTTTCACGCCCGAAGGTTATTCTTAAGGAAATCAACGGTGAAATTTACGAGCCCGTCGAGCTTCTTATTGTCGAAGTGCCCGAGCAGTATGTCGGTGCGGTTATCGAAAAGCTTGGCTCACGCAAGGCAGAGCTTGAAAATATGGGCGTGCGTGACGGCGGCTCAACTCACCTTGAGTTCAAAATTCCATCCCGTGGCCTTATCGGCTACCGCTCCGAATTCCTTACCGATACAAACGGCAACGGTATTATGAACCAGCTTTTCCACGGCTATGAGCCCTATGCAGGCGATATCCAGACAAGGGAAAGAGGCTCAATCGTTGTTCACGAGGCAGGCGAGTCAACGGGCTACGGACTGTTCAACACACAGGACAGAGGCAGACTTTTCATCGGCCCGGGTGTGCCCGTTTACGAGGGTATGATAGTCGGCGAATGTGCAAAGAACGAGGATATTGTCTGTAACGTCTGCAAGAAAAAGCAGCTCACCAATACCCGTGCCGCAGGCAGCGATGATGCCCTGCGCCTTGTTCCGCCCTCAAACCTTTCACTCGAGCAGTGTATGGAGTTTATCAAGGATGACGAGCTTCTCGAGGTTACACCCAAATCACTCCGCCTTCGCAAAATGATACTCTCAAAAGAACTCCGCCTTAAAAAGCAGTTCAAGAAATAAGCATAAATCAAAGAAACCTCTCCACCGTTTGATGGAGAGGTTTTAGTGTTATATGAGCTATTAAAGGTTGAAGTACTTGTCGAATTCTGCCGGGTGGGGAATAGCGGAAAGCTGGCGGCAGTCCTCACGCTTGGACTTGATGAAGTTCTTGATAAGCTCTTCGGGGAATACGCCGCCCTCTGTGAGGTAGTCGTGGTCGGCCTCAAGTGCGTCAAGTGCTTCTTCAAGCGATGTGGGCAGACCCTGAAGCTTTGCTTTTTCCTCATCGGAAAGGTGGTAAAGGTTGAAGTCGTAGGGTCCCCAGCCGTTTGCAGACGGATCAATCTTGTTCTTGATGCCGTCAAGACCTGCCATAAGAATAGCGGCATAGCAGAAGTAGGGGTTGCAGGTTGCGTCGGGGTTGCGAAGCTCGAAACGGCGCTTGTCCGGAGCCTTTGCGTAAGCAGGAATACGGATAACGGCGCTGCGGTTGGAGGTTGCGTAGCCGACTGTAACGGGTGCCTCAAAACCGGGGATAAGGCGCTTGAAGGAGTTTGTGCTGGGGTTGGTGATAGCACAAAGTGAGTGGATGTGCTTGAGCAGACCGCCCATAAACCAGTGAGCTTCCTTGCTCAGGTGTGCATAACCCTCGTCGTCGGAGAATACGGGCTGACCGTCCTTGAAGAGAATCATGTGAACGTGCATACCGCTGCCTGCCTCACCCCATACGGGCTTGGGCATAAATGTTGCAGCCTTGCCGTACTTGAGGGCTGTGTTGTGGATGATGTACTTAATCATCATTGTGGCATCTGCCATGTGTACTACTTCACCGAGCTGAGGCTCAATTTCAAACTGACCGGATGCGGCAACCTCGGGATGGTGGTAGTTGATTTCAATACCTGCATCCTGCATATGCATACACATTTCGCTGCGGCACTCGTAGGAAATATCAAAGGGCTTTGCAATGTGGTAGTTCTTCTGCTTGGGAACAACAACACCCAGACCCTCTGTGCCGGAGTTCCAGTAGGACTGCTGTGCGTCAACATCAACAGCAATCTGTCTGCCCTCAACGTTCCATGTAACGTTGTCGAACAGATAGAATTCAAACTCGGGCAGAATCTTCATCTCGTCAGCAACGCCGCTGTTCTTCATATACTCAACAGCTGCCTTGATGATGTTACGGGGATACTGTGCAAGGGGACGGTTTTCGGGGCTGTCGATAATCATTGCGTTACCTGTCATTGACAGTGTGGGAACAGAGCAGAAGGGGTCAATAACCGCCGTGTCAGGGTCGGGGATAAAGACCATATCGCTCTTTTCAACAACGGCATAGCCGTAGTTGGAGGCATCAAAGCCGATGCCGCTTTTCATTGTGTCTTCCGAAAAGTTCTGTGCAGGGATTGTAACGTGGCGGTACTGACCGTTGATGTCAACCATCTTGAAGTCAACCATCTGAATACCGTTTTCTTCAATCATTGCAAGAATGTCTTTAACGCTCTTACTCATAAACATACCTCTTTTTTGTTTGGTTAATTTTAGGTTACCGTTTCAATAATACAATATCTTCCCGAAAATGACAATAACCTAACCAAAAATTTTTTAGCATAATATTAACAGAATAAATTTGTTTACAACGGATATTGTTATATGGTAATATAAAAATATAATATTTGAAAGGAGCTGAAACCGTTGCCGGGTGAAAGAATAAACGCCTTTATGCACCGCCACAACAGGGATAAGCACCTGAACACCGTAACATTTATAATGTTTATTCTGCTGGCGGTGGAAAAGGTTGCCTCGGGTGCGACAATGCGCCTTGAAGCAGGAAAAACCTTTTTCGATTTCACCTTTTCTCTCACCGACGTTGTTCAGCTTCTGATTTATATTTCAATGGCGGTGCTCATTTCGCAGAAGGTAAACCGCAAATACCTGCTCATACCCGATTTTGTCCTGCTGTGCATAAAGCTTTATGCAGCCGTTTCGGGGCTGATAACGCTTTTCGGTGTGCATTACAGCAACCTGCTCGGTGAACTGTCCGTGCTCGAAAAAACGGTGGAAAGTCTGCTGTTTTCAGCGTTTCTGATTATCCTCTTTGCAGGCAAGCTCTCCCACGGCAAACGCCTGCCGGCCTATTGCCCGATAGCCTGCCTCACCGTGCTTTCACTGTGCGTGCCCGTAACAGTCGTGTTCGAGGTGCTCAAATTCTATGTCGAGGAGCAGATGAATTATCCTCTATATATGGAAATCTTCATTTTCCTGCGTGGCCTGCTAAACGAAATCTTCCTCGACCTGCCCTACGCAATGCTCATATTACTTGTGTTCTATTGTCATACGGATGAATAAAATTCTCATTTAAAAAGCAGTACAACGTCACACAACGCTGTACTGCTTTATTATTTTTCTTCAAATATGAATAAATCGTTTGGCTGACATTCAAGAATTTCGCACAGTTTTTCTATTGTTTCAAGCTGTAAGCCTGTCAGTGTATTGTCGCAGATTTTATTTACGGTTTTATAGGTTGTCTGCATTTCTTTAACTAACCAATATCTTGTCCTGTGCTTTTCGTCAAGCAGCTTTTGTACATTCATTTTAATCAATTTAATCACCGATTAAATTTTAACATTAGTCTACCTAAAATATAATTAACCAATAGGTAGTATACCAAGTGGTTGACTATTTTGTGAAAATGTGTATAATTTACCGTGTAGGGGTGATTCACGAATCACCCGTCGTAAAGGTGATATGACGGTAATTTTCGGGCGATTCGTGAATCGCCCCTACAAATCCATTTGATTTGGAGGTAATGTATAATGATGAAAAAAATAGTATCTTATTTATTATGCTTAATTATTGTTTTAAGTCTTTCGTTGCAGTCTCTGGCTGCTACAGTTTGCTATCAGAATTTTTACAGTGCAGAATACTCAAGTGATCCAGGTCAATATATGGCTAACATTGCTCTTGCACAAAACGAACGAACAGGTAGCAATTTAGGTTATTCTGATGAATGGTGTGCATATTTTGTATCTGACTGTGCACGAATAGCAGGACAAACTTCAGCTATTCCTGCACATGGTAACGTGTTGTATTTATATAACAACATTATGAATGCTGGAGGAAAATCAATTTATGATGCCAGAAATGGGACAGGTTCGTTAAGTGATGCAAAAATCGGAGATATTGCTATATTAGATACAACAACAGGTGGAAATACAAGCAGAGACCATGTTGAGATAGTATATAAGGTATCAGGAAGCAGTGTTTATACTGTGGGCGGCAATTCAGGTAGCGGTAGTTCTTATTCGACTCGTAAGGTAACAAAACACAGCCCTTATTCCAGCTCAAGAATTGTTTATATTGTGAGACCCAATTATACAGGAGCGATTGAGCCACCAAAAGATGTGTACGCCAATTTAGGTGATGATTTTTATGCATATATTGGACATGGCGATTTATACAAATGGGTTGAAAATTCAAATTATAATGTGCAATGCGGAAATGCTACAGCAAACAATAACCAAATTTGGCATTTCTTGAGACACAAAGATGGAAGTTATAGCATATTGTCATATGAAAACGGATATGCAATGGATGTCGCAGATGCATCGTACTCCGCCGGAGCAAATGTGCAAATGATGCCATATACCGGTAATTCAGCTCAAAAATTTTATATCTACGAAATAAATGGATACTATCTATTTAAAAGTTCATATACAGATTTATGGTTTGATTTGAATTATGATAATTATAATGTAAAATTAGAGGAAAAAAGTGGAGCTGCTCCTCAAAAC
>JAFXBF010000019.1 GCA_017516745.1 Clostridia bacterium
GTCAAATCCATTGTAACCGCACAAGGAAAGATGGACCTCGAAAAGAAGAACAAGCAAAGCTATCAGGGATATATGTATGCAAGACTTCTTGCTTTCAGCAACGGTGACCTGCAGGCTATGTTTGATAAAAGCGACGGCTTTTTCAGAAGGCAGCTTGTACTGACAACCAAGGATAAAGATGAAGCAAGAATAGACGACCCTCATATAGCAGAAAAAATGCGTGAGGAAATTGAAGGTATATTCCTGTGGGCATTTGAAGGCTTACAAAGATTACTCTCAAACAATTTTCAGTTTACCGAGAGTGAACGGGCAATAAGCAACCGTGAAACTGTCAAGCGTAATAATGTCAATGCAGTTGAATTTATGGAGTCAGACGGATACTTTGTATTCGCAGAAGATAAGTCCGTAACATCAAAGGAATTGTATGAGATTTACAAGCTGTGGTGCGAAGAAAATGCCTTGTCGCCTATGAGTTCAAGAAGCCTGAGCGATTTCCTGATTGCCAATGAAAACAGATACGGCATTAAAAGCAGTAACAATGTTTACAACAGAGAGCATCGCAGAGTAAGAGGCTTCATTGGCATAGAGGCGACGGCATCACCATTTATGAATAATCTGTATGGTTCATAAATGGTGAGTGTGAAGTTTTACGGGCATAACAACCGAAGTGCTGCCGGTGGCAGATGAAACGAGGTTGTTATGGCGCAGCGGTCAAAATTCATAGGCGCTACAAGCCGTAATGAATTTTGGGCACCGCAAGAGGGCGTCTATATGGGTGGCAATTCGCAAATTGCAGGGCAAAGCCCTATAACCCCCTCGGAGAGCGCAACAGCATCTTTTGATAGCCTTATAGATGTCAAAAGTGCTTTTGCGTTACTCTTGACAAGAGTAACAGAACTTTTTATAAGGTTTGTAGATTATAAAAGTAAAGGAAAGGTGATTCTATAAGACGAACAATCAGTATATGCGTAGGTAAAGGTTCGGTGAAACACAACAGCAGAGAGTTCAATGCAAAGAATACTGACCCCGAAAGAACTCATATGAATACCGAATACTGCAATGAAAAAATTAAAAATGTATACCATCAACTGTTTGATGAAGCACTTCAAAGATATAACGATAAACAAAAACGAGCCGACAGAAAAATAGAAAACTACTATGAAAAAATCCGTTCAGGTAAGCAAGAAAAACCGTTTCATGAGATTATTATCCAAGTTGGTAACTGTGATAATATGAATTCAAAATCTTCTGACGGCGAGCTTGCAGAGATAATACTCGATGAGTATTATCAGGGTTTTCAGAAACGTAATCCCAGCTTAAAAGTCTTTTCGGCGCATTTGCATATGGACGAAGCAACACCTCATCTGCATATCGACTTCGTACCATTCACAACGAAAAGTAAACGAGGACTCGATACAAGAGTTTCACTAAAACAGGCTTTGGCTAATCAAGGTTTCACCGGCAACTCAAAACATGAAACTGAATGGAGTCTTTGGGTAGAGTCTGAAAAGGAAGCACTTTCAAAAGTTATGGAACGGTACGGTGTTGAATGGGAGCAGAAAGGCACTCACGAAAAGCACTTATCTGTTTATGATTACGAAAAGAAAATGCGTTCTCAGGAGGTTGAAAAGCTCACGGCAGAATCTGAAAAGCTGAATTTAAAGGTTGAAGAACTAACCGAAAAGGCAGAAGCTCTGATGCAGTTTAATTCAGATATAAGTGAGATAACAGAAGACTTTTATGAAACTGATGAGTTCAAATTACCTGAACCTCCGCCTCTGATGACAGCAAAAGTTTATAAGTCAAAATTTGTTGAACCTCTTTTCAGGAAGCTTCTTGACCTTGCAAAAACTGCAGTACGAAAGTGCTTTGAGCTGCAGAATCAGTTTAACAGTATAAAGTTATGGGGTAAGGCTGATAAAGTCAATGCAGGGCAAATTTTGTCTGAAAATCGCACCTTAACTGAACAGAATGAGAAGCTCAACAGAGATGTTCAGAACTACAAGCTGCTTCGTAAAATCTTCGGTGATGAACAGATTGATTCTCTTGTAGCAAAAGCAAAAGAAACCGAAAGAGCAAACCGTCAGTCACGTTACAGAAAACAAACACCACGAAAAGAAAGGTAGGTCGATATGAAAAGCTTTATTGAAGAATTTTATTACGGCAATATAGAGCCGCAGGAACTTAGTTCTGAGCTCGGCTCTTCCCTTAAAAAGAAGCTGAACTCACTCGTAAAAAACGAAGATGAGTTCAGAGAAAAGCTAACCGAGGAAGAAAAGAAACTGCTTCAGCAATACACAAATTTATACAACGAATTTCTCAGTATGAGTGTTGCCGACAGTTTTATTTCCGGTTTTCGGCTCGGTGCAAAATTCACACAAGATGTATTTGTAAAATAAGAAAGGATGATATTAATATGAATAATAAATCTTCATTTGAGAAAAACGGTGGCACTTACAGAATGGTTAACGGTTATAGAATCCCCAATTTGGATTTACCGGAAGAAGCTAAGAAACCTCTCAGCAGATGGGGACAAGCACATTTGGATTATCTTTCTCATAATAAACAGGTGTTGCTTACAACAATGCTTGCCAAGGGTTCTTTATGGAAGTATCTTCAGGAAATAGACAAACAGGCCCAGGAGATGTTTGAAGCACTTGTTGAAGATATGTGCATAGATAATGATATAACTGAAGATCTGAAAGAAAACGACCAGATGAAATGGGTGCAGGAAATGAATCGCATCTATTCTTTTGCAGCAGAGCTTGTGCTCGAAGATTTAATTTATAGCTAACTAAAATGAGGGGCAGTGATTTTACTGCCCCTCGAACTTTTTCTGTTACTTTTTCGGCTTTTTGACACTATATTATAAAAGGTGGCAATATACAAAGTGCACAATATTTTACTACTAATATTTTAATATAAAATGTAGTTTTAACTCGATTTTTTGTTGCAATATCAAAATCAGATTGTTATAATAATAAGTGGATTATTATATTTAAGAGGTGTGCTTATGGCTGTTAGTTATAAAAAACTCTGGAAACTCTTGATTGACCACGATATGAAGAAAAAAGATCTTGCAAAGGTCGCCGATATCAGCAATTACACAATCACAAAAATGAGCAAGGGTGAAAATGTCACCGTCGAAACCCTTGGTAAAATCTGCGCTGCATTGAATTGTGGTGTGGACGATATTATGGAATTTGTTCCGGAAGGAAAATAATAGGTCTTACTATGAATAGAAATCAAATCGATATAAAAGAAAACTATATATACAAGCTCGATAATGAACTATTGGAGATATTGTTAAAAGATCGATCCTCAAAGAAAAACATTATTTGGGCTACAGATAACTATGCGCATAAAGGGTTCGGTTATCAATTCTCAGATGAGATAACTATTATGGCGATTACTGGTCATAAAGGCGGAGTAGTAAAGCCAAGAACCGAAAAGTCTAAAAAAGAACAGGCTGATCGCATCCGCGATAAAGCGGAAGTATTCACGCCTTCTTGGATATGCAACAAACAGAATAATCTCGTGGACAACGCATGGTTCGGAACAGACTTTGTGTTCAATGAGGAAACAGAAAAGACTTGGGTAGCAACCACCGAGCCGATCGTGTTCCCCACCGCAACAGGCAAGACTTGGCGAGATTATATTAACGATGTTCGTTTGGAAATCACCTGCGGTGAAGCACCGTACCTTGTTAGTCGTTACGATACTGTCAGCGGATATATGATAGAACTTTCACAGCGTATTGGCTTGCTTGACAGAAAACTCCGTGTTGTGAGTGAGAATACACAAACAGAAAAAGAATGGCTGAAATGGGCAATCAAATCCTTTCAGAATATCTATGGCTACGATTGGCAGGGCGACAATGTGCTTTTGGCACGTGAAAATCTACTTTTTACTTTCATTGATTACTACAAAGCAAAGTTTGACAAAGAACCCGATATCGATATTCTCAAGAAAATTGCTGAAATTCTCTCGTGGAATATATGGCAGATGGACGGTTTGAAATTCGTAATCCCCGAAAGTTGTAAAGAGGTAGAAGAAGGACAGCTTACGTTATTTGATATGAATACAGAAAAACAGCCTTGTCCCGGATGTGCCAAGAACGATCCTTATGCACACACAGGGGTTTACTGTATTATAAAAGACTGGAAAGAAAATAAAACGACATCGTTTGTATCGTTATTAAAGGAGAAAAATTATGACAAATAATTTCAGTATAGATGATACAATCATTGAAAAAATAGTTTTTGGTAGAATCGAACCAAAGATTTATGCTTTTGAAACGGATACTATTCCTAGATATCTTAAAGTAGGCGACACTTTTCGTTCAGTTGATGAACGTTTAAATGAATGGAAGAAAGCTGGCTTTAGCGACTTAAAACACGTTGGAGATTGGTCATCCGAAATAGCGGGAAAAGATATTTATTTTAGAGATTATTCTGTCCATAGTTATCTAGAGGACAATGGGAAAACGAGATTAACAAGAGATGTTTATCCGGGTAAACCATATTCTAAAGAGTTTTTTAAGGATGCTTCTAAAGAAGATGTTGAACAAGCCATTGCAGATATCGTTGATTCAAGCGAAAAAGATTATACAAAGTATATTTATTATGCAATTGGAAATAGAGCCACAGTTGAAACGGAATATAAAAGAGATAGTTTTGATTGGGAACCTCGCAGACCTCTTCAAACAGATACTATCGATAAGTTTAACCAAGCTCAAGCAAACGGTAGAAGTAATTTGCTAATGTATGCAGTAATGCGTTTTGGTAAATCTTTTACCTCTTTGTGTTGCGCAAAAGCAATGAACGCAAAATCTGTTTTGGTTGTATCGGGAAAAGCAGATGTTGCAGATGAATGGAAGAAAAATGTACAAAAACCTGGACAATTTAACAATTTCAAATTCTTAAATTCAAAAGAATTAAAGAAAAACGATAAAGCTATTACCGATGCACAAGCTGACGGAAAATGTATCGTCTTATTCCTCACTTTGCAGGATTTATCGAAAGAGAAAAAACGTTTTTCAGAGCTGTTTAATTCCCAAATAGATTTGATGATCATTGATGAAACTCATTTTGGCGCAAGAGCTGAAACACTCGGAAAAGTAATTGCTGATGCTCATTACAAGGAAGATACTGCATTAAAACAGATAGAAAAAGAAGATGGAATTAATAGTGAAGCACTAGGCAGTCTGCAAGTGGATAAAGCTGAAAAAGAACTCGAGAAAGAGACAAAAGGATTAGACGTAAAGGTAAAACTGCATTTATCTGGAACTCCTTATCGCATATTGTTGGGCAGTGAGTTCGAAAAAGAAGATGTAATATCTTTTTGCCAATATTCTGATATAATTAGCGAAAAAGAAAAATGGTATAAAGAAAATATTGCTGGTGGCAAGCAGGAAGAAACCGGTAAAGAAGAATGGGATAACCCTTATTATGGTTTTCCACAAATGGTTCGCTTTGCGTTCAATTTGAACGAGTCTTCCATGAGCAAGATAAAGGAACTGGAAGAACAAGGATATTCATATCATTTATCTGCACTTTTTGCACCTCAGTCAATAGAAAAAGATAATGAAGGCAAATATCAAAAATTTGAATACGAGAACGAGGTTTTAGATTTCCTCCAAAGCATTGATGGAACTAAAAATGATAGGAATGTTTTATCGTTCCTTGACAATGAGCGCATTAAAGAGGGTAAGCTTTGCCGTCATATTGTGATGGTTATGCCCTACTGTGCTTCTTGTGATGCAATGGAGAAGCTGATAAACGATAATAAAGACGCTTTAAAAAATCTTTCCGATTATGAAATAATAAATATTTCCGGTCTCAACTCCCAGTACACGAAAATTCAAGAAGTAAAATCCAAAATTGCAATCTGCGAATCGGAAGACAAAAAGACTATAACTTTAACTGTAAATCGTATGCTTACAGGTTGTACTGTACCCCAGTGGGATACGATGATTTTCTTGAAAGATACAGCATCTCCACAGGATTATGACCAAGCGATCTTTAGACTTCAAAGTCAATACGTAGTTGAATATGAAGGCAAAGAATTGGTTAATGGCGAAGAGGTTAAAAAGGTTATAAAAAAAGATATGAAACCTCAAACCCTTTTGGTTGACTTCAATCCACAGAGAATGTTTTATCTGCAAGAGACAAAATCGCGTATTAATAATATCAATACAGCCGATGCTGGTAATGATGAAAGTGAGGAAAGAATCAAGCGAGATCTAGAAGTTTCACCCATTATTCATATATCAGAGAACAAATTGGTTGAAGTTGAACCAACGGATATACTGAAAGCAGTTAGTGAATATTCAACCAATCGCGGTATTACCGAAGCCGCAAACGATATTATTGTTGATGAAAATCTAATAAATTTTGAGAATGTAAAAAATGTAATTGACAAGGAATTTGAAATAGGTTCGGGCAAAGGGTTTGCAGAACAAGCATATTCAGGAGATGAAACTGATCTGGACGATGATGATATTCACACTGGTGGAGAGACTGACGAAACTCCTGATGATCATGAAGCAAAACAAGACGATAACACCGGAACTGGCGAAACGCAAGAAAAAGAAACCGATGTAAAAGTCTTTGTCAAAAAATGCCGTTCATATTATCGTAGAATTCTCTTTTATGCTTTTCTTAGCAAAGGCGAGAAAGAGATTAAGAACCTTAATGCTGTAATTGAAAGCCTAAGTAATGCCGAGAATGAGAGAATTTTTAACAATCTTGGTATGAATAGAGATTTTGTAGAATTTCTCAAAAACAATATGTCTGGCGCAGCTTTACGTTCTTTGGATAACAAAATTTATGATTTGTATCGATTATCCCACGAGTATGAAAATAGCGAAGATGATCCTATTAAGCGTGCGACAACAGCAATTCAAAGATTTGGTAAAATTAGTGATTCTGAAGTGGTAACCCCGCAAAGAATCGCAAAAGAAATGGTTGATTTAATCCCGGATGACGATTTCAAAAAAGTCTTTGAATGTGGCAAAAAGTTTTTGGATATTGCTTCTAAAATGGGTGAATTTGCTGTTGCAATTTACAGACGTGCCGAATCGTTGGGCATATCTAAGGAAGTAATCAAAAATAGTATTTATTCAATCCCCACATCTAATATAGCATACGAATTTACAAGATTTGTATATGAAAAACTTGCTTTAAACGAAGAGAATTTAGCGGAAAAATTTAATTCTTATGACCTGATAGGTTTAATTGATGAAAACGGAAAAGTTGATTATGAATCTATTGCTAAATTCTTAAAACAGAATAAGTCATTTAACAGCATTACAATGAACGATGAAATTACAGAAGGAGATGAGATAGTGAATTTTGATGTAGTATTGGGTAATCCTCCGTATCAGTTAACTGGAGGTTCTGGTGGAACTAATGATGCACCCATATATCAACACTTTGTTGAAGTTGCGTATGAAGCAAATCCGACATTTGTTTCTCTTATAATACCTTCTAAATGGTTTGCAACTGGTAGAGAACACTTGTTGGGTGATTTCAGAAAGAAAATGCTCGGTGATAAATCTATCAAGGGAATGGTCTCTTATTCAGATTCACATGAAGTGTTCCCAGATGTCGCAATCAAGGGTGGAATATGTTACTTCTTGCATGATGGCAAATTTACAGGAAATTGTGCATACAAGCTTATTCAAAACGGTACAGAAAGTCTTGTCAGCAGAAAACTCGATGAGTTCGATATTTTGATTCAGGATCCAAGATTGGAAAGTATTGTTAGAAAAGTTAGCCAAGATATTAAAGATCAGGACAATACCGTAGCATCTATTATTTCGGGCGATACTCCGTTTGGTATACCTACCAATCCTAAAACAAGTAGCAAACGAGCATTCCCTGTATATGATACATGCGATGGTTCACATGATACCATGTTGTTCTATCTTGAAAAGGCGACAAGAAAAATATCCTATATCGACAAGCAACAAATAAGCAAGAATTCTCAAGATGTCGAAAAATATAAAGTATTCCTTCCCAAAGCATATGGAGCTGGTGATAGTTTTCCGCATCAAATTGTAGGACAACCCGAATATGCACCGACCAACTCAGTATGTTCGCAAACATACCTATATGCAGCGTTTTCTTCCGAAATTGAAGCAAAAAACTTTATCACTTATCTTAAGACAAAAATGTTTAGAGCTTTGGTTTTGGCAAGTAAAACTTCTCAAGATTTACCAAGTAAAACATATAGATTTGTTCCAATTTTGGATTTTTCAAAACCGTGGACAGATGAGGAATTGTATGCTAAATACGAACTGACAGAGGAAGAAATCGCATTTATCGAATCTATGATTAAGCCGATGGAGTGAATTGTATGACAAACAAGAAAGAAACTCTAATATATACAGCAATTACTTCGGTTGCTTTTTTTGCATTATCGTATTTGTTTGGCATTGTCATTTCTTTTGAGTGCAAGTGGTTTTCAAATGAGTTCTTATTTGTAATTTTCAGCGGAGCTTTTGCAAGTTCTTTGGTTGTCTTGATTAGTGAAATTTTTGGTTATAGACAACTTAAAAAAGCTATGGAAAACGAGTTGTATAGTCATCTTTCGTACTTGTATGTTGCTGCCAAAGTTGCAAAAAATACAATGACAGCAGTCATTGAAAATACAGGAATTCATGTAGTCCCAGATATGCTCGATCAGCAGCAGTACCAAATATCGTCAGCATTAAACTGTATATTTAACTTGGATTATTCAACATTTTGCAAAAAACAAGAGTTGTTTGTTGGGTTGACCGCATTTAAGGAAAAGCATACTGCCTATATGGCGATGATAAGGGAGTGTGCTTATTTGCGGATGTCGATAAATCAAACACAAATTGATGAATTGATGAAAAATCCCCATTTTAATGGCCCGATCAACACTACGTATCCATTGGTGTTAAAAACAGCACAAATATTACAAAAGCATTTTGATACAATTATGGGCGACTGTGAGCAGTTGTTTGATAAAGTTGACTATTCTGGGCGGTTTAATTGGAAAGAAGGCAAGAAAAAGGTTTCTCAAGTAAACAGTATAGATTTAGAGGACGGTTCTCTTGAATACTTTTTCAAGAGAAATCTATGATAAAGCAAATAGAGTGAAAATGACAGATTACTTAAAGATATACGAAAAATTCAAGGATGTCAAAGAGGTTAAGGATTATATCGATGATATAATCCTCCTCCGACACCATTACGCAACACAGCAGTATTCTCAAATGCAGGATCATATTCGCAAGTTGATGAATAAGCATCTTGTTGAAACTCTTGCTTGGAATGCTGTGAATACTTCTCAGCCGACAACGATAGAGCAATCTTATATCAATGCTGAACACTTTTTGCAAATGCAAGGCGCAAAGATAATAACAAAAACGGTTAAGAATTATGCTCAGCGTCTGTCTAAAGAAGAAATTGAGTTTGTTAAATCGTTAGAAGTTATAAGGAATTAAAGCGAGGTCACCGTTATGACATTAAAACAAATAGAAAAAACGAGAAATTTATTATCAAGAGTTGATTCTGTAAACGGATTAAGAGAGGTGCAAGAATTTGTTTCCGAAGTAAAAGCGTTTTATGGAGACGATTTTACAACAAAGTTGAAAATAACGACTTGGAACACACAGGATACATATTCGCAAGTGTATGAAAAGAATGATAAAATTGCAATTCGCAATTTCCTTGAGTCATTGCTTGCCCAGGATATAAATGCCTCTGCAATAATTGACATCTTGAATTTAATTGAAGAAGGCGAGAATATAAAAAACAACAGAGAGTTGTGGGAAAGATATGTTTCTAAGGTATATTATTCGTATTCAGATAAAATTGCTTTTGATCAAATGACTGCTACAATTGCAACTGCACCACAAGAAATGTGGAATCTAAATATGTATCAAGTTTCAGAAGAGATGATTGATGGTATTATTGCAAAAATGAAATCGTATGCCAACATTCTAAGCAAACCTAAGCCGCTTGCCAAGGATGGTAATTCTTCGGTGCAAAATAAGCAGGAGATAAATTTTCAACCGCATATTAACATTGAAACAAAAAATGAGACAAATATAACTATAGATGCTGTCTTTGATAATGCACGGCAACAAATTGAGGATGCAGGCCTGTCGGATGTGCAGACACAAGAACTGTTTATCAAACTGTCAGAGTTAGAAGAAATAGCCAAAAGTAAAGAGAGCAAGGGAAAACGCTGGGCAAAGGCAAAAGAAATAATGAAATGGCTTGTTGAACAAGGTATCGCAGCCGCAAGCATTCTAATTCCTGTTCTATCTGAATCTATAAAATAGACCTAAATAGCAAGGAGGTGTGTGCTTTTGATAAACAAGCTTATTACAGAAATCAACGAAGCTTTATCTCATAACTTATATTTTGCTGCATTATCATTGGCACTTACTCTCCCTGATATATGCGGCAAAGCAGAGTATCCCGAAAAAGGTTCTACAAGCCGCTACAAACTTTGGTATGATGAGTATATCGGACAATATGAAAAATCTCCACCTATTGACGGGGTTCCGGACATGCCTTATTTGAGTGGCGAAATAATATATAATTTGAGAAGCTCGCTTTTCCATCAAGGAAATCCTAACCTGGATAATGGCGAATATAAAAAGCGCAATAAAAAAGAGTGTCCCATTGAACACTTCAAAATTGTTGTCGAGACTGAGAAACCATATAAAATATACGGTGGAGAAGCAGGCTCCTTAACCATTGATAACAACGGCATAGAGCATCGTGAATATCGTGTCAGTGTCAGAAGACTTTGCATGATACTGTGTTTAGCAGCAGAGTCCTATTACAATAAGAACAAGGATAAGTTCACATTTTTTAATTACTCTATTTTGGATTGGGACAAATACATAGACAGTCTTCCAAAAGAGGATCGCGAAATGATTCTTGAGGGAGTATCATCGTAGTGTTTTTGATAAAGCGAGATGAAAACGAGGTTGTGTTTTATGCAAAGAATAAGCCGAAAAACAAAAGAACGAATTGCAAATAATATTGTGGATTTTATGGTTAATGACACTCCGTTATTACAAGAATCCGTTTCATTTATTTATAACTGGGTTATGAGCGACGGATCTGAAAAAACAAAGGCGCATTATGATGTGTGGGATATTGTCCTAAAAACATATTTGCCACAAGAGAGACCGATTTTATTTCGTTCCTGTCAACGTCTTTCCAAGCAAGATATTCAAAGTTTTACCGGAAGAATATATACTGCCGAAAGATTTTCTGAGAACCATACTGGGCATTTGCTGATTTGTGATACAAAAGAATATCTGCAGTTTGAGGATGAAAATGCTATAGAGCACGAACGCAGTTTCTTTCCTTTGTGTGAATGTATAAAAAAAGGTACATATTGTGAAAATCCTTGTTTTCGTGAGTCCTTCTATGAGGAATACAAGAAGGAGGATGAATATATAGTTCGTGTAAAACAAACCTGGTTGTATGATTTGAAGTGGAATAGAAAAAGAGAGGATGAATGACAGCAAATACTGAGCATAGAGAATTTGTTGCTTTTTTAACGAATCAAATGAGTCAGCTAACTTCTTTTGCTGATATGTTTGATTTATATCTGTTCAATCGAAACATATTAAAAGACTGGACATTTATTGTAGCAACAACTGAAACAAATAATATGAATTTATATGAAGACATGGAAAATATATCGGGAATCAGAGATAGGATGTTTACTCCGTTTGCTAATGGAAGAGTAGGTATAATTAACGATAAAATCTTAAAAAGATGTATTATAAAAAATGATTCCAGAGCAAGAATTCTCAGGTGTGTTTCATTTGATACTCAAACGGTGAGTTATATCGATAGATATTATAAAAAAGGAACTGTTCCGTATGAGGGCTTTGAATCAGTTATCCGTTTATTAGAAGGCGGAGGTATTGGGGTTGACCATATCCCATACACGCTTGAAAACCTCCTATTTGACTTGAGGCAAAAGGATAGCGTAGAGCAAACACTTTTTGCCTATGAAATGATGATAGGAGAAAATGCTGGAAATGAAAAAGTTTGCAAAAAACAAGCCAGGGACATTGTTTCTATGTATGAGAAAGTCGACTTTGAGTTTCCTTTCGGAGTAAAAGAACAGTATAAGATGATATATCTTTCATTGATTAAAATGAGTCAAATTCAACTGGCACATAAAAAATTACCACCTCTAAATAAACTGGAACTTTTCGTTGAGTTTATGACAGATAAACTATACAGGATTATGCAACCCGAACTTAATTTAGCAAAGTTATATTTTGTTAAAGGAAGTTGTTGCGGTTTCTTTGGTAAAATACATACTGATAACAAAAGCATTTTACAGCAACTTAGAAATATGACTTGGGATCTTATGCATCTTCGATTTATGAATTTCTCAGGCATGCTGTTTAATGCAAAAAAGGGTGACGCATTAATTCCGTATTTTTTTACTTACGATAAACGACTGCAAGATATACGAGAATGTTATAATTTGCAGGCGTTAGCTGTTAATCCATACAGTTACTCAGTTATGCCTGTTTATGCTATGGATGATGGATTGTTTGATATTCTAAAGGAACATTGCAATATAGGAAAACATATTGAACGAATGGAAAAGGTTCCTAACATAGATGCTTTGATTTTAGAATGTGAAGAAGAATTATTAAAATTAATACAATAATAAAAGCTCTACTTAGTACAACTTTTGAAGAAATATAAAACAACTCAAACAGTGAAATGATTTTTGTAGTGAAAGAATATAGAATAGTTATGTAATATGCAAAACTGAGAGTAAAAGGATATGGAAGAAAAATAACTTTACTGCTTTAAAGTGTTGACATATACTTTATTATGTGCTACAATTCATTTGCAATTGTAAATAAAGAGTGTTTCAGGTGGGTGTGAATCCGCCGGGGTTAGTGTTTTTGTTCTGTGATACTGTGATTGATACGGTTTTTCGGCAAAAAACTTAAAAACATCAGTTTTGACCCCTCAGAAACCCTTATTTTACGTGCCTTTTCACAAGTTAAATATCAAAACTAAGTGAGTGGGAATAATAACATAAAATTAAAACCCACGCAGAATAGCCGTTTGCGGGACTTTTTCAAAGCCCGTGACAACAAAATGACAACATTTTTTCAGATTTTTTAAAAATGATAAGAGCTAACTGATTTTTAAAGTCAGTCAGCTCTTTTTCTTTTTTCCGAGCGTATTAAAAACATATTTTATTAAATTTTTTACAATTTAATAAGGAATTAAGCCTTGTTCGGTTGTATAATAAGTGAAGGGGTCAGACGTGAGCCCGAGACAGGAGGAAAGCTTATGGATAACGGCGCAGGTAGCTACCGCCGTTTCCTTGATGGTGACGAAAGTGCCTTTGACGAAATAATGATAGAGCTGTTTGACAAGCTCGTTTTCTTCATTGACCGTTATGTACACGACATTCACGTAGCCGAGGATATTGCCATTGATGTCTTTTCGGATTTAGTGGTAAATAAAGCCAGGTACAATTTCAAGGTGACGCTTAAAACCTATTTGTTTATGCTCGGGCGCAGCCGTGCACTAAACTACATAAAGCACCGCAAGGTTATTGAGTTTACGGGGCTTGAACAGGCTGACGATATTTCAGCCGAGCAGGAAACGCTTGAAGAAGCTGTGCTTGCAGATGAGAGGAAGCGAACATTAAACCGTGCGCTCTGTTCGCTGCCGGAGGATATGCGTGTTGTTATACACCTGATTTATTTTGAGGATTTGTCGTACGATGAGGCGGCAAGGGTTATGAAGAAAAACCGCAAGCAGATTGATAACCTGCTGTACCGTGCAAAAGGGCAGCTTCGCATCATTCTTGGGAAGGATGGTGAGCAGTTATTATGAGAAGTTTTGAAGAAAGAAAGGCGGAAATTTTTCTCCGCAGCGAAAACAGAATAAAGGAACGAAAAATGAACCGCAGACGCATACTTACCGTATGTATTCCGCTGTGTGTAATTCTGATTATAGGCTCGGCAATTCTGCCCGAGCTGATACCCGTGGGCTTTGACCAAGCTGAACAGGAGAACAACGCTCAAATCAAAGACGAAATCGGAAACGAACTTGATTACTCTGTCAACGATGAGGACGGCTTTGACGGCATTGAAGGTGCACCCGAAAGTGATAGCTTCTCGTTCTCGCTCACTTGGGGCTGCTACGGCATCAGCTCTTACGACAGCAAAACGGGCAGGCTTGTAAAAACCTCGGATGCAACACATCCGGAGGATTATGTCACGACTTATTATCTCACAAATGAGCAGAAGCAGGAAATTTACAATCTGATTAGCGAACTCAATATTGAGAAATATCCCGATGAGTACAATCCACACAGAAACGCAGTATCCACACCGTATATGACCCTGATTCTGTCCGTAAAGGCGGACGGTATTGACAAAACAGTGTCTTGTCCCGAAACGGCACTTTCCTACGATGCCAACAACAGAAAGGGGCAGAAATTCCTTGATGTTTGTAAGGCGATTGAGGAAATTCTGACCGCAACGGACGAATGGAAGGCCTTGCCCGAATATGAATTCTTCTATGATTAGGGTGACGAGAATAATCCGAAGGAGGAACAAATATGAAAAACTCCCGTGTATTTTTAGTGCTTGTAAGTTTGCTGCTTGTGTGTGCCACAGCATTTAATCTGTCGGGCTGTACAATGCAGGTAAAGGCCAAGGATTTGATGGAAGGCATATCACCCAACAGCGTTAATGCCCTCGGCAATCTCAACGCATACAATGCCGCTGTTACGGATTTTGCCGTGCGCCTTTTCAAGGCAAGCGAGGAAGACGGCAAAAACACGCTGATTTCTCCCCTGTCCGTGCTTTGCGCACTGGCAATGACGGCAAACGGTGCTGGAAGTGAAACCCTTGAAGAAATGGAAGCTGTTTTGGGTATGAGTAAAGACGCGCTCAACCTCTACCTTTACAGTTATATGTCAAATCTGCCGAGCAACGAGAAAAATAAGCTCAGCCTTGCAAACTCAATATGGTTTACTGAGGACGAACGCTTTACGGTAAGCAAAGACTTTTTGCAGACGAATGCCGATTACTACGGCGCAGATATTTACAAAGCGCCCTTCAACGACAAGACCTGCAAGGAAATAAATAAGTGGGTAAAGCAGAAAACCGACTCAATGATACCCGAAATTCTGGACGAAATTCCGACCGAAGCAGTTATGTACCTGATAAATGCACTTGCCTTCGAGGCAGAGTGGCATAAGATTTACGAAAAGGATCAGGTGCGTAACGGCGAATTCACCAAGGAAGACGGCACAAAGCAAAGGGCAGAATTTATGTACGGCACGGAAGGCACTTGCCTTGAAGACGAAAAGGCAAGCGGCTTTGTAAAATACTACAAGGACGGCAAGTATGCCTTTGTCGCAATGCTTCCCGACGAGGGTGTGACTGTGTCGGAATACGTTGCCTCGCTTGACGGCGAAAGCTTGAACGCAATGCTCGCAAACCCCGGCTACACAACCGTTTTTACCGCTATGCCGAAATTTGAAACAGAATATTCTGTTGAAATGGATGAAGTTTTAAAGGGAATGGGTATGATATCGGCATTCAGCGCTGACAATGCCGATTTTAAAGCACTCGGCACCTCGGAAAGAGGCAACATATATATAAACCGTGTGCTTCACAGGACATATATCTCCGTTGGCGAAAAGGGCACAAGGGCAGGTGCGACAACGGTTGTGGAAATGAACGACGAAGCCGCAATGGAAACGCTCGAGCCCAAAGAAATATACCTTGACAGACCGTTTGTGTATATGCTCATAGACAGCGAAAACAAAATTCCGTTCTTCATAGGAACAATGACGGATATTGAGAAATAAGCTTATGTATTCACGAATTTATGTTGAAATTACGAATATATGCAATATGAACTGTTCGTTCTGCCACGGTCATTCCCGTGCGCCCCGAAGAATGAGCAGGGAGGAATTTTCCCTTGTGCTCCAAAAGGTGCAGGGGCTTACCCGTTATATCTATTTTCACCTTATGGGTGAGCCGCTGCTGCACCCCGATTTGCCGCTGTTTATAAAGCAGGCAAGCGAACACGGACTGCTGCCCGTTATCACCACTAACGGCACGCTTCTTGCAAAACGTAAGAACGAGATTATTGCTTCGGGTGTGCACAAGGTCAGCGTATCGCTTCACAGCTTTGAGGGTAATGACCAAAAGGCACATGAAAAATATCTTGCAGAGGTTGCGGATTTTGCCCAAGCGGCATCGGCTTCGGGTATAATTGTGGTGTTGCGGCTGTGGAACAAAGGTGCGGACGATAAGCTCAACGGTGCTGTGCTCGATTTTCTGCGTTCACGCATTGACGGCGAATGGACACCCAACACCAAGGGCATACGCATACACGATAAGCTCCACCTTGAATGGGGAGACCGCTTTGAGTGGCCCGACAAGGATGCACCCGTACAGGATAATGACGTTTTCTGCTACAGTCTGCGTGACCATTTCGGAATTCTGTGTGACGGCACGGTTGTACCCTGCTGCCTTGACAGCGATGGTGTGATTAACTTAGGCAATATTTTTGAAAATGATATTGAAAGTATACTTTCTTCACCACGTGCCCGAAAAATGAAAGAAGGCTTCGACTGCCGAAAAGCCGTCGAAGCCCTGTGTAAAAAATGCGGTTATGCGCAAAGGTTTAAATAGAAGAATGTAAAATGCAAAGTGCAAAATGCAAAATTTGAGGGTCGCTTCGCTCCGATTATATAATGGGTGTATGCGAACCCTCTCTTATTATTTATTATTTATTATTTTCTTCTGTAATACTGCCCACATTTCTGCTATCGATTACATACGGTGCGTCAAAGCTGTTGTTTGTTATTTTTGCTTCACGCAGGTATTCAAGGTGCAGGCGGTGGCTGCCCTTGCGTGCACCCTCAAAGCGGTTACAATCAACAAGCAGGCTGCCGTGGACAAAGCCGTTAAAATCCTCATCCATAACCTTGGGTGTATAGCGTATTACGGGGGCACCCTCGCAGGTGATACCGTAATCACAGCCGATTACGAGGTTATTGCGGAAAATAACCTTTGTCGTGTAGCCCGACTCAAACCAGAAGTTGCAGTCATCCTCCAGCAAAAGTGCAGGCCCCCAGAGGTTTTCAAAGCGGTTGTTTTCGATTACAACCTCGCCTCTTGTTGTGCAGAGAATTCCTCTGCCGGCTGTCGGTCCGAAGTTGCAGTTTCGCACACACAAATCGGGCGTCCACGTTGCGTTTTCAACAACATCCTTGCCCACGATAATTTCAGGCAGGTCACGGTCAAGGAAAAGCCGTATATCCGTGTCGTTGATTCTTTCGTAATCAACGACCTTTGTTTTGTCATAGGGCTGGAGGGTATCCCACCTGATAAATTCAAGCTCATCACCCTTTTCAAACGCCTGAAAGCCCCACGATTCAGCGTGCATAAAGCGGACAAGCAGGCTGTTTTCGGCACCGTCTTTTTCAACAATACGCAGGTGTGTGCCGTGGACGTTGACATAGTCGTCGTGTGCACCTCTTGCAATACAGCCGTCAATCAAAAGCTTGCCTTTGCAGCCAGAAAACTGAAAGAAATCTGCAGTGCTTGCAACCGTTCTGCCCTCACCCGGTGTGAGGTCGCAGTTTATGAAGCTCACATTTTCGCAAAACTGCGAAACCATACCGAGTCCGTGCATAAACTTTACACGAAGGTTTTCAAAAACAAGATTTTTGCAGCGCTGAAACAGACTGCCTGTCTGGTCACGGACAATGTTGCGTGTCTGAATTACACTGCCTGCAGGCAGATGTGCCTCTTTGTTCTTTAATGTAAGGCGGAGTGTGTTATTGCCTAAATCTTCGATTTTTTCGCTTTCAAGATTGTCCCTGCCGAAGTCGAAACATATTCTCTGCACGGGGTCAAAGTATTTTACGTGGCGGCGGTTACCGATGTAGCTGTCCTCCCAGTAGGGCTTGCCGTCAAGACCCGTTTCGCCCTGCCAGATAAGCTCGTTATTTTCAATGCGGTAAAGGTATTCGGGGTTGATTTTTACCGTGCACACACCGTTTTCGTTTGAAAGCACGGTAAATTCCGCCATTGTCGGGCAGGCATAATCTATCGTGAGATTTTTAAGTGTTATATTCTCACAACCGTCAAACAGCAGAGGTGTCATTTTGCCGTGCACAAGCAGGGTTGCACCGTTGCCGTCAATTTCGATATTCTTTTTATTCTTTAAATATATTGCCGTTTTCCGTGTGCCGTCGGGGTTTTCGTGCTTTTTTGCGGTGTTTGAGCAGTAATAGCCCGTGAGCAAAAACGAATCGTCCTGCCTTACGTGGTAGGTTTTATTTTTTTCGAGCACAATTTTTGCTCCGTCATTCACTTGAGAAAAAACATTGCTCAGCTCATTCATTGGCAATGACTTCCTCCTGCACCTCGGGCTGCGGCTGATTAAGGCTTTCTTTAATCAGTCGGTAAACAACAGCCGCCATGGGCACGCCGATAAGCATACCGCCTATACCGAGCACACCGCCGCCTACAGTTACTGCGGCAAGCACCCAGAGCGCCGGCAGACCCATTGACGAGCCGACAACCTTCGGGTAAATGAGGTTGCCCTCAAGCTGCTGAAGGACAATTATGAAAACAAGGAAAATGAGTGCCTTTACGGGGGACACCATAAGTATGAGGAAAGCACCGACACCGGCACCGATAAGGCCGCCGACAATCGGGATAAGTGCGGTAAAGGCTATCAGCGCACCAACCATCGGAGCATAGGGCAGCCTGAAAATAAGCATACCTATCATACAAAGCGTGCCGAGAATTACCGCCTCGGTGCACTGACCGACGATAAAGCGGTGGAAGCAGTCATCCGCAACGGTAACAACGTGCATAATTTTTCCGAGAAAACGTTCGGGAACCCATCGGTTCATAACACGCTTACACTGACCGCCCAGCTTATCCTTATCCGTAAGCAGGTACAGTGCAACAATGAAGCCGATAACAAATGCCATAATCCCTGTGAAAACGCTTGAAACAGCAGATACCGCAACGTTCATAACATCGCCGACACCCGAGAAAAGCGTTTCGGCAATGTCGCCTATCCTTGACTTCCAGTCGATTGAGGCAAGGCTTGCTATAAGCTCGTCGGAAACAAAGCTCAGTCCGTTGAGCTTTGCAACGAGCTTTTCAATTGCACCTGGCAGCTGTGCAACAAGCATTTCGATACAGTTGACAAGCTGAGGCACAATAAGCACGATTACGAGAGCGATAACACCGATAACCGTAAGAATGGCGCCCAGCAGAGAAACGGGACGGCGGCTTTTCACAACCGCCTTTTTACCCGATTTCGGAAAATAGTGGCGCTCGTAAAAGCTCATAAGAATATTGATTATGTAAGCCATTACAAAGCCCGTAAAAACAGGTGCGGCGGCAGAAAAGCACTTGCCGATAAAGCCCGAAATATTGGGCCAGTAATGTATGCACAAAAACAGCACAAACACGCTTACACATACTCTGAAGCAGGTTTTCCAATCAAACTTTTTCATTTCTTTACTTCCTTTGCTTCCTTTCTTTCCTTTAGTTTGATAATGACCTCTTCGCCGCCGTATTTTACCCACAGCGTGCAAAGATAAATGCCGACAATTGCAATTATAAGTCCGTCAGCACTTTTGAAGATATCTCTTACAAAAAGGTTATCGTCAAAAACCGTTACGCCCAGATACACCGCACAACGGCTCATCTGCAGCCACGCAATTGAAAAAAGCGAAGCCAGATAATCCGCCACCGTCAGCCTTCCCCTCATACAAAGCAGGCAGAAGAATGCAGCCGCAAAGGCAAGAATCATATAATCCGTGCCGTTTTTGTAAATCCAGAAAACGGAAGCTATACAGGCAGGCACAAAAATGAATATTGAATCTACCCTTGCCCTCTTCTTTAAATAAAGATACAGCCCGAGCGTGTATACGCAGCCGATTGCAACATTCATCAGCAGAATGAGCGTTGAGTTGACACCGAAATACTTGAGGTTATTGAGCAGACCGAGGTACTGTGTGCTTGAAGCCGTACCGCTTTCAAGCGTATATTTCAGCAGGTCAACAGGGTTTACGGAAATTACAAGGCTTGTTGCAAGCCAGCCTGCAATAACAATTCCTGCCGCAGTAAACAGCGTTTTAAAGCGCCTTTCAAACAGATAGACAAGGCAGATGATTGCCGCTATCTGCGGCTTCATCATTGCAAAGCCGAGGAGCACACCTGCAATATACGGGTGCTTTTTGCCGATTAAAAAGGCTGTCATCAGCATACAGCAGATTATTCCGCCTGCATTGCCGAAATGAAGCGAATACATAAAGCTGAAATGCACGGGAGGTACAAGCATCAGCACGGCAAGCTGTTTTTTTGATAAAACAGCCTTGTATTTGTTGTAAATTACAAGCAGCAATACCGCAACGGCAACAAAGTGCATAACGAATACATAAACGTATGCGGCCTCAAGCGGCAGAAAGCCTGCGTAAAACACGCTGCCGAAAACACAGCTCCACGGCACGGTTGAAAACGCCGCAGGAATGGCGCCAACACTTTCAATAGCCGCAGGCTGACCGATAAGCAGATAAGGGTTTAAACCCTCAAGAGTGTATCGGCATATTCTCCAGTGTCCTCGGATATCGCCCTTTGTGTAGCCCTCCAGATAAACAAACAAAACCGCACACACAGCCGCACAAAGCAGCATAGCCGCAATGAGCAATACGGTACTTTTCTTTTCAAGGGTGTTCTTTTTCAATTTCATCACCTTTATTAAATGCTTATAATCTCATTGTTCATAATAAAGTGAAGCGCAGGTATATCAACGACCAACAGCACACAGGTAATTACGAAAAGCACAAGCAGATAAAGCACGAGTGTTTTTTCTTTAAACAGCTTTTCGGGCTTCTGTGCACTTGAATTCTCCTTGAAGGAAATGCTGAAATACAGGCAGAAAAGGCCGCAGATAAGCGGAATATCCACAATAAGCTCCGCACGGTATTTGACCATAAACACGCCGCAGAAGAAAACGGAAAGCAGAGCATAGAAGAAGGAAGAAATCAGCAGGGATTTTTCCGTGTAATACTTGAACGACTTTCTGTAGTCCGAGGCTATTGTTTTGTCGGCTATCATACGGTATTCGGAATAGCGCTTTGTCGCCATCAAGAAGGCACCTGCCATCCAGTAGCCGAAAACAATACTCACGGGCGGCATAAAGCTGCTTGTAACGGTAAACCAGCCTATGAGAAGGCGTATTGCGTTGTTAAGAGATTCGGAAAGCACGTCTATGTACGGGATTTCCTTTGTCCTGAAGGGCTTTACGTTATAGAGTATGCCCATAACCCACAGCCACAGCTCCATAAGAAAAACGAGCTTTGAAACAAACCACGCCGCAAGCAGACCTGCAACTGTGAAGATTGCGTATTCTATAATCACCCCTGTAAACTTCACGTTGCCCGAAACCACGGGGCGTGATTTTTTGGTGGGGTGAAATTTGTCAAACTTTGCATCCAGCCACTCGTTTATGACATAGTTCGCCGAAGCGATAAACGAGGTTGCAACAAAGCTGAGAATTATATCCGTCAGCCTTTCAGAAACGGAAACGCCGTCAACAAGGAAGAAGGCAAAGACCATACCCGGAAAAATGAAAAGCTGTTTTATCCAGTGGTCAATTCTTGCAATTCTTATATAGTCTTTTATATTACTCATAAGCCCAAGCCTCTGTCAGTCTCTTCTGAACAAATCACGTGTATATACTTTTTTCGCACAGCAGTCAAGATGGCTGTCATAGCGGTTGGCAAGTATTGCATCGCTTTGTTCAACAAATTTTTCAAAATCGTTAACAACGGTACAGCCGTTGAAAAGTGAGCCCTCTTTGAGTGTCGGCTCGTAAATTATAACCTCTGCACCCTGGCTCTTTATATTTCGGATAACACCCTGCACGGACGACTCCCTGAAATTGTCGCTTCCGGCCTTCATCGTCAGCCTGTATACACCTATGACGGGCATTTCGGCATCGGGTGAAGAGGAATAGCCTGCCGTTTTGAGCACCTGACGGGCAATGAAGCTCTTTCGGGTCTTGTTCGCCTCGACAATGGCAGTTATCATATTTTCCGGTACGTCCTCATAATTGGCAAGCAGCTGCTTTGTGTCCTTTGGCAGGCAGTAACCGCCGTAGCCGAAGGAAGGGTTGTTGTAGTGGCTGCCTATTCTCGGGTCAAGGCAGACGCCCTCAATTATCTGACGGGTGTCAAGACCCTTGATTTCCGAATAGGTGTCAAGCTCGTTGAAATAGCTTACCCTGAGTGCAAGGTAGGTGTTGGCAAAAAGCTTGACCGCCTCTGCCTCGGCAAAGCCCATAAAGAGGGTATCAATCTCGGGCTTGAGTGCCGCCTGCTGTAGAAGGCCTGCAAAGGTTTTTGCCGCAGAAAGCAAATTTTCGTCCTTCATATCCGTGCCGACGATAATGCGGCTGGGGTAAAGGTTATCGTAAAGAGCCTTCGACTCACGAAGGAATTCGGGGCTGAAAAGAATATTCTTGCAGCCCGTTTTCTCCCTTATGCTTTGGGTAAAGCCCACGGGAATTGTGGATTTGATTACCGTTATGGCCTCGGGGTTTGCGGCAATGACCTGATTTATGACGCTTTCCACCGCAGAGGTATCAAAGTGATTGAGCTCATCGTCATAGTTTGTCGGTGCGGCAATGACAACGAGCTGAGCGTTTCTGTATGCCTCCTCCGCATCGAGCGTAGCCGTAAGCTTAAGGGGCTTTTCGGCGAAGAATTTTTCTATATACTCATCCTGAATAGGTGAGCGTCGGCTGTTAATCATCTCCACCCTTTCGGGTATGATATCAACAGCGGTTACTTCATTGTGCTGTGCCAGAAGCGTAGCAACGGACAGACCCACATAGCCTGTACCCGCAACAGCAATTTTCATTGCACAAATCTCCTTTTGCAAATCAAATCTCCGATATTTCAACACCTAAGCCTCGGAGCTTTTCGATGATATTCACATAACCTCTCCGGGTCTGGTAGTAATTGTCTATTCTTGTTTCACCCTGAGCCCATACACCGAGGAAGGTAAGCGCCGCACCTGCACGCAAATCCGTTGCCCACACATCGGTGCCGCTTATCTTTTTACAGCCGTGGATAATGGCGCAATTCTGGTAATTGACTATATCGAAGCCGAACTTTCTGAATTCGTCAACATACTGAAAGCGCTCCGTAAACCTTGTGTCGGTAATAATCGACTCACCTTCAATCGTACAGGCAAGAGCTGCAAGCAAGGGCTGCATATCGGAATTGATGCCCGGATACGGCGAGGTAGCCATTGAAAAGGGCTTGAGGGTTTTGCCCTTTGCGGAAAGGTAAACGTTGCCGCCCCATTCGAAAATGTCTGCACCTATTTCTTTAAGCAGAGCAACATCCTCACGTATAAACCTTGTGTCAAAATCCTTTATCACAATTTCGGAACGCATGAGCGTGGCCAGAATCATATAGGAAACAGCCTCGTGACTGTCTTTAAGCACGGTATATTCGCCGCCGTGAAGATTTTTAACACCGTTGATTTCGATATAACGGGTGCTGTAGGTTATATCCGCACCCATTGCGTTGAGGAAATCTATAAGGTCTATTACCTCGGGGCGTGTGTTTGCGTTGCGCACGGTTGTTTTACCCTGAGCAAGGGCGGCAGCAATAATTGCACCCTCGCTGCCGCTTGTTGTGGCAATATGAAACAGCAAATCCGCACCCGAAAGCCTTTTTTCAGCCTGACCCGAAATGCAGTATTCCTCTTCAACTATATCCGCACCGAGCTTACGGAGTGTTTCAAGGTGGATGTCGTACTTTCTGTCGCCGAGATTGCAGCCGCCCGGCATAGGATTGCTGACCTTGCCCGTAAGAGTAAGGAGAAGCGGCAGAAGCAGCAGCGAATAGCGGATTTTCGATGCCTCTTCGGGCACCTCGCTCTTTATTTCATCACCCCGTGAAACTGTTACGGAGTGTCCGTTTATTTCAATATTGAAGCCGATTTTCCGAAGCACCTCCACCATAACCTTCAGGTCGTTGAGTTCAACGGGCATATTGTGAAGCGTTACGGGCTCACTGCAAAGGCAGGCACCGACAATAAGCGGCAAAGCGGCGTTTTTTGCACCGCTGAGCGTTACCTCGCCGAATATTTTATCTGTTCCTTTAATGTTAACCATTTTCAGTCCACCTGTCATTTTGTCTTGTAAAACGGGACAATTTATGATATAATGATATATATTTTTCAACGGGAGTGTTTATATGCTAACCAATGTCCGACCGAAGGTTTCGGTTGTAATACCGACCTACAGGCGCACGGTTGAATACATTTCACGGGCGGTAGACTCCGTTTTAAACCAGACCTACCCCAACGTGGAAATAATTGTAATTGATGACAGTACCTCTGCCTACGACAAACAGCACGAAACAAAAGCGTACTTTGACAGCCTTGGCAGAGATAACGTAATATATCTGCAGAACGAAAAGAATCTTAACGGTGCTCTGACGAGAAACCGTGGAATAGAAGTGGCCTCTGGCGATTACATAACTTTTCTTGATGACGATGACGAATACCTGCCCGAAAAGATTGAAAAGCAGCTTGCTTTTATGCTGGAAAACGGCTGTGATGTCAGTTTTACAGACCTTGCACTCTATTCGGCAGAAGGCACTATGGTCGATTACAGGGAGTACAATGCTATAGAACACTTTGACAACGACTATCTGTTACGCTACCACCTGACACGCCACCTTACGGGCACGCCGACGTTTATGTTCAAGGCGGAAAAGCTCAGAGAAATCGGCAGTTTTGACTCGGTTAAAGTCGGTCAGGAATTCCGCCTTATGCTCAAGGCTATTCTTGCGGGATTAAAAATAGCGTATATGCCGCAATGCCACGTAAAAGCCTACCGTCACCCCGACGGCGGTATTTCGGGCGGCGCAAACAAAATTGCCGGCGAGAAAGAGCTTTTCGCTTTCAAACAGCAGTTTTTCCCGAGGCTTTCAAAGGCAGAAAGGCGCTTTATCCGCTTCCGCTACCACGCGGTGCTTGCGGCAGGCTATAAACGCACGGGAAAATACGGCAATATGCTTGCTGAGGCGGTAAAAACCGTACTCACCTCACCCGTTGACTTTATAAAAGAAGCGCTTAAAATTGTCAAAAAGCTTAAAACTCACAGCTCTGTTTAACAGAGCTGTTTTTTTACGCTTACAGCGTAGTTAAATCTTTTTCCCTTTCCGCCATTGCGGTTGTCTGACCTTCGGCTGTGCCGTGTGTGCTTTCCTTAAGGAAAAGGATTTTAACGGTTGCAAAAATCAGCTTGAGGTCCTGTGCAAGGGACATACGGTTGATATACATAAGGTCCATCTGCAGCTTGTCACGGGGCTCTGTGTTATACCTGCCGTAAACCTGTGCAAAGCCCGTAAGACCTGCCTTAACCTGAAGCCTGAGGTTGAATTCGGGGAGCACCTGCTCGTACTGCTCGGCAATTTCGGGGCGCTCGGGTCTCGGGCCGACAACGGTCATATCGCCTTTGAGGATGTTGAAAAGCTGAGGAAGCTCGTCCAGACGGCAGGCTCTTATAACCTTGCCGACGGGAGTTATACGGTCGTCATTATCCGTTGCAAGACGGGCTACACCGTCGTTTTCCGCATCGACACGCATACTGCGGAATTTGAGTATTTCAAACTCCTTGCCGCCTCGGGTCAGACGGGTCTGCCGATAAAGCACGGGCCCCCTGTCGTAAAGCGCTATTGCAAGTGCGGTGATGAGCATTACGGGACTCAACAGAATTATGCCGATAAGCGAGCAGATTATATCGAGGGCACGCTTTATGACGGCATACTCAATTTTGAGCGTTGCTCTTGAAACCGAGAAAACGGGCACGCTGAACATATCCATATGCTTTGCGCCCATCATAATTATATCGCCCGTACACGGCAGAGCGTAGCACTGCTTGCCGCTTTCGAGGCAGTACTGGAGAATTGCATTGCGAAGCTCGGAGGAAAGCCCTGCAACGAGAACAACCTCACTGCCTGCAAGCTTGGGGAAAATATCCTCAAAGCTGTCATCCCCCACCTCGTAAACACCGCTTACTGAAAAGTTCTTCTTTCTTTCGGCAATGTCACGAAGCCTTATCAGCTCAGCCTGTCCCGTATAGAAAACCGTGGCTTTACGGGGCTTGTTCAGCCTGAAATAGAGCTTGTTGATAAGCACGGTGCACGCAATATTGCAAAGAAACTGCACCGCCAGCAGAATAATGAGCGGAAGGGGCGTGAACACCGTTGAATTGGCAATTACGAACACGACATAGAACGCAACACCCGCAATCAGCACGGACAGCGACTGGGAATAAACCAGCATTGTAACCCTGCTCATACCGAAGCTGTAAGCACGGTATGTTCGAAGCGAGAAGCACAGCACAACCGCATACAGCACCACAAACATCGCAAAACGTCTTGAGCCGACATCGTAGTTATTGTGCTCGGTGTTATAGTAGTACAGACACACGGCCTGCAAAAATACATTCAGCAGAATGTGGGCGAATTTGCTGATTCGGATAAGCGAGCTTTTTGCGTATTCGCTGAACTCTTCTTTTTCTCGCATCAACATAACCTCCATTCTGAAAATAAAATAAATGAATTTATATAAAAATAGTTACCTATTGTCGATTTTAACACTTTATATTTAAAAATACAACTGTTTTAAAAAAATAAATAAGTATATATATTTGGTAAAGGTAAACAGCGAGTAACAAACAAAGCAAAAACGACCGTGCAGCCGTTTCGCAACACGGTGTCGGAATTTGTAACTATTTTGTAACTATTTGTAACCATTTTGTAACTTCTTTTTTGGCAAAATATGTGTTATAATGAATTTGCAACCAAACGAAAAGGCGGAGATTCCGATGGTTTGAATAAAAAATACAATATTTGATGCATGAAAAAGCAATCAATCGGGAGACCAATCACAGAACCCTCCCCTGATTGGTAATATTATTACAGGAGGAGAAGAAAATGTTGGAAGTAATACAGGAAATATTGATGGGATTATATCTACCAATAGCTTACTTTCTAGGACCAGTGTTGGCAGCAATAGTCGGCTGGCCGATAGTTCTTTACGATATTCTGGAAATGTACTTGAGACATCATTAACCAACGAAACACTCTCACAAGAAGCTGATGATAACACTCATAGACAACTTATTGTTGTTGCGATACGTGGCTCTGTACCAATCAGTACCAATCAGGGGACGGTTCTCTGATTGGCTATGTTTACCAATCAGGGTACGGTTCTCTGATTGGTATTACAACTACGATCACGATGAAAGTGTTGCACACGTTGTGGCACATAAAAACATTATGTTTTCATCACATGAAAGCGAACAAGAAAATACAGAAGGAGACAACATTGATGGACTTTCTTACAATGATACACGAACTTATGCAAGCAATTCAAATATTGTTAGGTTATCCGATTATGTATATAATAGCAGCAATATCGTCACCGATATATGTACCGATAGCTCTGATCAAGGATTATTTTCATCTGTAACTTCGACAGTTCCAAGCTTAGGAGAAACGTACCAATCAGGGGACGGTTCTCTGATTGACTACGGTGTCGGAATTTGTAACTATTTTGTAACTATTTGTAACCATTTTGTAACTTCTTTTTTGGGAAAATATGTGTTACAATGTGTTTGTTAAGAAATAAAAGGCGGCGATTCCAATGGTTTGAATGGATTTACACAGTATTTAATATGTAATAACTAATCAATCAGGAGACCAATCATAGAACCGTCCCCTGATTGGTGCGATAGGTTATCGTAATGTCATCGTTGAAAATAATATTGAAACAGAGGTAGATAATAATGATACTAGTATTACTAATGATGTTCTTGTCTGGAATTCTGGCCGCAATACTTCAACCATTTCCTCAGTTGAAGTCAGCATTGGAGATGCTGTTTATCAAACTGATGGATCTGGATCTTTAAGCTCAAGTGAAACGTCAGTTCAATCAAGCGATAGTAGACCATTGGTGGTAGTTGGTGTAGCAGCTCATACAATAGGACACAGAGAAATAACTATAATAGACAATTCTTCGACAGGAGACAATAATAATGATAACAATAGCTATGATGCATCTATTTATGATACCGTTAGCGTATCTAGTGGAAATCTTTCCAGCGTTGAAACAGGTACTGGAGTTTATAGCTCAAATAATAGTGGAGCTGAATCCGATAATATAAGACAACTTATAGTTGTTTCTGTAAGGGGCTCTGTTTCGTTGATGGCTTGGGCGATTGATCTTACTAACCAAATCAACTTAGAATATCTCAACTTTGAAACCGGATACCAATCAGGGGACGGTTCTCTGATTGACTACGGTGTCGGAATTTGTAACTATTTTGTAACTATTTGTAACCATTTTGTAACTTCTTTTTTAGCAAAATATGTGTTATAATGAATTTACAACCAAACGAAAAGGTGGAGATTCCAATGGTTTGAATAAAAAATACAATATCTGATGCATGAAAAAGCAATCAATCGGGAGACCAATCGCAGAACCGTCCCCTGATTGGTAGTCCCCTGATTGGTACATACATCTGCGGACTGTGGAGCACATACAATAGCATACCGTGATATCGAGTTTTCGATTTCAGAAAATACTAATATTACCAATGAAGGAGCAAATGAAAATGATAGTATTTCAATATATAGAACTGATGTTTCAGGAACTTTACATGCTGGCTTATATAATATTGGCAGCGATACGGGGAGCTCTCAATTAACAAATTCAAAACAATTGGTTGTTGTAGCTATTCGTGGCTCAGTAACCGATGATGATTGGGATAACAATTTCAAAACTCAATTTGTACCTTGGGATAATACCAATCAGGGGACGGTTCTCTGATTGACTAAACACTATAAGGGAGTTGTCTCAGCAATGAGGCAACTCCCTTGATTTGGTAAAGTATTCAGTTCATCTTGATTGCCGCAAGCTCTTCGGCAGAGCCGATATCAGCGGCGGCGACCACGCTTTCGATATCAACGGGAATTTCACCGTCCAGCTTGCCTGACTCGGTAAAGGTGAGTCCGCCCTTGTATTCTGCCGGTATATAGCCCTCCTGTGCAAGTTCAGCACGCTGAACAAGCACCTTCATAACATAATCGTGCTGTCTGTTGTTGTAATTCCAGAAGCCAAACGGAATCATCATCAGAATATGACCCACAAGGTCTATGGCAAGCGGAATTGCAAGCAGTTTGAATCTTGCGGCATCAATAAAGAAAACGTCCCAGTTCGAGTTAAAGCCGCTGCTCAAAAGCATAATCGGAATAACAAGGCCTACTATGGTTGTAACAGGTGCGATAAACCAACTGAAAACGCCGCCGAAGTTTTCCAGTCTTTCGCCGGAGAGATACATCTGGTAGTCGCCCATACGTCTGCTCATATCGCTTTCCGCCATCTTGACGATTTCTTCAAGGAAGCCTCGAATCCACAGTATGATATAAAGCGTAATTGCGCAGAACGATACATTTTCGCCGGCTATTGCAAGCACTCCGATAATCATTGCGATTGATACCGTAAAGAGTGCCTGCTTGAAAAGCTTAAGCGTTCTGTAGGAAAATTTCTTCATAATATACGGTGCTATAAAATTGGGAATTGTTCCACGGAAGGTAAACAGCAAAGTCAGCAGGCTGTATTCAAGACCGCTGAGTCTCATTGAATACAGGTAAATAACCGCCATAATATCAATCATACCGTTACCCAGTGCATCAATAAGAGTAGCCGTGGTGTTAATCCAGTTATACTTGTTGCGCATAACCTCAAATATGCCGTACCAGAAGGAAACATCCTGTTTCTTTTCAAGCGGAGGCTGAGGAATACGCTCCTGCACCTTGCCTGCAAAAACAAGTGTCAGCGCAGCAATCGGGATAAAGAAGCCGGGAAGAACGTAGCGGTAGAAATTGATATCGCTGAATTCGCCGAGAAGCGGAATTACCATAGCAACAATGGAGTTGAGAAGGTGAGCAATTTTGACGGGGTATGTTCTGATTTTAATACGCTCCTGAACATTGGGGCTGCAAAGGAAGGCGCAGGTTTCCATTTTGTCGTCAAAGGAGTACAGGTTGAACAGGGAGAAAAGAAGATAAGCAATCCAAAAACGCTCGTCAACGTCCTGAATATTGTAAACGGGCAGCCAGCCGATAAGGATAATTGCTATAGATTTCTGGAAGAAGTTGCTGTAAAGAATATACTTGTATCTGCCGTATTTGGGAACAAGCTTCTTGCGCCAGAAAATATCTCTCAGACCGCCCAGGCCGCCGAAAAGAATCTGGATGCCGAAAATCTTGAACACACTTCGTGCCGAAATACCTGCAAAGCTGTCAAGCATTGAAACCAGTGCACCGTCCGCTGGCAGCAGCTTTGAAGCATCGAAAACAAGCAGGAGCAAGCCGATTAAAAACGACCCCATATAGAACGTGTTAACGGAGCGTGCCGTTTTCTTCGGCATAAAGCCGAGGTTGTCTGAAACAATCCAGCCGACAATATTCCAGATATAGCCGAGAGGAAGTCCGATAAGACCTACAACCGAGAAGGCAAGATAAGGCAGGTTGTAGTGGTACATTATCAGGTAGCACGAAGCACCGAAGCCGATATAGCCAAGCGGTGAACGTGCGGCATAGTTGAACATTATGCCGAGGAAAATGTGCAGGTATTCTTTATAGGGAACGAAATTGCCCTTTGAACGGTCGGGCTCATGCCAATGGTCCTTTATGTCCTGAAAAAAGGCTTTTGTTTTTTCGTTTGCCATATCAACCTACCTCCTTTTCCTGATTATAGAGTACAGGCACAGCTTTCATAATGACATTCCTCTTTTTTGGAATCCAGGCATCGCCGAAATCGACAAGCTCGTCAGCCTCTTCCTCGGAAAGCTCCATATGAATCTGCTCTGCGCCGCAATTATAGAAGGCGTGGTGACCGATTTCGGTTACGCCGGCAGGAATATAGATGTATTTTACTTCGCCGCAGAAGCTCAGCGCATCCGAGCCTATCTTCTGCAGGGTTGACGGGAAATCTACCGTTTCCATCTGTGAGCAGCGGAAAAGCGCCATTTCCTCAAGCTCAACTATGCCCTCGTGAAGAACAACCTTCCTTAACTTTTCGTTATAAGCAAAGGCAAGATGCCCCACCACCTTAACGGTGTCGGGCAAATCAACGGTATATCGGTATTCCTCGTAAGCGGCGTCAATTTCTTCTGCGTTGTCCTCACAGAATTTAAGGAAAGCCTCAACCTGCTCGGGTGACTGCGGAACTGCCGCACCGACAGCCTCTGCCGCCAGCACGTAAGCCCTCTTTGCAGGCGAGAAAACCGCCTTAACAGGCTGACCGTTTTCAAGCTCGTAAAGCACGCCGTCAACAACTCTGTAATGCTCGTTGCCTTCTTCCACAAAAACACCGTAAAGATTGTTTACGGTAAAGAAGGACGTGCTTTCAATTTTCTCAACAGTCTTTGATATGTATATAAAATTCAGGTACTCGTTACAGTTTATTGCATATTCCCTGACCTGCGTTACGGGCTTTGATGTGTCGGGCTGATTGCCGTCCTTGTCACGCAGATAATCTATATACAGCACCCTGTCTGTTTCTCTGCCGGAAAACTGTGAGAGCATAATACCGTTTTCCGTTTCCTTGAAAGCGTATCTGTCACGCTCAAGCGAGTAAAAGCTGAAATAAATTGAAGCCAGCACCGAGGCAACAATAACAATTACAAAAACCGCCCTTTTCCATTTGCTCTTATAGCGGTTTTCGGATGCATTGCGCATTTTTTCGTCAAACATAGGGTCATACAACAGTACCCTTTGAGTATAATCACGCTTTTCGCCCATACTTATCCCCTCTCGTATTTATTGCATTATATATCCATAATATACATTTTTTATCCACTTGTCTATAGTTTTTTGTGTAATTTACCGTTTGTTTATATATTAATACCAATGTCCTTATTTACTGCTTAATATGTTTGACATATCCGGCGTTAGGATGTATGATATAAACCACTATCGAAAACGGAGCTGAAAGAAATGAAAAAAATTATTAGCTTACTTCTTATTGCGGCTATGCTGATTATGATTGGGCTTGAAACGGTTGCCGTTGACAACACTGCGGCTGACGCACAGTCAGACCTGCTGCCGCTGTCGCCTAAATCAAACGAGGTAACGCAAATCCGCACACGCAAAAAGGTTGACGGGCTTCGTATGTACGTTGACGAGGAAAATCCGCTGTTTATGATTAGAAACTGCCCTATCTGGGGCGGCCCGCAGACGGGTGAAGCGTTTGCAGAATATGCAATTAAAACATATAACGCTCTGCCCGAGGATATCCGAAACTTTGCGGTTATTTACATTGACGAGGGCACAACGGATATGACCCCTGCAAGACAGCTCGAATTCTGGGACGAGCTGCTGACAATTACCGATGCGGCAAACGTGCCGATAGTCTGCCAGTCCGAGTGCTTCTGCACAAACAAAACCCGTGACCCCTTTACACAGGAGGAGCTTTCCGCCGTATTCAAGGAGCACCCCTCGCTTATCGGCTTTGTTCAGGTTGAGCTTTCGACAAACGGCGTGACGAACGAAAAGCTTGCCTACGATGAAGTAACCGAGGATAACGGCGTAAACAAAAATATTCTCGCCCGACTCAAATCCTGCATAAAGGCCTGTGCCGAAAACGGCGGCCTTTTCATCTGGCAGGATATGGAATACATCTACTACAAAAAAGCCAACTACATAAACCAGATTCTCAAGGACAGAGAGCTTTACGACCTGCTCAAGGCAAACACCGAAAACGTAATTATTATGGACAAGCACAACGGCCACGGCAGGCACTTTGCAAGCCAGTCCAATATTCTCGGCTGCTGGCTGGACGATGTCTGCGGCAACTGGGGTGTAAACCTTGAAAACTTTCTCTGGTATGAGGAGGGCTTTATTGAATACGACGATATCGGCGTTGCCCCCAACGAACCCGACCCGATTACAACGGCAAAATATCCGCCTGCGCTTTTCGGCATTGATATGATAGCCGACCTTGTCGGCGGTGCAACCGTTTACGCCATTGAAGGAACGTTCAGCCGTGGCGGTCTTTACCACTTTGTTGACGGTGAGGTTATTCTGACCCCCACCTTCTACGACGTGCTTTACCCGATTTATCAGCTTGTTTTAAACGGTGCAGTGCCGAGCAAGGAAGAGGTAAAGGAAAACATCAAGGTTGCATACAAAATGACCCTTCCCCGTTCGTACGCTTTAAGCGGTAACGACGCACACCTGCTTCAGGGTCTTTACTGCGACGTATTTTCGTTTATCGACGAAAAATTTGACATTTCCCCGTATTTCGACTGCACAAAAACCTGGGTACCCTCCACAGGCAGATACTACCTTATCCCCATTCTGCCGATTTACTCAGACCCCGAGCAGGTGCTTCCCGAAGCCGAAGTTCTCAACGATTTCACCTATTTTTTCAACCTGCTTTTCATAAACCCCATTAAGACAAAATTCTTCAACAAGCGCTACGAGGAAACCTATAAGGGTGACGGCGTGCTGTTCGACATAAACGATTACATCTACATTTTCAACAGCAATGAAAACAAAACAATTGACAGCGAGCAGACAGTCAGCTACACACTGCCCGAAAGCAAAGTACAGCTTAACGCAACGCTCGAGTCACACACCTATGCAATAATCGATGAAAAAGAAGACCGAATTGAAATTGACCTTTGCAACCTGCGCCTTGACACCGATGCGGTCTGCGCAGGGCTTGAGGGTGAGGACCAGTTTATGCGTGCCTATGCCGCAGGCGGTAAAATGAACAATCCCCGTGATTTCAGAGTAACGGTCATTACCCTCACGGGCTTTGATACCTGCCCATCAGTAGATGCAACAGCCTCCAACAACGCCAAAGGCAAAATGGAATGGGACGAGGCAACAAAAACACTCACCCTCACCGCATACACCAACGGCGAAACAAGAATAACGGTAATACCGGAATAATTTTAACAACAGCGTACAGAGCAAAATCTGTACGCTGTTGTTATCATATATTAAATCAGTTCGTCATCAGAGATGAAATCAATTATATTTTTGTGAATTACTCCATCTCTTTTTTGTATCAGCGGGTCAATAGTTAACAAATACTTCGGATAATTGTCTCGTATTTTAGAGAAGGGTTTATATTCTCTTTCTTCTGTTTCAGGACTCATTATCGTCATAGCAACCTGAAGATATCTGTATTCATCGTTTATTCGTGTAATAAAATCACACTCTAACGCACCTATTCGTCCAACACTTATTTTATAATTTTTAGCACTGAGATAGGTGTATACAATATTTTCAAGAACAGGACCGTAATTTATTCTTGCATCAACATTTCTTGAAAAGTAAATACCCAAATCCGCAAGGTAATACTTTTCTTCACCCTTCAATGCTTTTTTTGATTTCACATCAAATCTCGGACACTTATAGATGATTTTTGCATTTTCGAGAATAGTTATATAATTATTGAGTGTTTCGGTTTTTATAGGAGTATTCTCTTTCTCTCTGAAATAATTTGCTATATTTGTTATACTTGTAGTTGCTCCGAAATTATTGATAATATAAGTCATTACTCTGTCAAATACAGCTTTATTTCGGATTTTGTTATGTTTAAGAACATCTTTGTCTAAAATTTGAGATATAACTCCTTCAACATAGGTATCTTTGTCATTCGCAGAATCAAATTCCAGTGTTTTAGGAAAACCACCAAAACGAATATAATCCGTAAACTCTTCATTTAGGTTTCGCTTAATGCTTTTACCTAAAAATTCTTTCATTTCAAGATACTCGTGAAAATTCAGTGGGAACATTTCAATTTCAATGTATCGTCCTGTTAACTTTGTCACAAGCTCGCCACTTAAAAGGTAAGAGTTCGAACCGGTAATGAATATAGAAAAATTACCATCTTCCCGAAATGCATTTATAATTTCTTCGAAACCTGTTACATTTTGTATTTCATCAATAAACAGATACTTAAAATCATCATCAACTATTCTTTCTTCAATAGCTTTTTCTAAAGCATCAGGAGTTTTAATTTTTGTAAATCCACGCTTATCAAGATTTAAGTATATAATATCCTTTTCATTAACGCCTTCTCTTTTTAAATCTTCAATTACAGACAATAAAAAGAAAGATTTTCCGCAACGTCGGATACCGGTAATTACTTTTATTAAATCATCATGATAAAACCCTTTAATTTTATCAATATAATATTTGCGTGTGTATATTTTTTGCATTATTGCAAATCACTCCTTTCAACTACAAATACAGTATAACAGTATTATAAAAAAAGTCAAGTTAAGGGTGGTTAAAACAACAAAACTTAAATTCACACCCCGTTAACCGCTGCTTTTCAAGTTTTTTAGTATTTTGTTTAAAACAGCGTACAGAGCAAAATCTGTACGCTGTTTTTTCAGTCCTTCACCGCTATGCACAACATCAAGCCTTTGATTAAAACAAAAATGATAAGTGTTGCGCAGAGGAATTTTTTCATCGCATCAAGGCAGATTATTGCCTTGCTTGCACAGTTGATTATTTTAAGGTCACAGCAAAGTTTTTTGAGCAATTTACTCTCCCCCTTTCAGCACGACAGCGTGTGCGATGGTGGGTATGCTTTCGCCCTGCTGGCTTGAAACGGTTGACATCAGCGCACCTGTGCCGACAAAGAGCAGCTTTTTGATTTCGCCCTCACGAAGCCGACGCATAAAGTGCGTACACATCACAGCGGCACTGCAGCCGCAGCCCGACCCGCCGGAGTTAACATCCTGTGCATCAATTGCAAAAAGCATGGTGCCGCAATCCTTGTGGATACCCGAAATGTCGTAGCCGTGCTCGCTGTTGAGCAGTTGAACGGCAAGCTTTGAGCCGATTGCACCGAGGTCACCTGTTACGATTACGTCGTAATCCGTCGGTTTTGTACCGCTCTCACGAAAATGTGCCGATATTGTATCTGCCGCCGCAGGGGTAAATGTCAAGAGAAAACCATAAAATTTTTTAAAATCCCGAAAGTGCCTATTTTACTGGGTTTTTGGCACTTCAATTATGGGTGCAGCTATGGGGTGGTTGCAATGAAAGGAAGACTATAACAGGTATTTTATAGACATTTTCAATAAAAGTGTCGGTTTTTATAAAATCGAGTTAACGGGGATAAAATTGCAATTTTTATAAATTACACCCCCTTAACTGCCTTTTAACGCAAAAAATCAGCGGGCAGATTTTACTCCGCACGCTGTAATTTTATCACCATTTTTCTCTTAACAGGAAATCAGCAATATGTGTAATTTCAATTCCGTTATCGTTACCGATTGCAAGTGTATCTCTGCAAACGACATATTTGTGATAGTGGTCTTTGATTTCCATAAGGTTATCTGTTTCTCTTGTTGATTCGGTGGGCAGTTCAACGCAAACCTGAACATAAATCTTTTCCTCCCTGCGAACACCGATGAAATCTATTTCTTTAGTACCGTTTTTACCGATATAGACATCATAGCCTCTGCGTTTCATTTCAAGAAAAACAATGTTCTCAAAAACAGCTGATAACATTTTTCTGTCAAAGCCTTGTAAGCTGTATTTTATTGAAATATCGGAAAGATAATATTTTTCCTGGGTTTTCAGGATTGCTTTACCTTGCAAATCATATCTTTTGCAGGGATAGATGATAAATGCTTCGCTGAGCCATTTGAGATAATTATATATCGTTTCAACAGAAAGACTTCTGTTTTCACTTTTAAGAAATTTTACTATTGAAGAAGCAGAAAAAGTCTGACCTACATTTTCAATAATATATCTTACAACTCTGTCAAACAGATCTTTGTTCCTTATCTTGTGTCTTTTAGAAATATCTCTCGTTATTACAGAAGCGTAAATCCCCTCAACAACCTGATATGCCGATTTTGTATCAAAATCGCTTATACCCACAATAGGGAAACCGCCGTACTGCACATATTCATCAAAAGCTTCTCGAGCATTTTTAATATCCTTGTCTTTAAAAGTCAGATATTCCTTAAAAGAAAGAGTGTAAACAGGAATCAGAACATATCTGCCTGTTAAATATGTTGATATTTCACTTGACATCAGTTTTGAGTTTGAGCCTGTAACATATATATCAACATCAAAGTCTTCCATAAAAGAGTTTACGGTCTTTTCCCAGCCGCTGATTTCTTGAAGCTCGTCAAGAAAAAGATAGCATCTCCCTTTTTCTTTCACAGCATCTTTTAAATCGGCATACATTCTTTTTGCTGTGAAGTCATCATAATCAGGATTGTTATATTTTCTTTCAATAATGTTATCGGGAGAAACACCTTTATTTTTGATTTCCTGTACTAACATTTCAAAAATTGTTGATTTGCCGCATCGACGAACACCGGCAAGAATTTTCACAAGCGGTGCATCTATAAAAGGAGTAATTGCATTAATATAATCCGGTCTTAAAATCATTCTGACCACCTCCGTTACTTAAAGTATATCGAAAAACTATTCTAAAGTCAATGGTTTTTACTTCTATACCGATAAAACTTTGCAATAATGCATATTTTTTCGAGTTAAAATAATACTATCTGTTTGCCTTATCTTCTCCCCAAACCCAAGTTTCATCAGCTTTTTTCTTGTTCGGTCGCGCACGTTTTCTTATTTTTTGTTTCTCAAACAAAGCCTTATAATCTGGTTGAGGTTCAGGTATTAAAATATCTAAATTTTCTGAAAGTCCGATTTCATTCAGAATCTTAATCAGATTTGACAGCTTGGTATCATATCCCATTTCTGTACGGGCAATAGTTTTAAGAGAAAGTCCGCATCTTTGTGCAAGCTCTGATTGTGTAATATTCAAGGAAATCCTGTACTGCTGAATACGGTTTCCCAATTCCGCTAATATTGATTTTTCATCATTATAATTTAAAATCTTCATAGAGCCTCCATAATAACAAGTCAAATTTGTACTATTATAATATCAAATATGTTTTAATAAGTCAAGTTTGACTTGTTATTTTTCTTTTATAAATGCACAAAAAATATTTTTCTCAAAATACTACTATATACCCTAATGATAAATTACGCAGACTTCTTATCTGCTTCTTCAACGATTTCTTTATTCATTTCAATATAGTTAACCACATTTTCATAAGCATCGTTGAATTTGAATTTAATTGTAATGTTGCCGCCCTCGTGAACAAGAATCTCATCAATCAGTTCAACCACCATAGGTCTGTTAAGTGACTCGATATTACCGTACTGTTTAAAATGTGAGATAAACTCGTTCTCACTATTCAGACCTTGAGCGTACTCCTCTGCCGTTTTGGTAAGGCTTTGAATTGTGCTGTCTATTGACTCGATTTTCTCTGTGAGATTGGCTTTTAACTGCATATATTCTTCCCTTGTAATAACGCCCTGCTTCCAGTCGGGGTACAAATCAAGGGACATTTTTATGCACTTCTCACGCTCGGCAGATTGTGTCTTAATCATCTTCTGCAGATGGGTTGACTCCTTTTTTCGCTTACTGCTTTGATTGATTATTTCAAGGATTTCATCAAACTCAATGGCAGTATCAATCATTTTCTGCAATGTGACAAGCACCGCAGTTTCAAGCTTATCAATACGGATTGTGTGATTGGTGCAGGCATCCTTGCTCATTTTTCTTGATGTCATACACCTGTAATAGCGATAAGTGCCGTAGGAATGAGTATTGGTTTTCTTGTTCATAATACGGTGGCAATCTGCACAGCGAACAAGCCCCGAAAACAAATCAACCTCTTTTTTTACAGGTGATGAACGGATATTCTTTCTGAAAAGTGACTGAGCCTTATTGAAAGTATCCTTATCAATTATTGCTTCGTGGGTGTTCTCAACGATAATCCACTCGTCCTTTGGTATGGCTCTGCATTGCTTGATTTTGTAGCTGATTGTCGTGTTCTTGCCCTGCACCATATTTCCGATATACATTTCATTCTGCAGGATTCTTCGTACAGAGCTGTCGTGCCACAAGCCGTCGTTGCTCTTACCCATAGGATGACGGTAGTTAAGTCCTTTCAGTTTCTTATGCATTGACGGATTAGGTATACCCTCATCATTCAAGGCTTTTGCAATACCGATAATGCTTTGCCCTGCTATGAACCTTTCAAAAATCATTCGTATAACAGGTGCAGTTTCTTCGTCGATAATAAGCTGATGATGGTCATTCGGGTCCTTTAAATAGCCGTAGGTCGGGAAAGAGCCGATAAATTTACCCTGAGCTCTGTTCACATTGAGAGTACCTCGTACATTGACAGAAGTAGTTGCCGCAAGACTTTCATTTATAACATTGGTAACACCTACGGAAATGCACTGAGTTGCCGCATTCATACTGTTTGAAGCGGTATCAATACCGTTGTTAAGAGCAATAAAACGTACCTTTAATCTCACGAAAACATTATCAAGATAATTACCCGCATCGGTGTAATTTCTTCCGAAACGGGACAAATCCTTTACAACAACGCAGTTAACCGTACCCGCATAAATATCTTCCATCATACGGACAAAGCCGGGACGGTCAAAATTAGTACCGCTCCAACCGTCATCCACATAAAAGTCGTGAGCCTCGATATCGGGATGAAGCTTAAGGTATTCCTTTAAAATTTCACGCTGTGAAGTGATGGAATAGCTTTCTGATTTATCCCCGTCCTCACGGGACAGACGAATATAAAGAGCAGCCTTCCAGGTTTTTAATTCCCTCTGAGGCTGCTCTAAATAATCCTTATATTTTGAATACATTAGTATAACCTCCACTTGTTTATCTATATAAACAAAGCGGAAGCAC
>JAFXBF010000020.1 GCA_017516745.1 Clostridia bacterium
AATTTTTACCCGACACAGTTATCCGGCGGTGAAAGACAGCGTACCGCCGTTGCACGTGCTTTGTTAATGGAACCTTCCATTATTCTTGCAGACGAGCCAACCGGTAATCTTGATCTTGAATCAGGAAACAAGCTGATGGCATTTGTGAAGCGTACCAATAGAGAACAAGGGCAAACCTATGTCATTGTAACCCACGATCTTGAATGGCTGAAAATTGCTCATACAGTTTACAGAATGAGTGACGGAAGGTTAGAGCGTGAGGTGCAGAAATGAAACATACATTAGGTTTGATTAAAATATCTGCAAAAAGTCTGCTCCGAAGAAACAGCGGAAACAAGCTATTGCTCATAGCAATATGTATTCTGACGCTTGTTCCTATGTTTCTGTATAACACAACAAACAGTATTATTGCGACCGTCAAAGAGCAGAGAACAGCCGTTTACGGAATCTTTGATGAAATTTATTATCGTGAGCAAGTGTCGGAATTATCAACATTCACCGACGAAACATTTCAGGGACTACTACCCAATTACAGGTACGAAAGTTATGGTGTATTCTATACGGCTAAAAACTTACCTTTGGAGGGAAACAAAAGTCTAAACTTAGGCTTTGCAGACTCCGAAGCAATACGGATCGGTTGTATAAGCATAAAAGAAGGTCGCCTACCGGAAACCGACAATGAAATTGCGTTGACTGAAGGTATCGCACAAGAATTAGGCGATTATAGTGTCGGGCAGGAAATTACCATTGAAAATCAAACGTATTCTCTGTGCGGAATCGTAAATGACTTCGGAAGATTATGGCCCCGTGGTGAGTTGCAGATAAAAGACAACATTACACCTGTCAATGCATTTATCACCCAAAACCGTCTTGAACAAGTTTTTGAAGAAACTCACAGCATCACACAACAAATTGTTATCATTAAAGAAGCGGGAATCGTTAATTCCAACGATGATACAATAAGGCTATTTTCAAGCAACAAATCTTTTGATGTAAGTGAGAATTTCTCCATCCCACAGAGCTTTATGATCTTGATGTATGTAATATCGTTGTTGATCGTGACAACGATTCTGATTATGAACAAGACGAAGCTTCTTGCAAGAATCCGTAACTACCTCTTGCTCGGTATGAGCAAAGGAAGTATTTTCTTTATTCTTATGTTCGAAATGATTTGCATTTTGGTGATTGGTGCTACGGTGGGAAGTGTGCTGAGTTTCTTTGCATCAAAGGCTTGTTTGCACCTTCTTCTGAATAACGAATACAGCTCGCCGGTGTTTGATTTCAATATGCAGTTGAACACGGCGCTGATACTGTCCCTTTGTGTAGGATTCATTATCGCTTTTACAATCTATGCAGCATACATCGTAAAACAGACTGCACTTGACAGTGAGATAAGCGGAAAACATTACAAAAACACGAAGGCAAGAGTCAGCATATTCAAATTGGATATGTTCAAAAATCGCAAAGCCTTTATAGCGATTGTACTGCTTATTTCATTATCGTGTACGTTATTGTCCTACGGAATCGCATATAAAAACTATTTCACCGAGGATGTAACGGAAACTAATTCAAACTATGTAGAAAATGATTATGACTTTCAGTTTTCCTCAAAGCTAATCAATGCACCGCCTCTTACAGATAAAGTCACGGGAGCACAGTTGACCCCCTTACTTTTTACAAACAATTATGAAAAGAACGGGGCAAATCAAGAATTTATTGATTCCGTAGCATCCATTCCGGGCGTATCAAAGATTTTACCATACAGAGAGAATCAAAAAATGAATCTCCTTGTAAAAGCCGGCAGCATTGACACGTATTTTGATGCTTCCGACTCGATGCCCGACGGCAGATATAGTATGGAAACATTTATGCAAATCAACAATTATAATCTCATTTGGGATACATTTCAATATGCAGATGACGATGTGTTGATATGTAGCGAGATCGTAGGATACAGCCAACAAAGCTTGGAAGAGTTAAAGGCATCTGTTATTGAGGGCGAAATCAACATAGACAAGCTAATGTCGGGAGAAGAAGTCATTCTCCGTGTTCCCGCATACAAAATAACGGAGCAAGATTTCGGTGGAACGATACTAAGAGGAATTATCCCTGCAGAGTATGATGATCCGGACGCAATCAATATGACACAGTTTAAGGTCGGTGATGAAATCACACTTTCGGGATTGCTTACGGACGAGCCGTTAAACGGCGGTGTCGCAGAATCGGATATATCTTTATTTTACCGAAAGGATGTAACGGTAAAAATCGGAGCTATTATCCGCAGCACCGATGGTAAACTCATTTCAAGCAGAGCCGGAGCAGCTTGTTCGGTTCTGACTGCAAATGAAGCATTGGACGAGCTGGGAATCCCCGCCGCTTACAGCGTGGTTAGCATTTATACCGATGTTGATGCAAACAACACACTAATTGCGAAAGAACTGCAAGTATTGGGACTTGATTACCCCAATATGACATTTGAGAATTGGTCAAGTGATGTTAGGACGTATAAGATCTACAACCTGCTCGTGGCTATTTTTGCCGTAACATTTATGACCATACTAACGGTTGTAACCTTCACGATGCTTCTGATCCAGTTTGTTATCAAGACAAGATTAAGCCTTTCGACATATACGCTTTATCGAATCAACGGATTGAGTTTCCGAAAGCTTATAGTATCCTTGCTCCTACAGTTAGTAGCGGCTTTCTCCATTGGTGCTATATTATCCGTGCCAATGACATGGTTAATAATTAAAAAAGGCTTCAATATTTTAGGCGCAATAACGCATTACTTTACGCAAAGCGATTATCTGTTCGTTGTATTAAGCGTGTTTGTGCTTATGGTTGTTTCGTTTATTCCAAGTTTAGTAATACTGTATAATCGAAAGGACAACATTATAATAGACTAAAAATTTTTCGAGTAAGATGGATTCATATGAAGTGTAGAATACTATGTTTGAAGCCGGTTTTGCTTATATTTTGAGTAAATGCCCTTATGAACTGCACTCCTTTGCAATTCATAAGGGCTTTATTTTACTATTCAGAAGCCTGCCATGCTTGCGATATCATATTTTCGTCCGGGTCATATTCGGCAATCAGTCGGTAACTGCCGCCGTGTGAATCAATAGCTGTGCCGTCTGAAAAGCCTGTTACAAGTACACCGTTTTCAAGCTCAGCAACATATTCAGGTTTTTGTTCAAGCAAAACACCGTTAAGTAACATAATTTCACCTCGCATTAAGATAGTGATATTATTTCACGAATTATGACAAAAGTCAAGCGTTTTGTGAATTTTTCTCATTTTCTTTTTCTTAAAATTCAAAAGAACCACCGATTAAACCGATGGTTCTGTGAAAATGATAATTAGTTATTGTACATGTTAATATTAAGACTATTTCAGATTTGCTGCTCTGAAAATAATTGAAATCTCGGTAAATACACCGATTTCAGACTTTGCAACACATTCAGCAGAATGAATTTCAGCTATCTTTTTAACAAGCGCAAGACCCAATCCGAAGCCTTGAGTTTCAGACCTTGATGCATCTGCTCTGTAAAACCTGTTCCATATTTTGGGAAGGTCGGCTTCGCTTATGCCTATACCGTTATCTCTTACCGATAAAACAACATTATCACCTTCGGAACATAGTTTAACATTGATTACACCATTTTCTTTGCCGTATTTATCAGCGTTTGAAAGCAGGTTTTCAATGAGTTGTGTAATAAGTGGTATATTTAGATTGATTTCAATATTCTTTTCAATATCTTTAATTAATTCAATATTTTTTGTCGGTCTGAATTTAGCGCAGATTTCTTCTGTAAGCTCGCTGAAATTCGCTTTATCAAGATAAAACCTGTTCCGGCTGTGCTCTGCCCTTGTTACAGCAAGCAAAGAAGAAACAAGTGATGACATTTTATCCGTTTGTTCTTCAATGGATTCAAGTGCCTGCATTCTTTCTTCATCGTCTGCATGCTCTGACAAAGCATATTCACACTCCGCTTTTATGACAGCAAGAGGTGTACGAAGCTCGTGAGACGCATCGGAAGTAAACCTCTTTTCATTTTCAAACGATGTCTGTAATCTTTCAAACATCCCGTTGAACGTTTCGGAAAGATTGCTGATTTCACGGGGTGCTTTGCTTGTTTCAAGGCGCTTTGAAAGGTCATTACCCGTTGAAATTTCGTGGGCAGATTCCGTAATTTTCTCAATCGGCGAAACTGCCTTCTTTGAAATGAGATATGCACCGACAGCCGCTATGATTACAAAAAACGGCAAAAGATATACGGCACTTTTAGCAACCGAGTCAAACACGGTTACGGCATCGTCCGACGGGCAAACTGCACGGATATAAATCTTCCCGTAAGAGGATGTCTGAGATGTAAACTCAATTTTGAATACCTGTCTGTCTTGGTACAAAGGGATTTCAGCGCCGATAATCGTCGCCTCATCACTGCTTACTCCTGCGTGAGAAAGTGCAATATCAATCGCGTCTGAGGTGCTTATACCGTTGCGGAATTTCGTTTCGGAATAAGGTATCGGCATCAACTCGTTCACGGGTGTTACATCTGCTTCGTATGAGATTATCTGACCCGACATAACATCAATTTCATATTCAAATTTAGTGAAGCTCAAAAGTTTTGAATAGACATAATAATTCTCACCAGCAAAATCTTTTTCAACAACATCCGTTTCACCCAACGAAGCTGATTCAATAAGAGTATGCGGAGTTTCGCCGCTGATATATTCGCCGTTTTCAGAAAACAAATCGCAGTAAATTCCGCCCGAATAATAGGAAAAATCGTTTTCAACTTCAAAAACACCGTTGCTGTATTCCATTTCATCAGAATTGCTCTGCACCATAGCAATAAGATTCTGCTTAATTTTATCATCCGCAGATTTGCTGCTCATTAACATAAGTGCAGTAGTACTTACACCGCAGACAACAGAAATCAGAACAGTTATCCACAGCGTTGTAATTAACTTAAAAGATACCTTTTTCATTTTTCCTCCCTGAGAACATAACCCATTCCTCGGACCGTATGAATGAGTTTTTTGTCAAATCCGTCGTCAATCTTTTTGCGTAAGTAGCGAATATAAACATCTACAACATTTGTTCCGCCCTCATAATCGTAATTCCAGATATGGTCTTCAATTTTTTCACGGCTTAAAACAATTCCGTTATTGATTGCAAGATACTGCAAAAGCTCATATTCCTTGGCTGAAAGCAAAATATCCTTTCCGTTTCTTGTAACTTTTCTGCTTGAAATATCGACAGCCAGGTCAGCAACGCAGATAACGTTCGATTTTGAAACGCTGTTTTTTCTGATTAAAACTCTTATTCTGGCAAGCAGTTCTTCAAAAGCAAAGGGCTTTACAAGATAATCGTCAGCACCGATATCAAGACCCTCTACCCTGTCCTCAACACTGTCACGGGCGGTGAGAAACAAAACAGGAAGATTATTACCCTCATTTCTTATCTTTTTAAGAAGCGCAAAGCCATCGATTTTCGGCATCATAACATCAAAAACCGCTGCATCGTAATCAGTCATACTTATCAGATCATAGGCTTCTTCACCATCAAAAGCACAGTCAACGCTGTAACCGGCAACCTTAAGCTGTTTTGAAATAATTCTGTTAAGGCTCTTTTCGTCTTCTGCAACAAGTATTCTCATATTAAAATCCCCTTTAACAATTGAACAGCACAAAAAATTATTATAATTATTATATCATACTGTTTAATTTTAGTAAACCCCGTTAACTCCCGTCTGCGCTTTTAATTCTGCTCTTGAAAAATCAGAAAAAACAGTTATAATGAAATTAACAATTCGCTTCAACAAAGTTGACGGAATTAATATTTCATTGAAATTAAAGGGTGATGAGGATGTTTTCAAAAATCATTGCGGCAATAATGAGTTTATTTACGTTTTTATCCGCTCCGTTTTCCCAGCTTTTTTCTGAAATTGAGCTTAAGAGTGAGCTTGCAAAGGGCAGCTACGAAAGCCCGTATATCGTAAGACCGCTTGACGGAATAACAGTAAACGGTGCATCACTTGACGAATACCGTGTTGTTGCCCCCGAAGGCGATTTATACACTTACGCTGCCGAGACGTTGATTAATGAGCTTTACAAGGCTTGCGGCATAAAAATTGCTACAGCCGAAGAAGCTGCTGAAAAAGCATTTATAATTGACGAAGCGCTGAACGATACCGATAGCTTCAGCATTAAAGTTGAAAACGGCAATGTTTATATTTCGGGCAGTAAGGGCACGGGAATTTCCAGAGGTATCGCCGCTTTTGCCGACGAATTTCTGCTCAGTTCACAAGGCACTTACGATTTCAAGGACGGTTATGAATACAAGATAACCTTCTCCGATTACGTAACCTACGAGGAATTTGGTGCTGTTGGTGACGGCAAGGCAGATGACATGGAAGCAATTGTAAAAGCGCACGAATATGCAAACGCAAACGGTTTGAGTGTATTTGCAAACGAAACTGCAACATATTATATCGGCGGTGCAAGTAAAACAGCCACTGTTATGACCGATACCGACTGGTCAACAGCCCGTTTCATAATCGACGACACCGAGGTTGAAAACAGAAGCTCGTGGATATTCAATATCGCACCAACACAGGGCTCAAAAAACATAACAGATAAGGTTTTACCGCTTAAAATTGATGCGACAAGCATCGGCGCAACGCTTGACGAAAAAAGCCTTGTTGTGCTTACGGATTCCAATGTAAAACGATACATCCGCAAGGGCGCAAACCAGAATTCGGGCAGCAATCAGGCAGATGTTATACTTGTTGACGAAAACGGTAACATTTCACCGGAAACGCCACTCATCTGGGACTTTGATGCGGTTACAAATGCTGTGGCTTACCCCATTGACACCGAAACACTCACGGTAAACGGCGGTCGTTTTACAACCCTTGCAAACAACGCCTCTTCCGAATACAACTATTATTCAAGAGGCATTCAGGTCAGACGTTCTAACACGGTTATAGACAGACTTTATCACGACGTTAAGAACGAGGGCAAAACGGGCTCGCCGTATTCGGCCTTCGTCAGCCTTTCCTGCTGTGCCGATGTAACGGTTAAAAACTCCACATTCACCGGACACAGGAAGTATAAGACAATAGGCTCTGCAGGCACAAGCGTTACAATGGGTACCTACGATATCGGTGCCGCAACTGCGGTTAACGCAAAGTTTATCAACTGCAAACAGACAAACGATATAACCGATACCGATTATTGGGGAATTGCCGGTACTAATTACTGCAAGAACCTTGTGTATGACGGCTGTGCATTCTCCCGTTATGACGCTCATCAGGGTGTTCTCAACGCAACAATCAGAAACTCTGTTCTCGGTCACCACGGAATAAAGCTGATTGGCAGCGGTACAGCCCTTATTGAAAACACAACCGTTTTAGCTGAGGATTTTGTTGACCTTCGTTCCGACTACGGCTCAACCTGGAACGGCGACCTGATTATCCGCAACTGTAAGTTTTATCCCACGGGTATATCAAGCCACATCATCAAGGCGGAAAATTCGGAAGACCACAACTTCGGTTACACCTGCTACATGCCGCAGAAGGTTGACATTGACGGCTTATACGTCCACAGAATAGGCACCAATTACCTCTTCACCAAGGTTAACCCCAAACATAAATCCGATTCATACACCGCAGAATTCCCCGTCGTTCCTCCGCAGGAAATAACAGTTAAGAATTTCAGTAACCTGCTTTTCGGCAAGCTCGCTGTTTCGCAAAACAAAGCAATATTCAAGGTTGAAATTTCGGAATAACAATAAATTTATGCGCATCAAAAAGGCTCGGAAAGAAAAACATTCCGAGCCTTTAATCTTATTTTGGATATTGTAATCCGAACTTACGTATAAAATAAGACGGTGTACAGCTCCACGCATGGCATAGGCTGTTTATCATTCTGTCCTCATAGGGTGAAAAATCAAGGTCATCGGGAATATAAGCTTCCCAGAATGTGTCAACTCCGAGTTTAATCATTCCGCCCCAGAATTTTTTTATATACTCCACTGCCTCACTCTGCATATTTAACTTAAACATTGCTTCAGTTACATAATGCCGCATATACGGAGTTACCGGCTGTTTTGCGTTTTTATTATTCAGGCATGAAGCAAGCACTTCTTTTGCTTCTTCTCCGCTAATTACACCGCCCAATATCATCCACACCTGAGAATGAACGCTTAACTGACAGTTATCAAGTTTGTTGATAAATAAGTGCGCTCTTTCATCAAATAAATGATTTTTGGCGGCACAACGGACTTGAGAAAGATGCAATACGTATTTTTCATATTCATCATCACCGATTGCTTTCAACAGCTCTGAAAAGCGTTCAAGTGTATAAAGATAAACACCCTGCAAAGCAGTCAGGCACTCAAGACCGGGACACCAGTCAATAAAAGCAAACCAGCCCGGCTGTCTTGTAACAATCAGATTTTCGTCAAGAATTGCCCTGAAGCTTTCAAGCTGTGATTTACAAAGCTGAAGCAAATCATTAACAACTGTTACATCACCCGTATGCTCGTAATAATCGCATACACTTACAACATACAAAAGTGCATAATCAGCAATATGCGCTTCGCCTGAATGATAATAAGGAGTTTCATATACATAAGACGGCAGAAAACCGAGCTCATTCATGTTTCCTGCGGCAAAAAGATATAAACATCTTTTTACGATTTCTAAATTATTGAATGTATAGTAATTTGCAAGAGCTTCAAGACGAAGGTCGCCAATCCAGAGACGGCGGTCACGCTTGGGGCCGTCCTCAAAAACCAACTGCATACATTCTTTTAATGTGTTTGTTGCAACAAGGTCAATTTTTTTGAGCAGATAATCAGTAGTAACATAAGTTTTGAGCACTGACATATCTGCACTTGTTGAAGCACAGAAAGAAAAATCATACAGCCTTATCGGTTTATTGGTTTTCTCAACGGTTATCTTTATGTATCGGCAGGCATACCTTCTGGGCATGATTATTTTCTGCGGAAAATCAAGATTGATTACTTCTTCCTGCAACCATGTTTTTGAAAGCCCACCTGTGTATTGAGAAAAATCATCATTAATTTCTCTCAAATCCTCACCGAATTTTATAAGCAAACGGACAGGGGCATCAACAAACTCATTAACATTGTCGAAAGCAAAGGAAAAATGTCCTACCGCATGCTCACCAAGATCAAGAAATACACTGTCGCCGCTTACAGCAGTAAATTCTTTAACATTCGGAATAATATTTCTGTAATTTAGTATTGGCAGATTTTCCTGTGCTTTAATAAGGAAGCTGTTTTTATCGTTCATAAAACAAATATCACCACTTATAATTTATTATTTCACCGTCGATTTCCCATTGCGAGGGTGTAAGATTTTCAAATATATCCACAGGTCTGAATGAGTGATTCTCTTGATAAACCTTGTATGCTTCTTTAAGGTCATTTTTCTGCTCAGCGGTTAACTTATCTGTACAGGAAACAAAAAGCGGAGTATTGCTGTACGAAAGCAAGTGCAGCCACTGTTTGTTCTTTTCCCAAGGAATATAATCTTCAAGAATACCTACGCAATCTGCATCGCACATATAAAATGCTTCATTCTGTGCAAGACGGAATGCAAGCGTATTTACGCCCATTTTCTTAGTTCTTTCCCATTCCTTGCCGCTTGTGTCATCACCGATTCTGTTGATATGAACAAGGCCTGCACAAAGGTGTGAAATTGTATTACAGCCGATAATATACATATCTCCTGCGGCTTCTTTTATAAGCCTGTAAAGGGCGAGTACGATTTCGGCGTTGGTTTTTGTTCTGTCGTAAAAACTCCAATCATCAATCTTTGTTATGGTGTCCTCAAGGTCACTGCCCCAATTTCCGAATAAATCACAGGTTGTATAATCATGCTTAAGCAGCTCATATCCCCAATTTTTGATTCTTTCAATATCTGCTTTGATAAGGGCTTTAACATCGGGATGAGTGGGGTCAAGATACTTTCTTTCACCATTACGCAGTATTCTCATTTCATCTGTTATTGAAGAATCAATATTGTGAAGCAGCCGCACCCATATACCCGGTCTTGCACCGATTTCCTTTATTTCATCGGCAAGCTTTTTCATATCGCCGAATTTTTCATTGGGCAACCAAGGGCCTTTGCAAGAATACATCTGCCAACAGTCGTCAACAACCTCAAAGGGCTTATTTTCAATTCCCTTTGCAAGTTCCGCCTGAACTTTTGCATCTGATATAATTTCGCCGTAGCTGCTGTTGCCGTAAGCATAATACCAGTTGTTGCCGCCGTAAACTCTTTCCCCGGGTAAAACAGGATTATCACAAAGGCTCTTACAGTAATCACAAAGGCAGGCATAGACATTAACGGAATTATATTTTTTATAAACAAAGGTTGCAAGGTGAAGTTTTCTGCCGCTAAGTTCAACACCGCAGCCGCCGTTTCTGCAATCAACAACAGCTTTAATTCCGCCTGCGGTATATTTGAAACTGATAAAAGCATTGGGTTGAGTTTTAACACCAAAGCAATAACAGCCCTGCTTATCTGTTGCCGCAAAATACCAAGGCATAAACCTGTCATTATCGCAAAGCTTTCTGAATTCAAGTTCACCGTAGCTGCGTTCCCAGGCATCACCTAAAACAAAGAGATTTCCGTCACTTTCAAAGCTCCACTCAAGCTCAATGAATTTGGGCTTATCTTCCTTGGCCGTGATATACAAATCGAGCATATCACCGTTAACTACCGCCTCAACAACAGCGTCACTCAACTCATTTTCGCAAATTATATTTTTACTGAAAGCGTTTAAATCAAAGTTCATAAGCTCACCTTTTCTGAATGCTGTAATTTATATTTTAACAGATTCATTATATCACACAGTTACCTTTATGTAAACACAGCACCCAAACCTAACTGCTAAATCAATAATAAAATTTTTAATTTTTATTGAACATTTTTACAGTATTGTTATAATGGGTATAGAAAATCATTTATAACACGGCGTAACGGAGGAATAGGTATGAATTTCAACAAAGCACTTGAACTTTATAAAGCAGAGCCTTCAATTGAAAAAGCAAAGTCACTTGCAAAAGAATTGGCAGCTGAAATGACTCTTAAAGAAAGAATCCGTATGCTCCAAGGTCATGCCATGGGGGTAACCATAAAAAACACACTTACCAAGGGCAGATACTATAACGGTGAAGCCTACCCTGCAGGCGGCTGTAAAAGGCTGAGCATTCCTCCCGTGCTGTTTACCGACGGCCCCAGAGGAATTGTTATGGGCAAATGCACCTGTTTCCCCGTTTCGATGCTCCGTGGTGCAACATTTGACCACGAGCTTGAATATGCGGTCGGTGAAGTTTTCGCAAAAGAAGCAAGCGCTTTAGGCGCAAATCTTTTCGCAGGCGTTTGTATAAATCTACTTCGCAATCCGATGTGGGGACGTGCACAGGAAACCTACGGCGAAGACCCTTATCTTCTGGGCAAAATGGGTGAAGCATTGACAAAAGCCATGCAGGATAACGGCATTATTGCCTGCCCAAAGCACTACGCACTTAACAGCATTGAGGATTTGCGATTTTCTGTTGATGCAAAGGCTGATGAGAGGACACTGCACGAAGTATATCTTCCTCATTTCAAGAAATGTATTGATGCCGGTGCCATGTCCATTATGGGTGCTTACAACAAGGTAAACGGTACATACTGCTGTGAAAGTAAGGAGCTTCTTACTGACATTTTAAGAGATATGTGGCAGTTTGAAGGCTTTTCACTTTCCGATTTCTTCTACGGAATTTATGACGCAGCAAGAAGCCTTAAAGCCGGTATGGATGTTGAAATGCCGTACACCTTCAGATACGCTTCTTTACATAACGCATATAAGAAAGGTAAAATCACAGACAATGATATTGATACAGCCGTATGCCGTGTGCTTACAGCGCTTATCACAACACTTACGAAATATAAGAAGCAACCCGAATCGGTTATTCTGTCAAAGGAACATACTGCACTTTCACGCAAGGTTGCAGGCAAGGGCACGGTGCTTCTTAAAAATGACGGTAAGGTTCTGCCCATCCCGCAGGGTAAGAAAATTGCAGTTGTGGGCAGATATGCGAATAAAACCAATGTCGGCGACCACGGCAGCAGTAATGTTTACAGCCCGTATTCGATAACCGCTTATGATGGCTTGAAAAAACGCTTCGGTGAAGAAAACGTTACGGTTTATAACGGTTGCAAAACCGAAAAAGCTATTGAAGCAACTAAAGACTGCGAATATATCGTTGCCTGCGTCGGCAGCGACTGGCTGCAGGAGGGTGAATATCTTGTAAACCTCGGCAACATAAAGAAAAAACCCAAGGGTTCGGGCGGTGACCGTGCTGATTTGAGAATTCCGTCTGAAGATGTTGCACTGATTAAAGCACTGGCGAAGCAAGGTAAAAAGCTTATAGTCAACATTATGGGCGGTAGTGCATACGTAATCAACGAATGGCACGGTATTGCTGACGCTATTGTATTCTCGTTCTACAGCGGTCTTGAAGGCGGCTATGCACTTGCAGATATTTTAAGCGGCGATATAAACCCGGGCGGTAAACTACCCTTTACAATTGCCAAAAAAGAGGATGACTATCCCCCGTTCTTACACCTTGGTGACAAAGAAAGAGAAATTGATTACGGCTACTATCACGGCTATACATTACTTGACAGGAAAAATATTGAGCCCGAATATCCGTTCGGCTTCGGTCTTTCATATACCGATTTTGAAATTGAAAACGCAATGCTTACTCAAAATGAAAACAGCATAACCGTTACGGCCGATGTTAAAAACATCGGTGAGGTTTACGGCGAGGAAATTGTTCAGGTTTATGTTTCGAGTGACAACACCGGCGTTGACCGTCCCGTCAAGCTTCTCAAGGGTTACAAGCGTATTGGTGTAACAGCAAATTCAACCGAAACCGCAACAATTGAAATCGACCTTGAAGACATTAAATTCTATAACCCCGAAACAAAATCATTTGAGCTTGACAGCAGTTATACAATCCTTGTCGGTAACAGCAGCAGAAACGTTAAGGAAACAGGTAAAGTACAGTTTTAAGAGGTGCCGAAAATGAAAACAAGTCCGTATTCTCCCGACGGATTTATGAATTCTCTTTATGAGAACATTTATGCAAACCCTTTTGAAAAAGTGAATACCAAAGAAGATGCTTTGTCGGTTTGTGAAAGAATCAGAGCTGAAGCAAAAAATATTTTCAGCATTGATAAAATTCCCAACAAAATCAAGGAATTTAAACCTGTACCCGTAGGCAAACCGTTGAAGTATAAAGAATACACTTTGCAGAAATTTTCGGTCGAAATATGCACGGGACTTTATATGGCATATTTTATGCTGACACCCGAAAAAACCAACGAAAACACACCGGGCGTAGTGGCACTTTGCGGTCACGGGTACGGTGTGAGGCATATTCTGAACATCAGCAAAAAAGGCAATAAAAAGCTCATCCCTTACCTTGACAATTACCAGAAGAATTTTGCCGTTGAGCTCGCCAAAAAGGGCTGTGTTGTCATTGCGCCCGAGCTTATCGGCTTCGGTGAAGCAAGACTGCAAAAGGATCTGATTAAACCGTTTTACATTAGCTCCTGCGATGAGCTTTCTCACCATTTATTGCCTTACGGTTTAACTACGGCAACAATGCGTGTGTATCAGGCAGTCGTTTGTGCACGGCTTCTTGAAAGCAACAATAAGGTCAATAAAAGCAAAATATCCTGTATGGGTATTTCGGGCGGCGGTCTGACGGCACTTTACGCTTCGGTTATTGATGATGCTTTCAAAAAAACTGTTGTAAGCGGTTATGTAAATACCTTCAAAGACAGTATTCTTTCCTTATGGCATTGCCCCGACAATTATATTCCCGATATTATTCGCACGGGTGAAATTTATGATTTTGCCTGTGCAATAGCACCACGGAAACAGCTTATTGAGTCAGGCACAAAAGACAAGCTTTTCCCGATAAATGCAAGCAAAAAAGCCCACGAACGCATTAAAAGAATTTATTCTCTTTTAGGTGAAGAAGATAATATTCAGATCGATGTTTTTGACGGCAAGCATTCCGTTAGCGGCAGAAAAGCCTTTGATTTTCTTTCAGAATAATAACATAAAAAAATTCCGTATGGAGAAAACAGGCCATACGGAATTCTTTTATTATATGACAGGTTCTAAAGCTACAATTATTTGAGCCGATTTTACGTTTTCAAGATGAACGGTGAGCTTCTTTATATCGGAATAATCCGAATCGTACTCATATCCGCCTTTAAGCGCTGTTGCATCATTAACCGTAAACTCACCGTCCGCCAATAATGATGCCTTCATCTGCTTGCCGTTTATTGTGAGCATTGCGCTCTTTCCGTCTTCGGATATTTCAATATCCGCCTTGGTATGCATAAACCAGTAAATATCGCTTTTTACAAGACATTTTACATTGTCGGTAATTTTAAGTGATGTTCTGCCATTATACAGTTCAAAGCCACGCTCTGCTTTAATACAGCCGTTCATACGGTAAGCATCCGTCATATCAAGCAAAGCATGTCCGCCGTCATCGGTTGCTTCAAACGAAGTGAAATCGGACTGTGCCAAAACATACTGGTCATCAAGAGTTACGTTGGGATTTATGACAAGAGTATTCTGTCCTTCGGCACGCTTACAGTAATTCTTCCAGCGGCCTCCTGCCGGCAAATTCATAAAGTAACCCGGTGCGTCATAGCTGCCCGGGCCCAATTCCTCCGCCCAACGCTCACCCATACTGTCAAACACAAAGGTGCCTATATCAAGGTCGCCGTGGTTTATGAAATTATAGCCACCCTTTATTCCTGCAAATGTTGCATTTTCATCAAGATATGCACTTCTCATAAGTACAAGCGGCTGTCCGACGTCTGATTTTAAACAGAGGCTCAACGGCTCGTTGCTGAAATCGGCATTTTGATATTCACGGTTAAACCATAGGCTCGAAAGAGCATCCTCACGGCCGCTGCCGTTACGCTCGGTATTTTCGGATGTATCGACAGTAAATTCACCGGGTACATCGGTCATCTGATAAACCGAAAGCAGCGGTGTTTGATATTCGCTTGCGTACCAATGAAGCACGGGAGTATAACACTTTTCGGCTTTGTTATCGCCGAAATTGAACATTCCGGCAGGTGTGGTAATATAAACAGGGAATGAGCCTAACTGCTTAAAGCCGTCAATTTCAGACATTCCGAAATCCGTGCCGAAATAATTACGTGATGAAGCAATGAAATATACAATTGAATTCATACCGGACTGACAATAACCGGGGCCTTCTGCATAAACACCGTCGGGAGTAAAGTTTTCAAACGCTATAGGCATATTTTTGTAGCACATAGCGAGAAATTCAGCTGATTTTTGAACATCATAATCTGAAAACACCATACAGGCAATACCTATTCCGCTGTAACAGATACTGTTCCAGTTGTTCTTTGACCAGGTAAACCAATGATTGCTTTCAAGTGCCGGTGTGATTGCATATTCCCATGTGGTTTTTGAAAGAAGTTCTTTCTGCACATCATTTAAGTAATCGTAAAACCAGTCGCAGCCCACAGACACAGCAAGCGCCATTTCAGCCGTTGCAAGAAAATGTGAGGTGCACCAGTCCTCATATCCGCAGACATTTTCAAGCTCTACCCAAGCACGCTCGGCATATTTTTCCTCACCCGTAATCTGCCACGCATAGCCTAAAATAACCATTCTGTTGATAACTTCTCTTGAAATGGGCAGAATACTGTCCTCCTCATCAAGAACGTAAGGCATTACGGGATAAATACTTGTGTCGAGCAAGCCGTCTGCATTGGCGATTACATATTCGTATAAAGCTTTTGTATATTTATTTGTATTTTCCGTACTGTTTTCAATGCGTACCGCTTCAAAGGCTTCACCGTCAGCCAGAACAAACGGGTGTGATAACATTTCATTTGCTTTGCGGATTTCGGTGATTAAATCATCCTGTTTAATTGCATCTTTGTATCTGTCAAGTGAAATATAATCAACACCCACCTTGACCATATCCGGAATAACGGCAAAATAAGGCACAACATTTGTAACGCCAAGCAAAATCACAAGAACTATTGAAATCAAAACAGACGATAAAATCTTAATTTTCTTATTCATAATCATTTTCCTTTAAGTACAGTATAAAGACAAAATTCCTATTTAAAATATTGCTTTTCTATTATATCGCCCATATTAAAGTTTTGCAAGAGAATATAATTAAACGTATATAAATGAATTCATTGAAAAACCGAGAAAATAATGCTATACTTGTTATGTAAAAATCAACTTGAAGCTTTAAAAAGCGGAAACGAAGAACATATATGCTGAAGCCTAACGAAAAAACGGGAATTATATTCAACATACAGAAATTCTGCATACACGACGGTGACGGTATCCGCACCTGCGTGTTTTTAAAAGGCTGTCCTCTCAGGTGTATCTGGTGTCACAATCCCGAAAGCCTTGAAAAAACAGCGACACTCTCTTTCTGCAAACAGAAATGCTCAACTTGCGGCAGATGCCTTGCTGTGTGCTCATCACGCACAATCGAAAACGGCATCTTAAAAATTGACCGTGAAAATTGTACCGGGTGCGGAAAGTGTACCGAATTCTGCCTCAACGATGCCAATGAAATCATCGGCAAAGAAATGACTGCTTCACAAGTTATGGATGAGGTCTTAAAAGACAAGATGTTCTACGATGCATCCGGCGGAGGTCTCACCGTTACAGGCGGTGAGCCGTCATTTCAGGCTGATTTTACCTTGGAGCTTCTCCGACTTTCAAAGAGTGCAGGGATTTCCTTGGCAATAGAAACATGCGGTATAGGCTCACGTGACTTTTACAGAAAGTGTGCTGAACTCGGCACAACATTTCTGTATGACATTAAATGTATCGACCCGATTCTACACCGCAAGCTGACAGGTGCAGACAATACGCAGATTATCTCAAATCTTAATTATCTTATGGACTCAAATGCCGATATTATTATCAGACTGCCTTTAATACCCGACTGTAACGACTCGTACGAAGATATCGCAAAACTTGCGGTCTTTTTGAGCAAAAACAAAGGCAGATACAGATATGCGGAGATTATGCCCTACCATACTCTCGGCATAGTAAAATCCGAAAAGATAGGCTCAGCAGTTCCCTATGTTCACGACAGTGCAAGTGAAGCGGAAATATCCCGTTGGTGCTCACTGTTCGCTTCTCACGGTATAGATATAAAAGTATCGAAATAAACGAGGTTTGATTATGACAGATTTATCTCACATTGACCCTTTCCTGTACGGATATTTTCTTGATGAGACGCTTGAACACGGCGAGAGAGTAGGTCTTGCCCTGCTTCACGCTGCAAAGAATATTGAAATCAGGTTTTCACGGCAATTACTGCCCGAAACAGCATTTGAAACAGAATTCGAAAGTTCAAGCTACACTCCGTCAGAGGGACTTTGTTTTAATGTAGAGAACATAATGAAGCTTGCCGAGAGATTTCCTGAACACAAAGAGACATTTCAAAGATACACCCGTGAAATAAACGTGTTCACAAATAAGGCAAGCAGATTATATTGTGAAAACACTGAAGCACTCAACCGTTCAGGTGCCCAATGGGGCGGCGGTTGGGGCGGACATTCCAACCCCGATTACGGCAAAATAGTCAATTTCGGTACAGAATATATCCGCACAATAATCACTGAAAGCCGTGATAAACATCCGGATGAGAATTGGTTTTACAATTCTTGCTCTTATGCCCTTGATGCTATAGACATTATCGGTGAAAGATACCGTGAACAAGCTCTTATAAATGCTGAAAAATGTGAGAATGAAGATGACAAAGCATTTTTACTGCGTATGGCAAAGGCGTTTGAAACAGTACCGTTGAAGGCTGCCTATGACTTCACTTCGGCTATGTGCGCTTTTATGCTCATCTTTGCCCTTGACGGCAGTGATTCACCCGGTCGGTTTGACCGATATATGTATCCCGCATATCTGAAAACTGAAAATAAAGAAGAAGTAACAGACCTGCTTGACAGACTGTGGGAATACTTCCACGATCACCGTTCTTGGAATCTCTGTATTTCGGGCAGCGATGAGAATTGGAACGACGAGAGTAACGAGCTTACATATGATATTCTTGATACGGTGAGAAAGAAAGGCTACAATACCCCCAATCTCACCTGCCGTGTTCACAGAAATACTCCTGACAAGCTCTGGTCAGCCATTGCTGACACTCTTGCAACAGGCACGGGACTTCCTGCATTATACAATGACGATACGGTTTGCGCTGCGCTTGAAAAGATTGGCATTCCGCCCGAAGACAGCCACGACTACTGTATGAACGGTTGCAACCAGATAGATATTTTCGGCAAGAGCCATATGGGTCTTGAAGACGGTGAGGTTCTTTTCACCAAGTGTCTTGAATTTGCACTGCACAACGGTACAGACCCTATGAGCGGTGAGAAGATATCTGTTGAAACGGGAGATCCGAGAACATTTACAGACTACGAAGAATTTGAACGTGCTTTTATGCATCAGCTTGAGTTCGTAACCTACAACTCTTGCAGCAGCGCAAACACCTACCAACACCTTCGAGGTTTATTCGAGCCTCATCCCCTGCGTTCCTGCCTTATTGAGGGCTGTCTTGAAAAAGGACGGGACTACAGAAACGGCGGTCCGCTTTACAACCACGGTCAGATTTTAGCCGAAGGTATTGCAGATACGGGTGACAGTCTGTACGCAATAAAGAAGCTTGTTTATGACGAAAAGAAATATACAATGGCTCAGCTTATTGACGCACTCAACGCAAACTTTGCGGGATACGAGCAGCTTCACCACGATTTCAAGAATTGCGAAAAGTTCGGAAACGATATTGAAGAGGTTGACAAAATAACCGCACGGGCACTCAACCGTTTTTTCACTGTTCTCAAGCGTAACAACACCTACAGAGGCGGAATGTTCACAGGCGGATGCAGCACATTCAACCGTGCCGCAGACTACGGCATCCGGACCGCAGCACTACCCAACGGTAAGCTCAAGGGTGAACCTCTGCTTGCAGACAGCATTGCCGCAACACCCGGCCGTGACACAAACGGACCGACTGCACAAATTAAATCCGTTCTTCGATACAATCACATTGATGCCTGCAGCGGCTTTGTATTCCAGAATAAATTTGAAAAAAAGCTGTTCAACAGCGAGAAAGGCAAAGCTTCATTTATAGCACTTGCAAAGGCGTTTTTTGCAGGCGGCGGACAACAGTACACCGTCACGGTCGTTTCTCCCGAAGACCTGCTTGACGCTAAAGAACATCCCGAAAACCACCGTAATTTAATTGTCCGTGTCGGCGGCTACAGCGATTATTTCGTAAACCTTGATGACGAACTACAGAACAACGTTATTGAGAGAACGTTTATGAATATGATATAACAATTTTATTAACCTTGCTCTGAAAGGAGAATAATATGGTTTACAGTTTTTATCACATTACTGATGTGCATTATTACAGCAAAAGAAATTTTGCCTGCGATTACAGGACTTTCCCTCAGCCGAGTACACAGATATGTATTCTTAAAAGTGAAGAAGCATTTATAAAGGCCCTTGAAATTATTAAAGCTGATGAAGACACAAATACTGTTATAATAACGGGTGACCTTACAAACCACGGCGAAGGCTACAGCCACGAGGAGGTAAGGGATTTGCTGCAGAAATTCACCGATGAAGGCGGCAACCCCTTTGTTTATACGGACAACCACGACTATCCTTATTTTGAGGTTTACGGCTTTGACGAAAACGGAGAAAAAGTACGAACCGAGCATTTGCCCGAAGAAGAAGTAAAGGCTATGTACCACCCCTTCGGCAGAGGCAAGGCTTTTGATACATTTGACGACGGAATTACATATATCGCAGAGATTTTACCCGGTCTCTATCATATAGCCATGGGTTATGATTATGTAAAGGACGCCGGAATTAAGTCCCCCACTTTTTCCGACGAGCTTATGGCATGGGTAAAGGCTCACGTAGAAAAAGCAAAGAAAAAAGGTGCTATAGTTACCTGCAGCACCCACCGCCCCATAATTGCACCATCCCCTGCTTATGAGGTTGTGGGCAAAGGACACACCTTCTCTGACGGCGAAAAAAGAATGAAAGAGCTTGCCGATATGGGAGTAAGACTCTTTTTCAGCGGTCATTCACACGTTCAGTGCATGAGAGAGGTTGTAAGCGAAAAGAGAAATAAGATTTACAGCGTGCAGACCTCATCGCTTGCAGGCTTCCCGCCAAAAATGAGAAAGATTACTATAGATACTGACAACGGTACTGTTGATATCCGTACAATTGATATTGACCTGCCTGACCTTGGAATGACCTTCACCGAATATGCAAGAAAAGGCTTTCTCGGCATCATAGAGGAAATTCCGTACAATATGGAGCACGATGTCAAGGCTTTTGCCAACACCCAGGGTGGTATATCATTGCCGAAGGATTTAATTATGAAGCACCCGAAAACAGTAATGTTCCTTGGCAGAAAGCTCAACGGTCTTACATACGGCAAGCTGGCAAAATTCTCAAAGAAATATCACAACTTAAAGGAATCCGATTATGCAAATGCCAAGAATAAAAAGTTTGTAGATCTTCTGCTGGAGCTGATAGCAAATCTTTACCGTGGCAATGCCCCATATTCACCCGACACAGTAGAATATAAAATAACAATGGGCAGTATCAGAAAAATCGAAAAGCTTCTTTCCGTACTTCGGGTTGATATTAAGAAATCCCTTGGCGGATATACATTATCCGAATTTGTTGAGCCGCTGCTTTATAACAGCGGTCTTGATGATGACAATGTTACACTTTCAATTAATTAAAATAAGTTATGAAAAGAATATTACTATATCTTAAACCTTTCAGGCTTCGGATGCTTGTCGGCTTTTTAATCAAGGTTACTGGAACCTTGGCGGAGCTAATCCTACCGTATATTCTGACACACATACTTGAAAATGTAATAGCCGAACTGAATGTGGGTAAAATCGTTTTTTACGGTGCGGTTATGGTGCTTTTCAGTATTGTTGCGTGTGTCGGCAATGTTATTGCCAACCGTATGGCGGCAAGAGTTACAACCAATTTTTCAAAGGCAATGCGAAAAGAGCTTTTCTCAAAAACGCTTTACCTTTCCTCTGCGGATACAGATGCGTTCACTATACCTTCACTTGAGTCAAGAATAACAACTGATACCTATAATGTTCATAACTTTATAGGTATGATGCAAAGAATGGGCGTGAGAGCACCGATTCTTCTTATCGGCGGAATTTCGCTTTCTCTTGTTATGGACAGCACCCTTGCACTTGTTATGATTGCCACCCTGCCGATAATATTTGTAACGATTTACGGTATTTCACGAAAAGGTGTTCCGCTTTATACCAGTGTGCAGAAATCTGCAGATAATATGGTAAGAGTTGCAAGAGAGGACACTCAGGGAATAAGAGTTATAAAAGCACTTTCTAAAAATGAACATGAAAACCGCAGATACGATAAGGTCAATTCCGAGCTTTCCAAGCAGGAAAGACACGCAGGCACAATTATGGGCATAGTTAACCCTGCCATGACTCTGCTTATGAATCTCGGTATAGCCGGTGTTGTTGCCGTTGCGGCACTCAGAGTGAGCAAGGGCTTATCCTCCCCTGCTACGGTTATTGCCTTTATGCAATATTTTACGCTTATATCTATGGCAATGATGTCGCTTTCAAGAATGTTTGTTATGTACACGAAGTGTGCCGCTTCGGCAAACAGAATAGCAGAAGTTCTTGATACCCCAGACAAGCTCAGCATCATCAATGATAACAGCGAAAGTGACAGCATACATATTGCGTTTGACAATGTATCGTTCTCATATTTAGGCAAAAAGAACAATATTCAGAATATATCCGTTTCGCTTAAAAAGGGTGATAGGCTCGGCATCATAGGTGCAACAGGCAGCGGCAAATCAACCTTTATAAAGCTTCTGCTGCGCTTTTATGAGCCTGATTCGGGCGAAATAAGAATAAACGGCAGAAATATTAAATCCTACAGCCGTGAACACCTCACATCAATGTTCGGCGTTGCTTTACAGAATGACTTTATTTACGCCGATACAATCGAAGAAAACATCCGTTTCGGCAGAGATATTTCAAAGGAAGATATCATCGAAGCGGCAAAAACAGCACAGGCACACGATTTTATTTCGGCAATACCCGACGGCTATGCTCATTTGCTTTCGTCGAAGGGAACGAATCTTTCCGGCGGTCAGAAACAAAGAGTGCTGATTGCACGTGCAATCGCATCAAAGCCCGAAATCCTTATTCTGGATGACTCATCTTCTGCTCTTGACTACAAAACCGATGCAAACTTAAGAAAAGCGCTCGACGAAAACATGTCAGGGTCAACCGTTATCACCGTTGCACAGAGAGTAAGCTCGGTTAAAAACTGTGACCATATTATCGTGATTGATGACGGCAGAGTTATCGGTCAGGGCAAGCACGAGCACCTGCTCGAATACTGCACGGAATACCGTGAAATCAGCCAATCCCAGATGGGAGGTGCCTTTGTTGAATAAATCAAAAGAAAACAGTACGGTACACAAAAGAGATAACAAGGGCATTATGCTAAGGCTTGGCAAATACGTAATCAGCCAGTGGCATCTGTTTATTCCTGCGGTTATTTTCACTTTGCTCTCAAATCAGCTTTCTCTGCTTGGTCCACGCTATTCGGGTGCGGCTATTGATGCTATTGAATCCGCATCGGGTGTGAATTATCCCGTCGTGTGGGAGAATTTTATCAAAATGATAATCTGCTATGCAGCTTCTGCCATACTTTCCTATATCCTGGCGGTGGTTATGATTAATCTCAGCCAGAAAATCACCTATAAAATGCGAAAAGAGCTTTTCGAAAAGCTCAACATTCTGCCTGTCGGGTATTTTGACACACATTCCACGGGCGATATAATCAGCCATCTGTCGTACGATATCGACACAATAAACAGCACTCTTTCGCACGACCTTGTGCAGGTAATGACAAGCGTTTATACGGTCGTTGGTTCTTTGATTTTCATGTGGCGGATTTCGGAAATAATGATACTGATATTTGTTTTCACAGTTCCCGTTTCCGTTGTGTTTACCCGTTACCGTTCAAAGAAAGTAAGACCTTTGTTCAGAGCAAGGTCAAAGAAATACGGCGAGCTCAACGGCTATGCGGAAGAAATGCTTTCGGGCGCAAGAACAATTGAAGCCTACGGCAGACAGGATGTTATTTCCGAGCGCTTCAACGAGCGTAATGAGGATGCAATGAATGCCTATTATAACGCTGAATATAATGCCGCAATGCTGTTCCCCACCATTAATCTTATCAACAATGTTTCAATAGCACTTGTTGCAATTTTCGGCGGAATTTTATATATGTATTCACAAAGCGGAGCAGTTGCAGCAGGCTCAATGTTCTTTATTTCTCTTGGCGGTGTTGCCCAGTTTGTTCAGTATTCCCGTAAATTTGCCGGACCCATAAATGAATTTTCAAATATTCTGCACGAATTTCAGTCTGCATTCTCTGCCGCAGAACGTGTTTTCAGAATATTGGACGAAGCTCCCGAGCCCCTTGATTTACCCGAAGCAAAGGAATTGAAGGAAGTCGAGGGATATGCAGAGCTTGACGATATCACCTTCGGCTATACTCCCGAAAAGACTATACTTAAAAACGTTTCTGTTAATGCATCAAAAGGGCAGACAGTTGCAATAGTAGGACCGACGGGTGCAGGAAAAACAACAATAATCAATCTGCTTATGAGGTTTTACGACCCGCAATCAGGTGAAATCCGCATCGACTCAAACCCTGCACTTAAAATAAAGCGAACGGATTTAAGGCTCGCATTCACTATGGTTTTACAGGATACATGGCTTTTCCACGGAACTGTTTACGATAATATTGTTTACGGAAAAGAAGACGCAACATTTGAGCAGGTAAAAGCAGCAGCAAAGGCTGCAAGGATTGATTCATACATAGAAAGTCTGCCCGACGGCTACGACACCGTGCTTTCCGATGACGGTGTCAATATTTCTAAAGGACAGCGACAGCTGATTACAATTGCCCGTGCGTTCCTTTCGGATGCCCCGATGCTTATTCTTGACGAAGCAACCTCAAACGTTGATTCCAGAACAGAAATACAGATTCAAGATGCAATGAACGACCTTATGAAGGGAAGAACCTGCTTTGTTATTGCTCACCGTCTTTCAACCATACAGAATGCCGATACAATTCTCGTTGTAAGAGACGGAGAAATAACCGAACAAGGCACACACAATGAACTGATAGAGCTCGGCGGATTTTACAGTACACTCTACAACTCACAGTTTTCATAATTATTTTATTGTTCTTGTTTTAAAAGTTAATTATTATTCTTAAGTAGATTTACTTTTTTAAAAAGAAGTGGTATAATTTACCTTATTGGTATAAGAAAATATGTTTTTTGCAAAATCAGCAACTTAAAGCAGATAATATTGGCTGATTGTGCAAAATACATCTGTAAAAACTGGAGATGAAAATATGTATGATGTAACAGTTATAGGCGCAGGCGTTGTTGGCGGACTCGTTGCTCGCTCACTTTCAAAATACAAGTTAAGAATTTGTATTCTTGAAAGTGAAAACGATGTTGCAATGGGTGCTACAAAGGCTAATTCAGCAATCGTTCACGCAGGCTTTGACGCCAAAGAAGGCAGCCTTAAAGCCAAGCTCAATGTACGTGGCAACAAGATGATGGAAGCTGTCTGCAACGAACTCGGTGTTAAATATATTAAAAACGGTTCGTTGGTTGTAGGCTTCAGCGAAGAGGACAGAGCAGTTCTTAACGAGCTGATGCAAAGAGGCATTACCAATAACGTTGAAGGCTTACGCATTGTTGAAAAAGATGAACTTCACGAAATGGAGCCCAACCTTTCAGATGACATTATCTGTGCTTTATATGCTCCTACAGGCGGTATCGTCTGCCCTTACACTCTGGCAATTGCTGCTATAGGAAATGCTATGGATAACGGTGCTCATTTAAAGTGCAATTTTAAGGTCACCGGTATAGATGCTGCAGAAAACGGATATAAGGTTTCATCCGAAAACGAATTTGTAACCACACGCTATGTAATTAACTGTGCAGGTGTTTACTCCGACACTATTGCAAAAATGGTCGGTGACAATTCTTTCGACATTCACCCGAGAAGGGGCGAATATATGCTGCTTGACAGAGAATGTGGCGATACAGTTTCTCATACAATTTTCAGAACACCTTCAAAAATGGGCAAGGGCATATTGGTAACTCCTACTGTTCATAACAACCTGCTTTTAGGTCCGACATCATACGATATAACCGATAAGGAAAACAAAGATACCACCGCAGTCGGTTTTGATGCTATTATCAACAGCACAAACGAAACGGTAAAATCAGTTCCTGTCAACAAAACAATTACTTCCTTCTGCGGCCTGCGTTCAGTAGGAAGCACAGGTGATTTCATAATAAATTCACCCGTAAAAGGCTTTATCAATGCAGCCGGTATTGAATCCCCCGGTCTTACCTCATCCCCTGCCATAGCAGAATATATTGAGGATATGTTAAAGGCAGACGGACTCGCTCTTGAGGTTAACCCTGACTATAATCCTATCAGAAAGCCCTATTACTCCTTCCAGGAAGCTTCTCCCGAAGAGAAAAACGAAACAATAAAAGAAAATCCTGCTTACGGCAAAATTGTCTGCCGCTGCGAAGGTATCACCGAAGGCGAAATTATTGAGGCAATCCGCCGCAATCCGCAGCCCCGTGACCTTGACGGCATAAAGCGCAGAACACGTGCCCAGATGGGTCGTTGCCAGGGCGGTTTCTGCGGTCCGTATGTAACTGAAATTCTTGCAAAGGAACTGGGTGTTTCTTACGAAAGCATTACAAAGTTCGGCGGAGAATCCTTAATTAACGTTGAGCTTACCAAAGGAGGACAGTCATAATGAAAGATTTGGTAATTATAGGTGGCGGTCCTGCCGGTATGAGCGCTGCTATTGCAGCTTATGAAAACGGAGTAAAGGATATCCTTATACTTGAGCGTGACGAAAATCTTGGCGGTATTTTACAGCAGTGTATACACAACGGCTTCGGTCTTCACAAATTCGGCGAGGAGCTTACAGGCCCCGAATACGCATGGAGATATGAAAAAAAAGTCAGAGAGCTCGGCATAGAGTTCAAGCTTAACACCATGGTGCTTGATGTTTCTGAGGATAAGGTTGTTACCGCAACCAACACTCAGGACGGTATTTTCCAAATTGAGGCAAAAGCTATTATCCTTGCAATGGGCTGCCGTGAAAGGTCAAAGGGTGCGCTTAATATTGCAGGCAGCCGTCCCGCCGGTATTTACAGTGCAGGCACAGCACAGAAGTTTGTCAATATGAAAGGCTATCTTCCCGGTAAAAACATTGTTATTCTGGGCAGCGGCGACATCGGTCTTATTATGGCCAGAAGAATGACCCTTGAAGGCGCAAAGGTTCACGCAGTGTGTGAGCTGATGCCGTACTCGGGCGGTCTTGCAAGAAATATTGAACAGTGCCTTAACGATTTTGATATTCCGCTTAAACTCAGCCATACAATAATTCAGATTCACGGTAAAGACAGGGTTGATGGTGTAACAATCGCAAAGGTAGACGAGAGAAGAAAGCCAATTGCAGGCAGCGAAGAATATATCCCCTGCGATACAATTCTTTTCTCTGTAGGTCTTGTACCCGAAAACGAGCTTTCCAGAACAGCAAACGTAAGCCTCTCCCCCATCACAAACGGTGCAATTGTTGACCAGGACCGTCAGACATCTATAGAGGGTATTTTCTCCTGCGGCAATGTTCTTCACGTTCATGACCTTGTTGACTACGTTTCCGAAGAAGCTGAAATTGCAGGTAAGGCTGCTGTGGAATACATAAAAGGAACAAAGGATGATAGCGTTCTTATTCCCGTTAAAACTGACGGTAAAATCCGTTATACCGTTCCGCAGAGAATTACAAAGAAAAAAGACGTAGCTGTATATTTCAGAGTTTCCAACATATATAAAAATGTAATGATTAAAGTAAGTGACGGCGATAAGACTCTTTTATCCAAAAAGAAAATCAAGGTTGCTCCCGGCGAAATGGAATGCATTACATTAAAGAAAGAAATATTCGAAAACGCAAAGGAATTGTATTTCTCCTTGGAGGAAATGTAATATGGAAAGAAAACTCACTTGTATTATATGTCCGCTCGGTTGCGAAATCACGGTACAGACAGAGGATAAAAAAGTGCTTAAAGTTTCAGGCCATACCTGTCCGAGAGGAAAGGCGTATGCCGAAAGCGAGTGCACAGCCCCGAAAAGAACATTGACCTCAACCGTCAGATGCAGCGACGGCGGATTGGTTTCCGTCAAAACTCAAACACCTATTCCGAAGGAAAAAATGAGCGAGTGTATGACAATACTCAACAGCGTAACTGCTACCCTTCCCGTTTCAATCGGTGACGTTATAGTTGAAGATGTATTCGGCAGCAGAATTGTGGCCACACAGAACAAAGCATAAGAAAACAGCGGAGAGCAACATCTCCGCTGTTTTTTGCATATATTTTGAAATTAACTTAACCGAGTGCGACCATGCTGAAAACGAGTGCAAAAAGAGCTACCGTTTCGCAAAGACCGACAACTGTAATGTACTGCGAGAAGCCTTTGCCGGTTTCGGCAAGAGCATCTGCACCTGCAGCACCTGCCTTACCCTGAACAACGGCTGATACTGCCATAGCTGCGCCCGATGCAATGCCAAGACCGAGGAGAAATGCAGGGTCAGCGGTTGCTGAGCTCATCTGCTGCATAAGAAGGAAGCCGTAAATTGTCTGTGTAAGCGGTGCACCTGCAAAAACGGTAAGAATAAAGGGTGCTGCCTTATTGCTCATATAACACTTTTTCCATGCACCGATTGATGCCTGACCTGCAATGCCGATACCGATTGCCGAACCGATTGCGGCGATGCCCATTGATAAAGCTGTTGCTAATAAACCGAAATTCATAAATAACTCTCCTTAATTTTCAATTTGTTCTTCAAAGGGTTTAAATTTATGTCCGCTCCAGGACATATCAAGATGCGACGAAAACTCCAATGTATTAAGCCTTATTCCGTGAACGATAACCGAAAGAACATTCAGTATCATATTAAGACCGTGACCGAACACAAGAAGAACAATCGCAATTATCATAAACATAAAGTTACCGAGCATAGGGCTTGCAAGTTCATTGACGGTTGCGGATATTGCCGCACCTGCAAGACCGACCGCCCAGAGTCGGATATAAGAAACAATATCCGAAAAAACGTTGACTACGCCCAAAAGAACGGAAACGATATTCTTAAGGCTTTCGAGGATTGACTTGACAATGTTTCCTTCATAGTTTGAGAAAACAAAGCTCATCACGAAACCTGCGATAACCATAATAAGTGCAGCCGTACCTACGGGAATACCGCCTATTACAAGACCGAACGGGAAAACCTGAGCATTTACAACGAAGCTGAGAACTACATAAAAGATACCGACAAGCTGCATAATTGAACCGATATCGCCAAGAATTTTAACCGTCTTTCTGTTGCGTGCGGCAACCTTGATGTGTGCCACGGTAAGTTGTACAAGAGCCAGCGAGAAACAGAAAATCTGCAGATTCTGTGCAGTTGTCAAACCGTATTCACCGTTTGTCCATGGCGGATACCATATTCTGTCGGCATATACATTGGAAATAACGGGAACGGACAGTTTCTGCAACCATTCGGGTATCTGTTCGGGCGAAAGGCCAAACCATGTACAGGTCAGCGTTCCCCAGAGAATAGTTGAAAGACCGAAAAGTCCGATAAGCAGAAATGCGGGCGGAACTTTTTTCTTTGATGCAACCGTTTTTGCAATCAATATTCCCGTAACGGCACAGATGAGAAGTCCGTATCCCCCGTCACCAAAGATAATTCCGAAGAATATGAGGATAAAGCCAAGAAACCAACCCGAAATGTCATATTCAAAATATCCGGGTACCGTTCCGAGAAAGTCGGTAAGAGGATAAATAAGACTTACAAACTTATTGTTTTTCAGCTTGGTGGGAACATTATCTTCTTCGCCGGGTTCTTCAACAAGAAGACCCCATGAGTTTTCTGCAGCGGTATTTTTCAGACAATCAAGGTTTTCCGCCTCAACAAAACCCGTGAAATACGAAATTGTTACGTCGGAAAGATTCTCATTTGCCATACCCGTTGCATAAATCTCAAACTCAATTTCCTTTTCACACTGCTTTATTGCTTTTTTTATGCTGTCGGAACAGCCTGCAAAGGACGAAATCTTTTCGTCAATCTCGTTTATGCGGTTATTGAGGGTTTCAAGCTTCTGCCTGATTTCAGCCGTTGAGATTGAAGGCATTTCAAGTCGGTACGACTTTAACGAATCAACAACCTCCGACTCCCCTTCCGTTCCGGATTTAATCAGCAGGAACCTTACGGACGCTTTGGTTTTCTCAAGCGTCAGAGTTTTTACTGCTTCACCGAGCTTTTCATATTCGGTTTTCGGCATTTCATAAAGCGAAATATCAATGCCCTTTTCGGCTAAGTTATCGAGTTTCTCGGGGTCAACTTCACCCCAAGCCGAAAGTCGGTCAAGCTCTGACGTAAGGGTAATTTTTTCGGCTGAACACAGCTTTTTTTCATCTCCGAGTGCAGCAATTTCTTCGGATACCGAAATCGCTTTTTCAGCACCTATATTTTCTTGCTTTAGCTTTTTGTTCTTTTTCTCCGAAATACTGAAAAGTGCACTTTCAAGCAAGGCTGCTCTTGCCTTGAGTTCTTCAAGCTTTTTGCCCGAACCTTCAACGGCTTCAATGTGCAGAATTCCGAGCTTGCGAAGTTTTTTCAGAGTTTCGTTCTTTTTATCTTCCATAATAATGAGAGAAACCTTTTTCATAGGCACTATCATAATGAGTACACCTCCGTTCCCGAAGATACTTCATTACGTGCTGCAATTTTGCGTTTTGAAATTTTTGAACGGACAACGGCACTTACCTGCAGATCCGCCATATAAATCGATATTTTACGGATGTTTTCTTCTGTTTCGGGAATTTTGACCTTTTCAAAAAGGTTGACTCTCTGCGAAGTCGCACGAAGCTCTTCTTCAAGAAGTCTTACCTGCTCATCCAACACCTGCGCTTCAAGGTCGAGTGACATAGCCTTTTCCATATGATTTGCGGCTATATCTACCCACAGCGGAGTTTCGTATAAATCATAATCTCCACGACTGAAATCCGTACCTTCATAGACGGGAATTGTAACCCCTGCAATGTTACCCGTACCCTTACGGATATTCTTTACGGTAATTATTCCATCAGGAAAAGCGTAAGTTTCGCTGAAAACGGCAATCCACGAGCTGAAGCCTTTTTCAAGTTCTTCTCTTTCTTTTCTTACCGCTTGGGCTTTTGCTTCAATGGTGCGTATTTCAGCCTGAAGCTGCTGTTTTTTTAGTGTCAGAGTAGGCAAATATCTCCGATACATTTTAAGGGCATCCTTCTGTATCTTTAACTCATTTTTAGTCAGTTTGATTTTTGCCACTACAATCCTCCTTATCTGACAGGCCAGAACTCGTCTGTAAGGTCGGATTTAATACCGGTTTCGTCCTTTTCAAAACATTCCGCAAGAATTTCCCAGCCAAGGTCAAGTGCCTCTTCAAGCGAAAGATTGACCGATAAATCCATAAGTCTGTTTTCAAAAAGCTGACCGTATTTAAGAAGTTTATCATCCCAGCGTGACATAGCAAAACCCATATTCTTCTTCTCGAGGGTTTCCTTATATGATGAATACATACGAATCATTGCATCCATAAGCGCACGGTGGTCTTTACGGGTTTTGCCGTTGACGTTCTGCTTGAGACGTGAAAGCGAACCGAAAGGCTCGATACGGCCACCCTTGAGATAGTACTGGCCTTCGGTAATGTAGCCTGTATTATCGGGAACGGGATGAGTAACATCATCGCCGGGCATTGTTGTAACAGCAAGAACGGTAACAGAGCCTGAATCGGCAAAGTCAACAGCCTTTTCATAACGTGAAGCAAGCTGTGAATAGAGATCACCGGGATAGCCACGGTTTGAGGGTACCTGCTCCTGAGTGATGGCAATTTCCTTCATTGCATCTGCAAAGTTTGTCATATCGGTAAGAAGGACAAGTACATCCTTATTCTGCAAGGCAAACTGCTCGGCAACCGCAAGAGCCATATCCGGAATCATCATACATTCAACGGTGGGGTCGGATGCTGTGTGAATAAACATAACTGTTTTGCTTAAAGCACCGCCGTTTGAAAGTTCTTCTTTGAAGTAAAGAAAATCGTCGTATTTAAGGCCCATACCGCCGAGAACAATAACGTCAGCCTCAGCCTGCAAAGCAATTCGTGCAAGAAGCTGGTTGTACGGCTCACCCGAAATTGAGAATATGGGAAGCTTTTGTGAAACAACAAGAGTGTTGAACATATCAATCATCGGAATGTTGGTACGCATCATACGGTTTGCAAGAATACGCTTTGTGGGATTGACGGAAGGACCGCCAATGGCCTTCATATTATCGGTAAGTGCCGGCCCCCTGTCTCTCGGCTCACCCGAGCCGTTAAAAATTCTGCCGAGCAAATCTTCGCTGAAAGAAACACGCATTTCATGACCTAAAAAGCGCACTTCATCACCCGTTGATACACCCTGACCGCCGGCAAAAACCTGAAGTGAAACAATATCGCCGTCAATTTTATTGACCTGTGCAAGTGATTTACCGAAGCGGGTATTTATCTGTGCAAGTTCGTTATACTGCACACCTTCTGCCTTGACGGTGATAACGTTACCTGTAATAGATTCAATTCTGTTGAAAACTTTATTCATTATCACTCACCATCCTTTAACAAAAGCTCTGCTTCACGGCTTGTTTTACCCTGACCGTCGGTATACAATGCATCGATTTCAGCCTCTGCTCTTGCAAAAGCATCACTTTCAAACTCGGTATAGTTCCAGTCAATGAATTTCTGACGCATACGGTTGAAAAAGCTTCGTGCATCGTCTTTGCTGTCAAGTGCATATTCACTGCCCAGAACATATATCAGCTTATCGGTAACATATCGCTGACGCTCTCTTGTGCAGTTTGCATCAATCAGATCAAAGGAGTTCTGCTGAAGATAAACGGCATCAAGCATTTCCGACTTAAGGTAAACTGTGTAATCCTCAAGGCTTGTGCCCTCTTCACCGACAACCTTCATCATTGAGCCTATTTCATCGCCGTGAAGAAGAATATTCTTACAGAAAGCCGATTTTGCTGAATCGGTAACAGTCTTATATTTTGACCACGAAATTAACGGGTCGATTGCGGGATACTTTCTTGCATCCGAACGCTCACGGGATAAACCGTGGAATGCACCGACAACCTTGAGAGTTGCCTGAGTAACGGGTTCTTCAAAGTTACCGCCTGCAGGAGAAACCGTACCGCCGATTGTAACGGAGCCCTTGCTTCCGTCGGGGAGAAGTACACAGCCTGCTCTTTCATAGAATGCGGAAATATAGGATTCAAGGTATGCAGGGAAAGCTTCCTCGCCGGGAATTTCCTCAAGTCTGCCCGACATTTCACGAAGAGCCTGTGCCCAACGGGAGGTTGAATCGGCAAGGAGAAGAACGTTAAGACCCATCTGACGGTAATATTCGGCAAGAGTTACTGAAGTATAAACCGATGCTTCACGGGATGCAACAGGCATAGACGATGTATTACAGATAATAATGGTACGCTCCATAAGCGAACGGCCTGTTTTCGGGTCAGTAAGCTCGGGGAATTCGGTCAGCGTTTCGACAACTTCACCTGCACGTTCACCGCAGGCAGCGATGATAACAATATCAACATCAGCATACTTTGAAGTTGTGTGCTGCAAAACGGTTTTACCTGCACCGAAAGGACCTGGAGTACAGTAAGTTCCGCCCTTTGCAACGGGAAAGAACGAGTCGATAAGACGCACCTTGGTTTCCATAGTTTCAACAGGTGCAAGTCTTTCGGTGTAGCACTTAACAGCTCTCTTGACAGGCCATTTAAAAGACATTGAAATAGGAAACTCTCTGCCTCTTTCGTCAGCAAGAACCGCAACCGTTTCACTTACGGTATATTCGCCCTTACCTGCGATTGATTTGAGAGTATAATTTCCGAGAAGATAGAAAGGAACGAAAATTTTATGAGTGAACGGGCCTTCGGGAACAGTACCTATATATTCACCTGCACGAAGAACATCGCCAACCTTTGCTGTGGGAGTAAACTCCCATTTCTTTTCGGCGTTGAGTCCGTCTGCGTAAATTCCTCTTTCAAGAAACCAGCCTGCCTGCTCGGCTAAAACGGGCAGCGGATTCTGCAGACCGTCATAAACCTGACCGAGAAGACCCGGCCCGAGCTGAGCCGAAAGCATATCGCCCGTAAATTCAACGTCATCTCCACATCTGATGCCGTTTGTCATTTCATAAACCTGAATCTGTGCGATGTCACCACGGATACGGATGACCTCGCTTTTAAGTTTTTTATTGTCAACGTTAACGTAGCAGATTTCATTCATCGAAACGTTGCCGTCAAACCTTACGGATACAAGGTTTCCGTTAACGCTTACTACCTTACCTTTGTTTTCGGTCATTATATAACCTCCGTTCTGTCCCCATTCATAATGGAGTCATAGATATTTCTGTATGCGGCTTCTCCGCTTTCCGAATCGAATTTTCTTATCCGCTCAATAAGCCTTAGCTTAAGTCCGTAATAAAACACAAATTCCTCCGAGAATGAATCCATAGGTCTGAGCGTTTCAAGAAAATCAAGTCGGTATTTGTTAAGAAATTTTTCCGCTTCCATAGGGCTTTCAATTTCAACGGCTGTACGTGCCGCCTGTAAAAGTCCTGCAGGAAAAGATAGAATTTCCGTATCAAAACGCTTGTCAAGTTTTTCTGCACGGAGCTTTGCAAGTGCAATCCGCAGACTGCGTTCACCGTCGTTCCATTTTTCAATCAGTGCAGAGGTAGTTTTTTCCGGATTTCTCGCAGGTGCAAGAGTTAATTTTTCCGATTCACCCTGAGCCTTTTTTCCGAGAAAACTCCGGCGAAGTTCCTCAAACCTCTCCGAGGTTATTGGCAGCGGTGTATTTTCACCGATTCCGTCAAGCGACGGCAATTGAGATATCAGATAATATTCGGCCATATTATTCAGCCTCTTTCAGAAGTGTGGTAACTCTTGGGCTGAGATATCCCGAAAGCATATCTGTAACCGCTTGGGCAGAATAATCATAATAAACCGCACCGTTATTGACAGCTATACGGAAGCCGCCGTCAAAGTTATCGTTTGCCTTGAAGGTAACACCTTCAAGCATTTTAGCCTTAAGCTCTGCAAGAAGTGCATCTTCAAGCTTTGCAAGGTCACTGCTGTTAAGAATCACGGATATATCCTCAGCTTCAGGCTTATCTGCCCAGGCTTTAACTGCGGTTATGATAAGCGTTGTAAATTCATCCGATGAATAAACGGAATTAACATTACCGCTTACAATAGCCTTAAGCTCTCTTGTAACGCTTTCTCTGAAGGATATAAGCAGGTTTCTTCCTGCCTGACGAAGTGCATCCTCGCCCGATTTAACGGTTTTTGCATTCTCACTTTTGGCATCGGCCATAAGCTTATCAGCTTGAGCCTTCGCATCAGCGATGATTTTTTCGGCCTCGGCTTTTGCAGATTCAAGTATTGTCGCAGCCTGAGTTTCAGCCGCATCAACACCGTCTTTTTTTATCTGTTCAATAAGCTCCTGAAGTTGAATTTCCATAACGCAGTCTCCTTTATGCTAAAGTTATTCCTAACAAAATTTTTACTAAATATATAAAGGAGCCAACATCCTCTACAGACAGCTGGCTCCTTTAATTTTTATATTTATTTGCACTTAATTATATCATAAATGCCGTATTTGTCAATAGTTTTAAATGCGGCTGAACGGTAATATTGCTTGCGGTAGGCAATTAAGGTTGCAATCAATAAAGTGCGTTGCACGAATCCATAATCGAATGAACCTTTGCTATATCGACCTTACGCACATCGTCAAGCTGATTTTTTACCGCAAGCGAAAGGGCTATGCCTGCGCCCTCACCTATGCAACAGCAAATCGGCATAATTCTGTAAGCCGACTGTGCCTCGTGTGTAGTCGAAATACATCTGCCTGCAACAAGCATATTCTTAAGGCTTTTCGGAATCAGCGAACGGTAAGGAATAGTGTAGTATTTACCCACGGGAATTTTCATAATTGTTGTTCCCGTGCCGTCAGGGCTGTGAATATCTACCGGGTATGCACCTCTTGCAACCGAATCCTCAAAGCGGACACACTCAAAGAATTCTTCTACTTTAACTGTATATTCGCCGTCAATCATTCTGCTCTCACGCACACCGATTTCGGGCGCAGAAGCAAGAAGCTGTGCATTTTCGCAGCCCGGAATATGTTCCCTTGCAAAGTTTAAAAATTCAAGCATCTGCTCTCTTGCCAGCATTTCGGCTTCGGAAAGACCAAGTATATCCACGGGATTTTTCTTTATTACCCTTGTCGTGTTAAGGTGAACGACACCCTTTTCAATCAAATTAAAAACAAGGATATTCTCACGGGGATTGAGAAGCTCACCTTTTTCAAGCTTTTCTTTCCATATTCTCTGAACGTTTTTTATTTCAGACCAGAAAACATCGGTATCAACTTCACCCATTCTGAAGCAAAGCGTCATCGGCTGGCAGAGGTTATCCGCATCTCTGCCCAAGCGGTATGAGCAGCCTGCCATATACGCAAGGTTTGCATCACCTGTCGCATCTACAAAGTAATCTGCCGAAACCTTATATTTATTGCCTCTGCAGGAAAGGGTGAGAGATTTAATTTTTTCATCTTCCTTCACGCAATCGGAAATATAGGCGTGAAAAAGAACATCGACACCGGAATTCATTGTAATACGATCCATAATGATTTTCAGAATTTCCATATTGAACGCACGCTCGTTTTCATGCAGACCGCCTAAAGCCTTAAGCTCCTGTCTTATCTCTTCGAAGATACCGGCGTTGACGGGAATGTTCCTTTCACCGCCATCAACATTGCTGATTTTAAACTGACTCATAAACGGATTAACGTATGACATTGCCGCCGACCCGCTCAGGTAACCGTTTTTTTCTACCAGCAGAACGCTGATACCCTGACGTGCTGCAGCAACAGCCGCACCGACTCCTGCAAAACCGCCGCCGGCAACAATTAAATCGTAATGGTTTTTCATAGCAGAGCCTCCAATTAAATTAAATTCATTTGCATATCTGTTATCGGATTTTTATCTCAAGATATTCGCTTGTATTTCCCCATACATCTTCGGCACAGACCCTCACGGTCAAACCCTTGCCAAAATTTATAAAGCCGTCAAAGGTTATGCTTTCGGGCATATCGGAATAGAAATAATCGGAAAAAGCCCAGTCTTCATGAATCGTTTTCCCTTTTTCATTCACCACGAAAATTCTGTAAAGGAAAACCTCGTTATCCTCACTCACCCTTGCCTGCGGTACGGTTATATAATGCTTCAATCCTTTTTTCTCATAACCAAGAGATGCACCATCTGAAAAAACGGGAGCAGAAGCGTTTTCCTTTCTTACCTCAAAAGAATATGCAGTCTTATTCTCATCTGTGATATTATCAATGAGGAATTCACGCATAATCTTTCCCTCATCAACATCAAGCACCTTCACGAGAACTCTGTTATCGGCATCAACCTCGATAATTAATGCCTGACTCATTCTGTCTTTTCCTTCGGGAAACTGTCCGTTTTTGTCGTCAACGGCAAGCTCAAAATAGGCAAGACCGCCGTCATTTATGGCTGTGAAAGTCCCCTGCCATACTGCTCTGGGATCGTTTGCAGGGAAATGAGAGTGACCCGAAATATGAACAACCTGAGGATATTTGGAAAGGACTTCGGTAAACACATCCAATCCCCATCCGTCAGTTTTACTGCTTCCGTAAACCGTATCCAGTACGTGCTCGTGCTGAAAAACAAAAACAGGCTTTTCAGGGTCAGCCTGAACAGCGCAGGCAATGTTTTCGTCTAACCATTTCACCTGTTCCTCAGTGTAATGCTTAAGCGTTTCCGAACGGGATATACCGATAAAATGGAAACCGCCGATTACCCTGTGGAAATCTGTTTCCTGGCCTGTTATTCCCGTGAATAATTTTATACTGTTGTTAAATAAGGCATAGCTGTCGTGAGCCTTTGACACAACTGCCAGACGCTCGGTACCCTCTCGTATTTCATTATCGGTTACAGCCGCAAAAGCCATAAAAGAACCTATAAAGCCGTTGTCGGTAATATCGCCTGAAAATACAACGGCATCAAGATTTTTATAATCTGTATCCGCTTCACTTACAGCGTAAACGGTTTTTAACATAGCCGAAATTCTTCTGCAGCCTATATCGCCGAGAGACTGTATATGGGTATCACTCGTAGCCACAAAACGCATAACAGGAACAAAATCATCCTGTTTCATTTCGGGAACGGGCGCCGTAAAAGACGGTGATATAAGTGATGCGAAATAAGTAAATATTCCGAGAATTACACTGATTAAAGATGATAAAGCACCCATAATTTGCTCTCCTTTATTTTGCCTTAATAATTACAGCCATATCAGTATCATCCGGTCTTGCACCCAGATAATATGTGCCGATTTTGGTTGCTGTAAATTCATTCTCATCGTAATATTCACCCGTTACGGGGTTAAACCATTGATATGAATATGTGCCGTTAGGCGTAAGATTTCCGACAGTACCCGTTTTAACTCCGCCGTAATACTTTGTATTTTTGTTTTCAGCGATTGTTTCATCGGTAAATGAATAGAAATAAATTACTGCTACGGTATTATCAGCATTACTTGCATATACATAATAAACATTGTTTCCCGGAACGAAATACGCCCAGTTGCCAAAGCGTGGAATGAGATTATACCACTCGGTCTTTTCGAGGAAGCTTCTCATATATCCCACCTGGTAGGAGCTTTCATATTCGAGTGTATCTTCCCACGTAGCGTTGATTTTTTCTTCGCTTGTTATTGTGTCAACACCGTCTGAACTGTCATTTTCTTCATCATATATATTCAGATAACTCCAGGTATCGTGACCGCCCCAACCGTAGCCGTACATACCGCCAAGAAAGGCAAGATATCCCTGCATTCTTGAGCCGAAATTTTTAGTCCAGAGATAGCAATACTGTCCCTCGTAATTAATTGCAGGCTTACCTTGAGAATTGTACCAACAGTCCTTTTCAATGCGGAAATCACTCTGTTCAGTTTTTGAGGGATGCCATTGAACTGCATAGAAATCATGTTCTTTTACATCTCTGAAACAAGATGGCATTGCATCTTTGAAATAAACCTTACATTTGTCACTTGCACCTTCGCCGTTACCGTAAACAGATGTTGCACCAACGTTTTCCTGATGAGCAGAAAGAGGATGGTCATAGGCATCGTATTTTTCTATGTATTCAGCAACAAGCTTATATGGATTGTTTTCATAATTCCACATCGGATGTGTTGTATCGTTCCAATAGAAATCGTTATCGACCTCCTGACCGAGAGTCCATATAACGGGATAAGCCGAATATCTTGCAACCCAATAACGGGATATTTTTTCAAGATATGCCTTGACTGAGTCGGACATTTCACCGTTTTCTTCTACTCCGCCGAAGTTATTGATAATCAATTCCATTGAATACGGAAAGAAAAACTGTGCATTTGCGTGGGTAAGTCCGTTTTCTGCGATTATACCGAATTTTTTGTCATAACGGTGCAACCCTTCCATATCAACCTGAGTTATACCGTTTGAAAAATCAAATTTTTCGTCAATAGGCTCACTCTGAATTACGGTAAAGCCCTGTGAAACACGCTTTTCACAGATTGTTTTTACCATATCTGCTGTTTCTCCGCCGAGACTCCAATGGGTATCACCGAGATAGAAAAACGGTGTACCGTCATCATAAGTAAAATACTTTTTGCCTGCATTTGTCGTAACAAAACCGTGTTTATAGATATCAAGTTCTCCCGAATATTCGGTGCAGTTAACTTTACCCGTCTTTGCGTGCATTGAAGTATTTTCTTCGTCTGTGCAGACGGTTTTAAAATACCACACACCCTCAAAAGGACACACAAAACGAATTTTCCATGTGTTGCCGCCGTCCCAGAAACCGGGAATTTTATAAAGCCTGCCGTTTGAGTAAAGATAAAGCTCAATATCAACGTCATTGAACGGGTCAGCATAAGTCTTTTCGCTTTCAAAAGTGAGCTCATTCATAAGCCACGTTTGGGCGTCAAGCGTTAAATCGGGGTTTTCAATTTCCTCTCCCTCATATTCTTCCCATGAAGGTGGATTGACCGTGGCTTCGGGAATATTCGTTTCATCGGTTTTTACGATTTTATTCCAGAATTTTGCTATAAGACTGATAATCTTTCCCGTTGTTTCTTCAAATACATCAACAAAGGATGGAACTGTATTTTCGCTTCCGTCATCAGCATTTGCACCGACACAAACACAAGAATAAATCAGAACAAATGAAAGAATCAAAGCTGTAATCTTTTTCATAGTCATAATTAATCCCTTTTTTAATCTAAGTATTATTTATCTTTATCTTCATATCACGCTGACTCAACATTAACTTGAATTTAATATAGCATAAAACCGCTTGTTTTTCAACAAAAAATCCGAGTATAAACTACTCGGATCAAGAGATACAAGTTTTATAACAAGCTGAAAGGGCCTCTTGCGAGGCCCTTAAAGTGTATTATTCATCAATCGTTGAATTCCTTATTGTAAGCTATGACCTTACCCGTTTCGGCATTGATTTCGTATTCATATTCATATTTGCCGGAAACGAATTCCACGTCGTAGTGAACAACCATATCATCACGGTCAAGCTCTGCCTTTGCGTATTTTACGTTTGCCGCCTTAACTTTAGCGTGGTTATAAGCTACGGTCTTTGCCTTGTCTGCGGAGATGTAATCGCTTGCTGCGGAAGTTGCTTTAACGGGGTTTCTTTCTCTTTCAACGTCTTTGTCAATAATTGCGCCGTCTGCAGCCTTAATCTCGTATTCGTACTCATATCCGTTTGCGTGGAACTTGATTTCGTAATGTGGAACAAGGTCATCGTAATCGTAGTATGCTTTCAGGAAGACTGCATCCATGGCTTTTACGCCTGCGTTGTCAAGAGCCTTCTGCTTTGCAGCTTCAACGCTGATATAACCGTTGTTATTCTTATTATTGCCCTTTGTTGTGTTTTCTTTGCTTATGGGAGCTTCGGTTTTTTCAGGGGCTTTGTCCTTTTCGGGAGCCTTATCCTTTACGGGAACATCAACCTTTTCGGCTTCCTTTTCAGCCTTCAGAACTGCGCCGTCAGCAACTGCGATTTCGTATTCATATTCATAGCCGTCATAAGCGAACTCGATATCGTAGTGTGCTTTACCGTCGTCTTCATCGAGTGAAGGTGTGCCATACATTACGGCATCTTCTCGGGCGATGCCTGCGTGCTTGAGAGCTGCATCAATAGCTGCATCGGGGTTTACGCTTGTAAGTTCTTCATTGCTTACCGGCGGTGCAGATGCCTGCGCCTGATTGACTGTTACGTTTTCTGCAACCTGCGGTTTGTTGTCTGTGCATCCTGCAAGCAGTATAACTGATAAAACCAAACCTACGGAAATTATTGCTGTTAAAATCTTTTTCTTCATTTTAGTCACCTCTTATAATTTTTATGTTTTTGTCAAGTCATCCTTGACTGTGACTAAATCATAATCCGAAAAGATTAAAGGAATATTAGAAAAAACTAATTTTTCATAATTTTTTGAATTTTTAATTTTTCGTTAAAACAATATTATTCCGTATACAATACAACAGGTCCGCACAAGCCGCCTGATGCAGAATCTTTTGCATAATTCTTTTCCCCTTCAAAATAGGGAGATAATTCTTTTGTATTCCATTTATCAAAATAATCGGTATGTACATACCAGTTTGCGGATGTATTCGTTACAACTATTTTCAGCTTGTTTTCTATATCAAGCAGGCCTGCAGGTATTTTCAAGCTGTACGAAGGCATCAAAGCTGTTCCCAAAAACCGGTCATTGAGATATACTGAAGCCGTGAAACGCACATCACCAAGGTTGATTTCGCCTTCTTTTCCAATGTTATCTTTAGGGAGTGTAAATGTTGTTTCATAAACACAACTGCCTGAATAAGCATCACCGATTAAATACGACCAATCACCTAACTTAACGGGAATTGCTTTTTCGGAATGCTTGATATTTTCAAATCCGTTTTCATTACAAATGAGTTCGGTTTCTTTATGGAACAGAAAGTCATTGCAGATTTCGGTTTTTGCTCTGAATTCTTTTTGGCTTTCTGAACCCAGATTTTCGTCTGTCAGCAATACCACATACGTTTCACCTATGGCAAGAGAGAGCTTAAGAACACCGTTTTCCGTTTGTAAGCGCTGTAATTTGCCGTTTTCCAAATCAAGCAGATATCCATTTGATGAAGGCAAGTGAATTTTGTAATCTCCACTCTCCCCTTTTTCTCTGAACAGGCAGAAAATTTCTGCGTTCTCCGCTTTTCTGTGCATTGCACGCAAGCCGCTGCCCTCAACTCTGATTACAGCTGTGAGATTTGAAAGCTCATAAGAAACTTTTCCGCCGCATTTGATAAAACTATTCAACGCTTTTTGTGTGGCATCGGGAATATAAGCGTTTTTCGGAATGATAATGTGTTTATATTCCGCTTTGCCGATATGCATACAGCCGTTATCGGTTATTTGCGCAAGCTGTATAACATCATCGTCAACAATATCAAAATCCACCATCATATCTTCAAGTTCTCTGCCAAGAGTATCGAATTCTTTTGATACAACCTCTGCTTTCAGAGCGCCCTGAAAATCGGAAACGGGATAATAAAGTCCGGTTTCGCATACTCGTTCTCCAAGAGAAGACACATAAGATAACCGTTCTGTATAACGGTTGAACTGACCGAGATAACGGTAAAACACTTGCTTCTCCGTAAAAATCGGCAGTTCCTGTGCAAGAAGCTGACCTTTGCGACCGAGCTGAAAATTAAACGGATTGAAGATGTTTATTCCTCGCACAGCCTGATAACCTACGGTAAATCTCATAATATCGTAAGTCAGTCCGGGACCCGAAACACCGAAAATTTCGCTCATTGCAAGCTTAGTACCGTTTTGTGCAGCGGCAGATGAAGCATATCTCGGAAAAAATCCGTTGTAAGCGTTCATCTCGTCCTTATTTTTTGTTTTATTTTCGGGGTAAATTTGCCGCCATATAACATCCACGCCCGGAATATCAAAGCACCGCAAAGCACGCATCAGGTTGAAGTTTCCGCCGCCGTTAATACACCCAAGAGGGTTATGGTCTTTATCCAAATGTCCCGTAAAAGAAATTCCGTTTTCATTTGCCCATTTTTTGCAAGGGAGAAGAAAATTCTCGCAAAACATACGGCTGCATAAATCATACCAGCGGTGAAGTACATAAACATTTTCTTCCGTGACCGTTATTCTTTTTGCAATCAACGGAAGATGCGGAAATATTGATTCACCGTACATTGCTTCGTATTTCTCTGCCAGCTCTTTATTGAAAGGCATCAACGGTGCTTTAGGCTCATCCGTAAATATAGCTGTAACCGTTTTGCCAAGCTCATTTTGCAAAAACGCTGCATACTTTTTGTGAGTTATTTCAATAAAATATTCCGTTGCTTCCTTCTTCAGCAAATCGGGATATCCGAAGTTAACTTTTTCTGCAATATATTCGGTTACAACAGTATCTTCGGAAAATATGTAACCCTCTTCAATAGTTTCCTTATCATTCAGAAAAGCCGCAAGAACATCTGATGTTAATTTTTCATACAGCTCTCCTGCGGAGAATGAGCGTTCATAAAAATTCAGCACCTGCTGTGCATATTCGGGATAAGCTTCTAAAACTTTTCCGCATGCGCTGCCTGAGGGCCAACCGCCTTCATCATAGAGCCAACAAAGCATACCGAGTTCTTTTGCTTTTTCAACGGCATAGGTACAAAGCTCAAAATATTCCGCAGAGAGATACTCGGGCGTGAGGTTTGTAGGCATACTGTCGGGTCGGAATTCCTTGGGTTCGGGAAGAATATAAAACGCCCTTATCCCCAGCTTCTGCATTTCAGCGAGCTGAGCATCAATAATTTCACAAGTACACACATCGTTCCATACCCACACATATACGGGGGCATAGGATACATCGGGTGATATGAAGCTGTTTATATCGAATTTTTCATCGTTATCCATTATTAATCCACCCTTGATATCAGACATCTGTATTATATTTATCCTGCCTATTAAGCCGATTTACAAAGCACCTGAGAGCAACAACCATTATTACATAAAGCACGGCAAGCAAAACGGGATATACCCCTATGCCAAACAGTCTGCTTATAAGACTGACTGCAGGCGGTGCAAGCATAACGCCGATGTAAGCAAATGCTATCTGTGAACCCATGATCGATTGCGATACTTCTTTTCCGAAATTGTGCGGCGTAAGATGAATCATATTCGGGTAGATAGACCCGTTGCCCAGACCAATCAGAAATAATCCCGCAACACAAACAACGCCCGGCAGAGGAAGAAGCATAATTACGATGGCAGGAGCAAGAATTGCAGCACCTATACCTATTCGTTTCCATGTGCTTATTTTATCGGAAAACAAACCCGAAACAAAACGGCCGACAGACATTCCGATATAATATACGGTCAGAGCAAGTGCTCCGTGTTTGGTTTCAAATCCTTTTTCTGTTACAAGATATGTGCTGCCCCATACTCCGCAGGCATATTCAATTGCATTTGTGGCAAGCATAATAACCCATACCAGACGGACTTCAGACATTTTTGCCATCTGCAAAAGAGTGAGGCTTACACAGCATTCATCTTCTGTTTGTTCGGCTGATGATGACTTTTTCCACTGAGGTACGGAAACAATCAGCAGCAATGTGATAGCTGCCTGAACATAAAAAGCATAGCGGTAACCGATGCGCCACCCCGCATTGCTCAATGCCTGCGACATAAGATAAGGGCTGAGGCTTACTCCGACACCGTAAAAACAGTGCAGAAAATTCATATGGCTTGCTTTAAAATGGAGTGCAACGTAATTATTCAGCCCCGAATCAATCGCACCTGCGCCAAGTCCGAGAATAACTGCTAACGGTATCATAAACCAAAATGAAGGCGCAAAAGAAAAGCCCAGCAAAGCTGCCGCAGTCATAGCTGTGCTGAAAGCGGTAACCTTTGCTGTTCCAAGTTTATTGAGAATTCCTGCGCTGAACATACTTGACAAAACAGTGCAGCCTGAAATAATAAAAGTGAGAATACTTACCGCTTCAACGGGAATATTCATTTGAGAATGAATGGCAGGCCAGGCAGAGCCGATGAGAGAATCGGGTACTCCGAGACCAATAAAAGCAATATAGATAACAACCAATAAAAAAGCCATAAACTATTTAACCTCAAAATCAAATAACCTGAACTCTTCTGAGCCGAAAGTGGATATCGGAACAAAGCGAATTGTTTTTACGCACCAATCAACGCAGTGCTTTACAAATCTTTGGTGATTATCGGTGATATGTATTTCCTTTATCTAACCGTTTTCGGTTATTCCCTGAATTTTTGTATTCCTTAATCTGAGTTTCGGGCAACCTGAACTTTGTCAGCACCAAAGGATAATTGCACGGCATATTATGATATTTGTGGTTCAGGTCGCTGTCAAAAGCCATACGGATTTCGCTTGAAGCATTACCGCCAAGAACGGGGCGGTCATGAATTAAAACGACTTTAATTACGTGGCTTGCTGCAGCGATTGAACAGCAAAGCCCTGCCATACCTCCGCCGATAACACACAGGTCGGTCTTATACTCAAGCGTTCTCATCTGAACTCTCCTCTGTAATATGGTAAATCAGAAGCAATTATTCTATATGCACTCATAACAATTACTCATTTTGCGGTAATAAGTAAAGTATATATCAGTTTTTCAATAAAAGTCAACAGTGCCATATCACATAATATCTCTCGTCTTTAGGTTTTGATTTGATTATATAGATAAGTTGAATTTCTGAACCGATTATGATAAAGTAATCTTAATATATATTTCACAACATTTCATTTCAAATACAATATGTTTTATTACCGCAAAATAATATCAGGGAGGTTACCATGAACATTATACAGACAATAATTTCTTATCTTGCAATAGCGGGTGCTTTTATTTCTTCAATCTTTTCGTGGGGTGATTCGGCTTTGATACCGTATACAAATGATTACGAAATTCCCGACAGCATTCCCGAATACAGCGTGATTTCTACCGAAGAGAAAACCGATTGGAAAGCAAAATGGATTTGGGATAAGGAAAATCTGACCGAGAAAAACGTCTGGATGTGCTTTAATAAAAAGGTAAGTCTTGAAAGAAAGACCGAAGAGCTTACTGCTCACATCTCAGCCGACTCGAAATATTGGCTTTACATAAACGGAGAAACTGTTGTTTTTGAGGGAAGCGTGAAACGAGGCCCCGATAAAACCGGCGGCTATTATGACAGTATAGATATTGCACCTTATCTTAAAGAGGGCGAAAACTCAATTTGTGCTTTGGTGTGGTTCTGGGATACTGAAACCAGTTATTCCTATTGCAGCAGCGGTCAGGGCGGTTTCATTTTTGAAGCTGAAAATGAGGCCATAACCATAATTTCCGACAAAAGCTGGAAGGTAAAAAGAAACAACGCCTATGTTGACAGCCCTTTTTATCCGCCTAATTACAGACTTCCCGAATACAGTATTTATTTCGATGCAAGGAAAGATATCGGTGATTGGACAAATGAAGCTTATGATACTTCATCTTGGGAAAATGCAACCGAATATGCCGTCGGCGGCGAAGGTGATTACGGCAGGCTTTATCCGAGAGGAATACCTTTTTTGAAGGATTGCGGACTTAAAGATTATGAGAATTCGGATGCTTACGAAAATTATACCGTAAAAAAGCTTTTCGGCGAAAGAATCACCGTAGATATCCCCTATAACGCACAGCTTACCCCCTATCTTAAAATCATAGCGCCTGAAGGTAAAAAGATTCGTATAACAACGGAAAACACCTTGATTGGTGCAGTTTCAACTACCTATATAACTAAAGAGGGCGAACAGGAGTTTGAGGCTTTAGGCTGGTTTAACGGAGAGCACATTACCTATAAATTACCGAGAGGAGTTACGGTTGTTTCTTTGAAGTACCGTGAAACGGGATATGACAGTGCATTCTGCGGTGACTTCAAGTGCAATGATGAATTTCTCAATTCCTTATGGCAAAAATCGCTGCGCACCCTCTATGTTACCATGCGTGACAATTTTATGGACTGTCCCGACAGAGAAAGAGCCCAATGGTGGGGCGATGTCACAAGCGAAATGATAATGACAATGTACTCAATGGACAGTAATTCCTACCTGCTGTATCAAAAAGGTGTGGAAGCAATGCTTTCTCACGTTGACGATACAAAAGTGCTTCAGACCGTTGTACCTATAAGCGGCGACTATTTTGAGCTTCCCGTTCAGCAGCTTGCAGGAATTGTAGGCTTTCTCACTTACTATGAATACACCGGCGACAAAGCCTTTATCGAAAAGGTTTACAATGCTTCGCTGGATTATCTTAAGCTTTGGGAAATAGGTGAAAATAATCTTGTTGTTCATCGTGAAGGCTCATGGGATTGGGCTGACTGGGGCAAAAAGGCAGATATGACAGCTATAGAAAACGCTTGGGTTTACTACGCTCTTTCCGTCACAGAGGAAATGGCTCAGCTTTTGGGAAAAGACGAGGATATTTCATTTATTACCGAAAGAAAAGAAACTATTGCAAAGGGATACAAGACTCTTTGGACGGAAGAAGGCTTCAAAAGCGATGATGTAAGAAAGCCCGATGACAGAGCCAATGCCCTTGCAGTTTTGTCGGGACTTGCTGAAAAAAAGCAGTATGATACTATTGCGAATGTGCTCACAACCACTAAAAATTCAAGCCCGTATATGGAATACTATGTTCTTGAAGCACTTTGCAAAATGGAAAAGTATGAGGTTGCAAATAACAGAATCAAGGACAGATATGAGGGTATGATGAGTGAGGATTACTCTACTCTCTGGGAATTCTGGGACTCATGGCGAGGCACTAAGAATCACGCTTGGAGCGGCGGACCTCTTGTTATAATGAGTAAGCATTTTGCAGGTATCACTCCCCTTGAAGCAGGCTATGAAAAGGTTAAAATCGAGCCTCAATACGCTCTGTCCGATCATCTGAACTGTACCGTTCCGAGCGTAAAAGGGTTAATCACACTGGATTATGAAAAGCCGAACGAAGATTATATTATCAACCTTACTCTTCCACAAGACATGAAGGCTGTTTTATATGTGCCTGCCGGAGCCGAAGTAAATATCAATTCAGAGCCCTTTTACCAAAACGGTGAGTATATAAACGCTGATAAAACGGGTGATGTTGAGATTGTTGAAAAAGCACCCATTAGGTAAATAAATTAACCGAAAAAGACTGAATATACCTGAAAAACGCACCTGTTCACATAGACACAAAAACAGAAAACCTGCCGGCTGCAAAAAATCGGCAGGTTTATTCATTTAACGAACTTAAAGTATATTGAAATGATACAGGATTATTTAAACCAAGGGCAAAGATTACTGTTTATAACTGTGAGTTCACCTGTGACCAGACCGAAATACTGTCGCTTTGTATTATTTTCTTTTCGCCCAGAATTCCGCTGCTGATATAATCATTATCCGAGTAAGTGATGTTGGAACAGTATTTAAACATCTGTATTTTACCCTGCATATTATATTTATCGAAATATTTGCCTGTATCAACGGTATTAGAACTGAAAACAAGTCCGTTTATATTGTTCACTCTCATAAGCCTTGACGGAATATCGGTAAATGTGTTTGAGGTTATTTCAACATTTGTAAAAACAGCGTTTTCGGCAGATTTGCCTGCAATATTCGTACCTATTTCAATTACGGAACCCCAATCGCTGTAATTGCACTTTTCAAAGGTATTGTTGCGGATAATAAGATTATCGACGCCCGTACCCTCCTGCCAGAGAGTGGGCTCTATATCCATAACAACCTTTATCGCCTGAGCCATCGTTTTATAGAATCGGTTATTCTCACAAAGTCCGTTTGAGGACTGAAGAAGCAAGCCCCTTGCCCTATTCTCGTGGAAATAATTGTTCCTTATAACATAGTTACCGCTGTTGCATTCCGTATTGTATGCAGTCCAGCCTTCCTTTACGCTTTCGGGCAACGCCTCAACGACAACCTCTTTTGTTATCCAGTCAAGATCTTTGACGGAAACAATATTTGCAGTTAAATCAGTATTCTCAAATTTGTCATTCTTGAAAGCAAGAGTGTCGCCCGCTTCAAGCCTCATTGCAGATGCAATCAGTGTAAGCGTGTTGCCGTTTACTGCAGAAACATAGCCGAGACCGTCGTGAACATTAACGGCATCGTCACCCATTCCGCTTATATCACAGCCGGAAATATTAAAGCAACCGTCAGTATTCACAATATGAATCGCATCGGCTGTCAATGAAACACATCTTTTCTCCTTGTATTCGGGATTAACACCGATAAAGCTGTTTATTATCTGAAAATGAGAGCTGTTGCCCTCGCAGATATAAGCCATACCCGAGCTGCCGTAAATGCTGACATTATCAAAGGTTACATTTTTACTGTAATCTCTTATGCTGAAAATCGTTCCGTCATAAACATAGTGCCTGAGGATATACGTTTCACTGTTCTCAAAATTATCCATACAGCCGTTATGGGTAACACGCAAGGTATTATCGTTAATTTTTTCAACCGATTTTACGGTATTGGGGTCTTGGTAAAGATAAATCTCCTTGGATGAACATTTTGCTCCGAATGTATATGTTTCGGGGTCACATTGAGTAATTGCCATAAGTCTGTTGCTTTCGCTGCAATATTCCGCATTCTTGAAAACAAGGTCAATCGTATTAGCATCAGGATTGCAGTTCTGAACGGTAACAACCGAAGCAAGCGGACTTTCAGCCCAGTTCCAATCAAAATTGAGGTTGCGGATTTCAATGCAGTCGCTGTTTCTGATAAAGAACTTATATCCTGTTGAAGAAAATACAAAGGTCGCATCTGAACCCTCAATCAGCAAATCTGTGCAATTATTGGCATCAAGACCGTTGAGGCTTCTGAAATAATATGTACCTTTATCAATAACAAGCTTTGTCTGCGGATGCTGTGAGCAGTAATCAAGTGCACTCTGAAATGCTGCGAAATTATCTTCGTTTTCTTCGGAAAGTCCGAAATCAGCGGCATTAATTTCATTGAGCTTATCCGCTTTCGGGCGTTGTATATAAAATCTTGTTCCGTTTGCACCGTTTATTTCGTCTGCCGTTCTGCTTTCACTTAAATTATCAAGAGATTCAACAAGCACATCGGGAACACCGGGCACTTCAACAGACGAAGTAAACAGCATAATTACAAAAGCAATAAATGAAACTATTTTCAAAAGCAAATTATTTCTCCACCTTCTGATTAAAACTTATTGAAGAATACCGTTTCCTCAAGGGGTCTGAACTGCTGATTGAAGTGCATAAAATTATAATTTTGCATATTCAGCAAGCAACGCATGGTTATTCATCGGTTTACAGCAAATTTCTGTTCTGACAGATGACCATTTGCGTTCAATTTCTGCTGCTGAGTCGTTATTTATATCAACAACATTGTCCTCGTCATCCGAACCCATCATAAACCATTGGCTCATTTCTCCCTTGGCGCAATGTCCTTTGTAGGTCCATGTCTGCCAGTTATATGAACACTCGTTGAAAAGCTTCAATATATATTCCCAGGTTGCAGTTCCGCGGCAAGGAGAAAATTCACCGACAAGCACAGGCACGTTGAAGTTTCGGCTTGCGTGGTGTAGGGTAACTTCCATAAAGCTATCGTTTGAATCGTCATAAAGGTGATACTGATACATCACATTTTCCCATCCCCGTTCTTTCGGGTGCGGTATGTCATCCGGTGTCCAGATCGCCTCAAGCGTTATGATATGGTCGGGGTCAACTGCTCTGACAGCATCGTAAAGCAAAGAATAAACGTCGTGATACTTGCTGTTGACTTTGTCCTCACCCTCATAATCGCACATCGGCTCATTCATCAGGTCATAGGCGGCAACCGTTGAGTTACCTGCAAAATGACGGGCAATTTCGCTCCACAAATCACAGGCAAGCGAACGAAACCGAGCACCTTCTTCAGTTTCATCATAAAGCTTGCAATGGTTCACACGGCAGCTATGGTGGGCAATGCTCTGATGACCCGGCACACCATGCATATCAAGAATTACGTACATTCCTCTTTTTCCGCATTCATCAACAATCCAATCAAGGCGTGAAAAATCGATTTCATCGTTTTCTTTGCGTTTCCAAGTGCCGGAATCGTCCGTCTGGAAATTACGGTACCAGAACGGCACACGCACACAGGTGAAACCGAGAGACTGAAGATAGTCAAGGTCATATTCTGTGATATAGTTGTCTTCACGGATTTTTATAAGTCGATCAGCTTCCTGCTTACCGAAACGCCTTTCGAGCGTGGTTACGATATCCCATTGGGCTTCTCCGCCTTTGAAAAATCCCTGCCATAATTCATCGAGCAACCATCCACCGAGATTTGTTCCGCGCAAAAACACCTGTTTTCCCTCAACGTTTATAATTCTTTCACCGTCACAATGCAGCATACTCAGGCTCATAATGTATCCTCCCTTTACAAAAAATTTAAGATTTAGATTATTATATCATAGTTGATTTAATAAAAGTTTGACAAATTACGGTATTTAAATTCCAGTAATTTCCCTGATTTGTTCTGCCGCAATATCGTTCAGGCTGCATTTTTGCATAATTGCAATGGCTGCTGCCGCACCTGCAGCTTCACCTATTCCAAGACAGATAGGCATAGCTCTGAAATTTGAATGCGCCATATGCGTACCCGAAATATTTCTGCCGCAAAGCATAAGATTTTCTTTGATTTCGGGAAGAAGACAGTGGTAAGGAATTGTATATCCTTTTTCCTGCGAAAAATGCTTTTGCACACCGGTCTTATCCAGACCCGAACCCGCAATGTTATGCACATCAAAATTGAAGTAAGCATCTTTTACAACATAATCGTCAAACACCTTGGCCTCGAGAATATCCTTCTCGGTTAAGGTGTATTTACCCTTGAAATGCCTTGTTTCACGAATACCGATTAACGAAGCGGAGCTGACAATAAAACAGTTTTCATATCCGGGAACAAACTCCCTTAAGTATTTGACGATGTCATCCATCTGTCTGCGGCAGGTAAGAGTTGCTTTAGTTAAATCCTGAGCAGATGTACCGTCAATTTCAATTGCATTTGTCATATTGCATGTAACAATTCCGGGTAAGGTTGTTTTATAAGTTAGTATGTGACCTGCAGGGTAAGGGATATGCTGCTTTGCAAGTGCCTGCAGTTCGCCGTTGGATGTTTCATATGTAGATTCAAACGAGCCTAAGAATACAGCACGGTCGTAGTCAACTCCACCAACCTTAAACATAAGTGTTGCAGGCTGCATTTTATTATCGTTTTCACGACCCAGAACAAATTCTGCACCCGCTCGGGCGGCAATATCGCCGTCACCCGTAGCATCTATGGTAACTTTGGCATAAATATCCGTTTTCCCCGATTTGTTTATAACTGTAGCGCCGAGTACTTTATCGCCGTCACAGATTGCGTCCTCTGCAAAGGTATAAAGCATAACACGGCAGCCGACCTCAACAAGCATTTCAAGATAAAGCGTTTTCAGCTTTTCGGGGTCTATTATATTGGTTATTTTGTTTTTGAATTCGCCCTCGTTTTTTTCGGCACTTCGCTTTAACAGCTCATTAAACAACGGACTGCCGCAGCTGCCTGTCCAATGGCTCATAAGACCTGAGGTTGAAATTCCTCCCACATCGCCGCTTTGTTCAACGAGAATGACCTCAGCCCCGTTTTTAGCCGCCGTGTATGCTGCCGCAAATCCCGACGGTCCGCTGCCGAGAACAAGAACATCAGTATGTAATTCAAACTTCGCTGTCATAGTCTGCTCCTTTAATGGGGTGTATTTGTAAAAATGTATTTATGAATCCGATAAATTCTTATCTATCTTATTATAATTCCCTTCACCTGTTTTTGCAACACTTGAATTGACTGTGAAACCGACATATAATCAATAAAAATCTTTTTCGTTAACTCTTGACACAACTTAGCACAAAAAATCATATTATAAACAATTTTTCTGAAAAATTTGATATTACGCCTCATCAGTATTACACGGCAAAAAAGCTGGAAGCCGTCAAATTATATTTGATTAACACAGACTACTCCTTTTCCGAAATTGCCGAAAAAATGTCTTTTCCCGATCAACAATATTTTTCCTCATGGTTCAAATCTCTTTGCGGAATGTCCCCTTCAAAATTCAGAAAGAATTGCGGTAACAAGAATTGCAACAATTTACAATAAGCTTTGATTAATTTACATATATACAGAGCCTTTTGCCTTGAATTTTTCGGCAGTAAACAGTATAATATTATCAATTAGAATTGGGAGTTGATACTATGGCAAAGATTACAGCGTTAAAAACACACGCAAGTGGTATTGCTTTGGGAGGTATCGGTGCCGGCAGTGTCGAGCTTTTGCCCGACGGCGAGTTTCACTTCTGGCAGATAGCCAATCCGCCGAGGCTTACACGGGTGTGCTTTGAAGATAAGGTTGATGACGGCGAGGGCAGTACG
>JAFXBF010000026.1 GCA_017516745.1 Clostridia bacterium
ATTTCATAGAGTGTTTTGTATAGTCTGTTTTCATAAATTTAAAATTACCCTTCATTATGTTTGCACTGAGAAAGGGTAAATTGGGGTGATTTTTCAGAGAAAATTTAAATATCCCTTCACTTATTTGAACAAGCACCCCCAAAATGGACACCCAAAATTCGCTGTTTTCGGAAAAGTTCAAAAAGTTTTTTAAAAATACCCTCCACTATATATGCACTGGGAGAGGGCAATTTGTAGGGTGTTTTGCAAAAAAATTTAAAATAGCCTTCACTTATTCCCACCGAGAGAAGGCATTTGTACGCCCTAATTCCGAAATATTTACAAAGAATTCAAAAAGTCCTCTCATTATGTTTGCACTGGGAAGAGACAAATTGGGGTGATTTTTCGAAAAGAAATTTTCAAAAAGTGTAATTGTGACGGCAAAAGTGCCGTCATAAATTCAAAAATCATTCTTTGTTCTTTGCAACTTGACGGCAGAATTGCCAACACTTTTTCAATGCACCTCACTTGTTTGGAATTAGAAGCGTCTTTTGTACACCCTGATTTCAAAAATACTTTCAGACAATAAAAAATGCCCTCCCGTTTTCACGGAAGAGCAAGTGTATAATTATACTTATTTATATATTTTCCATAGGTCTTCAAAATATGCCTCTAATGCTGAATAACCTGAACTTGATTTTGAGTATCTTTGCATTGGACTTAATCGTCCTGGAGTATCCGACGATTGAAAAGATAGATAGAGGCTATTGTCAAAAATAATTAGTCTAAACCTTAAAATTTCATTATGTTCTCGTAATTCTATGTTTAAATTAGTATTTGCAACCTCTTTAAAACATCCTATAGAATTTTCAATTCCCATTTTTAAATTGTTATTTTTTAATTCTTTACCCCTTTGTACAACATACGGGTTATTAGGAGATGATATTAAATATTTTTGTTTTGTTGGACCATCTAATAATAAATCATGCAATTCACCAGCGTCTCCAGGACTTGAAAAAGTATCGCCTTTCATGGCAACAACTCTTAAGGTGTTTGAATTTCTAGCATCTCGTCTTATTGATTTTAAGGCTTTCTTTTGGTTTTTAAATTCCTTATCAAAACTTTTTCTAAATTTAGGTGGTATAATTTTTCTGAAAAGACCCAAAACATACAAAATATATGATGCAAATAATGAGCTGGCTATTCCAAGTATGAATGATGTAAAATTGCTCATTTGTTTTCCTCCGTTTCCTTGCCTATGATTCTTTTTAACTGTTCGAAAGCAGTTTTGGTTGCATGAATAGTTGACATATTATTCGAATATAAATTTAAAACAACGTAATCATATGTCAAAAAATCTGACGAGTACAATTCTTCTTGGTTTTTAATGCTTTCTAATCTTAATTTAAACTCTTCTTCTTCAAGCAATATACTGTCAATTAACTCGTTTATTTTTTCAATACAGGCAATAAAGCCTTCACCATTATCTTTATCTAACATTTTTTTGCTTGCATGTAATTGATCATTTATATGAGATTGAACGGATCTTATCGAAGGAAACCCATGACGCTTCATATATATTTGTCTTAGCAATCTTTTATTTATATCTGAAACAATATAAATAACTACTACTTGATTTGGAAAAATTGTTTTTAATTTTTCAATGGTTTGCTTATCGTTAGTTATTAATATTTGATGACTGCATTGTAATTTTTTATATAGATTTGATGAACTAAATCCATATCTATTTCCATATTTGGTATAAACAATATCACATTGCAAACTCGGATCGTTTATGTTTTTTACAGATGTTACATCGTCAACAGTATTAAAACGCTTACGTTCAGAATACTTTACAGCAGCACTACAGTATTTCTCTGTAACAAGTCTATCTAGCAAAGTAGATTTGCCAGCGCCTGATGCTCCCGATAAAACAAACAGTTTATTCATATTAAACTCCTTATAATACTAATAATTCTTGTGATAAAACACCTACTTAATAATCGACAACAAAATGTATTGCACTTTTATTTTCTTCTGTAACAACTAAGGGATAGTGCTTGTTGAACATTAAGTCTCTAATTACATATGGATGTGGGTGATTATATTTGTTGTTTTGTCCGGCAAATATAATAAAATAGGCATCTAAACTAGAAAAGTTTTTATTATAATCTTTTTTTGAACCGTGATGTGGTATTTGAATACAACCAATATTATCCCAATATTTAATATACCTTTCTTTTAATTCTATAAAATTAGTTGTTTTCCCTGCTTCATAATCACCTGTATACAAACATCCAACATTTTTACAACAACAGTCGCAACAAACACGAAAGCAAGGATAGCTATGTAGAAAACATTGAAATCCACTGCATCTTGAAGTTCCAGAATATAGAGTCATTGAGTTGGTGTTGAGTGAGCCTGGAAGCGATTTGTATACCGCTCTTATTTTGTTTTTTATTTCAGGTGTGCCTTTTATCCATAAATTTTCTACACTCAGAATTTCATCATCATTTATTCTCAAAACTTGCTGTAGTTTTTCTGTTAGTTGTTGTGTTCTATCTTTATATCGAAAATTAAAAGGTATGTACATCCAATGGTTAAAGATTCTTTCATCATCACATATATAACAGGATAAGTTTTCTCCCGAGTTTACTGTAGAGAGTGTGTTTTGACCATTGTCATTAGCTATATAATCTTCAGGAGAAATCTGAATTAAATGTGGTAGTTGTTTGTTGTATTTCGCTTTGTTTTCCAATGCTAAACTAGGATCTTTTATAAAAGAAACAGCAAAACTATCTTGGTTTACACCGTTAATAAGATTGTTTAATACCAAAATAGCTTTTTCTATATTAGTCGTTAAAGGAAAAATAATATTCTTAACACAACAATACTCCAAAAGAAACTCTAAGCCATTAATATGGTCATCATGTAAATGAGAAATAAAAACAGCATGGATTGGTTCATCTTCCATGAAAGTAGCTTTTATTTGTTTTTTGACGAGTTCAACATCTGTTGATGAACCACAATCATATACAATATTTATAGTTTCGTTAGAAAATGAAGCACTTTGGATTTGTTCACAACAGAATGCGCCTTGACCTACAGGTAAAAAACTTCTGATCATTTTCATAAATTAACACCACCAATTGTTTAAAAATTTTTTTCACGAGAAATCCTTTTTATTTTTCCCAAATAACGATGTGCTTGAAGTTTCATTTTTGTTTCTTTAATATAACTGGGAATATAGTATAACTCTTTAAGTGAACTTAAATCAGAGTATGCTGTAGCTAAATCCAAAGCAATATTTTGATTATCATTAAATAAGTTTGTTAAACTTGTGTATGTTAGAAATGTTGAAGTAACGGTACCAACTGTCAAATAAAGTAATCTCGAAATATCATTAGCAATCCTTTTAGAATTGTAAGAAATAAAATCTTCGCGACTATCACTACTAATAAACTTTTTTATTTCCTTAGCATATGAACGCCTGTAAGCAGTAAAATCCTTACTATTTCTTAATTCAATTATTTTTTTATAAGGAATTTGTTCTAATCCAGCAGGAATAACAAAATCAATATATTTTTTAGCGATTTGAAAATCAATTGATTTATCATGCATATGGTTTATATCGCTGTTGATAAGTTGAGTATTGTAACGACTTGAATCAGTAAACATTTCATAATCATTATTTCTTGCGATCAAATCAGCTAAAAAGCTCATATATACAAACGCTAAATCTTCTGAAATCATAATTCCGTTTTCAAATGGTGTTGATAATTTGTGTTCCTTACAATAATCTTCAAAAACCCTATTAAATTTCCCTTCATATAATTTGCACAAGTGATTATCTGGATTCGTCCATTTATTAATTATATTGGATCTATTATGTACAGTAAAAAAGCGGGAATAAAGATTTGGTCTTTTTAGATAATTATCAAATCTTTCACACGCATATGCTACGGCAACACACCCCTCATCAAAACTCGGCTTGTATGGGTGTATTAAATCTGTGTCTTCCATTATTCTTATTGCCTTGTCACTCAGGTATTCCGATTTTTTTACAAACATATCTGGGATAATTGGTCGTAAATCGTCAAAATATAAAAGAGCAAATTTCAACCATTTTTCATTTTTCACTTCAAATCCAGGGTAATAAATTATATTTTCCATTTTGACACCTCATTAGTTGTTAATATGAGAACACAAAAATATATTTGTAAAATTTTTCTTATTTATATATGACAAAAATCGTAAAATGTTACGCAAAAATTTTAAGTTTTTTAAAGTTTCTCTGTTTTCGACAAATATAAGCGTTGATAATTGTGCAGAATCACGACGCAAAACGACAAAACTCGCACCATAGCTGTAGTGCTATGATGCGAGTTGTTTTTTTGCGTATAAAGATTTTAGCAAATGTCTTAATCGTTTTTATGAATAATTATTAAGATTGGTTATTGTTTGTTTCTCTTCTTTCGGCAAGATCCATAAGCATCCTTTCGTGTGTTGTTTTATCAAGACTATAGAAAAAGAAAGGAAGGGCTGCAAGTATATAACTTATAGCTATCGGTAGAGAGAATATATTGAAAATTCCTTTTTGTACTTTGTTTTGTTGCGATAATCTTACGCTTGAATTGCTTGTTTTATAACCGATTGCAGAAAGCAAAACGGAGCTTACAGATTGGGAAAGTGTTCCGCTCATTTTCTGCGTTACAATTTTCATTGAAAAACTCAATCCCTCGTTTCGTTTTCCAGTTTTCCATTCGGTGTAGTCTGTTGCTTCAGCCATCATTTCGTTATAAACAACCGAAGCGGGAGTGCCCATCAATCCGTTAAAGAGTTGTGCTACCATAATTGCAGGAATCATAATAAACGGTGAATTGTAGAATACCGTACCGGCAAAGAAAACTGTAAACCAAACAATACCTATACTTAAGTATGCCAATAGCATAATTTGTTTCTTTTGCAGGCGTTGTTTAAGTTTGTTTAAAAACGAATACGAGAATCCCCACGAAATTGCAGCAGGAATTGCAACTAAAATAGACAAACTTGCATATCCAAGAACATCTATGTAGTAATATGTCGCAACAGACCAACCTATTCCTTCAATAAATCGAGTCAAGTTGGAAAGAACCAACACCCGAAGCAACGGGTTTTTGAAAAACTCTGAAAAGCTCTCTTTAAAACTTGGTTTTTCTTCGGATTGGAGAACTCGCTCATTAACTTTATATGAAGCGATTATCATAAATACTCCGGTTAAAACGGCAGATAATATTCCGATTGACAGAAATGCTGTTTTGGTGGAAAAGGGACTGTTGTCAGTAGAAGTGTAATCAAGAAGCAACGGAACAGCTACACCCGGAATAGCTGCGAACACATTCATTGCAACACTAACATTCTTTGATATATTCGCTCTGTCTGACGAGCTTGGAGATATTGCGGCGGACAAGCCCCAATACGAAACATCAACAAGCGTGTAACATGTTTCCCAAAGGAAATATGTAAGGAACATAAACAATATCTTTGAAGGTGCGGTTGGCGATGTGTCTGTGATTATAAACGGTCCGCAAAACAACAAAACAGTAAGTAGTGCAAGAGGTAAGGCTCCGTTTCGTAAGTATGGAAGCATCTTTCCGTACTTTGTGCGTGTTCTGTCAACGATAATTCCTGCCAACGGATTGTTAAACAAGTCCCATATACCCTCAAACAACAGCATTGCACTAACAATTCGTAAGTCAACATTAAAAACATTGACATAGAAATACATCATATAGCTTGTTATAAGATTATACGCAAGACATTGTGTTCCGCCGGCAAAACTGTAAATGCCAATTTCGGTTTTGCTGACAAAAGAGTTTTGATAATTATTCATAAAAATACTCTCCCCATAGAATATGAGAAGAGTATAACATTATATTAGATGATTGTCAAATATAATTTAATTTACATTAAACTTGTTTTGAAAACATGCGGTCTAATGCAGTTGTTAACCACTTTGCATGATTTGAATCAATAGTGTAATAAATACGTTTCTGATTATCGTCACAGGTAGTCATTTTTGCAATTCCACAGGCAAGTAAAACATCTATGTGGTGCATTACCGTTGCAGGAGTCAAATTCAGTTTAGCAGCAAGTTCTCTGTTGTACCACGGTCTTTCACTCAAAAGCAAAAGAATTTCCGCTCTTGTTGCGTCACCTATAGCTTTGCAGGTTTCAACTATTCGTTCTTTTTCATCAAGTCTTTCTTCTTCAGGTCTTATGTCGGCATTGAAAAGTCCATAATAATAGGTTTCGTTAATTATGAAAGCATTTGTGTATATGCTCAACTGGGGATAAACGTGCTTAATCGGCGCCTTCATATCTATATTGGATTTCTTGTAAAATTCATCCGAATTATTCCAACTTAAAGCAACAAAACCTTGTGCTTCTGTACGGACTTCATCCCACGCATTCTCCATTGCCGGAACATTATTGCGTATAATCTCATTAAACGCAAAAAGATATTCTTTGGGATTGTTATAAATTGCATTAAGCCCGTCACTTGAATCAAGATATTCTTCAAGCTCACAGCAAGCCGAGCCGTTTGACATTGAATCGGTTATGAAACGGTAGCTTTCTTTCATTGCATTGCGAATTTCATCAACATCAGTTGAGTCAATATCGTACACCCAATCCCTGTTATTTAGATACATAACGGTCAGAACAAGATAATCAACAAGAGGGATTTCTTCAAAGAAAAATTCATCGTGTTCGCTGCTGACTCGATTTTTGTTAAAAGCATTAGTATATTTCTTGTGGAGTTGTTCGTGACGGGTCATAAATTCACGAACATCCCATTCACGCTCGCCAATTAGGTTTATCATAAGTTCAACCATCTCGTCACGCTGTCTTGATATATACAGCAATGCTATGGTTTCACAAAGCCATTCGGGTTTGTTGTGGATTATGGGTTTCATTTAATTCACACCTTTGTTTTACTGATGAAAACACTATAACATAATATTTGATATTATTCAACAAGAAATCTATTTTGTTTGACGGTTGTTAAACTTAAAATATAGTTAGTTCAGATTTACTTTTGATACAATCTCATAATCTGCGGATAAAACTTTTTCTCATCTGCAAATGATGAAAGACCACCAAACTGACTTAATGTACCAATAAACGGTATATTTTCTAAAGCTGTACCTTTTAATTTCTCGGCTGTTGCTTCGGCAAATTTATCTGCAAATATAACTTTAATATCTCTACCGAAATAACACTCAATTTGATAGTCAACAATATCTGTCAAACCGCTTGAGTTATGCATATCGGCAACCATAGCCTGAGCCTCAACAATTTTGTCCTCACGTTCGGTCAAACTGTTTGCTGAAAGTGCCACCTGAATGGTTTGTTTTATACTTATGTCAATATCAAGACGATTGAAAGCTGTTCCAAACCACTTACTGTATGGGGCGTTGGTATCTTTGTAAAGAAAGCACAATCTCATCAGTCGTTCTGCAATTCTTGCACAGACAAGCTGTGAGCCTATTTCGTCACCACATTCACCGCAACGCTTTACAAAAGCCTGTTCCGATGCAACTATTTCCCAATTAGAAGCAATCATAATACAGTTTGACTTCGTGGGGATAATATTTAATCTTTGCAACTTTTTCTGAGCAGTTAAGACCGTCAACAAAGAACCTACCTGACACTAACGATAATAGTCTGTGTTCCGAAAAAACGAGCCATTGAATGGTCGAAATATTATCTGCATCTGCTGTGCCTAGTTGCTCGGTCAGATACTCATCAAAAGTGTGTATAAACACCAAAGGATTAACATTGCCTTTGATTATGAATTCAGGGTGCTGAACACCGCAATCATTTGGGTCAGGTTCGGTAAAATTAACGCTGTAACCTTTATATGTATAGGGTAAATTTTCAGATAATGCGTTTATAATATCGCTTTTCTTTGAAATGTCAGCCTCGCTCAAAAACAAATAAAAGCGAGGTCCCACATATGGTCAGTAGAAACTGCATCATCATAACCCAATACATCAGAGCCGTAGCCAATTAACCCGGCTGAATATTTTAATTCATGAAAGTTTTCTTCAATAATAGGTTTTGCGTATTCATTGAAAAAGCCTTCACATAAGTCCAGTCCTTTTATAAAATTTTTCATTGTTAAATCTCCAATTCAGCAATTAACATTCGACAAAATATGCGTTTTTGCAGAAAATCGATACATTTTTGTATTACAGATTGATTTGTTTATTAATTTTATTAAAATTAAATACTGTATAAGTGTTTATAATCCTCAATAGTTAATTCTTTTCAAAAAACAATTAAAGGCACCTCCGAAACGGAGATGCCTTGCGGTTTACATAAAATAAATTACATCATTTGCAAACGGACAAAACGAGTCTCCGATTCATTGTGTTAATCTTTATAGTCATCTTACCCACTTGCCTTTAGATAATTATTATTTATTCTAATAATATAGGAATAATTTGTCAACTGTTTTTTCATCCTAATGCAAAAGTGTTTTGAAAGCTTCTTTTCACAAGGGTAGATCCTTATACTATGTAGCAGATATTAAAAAAACGACACTTTATATTAATTTAAAAACTAATATCAGAGCTTTTTAAAATATAAAAACTAATTGCATAAGGATTTTAGTGCTGTTTTTCAGTTCTTTTTGTTAACAACCATTTGAATATAATTGTTTAAGATATTAAAGCGTTTAAAAAACTAATGATCGGAGGGTGTATGATATGTTTTTTGATATATATGGAATTTTAAAGGATGCATTTGAATTATTCATAAAAGGCAAAAAACATGTTTCAAAAAGAATATCTTTTATTAAAGCTTTTAAATATTCTTTGAAGGAGTGCAAAGAAAATGAAAACATAAGTCAAGAATTCTGTTCTTTGCTTGAAAGTTCAAAAAAGCCTACCATATCAGAACAAATTAAAAATGTAATAAACAAATCAAACGGTGCACGAGAATTAGAAGAAGATTTACGTCAAATTTTTTTAAACACAAATATTCAAGTGAACAACCAAGAAGTGACTTGTTTCATTTCCTCGTTATTCTATTATCTTTTGCAAAGTGAAGAATATTCCCAAAAAATTATTAACATGAGGACTGACATTGAAGTTTCCGAAACCCATCAAATGTTAAAAAAGCACTTGTCTCGAAGTGCAAACAGTTCTAAGCCAATATCAGCTCCTAGAATTTTAACTCGTTATGCACCTAGAGCACAGGAAGAACTTGTTGGTAGAGAGAACGATCTTACTAACATTTTATCTATGCTTAATGACAAAAACAAAATTGTGATCGTAAATGGTATGGGTGGTATTGGAAAAACTGCTTTATGTCGAGCATTATTTCATAATAAAAAAATCACAAAACAATTGGCTTGGATAAATTACAAAGGCAATTTGCTTGACGATTTGGTAGAGCAGTTCTATTACCCAATATTTGATAATGACACTTCATATAATGAGCGATTGGATAGAATTTTAATATTTTTAAGAGAAGAAATTAAGGAAACTGCGTTTTTGTTTATTGATAACGTAAACGCAACAATAGCTGAAGATCAAAATCTTCAAGTATTAGACAGCTTTCGATGTAAAATAATATGTACATCAAGAATTAGAGGACTTGGATTATTTGACATATATGATCTTGATTTTTTAAACGAACATGAATGTATCAAAATGTTTGAACAATATTATCGAGTATTAGATTCTGAAGAAGAAAAGCAAGCTATAAAAGAAGTTGTTAGATTAGCAGGATTTCACACTTTGACTATTGAGGCAATAGCAAAGGTGTCTTTAGAGGATGGTTTGTTTCCTTTGGATATTTTAGATAAGTTAAAATCAGACGGTTTTAATTTATCAGAAGCTGTTGCCCAAATAACCCATAGAGATCAAATGGTTAGGGAAACAACAATTATTAATCATTTAAAATATGTATTTGACATTACAAATTTAAATGAGAATGAGTTAACAGTATTAAAATGTTTGGCAATATTTCCAAACATGTCAGTACCAGTTGATGCATATAAATGGTTTGAACTACCAAATTTAAGACTTTTTAATCATTTAACAAAATATGCTTGGTTAAAAAAGACGGATAATGGATTTTTTATGCACCACGTAATAAAAGAGGTCATTAAATGTAGTTGTGAAATCTCAATAGAAGATATAAAAAAAGTAATTTTTTACTTTATAAAGGAATTAGAAAGTGATGAAAGCAAAAGTATAAAACATTACAATAGCCTATTGCCTTTTGCGGAATATGTGTTAAATCATTTTAATGATTCTCAAAATATTGAAATTGGTTTACTCTGTTGTTCTATTGGACAAGCCTACTATTATGTAGGAAAGTATTCTGAGGCAATGTCTATATTAAATAAAGCATTGCAAATATTATCCATAGATTATACCGATAATGACAAAAAAATATTTTCTATTTATTGTGTTCAGGCTGCAATACAGAATAAGGTTGGTGAATTTGAAACATCGGCATATCTCTACAAAAAAGCAATTATTGGTTGTGAATCATCTGACCATACCAATACAACAATAATGGCTGATATATATAGAGATACTGCTACAAATTATATTGATCTCAATGATTATTCTTTGTCAATAAAGTATGGAAAAATGGCAATTAAGATTTATGAAGAAAAATCAGAAATCCTTGATTTGGCTTCTGCTTATAATAATTTAGGATTAACGTATTATTATGTTAATAAACACGATGATGCTCTTCATTGTTATTTCAAAGCAAAGAAGCTTTATGAAAATAATATTCCTGACGATCATCAAGACTTTGCAACTCTTTATAATAATATTGCGCTAATAATGTGTGATAAAGGTGAATTTGATCAGGCTCTTGAGTACCATTTACGTGCGCTAAATATTCGAAATAAATTTGAAAATGAAAACCATATAGATTTATCAGAAACCTATAATAATATCGCTACCGTATTTGGTCGTAAGGGGATTTATGAAAAGGCAATAGAGTATCAAATATTAGATATCTCAATTTTGCAAAAAATCAATAAGAATCATCCATATCTAAAACAATCCTATCAGAAAATGCAAGAGTATTATGAGGCAATCGGTGATATGGAAAAATCCAATTTTTATCGTGAAAAATCTAATATGATTGAGATATAACAAAAAGAAGAATACATATATTGTAAAAAACAGAATAATTTATGTTAAAAGCAAACATCAGGTGCAACAAAAATTGTTATTGCACCTGATGTTTGAGTAAATAATTAAAATTTATATGTATTGTTTTTTATGTTAGGAACCGCAATTTTGCCTAGTAAGTATGATTTCATCAAATTTTTATCTGCTCTAATATTTGAGATGCCCATAGATTCCAATGTAGAACAACCATCTTCTTTCGAAACAAACCAAACTTCATCTTTTCTTAATAGATTAAAATCTAAAAGAATAGATTCATGAGTAGTGACTATGAGCTGACAATTAGTTTTTTTGGCTTTTTCTAAAAAAGCAGATATAAAATTAAAAGTTAAAAGCGGATGTAAACATCTGTCGATTTCATCAACAACATAAACAATGTCATCATCTTCTTGGAAAAGTATTTCTAAAAGTTTGAAAATCTTTTTAGTACCATCTGATTCTTCAGACATATAAAATGGTGTTTTTGTTCCTTCGTGATAAAACTGAATAGTTTCAAAACTAATATGTTCATCAACGATTTTAGCAATGTAAAAATCATCTGCTAAACCAAACATAACGCAATTATTCTCTTCATCTTCTATCAAATCTTTTTCTATTCTAGATACTAAATCCTCGAAAATTTCTTTAGGTAACTTTAGTGCAATTTGTTCCTTAGGACATTCAAAAAAATTATAATTTGATATTGATAAATCAAAATCTTTAAAGAACTTTAAAATACTATCCATATTTTTTTCGGACATAAAATATGCATAGTCTGAAATAATACTATCTGGTTTTTTAACTTTTAAATTGATTTCAAACCACCAAAACACTTCTTTTAAAATGATAGCTTCACTATGTTCGGAAAACAAATTGTTATAAGTGCTAACAGCTTTTAAGAAAAGTATACCGTTGTTTGAGGATATACTATCCGAAATAATATTTAATCGATTTCTCAAATCGTTATTTCTAAAGTATTCGCCTAAAATAAATTCGTTATTTTTTCTTTCGTGCTTGAATACTAATTTATCTGTTCTGGAAGTGTTTAAATATAACCATTCTGCAACAACTTCATTTTTTGACAGCAAAATCTCAAAACCATATGTATATATTTTTTGATCTATAGAAATCTTGTATTCAAAGCTTGATGTCGACTCTTTGCAATTTGGATTTATTTTATTATATTTTTGAATAGTTGCTCTGTCGTTTCCTCTAATTATGTAGTCTCTGGAAAATGAAATAGCTTTAACAAAATTTGATTTACCCGAGCCATTAGCTCCAAACAGCGATGAAAATTTTAGAATCTTATTACTTCCGTTTTGATAGAGACGCTCATTGAAATTCCTACCTTTTCCGGCAACCAAGCTAAAAACTTCCTCTTTTTCAAAGGATAAGAAATTTCTAACTTTGAAATCAATTAACATAAACATCGCTCCTCTCGTATCTGTATTATACACGATTCTCGAAAAAAATCAACACTAATTTCGCCACAAAGCATAATTCGAGTGAGATTTTACGAAAATTTCGAGAAACGCTTGACAGCAACTGGCACTTATGGTATAATGTGGTTGCAAAAAAATAAAGAGTGAACCCACTTCACTCTTTATCAGGAATACGCCGGCTGAGCCAACGCATATCCAACCTCAATTGATATGTTACCACAGATTTATTGAATTGTCAACCTGAAATTCTGTGCTACCGGCGAGAAATGGAGGACACAGTGTGGCTAAGCAAAGAGTCACTGTTACTCAGGAAAGCAGCACCGGTAGGAACACGCGATTTCACGACAATATAACCGGCACAGATATGACACGAGCAGGATTTGTACGACAAATCAAAAACGGTTCATATGATGATTACTATGTGCGAAATATAAATGGTGTTCCGACGCCTTGTAGCAAACCTGATAGTAGCAAAAGCAACAATCTTGAGTGATACAATCACTCACACCGCCCTCCGAGAAATCGGAGGGTATTATTTTTTGAAAGGACGATTATTTATGACAAAAAGAATTTCAAACCATTTACTATCACAAAACAAGGTTGAACACTGTAATATTGATTTTGTGAATACTGCCATCTCTAGAGACGAACAACTTTTTATTGACCCTGTTTTAATCGAAGTAGGGACAACTTCTTTTTGCGATGTTGCAAAAAGAAAAACTGCTGATTTTTTCAGTCAGTTACATACAGCATATTATGTAGCTAACAATGTGGAACATAAAAAACATTTGTTAAAACACGCCAGAGAAATAAACGATACTCACCTTGGTTATGCGAAAAAACACGGTAAAGGCAATACAGAAGAAGGTTTATATGAGATATTCAAGGGGATTGATGATTATATAACTTCTATAAAAATTAATAGAATGTTTGAACTGGTGTTATATGTACCTGAATTTGCTGAAGACGGAATGTCAGATTTGCTTACCAACATTTTGTATAAAGAATTAAGTGAATTTACTGTTCAGCAATGCCAAAAGTATAATATTGAAACCCAAATATGTCCCAAAGAAAGGTTTTATTGGAATAGTCAAACACATACTTGGATAAAATACACAGGACAATCTCTTGTTATAGATGGGAATATACATCTATTGGTTCCCAAGGAAATCGTACAGACTCACTATCGATTTACAACAGACAACTTTTTGAGAAGTGTTATCGTTGAAAACATTTGTGAAGCTGAGGCCAGTTACGATAAAAACGGAAAAAAGAGCAGACCTCAAAAAGATAAAGTTAGAGAGAATATTTTGAAACAAAACGGAACTATTTTTGATACAGTTCATAAATTTGCCGAGGGTAATAACGATTTATTGAAGCAATATCAAAAGATTGTCGATGAGAAGTATAGAGCTTTAACTCTAAGCGATGAGGAACTTGATATGCGTATATATAAATGAAACTAACAATGAAGCTGGCTCACCATTTCAGTGAGCCAGCTTCATTCTATGTGTAAATAAATTCTGAGTTTATAGTTTTAGTTGCTCGAACTTTAATATTATTCATTTGGGCAACCCATTCCATTGGGCTTTGCTCTTTGAGTCGTTCTGCAATCCCCTCGTTAACCTTCATCTGTTCTACCAACCGATAAAACATATCGGATGCCTGTTCATCAACCTCTGCAAGGTGGTTCCACAATGTACCGTTCATAAGCATAATATTAAATTGAACTCGTTTGTGTTGCATAAGAAAATCTTTGCGTTTCAGGCCCCATACACCGAGTGGCTTGTTTGTTTCGACAGGTAATGTGATGTTGGGGATTATATAATTGCCAACCATTCTATAACTTCCGCCATTCTGTTCAAACGATGATTTACTCATTCCTATATTCTCCTTTCAATCAGTAACAAATGTGTCGTATGTAAATTTAGCACAAGTCTGAAATCTGCTATAAAACTGTCTGCATTACTTATACAAAGGAACTCGCTGGATTGACTTGCATACTTTACGAACAGTTCCTTTTTCTCATCGGTTAGTTTTGATGCAAGTTGTTCTTCGGTTTGCGTAAGTATGCTCAGTTTCTTTTTTAGTTCAGAAATGAGTCCCGAACTGCTCTCTTGCGGCTCAATGTTTCCATAGTAAAAATCTTCTATAAATCTGGACATTGTATAATCCTCCGTTTGAATGAATCATATTCAAACTCTTTTAAGCATTACGGAAGGATGAGAATATGTTTGTTACTGCCGAAGGTTATTATTTTTTAGTAAATCCCTTATGAACATCCGTACCAGTAAAAACCGTTAAATCCGCTGTTTATGCGAGGTTTGACGGTTTTATTTTTTGCTTTATTACATGCTATAATATTTAATCAATAGAAATATGGAATAGAATCTCCGGAAAGTGTAACAAATGTGTAACTCGGTTTTGTTGCAATAATTGTTCGGGTATGCTATACTGAAATCAAATCCGCACCGTAAGGAGGCTGTTTTTATGAAAAACAAGCGAAAATTTTTCAGGCGCACAGTTTCGGTTATTCTTACTTTATGTCTTATTGCTTCTTCGTCGGTCTGTGCTTTTGCATCCAGTCTGATTTCTGAAGAAACAACGGCGAAGTCCAAAGAAATTGCCAACATGATTGAATCCGAGGGTATAGTTCTGCTCAAAAACGAAGACGATGCTCTGCCTCTGAAAGAGCGAAAGGTTAATGTTTTCGGTGCGGCATCGTGCTCAATTGCGTTTGCAGGTGCAGCAGGCTCTGGTGCGGTACGTTCATCTGATGCTGTAGGTTTTTACGATGCGCTTACAAATGCAGGTATTGAATATAACAAAGACCTGTATAAGACTTATGCTTCACACACGGGCACTCTTTTTGACCTTGGCTTTATCGGTTATATCATCACCGTTTTAAAACAGTTTTTCGGCGGCGGTCAGTCTGAAATGCCCGTTAATAAAATCAGTGACAAACTGATGTCATCTGCTGTTGAGTACTCCGATAATGCAATCATTGTTATCGGCAGGGTAGGCACGGAAATGAAGGATTTGAGCGTTGAACAGCTTAACCTTACTGCCGATGAAAAAGAGATGATTGATAAGGTCTGCTCTCTTTTTGATAATGTTATTGTAGTTTTCAATATTTCAAACATAATGGATATGTCGTGGATAGAGGATTATGACTCCATTAAGGCGGCAATGATTATGTGGTTGCCCGGTGAGGTTGGAACAGATAGCGTCGGTAAGGTTCTTACTGGCGAAGTAAATCCCTCAGGTAAACTTGTTGATACGGTTTCTTACGATATTGAAGACCATCCCGCTTCCGAGAATTTCGGTAATTATATGTACAAGGGTATTTTGGGCATTCCTAAATACTTTGTCAACTACAGCGAGGGCATTTATGTCGGCTACAGATATTTTGAAACCCTTGCACCTGAAAAGGTACAGTATCCTTTTGGCTTCGGTCTTTCCTATACCGATTTTGAATGGAATGTGACGTCATATTCTGCTAATGATGAAAAAATTACGGTAAAAGTAAATGTTAAAAACACGGGTGATGTTGCAGGTAAGGATGTAGTTCAGGTTTATTTTGCTGCACCTTATTATGAGGGTGGAATAGAAAAGAGCGCAACTGAGCTTGCCGCTTATGCAAAAACCGAGCTTCTTGAACCGGGTGACAGCGATACACTTGAGATTTCCTTCTCTGTTGAAGATATGGCTTCCTACGATTCTGTAAAAGAACAGGCGTGGGTGCTTGATGAAGGTGAATATGAAATCCGTGTTGCCCGTGATGTCAGAACTTTTGTCAAGACATTTACTTATACTGTTGACGAAAAGGTAGTTTATAAGACCGATGACAATTCAGGCAACGAAATCAATAACCTTTTTGAAGATGCAGAAGGGGATTTAACATATTTTTCACGTGCGGATGTTAAAGGCACATATCCCACACCTCCGACAGACTACAAAGCTCCCGATATTGTTAAAAACAGTGACAGAAGACCTGACCCCACAACTGAAGGCGAAGCACCTAAAATGGGTGTAAAGTATGATACGGGTGTTATAACACTCAATGATGTCGCTAAAGATGAAAGTCTTTGGGATGCATTCCTTGACCAGCTTACCCTCAACGAAATGATATCGCTCATTGCAGACTGCGGCTATGAAACCACTGCCGTTAAAAGGCTCGGCATACCTGCCACATCCGATAATGACGGCCCGTCCTGCGTTAAAGGTGAGGGCGGTTTGCTCTATTCCGATTGCGGTCTTGCTTTCCCTGTTGCAACAGCTCTTGCCTGCACGTGGAATGATGAGCTTGCAGAAGAATTCGGCGAGATAATAGGCGAGGAAGCAAACCAGCTTGGCACTCACGTATGGTATGCACCCGGCTGTAACATTCACCGCAGTCCTCAAGGCGGCAGAAACAACGAATATTATTCCGAAGACCCGCTTCTTTCAGGCAGAATGTCTGCCGCCGTTACAAGAGGCGCGCAGTCAAAGGGTATTGTTGTTACCGTCAAGCACTTTGCGGCAAACGAACAGGAAACCAACAGACAGTCTAACGGCCTTTACACCTGGCTGAATGAACAGTCCTTGCGTGAAATTTATCTTGAGCCGTTTGAAATTTCCGTCAAAGAAGGCAAGGCAAAGGGTATTATGTCCGCATACAACAGAATCGGTGCAGAGTGGTGCGGCGGCAGTAAAACGCTTATTACAGACCTTCTCAGAAATGAATGGGGCTTTGACGGTTTTGTTATTACGGATGCAAGCATTGACCTTACAGGTGAAGGCTACCTTGACCCTGCACTTGCGGTTTATGCACGCAACGACGGTATTCTTACTATGCTTTATGTTATTTCCGCTCCGCAGACAATTCTTTCACTCAGACTCGCTTACCGTAAAGACCCGATTGGTTTTGGTAACGCAATGAGACTTTGTGTTTATGATATCTGCCGTATGAAGATGCAGACAGCTGCTTTTAATGCCGAATAATATTTATAAAAACAGCCGACCTGATAAAGTCGGCTGTTTTTAAAACATTTATAATTAATTGTTATTTGATTTTCATTGCTTTCTTGATACTCCATATCATAACAGCGATGAAGGAAATCAGACAGCACCACAGATGGAACATATTGAAATTCATATAGTCGCCGTGTTCTGTGCCGCCCGTGAAAAGATAAGCGGCAAACATGAAGCACATAAAGAAGGGGAGAAGTAATGCGGAGTATTTTACGGTATCTATTTTTGTCATATCAAAGCCCCATTTTTTGATGAGGAGAACAACAAACGCAACTGCGACAAGTACGGCAATAACGGTAAATATTACCTGATAAACAACATTATAGTCGTATCTTTCAAGTATAGGACGGACTATGCTGACACCGATAAGGAATATGAAGCCTGCAATAAATGTGAGTATATTGTTTGCTTTCTGCGGTACTTTGTTGAACGCAAGCTCCGGTACATCTTTACCGGACTTTAATTTAATAAGGTATGCCGTTATTATACCGCCTGCGATAAAGCCGGTGAAGTATTCCCAGCATGACCAGGGAGCAATGCTTGCCGGGAAGATATTTTCGCCGAGCTTATGGTAACCGCCATCGCCGAAGTAGAAGAAGAGGTCTGCAAATGCAATCGCAAATGCAAAGGCGGATGAAACAACAAGACCTGTTTTTGCGGCAACTTTGTCTTTGATAATAAATCTTGCGGTTACAATTGCGGCAATGCTTCGAAGCATTGCAGATATACATTCAATTGACTGGAAATAGTTTCTGCCGATGCTGTTGCTGTTAGGTATCTTCTTTGCCCATGAAACATCGTCAAAGTGCTGTAGATATACTTTCCATGCGCTGCCTTCAATTCCGTTTTCGGCAAACACGGTTTCAAGACTCTGTGCTGCTTCAGGCTGAACAAGACCGAGTATCCAATGTGAAACGGTAGCCTTTGTAACAAGGTCTGTTATGTAGAAAACAGCAATAAGAATAACGAGATCCTTTGTTTTCCATTGCTTGTCGCTGAAGCCTCTGCCAAGCAGTATGCCGAAAAGCGTTGCCATACCGAAGCCTATACAAAGCATAAGGAATACTGCCGAGAATATTGAAACATAGACAGGAGTTCCGTTATTGAACTGAGCTTCGACAAGAACACCGGTTATCTGGTCAAGTATAGTACCCCATGCAGGTACTGTCAGCATAAAGCTGATAGAGGTTACCGCAAGCCAGCCGATGTTGAGCTTTTCACGTGCGCCTTTGAACAGAACGACAAAAAGCGAGTAGATGAAGCCTGCGTTGAGAACACCCCAGGCAGCACCCCAGCCGTGTTCACCTCTGATTCTCCAAAGGAAGCCCATCAGCAGACAGCCGATTATAACTGTAATTATGTTGTTTAAGGTTTGCTTTTTATCTTTCAAAATAACCACCTCGCATTTTTATTTATAATATCATTGATTCTGATTAATTACAATACCAAATTATTAATCGGAATTATGGTTAAATTGCATAAAAAAACGGCGCTTATTTCCACCTCGTTTTACCCTCCGATTTATTGACAAAACTGCGTGTGTGTGGTAACATAATCGATAAGGTTTTTAGTTATTAACCGTATGTTTAAAAGGAGAAAATATGAAGGCCGTCTTTAACAATTGTCTTAAATATGAAAACGGTAGATTCGTTAAAACAGATTTCTCTGAATTCACTCTTCAGGGAGGTCAGGATAGCGTCTTCAAATTTAATAATTGTATTATATTTCCCGCCTTTTGTGATGTTCACGTTCATCTCAGAGAGCCGGGTTTTTTTTATAAGGAAACCATTGCAAGCGGTACTGCCGCTGCGGCGAGAGGCGGATATACGGATGTTTTTTCAATGCCTAATCTTAACCCGGTGCCGGACTGTGTGGAGTCGATTAAGCAGCAGCTTGACATAATTGACTCGGATGCGGTAATCAAGGTTCACCCTTATGCTTCGATTACCGTAGGACAAAAGGGTGAACAGCTTTCGGATTTTGAAGAACTTTCTCCGTATTGCTGTGCTTTTTCTGATGACGGCAGGGGAGTGCAGAGCGAAGAAATGATGCTTGAGGCAATGAAAAAAGCCAAAGCCTTAAATAAAATTATTGTTGCCCATTGTGAAGATAATTCTCTGCTTAACGGCGGATATATACACGACGGAGAATATGCAAGGGCAAACGGTCACCGTGGAATTTGCAGTGAAAGCGAATGGAAGCCTATTGAGCGTGATTTGCGTCTTGCCGAACAGGTGGGCTGTAAATACCACGTCTGCCATATATCAACCAAAGAAAGCGTTGAATTAATCAGACAGGCAAAGAAAAGGGGAGTGGATGTCACCTGTGAAACCGCTCCGCATTATCTTGTTTTCGATGACAGCGATTTGCAGGAAGACGGAAGATTCAAAATGAATCCGCCCATACGCAGTAAGGCTGACAGACAAGCCCTTATCGAGGGCATAAAGGACGGCACTATCGATATGATAGCAACTGACCATGCACCTCACAGCGCAGAAGAAAAATCGAAGGGTCTCAAGGGCAGCCTTATGGGTGTTGTCGGTATAGAAACCGCCTTTCCTGTGCTTTTTACACAGCTTGTAAAGGAAGAGTGTGCAATAACTCTTCAAAAGCTGATTGAGCTTATGTCCGTCAATCCCCGTAAGCGCTTCGGGCTTGAGCTTCGGGCGGATGACTACTGTGTTTATAATATTGAAGCTAATTATAAAATCGACCCTGACGAATTCCTTTCAATGGGCAGAAGCACTCCTTTTGAAGGAATGACAGTCAGCGGAAAATGTGAATTAACTGTATGCGGAGGTAAAGCAGTATGGATAAACAGAAAATAATGCAGTTTGAGCAGTATGACAGAAAAATCGTACTTGAAGACGGTACAGAATTTTACGGCAGAGGCTTCGGCAGCGAGTGTGAGCGTGTTTGTGAGCTTGTTTTCAACACGGCTATGCTCGGCTATCAGGAGATTATCTCCGACCCTGCTTACACATATCAGGCTGTTGTAATGACCTATCCGATTATCGGTAACTACGGCACCTGCGATGACGATTTCGAGTCGAAAGTACCCACAATCGGCGGTCTTGTGGTAAGAGAATATAACGATGTTCCTTCTAACTTCCGTACAACAAAGACTCTTAACGAGGTTATGGAGGATTACAATATCCCCGGTATCGAAGGACTTGATACAAGAGAGCTTACTCGCCACATCCGTGACAACGGTACCTGCAAGGTTCTTTTCACAAGCATAGATACGCCCAAAGAAAAGGCACTCGAAATTCTCGGTGCTACGGAAATTCCCACAAACGCAGTTGAGGTTGTAAGCTGTAAGAAGCGCTGGTATTCAAGAACAGCAAACGCTAAGTATAATGTTGTTGCTATCGACTGCGGTATCAAGCTCAGCCTTATCCGTATCCTTAATTCAAGAGGCTGCAATATTACAATAGTTCCCTTTGACACAAGCGCAGAAGAAGTCCTCAAAATGAAGCCCGACGGTATTTATATTTCCGATGGCCCGGGTAACCCCGAGGATGTTCCCAGCGTTATCGAGCTTGTAAGACAGCTTAAAGGTAAGTGTCCGATATTCGGTGTAGGTCTCGGTCACGAAATAATCGGTCTTGCTTACGGCGCAAAGACATATAAGCTTAAGTTCGGTCACAGAGGCTGCAACCACTCCGTACATTCATTAATAAATAACACCTTCCGCAACCACACACAGAATCACAGCTATGTAATTGATGCAGAGTCTGTTGAAGGTACGGAGCTTAAAATAACACACGTTAACCTTTTCGACAAAACGGTTGAAGGTGTCAGCTGTGAAAAGGATAACGTGTATTCCGTACAGTATGTACCGTGTGAAATTTCACTGTTTTACGAAAGATTCATCAATCTTATGAAGGGGGACAAGTAAGATGGCAAAAAGAACAGATATTAAGAAGGTACTTGTTATCGGCTCCGGCCCGATTGTTATCGGCCAGGCTGCCGAGTTCGACTATGCCGGCACACAGGCTTGTCTTGCTCTTAAAGAAGAGGGCTACGAGGTTGTTCTCTGCAACTCAAACCCTGCTACAATTATGACTGATACCACCATTGCCGATAAGGTTTATATGGAGCCTCTCACCCTTGAGTATGTTGCAAAGGTTATCCGTTATGAGCGTCCCGATGCAATTGTTCCCGGTATCGGCGGTCAGACAGGTCTTAACCTTGCAATGCAGCTTGAGAAGAAGGGTATTCTTAAAGAATGCGGTGTTGAGCTTCTCGGCACAAGCAGCAAGAGTATTGAAATGGCAGAGGACAGAGAGCTTTTCAAAGAGCTTTGCGAATCCCTCGGTGAACCTGTTCTTCCGTCACTCATAGCTAACACAATGGAAGAGGGTCTTGCTGCGGCAGAAGAAATCGGATACCCGGTTGTTCTTCGTCCTGCATTCACTCTCGGCGGTACAGGCGGCGGCTTTGCCGATAACGAAGAACAGTGCAGAGAAATTCTTAAGAACGCTCTTGCTCTGTCTCCCGTTCATCAGGTTCTTGTTGAAAAGAGCATTAAGGGCTACAAGGAAATCGAATACGAAGTAATGCGTGATGCAAACGATACGGCTATTGCAATCTGTAATATGGAAAATATAGACCCTGTCGGTATTCATACAGGTGACTCCGTAGTTGTCTGCCCCACACAGACTCTTACCGCAAAAGAGCACAATATGCTCCGTGACAGCGCACTCAAAATTATCCGTGCGCTCAAGATTGAAGGCGGTTGTAACGTTCAGTTTGCTCTCGATCCTCTTTCTTTCACATATTATCTTATCGAGGTTAACCCCAGAGTTTCCCGTTCTTCCGCACTTGCTTCCAAGGCAAGCGGTTATCCAATTGCAAGAGTAACGGCAAAGATTGCTCTGGGCATGACACTCGATGAAATCAAAATCGCCAACACCTACGGTGCATTTGAGCCTACAATCGACTATGTTGTTACAAAGATGCCCCGTTTCCCGTTTGATAAGTTTACAAATGCAAACAACACGCTTTCAACTCAGATGAAGGCTACCGGTGAGGTTATGAGCATCGGCAGAACTGTTGAAGAGAGCCTTCTTAAGGCTGTCCGTTCTCTTGAAACAGGTGTAAACCACCTTTATCTCAAGAAGTTTGACAGCTTTACGGATGATGAGCTTCTCAAGTACATTGTTGACGGTACTGACGACCGCTTCTACGCTATTGCGGAGCTTCTGCGCAGAGGCATTGACGTAGGTATGATTAACCACGCAACTAAAATTGATATGTACTTTATCGAAAAGCTCAAGAACATTGTTGACCTTGAGAAAGTTGTAAAGGCTAACAAGGGCGATGTTGCCGTTCTTTATAAGGCAAAGAGAATGGGCTTCTCCGATGAATACATTGCAGGCGTATGGGGTATGACAGCCAAGGAAGTCTTCGAGCTCCGTGAGGCAAACGATATGTTCCCCGTTTACAAAATGATTGATACCTGCGCAGCAGAGTTTGACGGCTATATTCCGTATCTCTACTCCACTTACGAGGCTGAAAACGAGTCCAAGATGTCCGACAAGAAAAAGATAGTCGTTCTCGGTTCGGGCCCCATCCGTATCGGTCAGGGTGTTGAATTTGACTACTCAACCGTTCACGCCGTAACAACAATCAAAAAGTTCGGTTACGAGGCTATTATAATTAACAATAACCCCGAAACTGTTTCGACTGACTATACATGCTCCGATAAGCTCTATTTTGAGCCGCTTTGCGTGGAAGATGTTATGAATATCATTCACCTTGAACAACCCGAAGGTGTAGTAGCTTCTCTCGGCGGTCAGACCGCTATCAACCTTTCCGACGGTCTTAAGAATATGGGTGTCAAGATTATCGGTACAGACTGCGATGCTATCGAGCGTGCAGAAAACCGTGACTCCTTCCAGAAGGTTCTTCAGTCGCTCAATATTCCTCAGCCCGAGGGTCAGGCAGTTACAAAGATTGAAGACGGCGTTGCCGCAGCAGCAAGAATAGGTTATCCTGTGCTTGTGCGTCCTTCCTTTGTTCTTGGCGGCCGTGCAATGGAAATTGTAGCCGATGAAGCACAGCTTCGCAGATACCTCACTACCGCTGTTGAAATCGATGAGGACAAGCCCGTTCTTGTTGATAAGTATATCGTCGGTAAAGAGGTTGAGGTTGACGCAATCTGCGACGGTACTGATGTATTTGTTCCCGGCATTATGGAGCTTGTTGAAAGAACGGGTATCCACTCGGGTGACTCTATCAGCGTTTATCCGACCTTCTCAATCTCCGAAAAGGTTCAGGAAACAATCATAGATTACACCAAAAAACTCGGTCTTGGTATCGGTATTGTTGGTCTTTACAATATCCAGTTTATCGTTGATAAGGATGACAATGTCTTTATTATCGAGGTTAACCCCCGTTCCTCCAGAACAGTTCCCTTCCTTTCAAAGTCCACAGGCTACAGCCTTGCCGATATTGCAACCCTTTGTATGCTCGGTGTATCTCTCAAAGAGCAGGGCATTGATTACACAATCGCTCCCAGAAAGAAGCGTTGGTACGTAAAAGTTCCCGCTTTCTCGTTCTCCAAGCTCAGAGGTCTTGATGCTTACCTTTCACCCGAAATGAAGTCAACGGGTGAAGCAATCGGCTATGATGACAGCCTTCGCCGTGCACTTTATAAGGCACTCCAGGCAAGCGGTATGAATGTCAAGAGCTACGGTACAGTATTCGCCACAATTTCCGATAAGGATAAGGAAGAGGCTCTTCCGCTCATCCGCCGCTTCTACAATATGGGCTTCAACATTCAGGCTACAGGAGGCACTGCACAGTATCTCAAGGAGCACGGTATCAGAACCCACACTCTTCCCAAAATCAGCGACGGTAACGACGATATTCTCAAGGCTATCCGTCAGGGCTATGTAACCTATGTTATCAACACAAGAGATATGAACGCTGTCGGCGGTGCAATGGACGGCCACGAAATCAGACAGTGCGCCGTTGAAAATAACGTAACTATGTTTACTTCTCTTGATACTGTTAAGGTTCTTCTTGATGTACTTGAAGAAACAACACTCTTTATTTCAACAATTGACGCATAAAGGTGATATAAATGATTCAGGGATTATATAAAATCCTCTCCAATGTTCAGCTCACGGGCACTGTTTACAAAATGGTGCTCGAGGGCGATACATCCTCAATAACTGCTCCCGGTCAGTTTGTTAATATCAAGCTTGACGGTAAGTTTCTGCGCAGACCTATTTCTATCTGTGATTACGATGAAACCACAATTACTCTTGTTTACAAGGTTGTCGGTGTCGGCACAGAGCAGATGTCTGCTATGAATGCAGGTCAGGTGCTTGATGTGCTTGTCGGTCTGGGTAACGGCTACAGCCTTGATAAATGCGGCGAATATCCGCTTCTTATCGGCGGCGGTGTCGGTGTGCCTCCTCTTTATAATCTTTGCAAAAAGCTTATAAATGCCGGCAAAAAAGTAACTGTTGTTCTCGGTTTCAATACAAAAGACGAAATCTTTTTAGAAGACGAGTTCAAGGCACTCGGTGCTGAAGTCAAAGTTGCAACGGCTGACGGAAGCTACGGCGTTAAAGGCTTTGTGACCGATGCTATGAAGGATGTTGATTATACATATTTCTTCACCTGCGGCCCTATGCCAATGTTCAAGGCTATTGAAGCTGTTGCTGCAACAAGCGGTCAGTACAGCTTTGAAGAGAGAATGGGTTGCGGCTTCGGTGCTTGCATGGGCTGCTCCTGCAAGACAAAGTACGGCAATAAGCGCATCTGTAAGGATGGCCCCGTACTTGAAAGGGAGGAGATTATATGGTAAACACTAAGGTTAATTTAAGCGGTATAATGCTTGATAATCCCGTTATCCCTGCAAGCGGAACTTTCGGCTTCGGTTATGAATTTGCCGAGCTTTACGATATTAACTGCCTCGGTACTTTTTCATTCAAGGGAACTACAAAGGACCCCCGTTTCGGCAATCCCTGTCCGAGAATAGCTGAATGTGACAGCGGTATGATTAACGCTGTCGGTCTCCAGAATCCGGGTGTTGAAAAGGTAATTGAAAACGAGCTTCCCAAGCTCAAGGCTTGTTTTAACAAACCTGTTATGGCTAACGTAAGCGGCTTTTCCGTTGAAGATTATGCATACACGGTTGAAATGCTTGATTCTCAGGAGCAGATTGGCTGGTTTGAGGTCAATGTTTCCTGCCCGAATGTTCACGGCGGTGGAATGAGCTTCGGCACTTCTCCCGAAGCTGCTGCCGAGGTTACCTCTGCCTGCCGTAAGGTTACAGATAAACCCCTTTATATAAAGCTTTCTCCCAACGTTACAAATATTGTTGATATAGCCAAGGCTTGCGAGGCCGCAGGTGCAGACGGCATCAGTATGATTAATACGCTTCTCGGCATGCGCATTGACCTTAAAACAAAAAAGCCTGTTATTGCAAATAAGATGGGCGGTTTTTCGGGCCCCGCAATTAAACCTGTTGCACTTCGTATGGTTTATCAGGTTTACGAGGCTGTCAAAGTGCCGATTATCGGTATGGGCGGTATAGCAAGTGCAGAAGATGTAATTGAAATGATGCTTGCAGGTGCAACGGCAGTACAGGTTGGTGCGGCAAACCTTGTTGACCCCTTTGCTTGCAGAGATATTATCAACAATTTACCGAAGGTTATGGAAAAATATAAAATAGACGATTTATCACAGATTATAGGAGGCGCACACTAATGGGTAAAGACGTAATTATTGCTTGCGACTTTGCGAGCAAGGCAGATGTTATGAACTTCCTTGATAAGTTCACGGACTGCAAACCCTTTGTAAAAATCGGTATGGAGCTTTACTATGCCGAAGGTCCTGCAATTGTAAAGGAAATCAAGGCAAGAGGACACAAGATTTTCCTTGATCTCAAGCTTCACGATATTCCCAACACAGTCAAAAAATCTATGGCTGTGCTTTCACACCTTGATGTTGATATGACTAACCTTCACGCAGGCGGCACAATAACAATGATGCAGGCTGGCCTTGAAGGTCTTACCCGTCCCGACGGTACACGTCCGCTCCTTATCGCTGTTACTCAGCTTACTTCCACAAGCCAGGAGAGAATGGAAGCTGACCTTCTTATAAACGAGCCTATTGACAAGGTTGTTATGCACTACGCAAAGAATGCTGCTACAGCAGGTCTTGACGGTGTTGTTTGCTCTCCGCTTGAAGCAGGCAAGGTACACGAAACCTGCGGTGAAAAGTTCCTTACAGTTACACCCGGTGTCCGCTTTGCAGACGGTGATATCGGCGACCAGTCCAGAGTTATGACACCTGCACAGGCAAAGGAAATCGGCAGTGACTATATCGTAGTCGGCAGACCGATTACAGCAGCAGAAGATCCCGTAGCGGCTTACAAGCGCTGTGTAGCCGAGTTTGTTGGTTAATCAACACGTTAAAATATAAAGGAGATACATTGATATGCAGAAACTTATTGCCAAGGATTTACTTAAAATCAAAGCAGTTTTCTTCCGCCCCGAAGAGCCCTTCACATGGGCAAGCGGAATCAAGAGCCCCGTTTACTGCGACAACCGCCTTATCCTTACTGCTCCCGAAGCACGTAAGGACGTAGAAAACGGTCTTGCAACTATCATCAAGGAAAATTATCCCGAGGTTGAAGTTCTTATGGGTACATCAACTGCAGGTATTGCTCACGCTGCTATTACAGCAGAAATTATGGGTCTTCCCATGGGCTATGTCAGAGGCTCCAATAAGGATCACGGCAGACAGAACAGAATTGAAGGTAAGCTCGAAGCAGGCCAGAAGGTTGTCGTTGTTGAGGATCTTATTTCAACAGGCGGCAGCGTTATTGATGTTGTTGATGCTCTGCGTGAAGCCGGTGCAGAAGTACTTGGCATTGCTTCCATCTTTACCTACGGTATGCAGAAGGGTCTTGACAGACTTGCAGCCGCAAACGTTAAGAATGTAAGCCTTACGAACTTCGACTGCATTGCAGAGGTTGCAGCAGAAGAAGGCTATATTGCTCAAGAGGATATTGCAAGACTTATAAAGTTCCGCAATAATCCTTCCGATGAAAGCTGGATAGGTGCATAAGCTATGAGAAGTTTGATAGACATTCTCGAGCTTGATGTCAATGAGATAAAAGAGCTTATTGAAAAGGCTAACGATATTATTGCAAATCCCGCCAAATACAGCGAGAAGTGCAGAGGAAAGAAGCTGGCAACGCTTTTCTTTGAGCCTTCAACAAGAACAAGGCTCAGCTTTGAAGCGGCTATGTACGAGCTTGGCGGCAATGTTCTCGGCTTTTCCGAGGCACAGAGCTCTTCTGCCGCCAAAGGTGAGAGTATTGCGGATACAGCCAAAACAACATCCTGCTATGCCGATATCATAGCAATGCGTCATCCCAAAGAGGGTGCACCGCTTGTTGCTGCTATGAACGCTTCAATTCCGGTTATCAACGCAGGTGACGGCGGTCACAACCATCCGACACAGACTCTTACAGACCTTCTCACTATTCAACGTGAAAAGGGCAGACTGGATAATCTGACTGTCGGCTTCTGCGGTGACCTTAAGTTCGGCAGAACGGTACATTCGCTTATCAATGCGCTTTCAAGATATGAAAATATCAAGTTTGTTCTTGTTTCTCCCGAAGAGCTTAAATTACCCAGCTATGTAAAAGAAACACTCAAAAAGAACAATCTTGAGTATGTTCAGACTACTGACCTTGACAGTGTTATGCCTGAACTCGATATTCTTTATATGACCCGTGTTCAGCGTGAACGCTTCTTTAATGAGGAGGATTATCTTCGTCTTAAGGACAGCTATATTCTCCGTCCGGAGCGTCTTAACACAGCAAAGGCGGATTTATCAATTATGCATCCGCTGCCCAGAGTAAACGAAATCAGCGTTGAAATTGACAATGACCCGAGGGCCTGCTATTTTAAGCAGGTACTTAACGGCAAATACATCCGTATGGCGCTTATTTTAAAGCTGTTGGAGGTTGAATGATATGAAAATTGATTCAATTAAAAACGGTATTGTTATCGACCATATCACAGCAGGCAAGGCTATGAAGATTTATAATCTTCTTGGTCTTGATGAGCTGGATTGCTCCGTAGCGCTGATTAAGAATGTTTCAAGCTCTAAAATGGGTAAGAAGGACATAATTAAAATTGATACGGATTTCCATGTTGACCTTGATATTCTCGGCTATGTTGACCCCGGTGCAACTGTTAATATCATTCAGAATGAAGTAACGGTTGACAAGAAAAAGCTTGAGCTTCCCGAAAAGCTTACAAACGTAATCAAGTGCAAAAATCCCCGTTGCATAACCTCAACAGAGCAGGAGTTGCCGCAGATGTTCAAACTCACCGATAAGGAAAAGAAAGTTTATCGCTGTGTTTACTGCGAAACGGCAGCCGCTAAAGAATAAGTTTTTAGCATACGCAAAAAGGACTGACAGCATAAAACTGTCAGTCCTTTTTGAATGTTAATTAGTTGATTAAAGGCTTTCTGCGATTTCCTTTGTATCTCTTGCAATAGCAAGCTCTTCGTTAGTGGGAAGAACAAATACCTTAACCTTGGAGTTAGCCGTGCTGATTTCGCCTTCAGCACCCTTGACAAGTGTTGCGTTGTATTCCTTGTCAATCTCAATGCCGAGATAGGTGAGGTTGGAGCAGACATCTTCACGAAGGTCAGTTGTGTTTTCGCCGATACCGCCTGTGAATACTATAGCATCAACACCGTCCATAGCTGCTACATAGCTGCCGATAACCTTGCGTACCTGATATTTGAGAATTTTTCTCGCAAGTGCTGCTCTTTCGTTGCCTTCGTCAATTGCCTTGAGAAGGTCACGGTCATCGCTGGAAACACCGGAAACGCCGAGGTAACCTGATTTCTTGTTGAGAACATCGCTTGTCTGCGCAGGTGTCCAGCCTTCTTTTTCCATAAGGAAGAGGATAGCGGAGGGGTCAACAGCACCGCAGCGTGTGCCCATTTCAAAGCCATCAAGGGGAGTGAGACCCATGCTTGTGTCGATAACCTTGCCGCCCTTAACAGCAGTGATTGAGGAGCCGTTACCGAGGTGGCAGGTAACGATTTTAAGCTCTTCTGCAGGCTTGCCCATAACCTCTGCGCAACGTGCGCTTACGAAGCGGTGGGATGTGCCGTGGAAGCCGTAGCGGCGAATCTGGTACTTTTCGGTGTACTCATAGGGAATGGGGAAGGTGTATGCTTCTTCGGGCATAGTGCTGTGGAAAGCGTTGTCAAATACAGCGATTTCGGGAACATCGGGGCCAAAAACCTCAAAGCAAGCCTTGATACCCTGAATGTGTGCAGGATTGTGAAGAGGAGCAAGGTCGCAAAGGCTTTCAATGCCTTCAATTACCTTTTCATCTATAAGAACGCTCTTCTGGAAAAGAGCACCGCCCTGAACAACTCTGTGGCCGACAGCAGCGATTTCATCAAGGCTGTCGATAACTTTGCAATCGCCTTCGGTAAGTGCCTTTTTAACCTCAATAAAAGCCTCTGTGTGGTTCTTGAGGGGAACTTCATAGAAGAACTTTCTGCCGTCTGCTGTTTTGCCGTCAATCTGACCTGCAAAGCCGACCTTTTCACAAATGCCCTTGGCAATCATCTGCTCGGTTTCCATATCAATAAGCTGATACTTGAGTGATGAGCTGCCGGCGTTAATTACAAGAACTTTCATTTAATTTTCCTCCGGATATATAAACTAAAATTTTATCTGACTGAATCAAGAAGACCGTAGAAGGCTGTTGCAAATGCAGAGCCTGCCTTCGGGCCGGGAGTAACGATTTCTTCATTTTCACAAAGGAAAGAACGCCAGCTGTTATCGGTAAGCATATAACCGGTCTGGTCGTTAGTGATACCGAAAACTATAAGTGTTCTGCCGTCTACGTTATCCTTGATGGGCTCAAAGTTCCATTCCTCGCCGCTCCAGGACTCTTCTTTTGTTGTTGCACCGCCGTATGCAATTTCGGGAGCAAGCTCACCGCCTGCAATAACAACAGCGATATCTTTACCAAGCTCCATATAACCAACCTCGGAAACAACACTGTATTTCCAGAGACCTGTCTTTACAACCGTGTTTGTAAGAAGGCCGCCCTTACCTGCAAGGATAAGAATCTGGTTTTCTGTGGGAATAAGGTAGGTGCTTGTTGCATAGTTGAGGATGGGATCAATCTTCTTGCTGTCCTGAACTGAGCAAGCGAATTCACCCAGCTTTGCACCATAAGCAGCCATTCTTGCGTAACCCTCGTCAACCTTTTCAACAATAGCCGGGTCAACGACAAGATTTTCGCCGTATTCAGAAGTGATTGCAAGCTCTGCACCCTGAATCATCATAAAGTTAGCCTTGGCGTTTTCATTGATATACTTTTCCATGTAGTAGGGGTAGTCAGCGGAAACGCTTGTACCGCCTGCACCGAGACCAACTGTATGGATAGCAAGGTTAACTATCCATGTTTCTGTGCTGCCGTCTGCAGGAACGAAACGGAAACGGTTGAGGTTGGGGTCAATAACCTGGGGGTCACGTTTGTCGTGGATATATTCGGAAATATCTACGCTGCCGTAGTAGAGGTCGCCCTCGGTCATATTCTTGACGGCAGTTTCAACAGTACCGATAACCTTTGCGTAGAGGTTGTTCATAAATGCCTCATTCTGACCGCTGGGGTTGGGGATACCGAGAATGTTTCTGATAGGACTGAGGAAGAGTGCACCGACAAGGTCGCCGTTCATACCGAAGGTATCAACACAGCTGTGCTGGTGGAGAGAGGAAATGTTGATGCTGACAACATTGTTCTCCTTCGCAAAACTGCTGAGCATATCTCTTACTTTGTAAACCTCGGAAGAAGCAAAGCCGAAGCAGTCAAGAGCAACAAAAACGTGTGTGCCTCTGCCGTCGGAAATTGCAACTGTTCTGACTCTCTGATCGTCATAAACTTCTGTTGCAAGTTTCTTTGTTACTGCAAGGCTGCCGCCGACATAGCACTCAAGCTCGTTGCCTGTCTGGAGAGTGTCACTTGCATAACCGAGTGACCAGTATTCAGCCTGAGCATCGTCAACGAATTCTGTCTTGGTGTCGTAAAGCTCGGTTGTTTCAAAGTACTTGTCTTCGCTGAGCCACTTGTTGGGGGCTTTGATGAGTGCAGTAATAACGCCTACAAGACCCTGAATAACTTTTTCGCCGATTGTGTTGAGTGTAATTTCCGATGCAGTGAATTCATCTGCAGCGAGAACGGGGAGGGATGTTGCCGAAAAAATCATAGCAACACTGAGGATGATTGCGATTAAACGTTTTTTCATTTTTTAACCACCTTTCTGTACCATTATATGTTAACACAAAAATACAGAAAAATCAATATAAACTAATATTAATTAATATAAAAAGAGGAGCCTTCCGACTCCTCAAATTTATCAATATTTATCCATGCTGTTTACATCAAGAACAAATACAGTTGCACCACCGACCTTGACTTCTGTTGGCATATCGTTATTGTTAAGGTCTCTGCCGAAGGAAGCGGTAGAATGAGTTGCTGCCGTTCTTGTCTGTGAATACTTTTTGATGATTTCCTTTACTCTCGGTACATCTTCATCGTTTGCACCGATAAGGAAGGTTGTGTTGCCGACCATAAGGAAACCGCCTGTTGTGGAAAGCTTGGTAACAATAAAGTTTTCGTTTGTGAGCGCAGAGGAAACTACTGCACTGTCATCGTTATTTACAATAGCAATAATAAGTTTCATTATATCTTCTCCTTGAAATTTTAAATTAAACATCGGGCAATATGAGCTTTATACTGCGTTTATCAAGTGCATAAAGGTCTGGAATTTCATAGCGGTTGTCGTTACCGTCTTTAATAAGAATTCTGCCGTCGTAAAGGGTTTTGATCGACTGCCAGCTGTTGATAATCTCAAATGTGTATTCACCTCTGTCTGTATCAACCGTCCACATCCATATCTTGAACTTTTCTGTTCTTTTGATAAGACGTGTGATTTTCGGTATCATATACCTTTCGTTCAGGCAATTTAATATAACCTCTTTTGACTCGGGCATAAGCTGGTCAAGGTCACGGATTATCATCTGCTCATTTCCTTCTTCGTCAAGAAGCGAAATGTACTTCATCAGACCGCTGACAGGGAAGAGGCGATGCGGCTCGAGCATTGTGAATTTTTCGCCTGTGTAAAGCTCGGCATCAACATAAATCTTATCGTTTACAGTAAAGCGTACTGCGTTGGGGTCAACAAAATTTCTTGCCATAAGTCACACACTCCTCCTTATTCAAAGTTTTCGGCTGCTTTGTCTGCCGCAACCTTTTCGGACATCGACTGAATCTGTATGAGCTTGTAATACTTGCCTTTAAGTGCCATAAGCTCGTCGTGTGAGCCGTTTTCAATAATTCTGCCCTTGTCAACAACAAGGATTCTGTTTGCCTTTCTGAGTGTTGACAGACGGTGGGCTATCATAAAGGTTGTTCTGCCTCGGATAACCTGGTCAATTGCATCCTGAATCAGTTTTTCTGTTTCGGAGTCAACAGCCGATGTTGCCTCGTCAAAAATCATAAGATTCGGGTTTTTAAGAACGGCACGGGCAATTGAAAGCCTCTGCTTTTCACCGCCCGAAAGACCTACGCCACGCTCACCGAGTGTCGTATCATACGCATCGGGAAGACGGGAAATAAAGGTGTGCGCATTTGCAACATCTGCCGCATTAAGCACCTGGTCAACGTGTGCACCGGGCATTGAATAAGAGATGTTGTTGAAAATTGTGTCACGGAACATCAAGGGCTCCTGCTGAACGTAACCTATTTTCGAACGGAAGAATTCCATATCAATGTCTTTTATGTTGACATCGTCAATAAGAATTTCACCCTCATAATCGTCATAAAAACGCATAAGCAGGTTTATAAGCGTTGATTTGCCTGAGCCTGTTGTGCCGACAATACCGACGGTTTCGCCGGGCTGGATTACGAAACTTACATTGTTGAGAATCTTCTTTGAACGGTCGAAGGAGAAGTTGACGTTTCTGAATTCAACCTTGCCTTCAAGGAATTTGGGTGCTTCGCCCTTACCGAAGTTGTGTTCGGGCTCGGCATTGATGATATCAAGTATCTTTTCTGTTGAGGCAAGTGCGTTCTGGTAGCTGTCGCTTAAACTTGCAAAGAAGTTGACGGGATTATAGAACATACTTGCATATGAAATGAACGAAACAAGTACACCGAGTGTGAGGTCACTTGTACCGTCGATAACGTATTTACCGCCGACAAACCATATAAGGATTGAACCGCAGGTGACAAAGAAGGTGATTGCGTTGGGGAAGATGCTGGCTGTTTTTGCGGCACGCTTGTCCTCGTTCATCCAGTCGTCCATATATCTGCCGAACTTCTTGATTGTACGTTCTTCGCTTGTGAAGGACTTGACAACTCTGATACTCGGAATAGTATCGGTAAGGATAGTTGAAATGGAGCTTGACCTTCTCCAAAGTCTGCGGTACATCGGCGAAAGTTTACGGCCGAAATAACGGCTCAGAAGTGCAACAACGGGAACGGGAATAAGTGAAACAAGCGCAAGGCGCCAGTTCATAACAAGCATTATAACAATAATACCAATCATCATAAAGAACTGAACAACAGCTTCCTGCGTGATGCGCAGCATAAAGTTCTGGAGCTGTGTGGTGTCGCTGTTAATTCTGTTGATGATTGAGCCTGTTGAGGTTTTGTCATAGAACTTCATCGGCAGATACTGTGCTTTGGCGTAAATATCCTTTTTAAGGTCAACGATAATCATATCGCCGGTAATTCTTAAAAGATATGCTCTGAGTGCACCAAGACCGTATTGCAGCAGATAAACACCCAAAAGTGCAGCGATTGTTATAATCAACATCTGCATATTTTTGTCCGGGATGATGTCGTCAACCATCATCTTGGTTATGTAAGGAGGCACAAGTGCCATAGCCGTTGTGAGAATTGAAAGAACAATACTTACGGAAAGGCGTTTGACGTATGGCTTAATGTAGCCGAAAAGCACCTCAAACATCTTGCCTTTACCCTTACAGTTCATACAGTCTGCGTGTGGGGAGGCGAGCTTTCTGCCGCATTTTGGGCAGAAGGAGCGAAGATTCTGATAAGTGTTTTCAACAATACGAAGCTGTTCGTCAATATCTGCTCCTTCCTTGACCTTGATGATAAACTCGGAAACAGCATCGCAAAGGTCGGTTGTGGAGTAGGTGAAGCGAAGCAAATCCAGAACTTTGCCTTCGTTTGTCTTTACTCTGAAAACAGCATTGCCGTACAATCTTTTCACGCTTGCTTCGTCAATGTCTTCAAACAGCAGCATTAAGCCGTCCGCTTCAAGTTCTTTTGAAACAGCAATAAGCCTGTCGGCGCAAACAAGAACGGCTCCGTTACCGTATCTTCCGTTGAGCTTAAGATCGCCGACAACAGCCATAAGCGGCATAGCACCGCAAAGCAGTTCATTGGCTCTCGCTTCAAGCTCGGGCGGTATCGGTTTGTTGGTAAGTAAGGTCTTGTTTTCCGTTTTAATCACCCCGTTTTTTTATCTTTCGCCGATATTATTGCAGTATTTTTTAATAATGTCAATGGTATTGCCAAAAGTTTTTAAATAAATTTTATTAAGCAAAAAGACCCGACTTTTCAGTCGGGTCAGATGTGAATTATTTATCGCTGTCGGGTGAAGTTGCGGCTTCATTTGCAAGGTCAACATCATTCTGCATAAGCTTACGGCGCTCGTAAAGCTCTGCGTACATCTTGTCCTTCTTTTCACCCTGAAGGTCATAGAAGAGCTGGGGAACGATGCTGAGGATACCTGTAATAACGGGAAGGAGTGTGGACATCCAGAAAAGAGCGTGACGTGCACGGACTGTCTGATTACCCTGAGTAGCGTTGGGGTTGTAGCCGAACTGCTTGAGGAGAAGAGGCTGAATGAAGTTCTTGAAGGTGCCTACCATCTTGGTAACAAGACCCTTTGCAACGCCTGTCATACCTTCGGAACGGAAGCCGTTCTTCCACTCGCCGTAGTCGATAGCCTCGTTTCTCATTTCCTCGGGAATAACCTTTCTGATACCCCAGAAGAACATCCAGATGGTTTCACGAAGCATAAAGGACGGAATCATAACAGCAAGGTTCTCGTAACCCTTCTTACCGCCGAAGTTAATCAATTCACCGGCTGCGAATACGCCGAGCATCAGGACGCTGTCAACGTGAGAGCCTGCAATCCACAGAGCCTTGGTTGAGAACTTGGAACGTGCCCAGGGAACGTATGAGTAGGAGATGGGGGAAACAACAGCGCCGGGAATACCGACGATTGTTGACATAGAAGCAAGGTTAAGAACGTTGATGTAGTAAAGGTTGAGACCCGAGTTAAGGCTGAACGCTGCAAGGAACTCGGAAAGAGTGATAAGAAGAAGGGGCTTGTTGGTAACAACGGACTTGACACCGCTGAATACACTGGGACGTTCAACAGTCTGCATAACTCTTTCTTTTGCAACAAATGCATAGAACAGAGCAAAGAGACCTGCAACAACAGCCGTGATAACACCGCCGAGAACGAACATTCTGTTGTAACCGGCCTGATAAAGTGTGTTGTTTGTAATTTCGAGAGCCTGATTTTTGGGGCTGTTGATATAAATATCGATAAGCAGACCCATAAGGATTTCGGGAGCCTTCTCAACAAAGCCCGAAAGGAGGTTAGCCTGGGTAATCAGACGTGTTCTGTCAACAATGTTGGGGGTAATTGTTGAGGTCATACCCTGACGGACAATAGCGATAAGTGAGCTTGCAAGATTTGAGAAAATTTGTAAAACAAGATATACGGCAAATCTCGGAATATTTGAACCGATACCTTGTGTGCCCATAAAAATAGGCAATGCCCAGTAGAGAACTGTGAGGAACACACCGGGTACGGCGTAAACTACAAGCCACGGCTTGAATTTACCCCAACGGGTACGGGTTTTATCGACAATAGCTGCAAGGAACATATCGTTGATAATGTCCCATACACCGATTACGCCGTTGGTAACCGACTGCAGAACGAGGTCGATTTTAAGAATATTCATCTTAAAAACGTCGTCATATTTGCCGATGTTAAAGCTTTGTGCTATGTCATCAAGTATGTAGGCAAAGGTTTCCTTTGTACCGACATAGCGTCTGTTCAGAGTCTTTTTAGCTTCACTGGTGGTTGAAACTGCTGTGTTTTCAGCTGACATCTGCGCCACTCCTTTACACATAATATTTGAATTATATCACATCACGTTGCTTTTGGCAAGTAAAATTTAGTAAATGTCGAAGATTAAAGACTTTTTATTTCCACGCAGCGTCGCCAAGCATAAGCTTTAATTCGAAATCGGAGATATTAGTGTCCTTGCCGATAACCACACACTCGATTCCTGCCATTCTTGCAAAATCGATAATATGCTCTTTTGTAAGCGTGTAGCTTAATACGGAATGGTGTGCACCGCCTGCGAGAAGCCAGGCCTTTACACCGTTTTTAAAATCGGGATACGGTTTCCACATTGCGCTTGCAACGGGGAGGTTGGGCATAGGTTCGGGAGTTGTTATGCACTCAACCTCTGCACAGATAAGCCTGAGCCTGTTACCGAGGTCAACAAGTGAAACACAGATTGCTTCACCTGCTTTTGAATTGAAAATAAGTCTTGCAGGAGGCTCTCTGTCACCGATACCAAGGGGCTGAACATCAAGCTTTATTTCGCCGTCCGCTATTGTGGGGCAGACCTCAAGCATATGAGCACCGAGTATTGCTTCTTCACCCTTGACAAGATTATATGTATAATCCTCCATAAAGGCTGTGGAGTCATTTTCGCTCATAATTTTCATAGCACGGGTGAGTGCGGCTGTTTTCCAGTCGCCTTCGGCACCGAAGCCGTAGCCCTTAGCCATAAGACGCTGTGCACTTAAACCGGGCAGCTGCTTAAGACCGTGAAGATCCTGGAAATTTGTGGTGAAAGCAGTGCTTTCGGTTTTATTGAGGAAACGTTCAAGGGCAATTTCATACTTTGCCTGTTCTTTGATTGCGGAAATATCATCCGTAACAACAGTGTAAGTATTCTTATATTCCTCAACAAGCGAATCTGCTTCTTCGTCTGTGACTTGGTTGATTTCTTCAACAAGGTCACCTATGCCGTAATAATCAACACTCCAGCCGAGCTTTGCCTGCGTTGTTACCTTGTTGCCTTCCGTAACAGCAACATCACGCATATTGTCGCCGAAGCGTACAACACGAAGCGAACTGCCTGCGGCAAAAGCCTTTGCAGCGCTTACCCATGTTCTGATTTCTTCGATAGCATCCTCGTCCTGCCAATGTCCGACAACCTCTTTGCGGCTTTTACGCATAAGCGCAAAAAGGTGGCTGTGTTCACGGTCGCCGTGTGCCGACTGGTTAAGATTCATAAAGTCCATATCAATTGCGGAATAGGGAAGTGCCTCATTGAACTGTGTGCTGAAATGCAGTATGGGCTTTGTGATTGTCTTAAGTCCGTCAATCCACATTTTGGAAGGGGAGAAGGTGTGCATCCACGTGATTACACCGATACATTCTTCGTCGGCATTAGCCTTTCTCATAACGTCGGTGATTTCGGGTGCTGTTGTAACAACGGGTGTACAGAACACCTCTGCACCAATCCTGCCGTTGAGATGTTCTGCAATAACTGCCGAATCTGCGGCAACCTGCCTGAGTGCTTCGTCACCGTAGAGATGCTGACTGCCTGTTATAAACCAAACATTGCTCATAATTATAATTCCTTTCCGTTTATTTCTGGCCGTAATAGGCGTTTTCGCCGTGCTTGCGGTTGTAGTGCTTGTCAAGGATATATTTCGGGATAGGGTTGCTGTTGGGATTGATAGCTTTCATAAGTATAGCCATTCTTGCAACTTCTTCCATAACTACTGCGTTGTGTACCGCTTCGGCTGCGTCTTTTCCCCACGCAAACGGACCGTGGTTTGCAACAACAACACCCGGTACGGCAACGGGGTCAATCAGCTTGAATGCTTCAACAATAACTCTGCCCGTGTTTTCTTCGTAATATCTTGCTGTTTCTGCGGCTGTAAGCTCTCTTGTGCAGGGAATATCACCGTAAAAATAGTCTGCGTGTGTTGTGCCGTAGGCAGAAATAGGTGAGCGTGCCTGAGCAAAAGCTGTGGCGTTAGTTGAGTGTGTGTGTACAACACCGCAGATACCGTCAAAATTCTTGTAAAGATGAATGTGTGTAGGAGTGTCACTGGAAGGCTTCAAATCACCTTCGACAACATCACCGTTCAAATTTACCACAACCATTTTGTCTGGTGTCAGGTCATCGTATTCAACGCCCGAGGGTTTGATAACTATCAGACCGCTTTCTCTGTCAATTGCGGAAACATTTCCCCATGTAAAGGTTACAAGACCATGCTTAGGCAGCATACAGTTAGCCTTGCAAACCTTTTCTTTCAAACTTTCTAACAAAACAATTCCCCCTGAATATTTTATCTCTTTGCGTAACCCATTCTGCACAAAGACCAGTTTAATGAAGATTCTTTAACTTCATTGGCAATGGTTTGCAAATTGTCTGTAATTATTATTTCAACATTTCTTTTGATAAGCTCGTCAAACAAATCGTCAATTATGTATTTTGCAATCGGTACCTGAGTTGTTTTTGATACATAGTATCCTGCAATATCATCCTGTAATTCAAAATCGGAACAGTCAAACTCATAGATATAAAGCTTTGTGTTCTTCATTTTAGCGTACCACTCGTTTTCAATAACGACAGCGTGTTCAACCGAAGGAGAAGAAAAAAACTTTTGTCTATCTTCCTGTGTTGTTCGGCTGTTAATATGATAAGTTACTCTCGGACAGTTTCTTGGTGTCAGAAAATTGGGCAATCGCTTTTCATCAATCGCCCAAACAAGACCGACATTTTTGTCCATATCGTCTCTGTCCGATTTTCTCGGATGAAAAACATAAATATCGGATTCTTCGCTGACGTGAAACAACCTCATATTGAAACCTCAACTTATCTTACTTGTCCGTTACCCCTGATAACGAACTTTGTAGTTGTCAACTCGGGCAGACCAATAGGGCCTCGTGCGTGGAGCTTCTGTGTTGAAATACCGATTTCTGCACCGAAGCCGAACTGACCGCCGTCCGTAAACCTTGTGCTGGCGTTCACATAAACAGCGGAGGAATTAACCTTTTGCGTAAATTTCTGTACGCTTTCGTAGCTGTTTGTGATTATTGCCTCGCTGTGCCCCGTTGAGTAGGTGTTGATGTGGTCAATCGCTTCGTCAACATCCGCAACAGTTTTTACAGACATCTTATAATCAAGATATTCCGTGCCCCAGTCTTCTTGAGTTGCGGGAAGAATATCAATGTACTTTTGGGCTTCTTCATCGCCGTAAAGGACAACATTCTTTTCGTCGAGCTTTGCTTTGATTGCCGGAAGTGCCTTTTCAGAAATTTCTCTGTGAATAACAAGGCTTTCTGCGGCGTTGCATACAGAAGGACGTGAGGTTTTGGCATTAAAAATAATGCTGACAGCCATATCTATATCGGCAGTTTTATCAACAAATATGTGGCAGTTTCCGACACCGGTTTCGATAACGGGTACGGTTGCATTTTGCACAACGCTGTTGATAAGTCCTGCACCGCCTCTGGGAATAAGGACGTCAACATATTTATTCAGCTTCATAAGTGCGTTGGCGGTTTCTCTGTCGGTGTTTTCTACAAGCTGAATACAGTTTCTGTCAAGACCGATTGCTTCGATTGCGTTTCGCATAATTCCGGCAGTTGCAATGTTGGAGTTGATTGCTTCCTTACCGCCACGCAGAATTACCGTGTTGCCCGATTTGAGGCAGAGTGCCGCAGCATCAATTGTTACATTTGGCCTTGCTTCATAAATTACTGCGACAGTGCCAAGCGGTACGGCAACCTTTTCAATATTGAGTCCGTTGGGTCTTGTTGAGCCGTCTTTAATTCTGCCGACAGGGTCGGGGAGTGCAACAATTTCAAGCACGCTGTCCGCAATATCATCTATTCTTTTTTCACTTAATGCAAGTCTGTCGAGCAGAGATTCCGACATACCGTTTGCTTTGCCTTTTTCAAGGTCAAGCGCATTTGCCTTGAGAATTTCGGCTTTGTTAGCTTTAAGAGCGTTGCAAATAGCTGTCAGAGCTTCATTCTTCAATGCTGTTGAAGCAGAAGCGAGTGAATTCTGTGCGTTTTTGGCGTTAATGCCAAGCTGATTGATATATTCCATAGTTTCAGTCTTCCTTTACAAAGTGGGTGCCTATTCTGTGACCCTCAATAAGTCTGTAAATATCGTCGGGGTTTTCGCCGTTGATAATATATGTATCAATATGCGCCTTGGTGGCTTCCTGTGCGGCGTGTACTTTGGTTATCATTCCGCCTGTACCTCTGTTTGTGCCTGCACCGCCTGCAAGGCTGATTATGCTTTCATCAATTCTCTTTACAACGGGAATAAGCTGTGCGTCCTCGTGCTCCATCGGGTTTTTGTCAAACAGACCGTCAGTGTCCGTTAGAATTATCAGCTTATCTGCGTGAACGAGCTTTGCAACCTGTGCAGAAAGGTTGTCGTTATCGCCGTAAACAATTTCTTCAACGGCAATTGAATCGTTTTCATTGATAACCGGAATTGCACCGAATTTGAGTATATGCTCAAAAGCGTTTATGAGATTTGTCCTTCGTTCTTCGTTTTCGATATCGCTCTTTGTGATAAGAAGCTGACCTATCGTACAGCCAAGCTCACCGAAAAACTTGTCATACATGAACATCAGCTCGCATTGGCCGATACAAGCTGCAGCCTGTCTGCCGGGGGTTGTGTCGGGCTTTTTGTCAAGGCCGAGCTTGCCCACACCGACACCGATTGCGCCCGAGGTGACAAGCACAATTTCACAGCCGCTGTTATGTAAATCCGCAAGCGTTCTCACAAGAGCCTGCATTCTTCTTATATTTGCTTTACCCGTAGCGTATGTAAGGGTAGATGTACCAACCTTTACAACGATTCTTTCTTTTTTTTGCATAAAATATACACTTCCTTATATAATCTTTTCTATTATAACACAGTAAGTTTGCTTGTCAATTGATATTAGTGTTCATTTGATGAAAATTATTTATCCAAAATATTGACATTGAAAATAAAGGTCGTATAATTGAATTATTCTACTGAAACGGAGCGAAAAGAAATGAGAGAGATATTAAGATCCGATAAACTTGCAAACGTCCATTCCGATATAAGAGGTCCCGTATTTGTCGAGGCTATGCGAATGAGAAAAGAGGGCATTGACGTTCTTCGCCTTAACACGGGTAACCCTGCAACGTTCGATTTCAAAATGCCCGACAGCGTAAGAAACGCTCTTATTAATAATGCCGACAAGGCTGTTGCTTACTGCGACCTCAAGGGTATGCCCGATGCAAGAGAATCCATCTGCAATTACCACAAGGGCAAGGGTATTGAAGGTATCACACCCGACGATGTATTTATAGGCAACGGTGTAAGTGAGCTTGTAACAATGGCTCTTACGGCTTTGCTTAACTATGGCGATGAAATTCTTGTTCCTGCACCCGACTATTCACTCTGGACAAATTCTGTCTGGATTGCAGGCGCAAAGCCCGTACACTACATCTGTGACGAAGAGTCCGACTGGTATCCCGACATCAACGACATCAAGTCCAAAATCACACCCAAAACAAAGGCTATCGTAATCATCAACCCCAACAACCCCACGGGTGCTCTTTACCCGAAGGAAGTGCTGGAGGAGCTTGTTGCCGTTGCACGTGAGCACCAGCTTGTAATTTTCTCCGATGAAATTTATGACAGACTTGTTATGGACGACCTTGAACATATTTCAACCGCTACTCTTGCACCCGACCTTCTTGTCTGCACAATGAACGGTCTTTCCAAGTCACACATCATCTGCGGCTTCCGCTGCGGCTGGATGGTTGTAAGCGGAGCAAAGGAAAACGCAAAAGACTTTATTGCCGGTCTTGTTCAGCTTTCCGCTATGCGTCTTTGCGCTAACGCACTTATGCAGCTTGTAATTCCTGCTGCACTCAACGACCCCCAGAGCACCCGTGAAATGATTGTTCCCGGCGGCAGACTTTACGAGCAGAGAGAGGCAACCTGCCGTGAGCTTGAAAAGATTGACGGCATTTCTTTTGTCAAGAACAGCGCTGCCTTCTATATTTTCCCCAAGCTCGATATCAAGAAGTTCAACATAACCGACGACCAGCAGTTTGCAATGGATTATCTGCACAGCAAGAATGTTATGATTATCCCCGGCAGAGGCTTCAGCTGGGATAAGCCTGACCACTTCCGTATCGTTATGCTTCCCGAGCCCGAGAAGATAGCAAAGGCTATGCGTGACCTCGGCGACTTCCTCAAGGATTATCGTCAGAACTAATCGTATGCTTCAATGAGCTGCTGCAGCTCTTCTTCGGTTTCAATGTCTATTCCTGCCGTGAGCTTTTGTGCTTCATCATCGGGCAGGGATTTCAGCGGACATTCAAGCACCTCAATAGGATAGGTGCTGCCGAAGCTGAACACGGCAACGTTTCCGTTAAATTCTTTTACCGTATATTTATATCCGACGGCTGAATTTTCGCTGTCGGATATATTTTTTTCACTTCTGTTATCTGCTTTAATCATTGCACCGCAAATCACGCCAGCAGTCAGGCAAAGTGTAAATATAATTATCAGTTTTCGTTTCATTTTTAACTCCTGTCATTTTACTGAACAATAGAAGTATGGTATTATTTAACCGTGAATATTAAAGTAAATTTAAAAATCCTCTTTATTTTTCCGAAAGTTATGCTATAATAGAAAAGATTAATATGGCTAAATATACATGTTTACGATTAATCGAGGTGTCACAATGAAAGGAAACTCAAGTAAAGCTAAGAAAAAGAACAATCTCAATATCAGCAAAAAGACGGTTATTATATCCGTTCTTGCTTTTTTCGTGCTGACGGGTATTATTGTCTGCGGCTATGTGTTTGCGTATATGTATTCCGTTGTCAGTGGTGATATGGTTATTGACCTCAATGATTATAAGGCAAATCAAAGCCAGACATCCATTATCTACGCCTATGACGAAAAAGGCGAAATTTACGAAATGCAGCGTCTTCACGGCACGGAAAACAGAATTTACGTCAGCCTTGACGAAATTCCGAAGCACCTGCAGGATGCGTTTATTGCTCTTGAAGATGCCCGTTTCCCCAAGCATCACGGCGTTGACTGGATTCGCTTTATTGCCGTATTCATAAAAGACCAGCTTTCTACGGGCGGTTCAACCATAACCCAGCAGCTTGTTAAAAACCTTACCGATGAGCGTGACCCCACCTTTGTGCGTAAGTTCAAGGAAATCTGCTATGCGCTTAACCTTGAAAGGCATTTTGATAAGGATGAAATCCTCGAGGCATATCTCAACACGCTTTATCTCGGTGAGGGCTGTTACGGCGTAAAAACCGCCTGCGAAGTATATTTCGGCAAGGATGTCAGCCAGATTAACCTTGCAGAAGCGGCTTGTATAGCTTCTATTACTAAAGCACCGTATACTTTTGACCCGTTGATTGACCCCGAGGAAAACGAAAAACGCCGTGAGGAAAAGTGTCTTGCTGCTATGCTTGAGGAAGGCTATATTGACCAGGCTTTGTATGATGAAGCTGTTGCTCATGAAATAATTTTCACCAACAGCGAAAACTACGTTCCCGATAAAAAAACGGAAGAGGAAAAAGCAACAGGCACCTCCGAAATCTGGAGCTTTTATACCGATTATATTGTAGATTGTCTTTACGACCAGTTTATTAATGAATACGATATGACGGAACGTCAGGCAACACAGAAGATTTATTACGGTGGTCTTAAGGTTTACGCCGCCGTTGACCCTGAAATCCAGAAAATTGTCGAAGACGTTTACTATAACCGTAAAACATTCCCGAATGAATCGGGTAAAGATGTCAAGGCACAGTCCGCAATAACAATTATGGATTATTCTGGAAGGGTTGTTGCAATTTGCGGTGAAGCAGGCGAAAAAACAAGAAACAGAGGTCTCAACCGTGCCTCCGATTCACCCCGTCAGCCGGGTTCGTCGATTAAGCCTTTAAGTGTTTATGCCCCTGCTGTTGAAGAGGGTATTCTCACCTGGTCAACGCTTTATCTTGACAAGGCATTTGCATATCAGGGTAAACAGTGGCCGAAGAACTATACGGGTGATAAAGGTACGGGTGCTTCCGTAACTGTTCAGAATGCTCTTGCACGTTCACTCAATACCGTTCCCGCAAGAATTGCGTATTATGATTTAGGCCTCAAAAAATCCTATCAGTATCTTACCGAAAGATTTATGATTTCAACTGCACATCCTCAGCACGATGTTGCGCCTGCGCCCCTTGCAACGGGCGCTATGAATGTCGGTATCACAACGCTTGAAATGTCTGCGGCTTATGCAGTTTTCGGCAACGGCGGTGTTTACCACAAGCCTTTCTGCTACTATAAAGTTACCAACAGCGACGGCTCAACGGTTTATTTCGATAACTCCGTTAACAACGGTGTTCAGGCTGTAAGCGGCGAAACAGCAGATATTATGTGCGAGCTGCTTCAGACTGTTACAACCTCAAGTGTCGGTACGGGTACACGCTACAAGGTCAAAGGCTTCCCGACCATGGCAAAAACCGGTACAACATCCGATGACTTTGACCGTTGGTTTGTCGGCGGCACACCTTATTATGTTGCGGCTGTCTGGTACGGCTACGACCTTAACAAAACCGTTTCCAATGTCAGCGGCAACCCCTCGGGTAAGCTGTTTGCTGAGATTATGAACAGAGTACACAGCGGCTTGCCTGATAAATCGTTCCCGAAATCAAGCCTTACTACCGAAAAGAAATACTGCACACGAACAGGTCTGCTCGCAGGTGATAAGTGTCCTTCAACAGCAACGGGTTGGTATTCAATTAAAAATCTGCCCAAAACCTGTACAAGCTGTAAAGGCGCTCCTCACGAATCAAGCACAGAAAAAGGCGGTATACTTGAAGATATCACCAATGCGCTCGGTTCACTCGGAAATCTTATACCCATAGGTTAATAAATTAAAGAAAGGTCGGAGGGACTGTTTGCTTTAAACAGTCCCTCGCTTTGAAAAATGGTTATTTTAAGTGTTGATTACGGTGATGTAAGAACAGGAGTTGCTGTTTGTGACAAGCTGGAAATGCTGGCTTCTCCCGTTGGCGTCATTAACGAAAAATATGAGCCCAAGCTCATTAATTCACTTGTTGATATTATTAAAACAAAAAAGCCCGAGCTTATTGTCGTAGGTCTGCCTAAAAATATGGACGGCTCACTGGGCTTCAGGGCGGAAGCCTGTACTCAGTTTGCCGAGCATCTCAGTGAAGCCTGCGGCATTCAAACCGTTATGTGGGATGAACGGCTTACAAGTGTTATAGCGCACAGGCAGCTTCAGGCGGTCGGCAAGCGAGAAAAACAGCACAAAATGATTGTCGATGCTGCTGCGGCTGTTGAAATACTGCAAAGCTTTATTGACAGCAGAAAGCGTAAATAATAATGATAAACAAGATAAATCCGAAAATATTATTTTCCATAGAAGTATTATTCGTTTCTGCTTGCTTTGTGCTGTTGTCAATTCCGGCTTTCAATATGACGGGGTTAATTATTAAACCGCTTTTGCTTTGCGTTGTCGGCGGTGCTGCGATAAGTTTCGTGCTGTCTTTTATTCCGAAAGGCGAAACCGTCTGCGGTTATGGTTTGCTGTTTTTTGTTTGCTTCTGGGCTGTATTTGCAATTGCAAAAGAGCTTGAACTTCAAATTCAGTACGGTTTTCCCGGGAAATGGATTGAGTTTTTTTACTTTGACAAATTGCTGATGGTCGGTACAATCTGGCTTGCTTCGTCAGCATTTTTTGCGGTTATGCGTCTTTTGAGCAAAAACTCCGCAAAAAATTATAACGGCTTTTTCAAAACAAGTTCAGTTGCGTTTATTATTTTTTATGCGTTTTTGCTGCTTTACTCCTTTGTGCTTATCAGGCTTGAAAGGGGAGTATATCCCTTGAATTGGGTGCCGTTCAAAACAATAAAGGATTACATTTTCGATTATTCAAGCATACCCTATGAAGTGTTTATGATGTTTTTCGGCAACCTTCTTTATTTTACACCGCTTGGTGTTATCTTTTATCTTTTTTTGAAAAAGCATAAAACTATAGTTAAAATACTTGTAATTACGGTATTTCCGCTTGCGGCCTTCTCATTGCTTGAGTATTCACAGTATCTTTTCCAAAACGGCTTTTGCGAATTTGACGATATGATGATGAATTCTCTCGGCTTCTGGCTCGGTGCCGTATTGGGTGTCATTGCCGATACAATTGTAAAGAAAGCAACAAAAGGCAGAATTACATGTTTCTGGGGCTGAAATAAATAGCAACATATAAACATACCTATTTTATGAGGTGTGTTTATGAAACGTATTTTTATCGGATTTGTTTCTCTTGTTTTTATTTTCGGTTGCTGTCTGTTTTTAGTCCGTCTGTATAATAAAACCGAGTCCGTTTCGTCAAGTGCCGAAAACAGAGGTCTTTACATAATTCTGGATGCAGGTCACGGCGGTATGGACGGCGGAACAAGTGCGGCAGACGGAACAAAGGAAAAAGATATTAATCTGTCAATCGCTAAAAAGTTGAATTCACTGCTTGTGGCTTCCGGTTACAAAACTGTAATGCTTCGTAATGACGATGCACTGATAGGGGATAATTCACTTTCAACAATAAGGGCACGCAAGGTATCGGATATCAGAAAGAGGCTTGAAATTGCCGAAAGTTATCCCGATTCAATGCTTATCAGCATTCATCAGAATTATTATTCAGTGCCGAAGTACAGCGGTACACAGGTGTTTTATTCAACAAATTCGCCTGAAAGCAAAATTCTGGCGCAGTCTGTTCAACAGACTGTTGTTAAAATGTTACAGCCCAATAACAGCCGTAAAATAAAGCCTGTCGGCTCTAATATATACTTACTGTATAATTGCACAATACCTGCAATTATGGTTGAGTGCGGTTTTTTATCAAATGTAAATGAAGCGCAAAAGCTTAAAACTGACAGCTATCAGACACAGATAGCTTTATCAATAATGCAAGGAATTACAGATTATCTGGAGTGATTAAAATTGGCTAAAGCAAAATCATTGTATATATGCTCTGTTTGCGGTTATGAATCTGCAAAATGGTACGGCTGCTGCCCGGGCTGCGGTGAGTGGAATACTATGAATGAAGAAATACTTTCACAATCCACAGCTGCAAGGGCCGGAAATATCAGAGCAGCGTCAGCACAAAAACTTAATGAGATTAAGAACGATGTTTCCGTCAGATATTCAACCGGTCTCAACGAGCTTGACCGAGTGCTTGGCGGCGGTATAGTCAAGGGCTCACTTGTGCTTTTAAGCGGTGACCCCGGTATCGGCAAGTCAACACTTCTTTTACAGATTTGTAAAACCCTCAATGATAAATTAAACATTCTGTATATTTCGGGAGAAGAGTCTGCACACCAGATTAAGCTGCGTGCGGAACGCCTTGGTGTTAATAATTCACGTCTTTCAATAATGTGTGAAATAGATGTACTTTCTATTACCGAATACATTCGTCAGAATAAGCCCGACCTTGTTTTTGTTGATTCGGTGCAGACTATGGATTATTCCGATGTCAATTCTTCTCCCGGCAGCGTAACACAAGTCAGAGAATCGGCAAACGTGTTTATGCGCACGGCAAAATCCCTCGGTATCCCGATAGTACTTGTCGGTCACGTCAACAAAGACGGCAATATTGCAGGCCCGAAGGTGCTTGAACACATTGTTGATGCCGTTCTTTATTTTGAAGGCAACAGAAACTTTTCGTACAGAATTCTTCGTGCCGTTAAAAACCGTTACGGCTCAACCAACGAAATAGGTGTTTTTGAAATGCGTGACAGGGGACTTGCTGAAGTTGAAAACCCGTCGCTTATGCTGATTTCCGGCAAGCCGAAAAACGCTTCGGGCTCCTGCATAGCATGTACCATGGAAGGCTCAAGACCCATTATGGCGGAAGTTCAGGCCCTTGTAACGCCCACGGGATTCGGCAATCCCAGAAGAATGTGCACGGGCTTTGATTATAACCGTGCAGCTATGATTCTTGCCGTGCTTGAGAAGAAAGCAGGCTATTTCTTCGGCACAATGGACACATATATCAACATTGTCGGCGGTCTTAAAATTGATGAGCCTGCAACAGACCTTTCTGTTGCAATGGCGCTTGTATCAAGCCTTAAGGATACGGTTGTTGCTGATGATACGCTTGCTTTCGGTGAAATCGGTCTTGCAGGCGAAATCAGAGGTGTAAACAACTGTGAGCAACGTGTTAAAGAGGCCATAAGGCTCGGTTTTTCAAGGTGTATTATTCCTCATCACAATCTCAAAAACCTTTCCTCGGATATAAGCGGCGATACTGAAATTATCGGTGTTCGCAATATCCGTGAAGCCTTTGAGGCGCTTGTAAAATGACAGATTACTCATTTTTGACTAATCCCAATCTTCCCGATGAAAAGATAATTCACGCTGTTGTTTCTCCGCAGTATCCTCAGGTTATTTCCGCTCTAAAAGAATTGGATGTTATATCGATTACCGTAAAAAGCTGTGAGAATGTTCTGTATCCGTTGAGAAATCACACGGATATGCTCTTTTCTTACCTTGGCAGCGGTGCTTTCGCCGTTGAACGCAGTCAGACTGCTTTGTTAAATGATTTAGACTGTATGGGTTTGCGCTGTCTTTCCGAGAGTATTGAATTGAAACCCGATTATCCGTTTGATATACCGCTTAATAATTGCATTATCGGTCAATATTTCATCTGCAAAAGTGCTAACACGCCCGAAATATTGAAGCAGGGAAAGACGGTAATTGATGTAAAACAGGGTTATGCAAAATGCTCCTGCGTGCCTGTGGATGAGAATTCGCTTATTACAGACGATTTGTCAATCTACAATGCCGCAATTAATTTCGGATTAGACGCTTTGTTTGTCAGAAAAGGATACATAAGGCTTGATGGCTTTGACACAGGCTTCATAGGCGGCTGCTGCGGCAAATTGTCAAAAGATATGCTTGCCTTCTTCGGCGATATCACAAAACACCCTGACTATGCACAGATTAATTCGTTTTTGCGTGAACGAAATGTTTATCCGCAAGGTCTTTTTGACGGTGAACTTATTGACATAGGCTCAGTTATACCGATAACTCAGCATTCTTAACTGCACCTGATAACTCGGGTGCGGTTTTTTGTTGATATTTTCCGAACAGCAAAAAATTTTTATTGCATAATATAGAATAAAGTGTTATAATTTGTAAATATTATTTAGGTGGTGAAACAATGAGCAGAAAAATATGGCAGGTCAATAAGGTTGACAAGGCACTTGCAGCATCTCTTGCAGAAGCACATACTCTTTTTCCCATGGCTTCTCTCATTGCTTCCTCACGAGGAATTGATGCCGACGAAAAAATACGCTCGTTCTTTTTTGACGAGCTTGAATTATCATCTCCCTGGGATTTTCCCGATATGGATAAAGCGGTTGCAGCAATTTCAGCCGCACTTGAAAATTTTGACAGAATAGCTGTTTTCGGCGATTATGATGCCGACGGAATTACTGCCACGGCTTTGCTCTATTCTTACCTTGCTGACCAGGGTGCGGATGTAATGTGCAAAATACCCGACAGGGCAGAAGGATACGGTCTCAAATGTGCCGATATTGATTATTTTGCCGAGCAAGGTGTTAAACTTATTGTTACCGTTGACTGCGGCATCAGCAACATTGAAGAAGCCGAATATGCAAAAAAACTCGGCATTAAAATGGTTGTCACCGACCACCACAGGGTAGGAGATGTGCTTCCCGATTGTTGTGCGGTTGTTGACCCGTACCGAGATGACTGCAAATGTTCTTTCAACAGCTTTGCAGGTGTCGGTGTTGTTTTCAAACTTCTCTGCGCAATGGAGGATTCCGATTACGATTTCGTGCTTGATGCATACAGCGATATTGTTGCTCTCGGTACTATCGGTGATGTAATGCCGCTTATTGACGAAAACAGATACATTGTCAGGCGTGGCGTTGAGATGATTAATAACTCTGATCGCTATGGCATCAATTCACTTCGTGAGGTTGCAGGCTACAGTAAAAAACGAATGAGTGCAGGTACACTTGCTTTTACGCTCATTCCGAGAATAAATGCCGCAGGCAGAATGGGCAGTCCTTCCAGAGCGCTCAATCTTCTTCTTTGCGAAGACCCGTCAATAAGTGACGATATTGCTCAGGAAATCGATTCCGCAAATGTACAGCGGCATAAAATCGAACTTGAAATACTTGAAGAAATAAAAGAAAAATTCAAAGCTGACCCGTCATTGAAATATGACAGAGTGATTGTTGTTGACGGTGAAAACTGGCCAAACGGCATTATCGGTATAGTCGCTGCAAAACTCGTTGAGCTTTACGGCAAGCCTGCAATAGTAATTGCCCGTGACGGTGATGAGGCAAGAGGCTCGGGACGCAGTTTTGAAGGCTTTTCGCTTTACGATGCAATCAAGGCTGCTGCCGATGCGCTTGACCATTTTGGCGGTCATACACTTGCGGCCGGCATTGGTCTCAAGTGTGAAAACATTGAATTATTCCGCAGAAAAATCAATGAATATGCAGCCTCTCTCGGCGATGTCAATTTCCCTGTTCTTAATATTGACTGTCGTCTTAACCCTGCCGCAATAGATAAAGAATTACTTGACGCACTTTCAACTCTTGAGCCTTTCGGCGCCGGCAATCCCGTTCCCGTTTTCGGCCTGTTCAATATGAAGATTGATGCTGTACAGGCTGTCAGCGAGGGTAAACATATCCGTATTATGTTCTCAAAGGGTGATACAAAAATTTCTGCAATGCGTTTCGGTGTATCACCGCACGAATTTTCATTCAAAAAAGGCGATACGGTTGACCTTGCCGTTACGGTTGAACCGAATGAATACCTCGGCGAAATAAGACCAAGTGTTCATATCAAAGCCGTCAGAGGTACCGGTATGGATGATATCTCCGTGCTTAAAGGCTTCTCGCTTTATGAAAAAATCAAGCGACACGAAATTCTGACTGCCGAAGAAAAATCAACTGCCAGACCCGAAAGAGAATTTATGCTTGATGTTTTTAAATTAATAAAAGCTAACGGCGGTTGGAAATACGATATAGAAACGCTTTGCTACCGTCTTGGTGACAACGGTACCAACCTTTGCAAGGTTGCTGTTTCATTGGATGCAATGCTTGAACTCAATGTTCTTGTCCGTGACGAAAACGGAACAATATGTCTGCCCGAAAATTCCGTTAAGGCAGATTTGTCTTCTTCCTCATTGCTTAACTATCTTACATAAAAGGAGGTGCTGCATAGTGTGTAAAACCGAAAATGTTGATGAAGTTGCCGTTCTTTACGCTGAACTCAAAAACATAATCAAGGACAGTTATACTGCCGAACAGCTTGAACTGATTGACAAAGCCTTTTCAATTGCCGAAAAAGCACACGAGGGTCAGCTGAGAAAATCCGGTCAGCCCTATATTATTCATCCCGTTTCCGTTGCAACAATACTTGCACAAATGGGTATGGATGCCGAATCACTTGCCGCAGCACTTCTTCACGATGTTGTTGAAGATACGGAATATACGAGCGAAGACTGCGAGCGTGATTTCGGCAAAAGCATTTCCGCACTTGTTGACGGCGTAACAAAGCTCGGCAAGGTTTCACTTGCCAACAAAGAAGAACAGCAGGCGGAAAATCTGCGTAAAATGCTTATTGCGATGTCGCACGATATCCGTGTAATTATTATAAAACTTGCTGACCGTCTTCACAATATGCGCACCCTCGGCTTTATGAAGGAACAGAAACGCCGTGACGTTGCGCTCGAAACACTTGAAATTTATGCTCCAATTGCGCACCGTCTCGGTATACGTCCCGTTAAAATTGAGCTTGAAGACCTTGCAATCAGTTACCTTGACAGTATAGGCTACAAGGAAATCGAAGAAAACCTTGCCAATCAGCTCACACAGCGCAATGAGTTTCTTCTCGATGTCAAAGAGCGCATTATTGAGCACATTGCCGAAACGGGTATCAAAGCCAAGGTTGACGGCAGGATAAAAAGTGTTCACGGCATATACAGAAAGATGTATATGCAGAACAAGAATTTCGATGAAATTTATGATATTTACGCCGTAAGAATTATTGTTGATACTGTTATTGACTGTTACAACTGCCTCGGTGTCATTCACGATATGTTCCGACCTCTGCCCGGCAGATTCAAGGATTATATCTCTACACCTAAGCCCAATATGTACCAGTCTCTTCACACAACGGTTATCAGTAAAGAGGGCATACCCTTTGAAGTTCAGATAAGAACCTGGGAAATGCATTATACTGCCGAATACGGTATTGCTGCTCACTGGAAATATAAGCTCAATATGTCGGGCGGCAAAAAATCGTTTGATGAACGTCTTTCGTGGATAAGACAGCTTCTTGAAAGTCAGGATGAAGCGGCAGGTGTTGATGAAATAGTCAGCACTATCAAGAGTGACCTTGTTCCCGATGATGTTTATGTATTTACACCCAAAGGCGATGTTAAAAATCTGCCCGTCGGTGCAACGGTTATTGACTTTGCTTATGCAATTCATTCCGCCGTCGGTAACAAAATGACCGGTGCCAAGGTTGACGGCAGAATGGTTTCGCTCGACTATAAGGTACAAACGGGTGAAATTGTCGATATCATCACTTCTTCACAGCCGGGTAAAGGCCCGAGCAGAGACTGGCTCAATATTGTCAAAACAAGTGAAGCAAAGAGTAAAATCCGCTCGTGGTTCAAGAAGGAACGACGTGAAGAAAATATTGAGCAGGGCAGAGAACAGCTCGAGCGTGAATTCCGCCGTGCACTTATCAGACTGCCCGAAGATGAAAGCGAAGCCTTTCTTAAAAAGATTGCCGAAAGACAGCGCTGTCAGACTATTGACGATTTCTACGCTGCTATAGGTTACGGCGGCATTCTGTTGAGCAAAATTATGCCAAGAATCAAGGATGATTACGCAAAGCTCGTATCATCCAAGCAGATAAAAGTTCCTGTTGAAGCACCTAAAAAGAGAGTAAAGAGCAGCGAAGGTGTTGTTGTTGAAGGTATTGACAACTGTCTTGTAAAATTTGCTCATTGCTGTAATCCTCTTCCCGGGGATCAGATTATCGGCTTCATCACAAGAGGACACGGTGTGTCCATTCATTCCAGAAACTGCACCAATGTTCCCGAAGATATTGAAAAAAGTGCCGAGCCCTACAGATGGCTCAATGCTTACTGGGACAAAGGCGTTAAGGAAGAATATAACGCAAACCTGTTTATTACGGGTATTGACAGAATCGGTATTCTTGCAGATATTTCCGTTATGCTCAGCAATATCAGGGTTCTTATTACAAACATTAACTCACGCTCACTCAAGGATGGCTCATTCATTATGACCTGCACGATTTTTGTCGACGGTATAGAGCATCTAAAAAGTGTTATTTCAAAGATTGAAAAAATTGACGGTGTATTAAAGGTTGAAAGAAAGTAACAGGGTGAAATAATGAAAGCGGTTATTCAAAGGGTAAAGAGGGCAGACGTGGTTGTTGACGGTAAAACCGTAGGTGAAATTGACAGAGGTTTTCTGATATTGCTCGGTGTTGTTGAAGGCGATACAGAAAAAGAAGCCGAAATTCTTGCCGCCAAAACTGCAAAGCTTCGCATTTTTGAGGATGAAAACGAGAAAATGAATCTTTCTCTTACCGATGTTGACGGTGAAGCGCTTGTTGTTTCTCAGTTCACTCTCTGCGCCGATTGTAAGAAGGGCAACCGTCCGTCTTTCACTGCGTCTGCTGCTCCCGATATTGCCAATACGCTTTATGAAAGATACTCTGCTTTATTGCTTGAAAACGGTATAAGAAAAGTTGAAAACGGTGTTTTCGGTGCTGATATGCAGGTTTCGCTTGTTAATGACGGCCCTGTTACAATTATTCTCGATACTGACCTATGGAGGAAATAAAAATGAATATACAATGTCTCCCGCTTGGCGATTACGGTGCAAACTGTTATGTAATTACTGACAATGCAACTAAATCGGCTGTTGTTATTGACCCGGGTGTTCCCTCAGATGAACTCAACGATGCATTACTCGGATTTGATTTGAAATGCATCCTTCTCACACACGGCCATTTTGACCATATATTCGGCTGCAAGGCGTTGAAGGAAATCTATCCTAACGCTGAAATCTGCATTCATTCGGACGATGAAATCTGTCTTGAGAATAACGAAATGAATCTTGCCGGCGATTTTGAAGAAACTCCCGGTGTTGTTGCGGATAAGCTCCTTAAAAACGGTGATGTGATTGACTTTGCGGATACTTGCTTTTACGTTTTAAGTACACCCGGTCATTCACCCGGCTCCGTAAGTTATGTTGACAAAAAAAACAAGCTCATTTTCAGCGGTGATACTTTGTTCTGCCTTACTGTCGGCAGAACGGATTTCATCGGCGGTAACTTTGAGGATATGATGGCTTCCGTCAAGAAGCTTTCCGAGTTTGACGATGATTATGCGGTTTATCCCGGTCACAACCGATCCACAACCATTGGCTTTGAACGCAAAAGAAACAGATATATGAGGAAGCTCTGATGACAGTTTACATTATCGGCCACAAGTTTCATTTTGAAACCGAAAACCTGTGCCGTATGTTTTATCCCAACAGCGATATACACCTTGAATATGAAATGCAGGATATACAGGGCGATTTAATAATTACAAAAATGAATATTGCTGACGGTAATACTGTTTTATCTGTTGATGCTTCAATTGACGGTAAAACAGAAAAAGCAGAAAGAACGATAGATATTTATACTGACGACGAGGTAGAATATAATTTAGCCCTGTGTCTTTATGACTGCCTGACTAAAATTACCGATTATACGCCTGCATGGGGCTTGCTGACCGGTGTCAGACCGTCAAAGCTGATGAACCGCCTTATTGAAGAAAAAGGCGAAGAAAACGCAAAGACTTATTTTAAAAATAAGCTACTCGTGAGCGAGGGCAAAACACAGCTTGCTTTTGATGTTGCAATGGCACAGAAGCAGATTTTTAATGATAACAGAGCTGATTCTTTCAGCCTTTATGTATCAATTCCGTTTTGTCCCAGCAGATGCAGCTATTGCTCCTTTGTTTCACATTCTATTACGAGCAGCAATGCAAAAAAACTGCTTGAGCCGTATATTGAAAACCTTGCTAAAGAAATCGTTATCACGGCAGATTATGCAAAGAATAATAATTTAAGGCTTGAAAGCGTTTATTTCGGCGGTGGCACACCGGGCATTCTTTCTGCTGAACAATCGGAATTTCTGATCAATACCGTAAAGAATAATTTTGATATGTCCTTCTGCCGTGAATTTACCTTTGAATCGGGCAGGGCAGATACAATCACCGATGAAAAGCTGCTTACGCTAAAGAATTGCGGTGTTGACAGAATAAGCATAAATCCGCAGACGTTTGATAATGGTGTTCTTGAATTAATCGGCAGAAAGCATACTGCCGAGGAAGCTGTTGAAGCATACCGACTTGCACAAAATATCGGTTTTGACAGCATTAATATGGATTTGATTGCAGGCTTGCCCGGTGATACAGTTGAAGGCTTTATGAATTCGGTTGACAAAGCAATTTCACTCGGCGCAGAGAATATCACCGTTCACGCACTGGCTCTCAAGCGTTCGAGTAACCTTGTCACAAAAGAAAACGCTGCTCTTTCACAGGATATGGCGGCTGCACAGATGATTGATTATGCTAACAAAACTCTCTCGGAAAGCGGTTATATTCCGTATTATATGTACCGTCAGAGCCGTTGTGTAGGCAACCTTGAAAACGTCGGCTGGTGTTTACCCGGAAAAGAATGCCTTTACAATGTTTATATGATGGAGGAAATCCATACCGTACTCGCCGTTGGCGCAGGTGCGGTTACGAAGCTTAAAGCGCCGCACGACAATCTTATAGAGCGTATTTTCAATTATAAATATCCTTATGAGTATAATACGGGATTTGATACTCTCGTGGAAAGAAAAAACAGAATATCCGAGTTTTATTCTACATACAATTAGTTTAAGTATTAGTATTCGGAGGTCCTGCTAATGGCAGATGTTATCAACACACTTTCACAGATTAATTACGAGGCTGAAAACGATACGGCAGATTTTATTTCGGCGGCTGAGGAGAGATACAGCTTTGCTCTTGACTGTGTTGTTGAAAGAATTATAAATAACAAATCCGTAGAAATCGTTCTTCTTGCAGGCCCGAGCTGTTCGGGCAAAACTACTACCGCAAATAAATTAAGAGAAAGACTTGCCGATAAAGGTCATAAGGCATATACAATTTCACTTGATGATTTTTACCGTAATTCCGTGGATGCAATTATAGGCGATGACGGCAAGCCTGATTATGAAACCGTGCACGCACTTGACCTTGATTTGCTTGAAAAGGTGCTGAAAAAACTTGTTAAAGATAGAACGGCAAAAATTCCCCGTTTTGATTTTGATACAGGTATCAGATCCGACAATGCCTTTGAAATAACGCTTGATGAAGGCGATGTAGTCATACTTGAAGGTCTGCACGCACTTAATCCGCTTATTTACGGCTATCTGCCGTCAGATGCGCTTTTAAAAATTTATATCAGCGTTTCCACAAGAATTTATGATGATTCGGGCTATGTGCTTCTGTCAAAGCGTGACTTACGGCTTATCAGACGTACTGTAAGAGATTTTCATTCCCGAAGCAGTTCGGTTGAAAATACCTTTGATATGTGGGACGGTGTACTCGAAGGCGAAAACAAATATCTTGCACCGTATAAGTACTGTGCCGATATTCTCATCGATACAATTCACAACTACGAGCCTTGTGTTTTCAAAAGCAGAGCTCTTGATTTGTTTAAAACCGTTGAGCCCGACAGCGTATGGTTTGCCGAAACTCAAAGGCTTACCGAAAAACTTGTCAGGTTTTCGGATATTGCGGAAGAAAATGTTCCCCGTTCGTCACTGCTTGTCTGTGAATTTTTAGGTTAATTTTATTCCAATAAGTAAGGAAGTGTTATTTTGGGACAGGAGAAAACAGCCGTTAAAGGCCAGTCAATGCTCAACGGAGCACTTATTCTTGTTGCCGCAACACTCATCGTAAAGGTAATAGGCGCTATTTACAAAATACCGCTTACCGCCCTTATCGGTGAGGTCGGCAGAGGATATTTCAGCTCTGCTTACGAAATTTATACACCCATTTACGCTATTTCTATGGCAGGTCTGCCGGTAGCGGTTTCAAAAATGGTTTCCGAAAGCGTAACCCTCGGCAATTACCGTGATGCAAGGATGATTTTCAAGGTTGCACAGCGACTTTTCCTTATTGTGGGTATTGTCGGCACGCTTTTGCTTGTTTTCATTGCATTTCCGTATGTAAAGCTCGGTAAGTGTGAGGACAACCTGTGGAGCATTCTTATGATTGCTCCGTCAATATTCTTCTGCTGTGTAATGTCTACATACAGAGGATACTATGAGGGTCTTCGTAATATGACTCCGACTGCGGTTTCACAGGTTATTGAAGCACTCGGCAAGCTTGTACTCGGTCTTGTTTTTGCAAAGGCTGTTATGACTTTCGGCCTTAATAAATTCAACAGCGGTGAGGCTGTTTTCGGCAAGGTCTGCGCAGACGAAGCCGAAGCGCTCAGCGTTATTTATCCTTTTGCCGCCGCTGCAGCCGTTCTTTCGGTTACAATCGGCACTATGGCAGCCCTTATGTTTATGATTATTCATAAAAAAATCAAGGGCGATACATTCACAAGAACAATGCTTGTCAATTCTCCGAGACCCAAATCATCCTCCGAAATTACAAATCTTATGATAACCATTGCCATCCCGATGGTTATCAGCGCACTTATCACAAACGTAACAAACCTTATTGATAATTTTACCATCCGTACCCGTCTTGCCCACGCAGTTGCAGATAACCTTGATTATTTCAAAACTGTTTTTGCTGCTTCGCTTCAGGGCTCAGGCACACTTGATAAGGATATCGGCACATATCTTTACGGCTGTTATTTTTCAGCACTTGATTTTAAAAACCTTATAACATCAATTACCATGTCACTTGGCGTAAGTGCAATTCCTGCACTTGCTGCCGCAGTGGCAATCAAAAATAAAAAGGAAACGGGCAGTATAATCAACTCCGTTGTTCGTGTCTGCATGCTTGTTGCAGCACCTGCCGGTTTAGGAATTGCCGCACTTGCAAAGCCTGTTATGACCCTGCTTTACGGCGGCACTGCAGCGGAAAACCTTATTCCTATTTCTTCTCCCATAGTAATGATATACGGTATAGGCACATTCGTAATCGCTCTTTCAACGCCTCTTACCAATGTTCTGCAGGCTATGGGCAGGGCAGATATACCTGCCAAAACTGTTGCCATAGGCGCTGTTATTAAGGTAATCTGTAACTTTATTTTTGTCGGTATGCCGAGATTTAATATCTACGGTGCAACAATCGGTACGCTTGTCTGCTATACGGTTATAGTTGTTCTCAATATTTACTTTGCCGTTAAGATTTCCGGCTGTAAGGTTAAGCTTGTTTCAACAATAGTTAAACCGATGATTGCTGCGGCAATATGTGCATTTTCCGCCTATGCAACACAGGCTGTATTTTCAAATCTTCTCACCTTTGGCGATGCAGGAAGCAGACTCAACGGCTACAATTTATCGACACTTCTCGGTGTTGGTGTTGCAGTAGTTGTTTATGCAGTTTCTCTCCTTGTTATTAAAGGAATAGCAAAAGATGATTTATTAATGCTTCCCAAGGGCAAAAAAATTGCAAAAACCCTTGAAAAATTTGACTTAATAGGGTAAAATTGTTATAGTACGGTTTTTATGCGTACAGGGAGTTAAAAATGGTAGATAACTTTGAATTCAAAAAGAATTACGTGTTTGGCGACCTTGTTAACATAGTTGCTCTTCTGCGTGGTGAGGGCGGCTGTCCGTGGGATGCCGTTCAGACCCACACCACAATTAAAAAAGACCTCATAGAAGAAACCTACGAGGTTATCGAGGCTATAAACAAGGACGACAAAGCTCTCCTTTGCGAAGAGCTTGGCGACCTTATGCTTCAGGTTGTTTTCCACTCACAGATTGAAACCGAAGCAGAGTGCTTCAATATTGACGATATCTGCGATGGTATCTGCAAAAAACTCATTGAGCGCCATCCCCATGTTTTCGGTGAGGTCAATGTTGACGGTGTTGAGGATGTTCTCACAAACTGGGACGATATCAAACGCCGCACCAAGGGGCAGAAAACCACAACTCAGGCTATGCAGGCTGTACCACGTGAATTGCCTGCACTGATGAGAAGCACTAAAATCCAGAAGAAGGCAAAGAAAGCCGGCTTTGATTGGGATGATATTTCCGGTGCTCTTGATAAGCTTGAGGAAGAGATTGCGGAGCTTCGTGTAGCAATCGACGCACAGGACGACAATGCCTGCTTCGATGAACTCGGTGATGTTCTTTTCTCTGCTGTCAATGTTTCAAGATTTATAGATGTCGATGCAGAAGAAGCACTTACCGCCGCAACGGACAAGTTCTTCAACCGCTTTTCTATTGTTGAACAGCTTGCCGAAAAAAAGGGCATTGATATGAAAAACACTTCTCTTGAAGAGCTGGACAAGCTCTGGGATGAAGCAAAAAAAGGTTAATAATACTAAGGTTAATAATACTGTAGTATTATATATAAATTCAGGAGGTTTAACAAAATGAACAAAAACGAACTTATCAGCGCAGTAGCTGAAAAAACAGGTCTTTCCAAGAAGGATTCCGAAAAGGCACTCAACGCAACACTTGATGCTATCACAGCCGCAGTAGCAAACGGCGAGAAGGTACAGCTTATCGGCTTCGGTACATTCGAGCTTCGTGAGCGTGCAGAGAAGCAGGCTCGCAACCCCAGAACAGGCGAAACAATGACTGTTCCCGCTTGCAAGGCTCCCGCTTTCAAGGCCGGCCAGGCTTTCAAGAACGCTGCAAAATAAGTCATTTTCTTATGGCTGCCTTTTACGGAGGGCAGCCACTTCTTTTGTTAACTGCTGAATAATAAGGAGAATTATTTTTTATGAGATTAGATAAATATCTTAAGGTATCAAGAATAATCAAACGACGCACCGTTGCCAACGAGGTTTGCGACGCAAAGCACGTAATGGTAAACGGCAAAATTGCCAGAGCTTCGCTTGAAATCAAGGTTGGCGACATAATAGAAATTCAGATGGGCTCAAATCTTACAAAATATGAGGTTTTAAACGTCAGCGAGCACGCAACAAAGGAAAATGCGGCTCTGATGTTCAGACAGCTTCAGTAACATATTCTACCGCTATTTTGCATAATTTATAATGAATACTGTAAAATAGGGGAGAAGTACTTTGGAAGAAAAAAGCATTAATTTATTACCGCATAATATTGTTCTTGAGGACAGAAAACATCTCACTGTTTCGGGCGTAAAGGATGTTGACAGCTTTGATGAAATGAATATTGTTGCTTTGACTACACTTGGCGAAATGACTGTAAATGGCACCAACCTTCGGATAAACCGTTTCAGTACAGATGTAGGTGAGCTTGCTATTGACGGCGATATCTGTGCCATAACCTATTCCGAAAACACCCGTGAGCAGGGCGGCTTTTTCAGCCGTATTTTCAGATAGCCTATGTATATTGACGATATTTCTTCACAGCTGCAGGTTTTTCTTTATTCTGTCGGCTTCGGCTTTATTCTCGGCTTTTTATATGATATTTTCAGAATAGTTCGTGTGTTGGTAATAAAGAACAACAGGGCAATACCCGTGCAGGATATTGCGTATTTTTTGTTATGTTCCGTGTTGACTTTCGTATTTTTGCTTGTGGTAAATAACGGGAGATTTCGGTTCAATATTCTTATAGCTTTGGTTTCGGGTTTTGCGGTATATTATCTTACCGTCGGCAGATTTACTTTAGATTTGGTCGTAATTTCCGCAAGAAAATTATTCATTGTTTTTAATACTGTTTCTCGGTTGATAACGGTACCGTACCGACTTGTTTTGAAATTATTTGGAAAAACTTACCGAAAATTGCCTGAAAATATAAAAAATATTGAAAATTCACGAAAAAAAGCCCCAAAAACTCTTGAAAATAAAGAATAATATGGTATATAATTAATTGAAATATTATTAAGTAGGTGCATCATGAACAAGAAAAATAAAGGAAGAGTAAGCATCGTCCTTGTTCTCGCTCTGGTGGCATTGATTGGCTATTTTATTATTAATTCGATACAGCTTCGTATGGACATAAAGGACAAGACTGATGAGGTTTCCGAGCTTTCCGAGCAGATATCTGCACAGGATGAGGAAAACAAACAGCTCGAGGACATTCTCAACAGCGAAAATGAGTCCGAGTATCTTCAGCAGTATGCAAGAGAAGAGCTCGACTATGTTATGCCCGGCGAAAGAGTATATGCGAATTCAGCAACCTAGGGTGGCGAATATAATCCGAATTCGCCCAAAAGCGTGAATTTTTGCGGCTTTTCGGTGTTTCGGATTTGAAAGGCGACAGCCTGTCGGCATCCTCAACATCCAAAAATCCATCAAAAATTCGCACTTTTGGGTCGCAGATTTTTTGCGAAGCGGATTTTTGACATATCAAGGCACAAAACGCAGTAAATCCTAACGGATTTACGAGTATTTTAACGATGAGATGGCGGAAATCCGCCCCGCAAAAAACGGGTTCGGATTATACTCGCCACCCTAAATTATTTTCAGAGGAGAACACAGGTTTCTATGCAGATTGAAGTTGGAGCAATTATTGAAGGTAAGGTAACTGGCCTTACCAATTTCGGTGCTTTCGTTACGCTTGAGGGTAACACAACAGGCATGGTACATATTTCCGAAGTATCCAACACATACGTAAAAGACATAAAAGAGCATCTTTCCGAAGGCCAGCAGGTCAAGGTAAAGGTTCTTTCAATAGGTGCAGACGGTAAAATCAGCCTTTCCATCAAGCAGGCTAATCCTACCGTACAGCAGCCTGCCCCTACTCAGCAGCATAAGCCCAGAAACAGCCACTCCAGACCCAACGTCTGGCAGGGTCAGCCTCAGCAGTCCTCTAACGAGCCTGCATCTTTTGAAGATATGATGGCAAAGTTCAAGCAAGTAAGCGACGACAAATTTTCGGATCTTCGCCGTTCAAACGACTCCCGCTACAGCCAGACAAGCTCCAGACGAGGCAACAGAAAGTAAACAAAATATGCACTGTAAAGTCCGTCTTTGCAGTGCATTATTTAATATGGTGAGCAATATGAGAGAAATCAATGTAAGTTTAATTACCGATGCAGTAGCATCGCTTTGCATTCAGGCTAATAAAAAATTGCCGGAAGACCTTAATGAGTTAATAAATGAATTTACCGAAAGCGAAGAAAATGCTCTTGCAAAATCAGTTATGAATGATATTGTAGAGAATATTTGGGCTGCAAATGAGCTTGATATTCCTATTTGTCAGGATTGCGGTATGGCTGTTGTATTTGTCGAAATAGGACAGGACGTTCATTTTACCGGCGGTAATTTTGAAGAAGCAATAAACGAAGGTGTCAGAAGGGGATATACCGAAGGTTTCCTTCGCTGTTCTGTTGTTGCTGACCCGATTATGAGAAAAAACACCGGTGACAATACTCCTGCCGTAATTCATACAAGAATTGTTGACGGCGATAAAGTTAAAATCACCGTTGCGCCCAAAGGCTTCGGCAGCGAGAATATGAGCAAGCTTAAGATGTTTACGCCTGCCGCAACAAGAGAAGATATTGTCGAATATATTCTTGATTGCGTAGTTAAAGCCGGCGGAAATCCCTGTCCACCCATTGTGCTCGGTGTCGGCATCGGCGGCGATTTTGAGCAATGTGCCTATCTTGCAAAGAAAGCTCTTTGCAGGGATGTAAGCATTCGCAACAGCAACGAATATTATGCCGATATGGAAAAAGAAATACTATCTCTTGTAAATTGTCTTAACATCGGTCCGCAGGGCTTCGGCGGTAAAACTACTGCTCTTGCAGTAAATATTGAAACGGCACCGACACACATTGCAGGTCTTCCCGTAGCAGTCAATTTCGGTTGCCATGTTACCCGTCATAAATCGACAACAATATAAAATTGGTTATTTGACATAAAATATTGTTATACCCCTTTACAAATTATGTGCAATATGATATAGTAAGAGTGAAGATAGGGAAAATACTAACAACACAAGCTCTATCTCAATTCCACAAAAAGGGGATGTAACTATGAAAATCACAACTATCGGTCGCAAATGCACACTCAGAGATTCCTTCAAAGAACATGCGGAAAAGAAGCTCAAAAAAATTGACCGCTTCTTTGGCGACAATGCAGAAGCCAAGGTAACCGCAACAGTAGAGAAAAATGTGCAGATTGTTGAAGTCACCGTTCTCAACGGCGGTATGGTGTTCCGTTCACAGGAACGTGCCGAAAATATGAACGATGCGCTTGACCTTTGTGTCGATTCTCTCATCCGCCAGATTCGCAAGAACAAAACAAGAATAGAGAAAAAACTGCGTGACGGTGCTTTCGACGGCTACGTTGGCGAATACACTGTCGATGAAGAGCCCGAATACGAGGTTGTCAGAACGAAGACCGTTTCTCTCAGACCCGAAACTGTTGACGAGGCTATTCTTAAAATGAATCTTGTCGGTCACCGCTTTTATATGTTTCTCAATGCTGAAACAGGCAATGTCAGCGTTGTTTATGTACGAAACGACGGCGGCTACGGTTTATTGGAGCCTGAAATTGATTAAAAATTTAAGTTGACTATATTAAATATTTTATTTATAATAGGGAGTGGAGTAATCCGCTCCCTTATTTTTTAGCAGAAAGGCATTATAATATGCTTATTAATTTTTGTATTCCGTGTCTGTTGGGTCTTGAAGGTTTTATTGCCGATGAGCTTCGTGCACTTGAAGCACAGAACGTTCAGGCTGAAAACGGCAGAGTTCTTTTTTCGGGCGATGAAAATATTCTTGCCCGTGTGAATATCTGCTCAAGGTTTGCCGAGCGTGTGCAGATTGTTGTCGGCTCGTTTACAGCCAAAACCTTTGAAGAGCTTTTTCAGGGCACAAAAGCACTTGAGTGGGAACAGTGGATAGGTGCAAGAGACGCTTTTCCTGTCAAGGGCTATTCAATTAATTCCACGCTTTTCAGCGTAAGAGACTGTCAGGCTATTATCAAAAAGGCAGTCGTTGAAAGACTAAAGAGCAAGTATAATGTTTCCTGGTTTGATGAAACAGGCCCCGTGCACCAGATACAGTTTGCGTTTAATAAGGATGTTGTAACGCTTCTGCTTGATACATCCGGTGCAGGTCTTCACAAGCGTGGCTACCGTCCGCAGTCAAACTCAGCACCCATCAAGGAAACGCTTGCAGCTTCTCTTTGTGCCGCTTCAAGGCTCAGACCGTATCATACACTTTATGACCCTATGTGCGGCTCGGGTACAATTCTTGTTGAGGGCGCAATGATGGCTATGAATATTGCTCCCGGTTTGAAGCGAAACTTCTCCTGCGACCGCTGGGAGCAGCTTGACAGGTCTATATGGGCTGTTGAAAAAGAAAGAGCAAGAGACCTTGAAAAGCGTGACTGTGACTTCTTTGCAATCGGCTCGGATATTTCTCCCGAATCTGTTGAGCTTGCTAAAATCAATGCTCAGCAGGCAGGCGTGGCGGACAAAATAAAAGTAAGTGTTGCGGATGTCAGGAATTTCAAGGGAGAAACAGAAAAGGGTACACTTATCTGCAATCCGCCTTACGGTGAGAGATTACTCGATATTGAAGAAGCCTCAAAGCTTTATTCCGTAATGGGCAAGGTTTTTGAACGCAAACACGGCTGGTCATACACAATTATCAGCCCCTCCGAAACCTTTGAGCAGGATTTCGGCAGAAAGGCCGACAAAAGACGCAAGCTGTATAATGGTATGATTAAATGTCAGGTATTTATGTACTTTAAATGAAAGGAATGTGGGCTGAATGAAACACGTATTTATTGTCAACCCCTGTGCCGGTAAAGGCAAAAATCAGGCATCAAACTTTATTAAACCCCGTATTACCGAATATTTTGAAAAGCACGGCGGTAACTATGAAATCCACGAAACAACAGAGCCTTATGAGGGTATTAATTTTGTAAAGTATTATCCCGTAGGTGAAGAGACTGTCCGTTTTTATGCCTGCGGCGGTGACGGTACTCTCTTTGAGGTTGTAAACGGCGCTTACGGCAAGGAAAATGTTGAGGTTGCTGTTATTCCGCTTGGCTCGGGCAACGACTTTATCCGCCTTTTCGGTAATAAGGAAGACCTTGTTGATGTTGAGGCTCAGGTTAACGGCACTCCGATTAAGCTTGACGTTATCAAGTGCCTTGGTAAAATTGCAATCAACCAGTGTTCAATGGGTCTTGATGCCGAGGTATGTGCAGGCCAGGCAAAATTTAAGAAAATTCCGTTTATTAACGGTGAGGCTGCTTATACCGCATCTCTTCTCTATTCCTTTATCGGCAAAATGAAGAGCGTATTTACCGTACAGTTTGACGATGAAGAGCCTTTTACCGCTCCTACACTTTTCTGCTACTGCGGTAATTCCCGTTGGTACGGCGGCGGATATATGGCTGCACCGCACGCAATGCCTGATGACGGCTTGCTTGATTTTGTTCACGTTAAAAAGAATATGCCCAGAGTAAAGCTTCTCGGTCTTATCAATAAGTATAAGCGTGGCGAGCATCTTGATTGGGATATCACAACCTTTGCAAGAGGCAAAAAGCTGATAATTCACAGCGACAGACCTGCCGCAGTCAATATTGACGGTGAGTGCGAGTATGTAAACGACTGCACCTTTGAAATTGTCGAAAAGGGCATTACCTTTGTAATTCCGACAACCTCCTGGTACTTTGACAGGGTTGAAAAGGGCATTATCTGCGATAACAAACCTATGAAATGATGAACAAATGAATGCGGCTGTGAAAATTGTACACGGCCGCATTTTTCTTGTCTCTTCAGCAAAGAAAAAACCCCCGGTTCTACCGGGGGAATAAAAAAGCTTTAGTAAAAATAAAAAGTGGCGAGCAAAGGCAAGCCACAAAAACGTAGAGAAAAGAAATAACCTCCGAGTATAATAGAAGCGGTTTGGCAGCCGCATTACTAAAATACAGGAGGTTAAAAACATGATAAAAAAGATGGAAACAACGAAATAAAAACATTATCACACTCAACATACAGATGTCAGTACCATATAGTATTTGCACCGAAATATAGGAGAAAAGAAATATATGGAAAACTGAAAAAAGATATCGGAGAGATAATAAGAAAA
>JAFXBF010000021.1 GCA_017516745.1 Clostridia bacterium
AAAGTGCAAAGTTAAGGGTCGCTTCGCTCCGATTTTATAAAATGTTAATTTAGAGCGATTTATACAAATGGGTGAGGGCGAAGCCCTCCCACAATTTTGCATTTTGAACTTTGCATTTTGCATTGTTTGTCCCCGACAAACCGTAATTTGCAAAACTATTGACAAAATTCCCAAAACTGTATATACTGTTTATGAACAGTTAAGGAACACAGCTTTTTACGGGAGGTGTGCAATGAACATATTTATCAATAACAGGAGCGGTGTGCCGATATACGAGCAGATATACACGCAGATTAAAAACCATATAATCAGCGGTGCCGTATGCGAGGATGAAATGCTGCCCTCAATCCGAAATCTTGCCAAGGATTTGCGCATAAGCGTCATAACAACAAAGCGTGCTTATGATGAGCTTGAACGGGAGGGCTTTGTCTATACCGTTGCAGGAAAGGGATGTTTCGTTGCACCGAAAAACACTCAGCTGCTGCGTGAGGAAAACCTGCGTAAAATAGAGGATTATATGCAGAAAATATCGGTGCTTGCAGGCTCATGCAACTTAAACGAAAACGAAATTATAGAAATGTATAAACTTATTTCAGGGGAGGATTAATTAATATGAACGCTGTTGAATTAAAAGGACTTTGCAAAAAGTATAAGGCAAAAAGGGGCGAAACGAGAGCTTTTGAGCTTAAGGATGTCAGTCTGACCTTGCCTTACGGCTGTATTATGGGTCTTATAGGCGAAAACGGTGCAGGCAAAAGCACAACAATACGCCTTATGCTCGATATCCTTGAAAAGGACGAGGGGGAAATCAGCCTTCTTGGCTGTAAAACGGCAGAGGATAGGGTAAAGGCAAAGGACGAAATCGGCGTTGTGCTGGATGACCCCTGCTTCCCTGATATCTTTACGGCTGTACAGATTAATAAAATGATGAAAAGTACATATTCCAAGTGGAACGAGGAGCAGTTTTTTGCTTACCTTGAGCGCTTTGAAATCGACAAAAAGAAGGTTGTCAGAAAGCTTTCAAAGGGTATGAAAATGAAGCTGAGCATTGCCGTGGCGCTTTCACATTCGGCAAAGCTGCTGATTATGGACGAGCCCACAAGCGGACTTGACCCTGTTGTCAGAAACGAGATTGTTGAAATTCTCCACGAGTTTACCCGTGTGCCGACAAATTCCGTTCTCATTTCCTCTCACATTGTCAGCGACCTTGAAAAGCTCTGTGATTATGTTGCCTTTATCCATAAGGGCAGGGTGGTTCTCTGCGACGAAAAGGACAGGCTTCTTGACCGTTACGCAACCGTTCATTGCTCTGCGGATGAATTTGATAAAATTGACCCGTCAGCCGTCAAGGGCAGTGTCGATACTCACTACGGTGTAGATGCTGTCATAGAACGCACGGCTATCCCTGAGGGTATGAACTTCGAGCCTGTTAATATGGAAGAACTATTTGTTCTGTTTGTCAGAAATCAGCATTTATAATTAAAAGGGGGGTAAAAATATGAAAAAAGCACTTGTAAATCAATGGTACATTGTCAAAATGAACTTTTTTATGCTGCTCAGCTTTGCTGTGCTGCATGTATTACAGCTTGTGCTTGACTTTACATTTGCCAGCGATTTTGTTGTTGTGGGTGTATTGTTTGCCGGCTTGTTCGTTGGAGGATACGCACAAAACGCAAAGTGGAAGACTTATAGCAAAACAATGCCCATATCGGTTTTTGAAAGGGTAAACGCAAGCTTTGCTTTTGCTGTCGGTCAGATGCTCATTGCATTGGCGGCAGTCTTAACAACAAATATAGTTTCGGTTTATGTTCTCAATGATGTCGGGGCAATTAATCTTGTTTGGTCGTTAGTTGATGTTGAAGCACTTCCAAAGGAAATTCTTGCATATTCTGTTGCTGTTGCGTGGTTTGCAGGTTTGAGCATCCTGACGGCATTTTGCTTTTTTATATCCGGTGCATTGAAGCGCTATTTTGCAATTGCAGGCAGTGTGGCTGTTCTTGGGACAATGTTTGCTTTGATTATGCTTATAATGTTGAGACTTGACGGATTCCTGACGGTATTTGCAAATGTTATGAACAAAGCACCGTGGCAGCTTGCGTTTGTTGTAATTGCTTGTGTGCTTTTGTTGCTGGCATCGTGGTTTGCCGTGCTTGGTATCGAAACGGTAAACAGCCCCGAAAGCAAAAAACGCTTTATCACCCGTGCGCTAGTCATATTTGCCGTTGCAGTTCTTACTTTTGGCGGACTTGTAGGTTATTCTTACGCAAAGGGTTATTTGGTTATCCCTGAAAGAGAAGACAAATACAGCAATTATCCCCACTATAACGATTATAACGACAAAACTCCCGAAGCCACAACCGAGCCTGCCGATGAGGAAAACGAAAAGAGAATAATGGATGATGTTTACGGCTTTTTGTCTGAGGGAATGTGTGTTGACCTTACAATGAAGGATTTTGAAAAGCGTGCTCAACGTATTGGCTTTGAAAAGGAAGGTAACGAATATATAAGCGAGTCAAGAAATATCAAATTCACCGTTGAGGGTGATTCTGAAATTACCGAATTTAATCTTGTCAACGACAGCTCCTGCAACGGCAATATTGTACTCAGCAAAGCCGAAGGTGACGCGTTTGAAGAAAAATTCAGTTTGGGTATGAGTGAAGCCGATCTGATTAAACTGTTTAAGAATGAAGGTATCTATCCCGCCTATATTACTGAATATTATGACTTTGCCGACGGATATGACGACAGGGTAATAGTACGAAAGTATAATCTTTATCTTCAGCAGAGAAACTCTGCACCAAATCGACTGCCGTCGCAAAATGAATTGTCCGTTCAGTATTATACACTTGTAATTCATGTTGCCGAAGGTAAGGTAGTCTTTGTAAAATCGTATTGACATAAGCTGGCATTGTGCTACAATTGAAAAAAACATAAACCGAGGTTTTTCTATGAATTTCGACTTACGACAAAAGGCAAAGGAAAATATAATTGTTGTAGCCCACCGTGGTGCTTCCGGCGGAAACATACCCTGCAACACTATGGCAGCTTATGAAATTGCGCTTATGCAGGGCGCAGATATGCTTGAAATTGACGTTGACTGTACCCGTGACGGTAAGCTTGTTCTTTTCCATCCCGGTATGGAAAAGCCGCATCTGGGCAAATTAAGGCTTATTCCAACCATGAATTATGAGACTGTAAAGAAGCTGCGTTACCGCAATGTTGACGAAACCCCGACCCAGTTCGGCGTTACAAGTCTTGACGACTTTCTCGAAGCCTTCAAAGACCGCTGTTATATAAATGTCGATAAATTCTGGGGAAACCCCGAAAAAATTTACAAGGCAATAAAGCACCACAATATGGTTGACCAGGTGCTTGTCAAAAGCAAAATGAGTGACAAGGTTATAAAGGTACTTGAAGACCTTGCGCCCGAATTGCAGTTTATGCCTATCGTCAAAGAAAAGCATCCTGCGCACGAGGAGCTTTTAAAGCGCAATGTCAACTATGTCGGTGTTGAAGTGCTTTTTGAAAAGGACGATTCACCACTTGCAGGCGAAGAGTTTATTGAAAAAATGCACAAGGACAATATCCTTGTTTGGGTAAATTCAATTATTTACGATTACAAGGATCAGCTGTCAGGCGGTCACAGCGACGACAGCGCATTGACCGTATCCCGTGATTACGGCTGGGGCTGGTTGGCTGACAAGGGCTTTGATGTTATTCAGACCGATTGGCCTATGATGCTCATTGATTATTTAAAAAACACGGACAGATATTACAGATGAAAATTATTGCACACATAAAAACGGATTTCCCCACAAAGTTCGGTCTGCCAAGGCAAAGCGGTCTTGTTGAGGAAATCAAGGGTAAAATAGTATTTGAAGAGGAATACCGTGTGCCCGAAGCGTTCAGAGGGCTGGAGGATTTTTCCCATATATGGCTTCTCTGGCAGTTTTCCGAAGCGGTGAGGGAAACTTGGTCACCGACTGTGCGTCCGCCTCTGCTTGGCGGCAACACACGTATGGGCGTTTTTGCAACCCGTTCTCCTTTCCGTCCGAATCCTTTAGGGCTTTCCTGCGTTAGGCTTGAAAGGATAGAACTCAATTCACCCGACGGCCCTGTATTGTATGTAAGCGGAAGCGACCTTATGGACGGTACACCGATTTATGACATAAAGCCCTATCTGCCTTATGCCGACAGTATACCGCAGGCAACGGGCGGCTTTACACAAACGCTTGCCGACAGAAGCCTTGAGGTGGAATTTGATTCTTCACTTCTTGAAAAAATCCCCGGGGATAAGCGTGAAACCCTTATAAAGGTTTTAGGTTCAGACCCGAGACCGTCTTATCAGCACGACCCCAAAAGGGTTTACGGTTTTTTGTTCGCCGGTTTTGAAGTTAAATTTACCGCTTCCGACAGAAAACTGACCGTAACCGAGGTTATCCCCGAAAAATAAATAATATTCACCAGACACGGCTGTTTTTCAGCCGTGTTGTTTGTTTTGTGTGCTTATTTTTATTTCATTTCTGCCGAACTCAATGCCAAAAGCCCCGTTTTCACAAAGTACGGTTTTTATCCTTCAAAGTTTGCTAATATACTTTATGAAGTGAGCACAACTCACAAAAACAACGGGCTTATTTGCCCGAAAAGAAAGGAAAAACTGATTTATGGATAAGAATTTAAAGGCTCTTGTGGCAGATAATTCCGAGGCTTTCGGCAAACCCTGCGCAAAATCAATGCAGGCAAACGGTATTGATGCCCAATGTGTCGAAAAGGACGGCAGAAAGCTCATTGATGCCGTAATAAGACAAAACCCCGACATTGTTGTAATGGAGGTGTTTATGCCCAATCTCGATGCAATAGGCGTTATCAGAAGCCTTCGTGCAGCAGGTCTTGCAAATCAGCCTAAATATATTGTTGTATCGGGCTTTGATAACCCGACACTTGAAAGCGAGGTTATGTCGGCAGGCACGGATTATTATTTCCTGCGTCCCTTTGATTTTGGTGAAATGGCAAAGCGTATCAGCAACTTAAGTATAGGCACAGCCAAAACCGAAGAAAACATTGCCGCAAGTCTTGAAATGCAGGTTACACAGACACTTCACAGAATAGGCGTACCTGCACATATCAAGGGCTATCAGTACCTTCGTGAAGCAATACTTATGGCAATTAACGACGAGGAAAGCATCAACGCTGTCACAAAGCTTCTCTATCCTGGTGTCGCCAAAAAATATGCCACAACATCTTCAAGGGTCGAAAGAGCCATCCGTCACGCTATCGAAGTTGCGTGGGACAGGGGAGACGTCGATGTGCTCAATTCCTATTTTGGCTACACCATCCAGTCCTCACGGGGTAAGCCCACAAACTCGGAATTTGTCGCAATGATAGCCGATAAATTCAGACTTCAGCTTAAAGCGGGTTAATCTATTTCAAAAATCTGTAGTAAATATCCTTGATTTCTTTTAGGTTTTTCTGTCTTATCAGCACGGTTTCACCGTTGTCTGTGCGGAAGCTTTTGTCTGCGTAAACAATGTGGTTCATATTGATAAGATAGCTCTGGTGGCAGCGCAGAAAGCGGCTGTCGCAAAGCTCATCCTCAATATCGCACAGGCGTTTGTAAACCGTGTGGGTATCGCCCGAAGTGCAATGCAGCAGGCATTTCGAATTACAGCTTTCCACAAATATAATATTGTTGTAATCGATGTTGATTATTTCGCCACGGTGCCGCAGGTGATACACCTCTGCGTCAAAATCTTCAAGCAGCTCGTTTGTTATTTTCTCAATTTTTTCAAAGGTGACGGGTTTGAGGATGTATCCCGAAGCTTTAACCTCGTAGCTTTCAACGGCAAAGCCCGATGTGGCAGTCATAAAAATGATTTTTCCGTTGTAACCGCTTGCACGAAGCCGCCGTGCAACCTCCATTCCCATCATTTTGTCCATATAAATATCCAGAAAAACAGCATCGAATATTTTGCCGTCCTGCGCTTCATACAACAGGTCAATGCCGTTGGAAAAGCAGGTTATACCGCCGCCTGAATTGCTCATTCTTAAACACTGTCTGAGCATTTGTGCGGCGGTGTTTCTGTCTATCAAGTCGTCATCACATACCGCTATTTCCATAAACCCACCTCAAATAAGTAAAATAATCTCACAAAAACAATATATCATCTTATAATATCTGAATCAAATAAAGTGACAATAATTCACAAAATTTTTACATTTTTACAATCCAAAATAATAAAATATTTTAACTTGATTTAACAGATGTGTTTTTGATATAATCAAATTGGCAATAATTATTAAACAGGAGGAATAAACAATGAGCAATACTGTTGACAATAATGCTTTATTCAAAATTTCATACGGTCTCTTTTGCCTTACTGCGGCAGATACGGTTAAGAATAACGGCTGTATCGTGAATACAGTCATTCAGGTTACGCAGAACCCATTAAAAATTGCTGTTTGCGTTAATAAGTCGAACTATACGCACGACCTTATTATGAACAGCGGCATTTTCAATGTAAGCGTTCTCACCGAAAGCACGCCGTTTTCCGTCTTTGAGCGCTTCGGCTTTTCTTCGGGCAGATTTACCGATAAGTTTGACGGCTTTGAGTCGTGGGCAGCATCGGAAAATAATCTTCCTTACCTTACAAAGTACGCAAACGCTTTTTACAGCGCAAAGGTTACCGAAAAGGTTGACTGCGGTACGCACACAATGTTTATTGCAGATGTTACAGAAGCAAAGGTACTCAGTGACGAAAAGAGCGTGACTTACGAATACTATTTCGCCAATATCAAGCCCAAGCCCGAAAAGCCCAAGACAAAGGGCTGGGTGTGCAAAATCTGCGGTTATGTTCACGAAGGTGCCGATTTACCCGACGATTTTGTCTGCCCGTGGTGCAAGCATCCGGCATCGGATTTTGAGCCGATAGAATAATTCTGAACAGAGTGAATTATATGAAATATGATGTTATTATCATCGGTGCAGGCCCCGGCGGTATTTTTTCTGCCTACGAGCTTACAAAGCTTGCGCCGCATATGAAGGTTGCCGTTTTTGAAGCAGGTCACGCTCTCAATAAGCGCCGTTGCCCGATTGACGGCAAAAAAATAAAAACCTGTATAGGCTGCAAAAGCTGCTCGATTATGAGCGGCTTCGGCGGTGCAGGTGCTTTTTCGGACGGTAAATATAATATCACCAACGATTTCGGCGGTACGCTTTACGAGTATATCGGCAAAAAGCACGCTCTTGAGCTGATGCACTATGTTGACGAAATTAACCTTGCCTATGGCGGAGAGGGAACAAAGCTCTACACTACGGCAGGCTCTTCGTTCAAAAAGCAGTGCATACAGCACGACCTTCATCTTCTGGAGGCTTCCGTGCGTCACCTGGGCACGGATATAAACTATGTCGTGCTTGAAAATCTTTATAATTACCTTAAAGATAAGGTCGATTTCTACTTTGACACCCCCGTTGAAACTATTAATATTACCGACGGCGGCTATGAGGTAGTCTGTAAAGAGGGGACATACCCTTGCGGAAAGTGCATAATTTCCGTTGGACGTATCGGCAGTAAGTGGATGGAAAAGGTCTGCAGTGAGCTTGATATACCTACACACAGTAACCGTGTTGATATCGGTGTGCGTGTGGAATTGCCTGCCGAGGTTTTTTCGCATATTACTGACGAGCTTTATGAAAGCAAGATTGTTTACCGTACCGAAAAATACGGCGATAAGGTGCGTACCTTCTGTATGAATCCCAAGGGTGCCGTTGTTAACGAAAACACAAACGGCATTATTACCGTAAACGGCCACAGCTACGAAGACCCTGCAAAGCAGACGGAAAACACAAACTTTGCCTTGCTTGTTGCAAAGCATTTTTCAGAGCCTTTTAAGGATTCCAACGGTTACGGCGAAAGCATAGCACGCTTAAGCAATATGCTCGGCGGCGGTGTTATTGTTCAGCGCTTCGGCGACCTTATCCGAGGTAAGCGTTCAACACAGGAACGTATTGACGAGGCGTTTATTACGCCCACACTCAATGCTACGGCAGGCGATTTGAGCCTTGTCCTTCCTAAGCGTATCCTTGACGGCATAATCGAAATGATTTATGCTCTTGATAAGGTTGCACCGGGTACGGCAAACGACGATACTCTGCTTTACGGTGTTGAGGTCAAGTTCTACAATATGGAGGTTGAGGTCAACGAAAAGCTGCAAAGTAAGTACGACGGCCTTTATATCATCGGCGACGGCAGCGGCATAACCCATTCGCTTTCCCACGCCTCCGCCAGCGGTGTGTATGTGGCAAGGAATATTGCGGAATAAATATCCGAAGGTCGCTCCTGCAAACTCTAATTTGCATTAACAATAAAGGCTGTTTTGCGTAATAGCAAAGCAGCCTTTAATACTATTTTTCTGTTATTTTAATCAACGTATCCGGATGTCGTGTTGTAATATTATCCGGTGACAGAGAAATGATTTTTTTCATTTTTCTCTTTTCGTCAACCGTCCATATTGAAACAAGCAAACCGTTTTTATGGAATGCATTAACAAGTCTTTTCGTTGCGTTATTTTTATTGAAATTGATACCTATTGCACCGTTGGCTTTTACTTTATCAACCAGCGATTTTAGGTATTTATCGGTCTGTTTCCATTTGGGTAATACACCGATGTTGAGGTAATATTCAACCTCGGGTGCTCTTGTCTTTATCGCTTCTGCAAAGCTCTCGTGCACACCGGTAAAGAAAATTCTGTCAAGTACACCGTGCTTTTTTGCAAGCGGAACAACTTGTTCAATTTTCTCAACGCTTTTTACATCAACATTTGCCTTTAAATTGTTACATTGTTCAAGCGTTGCAAATGCTTCGTCGAGCGTAACTTCGCCGCCTTTCGGTGCATCGTGTGAAAGCAGGGGAGTGCCGTCACTGTCGAAATTAAGGTCGAATTCAATTATATCAGCACCTGCTTCAAAGCCCGTAAGTATAGCTTCAATCGAATTGGGCTTAGTGCCCATACAGCCTGTGTGTGCTGTTACGGTGAAAGGTTTTGTTTTCATATTATTGCTCTCTGAATTTAATTTCGCCTGTTTCGGCGTTCATTTCGTCAACAATTGCGAGTGATTCGAGCTTGTAGCCGAGGTTTCTGATTACCTGACCGCCGATCTGGAAGCCCTTTTCAATGGCAATGCCCAAGCCTTCAACCTTTGCGCCCGATGCTTCGGTTATTGATATGAGTCCCTGTAAAGCGCAGCCGTTGGCGAGAAAGTCGTCAATGATAAGCACACGGTCGTCTGCGTTGAGGAATTTCTTTGAAACAATAACCTGATTTTTGTTCTTGTGTGTGAATGACTCAACCTCCGCTATGTACATATCGCCTTCAATATTGACACTCTTCGATTTCTTTGCGAAAACAAGCGGTACGTTGAAGCACCTTGCAACAGAGCAGGCTATGGCAATACCCGAAGCCTCGATTGTAAGAACTTTTGTAATGCTTTTATCGGCAAAACGGCGGTGAAATTCTTCACCCATTCTGTCCATAAGCTCAATATCCATCTGATGATTGAGAAAGCTGTCAACCTTTAAAACATTGCCCGGCTTTACAATGCCGTCTTTTATAATTCTTTCTTCAAGAAAGTTCATTTGTTTTCCTCCGACGTCAATCGAAAATAACGTAAATTTCGTGTTTTATGGTTTCGATTATATCAAGAATTGTTCTGATAAGCTTTTCAATAAATGTTTCCTTCTCGTACGGAGCATCAACACCTTCACCGCCGTAACAGCCGATGTTGGTGCTTGTGATTTCGTTGCCGAAGAAGTCGGTTGTGCAGTCATCGCCTTCAATTTCAATACCTGCACCGATGAGAGGGGATTTGTCAGACAGGAAATACTGTTCAAATCCTTCAAAGCCTTCGCCTGCAAAACCCGGTCTTGTGTTGAATGAGCCAAAGTCAATAAGCGGTGTCATTACCTCGTAGTAGCAGTTGTTTGTTACGGTGTTGCCTCGTGTTGGGTCAAGGTCGTAGGCTATTGTAGCACCTTCGGTAGGAATGATTATGTTGTTGGCAAAAAGTGAATCGTAAAGGTTTACAATCTGGAATTCGCCGCAGTTGATAATTGTGTTGTTGTAGAAGCTGAAGCCATGCTCTCCTGCCTTGCCGGAAGCGGTTGTGCTTCTGCCGCCGTTATCGTTAACGGAAAGGCAGTATCTTACCGTGTTGCCGTGCTGACCGCTGTGGTTAGGGCAGTTGCACATAAAGCGCATATTGTCGTGGGAATAGATGTACTGATAGGTGCAGTTGTGAGAGAAGGAGTCAAAGTCAACCGCCATACCGTCGCCGAAGTTCTTCTGTCCTGCAATTTCGCAGTACTGTATGGTGCTGTTAACGCTTCCCCAGAACCACATTGCGGCAGTGAAATATTCGATTTCGCCGTTTTCGTCAACACCTTCACCCTGACAGCAGTTAATTGCTCGGCAATGCGTTACGAGCGCACCGTCACACATACCGACAACTACAGCTTCGGCATCCATTTCGTGGAAATAACAGCCCTTTATAAGCAGACCTGTGTTGAATATGGGGTCAATGTCCTCTTCCTCGCACCAAGGTGTCTGTGAATCGTTCCATGAGCCCCATATAATGAAGCCGTTAGCGCAGTTGTAAACTTCACAGTTGGTAATGGTCAGGTCGTTTACTGCGTATCTGGATTTTGCAGGCAGACCCTTTACCATAATTGCAGCTCTTGCCGATGAGGCACCGTTCTGAAAATCGTCACGGCTGTGAACCTTGTAGTTCTGCATATCATAAAAATAAACGTTGTCAATGGTAATGCCGACAGAGGTCTTGTTGTATGTATCAATCCATATACCGCCGCCGTTGGGTGCGGTGATGTTAAGGTTTGAAATGGTGACATAAGAGCAGTCGAAAAGCTGGAAAACGTCTTTGCGCTCGTCGGTTTTCAGTACTGCGGTTTCGCCTTCACCGTATGAGGAAATAACAACGGGATTATCCTTTGTACCCTCGCAGGTGAGCGTAACGGCACATTCATACTCGCCGCCGTTTCTAAAAAGGAAGTGGGTGCCGGGACCGACATTAAGGTCCTTAAGACCTGCAATGCTTTTAACGGCATTGTTGATATCCGTACCGCTGTTGTTGTCGTTACCGTCAATTGCATCAATGTAATAGTAATTCTTGCTGTCTGTTGCACCGGCAAAAAGACCTGTTGTGCAAGCAAGTACAGCAAATACAAGCAGGAAACTCAATGCTCTTGTGATTTTCTTCATAACAAAAACCTCACTTGTCAGCTGAATTTACAGTTATTATATCTTTTTGTGTGCGATTAGTCAATAAATATTATTTATTGCGGAAGTTGACAGCGCAAAGTAAAAGAGATACAATTAATTTATCAAATTCACATCAGAAGAGGTGCTGTGATGGGTGAGAGAATAAAAAAAGCCATAGGAGTTCAGGGCGATTTTAAAACCACTATACTGCCTATGATTAATTACAGCTACGCCAATATGTATATGGGCGGTGCAGGGTACATAATCAGTATGTACTTTACGATTTTCCTTACCGATGTTGTTAATCTTTCCCTCAATCAGGCAGGTATGGTTGTTATGTTTGCAACCGTGTGGGATGCCGTTACCGACCCTGTTATGGGTATTATAACCGACCGTACACGTGCGTCTTCTGGTAAGCACAGGCGATATCTTCTGATAGGCATACCGCTTATGGTTATTTCTTATACGCTTTTGTGGAATTCATACGGTCTCAACGGTACACACAACAGCGCAAAGACAATGGTCTATTTTGTGCTTGTTTATATGCTTTATAAAACGGCTTATACCGTTATCGGTGTTCCGCATACTGCTATGCTGCCCGAGCTTGCACCCGAATACAATCTGCGTACGCAGTATAATTCCGTAGGCTATCTTTTCAATTCCGCAGGTATGGTGCCTGCCTTCGGTATAGTTGTTGTAATTCTTGCCGCCTTCGGCTCAAAAGACAATATCACTTCTGCTTCAAAAGCACCTTTTCTTGTTATCGGTATCGTGCTTTCCGTCTTTTTCGGCATTGCGGTATTTCTCACATATTTTAAAACCCGTGAGCCGAGTTCACTTGACAATAAGGTAGATAAGCTTGATGTAAAATACATAATCCGTGAATATGTCCTCGTTTTCAGAAACAGGTCGTTCAGACAGTATTTCTTTATGAGCCTTGCTTATCAGTTTGCAACGGGATTTTATGCAAATTCAAAGGTTTACTATATTAAATATCTTGCAAACCAGTACAGCAAATATGCCCTTTTCAATGCCGTTGCAGGCGTTGCGGAGGCTGCAGCATTTCCGCTTAATTACGCTCTGACGATGAAGCACGGCAAGAAAAAATGCGGCAATATCGTCACTCCGCTTATGGTTGCAGGTCTTGCAATCGGCCTTATAATGCAGTCGGGCGGTTCGTTCTTCTGGTCGGCTCTTATGATGCTCAGTATGTTGCTTTATCCCTTCGGTATGTCCGGTCTCGGCTTTGTTTCAACTAACATTTTCCCCGACCTTACGGATGTTGACGAGCTTATCACAGGCCGTCGCAGAGAGGGCGTTATATCCACATTCAGTACACTCATCAAAAAGAGTATAAGCGGTGTTATGGCGGCGCTTGTAGGCTTCACCCTTCAGGGCTTCGGTCTTGTAACGGGTGATACCGTTGCAGATTATGAAAATGCTACGGGTCAGCTTTTTGCACAGTCCGCAAGTGCCGTTATGGGTGTAAGAATCTGTGTTGCTGTTATCCCGATTGCTGCAGCATTGATTTCGCTTATCCTTCTCAAGCGTTTCCGTATGACAAAGGATGACCACACTATGATTCGTGCCGCAATTGCCACAAAACACAAATACGGCAGCGTAGCCCTTTCACCCGAAGAAAAGCAAAGATGTGAACTTATTTCGGGTCAGAAATTCGAAAATACATGGCTCGGTCAGAATAACAACGGTGAAGCACATACGCTTGAAACAAACGAAAACGGTGAATACCTGATTTTACTCGAACTCAAAGCGGAAAAGGAGAAACTCAACAATGGCTGATATTACAAAAAAAGCACCCGATAAAAAAGAAAAGAACGCTAAAAATGCCGTTCTGGATTTTCTGTTTTACCTTGTTCAATGGACTTGGGGTCTGCCCGTAAATATAGCAGGAGGAATAGCGTTTTTAATCTGCACAAAAATAAAGAAACGCCGTTGGCAGCGCTTCGGTTATTCGTATATTGTCTATCTGCCGTGGAAATCGGGCGGACTTTCACTGGGACTCTTTATCTTTATGCGTGACCAGCACAAGAGCAAGAAATGGACATATAACACCCGTATTCACGAGTACGGCCACACCTGGCAATGCCTGCTTCTCGGACCTCTTTATTATGTCGTAATTGCTCTGCCGTCAATGATATGGTGCAACTGCTTTGACGGCTACAGAAAGAAGAACAATATTTCCTATTACAAGCTGTATTGCGAAGCCTGGGCAAATGCCTGGGGTCAGAAATTCAGCAAAATGGAAATGGAAAAAGAAGCCTGATAAAATATTTTACTAAAAAAGAGTGACTTTTCAGCCACTCTTTCGTGATTTATAGGGGAGATGATTAACCGAAATATCTCTCAAGAAGACCCTGGAACGCCTTGCCGTGTCTTGCTTCGTCTCTTGCCATCTCGTGTACGGTATCGTGGATAGCGTCGAGGTTGAGCTCCTTAGCCATCTTTGCAAGGTCGAACTTGCCCTGTGTTGCGCCGTTTTCAGCTTCAACTCTCATCTCGAGGTTTTTCTTTGTGCTGTCTGTTACAACTTCGCCGAGAAGCTCTGCAAACTTTGCTGCGTGCTCTGCTTCTTCATAAGCTGCCTTTTCCCAGTAGAGACCGATTTCGGGGTAGCCTTCTCTGTGAGCAACTCTTGCCATTGCAAGGTACATACCAACCTCTGTGCACTCGCCCATATAATTAGCTCTCAAACCTTCGAGGATTTCTTCGGGAGCACCTGCTGCAACGCCGACAACGTGCTCGGCTGCCCAGCTCATTTCACCGCTCTGCTCGTTGAACTTGGAAGCAGGAACCTTGCACTGGGGGCAGAATTCAGGAGCTGAATCGCCTTCGTGAACATAACCGCATACAGAACATACAAACTTTTTCATAATAATTTTTCCTCCAAAATATAATTTTTATTAATTTCTATGATTTTTTATTTAACGGTATTGCAGTTTGCGCAAAGACCGTAAAAAACTAAAAGATGTGAACGGATTTTTCCGCTGTAGCCCTGAGCAAAAAGGCTGTCAAGCTCTGTCAGGGGAGAATGGTCAAGGTCATACAGCCTTCCGCAATTTTCACATATCAGGTGATAGTGAAGGGAGTTGTTGCCGTCAAACCTGTCGCAGGTACCGCAATGGAATTTCAGAATTGTGCCGTTGTCGGTAAGCATTGCAAGGTTTCTGTAAAGTGTGCCGAGGCTTAAATTCGGAAGCTCTTCTTTCAGGTCCATATACAGCTCGTCTGCTGTGGGGTGGTCGGTGCGTGAACAAAGATTATTCAGTATTGTTTCTCTTTGGCGGCTGTATTTGGTTGCCATACAATCACCTCACTTGTTTTGTTTTTAACGATATCAGTAATCGTTACTGTTATTATAATCGCACTTTTGCTGTTTGTCAACACTTTTTTTAAAAATTTTTTAAAAAAATTTGCCTGTGCAGTTTTGAACTACACAGGCATTATATGATTAGTTATTTTGCTTCCTTATATCCCTTGGAAACGAGAAGGTTTTCGATTCTGTCTGCGGGGTCAAGAAGGCTGCTGACTGAAAGGTCGTGGTTGAGTGTATCTATTAGAAGGGAAACGTACTTGGAAAGGTCAACCTCTGCGTACCACTCACGGGCAAGAAGCTCGGGTGTACGGTAAATAAGGTTAGTTGTGAATACCTTGTGGATAAGTCCCTTTTCGTAAGCTTCGTCAAATGCATCAAGACCGTTGCAGAAAAGACCGAAGCTTGTGCAGATGAAGATACGGTTTGCTTTGAGTGCCTTAAGCTTTGTAGCAACCTCAATCATTGATTCGCCGGAAGAAATCATATCGTCAACAATGATAACGTCCTTGCCTTCAACGTTTGCGCCGAGGAATTCGTGTGCAATAATGGGGTTTCTGCCGTTAACAATTCTTGTGTAGTCACGGCGCTTGTAGAACATACCGAGCTCAACACCGAGAACAGTTGAATAGTAAATACATCTGCCCATACCGCCTTCGTCGGGGGAGATGACCATAAGGTGTTCTTTATCGAAGTGGAGATTGTCAATGGTTCTTGTCATAGCCTTTATCATCTGATAAACAGGCTGTACGTTTTCAAAGCCCTTAAGCGGAATAGCGTTCTGCACTCTGGGGTCGTGTGCGTCGAATGTGATGATGTTGTCAACACCCATTTCGTTGCACAGCTCCTGAAGCATATTTGCACAGTCGAGTGATTCACGGGAGGAACGCTTGTGCTGTCTGCCTTCGTAAAGCATGGGCATAATTACAGTGATGCTTCTTGCCTTGCCGCCGATAGCGCTGATAGCACGCTTGAGGTTGGCAAAGTGCTCATCCGGGCTGAGCGGAACGTTGATGCCGTACATCTCGTATGTAACGCCGTAGTTGAAGCAGTCACAGAGAATGAACAGGTCATAGCCTCTTACAGTCTGGTGGATTGTTGCCTTGCCTTCGCCTGTGCCGAAACGGGGGAAGCGTACATCGATAAGGTATGAATCACGCTCATAACCTCTGAAATGAAGAGTTTCCTTGTGCTCCTCGTGTCTCTTGGATCTCCATGTGGTGAGGTACCAGTCAATCTTCTTGGCAAGCTCTTCACAACCGGGGAGAGCAATTATGCCGAGAGGGCCGTTGGGGATGGTCTGAAAGTTGTCGTCAAGCTCGGTGAATTTCACAGTTGCACAATCTCCTTTGTTTTATTTAGTGTAGTCTGTTAAATTAAACCTATACATATTGTACATAATAACTTGCCGTTTGTAAATATTAAAAAGTTTTTTGTCAAAAAACGTGGAGTAGAAAAATCTGCACAAAACAAGGCGGAGTTTTGTCGAAACTGCCAAAACTCCGCTTGTACATATTGTTTTAATGATAGCTGCGGTCAACCGTAATTACCGCATAATAATTCTTTTCCTGTTTTTCAAGGGCGGAATTAATTTGCCCGATAATTACTGCACTATCGGTTTTTACTGAAAAAGGTATAACAAGGTCGAAAATAAGGTTTGTGTGGTGGGGGCCTGATACAACACGGAAATCGTGAATTGAAAGCGTTGAGTCAATATCTGTTACTATGCCTGTTACCATAGCCTTTGCGTAGTTGATTGTTTCGTCGTTTACAACCAACGGATCCATATGTATGGTTATTGAATAACCCATTTCGGCTGTGATATCCTGCTCAATTACGTCAATGAGGTCGTGGCTTTCCATAATATCTGCCACAGATGAAACCTCTGCGTGTGCGGATACAAAGCACCTGCCGGGGCCGTAGTCGTGGATAATAAGGTCGTGCACGCCGAGTATGCCGTCGTAAGACAGGATTTTATTTTCAATTGCTCTTACCGTTTCCTCTGTGGGCGGCTGACCGAGAAGGGGGCTGACCGTGCTTTTGAAAACACCGAAGCCGGCGTAAAGCACAAAGCCCGAAACTATTACGCCGAAAATACCGTCAAACGGTATGGTGAAATAGTTGGAAAGTACAAGCGCAACAATGGAAGCTGTTGTTGCAACAATGTCGTTTATGCTGTCTGTTGCAACGGCGGCAATCGTTTCGGAATTTATGGTCTTGCCGATTTTTTTGTTGAACACGGCAAGCCAGATTTTGCCGAGGATTGATACAGCAAGCACGGTAACCGCAACCCACGAAAAAGCAGTTTTTTCAGGGGTAATGATTTTTGAAATAGAGCTTTTGACAAGCTCAAAGCCCATAAAGAGTATAAGTGCACCGACTGCCATACCGCAAAGGTATTCGAGTCTGCCGTGACCGTAGGGGTGTTCTTTGTCAGCAGGCTTTGAGGCAAGCTTGAAGCCGAAAAGCGAAACAACCGAGCTTGCGGCATCAGAAAGGTTGTTAAAGGCATCGCCGGTGATTGCAATACTTCCCGTCATTGCACCGATTGCGAACTTAACCGCACAGAGTATTAAGTTTACCGCTATGCCTGCAAATCCGCTGAGCATACCGTATTTTGCCCTTACCTGCGGCGAGGATATGTTTTGGCTGTCTTTGATAAAAAGTTTAACAAGTAAATCCGTCATCATTTATGTCCTTTACCTTCAAATTATTTCAATAATATCCTCTTTACGGTCAGTTAGTCAAGCGTAATTTTATCTTTTTATTGCGGGGCTGAGCTGCCGTACATCGTTTTTGTTGATACAACCAAGAATATAAAGGCACGGGAAGTACAGTGTAACAAAGAGCACCGTCAGCATTGCAAGTGCAAGTTTGGAAGAAATATCGGGGAAAACAAAATACATTATCAGATTCAATACCGAGCCTGCACCGAGTGCGGCAAGCAAGGGCTTGACAAGGTCGGAAAACAGATTCAAACGCAGCTCTGCTGTTTTTGTAAGCCTGTTGAAGCTGAGTGCAAAGTTTATTATTTCGCTTAAGAAAAGTATAAAAATATATCCCTTTACGGCAAATCGGGGAAGTAAGAAATATACAAGCGCTACGCAAAGACCCGAATCGATAATGTTATATCTCATAGAGGCAAGCTGTTGGTCAAGCCCTTTGAGTAAGCCGTCCGTAACCGTGTCGAGATACATTACGGGCAGCAAGACACTGAGCAGCTTAATATAAAAAGCACTTTCCGTGTCGCCGTAAACGGCAAGAGCAGTTTTATCGGCAAAGAAAAACATAAATACCCCTGTGCCGAAAGCAAACATTGCAGTTAATTTTAAGCATTCGTTTGAAACCCGGTTGATTTTTTCTTTCTGTCCGAGTGCGAGAAAGCCTGAAAGCTCGGGAACAAGCAAGCCCGAAAGTGCCGTAAGCACGGCGGCAGGGTAGAGAATTACGGGCAGAGCCATACCGTGTACCGTGCCGTAGGTGCTGAGTGCTTCTTCGGTTTTTTGACCCGATTTTCTGAAGCCTACGGGTATCAGCAGGTGTTCAACCGTCAGCAGTACCGAGCGCATACCCGAGCCCACAGCGTCGGGTACGGATATGTGCATAAGCCTTTTCAATAAGCCTCTCTCTGTAAAACCGTTCTTTTCCTTTTTGTCACAAGCATAAAGCGTGCACGAAAGAATACACGAAATCACTTCGGAAACCGTTGTTCCTGCGGCAATTGCTCCGCATAAAGCGGAAAGTCCGTTTCCTGCCGCCGCAGCAAGTCCGAATACGGTTGCACCTATTCTGCAAAGCTGTTCGATAAGCTGAACTACAGAATATTTTACAAGCGTTTTCCGAGCGGTAAAATAACCGTTAAGGGCAGCGGAAACAGCAACGGGCGGCAGGCTGAGTGCAAGAATTTTCAGCGAATATTCAGCCCGTTTATCCATAATCCATTTTTCGCTGATAAGGCCCGAAAGTATAAACAGTGCGCCTGCTATTACGCAGCCTGTAAACAGCGAATACTTAATACACAGCTTAACTATTTTTTCCGTCGATGCTTCTTTTTTACACAGCGAATCCGTTACAAGCCTTGTTGCGCCAAGCCTTATTCCTGCCGAGGCAAAGGTTACGGCAAGGGCATATACGCTCATAATAAGCTGAAAAAGCCCTATCCCTGCCGCACCTATGCGGTTAGTCAGATATACGTTGAATGAAACCGCAATGGTCCTCATCAGAAAGCCCGAAAGGGTAAGTACGGTTGTGTTAAGTATCAGCAGCTTTGAATTTCTCATTTTCACACCTCAATGATATCTATGTGAAAAACAGAGTATAAATGCTTGATTTTTTTACGCCTATTTGTTATTGTTATAATATACTTATAAAATAAACAGTAAAGGGTGTTTGAATATGAAATTTGAAGTAACCAAAGAGTTTATAATTGACTGTAGCAATGCTCCTACTCCGTCTGCTCACGCTTCAACCCTCGTTAAAATGGATAACGGCGAAATACTTGCGGCGTGGTTTGGCGGCAAGCACGAGAAAAATGACGATGTTGATATATGGTATTCACGCAGAAGCTCAAAGGGATGGTCAAAGCCCGAAAGGATTACTGCGGCAGAGGATATTCCTCACTGGAATCCCGTTCTTTATAAAAAAGAGGACGGAACTATAGTTCTTTTCTTTAAGGTCGGCAAGACCATTCCCGACTGGCAGACCTATTATGTAACAAGCACGGACAACGGCAGAACGTGGACAAAGCCCGTTGAGCTTGTCGAGGGCGATGTCAGCGGCGGCAGAGGCCCTGTTAAAAATAAGGCTATCCGTCTGCAAAGCGGCAGAATTCTTGCGCCTACCTCCTGCGAGAAGAACAAGGACTGGAAGGCTTTTGTCGATGTTTCCGATGACGATATGAAGACCTGGGAGAGAACCGAGTTTATTGAAAGACCCAAGAGATACGGCAGGGTAGTCGGTATGATTCAGCCCACCCTCTGGGAATCCGAGCCCGATAAGGTGCATATGCTCCTGAGAACAAACGCACACTTTATCTATAGAAGCGATTCCGTTGACGGCGGCAAAACCTGGTGCCCTGCATATAAAACGGCACTTTTCAACAATAACAGCGGTATCGACGTTGCACAGCTTGACGACGGCAAGCTCTACCTCGTTATGAACCCCATCAGACAGAACTGGGGCGAAAGAACACCGCTTAACGTTATCGTTTCCGAGGATAACGGTGAAACCTGGGATATGGGCGTTGTGCTCGAAAGTATGCCCGGCGAATATTCATACCCCGGTATGGTAGCAAACGGCAACGAGCTTTTGATTACATATACCTGGAACAGAAAATATATTGTTTTTGCTAAAGTTAAGGTCGTAAAATAAAAATATAGGTGGTTAAAATATGAAAACCGAAAGAACCGAATTTACACTTGCCTCTGCACTTGCAGGTACGAATATTAAGGGCGTAATGTATACACCCGTTGTAAAAGCAAATGTCAAGGCTATATTCCAGATTGCCCACGGTATGGCAGAGCATAAGGAAAGATACGAGGAATTCTGCGATTTTCTTGCCCAAAACGGTTACGCCGTGCTTATTCATGACCATGTCGGCCACGGCGAATCTGTCAACAGTGACGATGAGCTTGGCTTTTTCGGCGAAAATGACGGTTGGAAAAACCTTGTTGAGGACTGTTACACCGTTACAAATTTTGCAAGAGCAGAGTTTGAAAAGCGCCCCGTGATTTTCTTCGGCCACAGTATGGGCTCCTTTGTTGCAAGGGCATACACACGCCTGCACGACAAAAAAGACCTCAAGGGCGTTATTTATTGCGGCACGAGCGGTGCCAATCCTGCGGCAGGTATTGCAATCAAGCTTGCCGATGCTATTGCAAAGAGCAAGGGAAATATGCACCGCAGCGAGTTTATCAACACACTTGCCTTCGGAACATACAACAAAAAATGCAAGCCTCAAAGGACAGCATTTGACTGGCTTACAACCGATACGGATATAGTTGACAAATATGTTGCCGACAAATACTGCGGCTATCTGTTTACCGCCTGCGGCTACAGGGATTTGTTTTCTGTCCTCAAGTACGTTTCGGGTAAAGACTGGTATAAAAATATTCGCAAGGATTTACCGATTTTCCTTGTTGCAGGCGATGAAGACCCTGTCGGCGAATACGGCAAGGGCGTAAAGCAGGTTGCCGAAGACCTTAAGAAAACAGGTCACACAGCCGTGCACACCAAGCTTTACAAGGGTATGCGCCACGAAATTCTCAACGAAATTGAAAGACAATCCGTTATGAATGACATCCTTGAATGGGCTGACGCACAGATTATCAAAAGATAAAATATAAATCTCCTTCGAAAAAATAAAATCGGAGGAGATTTTTTGTAACCTTTCGGTGCTTTGATTTGTTATATAAGTGAAAGGACCTTTCAAAAAAGTTGGTGAAACAATGACGAGCGAAGAATTTGAATCAGCCGTAAAACGCAATAATCAAAGGCTTTACCTTATCGCATTGTCTTTTACAAAGAATTCCTGCGATTCGGAGGATATATTACACAACGTATTTTTGAAGCTGTGGAAATATAAAAAGCCCTTTGAGGATGATGAGCATATTGACAAATGGCTGACTGCTGTGTGTGTAAACGAAAGCAGAAACTACATAAAAGCATTGTTCAGAAATCATACGGATATTGATGATTGCACTATTGCCTCACCCGACAGCTTTGAAACACAGTCACAGCAGGATTTGTTCAACGCCGTTATGCGTTTGCCGAAAAAATACCGCACGGTAATACACCTGTTTTACTATGAGGATTTGAGTGTTAAAGAGATTTCCGGGTATCTGAACATAAAAGAATCCGCAGTAAAAACTAGGCTCAGCCGTGCCAGAGAAAAATTAAAGCAAGAATTGGGAGATGATTGGATAAATGAACAGGACTGATTACAAAAGCGCTTTTTCAAAAATCCGTCCTTCCGATAGCTCAATTGAAAGGATAATGGAGATGACAAATAAAAAGCACCATACAAATGTTAAAAGACTTGTTGCCTGCATTGCGGCTGTTGCGCTGATTATATGTACACTCGGCGTTGTTGCAAATGCGGCAACTGACGGCGCAGTAACCGAAGCAATTGCAGAAACAGCCTCTCAGGTTGTTGAAGCAGCTCAGACTTTTTCAAAAAAAATTCACGTCTTTGTCAACGGCGAGAAGGTTGATGCTGACGTAAAAGTCGAAGAATATACGGGCGATGACGGCAAAACCTATTATGCCGGTGAGATTTCGGTAACGGAGCCGAACGGAGATTCATATTCAAAAATTGAATTTGAAATTGACGGTTCGAATTGTGATGGTGATATTGGTTTTGGTACGGTAATAATTAATGATAAATCCGAAAGTTCCGAAGCAGCAGAAATTGATGTAATAATCAACGACAGCGAAAAAGCAGCTATCCCGACAACAGTAGTGGCAGAATAACAGAAAATAAACGATACCCCATACAGTTTGCAGAAAACTGTATGGGGTATTGATTGTTATTGTAATCAGTTCATTGCTTCGACTGTTTCCATAAGGTAATCGCCGAATTCGCTGCAGGTGCAGCCGTCGTCACGACCTGTGATTACGAGCTTCTTTTCTGTAATCATACACTTGTCAAGCGCTGCTTCAAGTGCGTTTGCCTTTTCAACATAACCGATATGTGAAAGGAGCATTACAGCAGCTCTGAGCATTGAGCAGGGGTCAGCGTAAGCGCCTCTGCCTTCCTTAATCATTCTGGGTGCTGAGCCGTGGATAGCCTCAAACATAGCGTACCTCTTGCCGATGTTTGCGCTGCCTGCCGTGCCTACGCCGCCCTGGAATTCTGCTGCTTCGTCCGTAATGATGTCGCCGTAAAGGTTGGGAAGAACAAATACCTTGAAGTCTTTGCGGCGCTTGGGGTCGATGAGCTTTGCGGTTGTAATATCAATATACCACTCGTCTGTTATGATTTCGGGGTATTCCTCACCGATTTTCTTACAGATGTTGAGGAATTTGCCGTCTGTGGTCTTGATTATGTTTGCCTTTGTGATGATGGAAACTCTTTCCTTGCCGTTTGCCTTTGCGTAGTTGTATGCCAGGCGTGCAATACGCTCCGTACCCTCTGTTGTGGTAACAACAAAGTCTGTTGCAAGCTCGTCTGTTACGTTAACACCCTTTGAGCCTACTGCATAAGCACCTTCTGTGTTTTCACGGAAGAATGCCCAGTCAATGCCTTCCTCGGGAATCTTAACGGGGCGGAGGTTGCAGAAAAGGTCAAGTGCCTTTCTCATTGCAACGTTTGCGCTTTCAATGTTCGGCCACGGGTCGCCTGCCTGGGGTGTGGTTGTCGGACCCTTAAGGATAACGTGGCAGGCCTTAAGCTCTTCCATAACGTCGTCGGGAATAGCCTTGTTAGCCGCAACACGGTTTTCGATTGTAAGACCGTCAATCTCTTTGAATTCTACTTTGCCGCTTGCAACCTCGTCAGCGAGCATATAGCGCAGAACTCTTTCGGCTTCCTTACAGATAATCGGGCCGATGCCGTCACCGCCGCAGATACCGATAATAATTTTATCGAGCTTTGCGTAATCGGTGAAATCGCCTATAGCCTTAATTCTTTCGTTTCTCTCGAGCTGCTCACGAAGGAGTGCCTCGTATTTTGCAGCCGCTTCTTTAATCTGTGCCTCGTACATTTTTAGTTGTCCTTTCCGTTTTCTCTTGTGTAGTTGAGCAGGCCGCCTGCAAGAATCATATCACGCTGACGGTCGGAGAGCTCGTAGCAAAGTGTATATTCTTCGTTCTTTGTCTTGTTGATGAGCTTGACTTCCTTGTTTTCGGAAATCTCTGCTCTTACGTCGGGCAGGCAAAGAACGTCGTTCTGGTCAATTTTGTCGTAGTCATCCGAATTCTTGAATGTGAAGGGGATAATACCTGCGTTTACAAGGTTAGCGCAGTGAATACGTGCGAAAGACTTTGTGACAACAGCCTTGATACCGAGGTAAAGCGGAACAAGTGCTGCGTGCTCACGGGATGAGCCCTGACCGTAGTTGGCGCCGCCAATGATAATGCCGCTGCCCTCACGCTTGCAGTTTTCCGCAAAGTGCTCGTCACACTGTCTGAAGCAGAAGTTTGAAAGGAAGGGGATGTTTGAGCGGTAGGGGAGTATCTTTGCGCCTGCAGGCATAATGTGGTCTGTTGTAATGTTGTCGCCGACTTTAAGTACAGCCTTTGCCTCAATGCTTTCGGGCAGAGCAACGCTTGTCGGGAAGGGCTTGATGTTCGGGCCGTATTTGATTTCAACCTTGTCCATATCCTCAACGCTTGCGGGAAGCTCAACCATATTGTCGTTGATGAGGAATTCTTCGGGCATAGTGATTTCGGGGAATTCGCCGAGTGTTCTCGGGTCGGTAAGCACGCCTGTGATTGCGCTTGCTGCTGCAACCTCGGGGCTTACAAGGTATATTCCTGCATCTGCCGTACCGCTTCTGCCTTCAAAGTTTCTGTTGAAGGTTCTAAGTGAAATACCGCCGGACTTGGGTGACTGACCCATACCGATGCACGGGCCGCAGGCGGATTCGAGAATTCTTGCGCCTGCCGCAATCATATCGGCAAGAGCACCGTTGAGCGAAAGCATTGTAAGCACCTGCTTTGAGCCGGGTGCAATTGAAAGGTCAACGTCGGGGTGAACTGTCTTGCCTTTAAGTATAGCGGCAACCTTGAGCATATCGTGAAGCGAGGAGTTTGTGCACGAGCCGATACAAACCTGATCAACCTTAATCTTACCGATTTCGGTTACGGATTTAACGTTGTCGGGCATGTGGGGCATTGCAGCCATAGGAGCAAGTGCGGAAAGGTCAATATCAATAATCTTTTCGTATTCTGCATCCTCGTCTGCCTTAAGCTCTGTCCAGTCTTCCTCTCTGCCTTGGGCTGAAAGGAAAGCCTTTGTCATTTCGTCGGACGGGAAAACAGAGGTTGTTGCGCCAAGCTCAGCACCCATATTTGTGATTGTAGCTCTTTCGGGAACGGTAAGTGTCTTTACACCTTCGCCGCCGTACTCGATAATTCTGCCGACACCGCCCTTAACGCTCATAATGCGGAGCACTTCAAGTATAACGTCCTTTGCGGCAACCCACGGGGAAAGCTTGCCCGTAAGGTTAACCTTAACAACCTTGGGCATCGGGATATAGTATGTGCCTCCGCCCATAGCTACGGCAACGTCCATACCGCCTGAGCCGATTGCAAGCATACCGATACCGCCGCCTGTGGGAGTGTGGCTGTCGGAGCCGATGAGTGTCTTGCCGGGCTTGCCAAAGCGCTCAAGATGTACCTGGTGGCAGATACCGTTGCCGGGGCGTGAGTAGCGCAGACCTCTTTTCTTTGCAACGCTCTGGATAAAGCGGTGGTCGTCTGCGTTTTCAAAGCCTGTCTGGAGAGTGTTGTGGTCGATATATGCTACGGAAAGCTCCGTTCTTACTCTTTCAACACCCATAGCCTCAAACTCAAGGTATGCCATTGTACCAGTGGCATCCTGGGTGAGAGTCTGGTCAATTTTAAGTCCGATTTCCGTTCCGGGAATCATTTCGCCGCTGACAAGATGGCTCTTTATCAGCTTTTGTGCTATGTTGTAACCCATATTCATTTTCCTCCAAAAAACATATGGTACTATATTAAAACTTATTGATTTATTTGTCAATGTCTAATTTATATAAAACAAATCAGGATTTGAACTCAATTGCTTCACCGTCGGCAAGCTGCGCAATAAGTATGCCGTTTTCAACGGTACAGGTCTTCTGTGTTCGAAGCTGTGCTGTTTTATCGGTTAGCTTTATGCGTAAAGTTGCTTTTTTGTCTGCGGTAATTTTTATTTTTGTCGCTTTACCTTTGTTCCAGAAAACATCAACGGTGAAGCCGCCTCGTGCCTTAAGGCCGCATATACTGCCGCTTTTCCACGCTTCGGGCAGTGCCGGCAGAATTTCAATAATTCGCTCACCGGGCTTACCGAGGTGGCTTTGCAGAAGCATTTCGTTAATGCCTGCAACACCGCCGAAGTTGCCGTCAATCTGGAAGGGCGGATGAATATCAAAAAGATTGTTTGCGGTGAATCTTGTAATCAGCTGCTGCAGATTATCCCAAGCGTTTTCACCGTCTTTAAAACGGGCATAAAAGTTTATTGTCCACGCTCTTGACCAGCCTGTTGACCCGCCGCCACGGGAAAGTCGGCGCACAATTGTGTTCTTTGCTGCCTGGTATATTTCGGGCTTCGTTTCGTTGATACAGTCGCCGGGGTACAGACCGAATAAATGCGAAATATGGCGGTGGTTGGGCTCAACCTCTTCATAGTCGTTTATCCATTCGCAAAGTGTGCCGTAGCGCTTGCTTACACGAAGCGGAGGCAATCTTTTAAGGATATTCTGCATACCTTCGGCAAAATCCTCGTCAATGCCGAGCTTTTTGCAGGCGTAAATTGTGCGTGTGAACAGAGCGTCAATAATCTCAAAGTCTATCGTTGCGCCGTGTGTGAACATACTGCTTTTTCTGTTGCCGTTTTTATCGTAGTAATAAAACCAGTTTTCGGGTGAATTTGACGGTGCGGTGGTCAGTCCGCCCTTGCCGTCCTCAATCAGATAATCACGTAAAAATTCGCACGCACCCTTCAGTACGGGATAAATTTCCTTAAGTGCAGTATCATCGCCGGAAAATTCATAGCAATCCCACAGATTAAGACAAAGCCAGGGGCCTGCCATCGGGAAAAAGCAATGAATGGTGTCGTGCGGACCGGTTCTGCCGAAAATATCGGTTGTGTGGTGAATAACCCAGCCGTTACAGCCGAGCTGCTCCTGTGCCGTCTGCTGCCCGAAGCTGCTTATCATCTTCATAAAATGCACAAACGGGCGCATTGCCTCGGGCATATTTCCGGGGCCTGCAGGCCAATAATTCATCTGCATATTTATGTTGGTGTGGTAGTCGCTTCCCCATTCGGGTCGGTAGCCGTTGCACCATATTCCCTGCAGATTGGCAGGAAGCGTTGCTTTTTTTGCAGAGCTTTCAAGCAACAGATAACGGCCGAAATTATAGTAAAGCTCATACATATCAAGGTCTTCCTGACGGTTGCGCTGCAGGAAATAAAGGCGCCAGTCAACGGGAATATCGTCATATACGGGTGCGTTGAGCCGGAATGAAACCTTGTCAAACAACGCCTTGTGTGCAGCTATATGCTCTGCCTTGAGTGTTTCGTAATCAACTGCCGTAATAGCTTCAAGCTTTTGCCTGAGAACGGCACGGTAGTCAATTGATTCATCAATATCGTACTTTTCAACGCTGTAATTCGTTTCAAATACGCCGTAAACAATAACCCACGTTGCATCCTGAACAATGATGTGCTTTTTATCGTTGAGAAGTGTGCCGTCGGTACGGACAAAAATATTTGCACCGAAGGCCATACCTTCTCCGCATTCGCCGTATACGTCCTCATCATACCAGGTTACACGTCCGTTCATAAACAGCAGATCTTTATGCAGTGCGGAGGTATAGGCATCCTGCCCACGCTCCATAGTGACGTAGCAGTCAAAGGTTGAGGATGCACTTACTTTGTAAACAAGACCGTCGTATTTTTCGCTTACAAAGGTCTCGCTTTTGTATTCCGTTCTTCCCTTGTTATACGATACTCTGCCTATTGCTTCGCTCAGCTCCAGCTCCTTGCGGTAGTTTTCGTATCGGCTTTTGTCGGGGAACTCAATGCGCAATTCACCCATACTTTCAAAGAAACGTACACGCTCGGGTGATGACATAAAGGTTTTTTCGCAAAGCTCAGCGGCTTCCTCGTAGCATTCATCAAGCAAAAGCTGCCGTATTTTTGTAAGCGACTCGGGTGAGCTGTTGTATTTTTCCTTAATCTGCCTGCCGCTCCAGAGCGATTCTTCGTTTATTTCAATTGTTTCTTCATACGGGTCACCGTACAGCATTGCGCCGATACGGCCGTTGCCCAGCGGAAAAGCCCGCATCCAATCCCGTTCATAATCCTTGTGCCAGAGCTTTGTTGACATATCAAACACCCTTTTCCTTAAAAATTTCTACAGTACAATACTTGTTTTAAATTAAAATTCATTATAGCATATTTCCTTTATAAGCACAACTTAAATGAATGTAATATTTGACTGGTTTTGTAACTTCTTTTGGTGGTAATGTATGGTATAATGCAATTGAACAAAACCGACACGGTGTCGGAGTTTGTAACTGTTTTGTAACTATTTGTAACCATTTTGTAACTTCCTTTCTTGGAAAATATGTGTTATAATGTATTTGCAATTAAACGAAAAGGCGGAGATTCCAATGGTTTGAATAAAATATACAATATCCGATATAGGAAAAGCAATCAATCGGGAGACCAATCATAGAACCGTCCCCTGATTGGTACCCTGATTGGTACAATTGGTCATAGAGAAATAACAATTAACAACACTAACGCAGATACAGGAGATAATAACAATGATATCAATGCTAATGTTGATGCTGTCGTCAGCAGGAATGTCGGCGATAGTACAGATATTCCCGTGGTTGAAACCGATACTAGAGAAACTCTTCGAAATGCTATTCAGTCTGGCGAAATAGCCTCTAACAATCAGGGGATACCAATCAGGGGACGGTTCTCTGATTGGTATATCCTTAAAACAACCTGAAAACCTGATATACAATAACTCACAAGGTCTGTCCTGCCAAAAGCGGGACAGCTTTTTTATAGTTACTTATATAATTTTATTTTTCATGCTATTGAACAAATGTTTAAAAGGTGGTATAATATCAAAAATATGTTTAATTTTTCACATTAATCTATAGATGAGGAATTTGAAATGGCAGAGAATACAAACAAGAAAAAATCAACCGCACCCAAGAAAAATACGTCTGCCGCTTCCAACACAAAGAAGCAGACTACACAGAAAAAAACCAACAGCTCTAAAACCAATCATACCCAAAAGCAGCAGTCGCAAGCCGGAGAGAGAAACACCGCACGCAAGCAGGTTATCTCCAGCGTTATGTTTGCCGTCGGCCTTTTTTTGCTGTTTGTCACTATAGTGCCCAGCGGAGTTGCAGAAGGTGAAACAAACCTCTGGCAGGGAATGAAGGATATTTTCTTCGGCCTTTTCGGCGTTTGCGCCTTTGTAGTGCCCGTGCTTTTGTTTTACACGGCTTATGTGCTTGCAAAGGACAGGCCTCTGGGCAGCCTTGCTATGCGCATAGGCGGCATTGCAAGTGCAACAGTCTGCCTCTCTTCCTTTATTCACGCCGCATCAAATTCAGGTGATTATCTTAATCAGACTTCTTTTTCCGAGCAGATTAAAGCCGCATGGGCTGAGGGTCTGAGCCTTGCCAACGGCGGTGCCGCAGGTGCGGTTTTCGGCGGTGCAATCGCAAAGCTTTTCGGTAAAACAGGCGGTCTTATTACTGTCATAATTATACTTCTTGCCCTCGTTATGCTTCTTACCGGTACAACTATGCCAAAGCTCATTGAGCTTATCAGAAGACCTCTTAGCCGTGCAACCGATTACACACAGCAGAAAATCGAGCAGAAGCGCTATGCAGAGGATATTCCCGAAGAAGAAAAGCCGAAGAAAAAGAAGAAAAACGACGATTATCAGCTTCCCGAGCCCGAAAAAACTCTCAAGAAGCCTAAGCTCGGCAGAGGCTTTTTCAGCGATGATTACGACCCCGTTCCGGGTAAAGAGGACGAGCCCGTGGAGTATGTTGAACAGCCTGAGCCCGAAAAGACTGCGGATATTCCCTCGTTTAGCCCGATGCCCTCGGGTGTTGACCTTACCGTTGATTTTGATGACGAGCCGCAGAAAACACAGCCCGAACAAGCTGAATCGCCTTACGAAGATATTCCGGTCAGCAAAAAGCCGATTCAGGCACAGGAGGTTGTTGACCTTATCGAAAAGGCAAGCCTTGAAGCGGAAAAGGACACTCACGAACAGCAGTCAATCATCACCGACGATGAGGACGAGGCTGCTGAGCCCGAGCACGTTTATGTTCTGCCCGATGTTGAGTGCCTTGCTCAGAATATTAGTAATGGCGATGCAGATGTCCAAGAAGAGCTCACTGCAAACGCCAGCAAGCTCGTCGAAACCCTTAAGAGCTTTAACGTTGAAACGAAAATTGTCGGTATTGTCAGAGGCCCCTCTGTTACACGCTATGAAATTCAGCCTGCACCCGGCGTTAAAATCAGCCGTATTACAGGTCTTGCAGATGACCTTGCAATGAATCTTGCCGCTTCGGGTGTCCGTATTGAAGCACCTATTCCGAATAAGGCTGCTGTCGGTATTGAGGTGCCCAACAAGACAAGGCAGACCGTAACCCTGCGCGAAATCGTTGATTCTCCGCAGTTCAAAACCGCAAAAAGCAAGCTTAACGTTGCTCTGGGCAAGGATATTTCGGGCAACGTTACCTGTACCGACCTTGCAAAAATGCCTCATCTTCTTATTGCAGGTACTACCGGCTCGGGTAAATCCGTTTGCCTTAACGCAATGATAGTCAGTATTCTCTTTAACTCAACGCCTGATGAGGTCAAGCTTATTATGATTGACCCCAAGCAGGTTGAATTTACGGTTTATAACGGCATACCGCACCTTATGGTGCCCGTTGTTGCAGACCCGAGAAAGGCGGCAGGTGCTCTTGCCTGGGCTGTTTCCGAAATGCTCAAGCGCTATAAGATGTTCTCCGAAAAGGGTGTGCGTGATATTTCGGGCTACAACAAGCTTGCCGCAAAGAATCCCGATATGGCCCCGATGTATCAGATTGTTATTTTTATCGATGAGCTTTCAGACCTTATGATGGTAGCGCATAACGAGGTTGAAGATTCTATCTGCCGCCTTGCACAGATGGCGCGTGCCGCAGGTATGCACCTTGTTATTGCCACACAGCGTCCGTCGGTTGACGTTATTACGGGTATCATCAAGGCAAATATTCCCAGCCGAATTGCACTTTACGTTTCGTCTCAGGTTGACTCCAGAACGATTATCGATACCGCAGGTGCCGAAAAACTTCTCGGTAACGGTGACCTTCTGTTTAATCCCGTAGGTGTTTCCAAACCGGTAAGACTTCAGGGCTGCTACGTTTCGGATGAGGAAGTTGAAAAGGTAGTTGACTTCATCAAAACGCAGGGCTCCTGTCAGTATGACGATTCCGTTATGGAAGAAATCGAAAGACAGGCAGTTGCCGAAAAGAAGAAGGGTGACGGCTTGCCTGACCCCGACAGCAGTCCCGACAGTGCTGCTGATGAAGAAACAATGCGTGCAATTGAGGTCGTTGTTGAAAATCAGCTTGCTTCAACAACGCTTCTCCAGCGCAAGATGAAGATAGGCTATGCCAAGGCAGCCCGTATTATGGATGAGCTTGAAGAAAAAGGTGTCATCGGTCCGTTTGAGGGCAGTAAGCCCAGAAAGGTGCTTATGACAAAACAGCAGTTCAACGAAATGCGTGCACTGGGCGACAATAATTACGTCGGTGTTGACGGCGGTGAGGAGTAAAAAATGCCCTTTTTTCCCGTGAATATGCAAGAGGTAAAAGAACGAGGCTGGGAGGATATAGACTTTGTCTATGTCTGCGGCGACGCTTATGTTGACCACCCAAGCTTCGGTGCCTCGATTATATGCCGTGTGCTTGAAAGCAGGGGATACCGTGTTGCATTTCTTGCACAGCCCGATTGGCGCAGTAATGACGATTTTCTGCGCTTCGGCAGACCACGCCTCGGCTTTTTTGTCAGCAGCGGCAATATAGATTCAATGGTGGCGCACTACACCGCCGCCAAAAAACGCAGGCATGACGATGCCTATTCTCCCGCCGGTATCGGCGGTAAAAGACCCGACCGTGCCGTAATAGTTTACTGCAACAAAATTCGTGAACTGTACGGTGATGTGCCGATAATCATAGGCGGTCTCGAGGCATCGTTGCGCCGATTTGCCCACTATGATTACTGGGACGATAAAGTACGCCGTTCAATTCTTTTCGATTCACAGGCTGACCTGCTTTCTTACGGTATGGGTGAAAAGCAGACGGCTGAAATTGCCGACAGACTGAATAACGGTGAACACATTTCCACGCTTCGTGATATAAAAGGCACTTGCTATGCCTGCGATGTTCGTGAAACACCGCTTATGGGTGCTGAATGTCCGTCGTTTGAAAATGTTGTCAGCAATAAGCGTGAATATGCCGTCTCCTGTCGCATACAAATGGATGAGGCAGACCATATAAGAGGTAAGCTCGTCAAACAGCGTCACGGCAATAAAATGCTCGTGCAGAATCCGCCTATGCCTCCTCTTACCACGGAAGAGCTGGATGCGGTTTACAAACTGCCCTTTATGCGTGCTGTTCATCCTATGTATGATGATATGGGTGGCGTGCCTGCGATTGAAGAGGTCGAGTTTTCGATAACACATAACAGGGGCTGTTTCGGTGCCTGCAACTTCTGTTCGCTTGCTTTCCACCAGGGCAGGTTCATAACTTCAAGAAGCAAGCAGTCAATTGTTGAAGAAGCAAAACTTCTCACTCAACAGCCTAATTTCAAGGGCTATATTCACGATATCGGCGGCCCTACGGCCAATTTCCGCCGACCTGCTTGTGATGTTCAGCTTGAAAAGGGTCTTTGCAAGGGCAGAAAATGCCTTGCGCCCAAGCCTTGTCCAAATCTTATAGCAAACCACGAGGAATATCTCGGTATTCTGCGTGAGGTGCGTTCTCTGCCGAAAATTAAAAAGGTGTTTATCCGTTCGGGCATCCGTTTCGATTACCTTATTGCGGATAAGGACGATAAATTTTTCCGTGAACTTGTGGAAAACCACATCAGCGGACAGCTTAAGGTTGCGCCTGAGCATTGTTCAGCAAGCGTGCTGGATGCAATGGGTAAGCCGCATATTGAAACCTATCTTGAATTTGCAAAAAGGTATTATAAATATAGTAAAGAAATAGGTAAGGAACAGTACCTTGTGCCTTATCTTATGTCATCGCATCCGGGCAGTACTCTCAAGGATGCCGTTGAGCTTGCTCTGTTCCTGAAAAACAACCGTATCCGACCCGAGCAGGTGCAGGATTTCTATCCTACACCGGGTACGGTATCAACCTGTATGTTCTACACAGGGCTTGATCCCTACACGCTTAAAGAGGTATATGTTGCCCGAAATGAGCACGATAAGGCTTTGCAGAGAGCTTTACTTCAGTATTTCAACCCCAAAAACAAAGCGCTTGTAACCGAAGCATTAAAAAGGGCAGGGCGTACCGACCTTATAGGTAACGGGCCTAATTGCCTTATCAGAGGCGAACAGAACGATAAATATTCATCTCATAACAAACCGCAGTCAAGAAACAATAATCGAAATGTGAAAGGCAAAAATAAATATGGCACAGAGAAAAAACGGAGCAAAAAATAAAAAACTTATTGTAAGCATTCTCACGGTAATTGTTGTGCTTGTGCTGTCGCTGTTTTCCGAACAGCTCAAGCCGCTTTTTGAGCCGCTTGAAGTAAGCAATGCAAAGATCGACAGTGAATTTTCCGTTCATTTTATCAATGTCGGTCAGGGCGACTGTACGCTGATTAAAACTCCCGACGGAAATATGCTTATAGATGCAGGCGAAAACGGCTATGAAACAACCGTTCTTGATTATCTCGAAGCACAGGGCGTTGACAGCCTGAAATACCTTGTCGCAACACATCCTCATTCCGACCATATCGGCGGTGTTGCCGAGGTGCTTGACGCTGTGCCGACGGAAAATATAATAATGCCTCGCCTTTCAAAGACCAATACACCCACAACGGTAACTTACGAAAAAATGCTGACCGCAATCAAAAACAGCGGTGCTAAGGTTATATCCGCAAAGCCGGGTAATGAATATTCCTGCGGCGGTGCGGAGTTTACCGTGCTTGCACCTTTTGAACAGGATGAAAACCTCAACAATATGTCCGTTGTGCTTAAACTCACATATAAAGGCTATTCATTTATTTTCTCAGGTGATGCCGAAAAGGATGTTGAAAATCGTATTCTTAAAGAAGGCTATGATATCAGTGCCGATGTTTATAAAGGTGCTCATCACGGCAGCTCAACCTCAAATTCAAAAAAGTTTGTAAGAGCCATAAATCCGACCTATGCCGTTTTGTCCTACGAAGAGGGTAACAGCTACGGTCACCCTCATAAAGAAACCGTTTATTTGTTCAATGAAGAGGGGATAACGTACTATTCCACGGCAGATTACGGCACAATAGTGTTTACCGTTGACAATAGTATTCTTGATATTCTCACCGTTAAAAATGATACAGCCGAGGTAATAAAATGAAAAAGCTGACTGTTGACAGAATTGAAGAAAATATTGCTGTCTGTATGGATGAAAACGAAATTCTTGCTCAAATTTGTGTTTCGGATTTACCGTTTGCAGTGCGTGAAGGCAGTATAATTACCGTTAATGACGACGGGAGTTTTCGGCTTGATGTTTCCGCCGAAAATGAGCGCAGAGAAGAGCTTTTCGATTTGCAGGAAAGTCTGTTTGATGAATAATTTTATATAGTTGCAATACTTTTATCACAATCGGGTGATATAATTTATATTGTATCAATCGAGAAGGAAGCACGAGAGAATGAAAGAATATTTAATGAAAGCCCTTGCGTGGCTTCGCCGTTTTATGATGGGCAGATACGGCCCTGATGAACTGACTGCAGCTATTGTTATTTTAGGCTGTGTTTTCACATTTCTGTCCAATTTCAGACCTTTAAGGTTTATGTACTTTATCGGTATGTTGGTTATGGCGGTTGCAATCTGGCGTACGCTGTCAAAGAATATTGATGCACGCACCCGTGAAAGAATGTGGTTTCTGCGTGTGATTGAAAAGCCTAAGGCGGAGTTTAAACTGCTTTCCAATAAAATCCGTGACAGAAAAACGCACAGGTATTTCAAATGTAAAAACTGCGGTGCATCCTTGCGTGTGCCGAAAGGCAGAGGTAAAATTTCCGTAACCTGTCCCAAATGCAGAGTGAAAACGCAGAAGAAGACATAAAAAATAATTATACCTGCCATACATCCTTGAAAAACAAGGGCGGTTTGTGTATAATAAATCCGAGCAAAATTCCAACTAAAATAAATTTTGAAGGTGATTAAGATGAACAAATTTGTACTTAACGAAACTTCCTACCACGGCGCAGGTGCCATTGCTGCAATTCCGGACGAAATCAAGGCAAGAGGCTACAAGAAGGTTTTTGTCGCTTCCGACCCCGACCTTATCAAGTTCGGCATTACCGCAAAGGTTACAGACCTTCTTGACAAGGCTGAAATTCCCTACGCTGTATATTCCGATATCAAGCCCAATCCCACAATCGAGAACGTTCAGAACGGCGTAGCTGCTTATAAGGCAGCCGAGGCTGACTGTATTGTTGCTATCGGTGGCGGTTCTTCAATGGACACTGCAAAGGCTATCGGTATCATCATTACAAACCCCGAGTTTGAGGATGTCCGTTCTCTTGAGGGTGTTGCTCCCACAAAGAATCCTTGTGCGCCCATTATCGCTGTTCCCACAACAGCTGGTACAGCAGCGGAGGTTACAATCAACTACGTTATCACCGATGTTGAAAAGAAGCGTAAGTTCGTCTGTGTTGACGTTCATGATATTCCCGTAGTAGCAGTTGTTGACCCCGATATGATGGCTTCAATGCCTGCAGGTCTTACTGCCGCAACAGGTATGGATGCTCTTACACACGCTATCGAAGGCTACATCACAAAGGGTGCATGGGAGCTTTCTGATATGTTCCACATCAAGGCTGTTGAGGTAATCTCAAAGAGCCTTCGTGGTGCAGTTAAGAACGAGAAGGAAGGCCGTGACGGTATGGCTCTCGGCCAGTACATCGCAGGTATGGGCTTCTCCAATGTAGGCCTCGGTGTTGACCACTCCATGGCTCACACACTTTCCGCTTACTACGATATGCCTCACGGTAAGGCTTGCGCAACTCTTCTTCCTGCTGTTATGGCTTTCAACGCTCCTGCAACAGGTGAGAAGTACCGTGACATTGCAAAGGCAATGGGTGTCGAGGGTGTAGATGCAATGAGCCTTGAGGATGCAAGAAACGCCGCTGTTGAAGCTGTCCGTCAGCTTGCAGAGGATGTAGGTATCGTTACAAGCCTCAAGGGTGTTGTTAAGGAAGAGGATGTCAAGGCACTTGCAGCAGATGCATTTGCAGATGCTTGCCGTCCCGGTAATCCCCGTGATGTCAGCGTTGAGGAGATTGAGGCACTTTACAGAAGCCTTATGTAAGAATTATCCAATAATATTATAAAAATAATTTCAATTTTATAGCAAAAAACACTTGAAAATGCACGGGCAATGTGGTATAATTGCCCGTGCATTTCGCACGTGGAGTGGTCATGCCGAAGTGCAGACGGTCAGGGAATCGTCTGTTCGGTAAATTCAAAACAGCTCCACGGAGGAAAAACTAAGGAGGAAAAAACAAAATGGCAACAGTATCAATGAAGCAGCTCCTCGAAGCTGGCGTACACTTCGGTCACCAGACCAGAAGATGGAACCCCAAAATGGCTCCCTACATCTTCGCAGAGCGCAACGGCATCTACATCATCGACCTTCAGAAGACAGTTAAGAAGCTCGATGAGGCCTACAAGTTCGTAGCAGACATCGCAGCAGAAGGCGGCGAAATCCTTTTCGTCGGCACAAAGAAGCAGGCTCAGGACTCTGTTCGTGAGGAAGCTATCCGTTGCGGTATGCCCTTTGTCAACGCTCGTTGGCTCGGCGGTATGCTCACAAACTTCAAGACAATCCAGAAGAGAATCAAGAGACTTGCTCAGCTCAAGAACATGGAAGCTGACGGCACATTCGATCTCCTTCCCAAGAAGGAAGTTGTTCAGCTCAAGCTTGAAATCGAAAAGCTCGAGAAGTTCATGGGCGGTATCACAGGCATGAAGAAGCAGCCTGCAGCAATGTTTGTTGTTGACCCCCGCAAGGAAAAGAACGCAGTAGCAGAAGCAAAGAGACTCGGCATCCCCGTAGTTGCTATTGTTGACACAAACTGCGACCCCGATGAAATCGACTACGTAATTCCCGGTAACGACGACGCTATCCGTGCTGTTAAGCTCATCGCTGCTGAAATGGCAAACGCTGTTCTCGAAGGCAGACAGGGCGAGCAGGTTGTTGCTGAAGAAGCAGAAGAAGCTGCTGAATAATTAATTGAAATAAACCTTATTAATATACAGGAGGATAATCACTATGGCATTTACAGCTAAAGACGTACAGGCTCTCCGTGAGAAGACCGGCGTTGGTATGATGGACTGCAAAAAGGCTCTCGCTGAAACAGACGGCGATATGGATAAGGCAATTGACTTCCTCAGAGAAAAGGGTCTTGCTGCTGCTACAAAGAAGGCAAGCAGAATTGCTGCCGAAGGTATGGTTTATCCCTACTACGATGCTGACAAGAATGTTGGTGTTATTGTTGAAGTTAACGCAGAAACAGACTTCGTTGCAAAGAACGATAAGTTCACAAGCTTCGTAAAGGCTGTTGCAAATACAGTTGTCACCGAGGCTCCCGCTGATCTTGATGCTCTTCTTGCCTGCAAGCTTGACGGCAGCGACAGAACAGTTCAGGAAAACCTTCAGGACAACATCCTCTCCATCGGTGAGAACCAGAAGGTTCGCCGTTTTGAGAGAGTAGAGGGCGTTTGTGCAACTTACATCCACGGCGGCGGTTCCGTTGGTGTTCTCGTTAAGTTTGATACAGATGTTGCTGCTGATAACGCAGAGTTCGTTGCTATGGGTAAGAACGTTGCTATGCAGGTTGCAGCTATGAACCCCGAATATCTCAGCAAGGAAGATATTTCCGATGAAGAGCTTGCAAAGATGAAGTCTATCACAATCGATAGCTCACTCAACAAGCCCGAATCTCTTCCCAAGCCCATCCTCAGAAAGCTCTTCGATAAGTGCGTAAGCGAAAAGCTCTTCAGCGATGAAGACATTGCAGCTTATGAAGCACAGAAGAACAACAACTTCCTCTTCAACTTCCTTTCCAAGGAAGCAGTTGCAACTCTTGCACAGCTTGCAGTTGCAGGTAAGGAAGAGTATGTTAACGACAAGATCTTCTCCGGCGCAGTTGAAGGCCGTATCAAGAAGCAGCTCAAGGAAATCTGCCTTCTTGACCAGCAGTTCGTTCGTTCAGACCTCTTCGATGGCACAGTAGGCGGCTATATTGCTGATGTTGCTAAGAAGCTCGGCGCAAACATCAAGATTGCAGGTATGGTTCGCTTCGGCAAGGGTGAAGGCCTTGAAAAGAGAGAAGACAATTTCGCAGACGAAATTGCAAAGATGGTTAAGTAATTAACAAACAACAAAATCAACGGAGAATGGTGAAAATCATTCTCCGTTTTTTCGTCGGACAATACAAGAAATACCGCCTGTCTTCAATTTGCGAAGAAGGCGGTATTTTTGTTGTAATGAATTATTCCCAGTTTTTCCACACATCCGGCTGATAACCGACCGTGGCTTTTTTGCCGTTGCGGACTATTGGTGTTTTGAAAAGAGCAGGGTTTTCGAGCAGCTTTTCTTCTTTGGCTTCCATTGAAGAAAGATACTCAATAAAAAGCTCCTCATACAGCTTTGAGTTTTTATCAACAAGGGTTTCAAAGCCGCCTACAGCGGATTTAACGCTTTGGTATTCACCCTTGCTCATACCGAATTTTGCAACGTCAATCATTTGGAATTTGATTCTGCGTTCCTTGAAATAACGCTCTGCTTTCTTGGTATCAAAGCATTTTGATTTGCCGAAAATCTGTATATTCATATCAGTTTTCCTTATTGTTGAGAGTTTTCATCGAACGCTTTGCGTTGAGTTCGGAAAGCATATCCTCACGGAATTTACCGTGAACATTGAACAGAAGCAGGGAGAAGCCGTAACCGAATCTTGCAACAGCAGGTGCAAGACAGAAGATTCCCCAGATACCTTGAAGAATTGAGGGGTCTGTGTGCGGTATGATGTTACCTGCGATATCCTTGATGGGTGTGTAGTGGATAAATTCAAGAACAAGACCCGAAAGTGCACCGATAAGTGTGCCCGAAAGCTTTGTTACGTAGCCCTGAACGGCATTGACAAGGCCTTCGTTACGGACACCTGTTTTCCATTCAAGATAATCGTAAACATCTCCCTGAAGAACGGGACCGCAAACGCCCATAAGGCAGTTGGGAAGACCGCATACTGTAAGCATAAAGGTAACAAATGCAAGGTTAATGGCATTAAACTCATCGCCGAACGGAGTGTATCCTATAAAATAAAGTGCAGTATAAGCAATACCGGAGAATATACCGCCGATTGCTGCGCACATTCTTGCACCGAAGCGTTTGATGAGCTTGGGTGCAAGGGGAGTGACAATATAGTTAGGAATACCTGTGAAAAGTCCGCAGATGGTACCGTTTGTCAGCTTGCCCGTACAGTTCTGCCAGAATAAACCTTCGTTTACACCGCCGATACCTTTGACACTGCCGAAGAAGTTGGAAAGAATAAGGATAAACAGAGGTCTGTTTCTGATTGTGTATTTGATAGACTGGAATATTGAAACATTTTCCATGTCTTCCTTTGAGGCAATCGGAACACGTTCCTTGATATTGCGGAAGGCAAACACAGAGCAGACAACAAGAATTGCTACAAAGAAGAAAGCAAATCCGCCGTAAATTCCTTCCTGTGACCAGCCTGTAAGACCCGGCAGAAAGTCAATCGTAACAGGTACCATTGACGGAATCCATACGCCGAAAAGCTCAACAAACTTCTGTACAGTAATCAGATTGTTTCGTTCGTTAAGATTTGGCGTTATGTTGTAAAGAAGAATTGTCCAGGCGTTATAATATGACCAGCCGATACTGTTTAAAATGCTGATGACAATTGCATAAACAGGTCTGTATGTCATGGGAATGGCATAGGGGACAAGGAAAAACAGCATCGTACATATTGCCCATATCGGCATAGGCAGAATGAGGAACGGGCGGAGTCTGCCCCAACGGGTTCTCATTCGGTCGATAACAATACCCGAAAGCGGGTCATCAAGCGCATCCCAGATACTTGTTACAGCGTTCATTGTTGCAATTGCTGAACCCGAAAGACCTGTGTAGTTGAGCAGGAAATACTGCTTCCATGTATCTACATATGCGTTGAGGTTTTTGGTGCCGTATGATGTCAGAACATATGCAGCAATTTCCTTGGGGGTCAAAAATCTGCGGTTTTGTTTGTCAAGCACGGGTGCCGGCGTCGGCTCTATTGTTTCAAGAACCGAGGAGTTGTTTGTCTGCATTTCTTCACCTCTATCGGATTATTAGAACTTATAAAATCAGTTTACGTTGACAGGTCAGTCCATATCTATTGAATAATAACATAATTTTTAAACTCTTTCAATACAAATAAAGACAAATATTCCAAATTAAAAAAATATTTAATTATCTTATAGTAATGTTTTCATTTGTGAATAATTGCTTAATCAAAACACTTGATTATTTTGACGGAAGTAGTATAATTATTTGGTATTTTAAATTGGAGTGATATTATGTCTTGCAACTGTTCATGCAGCAAGAGCGATTTGTCCTTGCTCAACGAAACACTTGAACATTATGCTGCAATACCCGGCAGCCTTATTACAATTTTGCAGAAGGCACAGGGAATATACGGCTATCTTCCTGCCGATGTGCTCAACCACATTGCAGAAAAAACCAACATTCCTGCCGCTAAAGTTTTCGGCGTGGCTACCTTTTATACCCAGTTCAGATTTAAGCCTGTCGGCAAGTATTTGATTATGCTTTGCCAGGGTACAGCCTGCCATGTAAACGGCTCGCTTATGCTTGAAAAAACAATATTTGATACTCTCGGCATCAAAGACGGCGAAACAACCCAGGACGGTCTGTTTACCCTCAAAAACGTTGCCTGTCTTGGCTGTTGCTCTCTTTCACCCGTTATGATGATTAACGATGAAACCTACGGCTCTCTTACACCGCAGAAGGTAAGAGATATTCTTGCACGTCTTAAGGACGAGGCACTTAAGGAGGCGGCAGAATAATGATTACCGTTAAAGTAGGACAGGGCAGTTGCGGCATCTCCGCAGGTGCAGGCAAGGTCTATAACAGCCTTAAGAATATCGTTGAAGAAAAGAGCATCAACGCAAATCTTACGGTTACGGGCTGTATAGGTATGTGTTATCTTGAGCCCATTGTCGATATTTATAATGATGAAACTTTATCAGCCAGACTTGTAAGAGTTTCAGAAAACGATGCTGATAGCATAGCCGCTTATCTTGCTTGCGGCGATAATTCAAAAATCGAAAAACTTCTTCTCAGCGATGAAGATAAAATTTTCCTTGACTCACAGACAAGAATTGCGCTTAACGGCTGCGGTATCATAAACCCCGAAGAGATTGATGATTACGTTGCTAACGGCGGTTATACCGCACTCAAAAAGGCACTTACCGAAATGACTCCCGAAACAGTTATTGAAGAAATCAAGGTTTCGGGTCTTGCAGGCAGAGGCGGTGCAGGCTTCCCGACATGGTTTAAGTGGAATGCCGCCAGAAGCAGTCAGGGCGAAGAAAAGTATCTCATCTGTAATGCGGACGAGGGTGACCCAGGCGCATTTATGGACAGAGCTGTTATTGAAAGTAACCCTCACAACCTTATCGAAGGTATGCTTATCGGTGCCTATGCAATAGGCGCAAAGGAAGCTATAGTTTATGTCCGTGCCGAATATCCGCTTGCCATTATTCGTCTTGAAAGAGCGATTGAACAGGCAAAGGAAAAGGGTATAGTCGGCAACAATATTTTCGGCACTGATTTCTCTTGTTCCTTCCGCATCAAAGCGGGTGCAGGTGCGTTTGTCTGCGGTGAGGAAACCGCTCTTATTGAGTCGCTCGAAGGCTCAAGAGGTATGCCTCGCCTCAAACCTCCTTTCCCTGCACAGTCGGGCTATTGGCGTAAACCCTCAAATATCAATAATGTTGAAACCTTCGCCAATGTTTCGTGGATTATCCGCAACGGCGGCGAAGAGTTTGCAAAGCTCGGCACACCCGACAGCAAGGGCACAAAGGTTTTCGCCATTACAGGTAAAATCAAGCGTGGCGGTCTTGTTGAGGTGCCGATGGGCAAAAAGCTTTCCGATGTTATTTTTGATATAGGCGGCGGTATGAAGACCGACAGAAACTATAAATGTGTTCAGCTCGGCGGTCCTTCGGGCGGCTGTATCCCTGCCGATATGCAGGATACCGAAATTGATTACAAAAAGCTTTCTGCAACGGGTGCAATTATGGGCTCGGGCGGTATGGTTGTAATGGATGAAAGCACCTGTATGGTCGGTATGGCACGCTTTTTCCTCGATTTTACCGCAAAAGAATCCTGCGGTAAGTGTACACACTGCCGTGTCGGTACGAAAAGACTGCTTGAAATTCTTGACAGAATTTGCAAGGGTGAGGGCAGAGAAGGCGATATCGGATTGCTTGAAGATACCTGCAATGAAATCAAAGCCGGTGCGCTTTGCGGTCTGGGTCAGACTGCTCCTAACCCCGTTCTCACAACAATCAAATACTACCGTGATGAATATGAGGCACATATTAAAGAAAAGCGCTGCCCTGCAGGTGAGTGTATAGACCTCGTCAAGTACACAATCAATGAGGATAAGTGTATCGGCTGTTCGCTTTGCAGTAAGAAGTGCCCCGTAGGTGCTATCAGCGGTGAAATTAAGAAGAAATTTACGATTGACACGGCTGCCTGTATCAAGTGCGGTCAGTGTATGGATGCCTGCCGCTTCGGTGCGGTAGAGAAAAGATAAGGAGGGGAATTAATGATGAGTGATAAGTTCCACATTATCATTGATGGCGTTGGAATTAAAGCAACGCCCGGTATGACCATTGTTGAAGCGGCTGAAACTGTCGGCATTGAAATTCCCACTCTTTGCCATGATAAAAGAATTGAAGAATACGGTGCCTGCGGTATCTGCGTTGTAGAGGTTGAAGGTGTGCCGAAGCTTCTTCGTGCCTGTTCAACAAAGATTTTTGACGGAATGATTGTTAACACCAAGTCCGAAAGAGTTGTAAAATCACGCAAATTTGCGCTTGATATGCTTCTTTCAAACCATACGGGCGACTGCAAAGCCCCTTGTTCTCTTGCCTGTCCCGCAGGTACGGACTGTCAGGGCTATGTCGGCCTTATAGCCAACGGCGAGTATGAGGAAGCACTTAAATTAATCAAGAAAAAAGTTCCGCTTCCTGCCGCAATCGGCAGAGTTTGTCCGCATCCGTGCCAGACTGCCTGCCGCAGAGGCATTGTGGAAGACCCGATACAGATTGCATATTTAAAGAGCTTTGTTGCGGATATTGATATCGCAAGCGAAAACACCTATCTGCCTGACCTCGCACCCCTTAACGGAAAGACTGTTTCGGTTATAGGCGGCGGCCCCGGCGGACTTACTGCGGCATACTTTCTCAGAATCAAGGGATACAGAGTTAAAATCTACGATAAAATGCCGAAAATGGGCGGTATGCTCCGCTACGGTATTCCGCAGTACAGACTTCCCAAAGAGCTTCTTGACAAGGAAATCAAGCTCATAGAAGACCTCGGCGTTGAAATGATTAATAATAAGACTCTCGGTGTCGATTTCACCATTAATAGCCTTAAGGCTGAAAGCGATGCAGTTGTTGTTGCCGTCGGTGCGTGGAAAAGCAGTCCTATGCGTGTTGAAGGTGAAACTCTTGAAGGTGTATACGGCGGTATTGATTTCCTGCGCAGCGTAATTGAGGGCAAGCCCTTTGAAATCGGCAAAAAGGTTGCTGTGTGTGGCGGTGGTAATACTGCAATGGATGCCTGCCGCACTGCTGTTCGCCTTGGTGCAGAGGAAGTTTATGTTGTTTACCGCAGAACAAGGGATGAAATGCCTGCCGAAAAACTTGAGATTGACGAGGCAGAGGAAGAGGGCGTAATTTACAAGTTCCTCACAAATCCTGCCGAAATAATCGGTGCAGACGGTAAGGTGAGTGCTGTTAAGCTTCAGGTTATGGAGCTTGGCGAGCCTGATGCAAGCGGCAGACGGTCCCCTGTTCCCGTTGAAGGCAGGTTTGAAATTCTCCAAGTTGACAGCGTTATTATGGCTATCGGCCAGCAGACGGATATCAACGGTCTTGACGGTCTTGAACTGACACGAAAGAATACAATTGTTGCCGATGAAGCAACATTTATGACGAATATCGAAGGCGTTTTTGCCGTTGGTGATACCACCAACAAGGGTGCATCAATTGCAATTGCCGCAATAGGTGAAGCACAAAAGGCGGCAGACGTTATCGACAGCTACCTTAACGGCTTTACAGTCGGCTACCGTAAGCCCTTTGTAGTTGAAAAGCAGGTAACTGCCGAAGATTTGGCAGACAAAGAAAAAATTCCCTGCGCAAAAATGCCCACAATGCCTGCCGAGGAAAGAAAGCACAACTTCAGGGAGGTTGCATTTGGTTTCACGGAAGAAATGGCGAAAAAGGAAGCTGACCGCTGCCTTGAATGCGGCTGTCTTGATTATTTCAAGTGTAAGCTTCTGAAATTCGCAAGAATGTATGACGTCAATCCTGCTGTTTACAGCGGTGAAAAGACTCTCTGCGGTAAGGATTCAACCCATCCGTATCTCATTCACGATAACGACAAGTGCATACTCTGCGGTCAGTGCGTAAGAGTCTGTGACGAGGTTATGGGTGTTACGGCACTCGGCCTTGTAAACCGTGGCTTTATTACGGTTGTTTCACCCGAATTCAATAATACTCTTGATTCATCACGCTGTATTTCCTGCGGTCAGTGTGCCGCCCTTTGTCCTACCGGTGCTCTTGAGCCTAAAGTTCCGTTTAAGAAGAATGTTCCGCTTGAAACAAAGGTTACAAAGACAGTTTGTACAGGCTGTTCAAAGCTCTGCGAAATGAATGTTCACACCTGCGGAAAGACGATTGTTCGCTGTGAGCCTACTGACAGCAACATTCTTTGTAAAGTCGGTGCTTTCGGTTTTGCGGTGCTCAACAATCCCTTACGTGTCACTTCTTCAACCGTTGACGGCAAGCCCGTTTCAAGAGAAGAAGCACTCAAGGCTGCTGCCGAAAGAATGAACAATACCGTTGTTATTGTCAAAACCTCAATGAGTAACGAAGCACTTGACGAAGCAGTTGAATTTGCAAAGGCAAACAACGCCGATATTAAGTATTTCAACGATACGGCTTATATCGATGCTGAAATCAAAGCTTTCGGAATTATAAGAAAAATCGGCGCAAATATGGCAAAAATCAATTCTCTCGGCATTGAAGAATATGCCGGCGGCAAGTATGACAGCGCAGTTGTTTTCGGTGGGAAAATTCCCGAAACAGACTGTAAGATTATCGCTGCAGAAGTGTTTGAAAATACCGATGCAGATATAATCATTAAAGCAGTATCAAGCCTTGAAACGGATTGTTCATACACAACCGATACAGGCGTTGTTACAACAAAAGCGGTATATTAAATTTTACGGTGAGATAGTATGCGTTACTGTCTCACCGTTTAAAATAACAGCATAAATTGTCGGGATAGTGTTGAGCTTACATAGTATAATCAAATCAAGACAGGAGGTAAAGCTTGTGAATATTGTTGATGATATAAATAATGCCATAAATTATATTGAAGCAAATATCTGCGAAGAACTTGCCTTTGATTTGATTGCACAGCAGGCACATCTGTCGGCTTTTCATTTTCAGCGTGTTTTTCACATTGCTTGCGGATATTCTTTGGGTCAGTATATCAGGTGGCGCAGATTAACTCTTGCCGGCGAAGAGTTAAAGAAGAATAATGCAAAGGTTATTGATATTGCTTTGAAATACGGTTATGAAAGTCCTGACAGCTTCACAAAAGCATTCTGTAAATTTCACGGATTTTTGCCTTCGTGCGTTAATACTGTCGGAAATAATCTTCGCAGCTTTGAAAAACTGTCTTTAGATTATTGTATAAAGGATGGTTATTCTATGAAGTGCGTAATTGAATTAAAGCCGCCAATATCTTTGATTGGTCACGGTAAGTTTATCTGTTTTGACAAAGCTGATATTGATGAAAAGTTTGAATTAACTAAACAACATTGGTTGGACAGCAGGGAAGAACAAACGCAAATGAAGAAATGCTTTGCGCATAATCAAACACGTATATGGTATGATGTTTATTCCGATTTTTCAGAAAACGGATTTTGTCATTATATTGCTGTTGAAGATAATCAATTTGTAAATTCAGATAAGTTCGAAAGGGTTTCGGTTGAGTCAGGGTTGTATGCTGTTTTTAAAACATCTTGCTGTGAATCTCCCGAGAGTGAATGGAAAACTGTAATGCAAACAGCGCTATTGGAATGGTTACCGAATACGGATTATGTTTTGTCTGAACGACCGCAGATAAACAGAGTTATCTATTCTAACGATATTACAAAACGCTGTATGGAAATATGGGTGCCCGTTGAAAAAGCATAAAAAACGCCCTGTATCGGTTTAACCGGTACAGGGCGTTTTTTATATCAATGTTATAAATTCTTTATACGCTTTTGGGTTAGCGAAAACTACGTCATTCGGTTTTGAAAAATCAATTTCTTTGCCTTCGTAATTCAGCGCAAGTCCGCCCGCTTCCTTTATAATCAGCGTTCCTGCCGCAACGTCCCACGGCTGAAGCTCCTTTTCAAAGAACACCTCGCATCTGCCGCAGGCAACCATACATATATCGTAAGCTGCCGAGCCGCTTCTGCGGATATCACGGCAAAAATCAAAGACCTTTCTTAAAAGAGTAAAGGTTTCGTCCGTGTTTTCGGGGTGATAGGGGGAAGTGCCGAAAAGTGCAAGTCCGTCTGAAAGGGGACGGAGGCTGACCGTGATTTTTTCGCCGTTGAGGTAAGCGCCCTTGCCTTTTTCTGCGCTGAAAATTTCATTGGTGTATGGGTTATAAACAACGCCTGCAATTATGTCATTGCCCTTGCAAAGTGCAACCGAAACACAGCTGCAGCGGTAGTCCTGCATAAAGTTTGTTGTGCCGTCAATCGGGTCAATTATAAAACGCAGGGCATTGCATTCAAGGTTGTTTTCGCCTTCTTCTCCGACAAATTCTGCTTCGGGAAAGGCTTTGCCGAGTTCTCTGAACAAAAACTCCTGTACAGCCACATCGTACTTGGTTACAAAGTTTTTCTTGCCTTCCTTGGCAGTTATTGTGTTTTCCTGATTATGTGCGGAAAGTATAATCTTTCCTGCTTCTTTAACTGTTTCAATAATTTTGTTCAGCATAAATTATCCTTTAATCTTTTTACCGTATGTTATCTGATTATTTATAAATCCGAATAACAACAGCAGCAGTATCAGCGGCAGAAGTGCTACAGCACTTAACACACCCGTTGTTATTATTGCAGGGCCTTTTTTGCTCTTGGGTATTTCGGTAAACGGGTCTTCGGTTTTCGGTGCGTCACGCTTTGAGCCTTCGTCAACATAATCGAATATCGGTAAGTTAGTGTTGTACGCATCGAATTCGCCTTTATAAGCAAGCGGTGCAAGCAGTGAAACCGCATCGGGCGCAACCTTAATCAGCTTGCCTAAATCGATATGAAGCGTTGAAAGTATGCTGTCTATTATTCGCAAAAAACCTATGTATATTCGGCATTTCGGGTCAGTTAAGTCCATATTGTTTTCGCCCGAAAAGAGATTGGAAACAAGGCTGATAATAAAATCAATAACCTTGTCATCCTTAATTGATTTGATATCATTCTTATTCAGTCCCGTTTCTTTCTTTGTCCATGCGGCAAAGGTAGAAAACTTAACGGTATTCAGAAATTTAAATATCGGTTTTATTATCCAGCCGAAGCGGTAAACAAGTTTGGGCTTTATACTGATACCGACCGCCATATAGGCAAAGGTGTCGATATCGCTTCCTGCTGCCTTTATCATATCACTGATAACACCGATTAGCTGTTTTTTCAGGTGCTCTTTAAGTGTCAGACCGTTTGTGTCAATATCCGCTTCGTCAATAGTTTCGGTTGAAACATTTACGGTTTTGCTGTCTGTATCAATTTCAATCTTTCTTATCGGGGCAGGGTAGCCGCAGGTTGAACCCGTGCTTATTGCGTAAAAAGCGTTGCCTCTGTCAGAGAAAATTCTGCCGATGTTGTGGGTGTGGGTGTGTCCTGTAAGCATAAACTGAATACCCATATCGGCGTATTCTTTCCGTCTGTCCTTATAATGGCGGTGCATATCGCCCTTGCCTATAAGCTCATACATAGGTGACGGAGGAATTATAGGGTGGTGCGTCATTGCAACAATGAACTGACCGTTTTTGCGTGCGTCCTCGGCCTGTTCTTTTACCCATTCGTACATTCCGTCCTCAATACCTCTGTCGTCATTCAGGGCGAAAAGGCGGATGTTGTTCGGCAGCTGTACAACGTAGCTCATATATTCGGGCTTTGAAGAAACAGCCTGTTCGGGGCCGAATTCTGCGTAAAAATCATAAAGCTCTTCTCGCAAAAGACCGGGCATTTCATCGATATTGTCACCGACATATTTCTTGCACTTTTCTTTGTAATCGTGCGTTGCGGTGATTACAAAAATCTGTTTGCCCTTTGCTTTAAGTGCACGAAGCATTTCACGAAACTCTTCGTGTGCGCACTTTTCACCGTCGTTTGTAACATCGCCTGCAATCAGAAGAATGTCGCTTGTATCATCAGCGGCAATTTTATCAAAAGCGGCCTGCAATACCTCACGGCTGCCGCCCAGAAGCTTCTGACTGCGCATAAGCGCAGCCTCGTAAGCCTTTCCTTCGGTGCCTGTCTCGGGTGAATAATAATGGGTGTCCGTAATTACGGTAATTTTAAGGGGAGCCATAGCTTAGTCCTCATTTGCTTTAACTTTATAAATTTTTACGGAGTGGGGAGCAATATAGGCTTCAATTTCATCGTCGGTGTCAAATTCTTCGCCTGTCCACAGCTCCCGGCATTCGTAATATTCCGCTTCGGGCAGGTTGCAGTAATCCTTACCGATGATTTCCTTAATATTAAGCTCTTCTTCAATTGCTTCACCGAACTTGTTGAAGAAACAGACTGCTGTTGTACCGTCTGAAAGCGGCTTTACAAGCACGTCAACCTTGATGTTGGTTTTGTGTCTTACGCACTGTACACCGAGAGCGTCCTGGTCAATGGCGATAAGGTCTTTGTTTGTAAGGGTTTTAAGAATTGCATCGTCTTCCTTTGCGGTGCCGTCTTCGTTGAGGAAACGGCGGATATCGTTGCCGAGAATAAGGGGAGCAGCCATCATACACCAGAGGGTGAAATGAGCTCTGTTCTCATCTATCGAAAGGTTGCCGTTGCCGACTTCAAGCATATCGGGGTCGTTCCAGCCGCCGGGGCCTGCATGCTTTGCAAGGCGGACATTCTGTTCATAAATCGAAACAATAGAAGGCCATGTTGCTTTTATATCCATTGTTGTTCGCCAGAGGTTGCCTGCTTCCTTACCCCAGTTCCACGGTCTGTTGAGACCCCATTCGCAGATTGAGTAGCAGATGGGCTTTTCTTCAACGCCCATTCTTTCTGCATATTCCTTTGTTGCACGCTTGAGCTCAAGACCCATTTTGGTGTACTGATGTGCTGCGGCATCCATACGGGAAGCAAAAGGATTGAAAATTTTAACGCTGTTTGTACCCTTAGTAAGCTTTACAATTACCTGTGCTCTGCCTTCTCCGCCTTGCGTTTTTGTAGGTGCCGTTGTCATTTCGTATTCATCTGTGCCGTTTACAACGATTTTTGCGTATTTGTAATAAGGACCGCTTTTGCGCAGAGTGAAGCTGAGTATATATTCACCGTCTTCTTCAACCTCAATGCCGTTATATGTTGCTGTTCCGATTTTTCCGCTTAGACCTGTAATGTATTCGTTGGGGTATTTATTATCCTTTACAACTCTTGCGTGGCCGGAAAGTACAGCATCAGAAGCATCAAAGGAAAGCAGGTCTTTGCCGTTTGTGTCGCTTACAACCATTTTTTCAATATTGGGTGCAGAGGTGGATGTGGGCTTGTTGTGGCAGAAATCGTACTTGAAGTATTCAATACCCCATTCTGCAAAGGTGTCGGCATCAACAGCCTCAAAGCCGAGAGAGGCAGGAAGATCCTCACAGGTGTGTGTACCGTTGGAGGAATAGATACCGACCTTAAGTCCCATTTCGTTAATCTCGTCAACAAGCGGCTTGATTCCTCTGGGGAAGGTGGCGTAGTCGGCAACAAATCTGCCGCTTTCATCTCTTGCGGAGGATTGCCAGCAGTCGTCAAGGTTGACATAAGTGTAGCCTGCTTCTTTAAGACCGCTGTTTGCCATAGCTGTTGCAACTTCAAGAATAAGCTTTTCGTTTATATTTCTGCGGAAGGTGTTCCAGCTTGACCAGCCCATGGGCGGTGTGAGGGCAACACCGTTGTCGTAATTCTTTTCACTTTTCTTTGTTACCTTGGCGGCGTTGACTGCTCTTGCCGCAACGGCAGGTGCGGAAACAGTTTTATTGTTGAGTGAGAGGGCAATACCCGTTGCCGCAGCAGCGGCAGCAGTAGCCTTGAACAGTTCTTTAAGCATTGTGATATACCTCCGAAAATCTGATGATTTATATTTATATATTATCAAAATGAAAAATTAAAATCAATAAATTTACAAAAATAACCGCCCCGAAGGACGGTTAAATTCAGTTATTCTTATCGTTTAATTTCTTTCTTATCAACAGCCCCGACAGCTTCTGCCAATCAAACGGAATAAGCGGATAAAGATAGCATCTGCCCGTAACGGTTGAGTTGAAGGCAATGAGTGCGGTTGTTATCAGTAAACCTGCTATAAAGCCCCATAGATTGAACAGCGCAATGAGGACTATAAGCATCATTCTGCAAAGCTTGAAGGCGTAGCCCAATTCATAGCTTGGCTGTGTGAAATTGGTTATGCCTACAAAAGCCATATACAGCACAACTTCCGAAGACAGCCAGCCCGACTGTACGGCAAATTCACCAAGCACGAGTGCACCGACTATACTCAAAGAATTACTCAAAGCCGACGGTGTGTTAAGTGATGCGAGTTTTAATGCGTCAATGATGATTTCAACTATCAGCAGTTGTGCAAATGGCGGAATAAGGTATTCATCCTGTATTTTTATAAACTCCAGCCACGGCGGTATGACCTGCTCATTTTGTATAAGAAGCAGCCAGACGGGTGTAAGAAGCAGTGTCAAGGCAAAAATCAGCATACGGATTATTCGTAAATACGAGCCGATTAAAGCAGGAAAATAATAGTCGTTTGAATCCTGTAAAAAATCGAATATTCCCGTCGGTACTACCATTGCAGACGGAGAATTGTCAACCATTATAACAACACTGCCTTCGTTAATGCTTGCCGCTGCCGCATCGGGTCTTTCTGTGTATCTGATTTTCGGAAACGGATTAAAATGCTGTTTTTTCAATAACGCTTCGGCAAGTGATGCCTGACCCATAGGCAGGTTTTTGATTTTAACATTATCTATTTTTTCCTCAATTGCCTTCAGTGCTTTTTTGTCAACTTTATCTTCAAGGTAGCATATTACAAGGTCGGTTTTTGAAAGTATACCGACGTTTTTATATTTTACCGTCAGCTGTGGGTTTCTCATTCTTCGCCTGAGCAGTGCGGTGTTGAATATCATTGTTTCGGTAAAACCGTCGTGTGCGCCACGGAGCACCTTGTCGTTTTCGGGTTCGCCGACACTTCTTACGGGGTAAGTTCTCGCATCAATGATTATTGCCTGCTCATAGCCTTCAATCATTATGCACAGCGCACCCGAAAGCACCATTGTTGTTACAAAATCAAGGCTTCCCGTTACATCTGTTTCAATATAGCTGATAAACTGATTGACAAAATTCCTTGCTGTCGGGGCATTTTTCAGCATATCTTCGGTTATTGCCTGTACACCCTGAATTACCTTTACCATTGAATCGTCCTTGACAAGTCCGTCAACAAAATAGAGCTTTGCTTGCTTTTTTGCAAATTCAAAGTTACGGCAGACAATGTCAAAGCTTTCCGTTACCCGTAGTCTGCTGTCAATGAGCTGTATATTGTGCTTGTAATCTTTTGAAAAATCCTGCGGCAAAATTATCACTTCCGTTTTAGTCTTTATTAAATTTTGCCGCAAATAAACGGTTTTATTCCCTGAATTCGTTGTACGAATTAATTATCGCATTCCATGTAAGCGGACCGACCGCACCGTTTTCGGGTATTCCGTTAATTCTCTGTATCACTCTTACTGCGTTTTCTGTTCCCGGGCCGTAAACGCCGTCAACCGTAACGGAAGGTACCGACGGGTCATTTCGTGCGATGGTGTTTATAAATGTTTGCAGCTGTTCCACAACCCTGCCTGTTGCACCGGTTGTGATTAAATAACCGGGATATAAAAAAGCGGAATAGCTGGTGTATTCATCGGGTAAGGAGCGAAGCACGGCATCGTATGCATCCTGAATGGCGTACCATGTCTGTCTGCCGACTATACCGTCCTGCGGGAGACCAAACTGTCTTTGAAAAGCAAGTACGGCGTTAAGTGTTTCGTTGCCGAAAACTCCGTCAATAGTAATGTCGGGCAGGGTATCGTAAAACGAAGCAAGAAAATCAAGATAGTATTGTAATGTTGCAATGTCCGTTCCCGTGTCGCCGCTTTGCAAAACCTTTCGGTACTGTCTTTGCGCCTCGCTTATTGTTATGCCTTCCGAATACAGCTCGGACAGCTTCTTTACGCCGTTATAAATCTGTTTGATTTTGTACCATGTTGCTTTTCCTACCTGACCGTCGGGTGCGAGGTTGAATATACGCTGAAACTGTTCAACGGCACGCCTTGTTGTTTCATCGTAAATGCCGTTAATTTGCGGTATTCTGGGGATTGACGGGTAGTTGGAAGAAATACGGTTTAACTGCCGCTGAATTGTTCTTACATCTTCACCGGAAGAACCGAGCCTGAAAATTATACCGGGATAAGAGGGGACATTTGCAGTTATCGGTGCGTTCTGTACAATGTTGATATCATCGCCGTAATAAAATTGCAGTATTTCATACGGCACAAGACCTTGATCGGCAAGTGAAACCGTACCCCACTGCGAAAGACCGTCGCAGGTAACGGTAGTGCCGTTACAGTAGGCGGTGAAATAGGGTTGAATCTGGTTGCCCTTGGTAACATAATCGTTGAAGATATCATCAACGATGCGGCTGATATTTTCAAAAATTTCACGGTTGTTTATGAATTTCTGGTCGTACTGAGTGGATGAGGTGATGTCAAAATCATAGCCTCTGCTGCGGTAAAATTCCGTATAGTATCTATTAAGTGCAAACGAGATTATTGCATAAATATTTGCTCTTAATGAGCTTTCAGGCCAGGTTGGATAAATTTCGCTTGAAGCAACATTCTTAATGTAATCGGCAAAAGGCAGTGTCACATTCTGCACCGCTGAATCGGGTGCACCGAGGTGTACTGTTATTGTTTCGGGTACGGTAGGGTTAGGCATGATTATCTCCTCACCGTTCCGGCATCTGTGTCCATAATTACTTTTGAACTTAAGCTATCGGTTTTCGGCACCATTGCGGCAGGCTGCATTGATTCGATTGAATCGAAAATCGGAACTCTGTCGAAAACAAGTGTTTCAAACTGCGGATGTGAAACCGTTACCCTGTAAGTGGTGTAAGGGATTTCTCCGCTTGCGGTAAGAGAAAGCCTTTTGTCTTTTGCGGGAAGAACGATGTTTTGCGCAATGCCGTCAATGTCGGTATAGCTTTCGTTAAACATATACCTGCCGTTGCGGAAATCTTTTTCCACAGTTACTTTGGCGTTCTGTATCGGGAATACCTGCTGTGAAGCGTATGCCTGAACTCTCAGCTTGCCGTTTTTTTTATTGGTGGATGTAAACTCGTCAACATTGTTGTAAAGAGGTGTATTGGCACTTGTTTCCTCGATTACCGATGAGCCTGACTGTGAAAAGCCCATATCTTCGTTTCCGTCATATTCACTCGGCATAGGTCTGTTGCTGACGAAAGCCGCATTATATTTAGGTGTACTGTATTCTTTCTCTTTTATCGGCTGAACTTCATTGTCCTGTCCGTAATATACCGTTCCGTGCTTTTCTGCATATTTTACGAGTTCCTGTCTGTATCTTTCAATCTGCTTGTCAAAGCTGTCCAATATAATCACTCCTCAATATATCTCTGATAATCAGTATATGATTTGAGTAAAAATATGATAACAGTCTTATGAATTTGTTAATTTTCTGTTTAACACTTTATATTTATAGAAATATGTGTTATAATACATTGCTAAATGAAGATATTGACACTTGAAAGGGGTTAAAATATGAAGGTACTTATGATTGGCTCGGGTGGCAGAGAGCACGCTCTTGTAAAAAAGTTGCTTGAAAGCGAAAGAGTGGACAGTGTAATCTGTGCACCCGGTAACGGCGGTATTTCCTTTGATGCCGAGTGCTTTAATATATCCGTTATGGATATTGAGGGCATGATTGCTCTTGCAAAAGAACAGATGGCAGATTTCGTTTTTGTCGCTCCCGATGACCCGCTTGCAGCAGGTATGGTTGATGCATTTGAGAAAGAGGGCTTCAGGTGCTTCGGCCCGTCTGCCGCTGCCGCAAGAATTGAAAGCAGTAAGGTTTTCTCAAAGAATCTGATGAAAAAATACGGTATTCCCACCGCTTCTTATGAAGTTTTTTCCGATGCCGAAAAGGCAATTGCTTATATTGAACAGCAGGGTGAATTCCCCGTTGTTGTCAAGGCAGACGGTCTTGCACTCGGTAAAGGCGTTATCATTGCCGAAAATATGGCTGAGGCTGTCGATGCAGTTAAGTCAATAATGGAAGACAAGGTTTTCGGTGCATCGGGCAACAACATTGTTGTTGAGGAATTCCTCACAGGCCCCGAGGTTTCCGTTCTGTCTTTTACAGACGGCAAAACTGTTGCGCCCATGGTTTCTTCTATGGATCATAAGCGTGCACTTGACGGCGATAAGGGTCTTAACACGGGCGGTATGGGCACCGTTGCTCCCAATCCGTTCTATACCGAAGAAGTAGCCAAGGTATGTATGGACACAATTTTTGCTCCTACAATCAAGGCTATGCAGGCCGAGGGCTGTCCGTTCAAGGGCTGTTTGTATTTCGGCCTTATGCTCACACCTGACGGCCCCAAGGTTATCGAATATAACTCCCGTTTCGGTGACCCTGAAACTCAGGTTGTTCTTCCGCTTCTCAAAACACCGCTTATTGATGTTATCGAAGCAGTTGCAGACGAAAAGCTTGACGAAATATTCGTTGAGTTTTCCGATGAGGCCTGTGCCTGTGTAATTCTTGCTTCCGGCGGTTATCCCGGCTCATACAAAAAGGGTATTGAAATAAACGGTCTTAACGAAAAGGGCAACGTTGACGGTGCAACCGTTTTCCACGCAGGTACAAAGTGTGAAAACGGTAAAATTCTTACCAACGGCGGCAGAGTTCTCGGCGTAACGGCTAAGGCTGAAACTCTTGAAATTGCACTTGAAAAGGCTTATACCGCTGCCTCAAAAATTGATTTTGAGGGTGTACATAAGCGTAACGATATCGGTCAGAGAGCTTTGTCAGCTTTGAAATAATATTTTCTAATTTTCTCGGAGGGATTGTAGATGAGGAAAAACAAAAAAACAGCGAAAATTGCGGTTTCGCTGGTTTTGGTTGTTGCGATTATTGCTGCCGCAGTTATCTTTGTCAAGCGTGAAACCGACAACAGATACAAAGCGGTTATTATGGATGTTGCAACAGCACCCATTACGCAGACACTTTCAACCACGGGTACCGTAGAATCGACAAACAGAGGGGAGTTTGTCATTTACAGCGGTGTGGTTGTTAAGGATGTATTTGTAAAACTTGGTGATAAGGTTGAAGAAGGTCAGCTTCTTGCAACCTTTGAGCCTTCTTCACTCAACGGTATTGTTGCCGTAAAGCAGGGTGAATACGATGCGGCAAAGGTAAACTATTACAATTCCGTTGCCGCCGCACAGGAGGCAGCCGCAAAGATTCCTGCTCTGCGTGTGCAGATAGCTGAATACAACGAGAAAATTGAGCAGCTTACTGCCGCCGCAGAAAAAAAGGACGCTGAAAGCGAAGAACAGAAGGTTCCTGCCTGGGTTGATTCCATTGATTATTCAAAGCTTGCTTCACTTCTCAGGGACGAGTACACCGAGCAGGAAATCAGAGATTTCTTTGCAAAATTCGCACGCAGAGGAGCAAGCCGCAAGAGTATTTCCGATATTATCGACAGTATGACAAATGCTGCAAGCTTTGATATGTCCTCGCTTATGGGTATGTCTTCCGCTGAATCGGAGCTTATGAGTGCACAGCTTAACGTTATGTCACTCAAGGCGCAGATAGGTCTGCTTGAAACACAGTCAAAGAATGTTCTCGGCTCAACCTATGAGTCAATGATGAATACCGCAAAAGTTAACCTTGATTCGGCTAAGGCTGCTGTAAAAGAGCTTGAAAAGGGCTGGTATGCACAGGGTGCAGGTATCGTCAGCGAGCTCAATATAGTTGCCGGTCATGCATTTGTTCCCGTTGCTTCTTCCTCGGCATCTTCTGTTGATATTAATTCATTGCTTGGTCTTATGTCCGGCTCAACGCCCGATGTTTCAGGTCTTCTTTCATCCTTTATGTCCTCGGGTACACAGACAAGTGTTGGTCTTGCTGTTGAGTATTACGACAGCTTTATCGCTACTTTCTCACTCGGCAAGGCTGATATACTCGATGTTCAGGTCGGCAAGGCAGCTACAATTGAGTCACTCGGCCAAGAATACGAGGGTGAGGTGACGTTTATCAGTCCCGTAGCAGGCGGCGGTTCGGGTCTTGATATCACATCAATGTTCGGCAGTATGACGGGTACAGCTTCGGGTGGCTCCAATACTATTCCTGCACAGGTTCTTATCAAAAACCCCGATGAACGCATTATTATCGGTATTGATGTCAATATCGACATTATTGTAGATACCGTTGACAATGCAGTGGTTGTGCCGATTGAAGCGGTTGAAACAAGCTCGGCAGGCAACTTCATTTATAAATTCGACGAAGAAAGCAATACCGTTTCCCGTGTGGAGGTTGAAATCGGTCTGGCGTCGGATACGCAGTATCAGATTGTTTCGGGTCTTTCCGAGGGTGATAAGATAGTTCAGAATCAGTCAAGCGCACTGCAGGAAATTGCTGAAGAGGGCAGGAAGGTTATTGCAACACCATACGAAGACCAGACCGATGAAGCGGCTGTCTGACGGCGAGGGAAACAGATATGAATATTATTGAAAATATCCGTATTGCCGTTTTCAGCATAAGAACAAATCTAACCCGTTCATTGCTTACAATGCTCGGAATTATTATCGGAGTTGCTTCGGTTATCGCTATTGTAACCGTCGGTAACGGCGGCCGTGATTACATCGTCGGTATGATTGAGTCTATGGGCTCAAATATGGTAAGCATAACCGTTTCATCGGATATTGCATCTAAAAACGATTATATAACCGATGATGATGTTGCGGCAATAAAGCAGTTGGACAGCGTGGATGTAGTATCACCAATGTCCATGAATATGACAACCTGTTCAACAGATACCGAAAACGGTATTGCTATGATAATGGCTGGTACTACAGATTTTCGCTATATCCTGAATGCGGCTATGATGTACGGCAGGTTTTACAGTGAGGATGACTGCGATGCTGCACGTTATGTATGCTGTATCGACAATGTCAGCGCATACACGCTTTTCGGTTATGAAAACTGTGTCGGCGAAAAAATCAACCTCAGCTATGACGGAAATACTGTTGCTTTTAAAATTATAGGTGTCGGTGACAGCACAGTTATGACAAATATGGATACCGAATCAATGGCACAGATGATGGAAGCCAACAGCATGATGGGCACAATGGTTACCGTTATGATGCCTTCTACGACCTTTAATGAGTTTTTCGGTCAGAGCGGAAGATATCCGATGCTGTATCTTACTGCCAAGGACGATAAATTCCTCGACAGCGCAGGCGCTTCTGCAGCAAACGTCCTTGAAGCAAGGCACTCAAATGCAGGTCAGGGGATGTACAAGGTTACAAATATGGCAACATATATCGAACTGATTGATACCGTCATCAATGTATTTACTGCGTTCATTGCTGCTGTCGGTGCAATTTCGCTGGTTGTCGGCGGTATAGGCGTTATGAACATAATGCTTGTTTCCGTTACAGAGCGTACACGAGAAATCGGTATAAGAAAAGCTCTCGGTGCAAAAACCTCAACAATTATGTTCCAGTTTCTTACCGAATCGGTAATACTGTGCTGTATAGGCGGCTTTATCGGCCTGGTCATAGGCGTGGCAGGAGCGTTGGCTGTTGCGGCCTTTGTTGGCGTGCCTATTGAAGTTCAGTTTACAACAATTCTTCTTGCAGTAGGCTTTTCAAGTGCAATCGGTATATTCTTCGGAATTTACCCTGCAAGAAGAGCAGCAAAAATGTTGCCAATTGATGCATTGAGAAGAGATTAACAAAAAATAACGGCATACACTTGAATTTCAAAGTGTATGCCGTATTTATATATGCTGGTTTAAAATCAGCCCTTTACGGTGCCGCCTTTCATCCTGATAAGCTCACGGTAGCTGATAAGCTCAACGCCGTGGTCCTTGAGGTACTTATGTACATAGGGGTCTTTCATAAGCTGATATTCCCATACTCTGTCCTGCCATCTGCCGGTGATGCCTTTAAGCTCGTCACTTTCAACCGAGGGGTGAACGAAGGTTTCTGTTACGCCGTCGGGAATGTCTGTCCAGATTTTAAGAATGGTATCTCTGTAAACCTCGTAGCTTACACGCATATCATCGTTCCAATCGGGGAAGAGAAGGTAATCGGGAATAACAACGTTATACTTTTTACCCCATTTCTTGGAAAGAATGGTGATAGCGGCATAAAGGAAATAGGGAGTACCGTTAGGGCAGATTCTCTTGTCGTGCTTTGTGTAAAGACGGTAAGCGTAGCCGTATTCACCGCAGATGCGAAGGGTCATTTTTGCAAGACCGAGTCTGCCTGTGTAATGGCCGTAAAGAGAACCCATGTGGTTGTCTGTGTGTGAGGGCTTCATACCCATGCTGTGTGCAAGGTCAATCTGTGCTCTGATTTCGGCCTCAAGGTCTTCGTAGGAAGCGTTCTTTTCAACCTGATCGCTTTCGTGCCACATAAAGCCTTCTTCATCGATAAGTGTCTTACCGTTTGTCAGAGGCTTCCAGCGGTATTTGCCCCATTCGCTTGTCATTGTAAGGTGAATACCGATAGCGTGCTCGGGGTGAGCCTTTGAAAACTCAACTGCTTCTGCTGCCGTGGGGCAGGGCATCATAATTGTAGCAGATTTGAGCCAGCCGCCCTCGAAAAGCTCTGCAACAGCTTCGTTTGCAGCGTGACACATTCCGTAGTCGTCAGCGTTTACGATAAGATATTTTGCCATAACCATATCCCTTTCATCTGTAAAGATTATACATTAATAATACCATATTTTTCGGAATAATCAATAGATAAATTTTTTAAATTAATTTTACTTTATTGACTGTAAAGTGGCGAAATGCTATATTGATATTGCAATAACTACCGGGGAGTTGACGGTATGAATAAAAATAAAGACTTTTTTGATGTGTATTATCAGCCGGGTGAAAATCCCGTTTTCTGTTTTAGGAACGGATTTGCCGTATATGAGGAGGGCTTTATCAACGGTGCACTTGTCGGTCTTGGCTATAACAGCGCAGGTTATCCGCTTAATGTGCTTACAAACTGTCCGAGCCGCCTTGATTACAGGCGCTTCGGTGAGCCTTATGCATTTAATCTGACCGTTAACGGCTGCTGTCTCGATTTTTCTCTCAAGTTTGTTGATTTCGAAAAAATCACGGAAGAAAACTCAGTACATACCGTTCTTACTCTGGACAGCGAGCTTATGCCCGTAAGAATTCGAGTGCATACCTTGCTTGACGGAACACAGATGTTTACCCGTTGGCTTGAGGTTGAAAATCTTTCCGATATGCCTGCCAATATCAGCAGACTCTGTCCTTTTGCCGGCGGTATTGAATCAATGGATTTAAGGCGTATGATGCACGACGGTGAGGATGTATCCGATTTTTATTCTACGGGTTACATTGACGACGATGAATGGGGCTTGGAGGGTATGCTTTCCTGGCATAAACTTATGCCTGATACCACAAGTATTGATATCAGATACAACCGTGACAGACACCGTCATCCCGTATTTTTTATCCGCAACAATGTAACCGGGGATATGTGGTTTTCACAGCTTGGTTGGAGCGGCGGCTGCCGATTTACCGTTGATTATAACGCACAGCAGGGCAGAAATAACACATTTCTTTCTTATAAAGCTGAAATTACGGGTATAGCTCCGTTAATCACGCTTGGTGCAGGTGAAACCTATACCACTCCAGAAGTGTATATCGGACTTGTTCACGGCGGTATTGATGAGGCTGTAAACGAAATGCACGCCCATATCCGCAAATCCGTGCTCAATATGCCCGAGGCAGACCCGTCAGCACTTCTTGTCGGGTGCGGAATGGGTGCCGAGCACGATATGTCTGTTGAAACAAGCAAGGCGTTTATTGACCGGTTTTCCGAAATGGGCGGTGAAGTGTTCATTATTGATGCCGGCTGGCAGAATCCTCCGCACAAGGAAATGATGTGGTGGGAATATAACGGCTTCAATGTACCCAATGCCGAAAGATACCCCAACGGATTAAAAGAGCTTTCCGATTACTGTCACGAAAAGGGTATGAAATTTGCCTTGTGGGTAGAAATAGAGCGTCTGGGTAAATTCTGTCCGATGTTCACCGAAAAGCCCGAATGGCGGCTTAATAATGAATTTGGTGAGCAATCGGAAAATCTCCTTGATATGACAAACCCCGAAGCCGCAAAATGGGCAGAGGATGAGCTTGCAAGGATTATCAGCGAATACAAACTTGATTTGCTCAGAGTTGATTTCAACGTCGGTTTTCGTGAGCATTTTGCAATGAAAGATACCGCATACGGAATAAAAGAATGTGTCTCACTTCGCCATTATGAGGCAGTTTACGCCATGTACCGCAGACTTAAAAAGCGCTTTCCGAATGTCATTTTTGAAAACTGTGCAGGCGGCGGTGCAAGGACAGACCTCGGTATGATGAAAGCGTTTAACCACACTTGGGTTAGCGACTGTCAGCGCTATCCACGTTCCGTATTTATCACAAACGGCATGACTATGGTGCTTCCGCCCGAAAGAGTTGACAGGCTTTTTGCAGGTATGGGCTGTCACGAGGACGGCGCTTTTGATGCCCATATGAGAAACACCATGCTCGGTCATATGTCGCTTAATGTCGTAGCACCTGCCGCAACATTTGCCAACCCGAAGCAGATGGAGTTTATTAAACACAGCGTAAATCTTTATAAGGATTTCATCCGTCCGTTTTTGCACGAAAGCAAGGTTTATCACCACACCCCCGACACAAAAGAAGCCCGTAAAAACGGTAATGTTATTATCGAGGTCGCTTCAAATGACTCGGCTAAAGGTGCTGTCGGTGTGTTTAATGTATCTTTCAGCGGAGAGAAGAAAGTGAATTTCACGCCTAAAGGGATAAACCCTTCAAAGAATTATTGGGTTTATTTTGACAACTCCCGTACAAGCGTTGAAATGTCGGGTGTTTCGATAATGCAAAACGGTATTAATCTTAATTTGCCTGCATCTTTATCATCTGAACTTGTTCTTTATGAGGTAATACCGGATTAAATAAGATTTAACATATTAACAATTCTTAAAAACAGAAACAGCAGAGATTTGAATTTCTCTGCTGTTTCGCTCTATTCAACCGGTTCCCATCCGTCGGCTATCGTGTCGTCCAGAACATCATAGTATTCACATTTGTCAATATGGCTGATTGCACGGTATTTGCGGCCGTCATTACCGTCGGCTGTGCCGTCTTCGTATGCTGTTATTGTTACACCGTTATTCAGTACTGCCGTGTACATATACGGGCGGACTTCAAAATCAATTTCTTTGTATATCAAAACATTATCTCCCGATTTTTTTCTTAAGTATAATTTATGTTTATGCTTATGTCAAGCTTTGAACGCTTGCGTACTTGACTAATTTATCAATTGTGATAATATCTAAATTATGTACGGTTTGTTATATATCTGATTTTTGTGAGGTGTTACTGTGAACAGTACCGAAAGAGTAAAAAACACGATTCTCGGTAAAGATACTGACCGTCAGCCGATATATGGTTGGGTAAAGGAAAACCTTGCAGATGAATTAGCAGGGGAATACGGCAGCGTTTCTGCATTTGAGGATAAATATGAGTTCGATGCGGCACACATTTTCGGAGGCCCGTGGTCTTTTGATTCGGATACCTTTGATAAAATAAGAAGTGAGCACGACGAATTATCTCCCGATGTGTTGCTTGACTACAACATTTTTGCTTCGCCCGAGAATGATGCCGATTATGAAAATGTTAAGCGTGAAATTGCTCATCACAAAGAGCGTGACCGCTTTTGTTATGTACAGACTCCCGGTCTTTTCGAGCACTTCAATACCGTTTTCGGAATAGAAGACCATCTAATGTATACTGCGCTTTATCCCGAAGAATTGGGGGAGCTTTACAGAAGGCAGGCAGAGTGGACACTTCGCTTTGCCGATAAATGTTTAGCATTCGGTGCGGACATGATACATATTTCCGACGACTGGGGCTCACAGAAGGATATGCTTTTCAGTCCTTCGACGTGGCATGAAATTATTTATCCGAATATGAAAACAATAGTTGATCACGTTCATTCAAAAGGCGCTTTTGCAAGCCTTCATTCCGACGGCTGTATTGCAAAGGTGCTTGACGGTGTACGTGATATCGGCTTTGATGTTGTGCATCCGTGGCAGGAAAACGCAGGAATGCCGCTTGAAATGTATATTGAGAATTACAGCAGCGATTTTGCAATAATGGGCGGAATATGCGTTCAGTCCGCAATAGGTATTCTGCCGAGAAATGAATTGGAAAAGGAAATCAGAAGAGTTTTCTCACTGCTTAAAGGAAAACGCTGGATTTGCTGTACCTCACACTTTGTGCAGAAGCATTGCTCGATTGAAGACCTCGGCTTTGCTTATGATTTGATTTACAAACTGGCAAGAGAATAAAACAAAACCTTTGCAGTTCAAATTGCAAAGGTTTTGTTTTTATATGCTGTTTACAGTATCCAGAATAACTTTTATAAGTGTGATATCAAGCTCATCGAAACTTTCGCAGATAATATTTTTTTTCGTAAATGTTCGCAGCCACGTTGCGGCAGCAGCAAAGCGTCCGTAATCGTTGGATAGATGATATCCGTCACGGCAAAGTGTAAGACCGCCGTTTTTATAGTCAAATTCTTTTGTTGTACGAAGCTGTTGAATTACATCGCCCGTGGGTATGATTTTGGCTCCGATATTGTTTGCTGCTTTTTGAGCAGTTTCCCTAATGCAGTTATACATTTTTATTTGGTCTTTGTCATAATTTAAAAATCCTGAGTGCTCTGTGTCGATTTCATAAGCCCACGTCTGGTGGTAATAAATTTCTGCCTGCGATTGGGTTTGTTTTATGTATTGTGCAAGGTTAGTCAGATACGGTTGAGTGCTGTCAAAAATGCCGCTCAGATTGCTTACCTGCTGTAGAGTGATAATGTCCCATTTATCCGAATTCAATGCTTGAGCAATGCTAATGACCTCTTCAGCCTCGTTACCGTTTATTTCCATATCATAGCAAACGTTGTTTTCTTCTGTGTTTTTCCAATGCGTTTCAAGGTCGCAGCCTCCGATAAACAGGTTGACGGTTTTCATTTCAATTCCGTTAATCTGTGCAAGTCTGTACAAAAATCTGTGCGCATCGGTTGAAAAGCTGTTGCCGATGGAAAGTATTTTCATTTTTCGTTTCTCCTGTCAAGTTTTCTGTTCCTGAAGTAGAGGATAAGGTCTGCTGTGACCATTATTAAATTCAAAAAATAGAAGAACAAAACATACCATTTTGTTGAAATATCAGCCATATATGCTTCGTTCAGAAATTTTGAGGCTATTCCTGCTATGTAGCCGAATATAATCAGACAAAGAAACCAAAGACTTTTTCCCTTTGCGGTGCGTGCTTTGTATGATTTGAAAACGTTGAACGGCCACGAAGCACCGAAACAGATTATCATTAAAACCTCAAGTATTTCAGCCATGGTTGTACTCCTTAAAATAATGTTACATCTATAAAATAAGACAAATTCAGTCGGTTATCAAGTCTTTTTACGGCAAAATTGAAAAAAATATTGCTTTTTTACAAAAAATATTATATCATTTATACAATTGCAAACCAATACTTATAAGGAGGAAAATATGTTAAACATTCTTACTGTACTGCTTTTTCTGGCAGTACCGGCGCTGATGATTTTCCTGTGCGTAAAATTCAAGGTGCTGAACAAGCTCGGCATAGTTCTGCTTTGCTACATAGTCGGCATGGTTATCGGTAACCTCGGTATGCTGCCGCATTCCTTTACAACGCCGTCGGTAACAAATGTCAGCGTTTCTGTTGCTGAACAAGCAGGGGATGCTGTTGACGTTGATATTCTCGGTGCTGACGGTGCAGTTGTTGAAACCGTTACACTCAACGCCGAAAACGGCTGGAAACAGACGGTGAAGCTTCCCTACGAGGATGCCGATAAAAACGCAATCAGCTATACTGCGTCAAATGAAAACGCCGTGCTTACCGCTTCGGCAGGGGACAGTACACTCAGCCTTCTGCAAAGTATAACAATCTGTCTTGCTTTACCGCTTGTTCTGTTTTCACTTGATATCCGCAAATTCTTCAAGGTTGCCAAAAAAGGTATGCTTTGTATGCTCCTTGCAGGTGTATCGGTTGTTCTTGTTACTATGGTGCTTCACCTCATTTTCCGTACTTCAACCGAAAACTCTGCACAGTATGCCGCAGGTGCGGTTGCGGTCTATACGGGCGGTACGGTTAACTTCGGTTCAATCCGTAATGCAATTGGTATTTCAAATAATGACTATATTGTATTCAATACATACGATTCCGTTGTTTCTGTTATCTATATTTTCTTCCTTTCCACAATCGGCAGAAAGTTCTTCCTTAAGGTTTTCAGAATGAGACCTTTTGAGCAGAACAGCTCCGCTTCCGGTGCTATCGACAGCACAACAATAGACGAGTCCGTTTACACATACAAGGAGATACTTTACAAGAAGAATATCCCCGGTCTGTTGGCGGCTTTCGGTCTTTCTGCTGTGATTTTCGGTATTTCCTATGCGCTTAATATGCTTGTTTCAACTTTTAATCCAAGCCTTGGTATGACGGTTATGATGCTGTCAATCACAACACTTGGCATTGCGTTCTCATTTGTCAAGAAAATCCGTGAAATACGCAAAACATTCCAGCTTGGTATGTACATCATCTATGCTTTCTGCTTCTCTGTTGCCGCAAGTGCAGATTTCAAAGCCTTGCTCAATTTCAGTCTTCCTATATTCTGCTATGTCTGCGTAACAATTGTTATAGGCCTGTTTGTGCATGCCTTATTGAGCAAACTCTTTAAAATTGATGTCGATACAATGATTATCACATCGGTTTCTGCTGTTTGCTCTCCGCCTTTTGTTCCTGCTGTTGCAGCTTCGCTCAACAACAACGCAATTCTCGTTTCGGGTCTTGCAACGGGTGTTGTAGGTTACGCAGTAGGCAATTACCTCGGAAACGCAATTTATTTCTTGTACAGTATGATTTAAAAATAAAAGGAGAATTGATATGAAAACTATTCCCGAATACGGCCGCCCCTATGATGAAGTGCTCAAGGCACTTGACGAATACGGTATGGACGACCCCGATTACAAGGACAAAAAAACCTGGAGTCTTGTTTATTATAAGGATGCGGATTATACCCATTTCCTTGCAGAGGCTTACGAAAAGTATATGTCTGCAAATGGCCTTAACCCCACAGCCTTCAAGAGCCTTAAGCGCTTTGAAAACGATATCGTTGCATTTACTGCCGAGCTTCTTCACGCCGGTGAGCAGGCTGCAGGCTGTGTAACCTCCTGCGGTACGGAAAGCTGTATGCTTGCCGTCAAGACCTACCGTGACCTCGCAAGAAAAGAAAAGGGCATCAAAAAGCCTGAAATGATTGTTTGCGAAACAGCTCACGTTGCCTGGTTCAAGGGCGCAGAGTATTTCGGTGTCAAGGTTCACACAGTGCCCGTTGATAAGGATTGGAAAATTGATATCAATGCCGTAAAGCGTAAAATTAACAAGAACACAATTATGCTTCTCGGTGCAGCACCCGAGTATCCCCACGGTATCATTGACGATATCTGTGCACTCGGTGCACTCGGTGTCAAGCACAACATTCCCGTTCACGTTGATGCCTGTGTCGGCGGTTATCTGCTTCCCTTTATGGTGCAGGCTGGTGCAGACCTTCCGCCCTTTGATTTTCTTGTCCCCGGTGTTACATCCATGTCGGCAGATATTCATAAGTATGGCTTTGCTTCAAAGGGTTGCAGCTGTATTATCTATAAGAATCTTGATTTGTTCAAGTATCAGTGCTTTGTTCATCCCAACTGGCCGGGCGGACTTTTCGCTTCTCCGGCTTTCCTTGGTACTCGTCCGGGCGGTGCTTATGCGGCAGCCTGGGCAGCTATTCAGGCTAACGGCAGACAGGGCTATATTGAAATGGCAAAGCAGACTATGGCTAATGCAGACCGTATCCGTGAAGGTATAAGAAGCTTTGAAGAGCTTGAAATCATCGGTGACCCCAAGTGCAGCCTTGTTGCTTACCGTTCAAAAGACCCGTATAATGTCAACATTTTTGCAGTCGGTGATATTATGCAGGAAAAGGGCTGGCATATTGACAGACTTATTCATCCCGACGGTCTCCACGCTATGATTACCTGCTCACACGACGATGCTATTGACCGCTATTTTGCTGACCTTCGTGAGGCTGTTGATGCTGTTAAGGGTAAGCCCGAGCTTGCTCTTAAGGGTGAGGCGGCAACATATTCAACAGTCGGTCACATTCCGTTCCTCGGTATGGTTCGTTCTTCGGTTCTCAATATATTCTCCCAGTCTTATGAGGTTTCCAAGGGACTTATAGATATGTCGGATTCAAGCCAGGTTACAGGCGGCGGTATTTTAGACAAGATTACAAACAAACTTGTTATGGCTGACCTTAAAAAGCCCGGTAGTGTTAAGAAATTGGTTAACGGTGCAAAAGCAGCAGGTGTTGTCGGCGCTTCTGCGGCGGCAGTAGGTGCAGCAGTTGCAATTGCAAAGAAAAATATTAAGAAATAAGTTTTGAACTGTCTGAGCCTTTCGTTTTTCGGAAGGCTCAAATTTTTTTATTTTACTTGAAATTTTATAAACATTGGTGTAAAATATTTTTCAAAATTTATTCAGCAAAGAAGTGTTTTTTATGTCAATGATTTTTGAAAGAAAGCTCCCGATTCCCAAGGAAGTAAAGGAGCAGTATCCGCTGTCTGCCGAGCTTGAAAAGGTCGTAACTAAAAGAGCAGAGGAGATAAGCGATATATTTACAGGCAAAAGTGACAGACTTGCGCTTATCATCGGTCCCTGCTCTGCGGACAATGAAGACAGCGTAATTGATTATATTTCTCGTCTTCGTACCGTTCAGGAAAAGGTAAGCGATAAAATTCTTATTATCCCGAGAATTTATACAAATAAGCCCCGTACAACCGGCGACGGGTATAAGGGTATGCTTCATCAGCCCAACCCCAACGAAAAACCCGATATGTACAAGGGTATAGTCGCAATCCGTGAGCTTCACATGAGGGCGCTCAACGAAACGGGATTCTCCTGCGCAGACGAAATGCTTTACCCAGAGAATTACAGATATCTCAGCGATATTTTAGGTTATGTTGCAATCGGTGCACGTTCCGTTGAAAATCAGCAGCACAGGCTTGTTTCAAGCGGTATTTCCGTACCTGTCGGTATGAAAAACCCCACAAGCGGCGATATTTCGGTTATGATGAATTCAATTACTGCCGCACAGCATAAGCACACCTTTATTTACCGTGGCTGGGAAGTTCATTCCGAGGGTAATCCGCTTTCGCACGCAATTTTACGTGGTTATGTTAATAAACACGGTCAGTCAATGCCCAACTATCATTATGAAGATTTGGTACACCTTGCCGAGATTTACGCAAACAGCGGCCTTGAAAACCCCGGCGTAATTGTTGATACAAACCACGCAAATTCGGGTAAGAAATATCTGGAACAGATAAGAATTACCAAGGAAGTGCTTCATTCCTGCCGCCACGATTCATCTGTCAAGAAACTTGTCAAGGGCTTTATGATTGAAAGCTATATCGAGGACGGAGCACAGAAGATAGGGGAGTGCATTTACGGTAAATCCATTACCGACCCCTGCCTCGGCTGGGAAAAAACCGAAAAGCTTATTTACGATATAGCAGATTTGCTTTAAAAGACATTTTTACTATTTAATTTTTTGTTACATGATTTAGGAATTTTAAAAAATTTTTTTTAATTATTTCTTAATTTTTCTGTATATAGTTGATTGTTATTTGAATAAATGATATTCTCTTTTTGAGGATCTTTCCTTAATCTATTAAACTTAAAGGATGAATGTTATGAAAAAGGTAAAACGCATATTTGCTGTTATCCTGTCAGTTTTACTATTGGCGACCGCCTTTTCGCTGAATGCATTTGCTGCCACACTTGTTGATACAATTGACTTAACGGTTGATGTAGAGCCGGGAATGATGATGGAAAATTATGAAGAATATATTACCATCAATACTGCCGGTGTTTCATTTGCAGAAGAGGCACAGGTTTTTGTTTCAGAGGTTTATGAAGACGAATATTATTGGCCTTATAACAATTATTTTGAGCCGGGCTGTGTTTATGAAATTATGATCATACTCGACGTTACAGACGGTTATGTTTTTGCAGAGAGAGAATCTTTGTTTGAATCCGTTACTGTAAACGGAGAGGAAGTGTATTTCGAAGCTTACATAAGCGAAACGGAAATTGAAAAAAATCTTTATGCTGTTTATGCAACCGTTGGAACGGAAGGCTCAATATCGGATATTGAGCTTACAGTAGCTCCTGTTGCAGGATATATGATTTCTGATTATTATCGTTATGTTCATATAGACAGTCTTGGAGTTGTGTTCGAGGAGACACTTGACAACGGTGTTATAGTAACCGATGCGCAGGGTGGAGATCCTTTTGATTACTTCGTTGAGGAAGAATATGTGCTCGAAATCTGCCTTACTCCCGCATGGGGCTGTGAGTTTACAAAGGACGATGCAGGTAATATTCAACTCGGTAATGTAACCGTAAACGGAGAAGCTGTTGAATACACTTCACATATTGAAGATAACAGAGGCTATATTGAATATGTTACATTAAAAGTCAACGTAACGCCTCAGGAAAAAACACCAATTACGGTTATTGAATTATCTTTTGAGCAAGACCTCAAGGGTTATGCGGTTGAAGATTATGAAGAGTATATAACAATTGAAACTCCCGGTGTTAGTTTTGATGTTTACGACCCGTTTGCTGTATGGGCATATGATTCGGATTATGAAGAGATTTATACTTTCGATGGTGGTGACCACTACTGTCTTTGCATGAGCTTTATAACTGAGGATGGCTATTTCTTTGATCCTGACGGAGTAGTTGTTTCGATAAATGGTGAAGAATACGCCTATGTTGATTACTACACCTACGAAACAGAAGATGGTATTAGTGTTGAATGTATTTATACCGAATATGAAACCGCTTTTGTAGGAACAACATTTGATTCAATTATAGCCTGGTTCAGAAGCATTTTTGAATTTATCGGAAATATTCTTTTTGGCTGGATATTCCAATTATAAGATTAATACTGTATTAAAAAAGGCACGGCAGTTCAAAACCGCCGTGCCTTGGTAATTATTCAGTTTAATATTACAGATTAAGAAAATCCTTGCGGTACTTTACGCCGAAGAACTCTGCAAGCTCAACCATTTCGCTGTCCTTGATTGTGTTTACTCTGGGCATATGTGCTGTGAGCATATAAATCTGTGCAGCCTTTTCAACTGTTTCAATAAGGCCGAAGGTCTCGTCCATAGTCTTGCCTGCGCCGTAGATGCCGTGCATACCCCATACAACAAGGCGGAATTCTTCCATCTTCTTTGCTGTTGCTTCGCCGATTTCGTTTGTACCGCAAAGCATCCAGGGGAGTACGCCAACTCCGTCGGGGAATACAACAATACACTCGGTGCACATTTCCCAAAGGGTATGTGTGAACTTCTTTTCGTCAAGCTCGTGTATGTAGTTCATTGCAAGTGTGTTTGTGGGGTGTGAGTGCATAACAACTCTGTTTTCGGGGTCAACCTTAAGTCTTGCCATGTGGCTCATAAGGTGAGCAGGAAGCTCACTCGTGAACTTGCCGCCGTCTGCATAGCCCCAAAGAAGCTCTGCTGTTGTGCCGTCAGCAGCAATACGGATAATACCGAGATTGTTTTCAGGGTCATCCATAACATTCTTGAAGTATTTGCCCGTACCGGTGACAATGAAAATCTTACCGATAAGGTCAGTTGCGTCAAAACCGGTAGGAATTGTGCGGATTACTTTATTAAGGTCGAGATATTCTGCAACATCTTCGGTTTCCAGCATATAGCTGATGTTGCCGCCGTTACGCTCATCCCAGCCGAGGCGGTACATATTTGCAGTTGTTGCCTGCATTTCCTTGACAAATTTTGCGGTTAAAATATCCTTCATTTTAAATTTCTCCCGTAATTTATTTTTACAGCAAAATATTATATCACTTAATTCTTATTCATTCAAGCGAAATTTGAATGTTTTTGAATCAATGCAATTTTTGATTATATATTCACAAATTCTCTTTACATCTGTAATATAAAATATTATAATGTAAATGGTTTATTTTACTTTTGGAAATTTAAACAGGAAAGGAATTACAAACTATGGAAAGATATCTTATTATCAATGCAGACGATTTCGGTATGTGCCGTGCTGCTAACTTCGGCGTATTTGATTTGCTTAAGTCAGGCGGTATCACATCTTCTACTATTATGGCTCCCTGCGGCTGGGCACCCGAGGCAGTAAAGTTTGCCAAGGAGCACCCGGAGTTTGCAATAGGTGTTCACCTTACAACAACTGCTGAATGGGAAAACTATCGCTGGGGTCCGGTTTGCTCGGGTGAAAACTCATCTCTCAGAGATAAGGACGGCTACTTCTACCACGAGTGTGATGAGTTTGAAGAGCACGCAGACCTTGAAGAGGTTGAAAGAGAAGTCAAGGCTCAGATTGAAAAGCTCAAGTCACTCGGTCTTAATCCCTCTCACCTTGATAACCATATGGGCTCTCTCTACGGAGTTGCGACAGGCCGTTTTGAACTGCTCGAACTTATGATTAAGATTGCAGGCGAGCATCAGCTTCCGCTTCGTATGCCCATGAACTTTACAGATGCCCAGTTCGGCAATACAATGCTCGATGTTCAGGTTCCCAAGGAGCTTGTTATGGGTCTTATCAATAAGGTTGTTTCCTACGGCAAGTCACTCGGTGTTGCTATGCCCGATTACCTTATGCCCGGTGACTGGTCAGGTCCGCAGGCTGACAGCTACGAAAACTTCAAGGAATATATCTACGAGATGTACAGAGGTTTCCCCGAAGGCGTTGTTGAAACATATATTCACCCTGCTTATGAAACCGATGAACTCAAGGGTACAACAGGCTGCTGGAACCGCAGAGTATGGGAATATCAGCTCTTCTCCGACCCGCAGACAAAGCAGCATATCGACTCTCTCGGTATTAAGCTCATAAACTACCGTGACCTTGCAAAGATGCGTGCAGAAGGAAGATAAGGAGAATAACAGATGTTTTCCGAACTTGTAAAAGCAACTCGCAGTTACCGTAATTTTGATCCATCTGTCAGACTGACCGACGAACAGTTAAGCTCACTCATTGAGCTTTGCCGTTATACCCCGTCAACAGCTAACAGTCAGTCAATAAAGTTTGCCTATGCCAACACCGAGGAAGCTTGCGAAAAGATTTTCGGTATTCTCGGTTGGGCAGGTTATCTTACCGATAAGCCGCCTTACGACCGCAATGTTCCTGCGGCTTATATACTGGTCTGTTACGACAATTCAATCAGTAAAGAGCTCGAAATTGATGCCGGTATTTGTGCACAGACAATTGTTCTCGGCGCTATGGATATGGGGTTGGGTGCGTGTATGCTCGGCAGCTTCAATAAAGAAAAAGCGGCGGAGATTTTTGCTCTTCCCGAGCATATCAAGCCCCGTCTTGTAATTGCTCTGGGCAGGCCGAAGGAGACCGTAGAGGTTGTCGATTGTAAGGACGGCGATATTAAGTATTACCGTGAAGGTAAGGAAAAGCACTTCGTACCCAAACGTCCGCTTTCCGAAATAATGCTGCCGAAGGCAGAGTAATATGAGAGGATTTTTATGAACGCAATAATCAGCTTTTTTTCATATCTTCTGGCGCTTATCGTTGCCTTGCCCGGTATTATTGTTTCGGGCGGCAAAAGTGCCAATGATTACAGCTTTACCGTTGATTCTTCGGTTTTGGGCGATGAACTTCCCAATGTTGTCAGCAACGTCAACATCTGGGATATGAACGGCTCAGATCAGTTTACAAACCTTAAGATTAATGAAGAATACAACATCGGTGAATTTGTGGAGTTTGTTCAGCTTATGCAGTGCACAGGCGGTAATGCCACAAGAGATCTGTTCAAGGATCCTTTGAATTTCGATGTGCTTGACGATTACGATTTTACCCGACTTATTGATAATTGTGAGGGTATTCTTGCTCTTGGTGCAAAGCCGCATTTGAAGCTCGGCAGCGTTCCGCTTAAGTATTCTGCCAACGCAATTGAGGGTGAAGATTTCGGCACTAATATTTATCCGCCGGATGATTATGATGTTTATTATAGCTATATGGCAGCAATGGCGCAGGCTCTTGTCGATGCTTTCGGAAAGGATGAGCTTCTGACCTGGCGTTTTGGCGTTATGACCGAATACGAAAACGCACAGTGGTTTATGGCTGTCAGCGAAGATCCTCAGGAGTCTGCCGTTGAATACTGTAAGCTTTATGATTACACAGTTGCTGCTTTACAGGACACAATTGATGAAAATGTTATCGTAGGTGCACATTCTATGACCGTTACGGAAGGATTGTGGGACGAGAATATTTTCATTCAGCACTGTGCAAACGGCACTAATTATAAAACAGGTGAAAAGGGGACTCGTGTTTGTTTCCTTACCGGCTCCTTCTACGATTCCAAGCCGGGTGAGCCTACAAGCGGATATACTGTTTCCGAAACGATAGCATTTCTTCAAAATTGCGCCAAAAAAGCAGGGCTTGAAGATATTATTTTCGGAATTGATGAGGGCAGGCTTTTGTGCGGTATCAGTTCGGGTGCTACGGATGACCAGCTTCTCAACCGCACTGTAGGCTATACTTATCAAGCGGCTTACGATGCTCGCATTTATAAACAGCTCTTTGATTGCGATGCCGATTATTTTTCCGCATGGGGTTATCTTTCAAACGGCTTGTTCGACGGTAATCCTACAGTCAGCTACCACGTTGCAAGGAATATTTACTCCTTTGCCGGTACTGACCGTGTAGGTGTTCAGAAGAACAAGAACGGTGTTATTTATAAGGCAGATGTTGACGTTGTTGCAGCATTTGATGATGAAGCCGATATTCTGCGTGTAATGGCATATAATTTTAAGGACGATATTGAATACAGCAAAACTGTTGATCTGAGTTTTGAAATCAGTGCTCCGCAGTTTGACGGCAAAACCGTAAAGATTACAAAGTATATCATTGATGATGACTGTAACTATTTCGATGAATGGGTTGAGGACAGAAAAACCTACGGAATAGGGGATGACTGTTTTGCCTGGTCGCCGGACGACCCGTGTATCGATAATGGCACAACGCTCAGTAATTCTGCCGCAAGAGAGATTTATCTGACTCAGCTTCGCAGTAAGTATTACGAGTGTTCAAAGCTGGTTCCCGTTGCCGAAACGGCAACAGTTGAAAACGGTGTTCTTGTGCTTGAAGACACCCTCGCCCCAAACGGCGTAATATTCTACGAAATAACACCTGTAAATTAAGTCTAAAAAGGCTCCCACACTCGTGAAAAGAGTATGGGAGCTTATCTGTTATTCCAATTCGTTAATTACCGATATTATTTCATCAAGTGTATAACCTTGTCCCGTAAAGTTGTACATAATGTTGTCATAAACAAAGGTTACGCTTATTCTGTCGGGGTCATCGCCTGCGGTGTAGCAAAGAGCCTCGGTATCAAGTTTATCAATCTGAATTTTGTCAAGCAGTATCTTGTGACCCATTGCATCAATACCTTCTTCAAATGCGAGCACATATCCTTCTTCAGCACCGATATTGAGCATGTATACGGATTGGTTAATGCTTTTTCCGTTTTCGGTGCCGTCTGTTACTATTCTCGGCCACCACAGGTCAACTCTGGCAATACTTCCGTCTTTATTAAGGCTCGTATCATAGTTTACAGTAGCGTTTTCTGCGTTTGTGTAGTGCAGTATATCAAAACCGAGAAATGCTTCAATTTCTTCGTGGGACATTGGCAGCATATTTGCATATTCTTTGTTTTTCGGTGCTGTGTCGGGTATAGCTTTAAAAAATGCACTTTCAACTATTTGTTCGGTTGAGCCGTCATCAAATGTAATTGAGGATGACCAGTTTGTTCTGCTTGCCGCTGTGTAGGCTATTGCTCCCACCAACAACAATATAACAACAGTTGCTGCAAGCGGTGCTTTAACAAACAAGTCCCTGATGCTTGTGTTTTTTGTTTTTTCTTTTTTAAAATCGGCAGCTTCGATGATGTATTCATCATTTACGGCTGAAAGAACTGATGTAATATCTTCTTTTTTCATATATCAAACCCCTTTTCGATAAGATGTTTTTTCAGCGCTTTTCTTGTGCGTGAAAGTTTTACCGTTACATTATGTTTTGTAATATTCAAATCTTCGGCGATTGCGGATATTTCTTCACCGAACCAGTATCTTTTTATAAATATAATTCGGTTATCTCTTCCGATTGAAGCCAAAAATGCATTGATTTCAGCTGATAAAACTTCTGCGTTTATTTCCGCTTCAACCGAAAAGCCGGACGGCAGACAGCCTTCAATTTCGTCAAGAGCCGTGTCATAACGACTGTTGCGTTTCAGTGCTGTGTTGGAACGGTTTTTTTTCAGCGAAACGTTTCGCACTATCTTGAAAACATAAGCGGATAAGGATTCGGGATTTTCGGGCGGTATTGAGTTCCAGATCCCTAAAAACGCATCGTTTACACATTCCTGTGCATCAGCTTCGTTGCCGAGTATGTTAAAAGCAATTCTGTGGCAGATTTCAAAATATTTTTCCGACAGCTCGGTGATTGCCTGTTCCGAGCGCTCAAAGAACAAATCAATTATTTTACTGTCGTTCAAGGCTTATCTCCTCCTTTCCGCCTTCAAAAATATAGTACCTCTTTTGCGGAAAAAGTCACAGTAATTACAGCTTATTTTAGTTGATTATTAAAATATAATACAGTATAATATTAACATTATTAAGTTAACGGTGAAATGAAATGGACGAAAAAACAAACGTAATGCGTATTCTTGATCAAAAGAAGGTAAAATACATTCCGCATACCTACGAAACGCAGGTTGCCGCAAGCGGTACTCAAGCCGCAGATATTATCGGTGTTGAACGGCAGAGGGTTTTCAAAACACTTGTAACAGTCGGAAAAACCGCAAACCACTATGTGTTTGTAATTCCTGTTGAAAATGAGCTCGATTTGAAAAAAGCGGCAAAGGCTGTCGGTGAAAAATCTGTCGAAATGATTAAGTCAAAGGATTTGTTGCCGCTTACGGGGTATATCCACGGCGGATGTTCACCCATAGGAATGAAGAAGTTTTTTAAAACAACCTTTCATATTACTGCAAACGAATTTGACAGTATTGTTTTCAGCGCAGGTAAGATAGGCTGTCATATTCAGCTTGACATCAAAGACCTTACCAAAGTAATTCGTTTCGGCTTTGCCGATTTGGTTAAGACAGAGGAACAGTTATGAATTGTGAGAGCATTCGTTCAAATATCTGCATTAAAGATATAAAAGTCATTTCTTTTGACAGTATTGATTCAACAAGCTCATATCTTCGCCGTCTGCTTAACGACGGCGAAAAGGGGACAGTGCTTGCTGTTTCAAAGGAGCAGACAGCAGGCAGAGGCAGAAGCGGTAAAAGCTTTTATTCTCCCGATTGCGGTGGGCTCTATATGTCGCTTCTTATTCACCCCGAAATTGGCTTTGACGCTGTGCCTTCCGTTACGGCAAAGGTTTGTGTTGCCGTTTGCCGTGCAATAGAAAAGGTGACAGGTGTTGCAACTGATATAAAATGGGTCAATGACCTGTATCTTAACGGTAAAAAAGTCTGCGGTATTCTTTGTGAAGCCGTAAATGACTACAAAAATGCAGTAACTAAAAGTATTATCATCGGCGTAGGTGTAAATGTCAGCACGGCTGATTTTCCCGAAGATTTGCATGACATAGCAGGTTCGCTCGGTGTTTCTCAAACATACTGTGATAAACTTGTCAGTGAAATTGCAAATGCTTTGTTAAGGCTGAGTTTCGGTGAATTGTCCGAAGATGAACTTATGTTTTACCGTGAGAGAAGCTGTGTGCTCGGCAAGACAATAAATTACTATGTTGACGGACAAAAAAACACCGCCGAAGCAGTCGCAATTGACTCCTCGGGCGGTTTGGTTGTTAAAAATATAAACGGTGAAGCCCTTACTCTTACAAGCGGTGAAATATCCGTCAGACTTTACTGATTTTACTAATCTTAACACTTAATAATGTGCTTAAAATGAGTTTGAGTAAATCGGGCAGTATAAACGGCAGTACACAGGTTAAAACAGCAGATTTAACGGAAACATCCGAAACGAGTGCAAATTGAGCACAGCCGATAATATAACATAATAAAAGACCTGCAAGCAGGGCGAGAGCTTTAATCCAAAGTTTTTCGCCTGCTTTTTTTGTAATCAGCCAATAGGTGAGCGATAACAGCAAAAAACCTGTAATGTAGCCGCCGCTTGGGCCGATAAGAATACCGAGTCCGCCTGTAAAAGAATGAAATACAGGTAAGCCGACAGCACCAAGCAGGATATATAAAAATATTGCTGTTGTACCTCTTTTGCCGCCAAGCACAAGCAGTGCCAGAAAAACTGCAAATGTCTGCAACGTAAACGGTATGGCAGAGGGAATACTCAGCCACGAGCAAACACAGATTATTACGGCAAATAAAGCCGTGAGTGTTAAATCTAATGTTTTGTTCTTCATCAGACGGAAGGCTTGAATGATGGCATAAGCTGGAGTTTGAAGAGGTTTCTTTCGTGAAGGGTGTCAATTCTCTTCTTGGTTTCTTCGTTCTCGATTTTACCAGTGCGGATATAAATATCAAGCTCAGCATAGGTGAAGCCGAGGTTGTCTTCATCTGTCTTGCCGCAAAGACCGTCAATCGGCACTTTGTCAACAAGGTTTCCGGGAAGACCGATAAGTCTGCCTATTTGTTTGATTTCCGTGACCGTAAGGTTGGAAAGGGGACTGAAATCACCTGCAGCATCACCGTAACGTGTGGAATAGCCGACCCAGTCCTCGGAAAGATTACAGGTATTTGCAACTCTGCCGTTAAGGCTTTGTGAAACTGCGTAAAGCGTGGACATTCTGATTCGGGGAGAAAGATTTATCCTTGTCTGGTTGCTGATTTCGAGCTTGCCTTCAAGCTGATTAATTACACCTTTAACGGCATCCTCAATATTAATTTCATAATGCTTTATGCCAAGGTGATTTACAAGCTGATAGGCGCAGTCAATATCGTGCTGCTTTCCGCAGGGCATAAGTACGCCTATAACCCTGTCTTTTCCGAGTGCTTCAACGCAAAGACCTGCAACGATGGAGCTGTCCTTGCCGCCCGAAATACCTATAACGGCATTACAGCCCTTGCCGTTTTCTTCAAAGAATGCTTTTATCCATTCCACACATTCGTTTTTTACTTTCAATGCATCAAACATAATTTGTTCTCCTTATATCAGCCTAAAAAGTTAAGTACACGCACCATAATGAATGCTACTGCAACACCGACAACAAAGCCGCCTGCAATCTCGGGAAGTGTGTGACCCTCTACCTTTTTTACATCTGTAACATCTTTGCCGTAAAACTTGTCCTGAAGCATATTAAAGGCATCGGTCAGTTTTTCAATGGGCAGTCTGACCTTGATTGCATCGAACATAACGATAAAAGCAAAAACGCCTGCAACGGCAAAAATATCTGAATTCCAGCCGCTGTGCATACCAATGCTTGCTGAAAGCGATATTACGGTTGCTGTATGGGAGCTGGGCATACCGCCGAGCTTGAAAAGGGTTTCAATTGTAACCTTTTTGCCTTTTTCGCCCTTCTTTTTTGCGATTACATACTTTACCAAATTGATAATTACTTTAATAAGCTGCGCAATAAACCATGCAATAAGACATATAACAAAAATTTTCATTTTACAATTTTTTCTCCCTTTGTTTCAAGCTTGTTAACAATGTGTTAACACAATATACTAATGTTACAATAAATTTACTGGAATTTCAAGAGAAATACTTGAAAAAATTAATATTTTATGCTAATATTATTCACAGTTTGTTAAAAGTTCGGTTATTTTCGGATATTTTGACAATAAATCAGTAGTTTTTAAAGAATAATGATATAATCCGGAGGGGAAATCTGTGAAAAAAAAGCTCAGTAATCTCGGCAATCCCAACATTCCCACTTATAATACGCTTAAAGAAATCATCGTCAAAGGTACTGAAATGGGCGGTGACCACAAGCAGTTTGCTTTCCTTGACAAAAACAAGGTTGAGCAGTCAAGAACATTTAACCAGACCTGGCGTGAAATGATTGGTGTCGGCACATACTTCCACTCAATCGGTCTTGTAAATCAGGCTAAAATCGCCATTGTTGCCGAAAACTCCTATGATTGGATGCTTGCTTATTATGCAACCAATATGACACGCAACATCAGCGTTCCTATGGACTGCAAGCTTTCTGCTGATGATATCGGCGACCAGCTTATCCGTTGCGGTTGTGATGCGCTTGTTTATTCGGACAAGTTTGAAGGTATGGTTGAGGAATTCAAGAAGAATCCCGATATGCCCGTAAAGCATTACCTTCCTATTGATGAGTTCGACAATTACAAGGAAATCGGTTACAAGCTTTTCGACGAAGGCAATACCTATGTTGTTGATGTTGAAGTCAAGCCCGATGACCTTGCCTGTATCGTTTACACTTCGGGTACAACAGGTAAGAGCAAGGGCGTTATGCTTACACACTTCAATATTGCAAGCAACTGCAGTTCTTCCACACGTGTTCTCTCCGGCAAGCACGCTATCGGCTTCCTTCCACTTAACCACACATACGCTTGGGTAAGTGCTCTGTTTGCCTGCTATATCCTCACCGAGTGGGGCTATATGTGCGACAGCATCAAGAGCATTCAGTCCGACCTTAAAAATCAGAAGCCATACAATTTCTCGGGTGTTCCGCTTGTTGTTGAAACAATTTACGACCGTATCTGGAGAACGGCAAGAAGCACGGGCAGAGAAGAAATCCTCAAGAAGGGGCTTAAAATCAGCCGCTTCCTTATGAAGCTCGGTATTGACCGTCGCCGTAAGATATTTGCTACTATTATTGACAATCTCGGCGGCAATCTTTCAATGATTGTCTGCGGCGGTGCAAATCTTGACCCCAAATATGAAATTGGTATGCGTGAATTCGGTATCGACGTTTATAACGGCTACGGTATGACGGAGTGTTCTCCCGCAATTACCTGTAACCGCCCCGATAAGTACAAGCCCGGCAGCGTAGGTGTTCCGCTTGACTGCTGTGAAATCAAAATCCACAACCCCGATGAAGAGGGTGTTGGTGAAATCTACGTTCGTGGTACAAACGTTATGGTAGGCTATTATAACGACCCTGAGGCTACCGCCGCAACATTTGACGGTGAATGGCTCAAGACAGGCGACCACGGCAGAATTGATGAAGACGGCTTCCTCTTTATGGTCGGCAGAAAGAAGAACCTTATTTGTCTTTCCAACGGTAAGAACGTTTCTCCCGAAGAACTCGAAGACAAGATTTCCTATTTTATGGATTACGTTCAGGAAGTTCTTGTTTACGACGAGGATGAGCAGATTATTGCAGAGGTTTTCCTTAATGAAGAGGATTATCCCGATGCACGTGAGCGCATCAAGGCTGATATGAAGGAGTTTAACAAGACTGTTGCTTCCTTCAAGCGTATTAACAAGACAATCGTGCGTGATGAAGAATTCCCCAAGACAACAACTCTCAAGATTGTCAGAAAGTATATGACCCCGAAAAACTAAATTACAGATAAAAATAAACGGCAGAGTAAAATCTGCCGTTTGTTTTTATGTATAGGTTTTGTAATTACTTTGCAGCTTCTTCCTTCTTCTTGCGGAAGAGAATTGCCTGAACGGGGAAGAAGGCGATAAACTGGAAGAACATACAAGCGAATGTTGAAACATTGTTTGCAAGATCCTTAGACCAGTTCATTCCGAGGAAGAGATTGAAAAGTGTGGGAGCAAGCCATGCGGAGAAAAGAAGAATTATAACTGTGCAAACGAGGTAAATGGGAAGTGTTACAGCTATGTTAGCACTTGATTTGAATGTCTTTTCTCTGTTGATAAAGAATGCAACAATCTGTGCAACAACGTTTGAAACATTGAATGCGATGCAGTAACCGAGACCGCCGAGGATAATAGCACCTGTTGCAGGGTCCGTGTTAACGGGATAATTGAAAACAGGTACACCGTTAATAACGAGCTTGACGAATTCTTCAGCGAAAAGCTCTTTGACAGCAGGGATCATAGGAATAAGATTGACCAATGCAAACTGAACTAAACAAGCACCGAGGCTTACGATGATAAACTTAACGAAAACCCAGAGCTTTTTGAGGAAATTATTTTCTTTTGCCATAATATTATCTCCTAACATTTAGATTTCAATACATTATATCATTTTATCACGGTATTTACAAGTCAAAATTTGACAATTATTTTTGTGCAATATTACTTCATATGGCTGTAGTGTGAGGTGTCGTTAATACAGCCGAAAACGGTATCACCCCATTTATATGTGCCGTGCTTATAAAAAATCAGCCTTGTGACGCCTGTATTGTAAAAATCCAAATCAAAGCAGGGCTTTTCTTTGTCAAGCCCCATAACGTAAAACACAAGGTTTGTGATAAAAGCAGCGTGGCTGACGAGTGCTATTTTTTCTCCGTTGCTGTAGCGGTTACGGAAATAATCAACGACAAACTTTGTTCTTGCAAATAGCTTTTCGGCTGTTTCGTGTCCGTCATATCTCATTCTTGTTTCGCTCGGATCAACTCCATCGGCATATACTGCAGTCGGAGAAAACTCCTGTATCTCGTCAATTTCAACTCCCTTATATTCGGGGGGAATGCCTACTTCACAGATATCGGGCAGAATGTAGTGCGGCATTGTTTCGGGTTGCCTTTTTAGTATTTCAGCCGCTGTCCGTGCCGCCCTGAGAAGAGGACTTGAATAAACAGCATCAAAGCAGGTATTTGCGTAAAATTCACCTGCGGCAATAGCCTGAGCAAGACCTTTTTCACTCAGCACGGGGTCAGCGCCTTCTTTTAGTGTAAGGTCTGTTCTGCCGCCGTAGCCTGCGTTGCCGAGGCTTTCGCCGTGTCGGATTATATAAAGCTCAAGTTCAATTATAGGTTTTGTGTTTTCCATATTAATACATCCTTTTTTAAAACATTCATTATCTTATAAAAAGTTTATACTTTTGTCAAGAATTTTGTCATATCGTAAACTGTCAAATTTGCTCTGCTTTGCATAATGTGTATGGGTGATAATATGTTGACCGATATATTCTACGGAGTTATGCTTCCGCTTCTTGGTACGGCAATAGGCTCTGCCTGTGTGTACTTTATGAAAGGCAGTCTTAATTCTTTCGTTCAGAAGGCTTTGACAGGTTTTGCGGCAGGAGTAATGACGGCTGCTTCAGTCTGGAGTCTGATTATTCCCGCTATTGACCGTTGTGAGAATCTTGGCGGTTTGGCTTTTCTTCCTGCGGTATTGGGATTCTGGTGCGGAATATTGTTTTTGTTTGCCGTTGACAGGATTATGCCGTATATTTCAGTCTGCTGCAGAAGGGCTGAGGGGATAGTAAGCAGATTTCAAAGAACGACCATGCTTGTTTTTGCCGTAGCGCTTCATAATCTTCCTGAAGGTATGGCTGTCGGTGCAGTATATTCCGCCATTCTTTCGGGAGATAAAAATGTTTCGGTAAGTACGGCTTTTGCGCTTTCTCTCGGTATAGCCATACAGAATTTTCCAGAGGGTGCCATAATTTCCATGCCGTTGAAAGCTCACGGTATGAGAAAGGGCAGGGCGTTTGCTTTCGGTGTTCTGTCGGGTGTTGTAGAGCCGTTGGGAGCACTTATTACAATACTTTTGTCTGTACTCGTTGTTCCTTTGCTGCCGGTTTTTTTAAGCTTTGCGGCGGGTGCAATGATTTATGTCGTTGTACAAGAACTTGTACCAAGTCTTTCAGACGGCGATGGTACTGCAACCGGTGTTTTGTTATTTGCTTCGGGCTTTTCCGTTATGATGGCTCTTGATGTTGCCTTGGGATGAAATTATCGTTCTGACTGCAAATTTTCATATAATTTTATTAATTTTCTAAAAATTTTTATTTATTTTGTTGCAAAACCGGTGCTCTGTATTATATAATTAATTAAAATATGCAGAACGGTGTAATGGATTTGCTTTACATCGCTTTGCTTAAAACGGGAGTGATATTTATGAGCACCTGTCCCAAATGTCAAAAGAAACTCAGGATTACCGACATAGGTCAGAATTGTCCTCATTGCGGTGTCAATATGAGGTTTTATAATTTTGATAAAACCTTTGTCGAAGAGGCCAAGAAAGCTGAGCTTTCAATGGCAAACGTACACGTTAAACTCAGAAAATTCAAAACAGCACTTATCGGAAGCAAGTTGGCAATTGCACGACTTGTTCTTGGATTTCTGCCTGTTGTTTCCATGCTTTTGCCTGTAGGTAATGTAGCTATTAATATTCCCTTTGCTGCTCAGGAGTTTCCCGTTAGCGGACTCGGAATATATACTATTTTCTCAAACGGCGTGCTGAATTTGCTTTTGAGTATGATGTCTGCACCCGTTAACGGTAAGGCGTTTTCTTACATTATGCTTACCATTGGCGTTTATGCTCTTGCCGCACTTTGTGCTGTGCTTACACTTCTTTTCTCAATTCTGAGTTTTTTCAGCATTAAGAAGATGGCACGTGCAATATGCGGTTTTGGTATTATCGGCGTTATCTGCGGTATTGCTTCAACCGTTCTTTGTGCAGGTATTGCTGACAGCGGTATTGTGTTCGGCGGTGCTTCATTCGGTGTTGCGGCAATAATTGTGTTGTTCGGCATCGTTTTTGCCGTTAACCTCAAGATTGCGAAAAACGGTCTTCCTATTGAATTTGAAGAAGGTGACCTTGAACGTTACGAAATTCGCAAAAAGGTACTCAGCGGTGAAATAAAGCTTGAAGACCTTCCTCAGCCAATTGTCGAAACAGCGGCCACAAGAGCAATTGAAGAGGAAATACGCAAAGAGCAGATGAAGTACGATATGATTGAAAAAAGAGCAGAGGAGGTACAGCAATGAGCGAAAAGAAAGACAGATCAAAGCTTATTTTCGGTGCAATAATTGTTGTGCTCTGCGTTTTCTTTGTTGTTGGTGTTGCTTACGGCGCAAACAGCCTGCTTGAAATGGAAGGCACGCTTGAACCCGCCGACAAATATGTGCTTGACGGATATGCACAGGTACCCGAATCGGCACAGGATGTTATTGACCTTGTCAGCACAGCAGTTAAGAATGCGGTTGAAGCTAAGCCGAAGCTGGACTCTTCCGACAGTATAAGCATAGGTGATGAGCTTCTGATTGGTGAAGACAGTGCATCGGCTGTCAACACTATGGCAAAATTCCTTAAAGATAATGCTGCCGATGAGTTTGCTGCTGCTTTTTCAGACCTGTCTGCTGATTTCGGTGCAGGCTTTGCAGACAAGCTCTGGATACCGACACTGACTGCTGAAGATATTGACGGTTTTGAATGCAATTACATTTACTATCATTGTATGCAGTGCGGTGCAGATGCCGAAGAGCCTTATGCTAAGTGTTCAGAGTGCGGCAATGAAAACGGTCCGCAGATGAGATACCGTGACGAATACAGCATCACCATCAATCTCAGACAGGGTGCTGCTGCACTCCAAAACAATTTCCGCCTTCGTGAGCCTTCCAAGATAACGGATTTTATCGGTGATAAATTTTCGGATTTTGCAAATATCACTGCTCCGGTTAACTTTGAATACAAGAATGCTCGCATTTTTGTCAGAATAAATCGCCATACCGGTCAGCTTTATGAAATCAAGTATATCAAGGATGTTGACCTTACAACAAAGGCAGAGTTTATCGGCGATTACGCTTATGCCGGTGAAGCCAAAGTTTATCTGCCCGTTTATGAAGAAGTCGGTTTTTGGTTTACTTGGCCAGGTGTTTCGCTTTCAGCACATGAGCTTTCAATGGCTCATAAAAAGACAGAAGCGTTAAAAGCTACGCTTACCTGTGATGATCCCTTGCTTTATGATGTAACATGGACCAGCTCCGATGAAAGCATTGCCACGGTTGATGCAGACGGATATGTTGAGAGCAATAAGGTTGACGGTAAGGTTATTATTACGGCAAGCTTTGAATTCCAGGGTAAGACCTATACCGATGAATGTGAGGTTTTTGTTAAAACTTCCGTTGAAAGTATAGACATCACAAAGCGTGACCTTACCCTTAAGAAGGGCGAAACCTTTGCACAGAAAGTCAGCTACTCACCTAAGGAGTCAACCGTACAGACCGCAAAGTGGTACACAACTGACGAAACCGTTGCAACGGTTGACGAAAACGGTGTTATTACTGCAATCGGCGTCGGTGAAGCAGAGGTATATGCCGTTTCCGATGACGGATATTTTAAAGCTACCTGTAAAGTGGAGGTGACCGAATAATGGCAGAGCCCGTAAAAAGAAACATATCTGACCGAATATTTGGTGCGGAAGAACACGCTGCCGCCAGAATTGAAGGTCAGAAATTGAACAGATACAGCGACATTGCCGTTAAAATGTTCCATACTCAGGTTCTTACGGCTAAAGAAATGTCCTTCCCCGCAATCGGCGAATTTGCAAGCCGTCTGCTCAGCGGTATTACATATTACAGAACGCTTTACTTTGTTAACGTTCTGCGTATAGATATGGTTTATGTTACCGCTATGCTCACCCTTATCAGTATTTATGACGTTGTAAACAATCCACTTATGGGTATGATTTACGACAGAACACGTACCCGTTGGGGTAAGGCACGTCCGTGGATTGCTTTTTCCGCAGTTCCTTACTTTTTAAGTACTATGCTGTTGTATTCCGGTGCCTTGTTCTTCGGCGATTCGGCAGGCAACGACCCCAAAAAGATTATGTTCGTTTTCCTGACGATGTTTGCCCAGGAAACCTTCTCCACGATTTATACAATTCCCCGTAACAATATGATATCGTTGATGTCGCCTAACCCCAAGGACAGAATTTCTGTAGGCCTTCTCAACACCTATATAGGTGAATTGGGTGCACAGATTGTCTACATTATCTTTATGCCTCTTATGGAACTTAACAATAAGGGTTATATTAATTTCCCGATGTCAATGGTCTTTGCGCTTCTTGCAGGTATCACATCAACACTCGGCTGTGTAAGTAATATTGCTATGGCTATCGGCTGTAAGGAAAGAATTCTTCTTCAGCCCAGGCCTGCACCCATTACAAAGTCAATGTTCTATGTTCTCAAGAACAAGTACGCAAGAAGAAACTTTATTGCAAACTTTGCCACAAGCTGGTGGAGCAATGGCGGTTACTCATGGGACGTTGTTACTCAGATGGAAATATTCGGCGGTTCTTTCTACTCATTCCTTGCTTACCTGCCGTATAACATTTTTGACAGTCTGAGTATTACCTTTATCCCGAAATTCCAGAAAATATTTAAGAATAATAACAAGAACGCCGTTGTCGTTCTGCGTATGTGGGACGCCATAAGTGCTCTTGCAATGACACTTCTCGGCTTCAAATTTGTTGATAACCGCTGGGCTATGGTCGGTATTTACGCTCTGTTCTACGGTCTGAACGGTGTAAACAACGGTCCTGCAAATGTTTTCGAGGGAGAACTCGGCCGTGAAATCAACGATTATACAGAATATATGACAGGTGAACGTCCCGACGGTACCTTCAATATTCTTACAGACCTTATTACAAAGGTTACCTCTCCCATCAATGCCTGGCTTACCGTTGAAATCTTCAAGTGGTCGGGCTACGACACAACAATTCCGATGCTCCCCTGGTCACAGGGCAGCAAGGCTGTTTATCAGAAGGTTTTCTTCCTTTTTGTAGGTATCAGTCTTCTTCCGCATTTCATAAAAATTATTCCGTATTTCTTCTATGATCTTACAGGTGAAAAGAGAGATAAGATGTATATTGCTCTCAATGAGCGCCGTGCACTTATCGCAAAAGAAGACGAAATGAATAAGGATATCGAAAAGCTTATCGAAACTCTCGGTCAGGAAGAAGAAACCGCAAAGGCATAATATTGAGGTATTAATATGGCTTATATAAGGGATAAAAAAGAAGAACGCACAGGTTATCAGGCAGGAGACCATTTCTGTCCGAAGCTTGACTTGCAATGCGATTTTGTAATGTGCTACCGCATTAACGAGTCTATTGAAGAGCGTATAAGCAAATACACTGAAGAGGGCTATGTTGCCCATATGATGACGGGTATTGCCTGGGGCAGCTATGTAGACTATATTTACGAGGGTAAGTGGGACGGCAAAACTCACGAGGATGAAGCTCAGCTTGACCGCTACGGCAACGAAATTGTTCACGGTTACCAAACTCCGTATATGGTTCCCACCGTATCTTTTGCCGACTATCTTACGGAAAACCTCAAAAGGGTAGTTGATGCAGGCGCAGTTGCGATACATGTAGAAGAGCCCGAATTTTGGGACAGAGGCGGTTATTCCGAAGCGTTCAAGCGTGAATATCTGCTTCACTACAAGCAGGAGTGGCAGCCGCCTCACGAGAGCCTTGATAACCGCTATAAGTGTGCAAAGCTCAAGGCATATCTTTATAAAAGAACAATCGAGCGTGTAAGCTGTGCACTTAAGGAGTATGCGCTTGCAAAATATAACCGTGTTCTTCGCTTTTATGTTCCCACACACAGCCTTTTAAACTATACACAATGGAAAATTATGAGCCCCGAGGGTATGCTCGCCCAGCTCCCCTCGGTGGACGGTTTTATTGCACAGGTGTGGACAGGCACATCCCGTGAGCCAAACTGCTATGAGGGAAAAATCAAGGAACGTACCTTCGAAACGGCTTATCTTGAATATTCCGTTATGCAGGAGCTTGTAAAGTGTACCGATAAAACGATGTGGTTCTTGCACGACCCCATTGAGGATAATCCGATTTTTGATTGGAACGATTACAGATACAACTACCTTAAAACTGTAACTGCTTCTCTTCTTCACCCTAAAATCAATAAGTACGAAATTTGTCCGTGGCCTAACAGAGTGCTTATGAACAAGTACCCGAAGGATACACCCGATGCCACAACAATACCGCCTGAGTACGAAACGCTGATTAATTCCGTTTTCCAGACACTCGGCGATATGGAATGCGCCGAACCTGACTGCGATTTGCAGGTAGGTGTACTTATCAGCGACACAGCGCTTTATCAGCGTGATTATCCCGACAACGTGCTTGCGCCCGCCGAGGAAGAGGTGGGCACAGTGCTTCGTGAGGATGAAGCTGAACTCCGAGCCTTTGAAAATGAGCTTTTCAAGGGCAAGGGAACAAGAGAGCAGCAGCTTAAATTCATTAAGAGCAATGCTTTCCCGTCCTTCTACGGTTTAAGTCTTCCGCTTCTTAAATACGGTATGCCCGTGCGTTCCGTATTGCTTGACAACACTAACAGATATACCGGCTATCTTGACGATTGTGACGTGCTTATATTAAGCTATGAGTTTATGAAGCCCGATTATCCGAATGTCAACAACGCCATAGCTACTTGGGTGCGTGAAGGCGGTACGCTTATCTATGTCGGAGACGGAAGTGACCCGTACCACAACATCGACAGCTGGTGGACGGGTAAATATTCATCGCCTGCTCAGCATCTTTTTAAGGTTCTCGGTATTGAGCCCGAAAACGAGAAGGATGTATTCACGGTTGGTGACGGTAAGGTATACACCTGGAAAAAGAATCCTGCCGAGCTTTGCTATTCAAAAGAGCAGGCTGACGAATACAGATGCCTGTTTAAATCTGCTGCTGCAGAAAATGGATATGACTGGCAGGAAAAGAACAGCATCATTCAGAAGCGTGGCACATATATCGTTGCAGCAGTTTTTGACGAAAGTGTCAACGATGAGCCGCTTGTGCTTAAAGGCAACTTTGTCGATATGTTTACACAGCGCTATGAGCTTACCGATAAAAAGATTATCAAGCCCGATGAAAATGCACTGCTTTATGATTTGTCGCTGATTGACGGCGAAAAGTTAAGAATAATCGGTACATCTGTCCGTGTGTTTGAAATGGCTGAAAAGAACGGAAAAATCAACCTTAAAGTTCACGGCGGGTATGATTTTGATGCGTTTATGCGAATCAGAGTACCGTTTGCAATAAACCGTGCAACAGCTAAATTTACAGACGGGACTAATGTTGACATATCCTGCGAGTACGACTGCGCATCACGGACTGTTCTTCTCGGCTTCAGAAGTATGGCTGAAGACACATTTATAACTTTGTCTTGACGGAGGCAACAATGAAAAGTATAATATCAATATTCTTGTGTGCTGTTATGTCGGTCTTTTCCGTTGGCTCTGCAGGAGAGAATTCAGAGGGGTATGAGAAGATGACGGGCTTGCCTCAGGCGATCAACGCTTTAATTCATACGAAAGAAATTATGAATACCGATTATGTCGGTGAAGTCAGCACAGAGGTATTTGACCCGTCTGCTGAATATAGCCTTGAAGACACTTGTGTACTTATCAAGGAAAAAGACAAGGATTTTGTAATTCTCAACCTTACCGATATTCACGTTGCCGATTACGATTACCGTGCTTTTACGGCATTTGAAGCTCTCGCAACTGCCAAAAGACTGGTCAAAGAAGTAAAGCCCGATTTGATTACCGTCACGGGTGATATAGTCTGCACGGATTCAACCGTGTATGCAATAAAACGTGTTACGGATTTTATGGACAGCCTCGGTGTGCCGTGGGCGCCCGTTTTCGGTAACCACGACGGTGAGGGCAACTGTGATCTTAATTATCTTGCAGATATAATGCTTAAAAGTAAGTATTGCTTGCTTAAGAAGGGTGATGCAAGAATGGGCTGCGGTAACTATGTTGTTAATGTTGCCGAGCAGAATGATGACGGTTCGCTGAATGTTGTTCAGTCGCTTATTTTTATGGATACACACGGCTCTCACGTTAATGAATTGCAGATTGAGTGGTACAAGTGGGCAGCCGAAGGTATTGAAAAGGTGTGCGGTAAACCCGTGCAGACAAGTGCGTGGATGCACATTCCCATGGCTGATTATCAGTTTGCATACGACCTTGCGTGGGATAAGGACAATAACCGTTGGAATGACGGTTTTGCCGCTTACGGTGAATGCAACGAAAAAATCTGCTGCCACCGTGATTCTGAAGGCAAGCCTATAGATAACGGTTTATTTGCCGCTATGAAGCAGGTCGGTAATACCGATTTCGTTTTCTGCGGTCACGAGCATATGAATAACTTTTCCATTCTTCACGACGGTATCCGTCTTACCTATACAATGAAAATCGGTATAGCATCCGGTTGGCAACCAGGTTTTGACGGTGGAACGGTAGTTACGGTATCTGATGAAGGTATTACATCAATTGTACATAAGACAAGCTCCTTGCTGTCTTTCAAGGATCTTGAAATTATAAACACAATTCAGGAGGCATAAACTTTATGACAATCATCATCAAACTTATTTCTTCCATTGTAGCAGCATTAATGGCTTCTCTGCCTATATTGAGTCCTCTTGCACCCTCCGGCTTTAAGGCAAAGGAAGAGGGGATTATGCTCAACGCTTCACTTATTTCAGACACTCATCTTGACGTTGTTTTCTCACCCCTTGCGTGGTTTATGGGTATAGGCCTGAGAGATATGGGCCGTTCACAGACTCCCGTTGATGTTGTTGTTGTTTCTGGTGACCTTACCAATTACGGTGATTCCGAATCAATTGACCAGTTCTTTTCCACACTCGATAAAAATTGGGACGGCGACGTAGTTATATCAATGGGTAACCACGATATCGGTCACGTTGAAGACAAGACTCACGAGGAAGCAAGACAGTATTTTGTCGATAAATTTAACGTACACACAGGTCTCGGTATTGAAAAGTCATACTACAGCACTCAAATAAACGGTTATAAGTTTATCACTCTTACCGATGAATCCGATGATTCCTGGGATCACCCTGACCTTTATGAGGAACAGCTCAACTTCCTTGATGCTGAGCTTGCAGCATCTGCAAACGGTGAAGACCCTGTTTTCGTTATCAGCCATTGGCCTCTTGCAGGTACACACGGTGAAGAAACCGTATGGGATGACGGTGATATGGATGAGCCGTATTCCTCTCAGGTCAGAGCTATTCTTGAAAAGTATGAAAATGTTTTCTTTATCAGCGGACATCTTCATCTTGGTCTTAACGGCAATTTTACCCGTGATGAATTCGGCGTTTCAGGCATCGAAACACAGAACGGCGTTCACTACATAAACCTTCCATCCTACGGTCTTCTCAGCCGCTACGGCACTCTTCTCGGCGGCCGTGGCTATCAGATGGAAGTGTATAAAGATCACGTTCTTTTCAGAGCAAGAAACTATGTAACACACAACTGGTTTAATCTTTACGAAACAGATATTCCGCTTGTATAAAACAATAAATAGCCCACAGCACCCTGTGGGTTATGACTTTTAAGGTGATAATAAATGAAAAGAATTATTGCAATTATACTGACAGTATCTTTATTGTTTACTTGTCTGCCCGTATTTTGCGCCAATGCTGCTGAAAGCCCCGAATTAATAGAATACGGCTTTGTTGACTGTGGCGATGCAGATGTTGAATACGGTATTTACGGTGTTGCAAACGGCAGACCGCTTCTTCTTCTCCCACCCAATGGCGGCGATATGCACGCACTTGACGGTAGTGTTCTTCCCGGACTTGCAGAGCATTTCCGTGTTATTACCGTTTCACCCAGGGGTACGGGTAATTCCGACTGGGTAGAGGGTACAATGAATTTTGAAACAATGGCACAAGACCTCGTTAAAATTCTCGATTACCTTAAAATTGATAAAGTCGATATCTTCGGCTTCAGCGACGGAGGAAACCTTGGCTTTGTGTTTGCGGTAAATCATCAGGAGCGTGTCAATTCCCTTGTTGCAATGGGTTCAAATATCAATACGTGGGGCACAAACACCTTTGACCAGCTTCAGATTATCTACCAGTGGATTGTTCTTTGTATTGAGGCGTGGTTAACGGGTGACCCTGAAACGGCACGCAGAAGAGATATCAAGGGTATGATGGTTGGTCAGCCGAGTCTGACTTTTGACGATATAGCAACAATTAAGGTGCCTGTACTCAATATTTACGGCGAGCACGATATGATTAAACGCCGTCATTCAGAAAAGATAACCAAATCTATTGAGGGTGCACAGGGGTTAATGATTGTCGGCGGGGGTCACAGCAGTTCCTTTGATTATACCGATACTATAATTATGCCTGCTTTGCTTGAGTTTTACGGCGTTACAGAATAAGAATATAACTTAAAAAAGTACAGATGATTCTCGTAGTCATCTGTACTTTTTTGTTGTATATGAAAACCCCTGGCTGTGCCAGGGGTTCAAAAAAGCTTAAGCGGTGAGTGAAAAATAAAACTCCTTTTGGTAAAATAGAAGTGCGGCTACCAACTGCACAAAAACCAAAAGGAGGACATTCAAATGAA
>JAFXBF010000027.1 GCA_017516745.1 Clostridia bacterium
AAGTGCAAAACGCAAAGTGCAAAGTTAAGGGTCGCTTCGCTCCGATTTTATAAAATGTTAATTTAGAGCGATTTATACAAATGGGTGAGGGCGAAGCCCTCCCACAATTTTGCATTTTGAACTTTGCATTTTGCATTGTTTGTCCCTGACAAACCGGAATTTATATAACAAAAGAGACACCCGTTTATCGGGTGCCTCTTTGCCCGGCTTAGTAGTTCTGCTTACCGGATGCGGGGTCGTTCTTCTTGTTCTGAGCATTGTTGTTCTGATTCTGGTTCTGGTTCTGATTTCTGCTCTGAGAAGAAGAGTTGTTGCTGCTGTTGTTATTGTTGTTGTAGTTGTTGTTCTGCTGCTTATCCATTTTTATCACCTCGATAGTATTGTAACCGCTAATTTTTCAAATATTCATATTACCGTTAGCAGGATTATCAAGAATTTTTCCGCTTTTATCAAATCTTGATCCGTGGCACGGACAGTCCCAACTGTGTTCGGCGCTGTTCCATTTGAGAGCACATCCCAAGTGCGGACAGCGCTTTTTGGAAAACGTCAGCAAATTTGTAACCGATTCAAATCCGTTTACAAAAAGCTGCGGGTGCAATATACTGCGGTCGGGTCTGAAAAACTCGGCATAATCGTTTTGCCTGCCGATTATTTTATCTTTCAGTAATATTGCAGACAGCATTGCACCCGTCATACCCCATTTGCAAAAGCCGCTTGCTGTGTAGAGATTAGGTGTGTTCGGTGAATAGTTACCGATATACGGCATATCGTCAAGGCTCATACAATCCTGTGCAGCCCAATAAAACCGTTCTTGCGCTCCGGGGTAGTTTTCCTTTGTAAAGTTTCGCAGCTCTTTCCAATTTCCGCCTTTCTTTCCTGTTCTGTGTCCTCCGCCGCCAAGCAGAAGAAGATTTTTATAGTTTCTGAAAGAAAGACCTGTTTCGCTTTCGTCAACATACATTCCGTCAACATCCTGTGCATTTTCAAGCGCAATTACATAGGAACGGTGTTGATACAGCTTTAAAGAAAAGACCCCGTGTTTATTTATAAAGGGAAAATGTGTTGTTACAATAACATTCTTTGCGTTAATTTCGGCTTTATCCGTAATTGCCGTTGTGTCTCTCATTTCCTTAACAAAGCTGTTTTCAAAAATATTCAGTTCCTTTGCAATTGCCGACAGAAATTTCAGCGGATGAAACTGTGCCTGATTTTCAAAACACACCGCACCTTTTGTTTCAACGGGCAACGGTACAGTTTCAGTAAATCTTGCATTGAACCCAATTCTTTCAAGTGCCGTCATTTCGTCTTCAAGTTTTTTATAGTCGTTTGAATAAACAAAATTATTTTTTGTTTCAAAATCGCAGTCAACGTTTTTACAAAGCTCGCAAAGCACATTAAATGCTTCTTGGTTGGCAAGAAGATATGCTTTGGCTGTTTCTTCGCCATAGCTTTTCATCAGCTTTGAATATATTAATGAATGCTGAAAGGTTATTTTGGCCGTTGTGTTTTGCGTTGTACCGCTGCATATTCTGTTCTTTTCAACAAGTATATAATCTATACCTTCTTGTTGGAGCATATATGCAGTCAGCAAGCCTGCAATACCGCCGCCGATGATGAGCACATCTGTGTTCACATTACCTTCTATTTCCGGAAAAGACGGGAATTTTATATTGTTTTTCCATAATGAGTCCATAAAAAAAACACCTCTTGTAATAAGCGTTTACAAGAGGTGAAGATTTATTCACTTAAAGCTTCATACCGAAAGCAACATCAGTACCGAGAATTTCAAGCTGTTCAAAGCCGTATTTGCCGTAGAACTTGCCTGCGTTAACATTACCCGTGCCTGCGGTGAGCATTACGCCTTTGATGCCTTTTGCACGAAGGTGGTCAAACAGAGTGTTGAGCAGCTTGCCGCCCCAGCCCTGACGGTGGTATTCGGGAAGAATGTCTATGTGCATATGTGCAGGGTAATCATCCTTATATTTGTTTTGCAGAATTGTTGATTCGCAAGCCCACTTGTAATTCTCTTCTCCAAGCGGTTTATTAAGCGGAAGGTATTCCCTGTCAAATATCTCTTTATATCTGTCGTAGTTCTCCGTGCAGATTATATAGCCGACTGCTTTCCCGTCATCGTCAAGCACAAAGCAGTTTTCCGGCTCTTTTTCAATATAATAGTCACAGAAGGTATGGAGAATAAATTCTCCAAGGTTACCTGTTATTGCTTCGCCCTCACTGTTGAGGCAGGCAAAGCGAACGCCGTCAAAATCTTTTTCTTCATATTTTCTTATGCTTACCATAAATATATCTCCTATAATTGTAATCTTTTTGTAATGATATAAAAAAACAGCAAAAAAATCAATACTTTTAACAAATTTATAATTGAATTTAGAAAATTATAGTGTATAATGCTAATTGTAGTATAGGAGGTATATTCTATGAATACTGATAAATTAGTAAGAGGGGCAATTGAAACGCTTTCAAAAGCGATTATTTTCGGTATGCCCAAAAGCTATTTCACATCCGACGAAAAGGCAAACAAATATATGCTCACGGGTGACAAAAAATTCAGCGACAAAATCGGCGAACATTTCACCTGCGGCTTCGGCAAGGCGGTACTGACACCGGATGATGTTGCAAGCGGTAAATATTTCATTGCCGGTTATGATTCAAACAACCCTGCAACGGGTGTGCTTGACGATATGTATGCCAGAGCTGTTTACCTTGACGATAACAGCGGCTCAGGCGGTGTTGTAATGTGTGCCGTTGATGCGGTAGGCATCAGCAGAAAAGATATAAATAAGATAAGAAAAAAGGTTATTAAAAGCGGTAAAATACCCAACCTTAAATCAATAAACATCTGCGCCACTCACTCTCATTCCGCAATTGATACGCAGGGCTTGTGGGGTGAAAAAATCTATAAGTGCGGCAGAAATGAAGATTTTATGGAAAGTCTGCACGAACGCACAGCAAAGGCTATTATTGAAGCCTACGAAAACAGGGCAGACGGCAAGCTGTTTTATTCGGTTAAAAAGACAGAGGATTTACAGTTTGACTGCCGTACACCCGATACATACGACCCGAATTTGACAAAAATCCGTTTTGAATCCTTTGACGGTAAAAAGAATATCTGCATAGTCAACTTTGCTTCACATGCAGAACTACTCGGTGACCTTACAAAGAGCGTAAGCGCAGATTTTCCTGCTTATCTGATTAAAGAGGTTGAAGAGAACAACGAAAACTGTGATGCGGTATTCTTCAACGGCGCAATCGGCGGTATGATATCCGCAAAGGAAATCAAAAAGGTTTACCGCAACGAAATCGACTGTGAGGCTTATACAAAGCAGTTCGGCAAAACACTCGGCGAAATCGTGAACTCACTTACCGAAGAAACCGAGCTTGCTCCGAAGCTCAACATTAAATCAGTTCCCGTTAAAATAAGCGCATCTAATTTTGTTCTCATTCTGGCAAGGCTTATGAAGGTGCTCAATAACGATATTGCCAGAAGCAAAAACCGCAAGGAAGCGTTTATTCATAGTGAGGTCGGTTACTTTGAGCTGGGTGACGCCGATATCGGTATGTTCCTTATTCCGGGTGAGCTTTTCCCCGAGCTTTATACGGGTGAATTTTTAACCGAGGAAACATCAGCAACCGCAACTAAGGCTGATTACAAGATTCTTAAAAATCAGGGTAATGCAAAGCATACTTTTGTTGTCGGTCTTTGTAACGATGAGCTCGGCTATATATTGCCCGAAAACGATTTTTACCTCAATTCCCGTATGCCGTACATAAATTCCGCAAAAGACACGTTTGACAGAAACCATTACGAGGAAACCAATTCCACAGGCCCCAAGACTGCTGCAACGCTTCTCAATGCGATGGCAGACCTTATTGCGGCTGTTAAATAAATTCGGGAGAATACAAATATGAAATATTATCTCGGAATTGACGGCGGCGGTACAAGAACAACTGCAGCCGTATCGGATGAAAACGGCAATATAATTCTTAAAGAAGTTGGAAAAACAATTAACTTCTATTCTGTCGGAATGGAAACTGCAAGAGCTAACCTCGCCGCAATAATTGAAGGTATAGAAGAAAGAATCGGCAAAATATGTTATTCAGGCGCATTTATAGGGTGCTCTGCGCTTGATGATGAAGCGGATGAAGAACTGACCGAAAAGCTGTGCGGCGGCGTAATAAACACTGAAAAAATAAAGATACACAGCGATGTTTATATTGCCCTTAAAGCTGTCGGCGAAGCTGTTTGTCCTTGTGCAGCTATCTGCGGTACAGGCTCAATGGCTATAGCCGAGGATGAAAACGGCAACACGCAGATTACGGGCGGCTGGGGACACACCGTCGGTGACGAAGGCTCGGCACTCGGTATTTCGCTTCGTGCTCTTCGTCTTTGCTGTCAGCTTTGCGACAGGGGAGAAGCCCATCCTTTGCTTGAAAGAGCAAACGCCTTTTTCGGAGTGAGTGATTTTCGCAAGGCGATAGATAAAATATATTCGCCCGAAACAACAAAAGATGTGCTTGCAGGCTTTGCCGCCGACGTGGGCAGGCTTGCCGCAGACGGTGACGAAACAGCGTTGAATATTATTGCAACGGAAGCGAAAAATTTTGCCGAGACCGTGCTCATTTTACTTGACAGAGTTAAAAAATGCAGTGTGCTCGGTCTTTACGGCGGAGTTTTCCAGTATAACGAATCATTTGTAAAATCTTTTTCTGAACAAATCAAGGCGGAATATCCTTTGATAAAAATAAAACTTCTTGATATGCCGCCTGAAGAAAGTGCACTTGAATTAGCGAGGAAACTGTAATGAAAAAATATCTTGAATACATTGAAAACGTAAACGCAATAATCAAAAAAATTTCAACAGACGGTGCTGAAAGCATTGAAAAAGCCGCCGATATATTTGCAAAAACACTTATTAACGGTAAGCGTATCTATCTGTTTGGCACGGGTCATTCGCACATGCTCTCCGAAGAGCTTTTTTACAGAGCAGGCGGTTTGGTGAACATTCAGCCCATTTTAATCGAGCCTCTGATGCTTCATATTTCCGCTTCGGAAAGCACGGTTGCAGAGCGTGAAGAGGGGATGGCTGAAAGAATTTTTGCCGATTACGGTATGAGCGAAAACGATACCGTTGTCATCATTTCAAATTCAGGCAGAAACGGCGTTATTGTTGATATGGCTCTTCTTTGTAAAGAAAAGGGTCTTAATGTTATTGCACTGACCAACCTTGAGCACACCTTTGCAGGTGCTTCACGCCACAAGAGCGGAAAACGTCTTTGCGAAATTGCCGACCTTGTGCTTGATAACGGCGGCTGTGTGGGAGATGCCTGCGTAGAGGTTGAGGATGTCAGCGGTAAAATCTGTCCTACATCAACCGTATGCGGTGCGCTTATTCTCAACGCAATCGTTGCGCAGACTGTTGAAAACTGCGCAAGACAAGGCTTTTATCCCGACCATTTTGCAAGCTCAAACATTGACGGCGGCGACGAAATCAACAACCGCCTCGTAGAAAAATACAAAAAGGAGATTAAACACCTTTGATTTATCCTGTACCGCAAAAAAATAACCTCAACGGCGAAGTAATTAATGTTAGCTCGTTGTATGTTGAGGGTGAGTATAAGGCTCTTGCCGAGCATATTCTGTCGGGTTACGGCATATCCGTCAAGGGTGGTTCTGCTCTTGAAATTATTGTTTCCGACAGCAGAAAAACAACATATATTGAAGAACTTTCACGTTTGAGCAGTGAAAAGTATTTCATAACCGCAAGTAAAGACAGAATTACAATCGAAGCCTCTTGCAGAAGCGGTGTTTTTCGTGCCGTTCATACACTTGCCAAACTTATTGTAAAGCGTGAGCTTCGTGCAGGCACGCTTGAGGATTATCCTCTTTTTGAACGTAGAGGCTATATTGAGGGCTTTTACGGCCCCACATGGAAGCACGAAAAGCGTCTGTCCGTTATGCGCCTTATGGCAAAATACGGTATGAATACCTTTTATTATGCACCCAAGGATGACGAGTATCACAGAGCAAAATGGAATTTACCTTACCCCGAAAAAGAGCTTTCCGAGCTTAAGGAGCTTTTTGATACTGCCGCCGAAAACGAACTCAATGTCTGCTGGTGTGTGGGTCCGGGTCTTACTTACCACTATACGTCCGAAGCCGATTTTGAGGCGCTTATCGCTAAATTCAGAAATGTTTATTCAATCGGTGTCAGAAACTTCGGCTTATTGCTTGACGATATTGCAAACGACTTCCAATATGCTGACGATTCGCAAGAATATGACGGTATAGTAGATGCGCACATAGTTCTTGTAAATAAAACCTATAAGGCACTTAAAGAAATTGATTCGGAAATCTCACTTACCGTATGTCCGACACAGTATTTCGGCGATGCCGAGGACTATTACATCAGTAAATTCGGCAGCGGTCTGTCTGCTGAAGTTAAGATATTCTGGACGGGCAAGGAAATCTGCTCAACCTTCCTTACCTGTCGTGATGCTGATGATTTTGCTCGTTCAACCAAGCATAAACCGCTTTATTGGGATAACTATCCTGTCAACGATGCGGAAATGTTCAACGAGATGCACCTCGGTGCCGTTAAGGGCAGGGACAAGGAGCTTTATAAGCACAGCGACGGTCTTATTTCAAATGTTATGGAATACGCCGAGGCTTCAAAAATTCCGCTTATGACTATTGCGGATTATCTTTGGAATCCCATAGCGTACGACTGCGAAAAATCACTTGAAAATGCGCAGCGTGAAATTCTCGGCGATAAAGCGGAAATATTCAAATATATTGCCGACCATCTTTGTGTTGCCTGTGTTTCACGTCACGGTTCTGCTATGATGAGCGATATTCTTTCTCACCTGAGTTTCCTGCTTGCAACCGGGGAAAAGAGTAGGGCAATCACAGAATTCAAGGAATATAACGCCAAAATGCGTGAATGTCTTGCAGTGGTAAGTGATACTTCCGTTGAGCTTTTTGCTGAAATTCAGAAATGGGTTAAGAAATTCGTAATGTGCTGTGATGTTCTCGATGCAATTCTTGCAGTTTGGGAAAACACCACAGTAGAAAATAAGGAAAATCTAAAAAAACTTATGGATGCTTACAATTCCGATGCGGTTATCCTCACAGGCTTCTGCCTGCGAGAAACGGCGGAAAAAACTCTTGAATTATAAGGATGGTTAATATGGATTTCAATGCTTTCCTCAGAGAAATGATAGCCCAGATAAATTTTTTTATTTATGATATGACACTTGCCTTTCATAACTTTTTTGATATGATAGGCCTTATCTGAAATTACAGGGGAGGTACAGACCGTGAAATTAAAAAGGATGTTATGCGTTCTTCTTGCAACTTCACTTATTTTGAGTGCGTTTTGCATCGGTGCTTCTGCTTCTAAATCCACAGACAGTGATTTGCGAAAAACTTATACCGATGTAAAGGGCGAAAACGATTACACAATCACAAATCCGTACAAGGACGTGAAGTGGGGCGAATGGAAGGAATATAAGGCTTCTCTTCACAGCCACACAAACGCAAGCGATGCCGTACCCACCATTGCCGAGAGTGTAGAAATCCATTATGACGAAGGCTTTGACATTCTTGCAATAAGTGATCATGCTGTATTCGGTGTACCTTGGAATGAGATTCCGACAACTGTTCCGATTTACCGCCTTTTTAAATTCGGCAACACAAAAATGGGTGCTGTCGATGTCTTGACTGCTGAACGCCGTGCAGAAATTCTGGCAGGTGTCGGCAGATATAATGAAGACGGTACGCCCCAGCCTATGCTTGAGGTTACGGGTGCCAACGAAATCAACGGTGCAACTCCGATTAATGACTGCCATATAAACGGATTCTTTATGCGTAAGGGCGAAGAATACGGTCAGGCAAGAATGGGTGTTTACGGCGACTATGAAACAGTTGTGCGTAAGGTCGGCAAAGCAGGAGGCATAACCTTCCTTGACCATGTCGGTGAATATGTCGGCTGTGAAAATGACCCTGAGCGAGCAAATCAGCCGTATTATATCAATAAACTTGCAAATATTTTCCTTGACAATCCTTCCTGCATAGGTATGGATGTCAACAGCGGTATGAACAACCGCACAAAGTATGACTATATTCTTTGGGATAATGTTCTTAAAATGACTGTTCCCCGTGGCAGAAACGTCTATTGTCTTACCTTCTCTGACGGTCATCATGCTGACCAGTATAAGCGTGCATTTACATATATGTGTATGCCGGAACTGACCGTTGATGCACTTCGAACCAGTATGGAAACAGGTGCGTATTTCAGCGCATCTCATTATGCAAGGGCAGATCTCGGCGATGAATTCAACGGCGAAGAATACGAAACGCCTTATGTATCTTATATTGATGCAAACCAGGAAACCGATACAATAGCCTTCAATGCCGAAAACTATGATACTGTTCGTTGGTATTCCGACGGTGTTATTATTGCGGAAGGCGATGATATCACTTCGCTTGACCTTAATGAATACGAGGACAAACTCGGTTGCTATGTGCGCTTTACATTAACAGGCCCCGGCGGTATCCTCTATTCGCAGCCGTTTCCGATTCAGGCAGACGGCGTGGAATATGAAGTTCCCGTTGTAGTTCCGACTTTCGATGTTTCTGATTTTCTGCGTGGTCTTGCCGATACGGCAAATGTCTTACTCGGCTGGACTCCGATTATGGCGGCAATCCGTTATTTCCTTTGGGGTACATATTGGTGGGCATAAACTATTAAATATCAGCCGTTCATTGAATTAAATGGACGGCTGAAAATTTTTAAAAAATTTTTTAATTTTTTTTGAAAAAACACTTGCATATTTAAAAGAAATGTGTTAATATAACATCCGTTGTCCGGGTGTGGCGCAGTTGGTAGCGCGCTTGACTGGGGGTCAAGAGGCCGTGAGTTCAAGTCTCGCCACTCGGACCATATTGAGTATTCATAAGGGATTTACCTATGAATACTCAATTTTTTTGCTTAAAAAGAGTTTTTTATGTGGTCGCAGACTGTTTAGGTCTGCGACCTTTTCTGTTTTGTTATGCCGTTATGCTTTCGGGTAATGCTCTCGGTATATAGCTGACCTGTACTCCCTGCCGTGTATCACTTTTGTAAAAATCATCTTCTTTAGTCGGCAGTTCAATATACCCCACAAATCTGTAATGGATTACAACCCGCTGTGTTTTGTTTTTTCCTTTGCCCTGTGTCTCATAAACATCAATGTGGTCTATGAGCTCTCTAACAAGCGGTGCAGACAAAACTTCTATTTCAATCACTTTTCTTACCGCTTTCATAAACATATCTCTGCTCTGCTGAACAGTGTTCATTGTTGCAAGCTTTGTTCTGTAATCCGCTATCTTGGATTTGAGTGTAACACGTTCGGTTTCATACTTGTGTGCCATATGCATAAACCATTCGTCTGTAACTTTCCCTACCGCATTATCCTCATACAGCTTCTCGTAAAGTATGTTTACCGATTGCTGTCGGGAGATTGCATTTTGCAGTTCACTCTCAATATATCGTCGCTGTTCGTGAAAATCCTTGTTGGTTTTCTTTTCAAGTATATCTGCAAGTATTTCTTCATCATTCTTGAGATAACTTGCAAGGTGCTTTAGCTCAAGGATTACAATTGCTTCAATCGCATCCGCACGGATATAGTGCCTCGTTTGGCAATCTCCTCGGGTATCTTTGGTGTAGTTACCGCAGCTGAAATAGTGAATATCTTTGTTTATGGTATTAGTGTGGTAACGCATATTGTGACCGCAATCAGCACAGCGAAGCAATCCGCTGAATAAGTGTTTCTCCGCATTCTGTTTCTTCGGTGAACGCCGTTTGGTTTTCTTAATCATAGTCTGAACAAGCTCAAATGTTTCTCGGTCAATTATCGGTTCGTGAACATTTTTGAATACCTTCCAGTTTTCTTCGGAGTTAGGTATTCTTGTCTTGTTTTTAAAAGACTTTGAGAATGTTCTGAAATTGATGACATCGCCACAGTATTCCTGCTGTGAAAGTATCTTGGCTATTGTTGTCTTACACCATTTATACGGGTCTTCCTGAGATTTCTTTCCGCCTCGGTTTAAACCCTTGCTTCGCCAATATGCCATAGGTACAAGCACCTTGTTTTCCTGAAGCAATCGGGCAATGGTCTCGTTGCCTTTACCTTCAAGGCACATGCGGAATATATCTCTCACAACCTCTGCAGCTTCGTGTTCAATTACCCATTTCTTTGGGTTAATTGCATCTTTGAGATAACCGTAAGGCGGTTGTGCAAGCGGCTCACCCATATTGCCACGGATTCTTTTTGCAGACCGTACCTTTTTTGAGATATCTCTTGCATACATCTCGTTCATAACATTCTTGAACGGGATGATTTCATTTTCGCCGTCAGCACTGTCAACCAAGTCTGTAATTGCAATAAAGCGAATATTGTTTTCAGGGAAGTATGATTCGGTGTATAATCCAACCTCAACATAGTTTCTTCCGAATCGTGACATATCCTTAACAATGATTGTTGAGATATATCCCGCTTCAACCTCTTCCATCATTCGCTTGAAATCAGGTCGATTGAAGTTTGTACCCGTAAAACCGTCATCAACATAGAATCTTGTATTTTCAAAACCCTTTTCTTGAGCATATCTTGATAACATGATTTTTTGATTCTCGATGGAGTTACTGTCGCTTTCTTTATTGCCGTCATCACGGGATAAGCGGCAGTAAAGAGCAGTAATTCCTGCATTGTTTGACTGCATTAATCCTCCTCTCCGGCAGTCGAACATACATATTCCGCTTGTATTGTATTTTCATCTTCGGTGGTTGTCAATTGTGCGAAATCGCCGCCTAAATATTTTCCGAACCTGTCGGTAAGTGTAGAGCCGAGTTTTGGTGCTTCAAAGACTTCAAATCTTGATGAAACCTTGTAACATATTCCGTTGATGAAATAGTCATAGTCAAAGTCTGAAATCGGTATTATTTCACCCATAAATCATCTTGCCTCCCGATTTCTCTTTTTCTGTAAATACTTTGCATAATATTCACAAGCCTTGATTATGAACTCTTGCATTTGTCTTTCATCAGCTTTCGGAGAATATTTCTGTAACCGTTCCATAGACATCTTGAACATCGGTTTTTGATTAGCTTTCTCCTCGTTCATAATATTGTTAATTGAGTTTTCGTTCAGTTTTCCCGATTGGAATAGCTTTCGCATTCTGTTCGCTTGAGAATATGACGGAGTACATTCTGTTTCCTCAATTATTCCCAATAATTCATACTGTTTGGAATCATCAAGATACGACAGTTCAACTGCAACGGAAAACGCAATTTTGTTTTCGTCTACCATTTTAAGCAGTTCAGGTATAAGCATAGTCAGACGGATATATCGTTGCACCTGTCTGCCGCTGTCGGCATCAGAAACGCTTTCTCTTGACTTGTGGACAGCTTGTCCACAAGTTAAATCTGTCCTCTTTCCCTGTGCTTTCATAGCATCGAGCTTCAGC
>JAFXBF010000002.1 GCA_017516745.1 Clostridia bacterium
AAGTTCAAAATGCAAAATTGTGGGAGGGCTTCGCCCTCACCCATTTGTATAAATCGCTCTAAATTAACATTTTATAAAATCGGAGCGAAGCGACCCTTAACTTTGCACTTTGCGTTTTGCACTTTGCACTAATTACAGTTTGTAGCTCTGTCAAAAATCAGCCCAACCTTACGGTCGGGCTGAAAAATATGTCGTTGTTTAGTTCGCAGGTGTGTCCTTAACGGAGATAAGACCGTTGAAAACGCCTACATAAAGAGTATCGTTGGGGCCGATTGTAATCGGGCCGTAGCTGTTGTTCCAGTTTCTGCCGCAGCCTGTGAATACCTTGAATACGGTTTCACCTGTTTCAAAGTCAACAGCGGTCAGGTACCATGCAACTGCGTTCTTGGGAATGCCGTTGCCGTACTCTCTTGTGTAGAGGTAAACAAGACCGTTTTCTGTGGAGAGCTTGGGAACAACCGTGCAGGAGGCCTCTTTACTTTCCCATGCAATAGAGGCGCCTGTGCAATCCTCATTAAGGTCTATTCTTACAACGCCGGGCTCACTTGTCGGGTCTGTTACGAGGAAGCCGGAACCAGATTCGGAATAGTTGTTTTCAACAATGAAGGAACGGCCGTGAGCAATAAGGCTGTTTTCGCTTACGCTCTTGCCCTTGGTGAATACGGGAACTTCTGCAATGATGCTGCCGTTTTCACGGTCGTAAATACATACGTGAACCTGCTCGTCAGCATTGTCTGTGATAGCGACAACTTTCTTAATGCTTCCGTCTGCACAGGGAACGTCGAGAAGTGTGGGTGTTGTGCCGCTGCCCTGGTTGATAGCGCCGGGCTTGAGTGTTGTACCACGGTCATAAGCTGTTCTCCAGGTGTAGTAGGGGTCACCGTTTTCCTGAATATCGAAACGGTACATAGCGTGGTCGGAAACGATGTAAACGCCGTCAAGAGCCATTGCAAAGGTATTCTGAATTTCTTCGCCCTTGCCTTCAAATGTAAGCTTTGTGAGGTGAACTTCATCGGTACCGTTCTTGATGTAACCAACCTCACCGGGACGTGTTACAAACCAGATGTTGCCTTCGTAATCGGGAACAGCATCGGTAAGGTAAGAGCCTTCGGGAAGGTAGCTGCTGACATTGTATTCCTTCTCAATCTTCCATTCGGGAGTGCCTGTGGACTCGTCTATGTAGTAAATCTGAATGATGTTTTCGGAGTTGCCGATAATCGGTCTGTCACCTGCAAGAAGGTGGCAGTAAGCACCGCCCGAGGTATCGCTTGAAATAGAGCCGAAGTCAAGCTTCTTGATAGCTTCAATCGTTGAGGGACGCTGGGGAAGACGTGTTTCAGCAAGAATTTCAAGTGTATCGGGGTCGATAAGAAGAAGGCGGAAGCCGACAACGTTACCGCTTATGCACATAATTCTGCCCTTGCTGTCGAACATACAGGTAGCAACAAGACCGCCGAACACGTTCATTGAACGGCTCTTGACAACGGGGTTAACGCCAAGCGGACCCATGTGGTTGTAACAGCCTGTGTTGTAGGAGTTGCCGTGCATACCGTTTGTGCCCTCTTTTGCAAGGTAAGGGTTCTGCGGAACGACAATGTCGGCCATAGGCTTTGAGGTTGCAACCTCGCCCATAAAGGTGGGGCACTTGTCAGCGGCAGCAGGCTGTCTGATTGCACCGCCGGGGCTGAGAAAGAGCATCAGAAACGCAGAAACGAAGCTGAGCACCTTCATAAAAACTGTCTTGAAAAATGCCATAATAACAAATCCTTTCTTTACGGGAATATACCCATTATTATAACGCCGGTAAGGGTCATTATCATCTGTGGAATTCTGTCCTCGTCAATATTCATATCCGCACGGTCGAGCATTTCGTAAATCACATCGTATTCGGGTGTTTTCGCAAATTTGAAGGCGTCGAGTATAAGCACGCCCAAAATATGCATAGCAAGCTCGCCGCCGAAGCGATGGTAACCCATTAATTTGGTGTTTTCGCTCGGATTTTCGAGCACGGTTTGAGTGCGGTCAACCATCTTTACAACGGTTTTTCTGAAAACCTTGGGGTTGGCAAGCTCGGGGTTGTCGCTGATTCTGACTCCGGCACCAACTGACTCGTAGCCGTCTAAGGTTATGAACATCCAGTATTCGGCGTTGTCGGCAATTCTGTCGGAAATTCTTTCAGCCTGTGCACCGGTATAGAGGCTGAAAAGACAGTCGTGAGGGCTTTTCTTTGCGGTCGCTTGGCTGTCCGCCGCAAACGCAGGCACGGTAAGCGAAAAACAAATTATAACCGTAAGCAGCAATGATATAATTCTTTTCATAAATTCTCACCCCGAAAAATAATAGTATAAAATAAACTTTACTATAAAAAAAATATACTGTCAATAAACGACATAAAAAATTAACATTATCCGGTTGACAAACAGTTTTAAGGGTGATAATGTTGAATAAAAACAACAACACAGGAGGATAAATAAAATGGCAAAATGGCGTGTAGGTATTATCGGTAACGGCGGTATCTGTAAGGGTGCCCACCTTGAGGAATATCTTAACGATGACAGAGTAGAGGTTGTTGCCCTTTGTGATATTATCGAGGAAAGAGCACAGTATCTCAAGGATAACTATTTCCCCGAGGCAGATGTTTATACTGATTATAAAGAGCTTCTCAAGGATGAAACAATTGACTCTGTTGATATCTGTACTCCCAACTATCTCCATTCAATCATAGCTGTTGCCGCTTTTGAGGCAGGCAAGCACGTCTTCTGCGAAAAGCCCGATGCAGTCAGCGTTGAAGAGGCAGTCAGAATGAACGAGGCTGCTGAAAAAGCAGGCAAAACTCTTATGATTATGCGTAACAACCGTTTTGTTGACGCTTCCAGATACGCTAAAAAGTACATAGAAAAAGGCGAAATGGGCGAAATTTACTGCGGCCGTTGCGGCTGGCAGAGAAGAAGAGGCATCCCCGGCAAGGGTGGCTGGTTTACTACCAAAGAGCAGTCCGGCGGCGGTCCGCTTATCGACCTTGGCGTTCACCTTATAGACCTTTCTATCTGGCTTATGGGTAATCCCACACCCGTTGCTGTTTCGGGCAATACTTACTGCAAGTTTGCCGATAACGATTCAAGCGACTCTGTCAATTCCGATTTCGGCGACAAGAAGGCAGACGGTACGTTCGACGTTGAGGACCTTGCAATGGGTATGATTCGTTTTGATAACGGCGCAGTCCTCCAGATTGAGTTCAGCTGGGCTTCCAACATCAAGCGTGAAAACCGCTTTGTCGAACTCAGAGGTACTAAGTCAGGTCTTGAATGGCGCAACGGTGCTCTTGAAATCTTTACCGAGCAGGACGGTCAGCTTCTTGATATCGCTCCTGCGAACATGAACGAAAAGCACGGTCATATGTATAACCTGCGCCACTTCTATGATGTTGTTATCGAAGGCGCAAAGCCCATCTTCGAGCCTCAGCAGGGTATTGATATGATTAAAATTCTCTGCGCTATCTACGAATCCGCAAAAACGGGCAAAGAGGTTATTCTTTAATTCATAATCTTAAAAAATTACACCGCTGTATCGAACTGAATCGGTACAGCGGTGTTGTTGATTTAAAATTTCACCATATTGTTGAAAAAAACTCTCTTACCGTGATATTGAAACTTTTGGCGCAATATGTCACAATGTATTCAGAAAGAGCGCACTTTCAATTTCAGATGAAAGGTTAATATTTATGAAACTTAATATAGGCGAAACCATAAAAAGATTGAGAAAAGAAAGAGAGATTACGCAGGAAGAATTTGCGGAAGTGCTCGGTGTATCGTGCCAGTCCGTGTCCCGTTGGGAAAACTGCTCGTGCTATCCCGATATTGAGCTTATTCCGACAATCGCAGCCTTTTTCGGCATATCAACCGATAAACTAATGGGCATTGACGAGATTACGGAGAAGGAAAATATTGAAAAATATCTTGAACGCTTTCAGCAGGCAATCAGCAAAGGCGAGATTAACGAGTGCATAGAAATTGCCCGTGAAGGTGTAAAAGAGTATCCCAATAATTATGTGCTTCTTGATAAACTTATGTATGCTCTTTTTGTTTCGGGTGATGATGACGGAAACATCCCCGAATGGAAAGAGAATATGGAGAAGTACGATTCGGAAATAATTGCTTTGGGCGAAAGAATAATGAAATACTGTCCCGATATTAGTCTTCGCCTTGAAGCGGCATCACGGCTTGCGTTTCATCACATTCTGCACGGCAGAAAGGAGCTCGGCAAAAAGATTTATGAAACCTTTCCGCCAATGGAGCTTAGCAAAGAAAGACAGATGTGGTGGGCATTGGAAAAGGAAGAAAAGCTTCCTTTTTTAAGAGATGCGATAAAGCAGAGCTATGAATTTTTGAAGTCATTCATATGGAGTTTAGCTGATGCGGATGTTGTTGATATCGAAACCGAGTACATTGCCATAGCCAAAATTTTTGATTTGGAAAAGCTGATTCTTGACGGTAACCGTCCGAAAAACGCTTGGGGTGATGTATGGCTTGATTTTGACATTGCAAAAAGATATGCCCTCATGGGTGATTACGATAATACGTTTAAGCATTTGCGTTTGGCAGTTGATGAGGCAAAGGCATTTGACAGCAGACCTGATGAGCAGAAATACACTTCGGTTTTGGTCGGTGAGATTACTGAAAGAAAACTTGACTTTGAAACCTCCGATACCCGTCCTCTTTGCGAAATACTCCGTGACAAGTGGTTGATTCACGATGAACTTGACCCTGTGCGTGAAACAAAGGAGTTTAAGGATATCATAAAGAGCCTGTCTTGATATATAAGTAAACAAAACACCGCTGTATCGATTGCGATACAGCGGTGTTAATTATATTGATGAATTTTACTTGATAAGGCTTGAGCCTGTCATCTGCTTGGGCTGTTCGAGACCCATAATCTGGAGCATTGTGGGTGCGATATCGCAGAGCTTGCCGCCTTCTTTAAGCTCACAGTCGTAGCCGACTACGCAGAAGGGAACGGGGAATGTGGTGTGAGCGGTGAACGGTGAGCCGTCCTCCTCACACATCTTGTCTGCGTTACCGTGGTCAGCGGTGATAAGCACAACGCCGCCCTTAGCCATAACTGCGTCAACAACCTTGCCTACGCACTCGTCAACAGCTTCAACTGCGGCAACTGCTGCGTCGAAAATGCCTGTGTGACCAACCATATCGCAGTTTGCAAAGTTGAGCATAATAGCGTCGTACTTGTCCTCTTCAACTGCCTTAACAACCTTGTCAGCAACGATGTATGCACTCATTTCGGGCTGCATATCGTAGGTTGCAACGTTGGGAGAATCTGTAAGGCTTCTGTCCTCACCCTCGTAAACGGTTTCTTCACCGCCGTTGAGGAAGAAGGTAACGTGAGCGTACTTTGTGTATTCGGCAATTCTGAGCTGCTTCATACCTGCGTTGCTGATAACTTCACCAAGAGGCATTGTAATTCTCTCGGGCTTGTATGCAACATCAACGTTGGGCATGGTCTCGTCGTACTGTGTCATGCAGACATAGTAAAGGTCGAGCATTTCCTCACGGTTGAAGCCGTCAAACTCGCTGTCAACAAAAGCACGGGTGATTTCTCTTGCTCTGTCGGGGCGGAAGTTGAAGAAAATAACGCTGTCGCCGCTCTTTACTGCTTGAGCCTTCTCGTTTACGCAGGGCACGATGAATTCGTCCGTTACGCCGTCAGCGTAGGACTGCTCCATCATTTCCTTTGCGCAGGTGAACTTGGGAGCATCAAGAGCTGTCATTGCACGGTATGCCTTTTCAACTCTGTCCCACTTCTTTTCACGGTCCATAACGTAGTATCTGCCCATTACGGAAGCAATTGTGCCGACACCGATTTCGCCGCACTTTCTGTAAAGCTCAACAAGGAAGTCCTTGCCGCTTGTGGGGGGCACGTCACGGCCGTCCATAAAGCAGTGAACGAAAACCTTTTCAAGGCCGTTGCGCTTTGCAAGCTCAAGAAGAGCATAGAGGTGGGTGTTGTGGCTGTGAACGCCGCCGTCGGATACAAGACCCATAAGGTGGAGCGCAGAGCCGTTCTTTTTGCAGTTTTCAACTGCCTTTACGAATGCTTCGTTCTCAAAGAAATCGCCGTCGGAAATGGACTTTGAAATTCGGGTCAGCTCCTGGTAAACAACACGGCCTGCGCCGATGTTTGTGTGGCCGACTTCGCTGTTGCCCATCTGACCGTCGGGGAGACCGACATCAAGACCCGAAGCACCGATGTATGTGAGAGGATAATTTGCAAAAAGGCTGTCAAGGTTGGGAGTCTTTGCGGCAACAATTGCATTGCCGTAATCGCTCGGGTTCTTGCCGAAGCCGTCCATAATGCAAAGAAGAATAGGTTTTTTCATTTTGTCAACCTCGTAAAAAATCGAAATTATTTGCTTGCTGCCTTTACAATAGCTGCAAAGTCGGGAGCCTTGAGAGAAGCACCGCCGATAAGACCGCCGTCAACATCGTACTGAGCAAGAAGCTCGTCTGCATTGCCTGCGTTCATGCTGCCGCCGTACTGAACAACAATCTTGTCTGCTGCTGCCTTGCCGTAGAGCTCGCCGATAAGAGCACGGATAGCGCAGTTAACTTCGTTTGCCTGCTCAGCTGTAGCTGTCTTGCCTGTACCGATAGCCCATACAGGCTCGTAAGCGATGATGATGTTTTCAAGCTCTGCTTCGGAAACACCGAGAAGAGCAATCTTTGTCTGCATACGAACGATTTCCATTGTAACGTTCTGCTCACGTTCTTCAAGAAGCTCACCGACGCAAAGGATAACCTTAAGGCCGTTGTCAAGAGCAGCTCTGACACGCTTCTGAACTGTTACGTCTGTCTCGCCGAAGAACTGTCTGCGTTCGCTGTGGCCGATAACAACATATTCTACGCCGATTGTCTTGAGCATCTTTGCGGAAACCTCGCCTGTGAAAGCGCCGCTTTCTGCCCAGTGGCAGTTTTCTGCACCGATTTTAATGTTGGAGCCCTTTGCAGCTTCCATAGCGGCAAAAAGGTCGATGTAGGGAACACAAGCAACAACATCGCAGTCAGCATCTGCTACGAGGGGCTTGATTTCGTTGATGAGAGCAACAGCCTCATCGGGAGTCTTGTTCATTTTCCAGTTACCTGCGATAACTACTTTGCGGAGAGTCTTATCCATTTTATAAACATCCTTTCGGTTTATTTACACTTTTTTACTATAATCTTGCCCGTGTACGTTTAAATACACGGGCAATGTTTTATCAGTTAATTATTTCTCGTTGAGAGCTGCGATACCGGGAAGCTCCTTGCCTTCCATATACTCGAGGGAAGCACCGCCGCCTGTGGAGATGTGGCTCATCTTGTCAGCAAAGCCGAGCTTCTGAACAGCTGCTGCGCTGTCGCCGCCGCCGATGATGGAGATTGCACCGCTTTCTGCTACTGCGTTGGCAACTGCAACTGTACCTGCTGCGAAGTTCTCCCACTCGGAAACACCCATCGGGCCGTTCCAGATAACTGTGCCTGCGCCCTTGATAGCGTTTGCGAACATTTCCTGTGACTTGGGACCGATGTCAAGACCCATCCAGCCCTCGGGAATATCGTCGGAATCAACAACCATAGCCTCTGTGTTGGGGTCGTATTCCTTACCGACCTTGTTATCAACGGGAATAAGGAAGTTAACGCCCTTTTCCTTTGCCTTTGCCATCATTTCGCCTGCAAGCTCAACCTTGTCAGCCTCGAGGAGAGATGTGCCGATGTTGTGGCCGAGGTACTTCATAAATGTGTAAGCCATACCGCCGCCGACGATAAGAGTGTCAACCTTGTCAAGAAGGTTTGTGATAACGCCGATCTTGTCGGAAACCTTTGCACCGCCGAGGATTGCAACGAAGGGACGCTGGGGATTTTCAAGAGCGCCGCCGATGAAGGAGATTTCCTTCTGGATGAGGTAGCCGCATACTGCGGGGATATAGTCTGCTACACCTGTTGTGGAGGAGTGAGCTCTGTGTGCGGAGCCGAAAGCATCGTTTACGAAGATGTCGGCAAGGTCAGCAAAAGCCTTGCTGAGTTCGGGGTCGTTCTTGGTTTCGCCCTTTTCGTAACGAACGTTTTCAAGGAGCATAACATCGCCGTCGTTGAGGGAAGCTGCAAGAGCCTTTGCGCTTTCGCCGACAACGTCTGCTGCCATCTTAACTTCCTTGCCGAGGAGCTCGGAAAGGCGTGCTGCTACGGGAGCAAGGGAGAACTCGGGAACAACTTCACCCTTCGGTCTGCCAAGGTGAGAGCAAAGGATAACCTTTGCGTTGTTGTCAAGAAGGTATTTGATTGTGGGGAGAGAGGATACGATTCTCTTGTCGCTTGTGATAACGCCGTCCTTGAGCGGAACGTTGAAATCGCAGCGTACAAGTACTCGCTTACCGCTGACCTGAATATCTTCAACGGTCTTTTTGTTAAGTGCACTGCTCATTTTACTGTACATCCTTTCGTGATATATGGTTAATTTGTTTTTGCCAATTTAAGGCCATAAGCCTTTCTGATATATTTTATACTAATTGGATAATATTTTCAACATTAAATTGTTTGCACTTTTTGCAGCTCTCAGCCGTGATTTTTGTGAAATATGCTATTTCTCAAATTATTCCTTGACATTGCGAAAATTGCGTGCATATAATAGTTTCATATATATTCTTATCCCTAATCTGGAGGTCTATACAATGGCAAGAGTTTATAATTTCAGCGCAGGTCCGTCCATGCTGCCTGAGTCCGTTCTCAACAGAGCGGCAGCAGAAATGCTCGATTACAAGGGTAGCGGTCAGTCGGTAATGGAAATGTCACACCGTTCAAAGGTGTTTATGGAAATTGCTTCAGAAACGGAGGCACTTTTCCGTGAGGTGCTCGGTGTACCCGAAAACTACAAGGTTCTCTTCCTTCAGGGCGGTGCTTCAACACAGTTTGCGGCTATTCCGCTCAACTTTATGAACAAGAATAAAAAGGCAGACTATGTCCTCACAGGTCAGTTCTCAACAAAGGCATACAAGGAAGCAACCAAGTACGGTGATTGCCGTGTCGTTGCAAGCTCAAAGGAGGATACCTTCTCATACATTCCCAAGCTTGAGAAGAAGGATTTCGATCCCGAGGCTGACTATGTCTATGTCTGCTTCAACAACACAATCTACGGCACAACCTACAAGTACATTCCCGATACGGGTGATGTTCCGCTGTTTGCCGACGTTTCTTCCTGCTTCCTTTCCGAGCCTATGGATGTTACAAAGTTCGGTCTTATCTACGGCGGTGCACAGAAGAATATCGGCCCCGCAGGTCTTACAGTCGTAATTGTTCGTGAAGACCTTCTCGGCAATGCAAGAGATTATACTCCCGCAATGCTCAACTATAAAGAGATGGCTGACAACGACTCAATGTACAACACTCCTCCCTGCTACTCAATCTATATATGCAAGCTCGTTCTTGAGTGGATTAAGAGCATCGGCGGTCTTGAGGCAATGAAGGAGCGCAACGAGGTAAAGGCAAAGCTTCTTTACGATTTCCTTGACAACAGCAAGCTCTTCAAGAACGGCGTAAAAAAGGAAGACCGTTCAATGATGAACGTTACCTTCGTTACAGGCAACGAGGAGCTTGATGCAAAGTTTGTCAAGGAAGCAACAGCAGCAGGTCTTGTAAACCTCAAGGGTCACCGTTCCGTAGGCGGTATGCGTGCCTCAATTTACAATGCAATGCCTTACGAGGGCGTTGAAAAGCTGGTTGAGTTCATGGCCGAGTTCGAAAAGGCCAATTCCTGATTATTCTTTAGATTTTAGGTGATTAACAATGTTTAATATTCTTACTCTCAACAAAATTGCCGCTTGCGGTACAGACAGACTCGGCGCAAACTACGTTGTTGCTGACGATGTTCAGTCACCCGACGCCATAATGGTTCGTTCCGCCGCAATGCACGATATGGAATTTGATGCCGCTACACTTGCCGTTGCACGTGCAGGCGCAGGTGTCAACAACATTCCGCTTGATAAGTGCACCGAAAAGGGTATCGTTGTTTTCAACACACCCGGTGCAAACGCAAACGCTGTTAAAGAGCTTGTTCTCTGCGGTCTTTTCCTCTCTTCCAGAAGAATTCCTGCCGCACTTGACTGGTGCAAGACTCTTAAGGGCGAGGGTGCAAACGTTTCCAAGCTTGTTGAAAAAGGCAAATCACAGTTTGTAGGTCCCGAAATTATGGGCAAAACTCTCGGCGTTATCGGCCTTGGTGCTATTGGTGCAAAGGTTGCAAATGCCGCTGTTGCACTCGGTATGGATGTTGTCGGCTTTGATGCATTTCTTTCCGATGCCGCTGCTGCAGCACTCCTTCCCGAGGTTAAGGTTGTAAACAGCCTTGATGAGGTTTATGCCGCGTCCGATTACGTTTCTCTCCACCTTCCCTGTAACGACAGCACAAAGGGTATGATTAACGCTGACACATTTGCAAAAATGAAGGATAGTGTACGTATTCTCAACTTTGCAAGAGGCGAGCTTGTTGATAACGCTTCTGTTATCGGGGCATTGGCAAGCGGCAAGTGTGCAGCTTATGTTACAGATTTCCCGACAGATGAGCAGATTGGTGTTGACGGCGTTGTTGCTCTGCCTCACCTGGGTGCTTCCACTCCCGAATCAGAAGACAACTGTGCGGTTATGGCTGCCGATGAAATCAAGGCTTACCTTGAAAAGGGTGAGATTGTAAATTCCGTCAACGTTCCTGCAATGCGTCTTGCAGCCCCCGAGGGCAAGCGTGTATGTGTTATCCATACAGAGGGCTCTCTCAACGCTGTTGTTGCCGCAATGGAAGGACATACAGCCAATGTAAACACCGCTTCACGCAAGGGCGTTTCCTACACGGTAGCAGATATGGACTGCGACTGCGTTGCCGAAAAGCTTAGTGCTGTTGAAGGCGTTTACAGAGTAAGAGTTATCGGCTGATAAACTTTGTTTTTACTGTCCGTCGGGAGTTGAGAAAACTTCCGGCGGATTTTTATTTTTCAGTAAAACATTGCTTGCAACAAGGCAGTTGACTTCAAAATTCGTTTATGTTAAAATACTGAACTATAATTGGCTTTATATATACATACGGATGGGATTATAAAAATGTCCGTGTGAAAGCGAAAGGAAACTTAAACACTTATGGCAAGAGAAATCATTATCCGTTCAATGCCTACGGTTGCAATCCGTGGTATGGCGGTATTCCCGAATATGCAGCTGCACTTTGAGGTCAGCCGCAAGCAGTCAATAGCCGCACTCAAAGCAGCAATGGCAGGCAGCAGAGAAATCTTCCTCGTAATGCAAAAAGACCTGCGTCAGGAAGAGCCCACACAGCCGAACGAATTTTATCCTATGGGTGTTATCTGCACCGTTCAGCAGATTTTATCTTCACCCAACAGTGATAATCTGCGTGTTGCGGTTGAGGGTGTGAGCAGAGGCAGCGTTGTCGAAATCCAGCGTACCTCTCCTTATCTAATAACACTTGTTCAGCAGCGTACAACCACCCGTATCAAGTCCGAGGACAAGGACTATGCAAAAGCACTTGTCAGGGTTTGTAAGGACGATTTTCAGGAGTATGCCTGCTTTGTTCCGAATATGCCTACAGAGTTTATTCTCGATGTTCTTTCAAGGGAAGAACCGGGTGAGCTTGCAGATTTTATAGCATCCAATACGGCTATATCTGCCGATAAAAAGCAGGTTATCCTCGCCGAATTAAATCCGCTTTCCCGTATGGAAAAGCTCTGTGCTCTTTTAAGAAGCGAAACACAGCTTCTCGAGCTTGAAGAGGGTATTCAGAATAAGGTTCAGGATCAGATGGATCAGAATCAGCGTGAATACTATCTTCGTGAGCAGATGCGTGCAATTTCCGTCGAGCTTGACGGCGAAGAGGCTGATGAGGCGGCAATTTTCCGTGAAAAAATTGAGGCTCTCGACATAGATGAAGCAGGCAGAAAGAAGCTGCTTCAGGAGTGCTCACGCCTTGATAAAACAAGCAAATCCTCGCCCGAGGCTATGGTTATCCGCACCTATCTTGAAACCTGCCTTGCGTTGCCTTGGAACGTTTATACAACAGACGACCTTGACCTTAAAAAGGCACAAAGGAAGCTTGACGATGACCATTACGGAATGGAAAAGGTCAAAAAAAGAATGATAGAAATGCTTGCCGTGCGCAAGCTTGCACCCGATATCAAGGGTCAGATTATCTGTCTTGTCGGCCCTCCCGGTGTGGGTAAAACCTCAATTGCAAAGAGCGTTGCCGCCGCAATGGGCAGAAAGTACGCCCGTGTTTCACTCGGCGGTGTCAAGGATGAGGCTGAAATCAGAGGCCACAGAAAGACCTATATCGGCTCAATGCCCGGCAGAATTATCAACGCAATTCAGCAGGCAGGCAGCTGTAATCCGCTTATACTTCTTGACGAGGTGGACAAGCTCAGCTCCGATTATAAGGGTGACCCGTCTTCTGCGCTTCTTGAAGTGCTTGACGGCGAGCAGAACGACACCTTCCGTGACCACTATATAGAGCTCCCGTTTGATTTGAGCCGTGTTCTCTTTATTACAACGGCAAACAACCGTGACCGGATTCCCCAGCCTCTGCTTGACAGAATGGAGCTTATTGAGCTTGGCAGCTATACTGCGGAAGAAAAGTTCAATATTGCAAAGAAGCATCTTCTTCCAAAGCAGGCAAAGCGCCACGGTCTCAACGGCAGAACTCTGCGTGTCAGCGATGCGGCACTTCGTGAAATTATTGAAGGCTACACCCGTGAAGCAGGTGTGCGCCAGCTTGAAAGGGAGATAGCTTCTGTCTGCCGTAAGGGCGCTGTTGCCGTTGCGGACGGTGCAAAGAGCTTCGGCGTGAAGTCTGAAACACTCAAAGATATTCTCGGCACACGCAAATTTGAGCGTGAAGATTTTCTTTTAAAGGACGAAATCGGCGTTGCACGTGGTCTTGCGTGGACTGCCGTCGGCGGTGAAATGCTCGACGTTGAAGCGGCAGTGCTTGACGGAACGGGCAAGCTCGAGCTTACAGGCTCACTCGGCGATGTTATGAAGGAGTCTGCACACGCTGCAATCAGCTTTATCCGCAGTAAGGCGGACGAGCTCGGTATAGCACCCGATTTCTATAAAACAAAAGATATCCACCTGCATTTCCCCGAAGGTGCCGTACCCAAGGATGGCCCCTCCGCAGGTATAACAATAACAACCGCCCTTGTTTCCGCCCTTACGGGTATCCCCGTAAAATCAAGCGTTGCAATGACGGGTGAGGTTACTCTGCGTGGCAGAGTGCTTCCCATAGGCGGTCTTAAGGAAAAAACAATGGCGGCATATCTTGCAGGCGTCAAAACGGTTATAATTCCCCAGCGCAATGTTTCTTCTCTCGACGAGGTTGAGGCTATTGTCAAGGAAAACGTTGAGTTTGTGCCTGTTTCCGATGTTTCACAGGTGCTCGATATTGCGCTTTGCTCCGCACCTAAAGCAGAAAAAAAGCAGAAGAAAGCAAAAGCACCCGTTGAAGATAAAAATGTTTCGGTGCGTGATTACGCTCAATAATGCGCACAGTAAGAAGGAATTTTAAATGAACTATCAGAATGTTAAATTTGAAGCGGCGTTCGGCACGTTGAAGCAGCTTCCGAAGTCCGACAGGGCAGAGGTAGCCTTTGCAGGCCGCTCAAATGTCGGCAAAAGCTCGCTTCTCAATAAAATTTTCAACCGCAAATCCCTTGCCCGTGTCAGCTCCGTGCCGGGTAAGACTATTACGGTCAATTTCTACTCGGTAGATAAAGTCCGCCTTGTTGATTTGCCGGGCTACGGCTACGCAAAGGCAGCACCCGGTGAAAAGCGCCGTTGGGCAGAGCTTATGGAAGGTTACTTTAAAACCGAGCGTGATATCCGCCTTGTTGTTCAGCTTATTGATATGCGCCACAAGCCCACCGCAGACGATATGACTATGCTCTCCTTCCTGCGTGAAATGGGCTACCCGTTTGTAATTGCGCTCACCAAGTGCGACAAGCTGAATAAAACGGAGTATAACGCAAGACTTTCCGCATTGGAAACAGAGCTTTCTGATTATGCGGATATAACGAAAATTCCCGTTTCCTCGGTAAAGGGTGACGGTGTTGAAGCAGTAAAAGCCGAAATTGAAAGGTATGTCAAGGAGTAATAAAAATGTTTGTTTCGGATTGTTTATCGGTAAATGAAAAGGGTCATCTCGCCATAGGCGGTGTCGATACCGTTGATATAGCAAAGGAATACGGCACACCGTGCTACGTTATGGACGAGGAAAGAATAAGAAAAAACTGCCGTGCCTACGTAAAATCAATTGAAGATAACTACGGCGGCAACGGTCTTGCAATCTATGCCTCAAAAGCATTCAACTGCAAGTATATGTGTAGGCTCATCAACGAAGAGGGGATGGGTCTTGACGTTGTTTCGGGCGGTGAGCTTTATACCGCTATTCAGGCAGGCTTCCCGACGGAAAAAGTTTATTTCCACGGCAACAACAAAACTCTTGACGAGCTTAAATTTGCCGTTGAAAACGGTGTCGGCAGAATAGTTGTCGATAATATTTATGAGCTTGAAAACTTGAGCAGAATAGCAGGAGAGTGCGGCAAAACAGCAAGCGTTCTGCTTCGCATCAAGCCGGGTATAGATGCTCATACCCATTCGTTTATTATGACGGGTCAGATTGACAGTAAGTTCGGCTTTGCCCTTGAAACGGGCGAAGCTATGGACGGCGTAAGGAAAGCAATTGCGGCTGAAAACATTGATTTCAAAGGTGTTCATTGCCACATCGGCTCGCAGATTTTCGAGGTAATGCCTTTCGAAAAAGCGGCAGAGGTTATGATAGGCTTTATGGCGCAAATCAAGGCCGAAACGGGCGTTGAATGTGCTGAGCTGGACCTTGGCGGCGGCTTCGGCATAAAGTATTCGTTTGAGGATAAGCCGCTGGAATATTCCGCCTATATGGAAAAGGTTGCAACCGTTATCAAAGCGGAGTGTGAAAAGCAGGGCATAAAGCTGCCCTTTATCGTAATTGAGCCGGGCCGTTCAATTGCAGGCTCCGCAGGCATTACCCTCTACACAGTCGGCGCAGTTAAGACCATTCCCGATATCCGCACCTACGTTTCAATCGACGGCGGCATGGGCGATAACCCCCGTTATATCCTCTACCAGTCAACCTATGAGCTGGTTTGCGCAAACAAGGCCGATAAGCCCAGGGATTTCACAATAACTCTTGCAGGCCGTTGCTGTGAAAGCGGCGACCTTATCCAGGAGGATGCTCCCGTGCAAAGGGTAGAGCCGGGCGATATTATGGCCGTGCTTTCAACGGGCGCATATAACTACTCAATGTCCTCCAACTATAACCGCATTCCCAAGCCACCCGTTGTAATGGTCAGCAGCGGCGAAACAAAGGTAGTCGTCAAAAGAGAAACCTACGACGACGTAATCAGAAACGATATGTAAAAAATTAAGGGTCTGTTCTGTGGAAAACAGAGCAGACCCTTAAAAATACCGCTTTTGTTCAAGAAAACATTTTCGTTTGCAGATAAAATTTACTTGTAAAAGTCGATTTTTACTTAATTTCTGCACAAAGGAGATGTTACAATGGAAAACATTCAGCTTATTTTAAATGCCGTAAATTTTGCAAAAGAAAACGCAACAGACAGCGGAATTTCCGTTGAAGCTGTTGCGAAAAATGCAGGCTTTTCAATTGACTATTTTAACCGCATTTTTCTCAGCTATACGGGCTTTACCGTTACGGGTTACATCAATTATATCCGCCTGAAACAGGCGGCTTTTCTGCTTCGCACAACGGATAAATCGGTGCTGGATATTGCGCTCGAAATCGGCTACGATTCGCACGAGGGCTTCACAAAAGCGTTCAAGAAAAAATACGGTGCAGCCCCGAGTGAATACCGCACAGCCAACAAAGAAAAAATGATGTCTATGGCTGAAATAACCGACAAAACAGTTGCCGCCCGTTTTGTTCACACCAACCCCGATTTCAGGTTGGTTGACGAAAATGAAGTTATTGATTTTCTGCTTGAAAAGGATGCTAAAAGATACGGTTATTTCTGCACGACAACCAAGTGCTGCGGCCTTGAAATTGCCGCACCGAATGGGGATTACGAAAACGGATTTATCGGTATAGGTGACGATCTGAACGGTGGCTGTTACCTTGAAATGCTCACCGATGATTATGAAATTCTAGCCTCATGGATAAAGCGTTTTCCTCAAAGAAAAGCATTTTATTCAAACAAAGATGCTGAAAATGTAAAAGAAATTTTGTCATCTTACGGTATTGAAAAAAATCTGAAAGTCACTCCGCAAGCGTTGTATTTCGGCGAGCCTTTTGAATGTTCACTTCCCGAAGACATCACAGTCAGACTGCTTACACCAAAGGACAAAAAGGCAATTCAAAAATGGGCCGGCGGCAGGAAAGACGGGTATATAAAACACCTGCTCAACGAGCAGGATTATTTGGACAAAAATAACCTTGAATACGGCGCTTTTGAAAAGGATAGTCTTATTGCCGTTGCAGGCTGCGGAATTGACGAGGTTCACGGCTTGAGGCTCAATAACTGCTGTGTAATCCGCTTTAAAAACGGCAGAGAAAACGATGCTCTGTACAAGCTGATTTTTAAATTTGTCACAAACGATATTCTGTCAAAGGGTGTCTTGCCGTTTGATGATATTCAGCACGGCGAATACGCCGAAACCCACGGCAATTTCACATCTGAAGAATTAGGGTACACAGTTGTAAACAGGAGATATGATGTGATATAAATTAAAGGCTGTCTCACTTGGCGAGGCAGCCTTTGTGTTTGTTTACCATTCGTATTTTGTCAATTTACCCTCACACAGTAACTCGGGGTAATCCCATTGCCTTAAAACTTCGTAAACGCCTATTGCGGCGGAGTTTGAGAGGTTGAGGCTTCTTGCGGCGGAATCGTTTATCATCGGTATTCTTACGCATCTTTCGGGGTTTGCCTTTAATAATTCTTCGGGCAGACCCTTTGTTTCCTTGCCGAAAACAAGGTAGGTGTTGTCGGGGTATTCAACGTCCGTGTGGCGGTGTGTTGCCTTGGTTGAAAAATAGAAAAAGTTGCCGTCTTTATTCTTTTCAAAGAAATCCTCTGTGTCCTTATAATATGTAATGTCAAGCAGGTGCCAGTAATCAAGCCCTGCTCTTTTCAGCTTCTTGTCGTCTACCTTGAAGCCCATAGGCTCAACAAGGTGAAGTCTTGCCCCCGTTGCCGCACAGGTACGGGCTATATTGCCCGTGTTCTGCGGAATTTCGGGCTCTATAAGCACTATGTTAAGCGTTTTACTCATCTTTTGTAAGCTCCTTGATAAGTCTGGGCAATTCGCCCTCAAAAGCCACTCCGTAGCGCACATCGGGCGTGATTTTCAGCGTTCTTTCAATACAGCCGCAGGTGAATTTTGCCGCAGTTTCGGTGGCTTCCTTCAGGCTCATATCATTGAGCAATGCACCGCAAAGCGCACTTGCAAAAACGTCGCCCGTGCCGTGGTAAACACCCGTTAAGCGCTCACGCAGGCAGTATTCGATTTCACCCGTTGCCGTGTCACAGCAGGCACAGCCGAGCTGATTTTCGTCAAAATATACACCCGTAAGAACAATTTTTTTCGGGCCGAGGTCGCTTAATTTTTTTATGATTTTTTCAACATATTCCTTCGTATAAGGACCTTCCTTATATTCTTCGCCCGTCATAAATGCCGCTTCCGTAAAATTGGGCACAATAATATCGGCAAGCGAGCAAAGCTCAGCCATTTTCTTGGCAAATTCCATATCGAAAAGTGCATACATTCTGCCGTGGTCAGCCATCGCAGGGTCGCAAAGGAAAAAGTTGTCATCATTTTTGAAATCTTTTACTATGCTCTTTACAATTTCAATCTGCTCAAACGAGCCGAGGTAGCCCGAATAAATCGCATCAAATTTTAAATCAAGGTTTTTCCAGTGGTCTGCCATCGGGCGCATATCGCTTGTCAGGTCACGGTGCGTGTAGCCCGTAAAGCCGCCCGTGTGGGTGGAAAGCACAGCGGTCGGCATAACGGTTGTTTCAACACCGCAGGCGGAAATAATCGGCAATGCAACGGTAAGCGAGCATTTGCCGAAGCCCGAAATATCGTGAATTGCAAGAGCACGTTTTGCTGTTTTCATAATTTTTTCACCGTCATTTTTATTATCAACTTAACTTTAGGGTGACGAGTATAATCCGAACCCGCCCAAAAGCGTGACTTTTTGCGGCTTTTCGGCGTTTCGGATTTGAAAGGCGACAGCCTGTCGGCATCCTCAACATCCAAAAATCCATCAAAAATTCGCACTTTTGGGTCGCAGATTTTTTGCGAAGCGGATTTTTGACATATCAAGGCACAAAACGCAGTAAATCCTGACGGATTTACGAGTATTTTAACGATGAGATGGCGGAAATCCGCTCGCCAAAAACGGGTTCGGATTATTCTCGCCACCTTATTATCATAACTTAATTCAGCGATAATTTCAAGAAAAAATTACATCACGTTGGTGAAATATTCTGCTGTGTTTTATGTTGCACTCGGTTAAAAATAATATTAACTTGAATTTTGTGAGGTGATACTGTGAAAACGACAACAACAAAAATGGTAACAGGTCTCGGTCTCGGCCTTGTTGCAGGCGGTGCGGCAGCGGCACTCGGTGCGGCTATGATGAGTCCGTCACTTAAAAAGCAGACCCGTAAAAACGCCATGAAGGCAATGAAAACCGTCGGTACAATGATGGACAGCGTAAATTCAATGATGAAATAACTTTTTGGGCAGCTCTTAAAATTCGTTGCACCCTGAGTTTTTAGAGCTGCCCCCTTTTAATCTGTCAGATTATGTTGTATAATAAAATAAAACCGCTTAACATAAACGGTAAAAGGGAGATAAGAGAAATGAAAAAATCTGCTTTAATCTGCGTCTGTGTCGGCTTGCTTGTGCTCGCCGCAGGGCTTTTTGTTGCAAATAAAGACTTGCTTCTGGGGGACGGTGAAACCACCACGGGGCAGACGGTTGAAAACGCAGGCAAAGAGGAAACGGCAACAGTCGTGCCCACAACTTTGCCGACCACCCAAACCACAACCGAAACTACTACTGAATTTACAACCGCAAAGCCAACTACGACACGCCCGAAGTTTACAAACCCTGCCTTCGTTGCGGAAAATATCACGGGCGCACCGTCTGCAAATGCAGGCACTTTCACGGGTTATATGCCTTTGAATTCCGTCAAATTTTCTGTAAATGACCCCGACAATTCAAGGGGACTGCCGACAAGCGTTATCAACCACAGCTTCGGCGTTGCCAAAGAAGGCAAGCCCCATCAGATTAGCGTTGATTCGCAGAAATTTTTTGAAACAAAGGGCTATAACGCCATAACCTATGACACAAAGTCAACCGATAAGGTGCTTTACCTTACCTTCGACTGCGGCTACGAAAACGGCTATACGTTTAACGTTCTTGATACGCTTAAAGAAAAGAAGGTCAGCGCCGCATTTTTCTGCACGCTTGACCATATCGAGGCTGAGCCCGAGCTTATTTCACGAATGATTAAAGAAGGACACATTGTCGGCAATCACTCGGCAAATCACCCGAATTTCAGCAAAATCAGCCGCACAAAAATGGCGGAAGAAATAGCGGAATGCGACAACTTCCTTCGCAAGAATTTCGGCTATACATCGCCGTATTTCCGCTTCCCCGAGGGTGCATACACCGAAAGTGCACTTGACCTTGTTGAGTCACTCGGCTACAAGAGTGTTTTCTGGTCGCTTGCATATTCCGACTGGGATACTTCAAAGCAAAAGGGCGCTCAGTATGCCTTCGATACCGTAACGGCACGTCTGCACCCGGGCGCAATAATTCTGCTCCATTCTGTATCAAAAGACAATGCAGAAGCGTTGGGAGATATCATAGATTACGCACTTTCACAGGGCTATGTTTTCAAGCCTCTTACAGCCCTGCCAAAATAATAAATTTGCTAAAAATAAAAATATGGTTGACGAGCACATCATTTTAAAGTAAAATAAATGTATCTAACTTGAAAAGGAAGTGCCGTCAATGATTAAGGTCACGGTTTATAACGAGTATATTCATGAGGTTGAAAGCGAAGAAATAGCAGCGGTTTACCCCAAGGGTATCCACGGCTGCATTGCAGATTTTCTCGGTACAAACGAGGATATCACCGTTAAAACGGTAACGCTTGAAACGGTTGAAGAAATTACCGATGAGCTTCTTTTTGATACCGATGTACTCATCTGGTGGGGTCATATGGCTCACCACCGTGTGCCCGACGAAATTTCCGAAAGAGTGTATAATCACGTTATGCGTGGCATGGGCTTTATTGCTCTTCACTCTGCCCATTTCTCAAAGCCCTTCACACGCCTTATGGGCACAACCTGTTCGCTTTGCTGGCGTGAGGGTGACAGAGAGCGTGTATGGACGGTTATGCCTTCTCACCCCATTGCACAGGGTATAGGCAATTACTTTGAAATTCCCGAAGAGGAAATGTACGGCGAGCGTTTTGATATTCCCACACCCGATGAGTTGATTTTCCTCGGCTGGTTCAAGGGCGGAGAGGTTTTCCGTTCGGGCTGCTGCTGGAGCAAGGGTCTTGGCAGAATATTCTATTTCCAGCCCGGTCACGAAAGCAACCCGACCTTCTTTATTCCTGAGGTTCAGCGCATAATCACTAACGCTGTCCGTTGGGCAAAGCCTCTTTACAGACTGCCCGAAATAGAGTGTCCGCATACTCCTTCTCCGGAAGATAATCTTTGATAAAATAAAAAATCCTGCATCTTTAGTTTGTGGAGATGCAGGATATTCAGCGATATAAAGCATTTACTTTGAGGTGTCAATCTATGAAAAAACCAATTTTTGCCGTGTGTGCTCTCGCTTTGGCGGTATCGTGCACGTTTGCCGGCTGCGGCGGTAATAATAATCAGCGGCAGGAGCCCGTAAGCACAACCAGCTTTGAGGAGCTGCGCTCATATTATGATGAACTTGCCAAGGGAGAAATCAAGCAGGAGATAGCGACGACCGAGGCAAGGAGCAAGTATTATTCCTTTGAGGGTGACGAAAACCTGCTTCCTCCCGGCGTTTACGACAAGCTTGAAGATATCGTATACAAAACCTACAGCAGAATTTACGGCAAATACGGTACGGAGTATACCACGCCTAAAATAACAATCTACATAGATGCCGCATATTCGGGTAAGGGTGCAAACTACACCTCGGGCAAAAAAATATACATTAACCCCAACTGGTTTGTCGATAACCCCGACGATTACGACAGCATAATATCTGCGCTTATGGGTACTGTTCAGTCCTATAATGCATCAGCGCCCGACTGGCTCAAAAGCTCAATCAAGGCCTATGTCCGTGACCAGTTCCGCAGTTCGTATGCGGACAAGAACTGGTTTGTCACGACCTCTTACGAAGGTGTTTCCTACGAAGAGGGCGATGTTCACGGTGCAGCCTTCCTCAAGTGGATAAACTCCACAACCGATACGGATTTTGTATACCGCCTCAACAGAGCTTTGCAGGACGGCTCATATAAAGAAGAATTCTGGAAGGATGAAACAGGGCTTACCCTCGGTCAGCTCTGGGCGAGCTTTCAGAAAAACAGCTGATAATTAAGATTTTGAAAGGAAAATTACTATGGTTTCCAATCTTTTTGATATCGAGGAAATTAAGTCACAGTATAATTTCAAAGGCGAATACTACGATTTTGATATTCTCAACAACGGTCATATCAACAACACCTATGTCCTTAATTTCGATTACAAGGGCTGTGAGAAATCCTATGTTCTCCAGCAGATAAATACTGCTGTTTTCAAAAATCCCGAAGAGCTTATGCGCAACTATGTCGGCGTTACGGATTTTGTGCGCAATAAGGTCATTGAGGCAGGCGGAAATCCGCTTCGAGAGTCGGTCAAGGTCTACTATACCAAGGATGGTAAGCCCTATTATCTCGACAAATCGGGCAGATACTGGCGTGTTATAAACTATGTCATAAATACTGTCAGCTACAATTTTCCCGACAATACCGAAATCTGCCGTAAGGCAGGTAAAACCTTCGGCAATTTCCAGAAGCTGCTTGCGGATTATCCTGCCGAGGAGCTTTGTGAAACTATACCCAATTTCCACAATACCGTGTCCCGTTACAACGACTTTATAAAGGCTGTTGAAGAGGATAAGGCAGGCAGAGTTGCCGAAGTGACAAAGGAAATCGAGTTTGTTAAAGCACGCAAAAAGGATTGTTCCGTGCTTCTCGACCTGCTCGAAAAAGGTGAACTTCCGCTTCGTGTAACACATAATGATACAAAGCTGAACAATGTCCTGTTTGACAAAAAAACGGGTGAAGGAATCTGCGTTATCGACCTCGATACCGTTATGCCGGGTCTTTCTCTCTACGATTTTGGCGACAGTCTGCGTTTTGCAGGTAACACGGCGGATGAGGACGAAAAGGATCTCTCAAAGGTCAGATTTAATGCCGAAATTTACCGCAGCTATACCGAGGGCTATCTTTCGGCAGCAGGTGACAGTCTCACACCTGCGGAGATTTATTATCTTCCCTTCTCTGTAAAGCTTATGACGCTTGAATGCGGCATACGCTTCCTTACCGACTATCTCAACGGCGATGTTTATTTCAGAATCAGCCGTCCGGAGCATAACCTTGACCGTTGCAGGACACAGTTCAAGCTGGTCGAGGAGATCGAGGAAAAATATATGGAGCTTATGGGTATAACCCAGCTTATCTGTGAGCATCTCAAGTAAAACCGATAATACGGAGGCAATAGTCTTGCTTAAAAAAGCGTTGATTTGTTTTGGCAGTGCCGTGGGTCTGCTTGTGCTTTGCCTGCTTCTTTTTGTGTTTAAGGGCAGTGACGAGGTGACCTTTTTTCAGCGGCAGAATATAAATCAGTTTCTGGCGTCTGTGCCTTTTGAGCAGGATGCGGGCGGCAACAATATAATTATGCCCGTTGCCGTTGCTTCGGGTACGGATGACTATCCCTGCGATACCTTTCTCGGTGCACGAAATCAGATTGACTACGCTACCGGCTATGTTGAGGTAAAGGTTGCCGTAACACCCGAAAACGAGGTTGTTCTTGCTGAAGGTCTCACTTCCTACGACGAGGAAAAATCCGTGCGTCTGAGCCGTGTGATAGCACAGCTCAGCGAGGAATATGAGGACTGCGGCATCGTTATTGAACTGAGTGAATACAGCCGACTGAGTTATCTCAACGCCGTGCTTGTAAGCCGTGAAATGGTAATAAAATCGGTTATAACGGGTGTCCACGAAAACGCCGTTTCCTATATCAAGGGCTTCTTTCCGCAGACGAGAGTGCTCTGCGATTATGACGGCAAAAACCGCCTGAGCCTTGCCGAAATCCGTGCCGCAGGTGCAGACGGAATACTCTGCACGGGCGAAGCGTTTAACAGCTCTCTTGCCGAAAAGGCGAAAGAGGAAGGCTTGCTTGTCTGGGTGGATTGCGGCAGCGATGTTTATGCAACCGTATGCGCAATGAAATTCGGTGCAGACGGCATAATTTCAGACAGACCCGAGTTCATTTCCGCCATGCGTATGTGGTGGAGCAAGGACGCCTTTGAAGAAGCGGTGAAGATCTCAAAAGAATAAAAAAATCAGTGTTTTGCTGTGTCCGGCTGCGGTCGGACGCAGTATTTTTTTTGTCCGAACGTAAAGATTGTATATTATGACGGAGTCTGAAATACCGCTTTGTGCAAGTTTAACAGACTAAAGTGATTAATTTCTGCCTATTGCATAAAGTTACAAAAAAGTAAAAAAATACACTGTTTTCCCGTTGACAAAAATATTGCATAGTGATACAATCTGTAGTGTGTATTATTATTTCTTTATATATAATAATTATATATAGATAATTTCTTTATTAAGGGGTCGGGCTACAAATGGAAGAAAACAAAACTCTTTCCGCTCAGCAGGGCGAAACTCAGGCTAAAAAGTCCACGGGCGGCAGACGCATACGCCCCATGGTGCTTATGTTTGAGCCTGTGTTTGACAACAACCTCAATATGGCTCTCGATTATGCCGCTACGGTAGTAATCAACGACAGCAAGATGGGCGTTATGCTTCCCGAGTATTACAGCCCCGTTGCAGAAAAGAGCAACCGCATCTGCGAGATTAACCGCTGGGCTGTCGAAGAGTGCTGCGATGTTCTCAAAAGAGCCGATGCAAGAGACGCAAGCATCAACAGCTTTATTCTCGACCTTTCGGTCAAGTACCTTGCAAAGCCCTACTTCTGCACACAGATTTTGAAAATCCTCGAAAAGAAGGAAGTTGAGGCCGATAAGTTCTGCTTCAGCATTTCGGAAAACATCTACGCTACCGAAAGCGAGCAGGTCAAAAAGAACATCGCCGAAATGCGTGAGCACGGTGCCTTCTTTACGATTGATGACCTCGGCGTTGAATACACCTCAATGTCCAATCTCTCACAGTACGAGGTCGATTACATAGGAATCAACCGCAAGATGATAGAACCCATTAATCCCGAGCTTTATGAGGATGAGGACAGACCGAGAATAGTCGTCCAGGGTCTTGTGGATTTCGCCAAGAAGCTCGGCGTCAAAACAATTGCCGACGGTGTAGACACTCCCGAGCTTGCTGCCCTTCTCACAAAAATGGGTGTGCGCAGGCTCAAGGGCAAAAACTACTGCACAGACCTCTGGGACGAAAAGAAAATCAAATAACCATTAGTAGGGGACGGCGTCCTCGTGAAAATGCAAAATGCAAAGTGCAAAATGCAGAATTGAGGGTCGCTTCGCTCCGATTATAATTACGAATTTCTCGATTGGGAGATGAAAGCATTGGCAAGAAAGAAAAAAGAAACGGCTCAGCCCGAACAGCCCGTTAACAACGGCTTTGTTGAAGGCGCAAGCGGTCCGTATATCCCGGCTCTTACTCCGGATGATATGGATAAGTACGATGTAAATACAACCGCCGAAACAGTCTATAAACGAAACTGGTTAATCAGAATTCTGGCTATCATCGTCGGCGTGCTCATACTTCTTCTCGGTATCGGATATGCCTGTACCTCGGTTATCAACAGCGCAGGCCGCTTCACCGTCAGTATGACGGGTAACCTCTACGGTATCCAGCTTGTAGATAACGAGAAGTTTGAAAACCCCACGCTGACTCTCTACGGCTCAGCGGTTGAAAATATGGACAATATCACAAAGCACTGGCTGCTCAACAAAAACGGCGAGCTCGGCGACGACCCCGTTTATAACAGCTACGCAGATATTGACAAGGTCTACGGTGACCACAACGGTACAAACTACCTCGCCTATACCTTCTCGGTGCGCAACGGCGGCGAAGCCGTTCCGGGCGGTGAGGATGCAACGGTTGATTACCTGGCAAGTCTTGAAGTAGTCACAGCCTACAAGGGCGCAGACGAAGCAATACGAGTCATGGTTTTCATAAACGGTAAACCCACTACATACGCAAAGCCCCGGGTTACCGACGGCAAAAAGGAAACATTCGAAGCGGACAAAAACTTCATATCCGACACAATGGTTATGCAGTACACCCGCAAGAACTTCAAGGTAGACCAAAGTGACAGATATACTGTCGTCGTCTGGCTTGAGGGCGAAGATCCTGAATGTGTCAACGACATTATGGGAGGTGAAGTCAAACTCAAGATGACCCTTGAGGTTCTTGACAGAGAAAAGGCCGATTAAGTTGGGGGAGACTTATTAAAGCCGATTTTCAGTCACAGGGTTTGATTTTATCAACCGCAATAGTCGAAAACACTTTGGATAAAATGTGTTTCTAATCCCTAAAAAAACACTACTCTTAAATGGAGGAAAAAACTATGAAAAAACGTTCACTCGTGGCAGCACTTGCGATGCTCATGGTATCCGCAATTGTTCTCACATCATCCACCTACGCATGGTTCGCAACCGGTACAACAGCTAAGGTTTCCGGTATCAGCGCACAGGTAAGCAACACATCCGGTAACATCACAATCTCTGCTGATGGTACAAACTACTCAACAACTCTTGAGTATGCTGCTTTCCAGGGTCAGGCAGGTAACTTTACTCCTGCTGATTTCTCACCCGTATCATTCGACCCCATCAACCAGGCTTTCATCGCAGGTAGCATTGCTCAGGGCGAGGATGCAGGCGACACAGCTACATTCGGCAAGCTCGTCTTCAATCCCGCAACAGCTACAAACGATAACGGAAAGTTCATCAAGATGAAGGTTTATGTTAAGGCTTCTGTTGATTGCACAGTTAACGTTGCTGCTGATATGTCAGGTTCTACATATCAGTTTATCTACGGTGCAATCTTTGAGGATGACAACACAACAAACTACAAGGTTTACAACACAGCTTCCAGAACTTATGTTCCTGTTCTCCAGGCAACAGCAGGTATTGACGTTGACACAGACGGTATCATGGAATCCACAGATACCCTTACTGACGGCGCAACACCTTACAACGCTCTTGCAGCTGAGGCTGTCACAACCTCAACAAGCGATGTAGTTTCTCTCAGCCTCTCAGCTGACCAGCCCAAGACAATCACACTCTACGTATGGGCAGAAGGTAACGATGCTCTTTGCGTAGGTAACATTGCTTCTCAGGCTTGTGCAGTTGCTCTCAACTTCACAAAGGTCTAATTTTAACCTATATTACTTAGTTTCAGTTAATTAAACTGATTTTGCCGGGTCGGGCGTGACCCGACCCGGTGTTCCCCCTATTTATTTTCTCCCCCAAGGCAGGGGCGGTAAGTAATCCGCTTCTTGCAAAACAAAAATTTGTGATTTAGCTAAAACACAACTTTCTTCGGGGCTGTCGCTGGCAGCTCCCGAGCCTATTCCTTGCGGTGCTTCACCGCACCGCAAGGGGTAAGTGAAAGAACAGTTTTTAATGCGTAATTCGTAATTAAAATTAAAGCACACCACCAAAAGGTTGAGTCATCCTGAGCGCAAGCGAAGGATCTTAAAATGCAGAAAACAGTTGATTCATATATTTAATAAAAAATAAATATATGAATGAGATGTTTTCCGTAGGGGCGATTCATAATTTGCCTGTCATCCTGAGCGAAAGCGAAGGAGCTAAAATAAATAAAAAATCTCAAATTCCCATAAACTAAAAAATGCGAGGTATTTTTAATGAAAAAGATTGGTAAAATCGTGGGCAATGTCCTTGTAACCGTTATTCTCGTTTTTTCGATTTTAATGACGGTTATGGTTTTATCCTCAACAAAGCATGAATCGGGTTTGCCTAACCTTTTCGGCAAGGCTATCTTCAACGTCCTCACCGACTCAATGATGAGCGAGGAGGGCTTCCCTGAGGGCTCGTTGATTATTGTTGAGCTTACCGATACCACCCGGAAAGAGCCCTACAAGGTTGGCGACGTCGTAACCTTCTGGCGTTACTATGAAGACCAGGCATACCTCGAAACCCATAGAATTGTTGCCGATACATATACACAGAATCAGAATGAAGTCGTTGACGGTATTTGGGTACACGGTGGTGAGTATTATTATGTTACACGAGGCGATAACACTCCCGATATCGATATGAATCAGGATCTGAGTATTGACTATCTTTCAAATCAGCGTATCGTTGCAAAGTGGACGGGTACCGCAATTCCTCACCTCGGCTCAATCCTTTCCTTCCTCCAGTCACAGCTCGGCTTTATGCTCTGCGTAGTTATCCCGACAGCTATTTTCTTCTTCTTTGAACTGTTCAAGTTCATCTCAACACTTATGGATGCAAAGAAGGAAAAGGCTGTTGCTGCCGTTAAGGAGGCAGAGGAGGAAATCAAGCAGCGTGTTATGGCGGAAATGCTCGCCGCACAGGGCGCTGCCGCTCCTGCCGAAGCCGTAAAGGCGGCAGAGGAAAAGCCGAAGCCTGTTGAGGAAACAAAGAAACCCGAAGAAATAAAGAAATCCGCAGAATCCGAAGATGATATAAAGAAAAAGGCGGTTGAAGAATATATCGCCAAGCAGGAAGCGGAAAAAGCCGCCGCTGCCAAGGCAGCCGAGGAAGAGGAAATCAAACGCAAGGCTGTCGAAGAATACATCAAGCAGCAGGAAGCCGAAAAGGCCGCTGCTGAACAGGCCGCAAAAGAGGAAGAACTCAAAAAGCAGGCTATAGCAGAATATCTCGCACAGCAGGAAGCCGAAAAAAACGCTTCCGAAGAAACCGCAGAAGAAACAACGGAAGAATAAGCCTTCCCCTTGAGGGGAAGGGGGACCGCCGAAACGGCGGTGGATGAGGTGTTAAATCTCAACGCCCTTAAATATTTATATTATTATTATATACATTATTTATCTTTCCGGTATTCAATGAGCACGGTGCTCTAAAATAAAAATCTTAAGTAAAGAGGGTAAACAAAATGGCAAAACGCAAAATAGGACTTTCAATCATCGTTCTTATCGTTGCCGCAACAACAATGGTATCAGGTACATACGCCTGGTTCCTCGTAGGTGGCTTCGCAGAGCTGTTCGACCTCGGCTTCGATGTAATTGAAGCAGGCGGCGGCATCGAAATTCAGGGCTCCGCAGGTACGGCTTATGTTGTTGAGGGCGGCGAGTCGGCTGCTTGGGGTGCTTACCTCGACAGAGATAATTTCGCCGAAGGCGAGCTCATTGCCGCAGACGGCAAGTACGCTCCCGTTTCCAGTGCAGACGGCGCAGCTTTCACAAAGGTCGGTCTTCAGGGCGGCTACTTCGCATCCCTTACACCCGAAAAGGGTAAGGACTACAACGAAATGACTATCAAAATTCGTTCCACAACAGCAGAAGCTGTTACGGGTACAATGCACGTTGCTCTTACCGGTAACGATTCAGGCCATGAGGCTGTCAGCGCAGCACGTATCTCCGTAACATACGCAGGTAATACAACAATTTTCGCAATGGCAGGCGACAGCACACAGGCTGTTACTTCAAATGACATTCCTGTCGAAACCGTTGTTGATGCCAACAATAACAGCATCATCGACTCTGCAGAAGCTAACGGCGTTGTTTCACTCGCAACACAGACAATTACCGAGCTTACACAGTCTGCCGCAGACCAGAACAAGTACGAAGGCTCACTTGAGCTTGCCAACATTCCCGGTAACACGGGCTCCGAAACAATTGTTGTCCGTATCTGGATTGAAGGTAACGACACAGACTGTACAGGTGAAAAGCTTTCCGCTAAGCACCTTGCAGCTTCTATCTCCTTCGGCTCAGTAAGTGAAGACGAAACTCCCGCTGCATAAATTAAGCAGCTTGAATACATAACTTGACCAACACAACGCAAAAGGGAAAACCGAAATGAAGAAAAAGAACATTTTAGACAACAGAATATTTCATATTGCAATGAATGTTCTCTCTTCAATCATTCTCATTTTCTCTATTGTTGTCTGTGCGATGGTTATTATCTCGACAAAATCCTCAACGGGTGTTGCAAACCTCGGCGGTTATTCGTTCCTCTCCGTTCAGAGTGATTCAATGGAGGATATCTTTTTCCCCGGCGATTTGATTATTGTCAAGCGCTATAACAAAACGCACCAATACAAGGAGAATGACATTATTTCCTTCATTGCCTACGATAACACAGGCTCTATGTATATCAATACTCACAGAGTTATCAAGGTTAAAAACACCAACGGCTACATAAGCTATGTCACAAAAGGTGACAATGCTGACGAGCCGGACAGAAAAGAGGTTCCGTCCTCACGCATACTCGGCACATACACCGGTAAGCGTGTCAGCAATCTCGGCAAGTTCTTCGATTTTGCCGAAACCTCACAGGGTGTATTGCTGTTGATTGTTCTGCCGGCTGCCCTTATTGTAATCTGGCAGCTCTTCGGCTATCTTCGTTCTCTTGCAATCGACAAAAAAACTCAGCCTCAGCCTGTTTACCAAAACGCTCAGCCTCGGTCTTACCCTCCTGCGGCTCAGAGCGACAAGGATGCTATCATAAGGGAATACCTCAGACAGCAACAGGAAGAGGAAGCAAGAAAGCAACAGATTATCGAAGAATATCTGCAAAAGCAAAAAGAGCTTGAGCAGGCAGAAAAAGAAAAGGCGGAAGAAGCAAAAATCAAGGCAATCATTGCAGAATTTCTCGCCCAGCAAAAGGCTGCTGAAGAAAAAAATGAGCAGCAGCAGGGCAATGACAATAACGACCAAGTTTAAAAAATACAGCATAAAGGTGGCTATAAAATGAGCGGTATTTTCCAGTTTTTAGGTGACTTTCTCGACCAGCTTTTCGTTAAAGGCTTCTGGGGAATAATCAAGGGCTTCGGCCTTGGCGTTGCAAACATTTTCAACGTTCCCAAGTATGTAAATATTTTCAGAGAGTATGCAGGCACTCTCGGTGTCGGCGGTATCATCCTCGGCGCACTGTGCTGTTTGCTTGTGCTGGCTCTGCTTGCAGGTATTATTCTTCTGATTGTTCTTCTCGTTCGAAAATATGTCCGTTTCCGTAAGACGGTTGTCAACCAGGAGGAACTTCTCAACGAGGTTGCCACCCTCAACCGTGAGGTTATGAAGCTCTCCATTGAAAAGGATAAAATTCTTGCAATGAAGGTTTCTCAGCTCGGCCTTCGTCCCGGCGAAAATCCCTACCTTGAATCTGCTGTTGACGGCTCATCGGGTGCCGCCGCTGTTGCTGCCGAAGGTGCAGAAGGCGAGGTATCACCCGAAGGTACAGACGACAGAACAGCCGATGACTACAGCCGTTTCTACAAGCTCACCCAGGTTGATATTGAAATGGAAGGCTATGAGCCCCCCGTTTACAATAATGAAATCACTCTTCCCGAAATCATTGATATGTACCGTAACTTTGCTGCTTCAAGAATGGGCCTTTATTATGAGCACAGAACGCTCCGCCTCTTCCTTGCTGCATTTGCTTCAACCCGTCTGATTATCTTACAGGGTATTTCCGGTACAGGTAAAACATCACTTCCTTACTCCTTTGGTAAGTTCCTTCAGAATGACGCCACAATTGCTTCCGTTCAGCCCTCATGGCGTGACCGTACCGAGCTTTTCGGCTACTTTAACGAATTTACCAAGCGCTTCAACGAAACAGAAGTTCTCAAGAAGATGTACGAGGCTACATACAAAGAAGATATCTATCTCACCATCCTCGACGAAATGAACATCGCCCGTGTTGAGTACTATTTCGCAGAAATGCTTTCAATTCTCGAAATGCCCAGCCGTGACGAATGGATTGTTTCCCTTGTTCCGTCGGTTTGGCCCACTGACCCCAAGCACCTCTTCGATGGTAAGCTCAAGCTCCCCGATAATATGTGGTACATCGGCACAATCAATAACGACGACTCGACCTTCGCCGTTACCGATAAGGTTTATGACCGTGCTATCCCGATTGACATTAACACAAAGGGAAAGTTCTTTGAAGCACCCTGGACGGATAACCTCACCCTCAGCTACAAGCACCTTGAATCAATGTTCAACGAATGTAAAGAAAAGTATAAGGTTTCAGAAGAAAGCCTTCGTAAACTTGCAGAGCTTGACGACTATGTTATTGAACACTTCCGTCTTGCTTTCGGTAACCGTATTGTTAAGCAGCTTCAGGAATTCGTTCCCGCTTATGTCGGCTGCGGCGGCACGGAAATCGACGGCCTTGACTTTGTTCTTTGTCACAAGATTCTCCGTAAGTTTGAATCCTTGAACCTTTCCTTCATCCGTGATGAAATCTCCGGTCTTATCACTTACCTCAACAAGCATTTCGGTAAGTCCAATATGAACGAGTCTAAGGAATACCTTGAAAGACTCCAGAAGATGATGTAATTATATTAACATTTCGGCTTTCCGCCTCGGTTTCGGGGCGGAAGCCTAACAGCGTAAAACGCAAAGTCTATTTTAAGGAGCGATTGATAAGTTATGGGAACTTCATACGAAGACCTCTATAATGAATACAAAGCAGGTACATTGTCACTCTTCGATAGTGATGATTACTACAGCAATATGCTTGAGGCTATGGAAACCGGCAAGCATGAAATATCTATGTTCAATCGTTTCTTTGAAAAGAAGATTGATTTAAAATGGGTTGAGGCTATCGAGGCCTGTACTGTTGCACTCGATACCATTGTCCGTAACCCCCGTAAGTTCATCGTTCAGGAAGAAGAAATCGTTCCCATCGAGCGTGCAAGAAAGATTACCGCCGAATCGGTACGCCACCTTGCACAGCACACCAATATGATTGCCCGTGTTGACGGCGATAAGGTTACTCCCAGCCAGATTCTTAACGTTTTCCGTGAAGAAAGCTTTGAAATTTACGAAAACCGTTTCATTTTTACATTACTTCGAAATCTCCAGCACTTTATCGACACACGATATAACGTGCTTTTCAATATGGAGCAGGATGAACAGCGTTCCTCGCTCACAATGAACAGCGAAATCAAGAAGGGTCACGAGACCATTACATATAAACTTGAGGTTGCAACACAGACAACAGCTACTATGAGTGCCGAGGATATGAAGCCCGGCGATGAAAATGTCAGCGCCCTTGCAAGAATTGAGCGTATCAAGCGTGTTGTTAACGGCTTCTGCTCATCCTCATTTATGCGTGACCTTGTTCACTGTACTCCCGTGCGTCCTCCGATTATGCGTACAAACGTTATTCAGAAGGACCCCAACTTCCGTGCCTGCCTTAATCTCTGGCAGTTCATCTCGTCTTACGATGAGGTCGGCTACGAAATTACAGCAAAAGAAACCAACGAAATGGTGCCCGACGATTATAAGAACGATTTGTTCAAGCTGGCATCTGTTAACTATATGTTGCTCAAGAAGAATATCGGTGAGCAGGAATACGAAGAAGGTAAGTTCAAGAAGCGTAAGGTCAAGCCGAAGCTTCTCAAGCGTCTTGCCGAAGAACTTGTTCTCAACTACGATATGGAAGAGGTTGAGATACGCAAAGTATTTATTGAAGAACTCAAACGTGCCAACAAAAAGAAGACTGCGGGCGAGACCAAGATTAATGAGGCTATCGACCGTGCATTGAAGTCCGAAAACGAGCGTAAGGCTGACATCGAAGCCAGAATTCAGGCAGAAATTCAGCGCAAGAAGGAAATCGAAAAACGCCGCAAGGAAAGAGAAAAGGCAAAGCTTGCCAGAGAACTTGCTCTCGAAAAGGAGAGGAAGGCAAAAGAAAAGGCAAGACTCAAAGCCAAGAAGGAAAAAGAGCTTGCTCTCGAAAAAGAACGCAAAGCAAAAGAAAAAGAGCGTGTCAGAAAAGCAAAGCTGCGTGAGCAGGAGCTTGAACGACAGGCTAAGGAAAAAGAAAAAGCCAGACTTGCAAAAGAAAAGGCAAGAGAAGAAAAACTCAGAGCTTTGGAAGAGGAAAAAGCAAGAAAAGCAGCACTCCTCGCTGAACAGAAAAAGCAAAAAGAGCTTGCCGCTAAGCAGGCCGAAAAAGAAAAGCAACTTGCAGCTAAACAAAAGGCAAGAGAAAAGCTGGCAAGGGAAAAGGCTTTACAAGCTGAAAAAGAGCGTAAAGCAAAACTCAAGTCAAAGGAAAAAGAGCGCTTAGCAAAGCAGAAGGCTCTTGAAGAGCAAAAGGCTAAAGATGCGGCCGCAAAACAGAAGGCAAAAGATAAAGCCGCAAAGGAAAAAGCTGCTCAGCTCGAAAAAGAAAAGGCTGCAAAGGCTAAAATGAAGGAAAAAGAGAAGTCAGCCAAGGCAAAAGCACTTGAACAGCAGAAAGCCAAGGATGCAGCCGCTAAAATAAAGGAAAAAGAAAGGGCTGCAAAGGAAAAGGCTTTACAGGCTGAAAAAGAAAAAGCCGCTGCCAAGAAAGCCAAGGAAAAAGAAAAACTGGCTAAACAGCGTGCTTTAGAAGCAGAAAAAGAAAAGGCGGCTAAAGCAAAACAGAAGGCAAAAGAAAAGGCCGCAAGGGAAAAGGCTTTACAAGCCGAAAAAGCAAAGGCAGCCGCTCAAAAAGCTAAAGAAAAAGAAAAGTTAGCCAAGCAGAAGGCTGCTGAAAAGGCAAAAACAGCAAAGTAAGTTCAACACAGCACAAAATTAACTTAAATCAGCCTGAATACAGACGGTGTAACGGCAGAAAGACACCGAAAAATACTGTTTCAGCCTGAATACCTAAATTACTTCGGAGGTTACTCAATAATGAAAAAACGAGTTGCATTTCGCTCATTTGTAATACTGTTGGCGGCAGTAATGTTACTGTCGTCTACAAGTGCATACAATATCCTGGTTTACGCAAATCAGGATAGCGTTGCCAACTCTCTTTCTGCCATTGGTTCTCTCTCCGAAGATGCTGTAACCGAACCCAATATTGCTGTACAGGGCGGAAACCTTGAGCTCAACGCTGACGAGGGCTCCGCAGATCCCTCAACCGTTGTCTGGTTAGGTGAGGGTTCATTAGAAGATCCCTACCAGATTTCCTCTGCTGCTCACCTTATGCAGGTCAACAAAATGGTAAACGCAACAGAGGTCAATGCCGAAACAGGTATTCATATTGTTACAGATAAGCACTTTATACTTACTGCGGATATTGACCTTACGCCTCTGTTTGCCAACGGCGGAGTTCCTTATATCTCTTCTGCCGGTAGTGCTTACCTTGTTTCCGCAGACCCGTCCGATCCTTCTTCTTCAATGAAATATATCAATCTTGACGGTTCGTATGAGGTTGACGGTGTAACATATAAGCATAAAATTTATGTTGATGAATCAGTAACTGTTGATGTCAAAAACTACGAAAACTTTGCTCTTTTCGGATATCTGAGCAATAAGTCCGTTATTTCCAATGTTATATTTGAAAACATTGATGTAAATGTTACTGCTCTCCAGCCTCAACGTATATCAGTTATTGCTTACAGAAACGACGGTACAATCACAGATTGTGAAATTATCAACTCTTCCGTAACACTTCCTTCCAAATCCGAAACTGACGGTGCAGGTACAAGTGATGCTTATTACGGTATTGCAGGTGCTGTTGCGGATAACCGAGCAGCAGTACGCAATGTAAATGTAAAGAACTTTACACTCTCACTTTCGTCAACATCATCAAACGACTACATCGGCGGCCTTGTCGGTCAGAACAGAGGTACGGTTGAAACATCTTCCGTATCCGGTCTCAAAATAACCGTAAGCGGCATTAACCACTATGTCGGCGGTCTTGTCGGCTACAACACCGAAACCGTAACCGGTTGTGCTGTTGATATGGCAGGCGACAACAATACAACAAATAATATGTATGGCGGCGGTTATGTCGGCGGTCTTGTCGGTTATAACGAGTCCGGTGCCGTAATCTCAAACAGCTCAGTAACAGGTTCTGTTACCTCCGCCCAGACTGCCACAACGGGCAGATACAATATGTACGGCACAGCAGAGAATGCAAACAGCTCCGTTGCTTATTTCGGCGGTATCACAGGTGTCAACAAAGGTACTGTTGAAAAAACAACTGTTTCCGATCTCGGCTTCTTTATGGGCTTCAACTCCGTTTCCTACATCGGTTGCTTCGGCGGTATCGCTGCTGTATCTACAGGCGGTGTAATTAATACCAGCGTTGCCTCCGGTTCGTTTGTCGCACAGAACAGTACTGTCTGCCGTGCAGGCGGTATCATCGGTTTTGCACAGACAGATGATACTAAGATTGTTAATGACTGTTATGCTCTGTTCAGTCTCAATGTACCTGCAGTTGACCTTGTCGGTGCAATCGTCGGCTACGGCGGTAATGCCCAGACAGCATATAACAGCTATTGGTCAGATGCAATCAGCGGCTGTATTACTTCTTATGTTATTCCGGATCAGACCGACGCAAACAGACCTTATGCTATTGAGGCATCTCTCGGTAAACTGATTTCTTATAACCGTGCACTGGTTATTGAGCGTGGCCTTACCGTGGATATCCCGGCTTCCCAACTTAACCACTCTTTTGTCAGAATCAGCGGTGCAAGTCTTGATGTTGCAAGCATATCGGTTGGTTCTGCTTTGTCGGTAACAGGCAGCGGTACAAATAACAGTGTATTCACCAAAGCATATTCGGCAACCATCAGCTTCCCCTCAAATGCAGGTAGCGTTCCTCTCGTAGGTTCTGATGACAAGCAGGGTATGTCCATTGAGTTTAATCTTGATGTTGCTGTTACTTCTGCAGCAGGTGACCCCGACAGTCAGAACAATCCGATGGTTATCAGTTCTTCTGCGATGGCTAAGTTTATTTACCGTATGCCATACGGCCATTTCGCCATTGGTGCGGACACCGTTACTGTTATGTCCGATGCCTGGAATGCCGTTCATTTTACAGGTACAATCGACGGTAATGACAATATGCTTTCTACAGAAGTGCCGCTGTTCCTCAGCGTTGCAGGTTCGAGAGACAAGTCGCCGCTTGTAACTGATTTTGTCAGTTATCCCGAGCAGGACGGTGCAGACAGAAGCCGAGGCTGTATCACCAATCTTCAAGTCGATCTTTCTGCAAATATACAGTCTGCAGTATTCGGTACGGTTTACAACGCTACATTTATTGATGTAAGCCTTACCGACGGTGATCTTATGCCCGATGACGGTAATGCTTCATCCTATGAGGGCTATATTGCTCAGCTTGATAAAGAATATACAGCAGCTTTCATCAATTGTGCCATTGGTTACACTTATATCTACGGTTGTTCAACGGATGTTTCCGTTACAATGGCTGATGTCAAGAATGTTGCAGGCTTCATCGCCTATGTCGGCAATTATGTTGTTATAGACAACTGTGAAGTTTCCTCTGTCGGTGCTTATATTCAGCAAAGCTCAAAGAACAGAGCTGTTTTCCTCGGTCATGTTTCGGACAATGGTGATGGTTATATACTCAACAGTATCGTTGCGGCAAGAGTTATCGGCAGCGGTGTCTGTTATATAGTAATGGGTGAGAATAAAGGTGAATTTTTCCGCAACTATTACAACCTCACCTGGTCCAAGATGGAGTACGGTTCAAATAACACGGATTCCAATATGAGTTCTTCTGCCATAAAACTCTGGGGCAGCAACGAAAAATCATATTCCGACAATGTAAAGAATGTTACGGCAAGCAGTAAGTCTGTTTACAGCATTGCTTTGCCGCAATATGTTGATGCTTTTAAAGATGCAACGATTGATAATTTCTCGGTTTCTTTTGTAAATATTGATTCAAACAACGCAGAGTCTGCGGCAGATACAGAAAAATTTTCAATTGAGAATTATGAAATTGCTGATAATGAACTTAAAATCAGTGTTTCTGTTTCTGCCTCCGCAAACGAGGGCGATAATATCTGGATAAAGGTTTATCATTTTGAAACCGGTTTCCTTACTTATGTAAAGTACAATGTAATTGTTGAGAAATTTGAATGCGGCGAAGACGGATATTATCACATATCATCTGCGCAGGACTTGATAACATTTTCTGAACTGTGTGCGGAAGAGCCGGTTTACCGTTCTTATGCGTATAAGCTGGATAATGATATCTATATGTCTGATCTGACCGAGTATACTTTTACACCTATCGGAACAAGCGCTCAGCCGTTTACCGGTTATTTTGATGGTATGGGTGATGACGGAACGGTTCATACAATCAAGGATCTTAAGATTTCCGGCAGCGGCAATGTAGCAATGTTTGCTTTTGTTTCTATGGATTCAAAAGCCATTGTTGATCCCAACAAAACCCATCAATTGATTGACAGCGGTATACATAACTTAAGAATCGAATATGCGAATGTGACTGCCACAGGCGAGAGTGCAAATGCGGCGGTTCTGGTTGGTGTTGCCAAGACGAGCTCCGGTTCATACGGAAAGGTAACAATCAAAAACATAGAAATAGTTGATTCTTCTGTTAATTCACAGGGCAAGAATACAGCAGCTGTCCTTGCTGATTCGATAAATACCGATATTGATATCAGCGGTATTGTTCTTACGAGAGTAAAGGTTGAAACGAGTTATTCTACAGGCTCGCAGTTTTTCAATAATTCAGAAGTTTCCGCAATCGGCGGTCTGGGCGGAATAGTCGGTACAATTGATGACACGGTTGAGAAGCAGTCAGTTTCTCATCAGGTAAGTATTACGGATGTTACCGTTGACGGTCTGTCTCTGACAGGTGATGTTGAAGGAGAAGATACTTACGCACCCGTAAATGCCGGTGCTGTTGTCGGTACATACCAGAAATATTTTACATGGAAGGGTTACAGTGTACCCAGGCTTACTGTCGGTGATGCTTCATCAACGGATGAGTACGATATAGTTATTAATAACCTTAAGATTATGTCTGCAGGTATGGCCGGCGGCCTTATCGGCTCAACCAATGCACAGACAACTGTCAATAAGGCTAAGATTTCTGCAACAGAAGGCAATAAATCGCAGATTCTCAGTACAACCCAGTATTTCATCGGCGGTATTGCAGGTTATATCGGCTCATATAATGCAGATAACGAAACAAATGAGTTTGCAGTTGCCAATGTATTCGGTACAGTAAAGGATTGTCTTGTAGAAAATACCGAAATCAAGGCTGAAGATAAGGCTATCGAAGATCCGAATACTACACTCACACGAAATGTTGCTGTTGGTGGTATTGTCGGTGCCATCAACGGCCCCGCATCAGGCGAAACCGTTAAAAACTGTATTGTCAAGAACAGCCTTGTCGAAGGTGTTGTTGTCGGCGGTATTGTCGGTTCCAATATTGAAAGAACGGTAGATGCCGGCAACACTCTACACATAACTAAGTGTGATGTTATTGCTACGACTGTGAAAACATTAGATTCGTGTTATCCTGCGGCATATTCTAATTCCAATGTTTTAGTAAGCAATCGTTATGCCGGTGTTGGTGGTATTCTTGGCACAAATGTTACAAGCACGAAAAGCTATGTTATTGACCTTGTGATCGATTTTTGTAATGTTGATGAAGCATCAAAAATATTGAATACCATTCCTGCTAAAAATAATACTACAAATTTCCAAGCTGCAACAGGCGGTATATTAGGTTATGGCTTCCAGCTTAAAGGTACAGCTATACAATTATCGTTAGCTAACAACACGGTTTACGCATCTATTGAGTCAAAAAAGGCAGATATGGCTATTACTGCACTTTCAAGTACTCAGAGCGGTCAGCAACAAGTACGAGTCGGTACCGGCGGATTCATAGGTATGCTTTCCGGTTTCGGAGCGGCGCTTACTACTGCAACTTATTTAATGACTACTTCTGTAAAGGAAAGTGTTTTTGGCGGAAGCATAGTCGGTACAGATTGTATCGGAGGTGCTATCGGCAGCATAGTACTTGCTTGCGGTTGGGAAAGTACGAATGCTACGGCAACGAATAACCGCCCGACTGATTTACTGAAGGACATTGTTATTTCGGGTCAGTTGAGGTCCGAATTAAACAATACATTTTATCGCGGCGGCGTGGCGATAGGAAATATACTGGTAGCGTATGCGACACCTGCAATCGGAACGACATCAATAGGTTGTTATAACGGAAAAGATATGACCCAAACTTTTAGCGGAATATATTTTTCCTCTTTAACAATAGATACTTCGGTATTTCCGGTGTTTTCCTGTGTTGGTGCAAAATCAACAACAGCAGCAGCCAATACACCTTTCTTAGCTAATACCAAGAAAAAATTGATTGAATGCTATATTGATGTTAATACCCAATCTGACAATGCTACATATCAGATAGCGGCTCCCGACAATACTTTTGAGAGCACTTCAACAGAATTTACTGTCGGCTCAAGTGCAGACTCTACATATGCCGCTCCCGTTGTTAGCAGAGGTGACTTGTTCAGCTTTGAAAATACAGCTATGCCTTCTTATTGGAAGAGCAGCAATTCAAGTATAGTCGCTGTTTCAGATACTGCTCCCTATAACAATGTTCTTGTTACTCCCAAGAGGGAAAACCCTAATCCTATTACAATAAGCATAGATTATCAGGGTACACTTACAAGTTCTTCGGATTCCTCGTGGTCTGTTCCGGTAAGACTTCCCGTTGGCTTTAAGATATATTCCACTGCCAGCAAAGGATTGGATTTTGTAGATACAGACTCCGGAAGATATTATCTTATTACCGAACCTTTGGATTTTTATGAGATTAAATCGGGTGAGAGTTATTGGCTGAAAAATGATATAGTCTTTGATGCCGAGTCGTTTGAAGCAAACCATGACTTTGACGGTGGATATTCAAATTCAAATGTATTTACCGGTGAGTTTGCTTCTCCGCCCAAGGGTACATACAAGATTAACGGAAATTCAGACAATACCTTCTATGCTGACGGTAACCCCAAGACGATTACCGGTATAAAGTTTAAACCTGTAACAGTCGGCTCATATACTGCTTCGGCTTTGTTTGCTCAGGCCGACGGTGCAACGTTCAAAAACTTTAATCTTGTTGATGTTTCTTCAACAGGCTCTGCCGATTATGCGGCATCAGTAGCTGCTGTTATAAATGGTTCTCTTACAGCAGAAAATGTTACAGTTGAAAACGTCAATATTAGTGGAGCAAAGTATTCAGGTGGCCTTTTCGGCGGTATGTTTAACGCTGCTGATGTTGCTGTTCCGTGGAGCATCAAAAATTGTAAGGTCTTGGGTACTCGCACAGGTGATGCTTCCGGATACACTTATTCTTCAAATATCAGCGGTCTGAACGGTGCGGCAGGTATTGCTGTTCATACTGATCAGAATGCAGCATCCTTCACAGATCTTCTGGTTTCCGGTTGTTCTGTTTCTCAGCGTGCGGAAAATATGGATTCAACTTATTTTGATAACGGTGCTGCAGGTATTTCTCTTGCGTTCTCGGGCGAGATTTCTTCGACCTCTGCTCAAAACCGCAACACTGTTGAAAATAGTTATATTGTTGGCGAAATTGCTGCCGGTGCAGTAATGCGAACATATACATCTTCTGCCGGCGGTACTTTTACTTCGGCAGGAATACATGCGCAGGTGTATTCAACTGTTCCGTTAAGTATATCCGGTGTTGACATTAAGTCGACAACAATTGAAGGAAACCATACTTTTGTGCCGGAAACCGTGTCAAATCAATTAATTGCTTCCGGCGGCATACTTGCCAGAGTTGACTCATCATATGTTAAGCATAATATCAGTGATTGTACACTTGATGAAAATACAACAGTTATGGCTCCTTACGGAGTAGGCGGTATTCTTGGTTGCTTTGAAGAAACAGTTCAAGGTGAGTATGATAACCGAGTTTTTGGTATAACAATAACCAATTGTGGTATTGAAGCAACAATCAAGATGACAATTGGTAAGACTATTAAAGGTACAAGCAATACCTATCAATATTACAATATGGGCGCCGGTGGCGTTATTGGTGCATTTTCATCATTCTCTAACCTGACAGAAACTAATGTTGTCAACTGTGAGGTCACGGGTGTTATTTCCGGTCCTTCGGCAGTCGGTGGAATAATCGGTGCTATCTGGACTAACTATGCAAACAATGCTCCCTCAACCTTCCGTCTTGACAATATGGATTCTCACTTTGTTGAAAACTGTATTGTTTCTGCAGAATTCAAAAATGCTGAAGGCGAGGATTCATTTGTTGCTTCGACTCCTGCTACCGGAATAATAGTTGGCCATATTCTCAATGCTTCTTTAAGCGATAGCACACTGTTCAGAGCGGCAGCAGATAGCGGCTTCGAATCCGATTTCAGCAATCAACCGTTCTATAATATTTATTATTCGGGTCATAAGTATCCGCAGCATGGCACATATCTCTTCGGTATAGCCAATATGTCAGCGGCTACAAAGACTTCGTTGAACTATTGTGCAAACGGTACTGATAATGTTTATTCTTGCTACACAGATTATGCATATGATATGGATTATGTATACTCCAGAAGGGTTTCAGCTGATAAGAGCGTTGTTATCAGCACAGGAATAGACCCGACATATCATAATGTTATATTCTCTGACATTTACCGTGTACAGCAGACTGAGTCAGAGGAAGACGGTATATGGGTCGTTGATTCCCGTACACTCGGTTCGGGTCTGAACTTCAGTCTCAGCGACTTTACCTTCAACACTGCTCCCGTGGTTGGTGCAGAGGCTGAGGTAACATACCGTTTCAACGACGGTGCTTCGCTGTCGGCATTTACTCTCAGCGCATCCGTAGGTTCGTCACAGAAATCCGTGGCAAATCTTGAAAAGGTTACAGCTACTTCATCTGCTGTAAAGGTTGAAGAAGGCAGTGCAAACGGTGAATACATTCTCTCTGCCGTTAATGCTCTTACCAAGACTCTGGTCTTTGATCTGGTCTTTGTTTATTCAAACGGTCTCGAGTTGGTAGCACCGTTCAGAATTGAAGTTTCCGACGGTGATTACTATTACGCCGATAACGGTGACGGCAGCAAAAACTATTACATTTTCAATGCTGCAAACCTTAATTCAACAATGCAGCTTACACTCGGTGAACATGATAATGTTGTTCAGTGTTTCGATGTATTTTGGACATTGGATAACGCAGATATCAAGAATGCAGTAAATACTTACACCAATGATACAACGCTTGCGCAGGCTTTTGCAGGTGTTACATTTGGCGGTACAGATATTATCACACTTCTTGACAGTGTTAAGCATCCCAATCCCGAGTACGATTCATCACTTCCCACAAGTGCAAGCAACCCTGTTGATCTTACCATCCGTCAGTATCTCGGTCTTGCAAATGATGCTTCTCTCGGTGAAGTAACTCTTCGCCGTCTTGTTAAGGAAATCAACCTTGTTTCCTACGGTACATACGGAGATGAGGGCGACTCAACACTTTATGAGAAGGATTTTGCAGGTAATTATACCGTTCTCAAGTCTGTAACCGCAGACAAGACCACCGGTCTTACCAATGTAGGGGAGTATTATTCGGTTTACGGTCTTGAACTTCATGCCGTAAATGTCAATGCACAAAAGGCAGACTCTACTCACACCGGTTTGTTCAAGTCGCTTGTTTCAGGCGCAAGCGTTACGGGTCTTACCTTCGTCAACCCCAGAATTGAGGTTGTTGGTGCAAAGGCAGACGAAAACTACGCAGGTGTCCTTGCAGGTACTGCAAGCGGCGCAACGATTACCGATGTCAGCGTCGAAAGATATGCCGATGGTGATTCTGCGTACATTTCAAGCATCCGTTGGATGACTGCTGCTTCTACCAATGTCGGCGGTATTGTCGGTAAGGCAGATGCTGCTACAACGATTACAAACGCAACTGTAAACGGTCTTGATGTTGTCGGTGCAAGCCTTGCAGGCAGCAATACAAAAGACCTCACAACCGTTATGGCAGGCGGTATTGCAGGTGCAAGCGATGCAACTATTTCCAATTCTTCTGTTTCAAACAGCAGAATTCTCATAGAGAGAAATGACAGATACCGTAATTACTACCTGTCTTATGCCGGCGGTATCGCAGCACGTGCAACAGGTACCATCAGCGGTGCAATTGTAAGCGATACGGTAATGCGTGACTGTACCTGCGAGGTAATTGTGCAGGATGAAGAACATTCAAAGCCCTACAGCACATATTCCTGCGAGGATAACGCACTTGTTGCAGACCGTATCGGCGGTATTGCCGCATTTACGGAAGGTTTACTTACTGTTACCGATGCAGTTGTAAAAGGCATTACGGTAAGAGCCTTTGATATTGCAGGCGGTATTCTTGCTGAAGTAGCAGACAATGCAAATGCTGAAGTTTCGGTAACTGACAGCTCTGTTGTTGAAAACAGCGATATCAGAGTTTACAGCTCGGCAAATGTTGCTTCCGTTTCTTCGCTTCGTCAGTATTTCAACGCTGCGGGCGGTGCAATCGGTAAGATTGACAACCTCAAGTCGTTGAACATCGATTCGTTCAACTTCGATGGTTATGTCGGTACATATTCTTACGATAACCTCAATAAGGATTGTACGGCAGGCGGTATCGTAGGCTTTGTAACCGATAGGCTCATTTCGCTTGATACAATTAAGATTTATAACTCCACCGTCAGCGGTGAGGTTGTCGGTTACCGCACAACCAAGACGGGCAATATGATTCCGTATCTTGGTGCAGCAGGCGGTATCATCGGTAAAATCAATACTACCGAAGTAAAGAACACAACCGACAGCATGGTTTCCGATTGCGTTATGGGTGCAGAGGTTACCCTTTATAACAATGTCAGCGGTACTGCTGTCAACGCTAACCTTGCTGACCCTGCAAACTCTGCAAGCACAAATGTCGGTAAAGTTCTCGGTACACTCGTAAGTAAAGTTACAAATGAAGAAACCAATGAGGATGTTTCCTCCAACTTTGCTCTTGACGCAGAGAACATCTCGGTTTACTTCGATAATATCTATATTTCATCTTATCCGCAGGATATCGTTGCCTACGGTTCACAGGATTTCTATGTTTCACAGAAGTTCTCACCGTTTACAACATATACGGATATCAATAAGATTATAGATGCTCAAACAGGCGAGAGCACAGGTGCTCTTGCTATCGGCGGTCTGGATTTAAGCGGTGTAACTAACCCGTCTTATACCGATGACGAGTATTCAGAGCTTGCAATAATCCCGATTGACACTACCAACCCGAGTGTTGTCGGTAAAGCAACAAGAGGCTTCAGAGTCAAGCACAAGTCAATTACCTTTGGCAATAACAACCGGATTGACTTTGAAGGTAATGCAAGCATTACTGCTGAAACAGATATCGGCGGTGCAACAATTGAGGTTACTACAAAGAACGTTCTTGCTGATAAGAACGACGGCTACTATTACGGTACACTTCATATTGACCAGGTAACAAAGGATATCATCGGCGAAATCGTAATGGATTACTCCTACGGTCTGCAGGTGAATGTCCAGTTCATCGGTATGGATATCAGAGGTGACGGTTCTTCAACCAGTCCCTTTGAGGTTAGAGAACCTAAGCACTTTGCAGTAGTCCGTGTGCTCCGTGATAAGAACTATATCCAGACTGCGGATATCGATTTTGCTTCGCAGTACAGCTACAGCGAAGAGGTTCTCAGTCCGTTGTGGGCTACCGCAGAAGGCTTCGAGCCCATCGGTACGGCAAATGCTCCTTTCATCGGCAGCTACGACGGTCAGGGTAAACTTATTACCAACCTTTATATCTCCAGAGCAAACACAGATAATGTCGGTCTGTTCGGATATGTCAAGGGTACGGCTGAAAAGCAGGCAAGCATCAGCAATGTTCACATTGAGCTTGCGGGTGAGATGTCACTCAGCCTCAACGATAAGAACCTCGGTGATGTTACAGTTGTTCAGGGTAATGTAACAGGTAAGAACAATGTCGGCGGTCTTGTCGGCAGTGCAGTAAATGCAGATATTACCAACTGCTCGGTTGTCAAGGGTAACGTAATCGGCAGCAGCGCTGTCGGCGGTCTGGTCGGTAACGCTTCAGCAAGCAAGCTTGTTTCAGACTTTACCTCAACAACAGCTTTTGCTTACTGCGACCTTGGCACCAACACACCCGGTTCAAAAACAGCAGGCGGTCTTGTCGGTTCGGCAAGCGGCTCGCTGGAAATAAAGAATTGCTTTACTCTCGGATATGCGGCACTTGATCCGTATAATAACTACAACTACGGTGCAGTCGGCGGCTTTGTCGGCTATGCACAAGAAGGCACAAGCCTTGTAATAGACAATGCCTTTGTCGGTTCGGGTATTTCGGACAGCTACGGCAACGGCTCAAATGTAGTTTATTACGGTCTTACGGTCGGTGCTGCTTCGGGTAATGTTCAGGTCAGGGCAAGCAACGTTTTCGTTTCCGCTACAAGTGCGGCAGGTGAGAGTGTGCTCAACGGTGCTGTCAATAGTGTTGTAAACCCGATTCTCGGTACAACTTCCGGTGCAGCAACTGTTGAAAATGTCAGGTTTGACAGCGGTATAAACGGCACGCTTCCCAACAGGAAGGAAACTGCTGCACAGTCTGCAGACTTTGACCTTTCGGGTATAGAAATCGGTGTCGGTGCTGATAAGGATCCCTATACGGCAGCCTATGTTGATTTCGCTTCTGTTGAAATCAAGGTTTCTGACGTCGAGAAAACCGACAGACTCGTTGCATATACCACGGCTGACGGTGCACCTTCTCAGTATCAGCTCGGCGGTCTGTTCTATCCCGTAACTGTAATCGGCAGCGATCTTACAGTTACTTCTTCCGAGATTGACGATGCGGATGAATTGGATTATCCGGCAGAAATGGATACCGACCTTTATGGCAACGGTGACAGAAAGAATACGGACTTCCTTTTCAAGGACACGGAAAACGGAACAACCGTTTATACCAACATATTCGTATTCAGTCCTTTGAACGGTACTTATAATAAGGGCACACCGCACGATAACGGTGAATTGTTCTACAGCAACTCTCTGCCTTACTTTACTGTTGAAAAGACTGTCGGTAATCACAGCCTTTACAGAAAGGTAACCTATCCCATCCAGTCAAAGTATGAGGATGGCGGCAGACTTTACCCGATTGCAACGGAAAGACAGCTCAACGCTCTTGCCGACTATGAGACCTCCGGTACGTTTGCTGATTTCTCAAAGAACGTTAACTATGCACTTATCGAAAACATCACACTCGGTGATTATGAATTTAAGCCCATCACAGGCTTTACGGGTGTGCTCAACGGTAAGGGTCATACAGTTTCCAACGTCACTATCAACCGTCCTGAAAGTACAGCGCCTGTCGGCTTCTTCTCTGAGCTTACCAAAGGCACGGTCAAGAACCTTAATCTTGAGGTGAATTCCGTTGTCGGTAACAACTATGTCGGCGGTCTTGTCGGCTATGTCGGCGCTGACGGTAACTCTCCCTCAAAGGTTGTTATCAGCAACTGCTCCGTTTCCTCCTACACCGAAAACAGCGGTGTTACAGGTAACGAATATGTCGGCGGTCTTGTCGGCTACGCTGTTGCAGGTGAAACGGCAGACGTAAATCCCGCAACCGGACTTGAGGAAGGTAAGGCAGGTTTCTTCAATTCCTTCACCGACGTTAAGGTTTCGGGTCTGAATGTTGTCGGCGGTCTTGTCGGCGGCAGCGAAATGTATATCACAAACTGTTACTCAACGGGCGATGTCAACGGCGCAATCAATGCAACAGGCGACACTCCCAGAGGTATAGGCGGTCTTGTCGGTCTGCTTGCGGCTAAATCAAATGCTGCTGCTTACCCGACACAGACTGACAGAAGTAAATACCAGGCATTGCTCAACAGCTCCTTCAGCAGCAGTGCGGTCGATGTCAGCAGCGTAACAGGTTACAACACCAAGGGTAACGGTGTCGGCGGTCTTGCCGGTAATGTTACACAGGGTACATCCATTGCTACTGTTTTCTCCAGCGGCAGTGTACGCTTCTGCTATGATGACAACGTAGCACATCCCGATTGTGAGAACTCACCTGCAATTGGTGTCGGCGGTCTCGTCGGTGTTCTCAACAGTGAAACAAAGGAAGTTTATTCGGCTGCATCGGTTGCCGCAAAGGTCGGTAACCTCACACCTGCTTCCGTTGTAGGTATCGGCGGTGTTATCGGTGTTTCAAACGCTCACCTCCAGTCGGCATACTCCTCAGGCTCAACACTTGGTGAAACAAGCACAACTGCTCAGGAGATAGCAGACAACAGCTATAATTACGGTGTCGGCGGTGTTATCGGTCTTGTAAGCGGTAACGGTCTTGAATCCTCAAACCTTTACTTTGACCACAACGCTTCTGCTGTTTCGGATGCTCCCGTAGGCAGAGTTACGGCAGGCGTGCTTAAAGCACCTGCTTCCATCGGTTCAAAGTCAACCAAGGAGTTTACTCAGGTTCCCGAGGCTGACCGTGTTGACGGCGGCTTCCTCGGCGGTAACTTCCAGTTCACAACCGGTGCTTACCCGTATCTGTCCAACTTCTTTGCAGATACCGTTTCGCTCGTTATCAGATTCAATGCTCTTCTGAGTATTGTTGCTGTCGAAATTGATGAGCGAGATAAATCTGCTGTTGACGGTGACGGTATTTCAATGGCTATGACCGTTCCCACAGGTGTTCCTCACGACGGTGTGGTTTACACCTACGGCTTTGAGGCTGACAACAGTGTCGGTAAATCAGCAACATCCATTGTTGATACCGCTACCAACACACTTTCAGTCCAGAGAACAAGCAACACCAAGGAACAGGCAAACTTTATTATCACAATTTCAACGGTTGACGGCAAACCGGGCGACGGAAATGTAGTTTACAGTGAGGTCGCAAGCCGTCCGTTCTCCAGAGTTACGGCTGAAATGCTCGGTACTCAGGATAAGCCCTATCTTGTCGCTTCGCAGACTGACCTTGAACACGTAGCAATGTCAGCTGAAGAACTGGGTAATGCTACCGGCTTGTATGCCGAGTGGAATACCCCGATCGATTCAAACGGCGAACCGCTTTCAGGCAAGGTTCACTACCGTCTGATGGGTTATGTAAACCTTAACGAGTCTGACGACAATCTGTACAACAGAAGCTTCAGCACTCTTGACGGCGGATATTTGCTTGACGGTAACGGCTATTCAATCCGTAAACTCTCAACAACTCTTGCAAATACGCTTGATGCAAACAGCTCTGTCACAAATGTCACCTTTGAAAATGTTACATTTGAGAGCGGCGAAAGCCTTATCGGCACACTCAACGGCTCTGTAATCGGTGTTAATGTATTCGGCAAAGCCTCGGGCAGCAATGTCGCAGGTATAGCAAATACGGTAGGCGAGAGCGGTCTTGTCGAAGGCAGTATTTCAGCTGTTGATTACACCAACAACGGTGAAGATGCTGCAGCCCAGAGCAATATTGCAGGTCTTGCTCTTACCAATAAGGGCACAATCAATATGAGTGCAAGCGTCGGCAGTATTTCAGGCAAAAACCTTACCAATGTCAGCGGCCTTGTCGGTACCAACAGCGGTGAAATCAAGAACAGCTTCACAATGGGCGATATCATTCTTGATAATCCTGCAGGTGTTGTTGCAGGCTTTGTCGGTACGAATAACGGAACGGTAGAAGCCGGTTACACACGTTGCAACTTCAAGGTTAAGAATGTTGCAGATGCTCTTACAATCGGCAGTTTTGCCGGCAGCAATATTTCTCTTTCCGAAGAGAAGATTGCTTCAATTGCCTCAAGTTTTGCAGCGGGTCTGTTTGATGTAAGAAAGGCTGATGCTTCTCCCATAGCACTCAACAGTATCTTTGTTGCTCAGAACAGCGGTACTCTTGAGGATGTAATGTTCGATAAGCAGCTCAGCGGTACCTGCTTTAAGGATATCTTTGCTTATGCAGAAAGCACAAGCGATATCATTACAATGTCCAACCATACCGCTCTCTGTTCGGCAGACGGTGTATACACACGTGCAAAAGAGTCGAACGGTGAAGCGTTCAAGAACGACGAGTATCCGCAGCTTTCTGTAATCCTCAATACCGCAAACAGTGAGGATGAGGTAACTGTCAGAATGTACAGAGCCCTGCGGTCTTACTCACAGCTCAGTGCTGTAACGGCACTTGTTGCAAACGATAACTATATCGACAATGTTGTTGCCGAAAGCACAACACCGCTTACCTACGGTATGATGTCATGGGCTGTTACGGGTGCGGCAACCACCTCCGGTGCGGCACTCAAAGCCAAGACATGGAACGAGATAAAGGATCTCGAAGATAAATCGGCAATCGCAACTGCAACTCTTGCTGTTGAAGATTTCTATAATGTCGGTGCTTCCGCAAAGCTTTCGGATACCCTCAACCTCTATTTCACAATAGACGATGACGGTGCTAACCCGAACTTTGCAGGCGGTAACGGCAGTGAGGGCAGCAAGTATCAGATTTCTGCTCCCGAGCATGTAATTGCTCTGTCCTACTACGGCAAGAACTCTTCCAGCTACTTCGAGGTAACCAAAGATATTGATATGAGCGGTGCAAACTGGAATAACTCATATATCAATATCTTCAAGGCAAACCTTGACGGTAACGGTAAGGTAATCGCAAATGTCGAAATTCCTGTAAACGGCAGTAATGCCTTTATCGGCAGTCTTGAGGGCGGCTCAATCAGCAACCTCGGTCTTACAGGCATAAAGGTAACCACTTCAACAACCGGTGCTTCCGGTCTGCTTGCGGCAAAGGCACTCAACAACGCTTCTGTTACAAACTGCGTTGTTGTCGGTGAACTCAATGCTCCCACAGGCTCCAATGTCGGCGGTCTGTTCGGTGAAACGGACGGTCCGACCGTAATTGACGGATGTATTGTATCCGGTAAGATTGAGTCCGGTGCAACCTATGTCGGCGGTCTTGTAGGTAATGCTGCAGACGGCACAGCTATCACAAACTGTCTGTCAACTGCTGTTGTAAACGGCGGTGCTAACACAACCGCAACCGGCGGTATCCTTGGCAGCGGTACTGCAACAGTTACCAATTCCGTCTTTGCAGGCAATGTCAAGGGCAACACCGTTGGCAACATAGCAGGCGAGAGTGAGAATGTAACAGTTGAAAACAGCTATTACGACAAGCAGCTCTCAACTGTTGACGGCGGTGCAAACGCTTCTACAACGCACTACCTCACAGCCGGTGCAGATGTTGCCGACTTCGGCGGTGATATGGTCTGGATTACAGGCTTTGTCGGTTATCCCGTACCTGCGGCACTCGCTTCTTCAGGCGGCGGAATGCTTAACGCAGTCAAGCTTGCAAGCGCCAAGATTACCTTTGCAAACGGTGTCGGCGCAGGTACCTCAACAACCTTTACAACAGCTACACCTACGCCGTTAGAAGGTGCTGACCTCGATGTAAGCGGTCTTGCGGCAAGTGAGAGCAACAGGTTCCTCAAGGTTGAAAACGGCACATGGGTCACAGATACGTCTTCAATGGCACTCGGTCAGGTTTATGACGGCGAGTTGACTTACAAGCTCGGCTCAATGACCAGATATGTTGATGTTACGGTAGGTAAGAAGGTTAATACTGTTAACTACAAGATTAACGGTCTTGCTTCGGGTAACTCAATTGTTTCGGCAATCACGGGTAACGGCGGCGGTGCAACAGCCGCAACGGCCTTTGATACTGCTCGACAGGGTGTACTTTGTAACGATATGGTCTTCACCTACGATGTGGTTGACGGCAAGGCTCAGCTCTTCAGAGTTGAAACTCAGCTGCCTAACGGCTATGTTCAGGGTAAGGTCACAGCGAAATTCAACGATACGGCTGAAACAACCGTAAGCGTTGAAACCGATGAAAACGGAATTGCGTATATCGCCGTTCCGACAAGTATCGGAGTATTCGATACAATTGATATTACCGTTGAGGCGGTAAGCGTTGACACCTGGGGTGTCAGAAACCTCTTTGGTTTATTCAGATGATTTGAAAGTGGGGACATCAGGAAATGAAAAGTCAGAAAACAAATGCTTTTCAGCTTGCAATCGCAGGCGGCGTGCTTGTGCTTGTGCTTGTCTGTGCTACCTTTGCGTGGTTTGCTGTGGGCGACCACGCTTGGGTAAGCAAAATCACAGCATCACTCGCTTCTCCCGATGTCCCCTCACAGCTCAATTCAATCGAATATCACGATGGCTCCGAATGGGTAGGCTACAACGGCGGCCATCTTGATATTCAGCCCGGTCAGGTTTATAGCTTCCGTGTCAAGTTTACGGCAAAGGAAGACGACAGACTGACAATGGCACTCAGCGATATTTCAGCTTCTCTGCGTGAGCCTGAATCCGCAGAGGATAACGGCGATGAAGTTATCGAAGAAACAACCAGATTTCAGGTTGTTACAGAGGAAAATATGCTTTCCGATGTTTTGCATATAAAGCTCAATAAAGGCGAGTATGTACCGATACCGTCTGACGGCGTTATTGTTAACAATAAGGTAGTTGACCCGTCCTGCAAGGTTGAGAATTCACCGCAGTATGTGTATGAATATCAGATTAAAATGCTTGAATCGGCCGACAATACCTATGCCGGCAAAAAGCTGTCTTTTGTAATGGCAGTCAGCCTTCCCGATGGGGCGGAAGGGGATAACGCTCAGGCGGAAGGATAAGGTAAAATGAAAAAGGTTCTCGGCAAAATTATAAATATTCTCCTTGTGGCGCTCATTATTTTTGCCGCAGGCATACTTGTCCTTGTAGGTGTTAACGCCAAAAGCGGCAAGGCAACAACAGTTTTGGGCTACGGCTTTATGGCTGTACAAACGGGCAGTATGACTCCCGAATATCCCATAGGCTCGGTTATTATAATTAAAGAAACCGATGCGAGTGAGCTTGAAGTCAAGGATGTTATCACATTCTATTCAAGCAACCCCAACCTTAACAATATGATTGTCACCCACAGAATTATGGAAATCACCGACGATGGCGACGGTACATATTCCTTCGTAACACAGGGTGACGCAAACGAAATTCCCGACGAATATCCTGCTCAGAGTGAAAAGCTAATCGGCAAGGTTGTCGCCAAAAGCAACCTTATGGAAAAGCTTATGAAGGTCAGAGAAAATCCTGCGATTTTCCTGCTGGTCGTTGTGCTTCCGATGTGCTTTATCATCACTCTTGAGTTTGTAAATATAAGCAAAAAAATGAACGAAAAGACTAATGAAGATGACGAAAAAAAGAAAAAGCAGTAAAGTTTTTACTGTTCTTGCTTTGGTTATGGCCTTGCTTTGTGTGGCTGTGTGGCTGCCGAGGTTTTTCGGGCTGGAGGCTTATTATGTCAAAACAGGCAGTATGGAGCCCAATATTCCCGAGGGCAGTATGGTTTATACTGAAGCTGTTGAATTTGAAGATATCGTTACCGGTGCGGATGTTTTGCTTTTCTCAAACGACGCAGAAAACAAATCCTTTACCCACCGTGTAATGTATATAGATTATAAAAACGAACTTTTATACACAAAAGGCGATGCGAACAACGGGCCTGACCCGTTGCCCACTCCTTTTGAACAGTGCAGAGGAAAGGTCATCCTGTATATTCCTTATTGGGGCTATGTTGTTCAGGCTATGAACTCTGCAGTCGGCAAAGTTGTAATTGCGCTTATTTATGTCGTGTGGCTTGCTGTAGAAATTGAAGGCTGCAAATCAAGAAAGAAAGCGGTGAAAGAATGAAAACAAAAATAATCTGTCTTATACTTTCGTTGGTTTTTGTTGTTGGCGCTTTTGGTGTTAACGGCACCTATGCGTGGTTTGTAACCTATGGCGGCGGCTCGGGCAGAGGCGTTGTTCATAATTTTCTTTCAGGTAATATAGGCTACACTCTTGTCGGCGGTTTTATCGACAGCCAAACAACACCGACAATTAAGCCCGAAATGAATCTGCTTACAGGTCTTGAAAATATTCCCGAAAATCTGGCACAGAACACAAAGCTGTACCTTGTGCCGATTGCTCTTGAATCCGACCTTGCCGAGGATGAAGAAAAAACACAGAAGTACGTTGATGCCCAGCTTAGAATGAAGGTTTTTTATACCTATATTGACGATGCAGGCAATATGGCAGACGGCTACAGCGTAGTAGGTCAGACAACCGATAACAGACCCTTTGTTGCACAGCTTGCAACAGACACCGAAGGCAAAGTTTACTGGCAGTACGATGTTGAAACGGGATATTTCAACTATGTAAATCCCGAAACAAACAGCGATATTATTGTCGGCGGTCTTGAAGCTGTTGACCCCATACCGATGTTTACGGCTATGTACTACAGCGGCGAAAATTCGGATATACCCACTTCGGTTTTCAAGGATAAAAACAATTTCACCGTAAAAATCGCTTTCCAGGCAAAGCAGGCAGCTTATGCTACATGGGAAAATATAGGCGAAATTACTTTCAGTACTCAGCAGACGGAAGAACCGTCATCAACACAGGCTCAGTCATAAGTTGAGATTGGTTTGAATTTATGAAAATATTTAACGTAATTTACAATACCGTTGCAATTATAATAGTTCTGGTTTTTGTGTTTACTCTCGGCCTTAAAATAACCGATACGAAAACCTATGCAGTAGCAACTCCGAGTATGGAGGATGAGCTGCACGAAGGCGATATGGTTTTTGTCCGTGAGGCAGGGGAGTATGCCGAGGGTGATATAATTACCGCAAAGCTTTCGTCAGGCGGTACATTTACTCACCGTATCGATTATATCGATTATGAAAAGAAGCTCGTTTACACCAAAGGTGACAGCAATCCTCAGCCCGACCCGTTACCCACCGGGTTTGACGATATTATCGGCAAGGTTGTTTTCAGTGTGCCTGCTTTGGGGCTGATTTCGCTGAAATTCAATTCTACCGCTGTGGTCACGGTGCTTGCGGCAGTTTTACTTGCAATAATGCTTGTACGCTTTGCAGTCTATAAATTTAAGCAGAAGGGAGAAAAGTCTGTATGAAAAATATAAATAAGCGCAGTGTTTTCAGTCTGGTGCTTTGCGCAATGCTTGTTTTTTGCATAGGCGTTTACTCCTCTGCTGAACCCACAACCGCTTGGTTTTCAGATTCAGGTGAAGATTCCGAAACCTATAAAATGGAAGAAATCAACGTTGCCTTTTCGGGCGACAGATTGGGCGAAAACGAAACGGCACTTGAACTGAAATTTGATGCAGCAACCAAGTTTGACGATGCTGATGAGCGTGCAAAAATGTTTGAGCATGCTGCCAAATACTATGTTTTCACAGCAAAGAATAACAACCCCGTCGGCGGTCTTGATGCCGCAATTGCCGTTGATATCAGATATCCCAACGCACAGGGAGATATTATGACATCAGCCGAAGTTGATAAGGGTCTGCGTTATTTTGTTTATGAAATCGACACAGCAAACGATGTCAGAACAAAAGATATCGAATTGGCACCCGGTGTCTGGGTAGATGCCGAGGATAAATGTCTTGTCAAGCCCTTTGAAAACAACGATGACCTTTTCTATGATTCAAAGCTTGCCGATAAAATTGAAGAAAAAATAGCTGCCCGGACGGGCTTTGAAAGCTTCACACCCGAACAAAAGCTCGAATTTTTAAGCGGCATTCAGGAAACAACTCAGCCTCTGGCCCCCGGCAGCGAAAAAACGTACTGTGTCTGCTTCTGGGTTGAATACGATGTGTTTGTCAGCCAGGCAGAAACCGTGGATTCTGTCCGCAACCTTACCTTTGATGTCGATGTCAGAATTACCGCAGAACAGTACGATAAAACTGTGCTTGCCGAATAAACTTAACCGAAAGGGCGCATTATAATGAGCAAAACCAAATCCACAAAAAAATACAAGCTCAATCCGTTGGCGGTTGTCGCTCTGGTGCTTTGCGCCTTGATTGCGGTTTACTGCGGTACTACAGCCTGGCTTACAAGCGGTGTGCCGCTCAATCCTCTCCGTCTTACAAGTTTGCAGGATTTTGTTTACAGCATTGAAGTTTCAACCAATGGCGGTGAAACATGGGCGCCCAAAAGTGAGGTGCTCACCTTTGCCAAGGAAGATATAGGCGATCTTGCCAACGTCTGCTTCAAAGTAAAGCAGGCAGGTAACGGTGTTGCTTTTACAAGAGTCAGAATTTCGCAGGAGTGGGTAATGTCGGACGGTAAACGCCTTCAGGGTGAATACAACCTGCCCTTTATCGTTGCCGAAAATGATAAGCTCTTTGATAACAGATTTACTGATGGTTTCGTTTATTATAAAGGTGCTTTCCCGATAAGTGATGAAGGCGTTGAGATTTTCAGCGGTTTTGATTTCGCTAATTTCGATACCTCGGCTATTCCGAGCGGTGTGACACTGCGCATTGATGTAACTGTCGATGCCGTACAGTTCAACAGATATCAGCAGTTCTGGGGTATTGATGCTCTCCCGTGGAGATAACTGTAAAACAGGAGAATAAACTCAAATGGCAAACAGAAGACAAAAAAAGAAAAAAAATGCCGCAGCCGCTCGTCAGGCTGCGGCTCAATATAAGGGCAAAAATGCTCCCGTAAAGGTTGCTGCTCCCGTGAAAAAGGCGGAGCCCAAGCCTGACCCTGTTCCCGAGGTGAAGCCTGAGCCCAAGCCCGAAATAAAGCCTGAGGTAAAGCAGGAAATCAAAAGGGAAGTAAAGCAGGAGAATAAGCCTGCCGTACCCGTAAAGCCTAAAAAAGAAAAGGCAAAGCCTGCACCGAAGAAAAAGCCTGTCAGGTTCAAGAAACCGAAGAAGAATTACGGCAAAATCATTGCCAAAAAGATTTCCGATTTCGGTATCAATAAGGTTGCTGCCATAATTCTTGCCGTCAGCGTGGTTATTGCTGCCGTGTGTGTTATTGCGTGGGTTTCTTCTTCACGCTTTTCCGTGCCCGATGAAGCTGTTATCGAGTACAGAGGCCGTACAATTCCCGATACCTCAACCTATATCGTGACTGATGACCTTGTTACCCAGTACGGCTTTGCGGATAATATGAAGCGTAAGGGCGATGTGGACGATTTCCGCTACTATGCGGCAACCGAGCTTGTTTTCCCCGAAAAGTACTCAAGCGCTAATCTCAATCTTGTAAATGTCTTTGACAATAACTGTGTGTTTATCGCAAGCATTGTCAATTCGTCCGATACGGTAATTTACCGTTCGCTCGGTCTTGAGCCGGGTAAGGCACTATCCGATATATTTATCAGCGACCTTAAATACGGCAGACATGATATGAAGCTTGTCATTGCCGCTTACGACCCTGAAAGCTATGAGCTTATCGGTGTTCAGTATTCCGACCTTACTGTTCAGGTCGGCTTGGAAGAGGAAACAAAGGATGCAGAAAAACAAAGCTGAAAAACTCAATAAAAAAAGCTTTGCACAAATGCTTAAAGAGCCCAAGGTTATGCAGGCGGCAATTATGCTCGCCATCAGCAGCCTTGTGCTTGCTATTGCTGTTTTTTCGCTTAATTCTCTCGGCTTTTTTCATATGCTTGCCGGTTTTACAATTCCCCGTGGCGCAGTAAAAGAGGGCGTTATTTATGAAAAAAATCAGATTACCGAAATACCCGAAGGGGAAATCCGTTACCGACTGAATACGGATATTGTTTTCGATAATCTCTATTGCCGTGGCAGTATAATGCTCGAAAACCCGAAGGTATCTCAATACGATCTGGAGTTCAAGTTCTACCTGCCGAAAAATCAGTCCGACCCGATTTATGAGTCACCCCGACTTAAACCCGGCGAGTGTATTCTCAACGACAAGCTGACGGATAAACTCAGCCTCAGAAAGGGCGATTACGCCTGCATCTGCGTTGTAAGTGCTTATAACGAAAAAGGCGAGTACTGCGGCAAAAACACCTGTACGGTGTATATAGATATTCTGGATAATTAAATAAAAAAGGCTTCCCCTTGAGGGGAAGCTGTCACTAAGTGACTGATGAGGTGTAAACGCAGTACAGATTTCTGTTCTGCGTTTTTTAATAATTTTGAGCTTTAAGCTGGAAGTAGCTCTGTTCGTGCTTGCAAACGGGGCACATATTCGGGGCACCCTTGCCGATTACAATGTGTCCGCAGTTGCGGCATTGCCATATCATATCGTTATCCCTGCTGAACACAAGACCGCCCTCAATGTTGGAAATGAGCTTTCTGTAGCGGTTTTCGTGTTCTTTTTCAATTTCTGCCACCTGCTCAAAGAGATAGGCGATGTGGTCAAATCCTTCTTCTTTGGCTGTCTTTGCAAAGCCGGCGTACATATCCGTCCATTCGTAGTTTTCGCCTGAGGCGGCATCCGTCAGGTTCCTTGTCGTGTCGGGGATGGCGTTGTCGTTAATCAGCTTGAACCAAATTTCGGCGTGCTCTTTTTCGTTTTTCGCCGTTTCTTCAAATATAGCGCCAATCTGTTCGTATCCGTCCTGCTTTGCCTTTTCAGCGTAGTATAAATACTTCGTGTGTGCCTGACTTTCGCCTGCAAAAGCCGCAAAAAGATTGTTCAGTGTCTTGCTGTCTTTAAGTTCCATAAATCACAATATCCTTTCTTTTATTTGAAAGGATTATTGACAGCAATTATTGCCGTTATTCTGAATTTGTGTTATAATTTCAATATAAAGTCTGGAGGTAATTAACTATGGGAAAAATTGTTGCGCTTGGCGGCGGCAGCTTTGAATACGGCGAAATGTGGCCGTTGCTTCGTCACATACGTTCATTGTGCGAAAAAGAAAATCCGAAGTGGCTCTTTTTGCCGACAGCTTCTTTTGATGATCCCGGCGATACGCCGATATTCCTTTCTGCTTTCAAAGAGGTAGGCGGTGAGGGGGATGTGCTCTATCTCACCGATGAAAGCCTCACTTATGATGATATAAGAGCGGAAATTCTCGGCAGCGATATTGTCTATGTCGATGGAGGCAACCTCAAATTTCTTATGGATACATGGAACAAAACGGGCGCAACCGAAATTTTTCGTGAGGCTTACGAAAATGGTATTATCCTTTCGGGCTTAAGCTCGGGCGCAATGTGCTGGTTTGACTGGGGCTGGGATGATTGTCTTGAGGGCGGCGTATTCACATTTGTCGAGTGCGTAGGTCTGCTGCCGTATTGCAACTGTCCGCATTACGAAAGCGCAAGCTGGCAGAATTTTAAGCACGAAATCAAAAACCTTGGCTCTCACGACGGCCTTGCAATTGATAACGACGTCGCCGTAACCTTTATCGACGGCAAAATAGCAAACGTCCTCTCCGTAGAAGAGGGCAAAAAAGCTTGGCTTCTTAAAAAGGATAACGGCTTCAAAGAGGAATCGTTATCGGATTAAACAGAGGGATGTTATGGGTATTATCAGATTATTGCTTTCAATCGTGTGTTATATTCCGATTAATAAAGCATTAAAGAAATCGGCAAAATTAAAAATAAAAGCAAAACGCATAATTGCTGTTGCTTTATTGTTTGTATTATTTCTCGGTTTTGGTTTGCTTCCTGTTGAAGATTTGTTTGTTACGTTTTCAACGCCTCAATCCGCATACAGGTACCAGCGGTCTTATACTTACGATGTGGATTTGGTTGTTGAAGGCGAAAGTACGGTTTTGGTGGTAGGAAGCCACTGTTTCGGCCGTGCAGACAATGAGTTTGTTCTTTCGGCATTTGAAAAGAAGGAAGGCGGTTATAAACTCGGCTTTACTTTTGAATTTAAGCCCGTTAACTTAGGTCAGTTGGATAATAAATACATATATCACGTTTACAAGCATACGGCCTCGGACGATTATTATATCCACGTGATGTCTTCATTTGCTGTCAAAACGGATGTTGCAGACATAAGCGGTAAACCGTTTTCTTGTATACAAAAGGATGACCGATATTATTATTACGGATATGCTCACCGTATGGAAGAGGGCTACAGCCTGATTATTGACGGCAAAGAATACAGTATTGACATTACAGAGGTATAAAAATGTTTGACGATAAAAGATTTGAAAAAACCTATTCGCAGGGCACTTTGAACGTTACCGAAGTATGGGTTGACAGACAAACGGGCGTGAATTATGTATTCCACGCCTCGGGTAACGCAGGCGGTATGACAGTCCTACTCGACCGTGACGGCAAACCCGTAATCACACCGATAGAAAACGGATAAAAATTATAAATTTTATTTAACAATTTACAGTTTGTAGATATCTTTTGATCACCTCATCCGTCATTTTCTTACGAAAATGCCACCTTCCCCTCGTAGGGGAAGGCAAGAAAAGTTACTGTTATGGATAAAGGCTTCCCTATTGAGGGGAAGCTGTCACCGTAGGTGACTGATGAGGTGTATGCGGAGCATTTTATAAAACCGGAGCGTAGCGACCCTTATCTTTACGCTTTACACATTACGAATTAGCTCGACAAACTGTATTTTTTAAAATTTTCTTGACATTTACCTTAGGTAAATAGTTATAATCGGCACGAAAGGGGGCTGAAAGCCTTATGAAAATGAAAGAGGTTTTACAGCAAACAGGTCTTACCGACCGTGCCGTGCGTCTTTATGTGGACAACGGACTTGTCGCACCGAATATTGAAGAAAATTACAGCGGAAGAAAAAATATCGAGTTTTCCGAAAACGATATTGACCGCCTTAAAAACATAGCCCTGCTTCGCAAAATAGGTTTTTCCATACCCGATATAAAGCAGATAGCCGAGGGCGGAGAAAATACAAAATCAATAATCGAAGCCTTTATTCAGCAAAAGCAGGAGAGCGTTGAAAACGATGCCCTTGTCCTCGAAAAATTAAAAAGTCTTTCTTTTGATACTCAAATTACTATGGATAGCCTTTGCACTCAGCTTTCCTCTGCTGCCGAAAACAAGCAAGTCCCGCAGGAGGACTTACAGCTTTCAAAAGCAGAAAAAATGCGTAGGGAAGATTATTTGGCATTTGCCGCTGTTGGCTTGATTTCTCCGATTATAATTGTCGGTGGCAGTATTATGATTCATGAGCTGAGCCATAAGCATTTAATATATGATGTTGAGTGGCTTTCTATTATGCTTTATCTTTATGGCGGATGGCTTTTTATTATTGCTTTTTCGCTGATAATGCTGTTTATAAATAAGCCAAAATTTGTATCGGAAAAGAAACGGAAGGCACGAAAACATTTATCACGGCTGTTGCTGCTTCTCAATACTTTATTTGCATTCTGGGCGTTGGGCGGTAGTTTCTATGGACTTGTTTTTTCAACTTATAGTGATGAATATACTACTGACCCGAATGATTATCTGGTGCTTGACAGTTGTTATGACAGATATGAAGACGATATTATGAAAGTGTTTCCCGATGAAATTCCGGAATCAAGAGTGCTATACAATAAATTTTTCGAGAAGGTATACGACACGACAACGGTATATTATTTCTATCAGCAATATGATTTTGATGATCGTTTTGACATATTTGCTCAGTGGGAGCTATATGGTGACGAATTTACGGAAGAAGTGTCGCTGAAAGAGAGCAATGCAATTGAAACCGTACAAAAAGGGGATTGGACTGTGTGCTTTTATGTGGGTGATGAAGAAGAATGGTATGAGAGAGAACACTACATAGTAGCTTTTGCATATAACGATATAACAAATACTGTTCGGTATATAGCTACTTTTGACGCCGGATATGACGGCTCTTACAACGAGGCATATTATCGTTTGCTGGATTGGTGAAACCTAAAATGAACAGAAAAAGAAAAATCATTATTACTGTTATCGCTTTACCGCTTGTAACAATTATTGGTTTTTTCGGTGTCTTTTTTGCCTTTTGTGTCCGAGATAGTGTTCGGCTCCAAAAGCCGTATGAATCAACAAGCGTTGAAGACCTCAGAAGTTGTTCAAGCTTTTTCGAAAATGTTGAAATGGAAAGCTGTAAATTTGTCTGGAATGGAACCGTGATTTTTATGGGCGGTGTTCTTGAAGCACAAGTCTGCGGCAGGGCAGACCTGACGGACGAATATTATGAAAAAATAACCGAAGAGTACGAATGGAAAAAAGCTAAAAATTCCGACAAGGATTATTCCGATTATGAGAATGTGGAAATTCTTACGGAGTTTTTGCAAAATAATGAATACTACATATCCGACGGTTATGTCGGAAACTTGTCAATATGGGTGTACTTATCAAAGGAAGAAAAAGCCCTGTATTTTTATGACTTGATAGATTAAAAAAACAAAGAGGTAATGCAATTCTAAACTGCATTACCTCTTAAACTTTTGAAAAATTATTCTTCTGTAGGCTGTTCGTAATCCTGTAAAACTGCTTCGTCGGGTTGGTATGTGTCAAGCGCTTGTTTTGCCTTGTAAATGTAAATGAGTTGTTTGATTTCTATAACAAGAAGCATTATAACAAACACGACAGATATAACGGAAATCACAGCAGAAACGAGCGTAATAAGCTCTGTATCATACGAGTTGATTTTGTCGGGTGTCAGGTTAAGTATAGCGAATACCGAAGTTATTACAATAAAAACAGCATCCAATATCTCAACAAATTTACGCTTGTTCCAAAGTCCAAAAAGCTTTTGGTAATTCAGGTCAAGTCCCGTCTTTTCTTCAAGCTCACCAAAGCCTTTTATTATATAGTACAGGTAACACAAAGAGACTATAGCAGACGGAATTATCAGCGCTGCTGAAATCAAGGATAACGTGGTGTTGTCTTCCTTGAAAAATACTGCGAGTATTGTAAAAACGAGTGATTTTACAAGCATTGCAAGCATAAACGGAGTGGATTTACGAAATGAAACAACGTCGGGATATTCGTTAATTCCGAGATAAATCAAAATAAATCCAATAAAATCCGACGCTATATCAAACCCGCCTATATCGAAGTCGATAAATATGAATAAATAACCAATAAATATTTTCAGCATAACCTAACCTCCTTTATTTGCGAATTAATTCATAATTCCGAATTCTTAATTTATCTTCGGCGGCATACATTCGAGTATTTCGAGTGTATCGCCGTCGTTTGCTTTGACTAAATAGCTGTCGGTCTTTGCAGGCTCAAACAGGCAGTCACCGGCTTTGATTTCAATCGTCCTTTCACCGCATACGAACTTACCGCTGCCTCTTGCAACCGCAAGACAGCAGGCTCTGCCGCTGGTTTTGCGCTCGTATTCGCTTTCAACAGTAATTCTGTTAAGCGCAAAGCAGGTTGTATCATCGTAGGTGATAAGGCTTTCTTTTTTTGCCTTTTCGCCGTCCTCAAGTGTGGTTGCCTTGAGGTAATAGCGGTTCATCAGTTCTTCAATAGAAAGAGCCTCATAAGTGAAGCACTCAAACATTTTCTCAAAGCCAAGACCCATGTGGCAAAGGTGGTCAGGCATCAGCGTGCCGCGCATATCACATTTTTCAACGCTTATTGTGTAGTCTGTCGGCTCCTGCACCTCAAGCAGCATACAGCCCGAGCCTATAGCGTGGGGTGTACCGCCGGAGATAAGGAAAACGTCACCCGGCTTTACAACAATTTTGTGCATATACTCCTGCATTTCGGCAATGTCCTGCCTGTCAAAAAGCTCTTTCCACTTTTCACCGGTTACTTCTCTTTTGAAGCCGAGCAGAATATAAGGCTCTTCGCCGTCAATAACACGGCTGTTAAGGATGTACCAGGATTCTGTTTTGCCGTAGTCGGAGTTGAAAAGGCGCTTTGCCGCATCCTTGGTGGGGTGCACCTGAATGGGCAGACGCTCTGCGGAATCGAGGAACTTTGTCAGCACGCCGAAGTTGACACCGAACTTTTCAATATGTTCTTTGCCTAAATATGTTTCGGGGTCGGAGTCTATCAAATCCTTGAGGTAAAGCTCGCTGCCGTCCTCAGTTTCTATTTTGCTCAGGCCCTCTTTTTCGGGCTTGTCAGCTCTGTCGGGGTTATCGGCAACAACAACGCTTGCCAGCCAGTCCTCGGGGAAATTGGCGTCCTCGCCGTTGCCGCTTTTTCTCATTTCATCTATCAGCTTGCCGCCGTAGTAAAGCCGCCACACACGGTTTTCTTTCATCTTAAGGGGAGTTATCATTTTATTATACCTCCGGGCATTTTAAGTGTGTATTTCTGCGCTCTGAGCATTTCGACAAGCTGCTTTTCGTTCTTGGGTCTTTCCTCAAAGTAAACACCGCCGGGTGTTGAACGGAAGGGCTCGTGGTTGTCCGTGCCCGAAAGCATCAGCCTGCCTGAAAGCCTTGCCCATTCGTATGCAACCGAGTTTCTGGAGTTGTGGCTTGCGTTGCCGTTGTAAACTTCAATACCGTCAACAAGGTAGGGGTTAACAACCGTCATATTGTTGCGGAAGGGATGAGCGTGGAAAATCATAATGTCGCCGTATTCGTCTATAACCTTGCGGAAGTGTTCAAGGCTCGTTTCGGTGATTTCGGGGTGGTCAAGGTAAAACTGCTTGTCTGCGCCGAAAACAAGGTAATCGTTGTCAGCGTCCTTAAAGCGGATTTCAACGCCTTTGAGCACGGTGAAATCTTCGGTTTCGCATTCCTTTGCTATTTCGTAGCCGAGCCACTGTCCGTTGACTCTGCCTTCCCAGTCAAGCTGTCCGTAGCGCTTGTCCTCGCCGAAGGGCTTGAAGTGGTCGGTTATGATTATTCCGTCATAGCCGTTCTGGCGGTAGTATTCCACCATTCCCTTTGCGGGTATTTCACCGCAGGTGCTCGATTCAGCGGTGTGAACGTGTGTATCAAATAAAAACATAAAATCAACCTTTCATAGGGAAAAAAGGGCATACATAAAGTATGCCCTTATATCAATTAAAGACCTGTTTTTTCTGCTATATATTTACGAGCAAGGCAGGCATATTCATACGGGTTTGCCTTTGCAGGGTCCTGTTCGGCCTCAACAACAACCCAGCCCTCGTAATCAGCCTCGGCAAGGATATCGAATACGGGTGTGAAGTCGAAATCGCCGTCGCCGGGTACTGTGAAGGAGCCTGCACGGACAGCGTCAAGGAAGCTGTAGCCCTTTGCCTTTGCTTCGTCAATAACGTCCTGACGGATGCTCTTGAGGTGAACGTGCTTTACACGGTTGACGTACTTTTTAAGTACGCCGATTGCGTCCTCACCGGAGAATGAAAGGTGACCGGTATCGTAAAGAAGATATACGAGGTCGGGGTCTGTAAGCTCCATGAGCTTGTCGATTTCTTCCTCTGTCTGTACACCTGTGCCCATGTGGTGGTGCACGGTGAAGTACATACCCTTTTCCTTTGCAAGTCTGCCCATTTCGTTAAAGCCCTTTGCGACAAGAGCCCACTGCTCGTCTGTGTAAACGGGCTTTTCGCCGAAAATGCTCACGGGCTTGCCCTGAATGCTGTTGCCCTGCTCGGAAGCGCCGATAACCTTTGCGCCGAGAGCGTGAAGGAAATCTCTGTGCTTGATGAAGGCTTCGATTGTTGCCTCATAGCCGTCGGAAAGAAGGAGGGAGGAGAACCAGGCGTTACAGATGCGCAGACCTCTTACATCAAGCTTGTGCTTGAGTGTTTCAACATCCTTGGGGTACTTGTTGCCGATTTCGCTGCCCTTGAAGCCGCTGAGTGCCATTTCGCTGACACACTGCTCAAAGGTGTTTTCCGCTCCCAGATCGGGCAGGTCATCGTTTGTCCATGCTATGGGAGCAATTGCAAGTGAAACTTTATCTTTATTAAGCATTTGTCAAAACCCTTTCAATTAATATTCTCTTGCGAGCTTGATGTTGGCGGCCATATCTTCGTAAGCTGCCTGTACCTTTTCGCTTGTTGAAACCTCTGCAACGCCTACACGCCACCAGCTCTCGTAACCGCCGCTCATACTGCCGTGAGCAACCTTGATGTCGATAAGTGTGGAAACAGTCTGCTTCTTGGAATCCTCAATAGCGTAAATAAGCTCGTCAATGTTTGTTGCCGTGTATGTCTTACAGCCGTAACCTTGAGCACACTTTGCAAAGTCAATCGGAACAACAGGTCCGTCAAGCAGACCCGTGAGCGGATTTCTTGCCGTAAAGCGTGTGCCGAAGGTGTCTGTACCCTGGTTGTTCTGCAGGTTTTCAATACAGCCCCAGCCGCTGTTGTCAAAGAGCATTACGTTAATTTTAACGCCCTCCTGAATAGCTGTGTAAAGCTCGCTGTGAAGCATAAGGAAGCTGCCGTCGCCAACCATTGCGTAAACTTCCTTGTCAGGTGCGGCAAGCTTTGCGCCGAGTGCACCGCATATCTCGTAACCCATACAGGAGAAGCCGTATTCCATATGGTAGGTCTTGGGCAGAGTGCTTCTCCAAAGGCGCTGCATATCGCCGGGAAGACTGCCGGAAGAGCCGAGCGCAATTGCATCGGGTGCAATGCGCTTGTTGATTTCGCCGAGTGCTCTCATCTGTGAAAGGCTGCCGTCGGAAAGCTCCTGATTGTAACAGTTGTCCATTTCTTCAACATAAGCCTTTTTGGCTTCGGCTAATTCGTCGCCCCAGCCGCTTCTGTAGTATTTTTGTGAAAGTGCTGCCGAAAGGTCAAGCAGAGCCATTTTAGCGTCTGCAATAACGGAAACGGCATCCATCTTGAATGCGTCAAAGGAGCTTACGTTTATGCTGACAATTTTTGCATCGGGGTTTTTAAAGCCCCACTTTGAGCAGGTTGTGAAGTCAGTCAGCCTTGTGCCGACTGCAATAATAAGGTCAGCCTGCTGTGCAATAACGTTTGCCGCAGCACCGCCCGTAACGCCTATACCGCCGAGGTTGAGCGGACAGTCCCACGGAATCTGACCCTTGCCTGCCTGCGTTTCGCCAATCGGAATGTTGAAGCGCTCTGCAAAGTACTGTGCCGCCTGCCATGCGCCCGAATAGGTCACACCGCCGCCGACTATCATAATGGGCTTCTTTGCCGCATCAATAAGCTCAGCAGCCGCATCAATTTCTCTGCGTGTTGCAGGTCTGCGGTCAAGATACCATACTCTTCTTTGGAAGAAGTATTCCGGGTAATCGTAAGCCTCGCCCTCAACATCCTGCGGCATTGCAAGGCAGACCGCACCTGTTTCAGCCCAGTCTGTGAGCACACGCATTGCGTTGAGGCAGGCTGTCATAAGCTGCTCGGGCCTTTCTATTCTGTCCCAGTATTTGCAAACAGCCTTGAAAGCATCGTTTGCCGTTGTGGCATAGCTTGTGGGCTGTTCAATCTGCTGGAGTACGGGGTCGGGCTGACGGCAGGCGAAGGTGTCGCCGGGCAGGACAAGCAGGGGAATCCTGTTTGCCGTTGCCGTGCCGCAGGCGGTAACCATATTGAGCGCACCGGGGCCGATTGAGCTTGTGCAGGCTATAATCTGCCTTCTGTCACTCTGCTTTGCAAAAGCTATGGCGGCGTGAGCCATGCCCTGCTCGTTGTGACCCTGATAGTATGTAAGGCTGTGACCGCCCTGCTCGAGTGCCTGACCTATGCCGACTACGCAGCCGTGGCCAAATATACCGAAAATACCCTTGACAAACTTGGTTTCCTCACCGTCAAAGCTGACATACTGGTTATCGAGGAATTTGACAAGAGCCTGTGCCATTGTCAGTTTCATTTCAAATCATTCCTTAATGTAAATTTATGTAATTAATAAATTTCGCTTACCTTAACGGGTCTGCCCTCTGCAACACTCTTCTTTGCGGCAAGTGCAACAACAATAGCGGCAAGTCCGTCATCAACGTTTGCGGGTACTTCCTTGTCGTTGAGAACTGCGTCAACAAACCGGAGCATCTCGTCACGGAAGGACTGCATATATCTCTCAAGGAAGAAGTAGAGGGGCTTTTCGCCTGTGCAGCCGTTTTCGTCCATAAGAACAACGTTGGAGGGTGTGTCGTTGGAAGCAACTGCGGCACCCTTGCTGCCGAATACTTCAACTCTCTGGTCGTAACCGTAAGCGGCACGGCGGCAGTTGTCAATAACGCCTATTGCGCCGTTTTCAAACTTGAGGGAGATAACAGCCGTGTCAACATCGCCTGCCTCACCGATAGCAGGGTCAACAAGGCAGGTTGCGTTTGCGTAAACCTCTGTAATCGGGCTGCCTGCCATAAAGCGAGCCATATCAAAATCGTGGATGGTCATATCAACAAACATACCGCCTGAAACAGCAGCATATTCGGGTGAGGGCGGAGCAGGGTCACGGGAGGTGATTTTGATAACCTCAACATCGCCGACCTTGCCGTCGTTAATCATCGACTTGATTGTGGAGAAGTTGTGGTCGAAGCGGCGATTGAAGCCTACCTGGAGCTTAACGCCTGTTTCCTTAACTGTGTCGATAACTGCCTGTACCTTTTCGGGTGTGAGGTCAACGGGCTTTTCGCAGAAAACGTGCTTGCCTGCTTTTGCGGCGGCAATTGCGATATCTGCGTGTGTGTCTGTGGATGAGCAGACGAGAACGGCATCAATATCCTTGTCCTCGAGCATATCGACATAGCTGTCGTAAATCTTTTCAATGCCAAACTCCTGACAAAGAGCAGGGAGATGGTCCTTGTAAACATCTGTGATACCGAGTACCTTTGCTGTGGGCACATTGTAGCAGATTGACTGTGCGTGAACCTTGCCTATTCTGCCTGCGCCGATAATGCCTATGTTGAGCTGTTTCATTTGTTTATAACCTCCATTTGAATTGGATTTTCATCGTTCTCAATTATATCACTCTCATTTAAAAAAATCCACAATATATAGTAAATTTTCTTAAAAAATTAAAATATTTATTGCTTTTAAGTCTTGTAATAAACAGATAAATGTAGTATAATATAAAAATTAAAATCGGGTTTTATGTCCCTTAGGGTGACGAGTATAATCCGAACCTGCCCAAAAGCGTGAATTTTTGCGGCTTTTCGGCGTTTCGGATTTGAAAGGCGACAGCCTGTCGGCATCCTCAACATCCAAAAATCCATCAAAAATTCGCACTTTTGGGTTGCAGATTTTTTGCGAAGCGGATTTTTGACATATCAAGGCACAAAACGCAGTAAATCCTGACGGATTTACGAGTATTTTAACGATGAGATGGCGGAAATCCGCCCCACAAAAAACGGGTTCGGATTATACTCGCCACCCTAATCGAAGGAGAGTCTGCGGTGCAGTCACAGCTTGGTAAGTTTGAGGTTTCGTTTGACGAAATCAAGAGGCAAAGAGAATATGTTGCGCTTGCAAAAACGGTGCTTGAAAGCCGCTTTAGCGGTGAAACTCCGTTAGCCTATGTGCATACCTTCGGCTGTCAGGGCAACGTGTCGGATTCCGAGCGTATGAAGGGCTGGCTGTCAAATATGGGCTACGGCTTTACCGAGTCAATCGAAGAAGCCGACCTTGTGCTTTACAACACCTGTGCCGTGCGTGAGCACGCTCACGACAGGGTTTTCGGCAACGTTGGCGCACTTAAACCGATTAAAGAAAAAAAGCCCGGTATGATAATTGCTCTTTGCGGTTGTATGATGCAGCAGGAGCACGTCTGGCAGAAAATCCGAAAGAGCTATCCTTATGTAAACCTTGTTTTCGGCACTCACGCCCTTCACCGTCTGCCCGAGCTTATGTATAAAGTCCTCTGCTCAGGCAAAAGAGTATTTGAGGTTGAAAACTGTGACGGCTATATTGCTGAGGGTATTCCCGTCAGGCGTGACGGCAGCTTCAAGGGCTGGCTTCCTATTATGTACGGCTGTAACAATTTCTGCAGCTACTGTATCGTGCCCTATGTAAGGGGCAGAGAAAGAAGCCGCAACAGTCAGGCTGTCCTTGCCGAGGCAAAGGAGCTCATAGCTTCTGGCTGTAAGGATATAACTCTGCTGGGTCAGAATGTAAATTCCTATAACCGTGACGGCGGAGATATGAATTTTGCACAGCTTCTCGAAGCAATAAACAATATTGAGGGCGATTTCAGAATACGCTTTATGACCTCGCACCCGAAGGACTGTACCTTTGAGCTGCTCGACACTATGGCACGCTGTCAAAAGGTAAGTAAGCACCTTCATCTGCCTTTCCAGAGCGGTAACAACCGTGTGTTAAAGGAAATGAACAGGGGATATACAAGAGAAAAATACCTTTCCCTTGTTGAATACGCCAGAAAGGTTATGCCCGACATCAGCCTTACAAGCGATATCATTGTCGGCTTCCCCGGCGAAACCTATGAGGAATTCAGAGATACCGTTTCGCTCATAGAAGACGTTGAATTCACATCTCTTTTCACGTTTATTTATTCACCCAGAGAGGGCACAAAGGCTGCCTCAATGCCTGACCCCGTCAGCCGTAAGGAAAAGGGTGAATGGTTCCGTGAGCTCACCCTTGCGCAGGAAAAAATAGCCGCAAACCGCTGCCAAAAAATGCTCGGACAAACCTACCGTGTGCTGTGTGAAGACTGTGCCGACGGCAGGCTTTCGGGCAGAACGGACGGCAGCGTTATGATAGATTTTGACGGCGACGAAAGTATGGTAGGAAAATTTGTCAATGTAAAAGTAACAGCCTGCCGTAATTGGACACTTTCGGGAGAAATAGTATAACTTAAGTTAAAACCCCAATTAATTCAGGGATTTTATAAATCAACACAAAATAGATTAGGAGAAAAAACAATGGACATCATCAAACTCACAAGAGAACTCGGCAAGGCAATCCAGCAGGATGAAAGATACCTCAAGTTTGTTGCCGCAAGAGAGGCAAACGAAGCTGACACTCAACTCAACGACCTTGTCGGCAAAATGCAGCTCATCCACATGAGCTATCAGCACGAGGCATCTAAGGAGGATGCAAACGAGCAGAAACTTCAGGCTTACGAAGAAGAATTCATGGGCATCCGTGAAAAGATTATTGCTAACCCCAATATGGCAACTTATGAGGCAGCAAGAATGGCAATTGACGAAATGATGAACCACATCGTCGGCATCCTCACAGAGTGCATCAAGGGCGAAGACCCCGAAACCTGCGAGCCTCCCCAGGAGCACAGCTGTTCCGGTAACTGCTCTTCCTGCGGCAGCGATTGCCACTAATTACCGATTTCTTTATCGGCTTTAAGTGTATGTGCCTTGCTGTTGCTTTCTTGGCATATTTTTGCCGTAATGCTCGGCAATACACAAAGTATTGCCTGTGCTTACGTCTTCAATCTGCTTTGAAATCAATCAGCAAATCACACACACCAATCCGAACAGAAATCAAAGAGCACAGAGTAAACGGCATATTGGTTTTATTCTGAAAATTTTAACTACTTTTGCGGAGGCGTGCAAATGGCTGAATTATCACCGATGATGAAGCAATATTTTGAAATAAAAAAGAACTATGAGGACACCATCCTTATGTTCAGACTGGGCGATTTTTACGAGATGTTCTTTGAGGACGCAAAAATCGCTTCGGTTGAGCTTGATCTTGTCCTCACGGGGCGTGACTGCGGTCTGGAGGAGCGTGCACCTATGTGCGGCGTGCCTTTCCACAGCGTGGACACCTATCTTGCACGCCTTATAGCAAAGGGCTACAAGGTTGCCATCTGTGAGCAGATGGAGGACCCTGCCTCAACCAAAGGAATAGTCAGGCGTGACGTTGTGCGTATCGTCACACCCGGCACGGTTATCGAAAGCAATATGCTCGACGAAACCAAAAACAACTTTCTTTGCAGTATTTTCTACCGTGATTCCTCCTGTGGCCTCTGCTTTGCCGATGTTTCAACGGGTGCAATTCACCTGACGGATATCGACGGCAAGACCATGCAGACCAAAATTATCAACGAGCTCGGTCGCTTTAACCCGAGCGAAATAATCCTCAACCGTGAGGCTGTTGAACTCAAAAACGTCACGGCATTTATTTCCGATAAATGCTCCGCACTCACGGAAACCTTTGATGAAGACTACATACTTCTCAACGAAGCAAATAATGCTGTCTGTTCGCAGTTTGCCTGCAATTCTCCCGAGGAGATTGCGCCGGGTATCAGCACTCAGGCGGTTATGGCGGCAGGCACCTGCATCAAGTATCTGCGTGAGGTTCAGCGAAGCGACCTTGTCAACATGAAGGTGCTCGACTACTACAGCGAAAACGGCTTTATGAACCTCGATTTTTCAACAAGGCGCAGTCTTGAGCTCACCCGAACAATGCGTGCCAACGACAAAAAAGGCTCGCTTCTCTGGGTACTCGATAAGACCTGTACCGCAATGGGCAAGCGTGAAATTACCGACTGGCTTGAGCGTCCGCTTACAAACCCTGCAAAAATCATCGGCAGACACAACGCCGTTGAAGAGCTTATGCAGGACGGTATGCTCTGTTCCGATATTGCCGCATCGCTTTCGGGTATAAACGACCTTGAACGTCTTATAACCCGTATTTCCTACGGCACTGCAAATGCCAGGGAGCTTCGTGCGCTCAGTGCCGCAATTCACCGCCTGCCTTTAGTTAAAGAAAAGCTCACTTCCTGCCGTTCGGCTCTGCTTTGCGAAATCCGAGCAGATATTGATGAACTGGGCGATGTATCAACTCTAATTGATGCCGCAATTGTCGATGACCCGCCGTTTTCCGTGCGTGAGGGCGATATGATAAGCGATGGCTTTAATGCCGAGCTTGACGAACTCCGTGCTCTCGTAAAGGACGGTAAGGGCTACCTTGCAGGTATCCAGCAGCGTGAGCAGGACAGAACAGGCATCAAAAAACTTAAAATAGGCTACAACCGTGTATTCGGATATTATATAGAAGTTTCAAATTCCTTCAAGGAGCTTGTGCCGGAGGATTATATCCGCAAGCAGACCCTTGCAAACTGCGAAAGATTTATTACGCAGGAGTTGAAGGAATTGGAGGCCAAGGTGCTCGGTGCACAGGGACGTATAGTCCAGCTCGAGTACGAAATTTTCTCTCAGGTGCGTTCAAAAACGGCGGCACAGCTCAGCCGTATTCAGCGTACCGCTTCGGCAATCGCAAGGCTGGACGTGCTTCGTTCCTTTGCGGCGGTTGCCCTTGAAAACGGCTATGTAAGGCCGCAGATTACCGCTGATTCAAAGCTTGAAATAACCGACGGCAGACATCCCGTTGTCGAAAAAATGCTCTCGGGTGTGCCCTTCGTGCCCAACGATACCCTGCTTGACTGCGGCGATAACCGCTGTGCAATCATCACGGGCCCGAATATGGCAGGTAAATCAACCTATATGCGCCAGACGGCCATTATTGTAATTATGGCGCAGATTGGCTCGTTTGTCCCTGCAAGAAGCGCTACCGTCAGCGTTGTGGACAGCGTTTTCACCCGTGTCGGTGCTTCGGACGATTTGTCCGGCGGTCAGTCAACCTTTATGGTTGAAATGAGCGAGGTTGCGTGGATTCTCAAAAACGCAACTTCAAAGAGCCTTATCATCTTTGATGAAATAGGCAGAGGTACTTCCACCTACGACGGTATGAGTATAGCAAGAGCGGTGCTTGAATTTGCCGCAGACAAGAAAAAGCTAGGCGCAAAAACCCTCTTTGCAACCCACTACCACGAGCTTACAGAGCTTGAAAATTCCGTTGAAGGGGTTAAAAATTATAACATTTCCGTCAAAAAGCGTGGTGACGATATCACCTTCCTGCGCCGTATAGTCAGGGGCTGTGCAGACGGCAGCTACGGTATCGACGTTGCAAAGCTTGCAGGAGTGCCCGACAGCGTTGTAAAGCGTGCCCGTCAGGTGCTCAAGGGTCTTGAAACTGCCGAGCCGCAGACTGCTGCACCCAATGTTTTCGCAAGCGTGGAGCAGGATGAATTCGATACCCAGCTCACTTTTGCTTCAAGCAGGGGAGAGGAAATTGTTGATGAATTGAAAATTCTCGATGTCAATACACTCACACCCATTGAGGCGATGAGCATACTCTATAAATACGTTCAGAAAGCTAAAGAAATTTAATTTTGTGAGGTGAGGTCAATGCCTAAAATCAATGTGCTTCCAAGGGAAATATACGAGCTTATTGCGGCAGGTGAGGTTGTTGAAAGACCGTCATCCGCCGTTAAAGAGCTGCTTGAAAATTCCGTTGATGCAGGCGCAACCTCAATCACTCTCGAAATTCAGTCAGGCGGAATAAAATATATCCGCATCACCGATAACGGCTGCGGCATAGCCCGTGAGGACGTTAAAAACGCCTTTGTCGGCCACGCTACGAGTAAAATTACCGTCAGCGACGACCTTGACTGTGTTGCGACTCTCGGCTTCCGTGGAGAAGCGCTTGCTTCAATTGCCGCCGTAAGCCGTGTTGAAATGTTCACAAAAACCGCCGAAGAGGAAATCGGCACACACTGCATTGTCGAAGGCGGCAATTTTATCAGTATGGACGATGCAGGCTGTCCCGTCGGCACAACAATAGTTGTCAGGGATATATTCTACAACGTTCCAGCAAGAATGAAATTCCTCAAAAAAGATGTAACAGAAGCAAACTCCGTTGCAGGTGTTGCGGACAGGCTTGCTGTTTCCCATCCGTATATTTCCGTCCGCTTTATCCGTGACGGCAAGCAGACCCTCTTTTCATCCGGAGACGGCAAGCTTTTAAGTGCTGTTGCCGCCGTTTACGGCAGTGAATTTGCAAACACCTTAATACCTGCAAGCGGCTCTAATTCAACCGTTAAGGTCGAGGGCTTCATTTCAAAGCCCCTTGCCGCAAGACCTAACAGAAATATGCAGCTTTTCTACGTCAACGGCAGAATGGTGCGCACTAAAACCGCCTGTGCCGCTTTGGAAGAAGCATACAAAGGCTCAATTATGGTCGGCAAATTCCCGAGCTGCGTGCTCAACCTCACAATGCCGTACAATTTTGTCGATGTAAACGTTCACCCTGCCAAAACAGAGGTGCGTTTTGCCAACGAAAAAGAGGTTTTCAACGCCGTATATTATGCGGTCAAAAACGCTCTTGCCGAGGGTGACGAAAGACCCACGCAGAACGCTTCAAAAATCATTGAACAGCGTGTGGTCAAGCAGTATTTTGCCTCGGTCGAAAAGCCCATGCAGCTGAGCTTTACTCAGGTTGAAGAAGAAAAGCCGCTTGTAAATACCGTTTACACTAAGCCCGAGCCTGCAAAAACAACATTTACCGTTGAAACACCGAAGGCTGTTTATGCTGCAGACGAGGAAGAACCCGAGCTTCTCGGTAATTTCGTTGCACCTCCCATAAAAAAAGAAGAGCCTGAAATAATAAAGCCCGTTATCATAGAAGAAAAAACGCAAGAAAAGGTTATCGTAACGGAGGAAGAACAGGTTGAGCCTATAGTAATAGGTGAGCTTTTCAAGACCTATATCCTCGTTGAAAACGGCTCTGAATTATTACTCATAGATAAACACGCCGCACACGAGCGGCTGATATACGAACAGCTTAAAGAAGAAAACAAAAACATAGCCTCGCAGATACTTCTGGCTCCCGTAACCGTTTCTCTGAGCCGTGAAGAATATTCCGCAGTAATATCTAATCTTGAATTGCTAACGAAGGCAGGCTTTGCCGTGGAGGATTTCGGCGACGGTACCGTGCTTATTCACGAGTACCCCTGCATCCTCGAAAACACGGATTTAGCCGCACAGTTAACCGAAATTGCAGGCTATCTTGCAAAAAATATCAAGGAAATCACAACCGAAAAGCTGGATTGGATTTTCCATTCCGCCGCCTGCCGTGCCGCAGTCAAGGCAGGGGATTTCACGGGCGAATACGAGCTGAAAGTGTTTGCAAAGCGTGTGCTTTCAACTCCTTCGCTTCGCTACTGTCCGCACGGCAGACCCGTAATAGCGTGTCTCACAAAGCGTGATGTAGAGCGGCTTTTCGGCAGGGTATGATTATGAATGAGAAAATAAAACTCATAGTTGTTGCCGGCCCTACAGCCTCGGGCAAAACGGCGCTCGGTGTCGAAATTGCCAAGCGCTTTAACGGCGAGGTTGTTTCGGCAGACTCTATGCAGATATATACCGGTATGGATATTGCAAGTGCAATGCCCACCGCCGAAGAAATGCAGGGAATCCGTCATCATATGCTCGGCTTCCTTTCGCAGAATGAACGCTACAGCGTAGCCTCATATTGTGAGGATGCTAAAAAATGTATAGCGGATATTGTTTCCCGTGGCAAGCTGCCCGTAATTGTAGGCGGTACGGGTCTTTATATCAATTCGCTTGTAGATAATATCGAATATACCGAGGGTGAAACCGACCTTTCAATCCGTCGGGCACTTGAAAAAGAGCTTGAAGAAAAGGGTGCTTCGGCAATGCTTGAGAAGCTCGCCGGGGTTGACCCCGAAAGCGCTTCACGCCTGCACGAAAACGACACAAAAAGAATTCTTCGTGCACTCGAATTCTACCGTCAGTACGGCATTACAATAACCGAGCAGGCAAGGCTTTCGAAACTCAACGGCTCTCCCTATGAGCCGCTTATGATAGGCTTAAACGCAAGGGACAGAGAATACCTTTACAACCGCATAAACCTTCGTGTTGACATAATGGCACAAAACGGTCTTGTTGAAGAAGCAAGAGAATGCTTTGAAAAGCAGAAGGGAACAGCCGCCCAGGCTATAGGCCATAAGGAATTGACTTCGTATTTTGAGGGTGCTTCAACCCTTGCTGAAGCGCTTGACCGCCTTAAACAGCAGACAAGGCGTTACGCCAAGCGCCAGCTTACGTGGTTTCGCAAGGACGAGCGTATGAACTGGCTTTATATTGACGATTATGAGGATAAATCCTCGCTTTACAACACCGCATTTTTACTTTGCGAAGAATTTTTGAATAACGGAAAGGGAGATAAGTAAATGAACGAAAAGCAAAAAGAGTTTCTCAAAAAAGCTGCTGTAATTGTACTCAGTCTGTTTTTTATTTTCTATGTTTCGTATCAGGTGTATCTTACTTCCTTTGAAAAGGTTGAAACCGAAACGGCACTTGAAAAAACAGTAAACAACAGCCTTTTCACTACGGGCTTTTTTGTCAGAGAAGAGGAGTACATTGTCAATTCCGCAAGCGGTACGGTTATACCGATAGCGCAGGACGGCAAAAAGGTTTCAAGCGGCGATACCGTTGCCGTCGCCTTCGGCAGTGACAGCTCGGTGGAAAGCTATATGAGAACCGAGCTTTTAAAAGCCGAGCTTGAGCGTTACACAAAGCTCAACTCAATAACACCGTCTTCGGGTATTGATGCCGATGCGCTTGATTCTTCCATTGGCTCAGCGATTTCGGAGCTTGTGGACAGAATAGATGCAAACGATATAGGTAATCTAAGCTCAAGCTATGCTGCACTTAGAGACTGTATCACAAAAAAACAGCTTATTCTTGGCGCGGATATCAATTTTCAGGATATCATTGACGGAATAAATAACGAGCTTGAAATGATCGAAGGCAGAAAGCTCGACCACGAAACAATAAACGCAACAGGCTCGGGCTACTATATAGCCAATGTTGACGGATACGAGAACGCCTTTGACTACAAAGAGGTTAAAAATATCCTGCCCGAGCAGGTGGATGCCCTGCTTGAAGGCGAAAGGGCTCAGGTTGCCGATGACGTTATGGGTAAGCTCGTTACGGGCTTTAACTGGTATATCGTATGCAAGCTTGAAATTGAAGATATTGCCGAGCTTGACGTGAATTCTTTTGTTACGGTGGATTTTCCGTATTCTTCAACAGAAGCTCTTAAGGCACAGGTTGTTGCCGTTAACGTTTCGGGTGCGGATACTGCCGCGGTTGTACTGCGCTGCAACGTAATGAATGAAGAGCTTGCCAATATGAGAATTGAGGATATCGAAATTATCTTTAACTCGGTAACGGGCTTCAGAGTGCCTGCAAATGCAGTACGCGAGGTTGACGGAGTGAAGGGCGTATATATTCTGCGCTCAAACAGCGTAACCTTCCGTGAAATAAATATCGTCTGGACAAGCGATGAATATGTAATCTGTAACGACGATGAAATAAAGCTTTACGATGAAATTATTACGAAGGGAAAGGATTTGTATGACGGAAAAGCAATTAATTGATGCCGAGCGTTTTGCCGATATTGAGTATAACCTTGCCCGCATCCGTGAAAATATTGCAAAGGCCGCTCTTGACAGCGGCAGAAGTGAAAGCGATATAAAGCTAATGGCTGTTACCAAAACGGTCGAGCCGGTTTATATTAACCACGCAATCGAGTGCGGAATAGACCTCATCGGCGAAAACAAGGTCCAGGAATACCTCGGCAAAAAGCCGTCACTCCTGCCGTGCGAAGCTCACCTTATCGGCCATCTGCAGACCAACAAGGTAAGGCAGATTGTAGGCGAAGTGAGTATGATTCAGTCCGTTGACAGCGTACGCCTTGCCAAGGAAATTGCCAAGCGTTCGCTTTCGGCAGGCATCACAACGGATATTCTTGCCGAAATCAACGTCGGCGGTGAGGACTCCAAAAGCGGTATCGAGTGGGAGACGGCAGAAGAAATTCTGGCGGAAATTTCAGAAATCGAGGGTGTCAGACTCTGCGGATTGATGGCAATACCCCCGATTTGCGAAAATTCTTTGCAGGCAAGAAGCTTTTTTTCAAAAATGAGGCGTTTGTTTGTTGACATTCAGTCAAAAAAATTAGATAATACAAGTATTAATATATTATCTATGGGTATGTCCTCGGATTATGCCGATGCAATTCTTGAAGGAGCAACCCTTGTGCGTGTCGGAACTTCGCTTTTCGGCCGTCGTGTATATTAAATAATTTGAGAATAATTTTCAGGAGGATATAACAATGGGATTTATGGACAGAATCAGCAAGTTTGTAAACGTTAACGAAGGTGACTACTACGACGATGTAGACGATACAGAGCTTGAAGAAGATTACGAGGACGAGGTTGAGGAGGAAGCTCCCGTAACCAAGCGTTCTTCTTTTGCAAGCAGCTTCCGCCCCGCAGAAAAGCCGAAGAACAACAACGTTGTCGATTTCGGTGCACAGTCACAGCAGAGAACAAAGCCTCAGGTAGTTCTCGCAAAGCCTGCAACCTTTGACGATGCAACGGGTATTGCAGACCACATCAACCAGCGCCACATGGTTATCCTCAACCTTGAGGCAACCAGCAGAGATATCGCACGCAGACTTGTCGATTTCCTCGGCGGCGTTGTTTACGCTAACGACGGCAGCATCCGCCGTGTTGCAAACAGCACTTTCGTAATCGTTCCCCACGGCTATGACCTTGGCGGCGATTTGCTCGACAGCCTTGAAAACGGCGGCGTATATTTCGGCTGAGTTTTTTAGGAAACCTTCGGGTTTCCTGATCTTACATAATTTTCAGTAAATTACCCAAAATACTTGGAGGTTTATAAAAATGTTGACACCTGCACAAATCAGAGCACACGAATTCCAGTCTGCCGGCAGAGGCACATACCGTTCAATTGATGTTGACGAGTTTATGGGCGAAATAGCAGAGGCTATTGAGGCTCTTGACAGAGAAAAGAACGAATACATCAGACGCATCAACGCTCTTACGGAAAGAGTTGAAACCTATCAGAAGGAAGAAGGCAACATTTCCGCCGCACTTCTTACCGCACAGAAAATGGCCGCTACAATGACTGCCGAATCAACCGAAAAGGCAGAGACTCTTATTAACGAGGCTACCGAAAAGGCAAACACAACCGTAGCAGAGGCTGAGGAAAAGTCCGCCGCTATGGTAAGCGAAGCAGAAGAAAAGTCATCTGCCATGATTGCCGAAGCTGAGGCACAGGCTCAGCAGACAGTTGCAACAGCTGCTGCCCAAGCGGAAGAAAAGACCGCAGCAGCAGATGCCGCTTCAAGAGATAAGATGCTCAAGGCAGACAGCTACTACAACGAAAAGGTTGCCGCCGCAAACGCAAAGTACGAGGCACTCGTAAACGAAGCAACAGCCAAGGCAGATGCTATGGTTGCAGAAGCTACAGGCAAGGCAGCCGATATCGACCGTAAGGCAGAGCTTAACGCACTCGAGCAGAACAAGATTCTCGATATGCTTAAAAAAGAGGTCAACGACTTCCGCTCAACTCTCCTTGTTTCCTATTCCAAGCATATTGAGCTGATTAAGGAAATTCCTGCTCTTGCTGCAGAGGAGGTTGCCGCAATGGCAGCTGCAGACAAGGCAGAAACAGCAGAAGAAATTGCCGTTGAAGAGCCTGTTGAGGCAGCAGAAGAGGCAGTAGAAGAAACCGTTGTTGAGGAAACACCTGTTGAAGAAACCGAAGCAGTTGAAGAGGTCGAAGAAGAATACGAAGAGACCGAAGAAACTGCAGAGGTTGAGGAATACGAAGCTGCAGAAGAGTACGAAGAGGCAGAAGAAGCTGAAGAGTACGAGGAGACCGAGAAAGCCGAAGAATATGAGGCAGACGAAGAGGTTGAAGAGTACGAGGAGGCAGAGGAAGCTGACGAGTACGAGGAAGATGAAGAAACAGAAGAAGCCGAAGAGTACGAAGAAGATGATGACGAGGACGAATACGACGAAGATGATGAAGAAGATGAAGATGAAGATGCTGACGAAGACGAAGAAGACGCTGACGATGAAATAGCAGAGTTTGAGGATGTTTTCTCGGACGAGGATGACGATGAGGATGAAGAAGACCTTATTAATTCTCTCTTCGGTGAAGAGTTTGACGAGGATGAGGGCAAGGGCTTCAGCATCGCAGAGGAGCTTGAAGACGGCGAAGATTTTCAGGATATGCCCGTTGAGGAAGCTGTCGTAGAAACAGCCACAAACGTTTCCAAGAGCGGTACGGTTTACGAGGTTGTTGACGATATCGACGACGAGGATGACGACGAGGAATCCTTCTTCCGTGGCTTTTTCAAGAAGAAATAATCGGAGGGTAACTGATGGTTGAGCTTATCTGCTGCGTTTGCATTGCCGCAATAGCAGCGGTTGACCAGCTTATAAAAATTGCCGTGCTCAATTCCTCACTCGTTTCGGGCGAGGTGAGCACGGTTATCGACGGCTTTCTGCAGTGGAGATATGTTGAAAACACAGGTGCGGCTTTCAGCCTGTTTACGGGTAAAACCGCTTTGCTTTCCGTTTTTACGGCGGTTGTGCTGCTTGTCGGCTTTTATCTGATTATCGCTAAAAAGATAAAGTCAAAGGTGGCTCTTGCAAGCGTTGTAATGCTTATGGGCGGCGGTCTCGGCAACCTTATCGACAGAGTTTTCAGACATTTCGTGGTTGATTATATCGAGGTGCTTTTCATAGATTTTCCCGTTTTCAACCTTGCGGACTGCTTTGTAACCGTCGGTGAATTTCTCCTTGTCGGCTATCTTGTTTACGATATAGTCAGAGATTACAAAAAGGCAGGACAGAAGGCGGATGGAGAATAAAAGAGTACTCAGCTTCACCGTGGAAAAAGGTGACGAAGGTGAAAGGCTCGACAAAACCGTTTGCGCCTATGCGCCCGAGCTTTCACGCAGCTTTATACAAAAGGTGCTTGACGACGGCGGAATAACCGTCAACGGTAAGCCGAAAAAAAAGAGCTACACGGTTGAAGAGGGCGACGAAATTACCGTCACTGCACCCGAGTTAAAAGAAATTGAGGCTCAGCCGCAGGATATTCCGCTTGATATCCGATACGAGGACGACTGTCTTCTTGTCGTGAATAAGCCGAGGGATATGGTTGTCCACCCGGCACCCGGCAACCCCGACGGCACACTTGTAAATGCACTTCTGCACCATTGCAAGGGCAGTCTTTCGGGCATAAACGGTGTCATCCGTCCCGGTATAGTCCACAGGATAGACAAAAACACGAGCGGTCTGCTGATTGTCGCCAAAACGGATGAAGCGCACATAAGCCTTGCTTCACAGATTCAGGCACACAGCTTTACCCGTGAATACCGTGCAGTTGTGCACGGTAATTTCAAGAATTTATCGGGCACGGTCGATGCACCTATCGGCAGAAACCCCAACGACCGCAAAAAAATGTGTGTCACACAGCTTCACTCAAGAAATGCCGTAACACATTACGAGGTGCTTGAAACCTACAGGAATTTTTCCTTTGTAAAGGTCAGACTTGAAACGGGCAGAACACACCAGATTCGTGTTCATATGGCTCATATCGGCCACCCCGTAGCAGGGGACGATGTTTACGGCCCGAAGAACGGTGTTTCAATGGGCGGTCAGTGCCTTCACGCAGGGCTGATAGGCTTTATCCACCCGAAAACCAAGGAATATATTGAAATCAGTTCAGAATTGCCGGAGTATTTTACAGCCTTTCTGGACAAAATTTCAAAGTAGCAATAAATTATTAACTAAAAATTTTTTAAGAATACGGAGGTGACTGTTTTGGACGCAGCAGCTAAAAAACAGTTGGAAATCAAGGCTATTGAGGTCAGAAAAGGTATCATCGAGGGTACCTTTAACGCAAAGTCAGGTCATCCGGGAGGCTCCCTTTCGGTTGCCGATATTATGACCTATCTCTATTTTTCACATCTTAATGTGGACCCTGCCAACCCCAAGTGGGAAGGCCGTGACCGCTTTGTTCTTTCAAAGGGTCACACAGCACCTGCACTTTATGCAGCACTCGCTCTCAGAGGCTTCTTCTCATTCGATGAAATCAAGCTTCTGCGTAAGCCCAACGCAATGCTTCAGGGTCACCCCAGCATGAAGAGCACACCCGGTGTCGATATGAGCACAGGCTCACTCGGTCAGGGTATCTCAACTGCTGTCGGTATGGCTCTGGGCGCAAAGCTCTCGGGTGACGATTTCAGAGTTTTCACAGTCCTGGGTGATGGCGAAATTCAGGAAGGTCAGGTCTGGGAGGCTGCAATGTACGCTTCCGCCAAGGGCCTTGACAATCTTGTAGCCGTTGTTGATAACAACAACCTTCAGATTGACGGCACTGTTGAAGAAGTCAACTCTCCTTATCCGATTCCCGAGAAGTTTGCCGCTTTCGGCTGGAACGTAATCGAAATCTGCGGTAATGATTTTGATGAAATCGATGCAGCCTTCACAGCAGCAAAGGAATTCAAGGGTAAGCCCACAGTTATCGTTGCCAAGACCGTTAAGGGCAAGGGCGTTTCCTTTATGGAAAACAACTGCGACTGGCACGGCACAGCTCCCAATCAGGAGCAGTACGACAAGGCAATGGCAGAGCTCGACGCCGCTATGGCAGCGCTTAATTAAGGAAAGGGTAAGTGGTGAAAACAATGGCAGATGTAATTAAAACCGCAACTCGTGATGCCTACGGTAAGGCTCTCGTTGAACTCGGCGGTAAAAACGAAAAGGTTATCGTTCTTGACGCTGACCTTGCAAAGGCAACAAAGACAATTGCCTTTAAAAAGGAATTCCCCGAAAGATTTTTCGATACAGGTATCGCAGAATGCAATATGATAGGCGTAGCCGCAGGTCTTGCCACAACTGGCTATACCGTTTTTGCAAGCTCCTTTGCAATGTTTGCCGCAGGCAGAGCCTTCGAGCAGATAAGAAACTCAGTCGGCTACCCCCACCTCAATGTTAAAATCGGTGCAACTCACGCAGGTATTTCCGTCGGTGAGGACGGCGCAAGCCATCAGTGCTGTGAGGATATTGCCCTTATGCGTACTATCCCCGGTATGACCATCATCAACCCTGCTGACGATGTTGAAGCACGCCTTGCCGTGCTTGCCGCTGCAGAGACAGACGGCCCTGTTTACCTTCGTTTCGGCAGGCTTGCAACTCCCAGACTTTTTGATGAAAACTACAAGTTTGAAATCGGCAAGGGTGTTGAACTCAAAGAGGGTAAGGACGTTACAATCATTGCAACAGGTCTTATGGTAAACGAGGCACTTATTGCCGCAGAAAGCCTCAAGGCAGATGGTATTGATGCAAGAGTAATCAATATGGCTACAATCAAGCCTATTGATAAGGATATCGTTATCAAGGCCGCAAAAGAAACAGGCGTTATCGTAACGGCAGAAGAGCACAGCGTTATCGGCGGTCTCGGCTCTGCAATTGCAGACGTTGTCTGCGAGAATTATCCCGTACCCGTGCTCAAGGTCGGCGTAGAGGATAAGTTCGGCGCATCAGGCCCTGCTGTTGAAATGCTCAAGATTTACGGCCTTACAGCTGAAAACATTGCAGAAAAAGCAAAGGCAGCAGTTGCTCTCAAAAAATAAAGCGGAGAAAAGAAGTATGAGCGAAGAAAGGTCTTTTAAAAGAAAAGCCTTCGGCGGCTTTGACCGTGAAGATGTAATTGAATATATCGACGAGCTTCTTATTGAACTGCAGAAATGCAAGGAAGAAAACGCCCGTAAGGATGCCCGTATCAGTGAGCTTGAAGAAAAACTCGACGAATACGAGGCAATAGCCGCAACACAGTCGGAAATTACGGCCGAATGCAATTCACCCGAGGATGTTCTTTCGCAGGTTGACAAAATCCTGCAGAATTATCTGAGCAAGGGGGAATAAGCCGTGGCTGAATACCGTGCGGATTCTGCCGAGCTTAAAGAGCTTGCCCCAATGTTAAAAGCGGGGGACAGAATTTTGCTCAGCGGAACTGTCTATACCGCAAGGGATGCGGCACATAAGCGCATAACTGAGCTTATTAATAAGGGTGAGGCTTTGCCGTTCGACCTGAACGGTGCCTGCATATATTATGCAGGGCCTACTCCCACTCCTCCCGGTCTTGCAATAGGCAGCTGCGGTCCGACCACCTCTTCAAGAATGGATACCTATGCACCCATGTTTCTCGATAAAGGTCTTGCCGCTATGGTCGGCAAAGGCCCGAGAAGCAAGGAGGTTGTCGATGCAATAGTCCGCAACAAGGCGGTCTATCTGTGTGCTATAGGCGGTGCAGGCGCATTGGCGGCGAAATGTATCACCTCCTGCGAAGTAATCGCCTTTGAAGACTTGGGCTGTGAGAGCGTAAAGCGCCTTAATTTCAGCGATTTTCCGCTGATAGTAGCAATCGACTGCGAAGGCGGAAATATACTCAAATAATAACAAAAGAGCAGGATTCGTTTGAGTCCTGCTCTTAAACTTTTTATATCTTTACATATCTACACAAACAGTCGTTATGCTTTTTGAAGGAACGGTGTTTTGTTTATTAAGCTCACCCTCATAAACCTTTTCGCAGTTGTGTGTTGCGTCTGTCAGATAAATCTCCGCCTGACCCATAAGTCCGTGCAGGTTTATTTTTTCATCTGTCTCGGCGGCGTTCACAATAACCAGAACATACCTGCTGCCGTCGGTGAAAGCGACCGTGTTGAGCGTGTTGCTTTTATAGAAATTATCGCAAACCCTTACTCGCACCATACCCGGCTTAATAAATGAAGTAAACTGCTTGAAAGCGTAGTAGCGGTTGTATATTTTCAGCGTGCCGTCAGCGTTTCTGTCAATAAGTCCATCGCCGTTAACTGCTGTCCAGCTCTGCCACGATACGGCATTCATCAGGCTGAGGTCTTCGGCAATAATACGTGCCATGCGCAGTCCGCTGTCTATGGTTGTGCTGTCAATTTCAAGCGGCAATTCGCACCATTCGCTCATTTCGTATTTTTTGTCGGGATAATTCTTTTTAAATGCCTTACCGATCTGTCGCTTTTCTTCTGCCTTGCTGTCCATCCAGTAGGAGTGTCCCGCAAAGCTGTCACAGTAAGCGTTTAGTATTTCACTTGCGAAGAATTTTTCAACGTATTGGTAGTGTGCCCGGGTCATTTCGCCGCTTTCGGGGCCGCTTAAGCGGTATGTACAGCCTCTTTCCTGCATTTCTACGGCGAACATTTCGAGTAATTCAATTGCCTCGTCAACCTCGTAGTGACAGCCTTCCTGCCCAACCCAGTCAGGGCTGCCCCACGACCATTGCGGCTCGTTTATGGGGGATATAGCGTAAACGGGGTAACCCTCGCTTACAAACCAGTCGGCAATCGTCAGCACATAGTCAATAAACGCTTGGTAATTTTCTCTTGGAAGATTGGAAGAATATTCCTCAAGTCCGCCCGAAGCGTGACCCGATTTCGTCATTGAAAAATGAGGGCTGTTGCAGAAAAGTATAATTCTTTCTGCGCCGTATTCAACCGCATAGTCGAGCACACGCCTTGCATTTTTGTCACGGGTGAAATCGTAAACATACTCATTCTTTTCCTCGTCAAAAACGTAAAAACTCTCTGTTCTGCGGCTCTTATCCCATATACGGCATTCGGGGTTGTCGGCTTCACCGCCGCCTATGTTGTAGCGGAAAACGTCAAGCCCGAGCCCTTCTTCGTCATCGTAAAGGAGCTTTGCAATTTCTCTTGCCTGCCCGTCGCTTTCAATCGTCTGTGCCCACCAGCACGAGCTTGTGCCGAAGGATTCAAAAGTCTGATAGGTTGTAGCTCTGTCAATCAAAATGTCGTGCCTCCCTAAAACAAAATTCAGCGGCATTAAACAGAATTGAATTATTGCCAGTAAAAGCGAAATGAATTTAAGCATTTATCTGTCCTCCTCCGATAAGGTCTTTTATCGCTTCGCCTGCGGCTATAAGACCTGCGGCAGACGGTACGAAGGATATGCTTGCAGGTACGGCTCTTTTTTCGGCGTTTTCGGGCTGAAAAAGCGGCTTTACAGGCTGCTCGGTCGAATATACAACCTTGAGCTTTTCAATGCCTCTTGCCTTGAGTTCCTTTCTCATAACCCTTGCAAGCGGACAGCCGCTTGTTTTTTTTATGTCAGTAACGGTGAGTGCCGTGGGGTTGAGCTTGTTGCCCGTGCCCATACTGCTTATTATCGGAATATCAAGCTCCTTTGCCTTTTCAATCAGTATCAGTTTGGAGGTAACGGTGTCAATCGCATCTATGATATAGCCGTAATTCTCAAAATCAAACTTGTCAACCGTTTCGGCGGAGAAAAACAGGGGATAGACGGTAACCTTTATATCGGGGTTGATGTCTTTAATTCGGTTTGCCATAACCTCTGCTTTGTTCTGCCCGACGGTAGAATCAAGCGCAATAAGCTGACGGTTGATGTTGGAAACCGAAACCGTGTCGTTGTCACAAAGCCCAATGTGTCCGACACCTGCCCTTGCAAGTGCCTCTGCGGCAAATGAGCCTACTCCGCCCACACCGAAAAGCAAAACAGAGCTTTTGCTTAAGGCTTCAACCGCTTCCTCGCCTATGAGCATAGCCGTGCGCAGCTTTCTTTCCTCCATTTTGTCACACCGTCCTTTGCACTACATTTATGTTAAATATATCATTGATAAAAAACATTGTCAAATTATTATCTTCAAGTTGACACCTGTAATTATTAAGTGTAAAATATTTCTGTAAATATAAAGAAAACAGAAGGAGAGATATGAATGAAAAAATTATTGGCTTTGTTTCTCGCATTGCTTATGCTTGTGTCCTTTGCCGCCTGCGGTGAGGATGTCAAGGTGAAAACCGAGGCGGATTTTAAAACATGGTTCAACGAGGCACTTGTTCCTGCTTACGACGGTTATATTAATTCGGAATCGGCAAACGAGAACGCTTTCCCAAGTATATCCCTGATGCTCGCTTCCGATGCATATATCGGCTATATTTTCGACTATATCTGTGACGGTGTTTACCCCGAAAACGGCGAAATCACCGAGGAAAACGGCGTATATAACTATGCCTACAACGAATTCAGACAGAGCTTTGAATTTGATGCCGACAAGCGTGCCGTAAAGGTTACTATGTATATGGAAATGATGGGCGACAGCAGAACAGAGTTTGTTGCCGTCTTTGCCGAAAAGAAGGGTGAGTTCTTTATTCAGTACCTTATGCCCACCTTCGGCGAATATACCGAAATGTGCTTTACTGCCGAGGGCGGTGCTTTCGTGCTTGACGATACCTGCTATGAAATGCCCTACGATATTTTCACAGATGATATACCCAAGGATTTTGCAAAGGAGAGCTGACAAATGAAAGACGTTATCCACAACTACGACATTTTTCCGAAGGTTTTTCCCTGCGACAAAGAAGTTGAAATCACAATCAAGCCCTTGGGTGCTCACGTTGCATTTGACAGGGAAGAATACGATATTGTTATCTGTCCGCTGACTCAGGGCTGCCGCCGTGATTACCCCAACACAACAGGCTTTGAGGATATGAAGGTAAGCCCCGATGCGGACGGCTGCATCCGCTTAAAGTATACCTTCAAGGGTGAGCAGGAGCATTATATCCGCTTCTTGAAAGAGAACGGCGACAGGGATTTCCAGCTTTCCGTATATTCTCTCAAAGAGGATTTGTGCGGCAGATATCCGTTTGTGGGCGACCTTCACATGCATACCTGCCGTTCGGACGGTAAGCAGGCACCTGCAATAGTTGCCGCAAATTACCGCAGACACGGTTACGATTTCCTCGGTATCACCGACCACAGATATTACTACGGCTCGCTTGAAGCTATCAACGTTTATAAGGACGTTCCCCTTGAATTCACCCTTGTTCCCGGCGAAGAGGTGCATATGACGAGAGGCGATATGGAATTCGTCAACGATGTCCATATGGTGAATTTCGGCGGTCTCTATTCCGTCAATGCACTTGTTTATGACGATGAGCTTTACGAAACAATAGGTGACGATAAAGCCCTGCGTGCTGTTGACGGCAACTGCCCCGATATGATGTCCCGTGAAGAATTTGATGCCGAGGTCAATGCCCTTGCCGATACCCTTGATATCCCTGAGGGTGTGGAGAGATTTCCCTATGCCTGCTGCCATTGGATTACCAATCAGATTCGCAAGTCAGGCGGCTTGAGCATTTTTGCCCACCCGTATTGGATTTCAAACGTGTTCCAGGTGCCCGAAAACCTGTCCGAGGCTATGTTTGCGGGCGGCGCTTTCGATGCGTTTGAGGTTCTCGGCGGTGAGAGCTATTTTGAGCAGAACGGTCTGCAGACTATTTTTTACTACGAGCAATGCGCAAAGGGCAACAAGTACCCGATTGTCGGCAGTACGGACAGCCACTCAAGCTTCAACAACCGTAACGCTTTTATCTGCTCAACTATCGTTTTCGCACCCGAAAACACAAGAGAAAGCCTTATGGCTTCAATCAAGGATTTCTATTCGGTTGCTGTTGATACAATCAGCACCGAATACCGTATGGTAGGCGATTTAAGATTTGTAAAGTACGCCGCCTTCCTCTACGAAAACTTCTTCCCACTGCACGATGAGCTTTGCCGTGAAGAGGGTATGCTCATGAAGCAGTACGCAACAGGCGACGAGGATGCCGCAAGACTCCTCAACGCCATCCACGGCAGAATGAAGAAGCAGAGAGAAAAGTATTTTGCGTTTTAAACTTTAATTAAAACGGCTTGTACAGGTGACAACCCGTGCAAGCCGTTGCTTGGGATTGGAGAGAAGTCTTATGATAAGAAAAGCAACAATAAACGATATACCTGCAACAGCAAAACTGTACCGTGAGCAATTCAGAGAAATGGCAAAGCTGATTCCCGATTTTATAAAAGAGGGCGACCAGAGTACTGAATTCCTTGAAAAAACCGTTTCGGATGATAATTCGGATATTTTTGTTTACGAAAACGAGGGTGAGATTGTAGGCTTTATATTGCTTCAGGCAAAAACAAGACCCGATTTCGATTTTATGCTGCCCGGCAATTTTTGTTATATAATGGATATAATCGTAACAGAAAGCCACCGTGGCAAAGGCTTCGGAACAGCCCTGATGAATGCCGCAAAGGCTTGGGCGAATGAGCATAACTGTTCTTCTGTAAATCTTGATGTTCTTGTAAATAACCATAGTGCAATCAGTCTGTATGAAAAACTCGGGTTTATACCCAAAGCACAGGAAATGTATTGTAAGTTATAGGAGACAGCTATGTCCAAAGTCATTTTAATCTGCGGTAAAATCTGCTGCGGTAAAACTACATATGCAAATAAAATCTGTGCTGAAAACAACGCCGTATTACTTTCGGTTGATGAAATAACACTTGCTTTGTTCGGTCAGCATTGCGGCGATAAACACGATGAATATGTAGAAAGAACAGAGAAATATCTGTTAAATAAATCTATTGAGTTTATTGATAAAGATATCAATGTTGTTCTTGATTGGGGCTTCTGGACAAAAGCAGAACGTGAGTCTGCAAAAGGATTTTATAAGTCCCGTAATATCGAATGCGAGCTTCATTATATTGAAATCAGCGATGAAACATGGAAATACCGATTGAATAAGAGAAACAGCGCTGTGCTTGCAAATGAAACAAGTGCTTATTATGTTGATGATAACCTTGCTTTGAAATTTGCTTCGATATTTGAAGTGCCCGGCAAAGACGAAATTGACGTTGTCGTTAAATAACAATACCCTGAGATACAAAGCGTATCTCAGGGTATTGTTATATCGTAACCTTATCTTATCTTATACCGTAATTCTCAATTACGTAGTCCATATCCTTGTCGCCTCTGCCGGAGAGGTTGATGAGCACTGAACCGTGCTCCATTCTCTGTGCAAGCTTCATACCGTAGGCAACTGCGTGTGAGCTTTCAATTGCGGGAATGATGCCTTCAAGACGGGAGAGCTTGAAGAAAGCGTCGATTGTTTCTTCGTCATCAATAACGTCGTACTTGACTCTGCCGATTTCCTGAAGGAAAGCGTGCTCAGGGCCCGAGGAGGGATAGTCAAGTCCGCTTGCAACCGAGTAAACGGGGGCAGGCTCGCCGTTTTCGTCCTTGAGCATAATTGAGTTGAAGCCGTGCATAATGCCCTCTGTGCCGTATTTAAGGCTTGCTGCGTGGTCGCCGAGCTTCGGGCCTCTGCCAAGCGGCTCAATGCCGTAAATGTCAACATTGTCGTTGAGGAAGCCTGCGAAAAGACCTGCAGCATTACTGCCGCCGCCGACACAGGCAACAATTGCGTTGGGCAGGTGACCTGTCATTTCAATAAACTGCTCTCTTGCCTCAATGCCGACCACGCTTTGGAAATCTCTTACCATCATCGGGAAGGGGTGGGGGCCAAGAACTGAGCCTATGCAGTAAATTGCGTCGTTGTATTCCTTGCTGTAGGCATCAAAAGCGGCATCAACAGCCTCTTTGAGTGTCTGTAAGCCGTGTGTAACCTCAACGACGTTTGCGCCCAGAATCTTCATTCTTGCAACGTTGGGTGCCTGCTTCTTGATATCAACGCTGCCCATATAAATGTCGCACTCAAGGCCGAAGTAGGCGGCAGCTGTTGCAAGTGCAACGCCGTGCTGACCTGCGCCTGTTTCGGCAATAACCTTCTTCTTGCCCATATATTTTGCGAGAAGTGCTTCGCCCATACAGTGGTTGAGCTTGTGTGCACCTGAATGGTTAAGGTCCTCACGCTTTGCGTAAAGCTGTACCTTGCCGCCCAGAGCATCCGACAGTCTTTCAAGGTGGGTTACGGGTGTGGGTCTGCCCTGGAATTCCTTGCGGATTCTGCGAAGCTCTGCAATGAACTTTCTGGACTGGCAGATTGAGTAGTAGGCTTCCGTAATTTCAGCCATAGCGGTCTTTAATTTGTCGTCAACATATACTCCGCCGTACTTTCCGAAGTAACCGTTTTCATCGGGGTAATTATTGAAATAGGTGTCAAAATCTACATTGTTTAATTTCATTGTTCTGTTCCTCCGTAAATATATAAAATGTTGTGTTCAGTCTTAATTTTCAGCTACGCCATCGTTTTGTCAAAAGCTTCATAAAAATCACTTCCGTAAAAAATAAAAATCCCCGACAGAAAAAACTTTCTGTCAAGGACGAATAAGCATTTTATCCGTGGTGCCACCTTGCTTCACGCTGTAATGCGTGCACTTTTTAAGAGTACCGTCATACTCCCGACAACTAACGTATGTCCTCACGTTGCAGAATACTCTGCGCACCTGTGCGCATTTGACTGCACCCTCAGCGGTCCATTTGACGAACTGTTTCTTACCCGGATTTCAGCTGCCCGGGCTCTCTGTAAAGGCGTTTTTCGCCGTTATCTCCGCCTCATCGGTTTGAGCTATTTAATTTATATCATTATATTACCGTAAGTTAAAGTTGTCAAGAAAAATTTATAAACCAAGCAATCTTCCTATATCATCATAATTATTCCTGAACACAAACCCCTTGATTCCAAGCTTTTCTGCGCCCTGCACATTATCCTCTCTGTCGTCTATAAACAGACATTCCTCCGCCTTTAAATCATACTTTTCGAGCAGGTGGCGGTAAATTCTTTCATCGGGTTTTATGATGTGGATATCCGCCGAAACAACATATCCGTCAAAAAAATCAAGGTCGAAATGCTTCGGGAAATAGCTGTAAAAATCCTCGCTTGCGTTTGAAAGAATAAACACCTTGTATCCTTTTGCCTTTACCTTGAGCAAAAATTCCTTTGCTCCGTCAAGCGGCAGCATATAGTTCTGCCAGATATCAATAAGCCGCCTTAAATCCTCGTGATATTCCTGCGGTATTCTTGCTGCAACGCCGCTGTAAAGCTCGTCAACCGTAATGTTGCCGAGGTCTCTTTGTATCCATTCTTCGCCGCCGAAAAGCTCCTTGAAGAGTATCGGCTTTGCTTCTTTGCTGCGGCAGGCAGCGTTGAGCTGAACCTGCGGGTCAAAATCCAGCAAAACATTGCCCATATCGAAAATAACATTTTTAATCATAATTTATCACCGCAATTAATGATAAACCATTTTTTGCAGAAAATAAAGCAAAATATTATTAATTTATGAATTTTTGATATATTTCCAATCGGGAATATTAATTGCTGCTGTGTCGGTTATAATGCACTCGAAATACAAAATGCGACAATATATTTAAAAAGCGAGGATTTTCCTATGACTTTTATGAATGTGTTTACCTTGCTGGGCGGTCTTGCCTTCTTCCTTTTCGGAATGAATACTATGGGCAATGCACTCGAAAAAAGTGCCGGCAACCGCCTGAAAACAATTTTGGGTAAGCTTACCTCAAACAAGTTCAAAGGCTTTCTTCTCGGCCTTGTTGTAACGGCTGTCATTCAGTCGTCCTCGGCAACTACGGTTATGGTTGTCGGCTTTGTAAACTCGGGTATAATGCAGCTCACTCAGGCCGTAAGCGTAATTATGGGTGCCAACCTCGGTACTTCCGTCACAGCCTGGCTTTTGAGCTTAACGGGTATCGAAAGCGACAACTTCTGGGTTTCGCTTTTCAAGCCCTCATCGTTTACTCCCGTGCTGGCTTTTGTGGGTATCATTCTTTATATGTTTACCAAAAGAGCAAAGAACAAGGATATCGGTCTTATCCTTCTCGGCTTTTCCGTGCTGATGTTCGGTATGGATGTTATGTCCGATGCCGTAAAGCCTCTCACCGAGCTTGAAGGCTTCAAAAACGCCCTTATTCTTTTCACAAATCCCGTGCTCGGTATGATTATGGGTACCGTTGTCACGGCAATTATTCAGTCCTCGTCAGCTTCGGTCGGTATTCTTCAGGCGCTTACCCTCACGGGCAGTATCAGCTATATGACCTCTATTCCGATTATTATGGGTCAGAATATTGGTACCTGTGTCAGCGCAATCATTTCCTGTGCAGGCGCAAACAAAAACGCAAAGCGTGCTGCCTTTATCCATCTTTATTTCAATGTAATAGCAACAGCTATTCTGCTTACCGCATTTTATGTTGTCACTTCGGTTGTCGATATTCCTATTCTTCACGAACCGGCAAATCCTTTAGGTATAGCTGTTGCTCATACGGGCTTTAAAATAGTTGCTCTCGTAATTCTTTTCCCGATGTCAAATCTTCTTGTCAGGCTTGCCTGTCTCACAGTCAAAGACAAGGGCGACGAGGAAAAGACCAACCTTCTCGACGAGCGCCTTTTCAGTACTCCTGCTGTCGCCATTGCACAGAGCAGAAATGTTACCTGTACTATGGCTCAGCTCAGCCGTAAAACTATCGAGGAGGCAATAAAAGCCCTCGGCTCTTATGACGAAAAGCTTGCCGAAAGTGTACGCAAGGGCGAAAAGAAAGCGGACAAATACGAGGACACACTCGGCGAATACCTCGTTAAGCTCAGCACACAGAGCCTGAGCGATGCGGACAGCCGTGAGCTTTCAATGCAGCTCCACCTCATAGGTGACCTTGAATGCTTGAGCGACCATGCGCTGAATATCCTTGAATCCGCAGAAGAGCTCAAGGAAAAGAAAATGTCTTTCTCGGGCGAAGCCAAGAAGGAAATGGAAAATATAGTCGGTGCTACGCTTGAAATCGTCGGCCTTGCAACGGATGCCTTTGTCAATAACGACCTGGAAAAAGCTGCTCTTGTCGAGCCGCTTGAGCAGGTTATTGACGAGCTTAAAAAGCGCATGAAAAACGGCCACGTTGAGCGCCTTCGCCGAAACGAGTGCACGATTGAACAAGGCTTCGTTTTCAACGACCTTATTACAAATCTTGAACGTGTTTCGGACCATTGCTCCAACATAGCCGTGTGTGTAATTGAAACCGCAAATGACCGTTTCGATATGCACAAATACCTGCGCAATATCAAGAAGGGCAACGAGGATTTCACCCAGACCTACAATATGTTTGCGAACAAGTATTCCGTAAATTAAATAATTTCACCATAACAGCTGTCGTCATCGGCGGCTGTTATTTTTACTGTGTAAAACCTTGAACACTCCGCACCCATCTTTATTGTAACGGGTGTGTAGTTTGCCGTGTAGCCCGTGCAGCTGCCGTCTTGAGCTTTTGTTTCTGCAAGCACCTCAACGGTTTTGCCTATTTGAGAGGCAAGGAAGGCTTTGCGGATTTCGTTTGCCGTGTCCGCCATTTTCTTTGCTCTTTCCTGTTTTGTCTTGCGGTCAAGCTGGTCAGGAAAATTTGCTGCCCTCGTACCCTCACGCTGTGAGTAGGGGAATACGTGCACCTTTTCAAAGCCTATTGTCTTTACAAATTCAAGGGACTCGGCAAATTCCTCGTCCGTTTCGCCTGCAAAGCCTACCATAACATCTGTTGTGATTGTGCAGTCCTCAAAATTTGCTCTCAAAGCCTTGCAGATGCGCTCGTACTCGGGTGCATCATAGTGTCTGTTCATTCTCTTAAGCGTTGCCGTACAGCCGCTCTGGAGCGAAATATGAAACTGCGGACAGAGCTTTTTCTGCGCTTTGAGTCCGGCTATCATTTCGTCTGTCATGTGGTCGGGCTCAAGTGAGCCGAGGCGCACTCTTTTAACCTTTTCCACCTCACAAACAGCCCTTACTGCATCGCAAAGTGTCAGCGAACAATCCGTACCGTATGAGGATAGGTTGATGCCTACAAGCACTATTTCCTCAAAGCCGTTTCGGCTTAGTGCCTGCGCTTCTTTTTTTATCTCGTCAAGCGGCTTTGAACGCACCCTTCCTCTTGCATAGGGAATGATGCAGTAGGAGCAGAAGCGGTTGCAGCCGTCCTCAATTTTGATTGCCGCCCTCGTTCTCTCGTCAAACGAGCTGATTGAGCAGGCGGTAAAAATCTCGTCCTTTTCGTGCTTTTCAACGTTTACCGTTCTGTTTCTGCTTTCAAGATATTCCTTAATCATTTTCGGCAGCTTGTCATTGTTGCGGTTGCCTGCAACAATATCCGCCTGAATAAGCTCTTTCGCCGCATCGGGGTATGCCTGAGGCATACAGCCCGTAAGCACAACAACGCTGTCGGGGTGCTCACGCTTGAATCGGCGTACAGCCTGCCTTGTCTTTTTGTCGCTTTCTGCCGTAACCGTGCAGGAATTGATTATATATACATCGGCTTCTTGCGTTTCGGGCACAATTAAAAAGCCCTCTTTGCCGAGTGCTTCGCCGAGTGCCTGTGTTTCGTATTGATTAACCTTACAGCCGAGTGTGTAAAAAGCAGCCTTCATTTTTATCTCCTTTGGGTTTCACTGAAACAATATTATACTTCAAATCTTTTATTAAGGCAAGTGTAAGGTAATTTATAAAAAGGATTTTTCATATCAATCTATAAAAAGGGGAGTGATTGAATGAAAAAAACTGTTATCAAAGCCTTGTGTATAATGCTCTGTCTGCTGTTTGCTTTTCCGGTTTCTGTTAATGCTGAAGGTGAAGCGAAAATGCCTGTCACCGTCAACGCAAAAGCGGCAATACTCGTTGATGCGTCAACGGGTCAGGTGCTTGCCGCAATGAATGAGCACGACCGGCTTTATCCGGCTTCTGTCACTAAAATAATGACACTTCTGTTGGTTATGGAAGCAATAGATTCGGGCAGGCTGAATTTAACCGATGAGGTTGTCACAAGCGCAACTGCGGCGGCTAAAGGCGGCTCACAGATTTGGCTCAAAGAGGGCGAGACTATGACTGTTGACGAGCTGCTTCGTGCGGCGGCAATTTACAGCGCAAACGATGCCTGCGAAGCTCTCGGTGAGCATATTGCAGGCAGCGAGGAAGCACTCGTTCAGATGCTCAACGACAGGGCAAAAGAATTGGGGATGAACGACACACATTTCGACAACTGCACGGGTCTTGACGATACCACAGACACCCACCTGACAAGTGCGTTCGATGTTGCGCTGATGTCTGTTGAACTGCTCAAGCACGAGCTGATACAGAAGTATTCCACCGTGTGGATGGATTCTCTTCGTAACGGTGCAACAGAGCTTGTCAACACCAATAAGCTCATACGCTTTTACGACGGTGCAACCGGCCTTAAAACGGGTACAACCGCAAAGGCAGGCTGCTGTGTTTCCGCTTCCGCAATGAGGGAGGGGACACACCTCGTAGCCGTAATTATGGGCAGCCCCACAAGTGACGACCGCTTCGGCGGTGCAAAAGCCCTGCTTAACTGGGGCTTTGCCAATTATGAAACGGTAACTCCAGCCGTGGATTTGTCAATGATAACACGGGTAAATGTCATCGGCGGCGTAAAAGAGAATTTTATGCCCGTCATTTCCGAGCTTTCTCCCGTGCTTATCAAGAAGGGTGAGAGTGAAAAAATCGAGCAGTCGGTTGAGCTTGTAACCGATGTGCAGGCACCTGTTGAAGCGGGGCAGAAGGTGGGCAGCGTGAAGTTTACACTTAACGGCGAAACCTTGGGCGAGTATCCGCTGACAAGTGAAAAGCGTATAGAAAAGCTGACCTTTGCCGAAATATTGCGCCGTTTTCTTTGCTCTTTCGACAGTCTGATTAAGAAATGATGAAAAAATATAAAATTTGTGAAAAAAATTAAGAAAAGCATCTTGCATTAATGTAAAATATCGGTTAAAATAAACAAAAATATATATTTATTTAGTTAAGGAGTATTTGCGGCACACGGTTTTTCTTTCCTACCTCGTGTCACAAGGTGACCAAATCTATGTCAATCAAACTCAATGTATCCTACGCAGGTGCTGCTGCTACCCAAAGCGCACTCAACTCAATTGAAAAAGATGTTCTTTCCGCCCACGAAGCCTTGCACAACGGTACAGGTGCAGGAGCAGATTTCCTCGGCTGGCTTGATTTGCCCGTAAATTACGATAAGGCAGAGTTTGAGGCTATAAAAGCCGCCGCCGAAAAGATTAAGGCGGATTCAAAGGCTCTCGTTGTTATCGGTATAGGCGGCTCATACCTCGGTGCAAGAGCAGCTATCGAATTCTGCAAGGGCAATAATTATAATCTTCTTGCAAAAGACACACCGCAGATTTTCTTTACCGGCAACACAATCAGCGCAGACTCGGTTAACGAAGTTATGCAGCTTATCGACGGTAAGGATTTCTCAATAAATGTCATCTCCAAGAGCGGTACTACCACCGAGCCTGCAGTTGCCTTCCGTGTGTTCAAGGAAATCCTTGAAGCAAAATACGGCAAGGAAGAAGCTGCAAAGCGTATCTACGTCACAACGGATAAGGCAAAGGGCACTCTCAAGTCTCTTGCCGATAAGGAAGGCTATCAGACCTTCGTTGTCCCGGACGATGTTGGCGGCAGATATTCCGTTCTTACCGCTGTCGGTCTTCTTCCGATTGCTGCGGCAGGTATCGATATCGATTCCCTTATGAAGGGTGCACAGGACGCACGTGAAAAATATTCCGTTGCTTCCCTCGATAACGATTGCTATAAGTACGCCGCCGTACGCAACCTGCTTTACCGCTCGGGTAAAAGCATAGAAATGTACGTCAGCTACGAGCCGGCTTTCACTCTTATGAACGAGTGGCTCAAGCAGCTTTACGGCGAAAGCGAAGGCAAGCAGCTCAAGGGCATTTATCCTTCCTCAGCGATTTATTCTACCGACCTTCACTCACTCGGCCAGTACGTCCAGCAGGGCGAAAGGCTGATGTTTGAAACGGTGGTATATGTCGATAAATCCAAGGCAGATGTCAATATAAAGGAAGACCCCGAAAATGTTGACGGCCTTAACTTCCTCGCAGGCAAGACGGTTTCCTTCGTAAACCGCAAGGCATTCGAGGGCACGCTTTTGGCACACACGGACGGCGATGTTCCCAACATCGTGCTTGAAATTCCCGAAATGAACGAGTATGTTCTGGGCGAGCTTATCTTCTTCTTTGAAAAGGCTTGTGCAATTTCAGGTTATGTTCTGGGAGTAAACCCGTTTGACCAGCCCGGTGTCGAAAGCTATAAGAAAAATATGTTTGCGTTGCTCGGTAAACCCGGCTACGAGGACATGAAGGCTGAGCTGGAAGCAAAACTTAACAGATAAAATAAAGGAGCGAATTACTATGGTAAAACTTATTCTCGGTCACAAGGGTGCAGGTAAAACAAAGAAGCTCATCGAGCTTGTCAACGCCGCTGTTGATGCATCAAACGGCAACGTTGTCTGTGTTGAAAAGCAGCCTCTGCTTACTCTCAACATCACACACCGTGCAAGACTTACAGCGACCGACGACTATAAAGTAAGCGGTTACGATGCATTCTACGGCTTCCTCGCAGGTATCTGCGCAAGAGACCACGATATTACCGATATCTTTGTTGATGCTACACTGCGCATCGGCGGCAGAGATTACGAGGAGCTTGCAGCATTCCTTGCAAAGGTCAACGAGCTTTCCAAGCTTACAGAGCACGATATCACCTTCACGGTTTCCGCCGATAAGGAAGAAATTCCCGCAAGCGTATTTGATTTCGCCGAAGTTCTGTAAAAAATAAATTTTTTCTTGACAAAGCGCAATTAAAACAGTATAATGTTCTGTGCGTGTTGTTAAGCTATATCCCCTTCGGAGGTTTAAAAGGTGTTTTTAGAGCTTGAACCGATTTTTAATAACATAGGCGAAAAGCTTGAGTTCGATTATGAGCTGGATTTATCCGGTATCGACATCGCAACATACTATCCCTTTACAACTCCCGTTAGGGTTAAGGGCGGCGTGTTCAACAGGGCAGGCGTAGTCAGCCTCGTTGCAGACACAACCTTTACTTATTCCGCCCCGTGCGATTTGTGCACAACACACACAGAAAAAAATCTTTCTATCCCCGTGGACCATGTTCTGGTCACCTCGCTCAACAACGAAGACAACGACGAGCTCATTCTTGTCGATTCGCTTCATTTCAATCTCGATGAGCTGGTGACGGAGGATATTTTGCTCGGCTTGCCGACAAGGCATCTGTGCAAGGAAGATTGCAAGGGTGTTTGTCAGTATTGCGGCAAAAACCTTAATCACGACTCATGCAACTGTTCTGCTCCGCTTGACCCCCGTCTTGCGGTTTTAAGGCAGCTGTTGGATAATAACGATGAGTAGAAGTTACACAGCAACAAGGAGGTTGGCGAAATGGCAGTTCCGAAGAGAAGAGTCTCAAAGGCAAGAAGAGACAAGAGACGCAGCAGCGTATGGAAGCTTAATGCACCTGAGCTGGTCAAGTGCCCCAAGTGCGGCGAATACAAGAGACCGCACAGACTGTGTGCTAATTGTGGTTACTACAATGGCAGACAGGTAGTTGAAACAGAGGCATAAGCTTTAGGCTTTAAGGCAGAGAGGTGATTAATATCCTCCCTGCCTTTTGCTTTTGTGATAATGTAGGGAACGGTCTTGACCGTTTCGCAAAAAAGAGGTGTGTTGAATGAGCATTTTTTGTTGGGATTTTGACGGTACCTTGGCTTATTCCGACCATCTCTGGAGTAACAGCGTTTTCAGAGCACTCAACGAAACCGTAGAAAACCACACGGTTACATTTCAGGATATACGCCGCTGTAACCGGACGGGCTACACCTGGCACACACCCGAAAGGGATTTCACCGCCTTTGTCGGCGAAAAATGGTGGGAGCTGATGAATGCCCACTTTTACAACAGCTTTATTTCCCTTGGTATCAACGAAAAACAGGCGAAAACGGCAAGCGAAAAGGTGAGGGGAATCATAATGCTGCCCGAAAACTATTTTCTGTTTGGCGATACTCTTGCCGTGCTTGAAGCGGCGAAAGAAAAAGGACACACAAATATAATTCTATCCAATAATTATCCCGAGCTTGAAACAATAACCGATTTTCTCGGTATCACAAAATATTTTGACAGGCTCGTTGTTTCGGGTCTGGTCGGCTACGATAAGCCGAGAAAAGAAATATTCAATATCGCAAAATCCTTTTATCCCGATGAGAAATTTGTTATGATAGGCGATAACCCGACAGCCGATGTCCTCGGCGGCAAATCAGCCGGTATGACAACGGTTTTAGTCCATAAGGGCTTTGACAAAAATGCGGATTATTGCTTTGATAATTTAAACGATATAATTTCAATTATGTGATTGTGGGGTGTAACAATGATTAAATCATTTGCAAATGAATTTTGCGACTTTTTGCGCAGCTTGCCCGAAGTGAAATCGTGCGGCTTGTACGGCAGCGTAAGCGACGATACATACGACGAATATTCCGATATAGATATAGAAATAGATGTATCGGGTGTCGATAACGGTTTGTTCGCAACCCATATCCCCGATATATTATCGAAAGAATTTGATGTGATTTTTTACGATTTTGCACCCAGTCTTGCACCGGACAAGTATGTTGTGTCTTTGGCTTTGAATACAGACAACCCGTTTATGATGGTTGATGTGGCTTGTACCGCAAATCCGCATTGTGATACGGTATCAAAGCAACAGCTTTCAGCTCTCAATAATCTTTATGACCATACCTTGAAGGTGTTTGTCGCCAACTTAAAGCATTTTTTGCGTGGTGTCGATTGTTACGATGATATTAGCAGAATGTATGGCAGGATATTTCGTGACAGAGATGTTTACGATGAAGAACAGATGCTCAATGCTGTTTACGAATGGCTGCATGAAAACGCAGAACCAAGACACGAGGAGTATATAGCCCTGTTTGAAGATTATATGTAATTTATTGATAACGTAGGGAACGGTCTTGACCGTTCCGCCGTAAAAACGATATGATGGTAAAAACGGAACGGTCAAGACCGTTCCCTACATTTGTATTTTTGGATGTGATATTTTGATAATACGTAATATGTTACCGTCCGATTATGACGATATGATGAAAATGTGGACAAGCTCTCCCGATATCGGGGTTAATCCCGACGATTCGAGAGAGTATATTGAAAAATTTCTTGTTCGTAATCCGAACACAAGCTTTGTTGCTGTTGAAAACGGTAAAATTATCGGAACGGTAATGGCTGGACACGACGGTTACAGAGGTTATATACATCACACCTGTGTAGTTGAGGAATTCCGTGGAAACGGTATTGGTGCTTCTTTGGTTAAGCAAGCAGTAGAAGCCGTAAAAGCGGAAGGCATAAACAAGGTGTTCTTGGTTGTTTTCAAAACCAATGAAAAAGGCAATGCTTTTTGGGAAAAGCAGGGCTTTAAAATCCGTGAGGATTTATACTATCGTGATTTGAGAATAAATAATTAATAAACCTAACATAAAATATATAGCTTTTTATGAAATATATTTAACCTTAATGATAACGTAGGGAACGGTCTTGACCGTTCCGAAAAGGTGAAAATATGGAGCTGCCTAAAAGAAAACTGCCGAGACTTTCGGGTTACGATTATTCGAGCGAAAACTATTATTCTGTGACTATATGCACACACAATAAAAAATGTATTTTCGGTATGCCTGATAATCCTACGGTTTGCGGAAAAATAGCAGAAGAACATCTGTTGAACATAGAAAAACATTATGAGGGGATACAAATAGACAGATATGTCGTAATGCCCAATCACATTCACGCTATCGTTGTAATTGGCTGCGACCCCGAGGCGGAACGGTCAAGACCGTTCCCTACACTGGATACTGTACTTGGGCTGTATAAATCAGGTGTTTCTCGTGAAATTCACAAAATATTTCCCGAAATAAAAGTGTGGCAAAAATCATATTTTGATGAAATAATCAGAAATAAGGAAGCTTATAAAGAAATTTGCCGGTATATAGACGAAAATCCTTTGAAATGGGAAATATCAAAAGGTAATGACCATTAAAATGTAATCAATGTAATTTTATAACGTAGGAACGTTCTTGACTGTTCCAAAAAGATTGAGCAGGCTTTATTAAAGAGGTGTAACTATGGCTGACGAGTTGGTAAATGCTATAAAGCAGAATGTCAATGCGTTGTTTACCAATGCCGATATAATGCTTCAATCCTGTGATATGGACTATATACTTTGTGATTTGCCCGTTTGGAAGCACGTTTATCATACGTTTCACTCGCTTGACCAATGGTTTATAAATCCCAAAAAGTATAGTGAGCCTGACTTTCATATCGAGGGTTTAAATTCGCTTAATGAGTTCAGCGAAATATCTCTTTCAAGAGAACAGCTTTCAGATTATCTTGAAAGCATAAAGACAAAAATTAATGCATATCTTGAAACGCTTAATGACGATATGCTTTCCGAAATACCAACGGGATGTAAAACCAACCGTTTGGGTTTGATATTATCTCAATTAAGACATTTTTATGCACATTTGGGTAATATCAATGCAACAACAATAATTGAAACAAATAAATGGCCTCGTGTGGTTGGTATTACAGGTAAGAGCGGTAAATCAACATCAGGGCTGTTTGAATAACGCAGTATTAATGCATATAAAGGCAGGTGACGTGTATGTCGGTTAAAATTTCAGGCGTGGAACACGATTCTATTCTCAATAAAAAAATATCCGCAGGTGACACGTTGGTTGCCGTAAATTCGCACGAAATCAATGATGTGCTTGATTACCGCTTTTACACGAGTGCCTGCAAATTAAAGCTCGAAATCGAAACAGAAAAGGGTAAACGCCGCACTGTAAAGGTCAAAAAAGGCGAGTACGACGATTTGGGGCTGTGCTTTGAAACCTATCTTATGGACAAGCACCACTCCTGCAAAAACAAGTGCATTTTCTGCTTTATTGACCAGATGCCAAAGGGAATGCGTGAAAGCCTCTATTTCAAGGATGATGATTCCCGTCTTTCCTTCCTTTTCGGCAATTATGTCACGCTGACAAACCTTGCCGATAAGGACATTGACCGCATTATTGAAATGCACATAAGCCCTGTCAATGTTTCTGTTCACACAATGAATCCCACGCTCCGTGTTGAAATGATGAAAAACCCCAATTCGGGTACATCTTTGCGTTACCTCAACCGCCTTGCCGAGGCAGGAATAAAGCTCAACACCCAGCTTGTGCTTTGTCCCGGTATAAATGACGGCAAGGAGCTTGAATTTTCCCTGTCGGAGCTCGGCAAGCTCTATCCCGCCGTGCAGAGTATAGCCTGCGTGCCCGTAGGTCTTACAAAGCACCGTGACGGTCTGCCTCATCTTGATGCTTACAACAAAGAAACCGCATCAAGGGTAATTGATACAGTGGACGATTTCAATATTCATTTCAAATTCTATAATAACGAAACCATAGCCTATGCGGCGGATGAATTTTATCTTGCCGCCCAAAGGGAAATACCCTCTGCCGATTATTACGGCGATTATCCGCAGCTTGAAAACGGTGTCGGTATGTGGCGCCTGCTTAAAGAAGAATTTACCTCTGCACTTGAAATGAACGACTATACACCCGAAAAGGGCAGAGAGATTTCTGCCGTTACCGGTGCGGCTGCACATCCTTTGATAAAAGAGCTGGCAAATTCTCTTGAAATAAGGTATAATATAAAAATAAACGTATATGAAGTGAAAAATGTTTTCTTTGGCGAAAGCGTTACAGTTTCGGGTCTTTTAACGGGTCAGGATATTCTTGAGCAGTTGAAGGACAGGGAATTGGGGAGTGAGCTTATCATTCCCGACAATTCCTTGCGTGACGGCGAAGAGGTTTTTCTCGACGATATGACCGTGGCTCAGTTAAGCACCGCTCTGGGAGTATCTGTTACTTCCTGCAAGGCGGACGGTTACGAGCTGCTTGATAAATTTTTGGGAAGGTGTGATTGATATGGCAAAACCGATAGTTGCCGTTGTCGGCAGACCCAACGTCGGCAAATCAACGCTGTTCAATAAGCTCTGCGGTAAAAGGCTGTCTATTGTGGATGATACCCCCGGTGTCACCCGTGACAGAATTTACGGCGAGTGTGAATGGCTCAACAGAAATATGATTCTTGTCGATACGGGCGGTATCGAGCCGTATTCGGACGATATAATTCTTTCACAGATGCGCCGTCAGGCTCAGCTTGCCATTGACAGCGCAGATGTTATCGTGCTTGTTTGCGATGTGCGTACCGGTGTTGTTGCCGCCGACCAGGAGGTTGCCTCAATGCTTCAGAAAAGCGGCAAGCCCATTGTGCTTGTTGTCAACAAGTGCGACTCAATAGGTGAGCCTCCGCTCGAATTCTACGAGTTCTATAATCTCGGTCTTGGTGACCCGATTGCCGTTTCTTCCGTTCACGGCCACGGCACAGGCGATTTGCTCGACGAAATCCTTTCCTACTGCCCCGAAGAGCCGGAAGAGGAAGAGGAAGACGACACAATCAAGGTTGCCATTATCGGCAAGCCCAATGTCGGTAAATCCTCGCTTGTCAACAGCGTTTCGGGTGAGGAAAGAGCAATTGTTTCCGATATTGCAGGCACAACCCGTGATGCAACGGACACCGTAATCGAAAACGAGCACGGCAAGTATGTCCTTATCGATACCGCAGGTCTTCGCCGCAAGAGCAAGGTTGACGACGCTATTGAAAAATATTCCGTTATCCGTGCAAGAATGGCTGTTGAAAGAGCAACCGTCTGCGTTATTATGATTGACGCAAAGGAAGGCTTCACTGAGCAGGACTCCAAGGTTGCAGGCATAGCCCACGAAATGGGTAAAGCCTGTATCATTGCGGTCAATAAGTGGGATATAGTCGAAAAAGACGGCAAGACTATGGACGCCTACCGTAAAAAGCTGATGAACGATTTCTCGTTTATGTCCTACGCTCCGATTATCTTCATTTCCGCAAAAACGGGTCAGCGTATCGACAGACTTTTTGAGCTTATCAATTTTGTCGATGCACAGAACGCTATGCGTATTTCAACGGGCAAGCTCAACGCAGTCCTTGCAGATGCTACCGCAAGGGTACAGCCGCCGACTGATAAGGGCAGAAGACTCAAGATTTACTATATGACTCAGGCTTCAACACGTCCGCCGACGTTTGTCTGCTTCGTAAACCGTAAGGATTTGTTCCATTACAGCTACCAGAGGTATCTCGACAACCAGATTCGTGAGGTTTTCGGCCTTGAGGGTACGCCCACAAAGTTCGTTATTCACGAAAGGGAAGAAAAGAAAAAATAATATCTCCAACCTTTTCAAGCTCATCGCTTATTGCTTCTGCGGTGAGCTTGTGTTTTTTTATTTGGGTGCCCTTTGTCATTGCCGCGCTTTCTTCGCCTGCGGTAATAAAAGCGGCTGTACCTGCCGTTAAAAGTATCAGCAGTGCGGATATAATTGAATAGTATTTAATCAGTCTTTTCATTTTTGTTTCCTTCAATACTTCTGTCTAAAAGCGTTGCAAGCGAGTTTCCGAGCAATCTTCCTGCGTAGGCTGCTTCTTCAAGCGTGTTTGCGCAGCTGCCAACCTCTACAAGCAGGTTGTTGTGTGACAAATCCATATTGTATTTGCGCTGGCAGAAATATACGGGTCTCATAAGTCCGGGGAATTTCTCCTCGCATACGCTTTGTAAGCGCAGGGCAAAGGTCAGGTTTTGTTCCCAGTCGGGAAAATCCGTCACCTTGCCTTCCTCACAGCCCGTTATAATCATAAGCTGTGCCGCTTTTTTGCCGAGTATTTCTGCAGTCGGCTTAATTCTCACGCCGCCGCTTTGCTCTATTGCATCACGGTGAATGTCGAGTACAACCTGAATGCTCGGGTACTCATCAAGGTACTTTTCAACGCTTTTTCGTGAGTGTGCGTAAGCACCTGTGTATTTCGTGTCGTGTATCTCGGTGTCGTGTATTACGCAGTAGCCTGCCTTTTCAAGCTGTTCTTTGATTTCCATTCCGACCCTTACCATGTTTCTGTCGGCGGAATTGCTGCGTGTAATATAATCCTGTGCGTACCAATTTCTGTCTAAAAGCTCGTAGCACTCCGTTGTATGGGTGTGAAAAATAAGCACGCTCGGCTTTGTCTTGTCCGTTATTTTTATATCGGGATCAGCTTCATAGTATTTGAGCAGGTTGATGTTTTTCTGCGTGTCCGTGTTGTTGCGCACGGCAATGTTGCCTATCAGCGTGCTTGTGTTTATCGCCGCATATTTTCTCTCCTCAATTTTTCCGTCCTCAATGTCGTTCTTTGCGTTAGCTTCTGCCGCTTTTATAAGCTGTAAAATATCCTCGGGCGTTTTAGTGAGAGAGCTCAACGGATTGTCCGTAAAAACCGTTCTTTCTGCCTCGAAGGTGTCTGTGCCTGAAATATCATCGAGTATTGCCGAAAACGGCGTGGCGGACACTTTTTCGGCGCTTTTTACCGCCATTTCGGCAAAGCCGAACGCAGCTTGTGCCGCCGACGGTGTGGATATACCAACCATACCTGCAATAATTGCAACAGCCGTAACAATTGCAGCGGCATCGTAAGAAAAACTGAATATCTTTTTCACGGTTTGTCCTCCGTTATACTTTTAAATATTTGGTAAAGTATATGCGGAAGGTGATAAAATAATTACGATACAAGTGCCATAAGCTCGTCAATATCCATGTGCGGCTGAAGTGCTGAATTTATTGCGGCGGCAACCAGCTTTGAGGCGTGCTCAATCAGCAGGTCAATTTCCCTTGGTGTAACCATCATTTTTTCGCCGTCTTTTTCCAGTTTTTCAGTCGCATCTTCTCCAATCAGGTCGCAGGCAAGGGTTAAGGCATCAACCACCGTCGGCACGCCGATTGATATTACGGGTATGCCCACCGTATCAAGGCTGATTTCGGCTCTTGCGTTGCCCACACCCGAGCCGGGGGATATACCCGTGTTGCAGATTTGCACCGTACACCCGAGTCTTGACAGCCTGCGTGAAGCAAGTGCATCAACCGTAACGAGTGCGGCAGGGGAGACACGGCGGATAATTCCTTCCAGTATTTCCACCGTTTCAATTCCGTTTTGCCCGAGTACACCGGGTATAACTCTTGCAACGGGTCGCAGGTGCTCAAAGCCTATGCTTTTTTGTAACTCCTTGCCAATGTGGCGTGTGGAAAAAATTAATGATGCACAGCCCGGCCCCAGCGCATCGGGCGTGATTTGGTCGTTTCCCAGACCTGCAACAAGTATCAGCCCGTCTTTGGGCAATAGTGAGGTAAGTTCATCCGCTATGATTTTTGCACTCTCCGTAAAATCTGCAAAGCGGCTTAAATTCGGCAGCTCAACCGTGATATAACAGCCCTTTCTTCTGTTCAGCCTTTTCTCACCGTTTTCGTTTGTTATCTCAATTCTTGTGATTTTTACATCACCCTTTTTTGTTTCTTCGCACTCAATCCCGTCCATATCTTCGGGCGCTGAAATTTCCCTTTGTTCAAGCGCAAGATCGGTTCTTAAATTCATAACTTGACTTTCCTTTCATCTTATTGTATAAATTACTATATTAAGTATTGGAAAACAACGAAAATTTTACACTTAAATTTTAAAAATTGCTTGCATTTTCCTTGAAAAAATGATAATATACATATCTGTGTGATAGTAAAAGGAGGTGTATTCCGTGCCGAACATTAAATCTGCAAAGAAGAGAGTTCTCGTCAACAAGACAAAGGCAGCTCGTAACAAGTCTGCTAACTCCGCTCTCAAGACAGCTATCAAGAAGGCTAACGCCGCAATCGAGGCTAATTCCGCAGACAAGGATGCTCTTGTTACAGCAGCAGTCAAGAAGATCGACCAGGCTGCAGCAAAGGGTATTATCCACAAGAACAATGCTGCGAGAAAGAAGTCCGCTCTTGTACTCAAGGCAAACAAGGCTTAAGGCGTTTTAATTGAGGTTGGGCAGTTCTGCCCGACCTCACGCAAAGCCTGCGGTCTACCTGTGCTTCCGATTTTTTTCGGCGGTAGAGGTAGGCCGCAAATTTTTTTATTTTTGTTTTAATATTATTTTTGTTTTTTGCTTGACTTTATTTTATACAAAGGTTATACTTTTATTGGTATTTATTATTGAAAATTAAGGAGGATTACCAAAAATGAAATGTTTCAAGAAGGTTCTTAAAATTATCGGCATCATCGCTGCTATCGCCGCAGTTGTTGCAGGTGTTGTTCTTGCTGTCAAGAAGATTCAGGAAAAGAAGGCTGCAAAAGCAAACGACGAAGAGTGCTATGTTTCCTGCTCCTGCTGCGAGGCCGAAGCGTAAATTGTTTTAACAAAGCATTTAAGGTGTGATTCGTGCGAATCACACCTTTTTTCGTTGTTTTGGTAAATATCTTTTATCTCATAGTTACTATCTTTTATCTCTTATCTGAACACAAAAGTAATATCACGGTAAATATATAACCAATAAACCTTATTGTCTGTCATTCCGAGCAAAACGAGGAATCTTTTTCGCTTTCAAGATTCTTCGGCTTTACTTCAGAATGACATCACTTTTTTGTTCTGTGTTCTAACGTCAATTAATATAGCTTTTAAGAATTATATTAGACTTTGATTTAGGTACGAGTAATTATTTATATTTAAGCTTTTGGATTATTTTAATATCAATAGCTATCCAAATAATAACACCTAAAGCAAGTGATAGTAAAAAGTAATCCTCTACTCCGGAAACCAAGGAAGAGCTTGACAGAGCAGATATGTTTGATAATATGGACAAGGAAACTATTATTGCAAAAAGGGAAACTGGAATTGCTATCATACTTTCCCATTTTAAGAACAAAAACAGTTTTTTGCCGAAAGACATATAATACTTTCCAGTTACGCCTTTGGCAGAAGTATTTATTCTTACATCTGAACTTCCTGAATTTAAGCTATTGTGAATTCTTCTGTTTTCTTCCCGATAGAGTGTGTCGGCAATTTGTCTCGTGTTATCTGCGATTTGTTGTTGTCTGAATGCATTTGCTTGCTCTTCCCAAGACATGATAAAACCTCCAAAACGTAAATATCAAATAAGCAATATATAATTATTGACATTATTTGTATAATTCATAATAGCGGATTTTCCGCTAAAAGTCAATAGCGGAAATTGCGCTAAACTATAATGAGCATACTAAAAACAAAGAATGGTGAACGGTATGCTTTATAAAAGAATAAGAGATTTACGTGAAGACAAAGATTTAACGCAAAAACAAATGGGTGAGGTGCTTTCTTGCAGTCAGCGTGTTTACAGCAATTACGAGAGAGGGGAGTTGGATATCCCTACGGAAATTTTGATTAAACTTGCCGATTTTCACAATGTTTCCGTTGATTATCTGCTTGAAAGAACGGACAACAAAAAACTGTTTAAATAATGTTAATCTTGACAATCACTCTAATCTTATTTAATATATAAACTAATAAATATAAAAAGGAGATTTTTATGCGTAAAGGTTTTTATAAATCCAACAAATACCCTCAGCGCTTCTGTGATTATTTCACGGCTGAAAACGGTCTGCTTTCTTCAAAGGCAATCTGCCTTGGTGCAGGTGCGGACGGCACGGTTTACATCGGTACGGATGCAGGTCTTAATTACACAAAGGCGGACGGTACTCTCGGCAGCTTCTCCTGCGGCAAGGTGAGCGCAATTTTTGCCTTTGGCGGCGTTACATACTTTGCCTGCGGTAACGAGCTTTACGCCGTTACGGAAGGCGAAATCAGCCTTTTTCAGAGCTTTGAGGACGAAATTATCACTATGAGCGGCACGGATGAGCTTTACCTCATCACTGTCGGCCATCTTTATAAGTTTGAGGACGGTAAGTTTAACAAATTCTTCCACACAGAGTTTATGCCGACCGACCTTGCAATAAGAGGTGAGAAAATCACAGCCGCAAGCGGCAGCGAATTCAGCGTTGTCAACGGCAAGAGAAAGCATTGGATGACTATGTTCCACGAGCATTCCACAATGCCCGAATTCAATATCAGCTGTATTGCCTTTGACGGTATGGGCTTTGTTTGGCTCGGCACGGATAAGGGCGCATATATCTACGATATGACAAACGGCTGGTACGGTCACGAGCAGATTAACTGCCTGCCCGAGGAGGAAATTTACAAAATCCGCTTTGCCGAGGACGGCAGAGTTATCCTTTCCTCCGCCGCAGGTCTGATTATCATCAACAACGGCTCACGCAAGTATCTTCCTGCCTGCCGTTGGTGCTGCGAGCCCAAGGTTAACGACGCAATTGCTGTCGGCGACACAATCTGGACCGCTACGGATTCAGGCGTTACCAAGATTACCGAAAAGGCTATGACTCTTGAAGAAAAAGCAGATTATTTCTTCAACCTCACAGAAGAAAAGTACATCAGAGGTATGGGCTTTACAACGGGTCTTCACAAAATAGAAAATTACGACATCAATACAGGCGAAGTTTGTATTACGGATAACGACGGTCTGTGGACACAGACCTATATCGGCGCTCTTGCATACTGCTACGCCGTTACAAAGGACGAAAAGGTGCTTGAAGCCGCAAGACGTTCAATGAAGGCTATGGGCTACCTTGCAAAGATTACGGGCGTAAAGGGCTTCACAGCCCGTGCTGTCCGCTTTGAGGGAGATGAAGGCTACGGCACGGTTGTCAAGCGTGACGGCGCAGAGTGGCATCCTGCTCCCAATGGCGAGTGTGAATGGCTCGGCGAAACCTCAAGCGACGAAATGACAGGTCACTTTTTCGGCTTCTCACTCTATTATGATTTCTGTGCAAACGACGAAGAAAAGGAATACATAAAGGAAATAGTCTGCGATATCGTTGACCATATCCTTGAAAATAATTACAGACTCTGCGATGTTGACGGTCTGCCCACAACCTGGGCTATTTGGGATCCCGACCAGCTCAACCGCAACAGTATGTGGCAGTGGGAAAAGTGCATCAATTCTCTTGAATTGCTCACCTTCCTCGGCGTAGCTTATCACGTATCAGGTGATGAGAAGTACAGAAAAGAGTACCTCCGACTTGCAGTTGATGAGCATTATATTCTCAACGCAGCACAGCACAAAAAGCCCGACGGCCACACCTGCCATATCGACGACAATCTTGGCTTCCTCTGCACGGTTACAATTCTCCGCATAGAGAAAGACCCCGCAATCAGAAAGTACCTGCTTATGGGTATGAAGCACCATTGGGAGTATGAGCGCCCCGAACACTGTATGTTCTATAACCTCATTTACGGCGCATTTACGGACGAGGCCTGCGACCTTGATTTGGCGGTCAAATCCCTGCGTGAATTCCCGATGGATATGGTGCGCAGACCCATGATTAATTCGCTTCGCAAGGGTCTTGTCTACGACACCGAGCAGGAGCGTTGGGGCGGCGGAAAGCAGCTCAAGGAAGCACTTGATATGGACGCAAGAATCGTATATAACTACGACTCTAACCCCTTCAGACCCGATGAGGGCAACGGCACCGTTGCCTCTCCGCCCAGCGTATATCTCCTTCCTTACTGGTTCGGCAGATACTACGGCATAATCGGAGAATAAGCATATTAATTATAAAAGCCAAGGTGAAATCCTCACCTTGGCTTTTATGTTTTTATTTTAAAAACTCACTTGTATTATTTTTGATATATTCACCTGCAAGTGCAAACAAATCGATATCATTTGTGAGGTTTTTAAACTCACCGTTAAGTCGGTTGACTGTTTCGGGAATTACCGATGCGCTTTCGTTTTCTTCATCGTAGCACGCAAACATTTCGTTTATTACCGTATAAATATCGTCATTCAGAAATTCCTTTGCGGCAGCAACGGCATCACTTGTAAGCGGTTTGCTGCTCTCTTTGAAAAAAGCAGAAAGACCGAATTCCTTGGCTTCACTTGCAAGATAATAGAAGGCGTAAACCTTTTTCTGTCCGTCGGAAAGTGCCTCATAAAAGCCGTTTGTGTCCTCTGTTTTCTGGCAGGCGGCTTCCATATTCAGCGCAACGCCCTCAAAAAGCGAAGCGGCAGGTGCGTTTTCGATAATTTCCTTGCTTAACTCTTTATAGGAATCTCTCAATTCCTTGTTGCGCTTTGCCTTGGCAATAAGGGCGTTAACTTCCTTGCTGTGCCTGCTTGCCGCACCGAAAGCCTTTATGCACACAAATATTGTGATTATTATAAATACAATCAGTAAAACGTAAAGATACCAGAAGTCCTTTATATTTTCAAGCATGATGTTACTCCTTTAGTATGTTTTTTACAAATTATGGTTTGCCGAAATGAATGCAAAGTGCAAAGTTAAGGGTCGCTTCGCTCCGATTTTATAAAATGTTAATTTAGAGCGATTTACACAAATGGGTGAGGGCGAAGCCCCCCCACAATTTTGCATTTTGAATTTTGCATTTTGCATTGTTTGTCCCCGACAAACCGTAATTTGTCAATCAACCAACAATTTATATATATCGCTTTTCTTAAACCCTGTTTCCTTTGCCGTCTGCTTTGCGGCTTCGCTTGTGCCGACGCCGTCTGCAATCAGCCTTTTGGCGAGTCTTACGGCTTCTTCAAGTGTCATTTCCTGCTTTTCTTCTTCCGGTGCACCGTCAACAATAATTACATATTCGCCCTTGAGGTTGGCGTTTTCGTAGTCTTTAGCGGCCTTGTAAAGTGTTGTACGGATTACTTCTTCATGGATTTTTGTAATCTCGTGTACGATTGCTATTCTGCGGTCGCCGAAAACCTCTGCCATTTCCTTGAGCGTGTTTTCCAGCTTGTGCGGTGCTTCGTAAAAGCACATGGTGCGCTTTTCGTTTTTAACTTCTTCAAGGTGCTCTTTTCGCCTCGGCTTGCTTCCGCTCAAAAAACCCTCAAAGGTAAAACGCTTTGCGCTCATACCCGAAAGTGCAAGTGCGCTGACAAAAGCACACGGGCCCGGCACAACCGAGACGGGAATATTGAGGTTGTGGCAAAGGTCAACCAATTCTTCACCCGGGTCGGAAACGGCAGGCATACCTGCATCCGTCACAAGACAGCAGCTTTCGCCGCCTTGAATTCTTGCGGCAATCTGTTCGCCACGCTCTTTTCTGTTGTGCTCGTGGTAGCTGACCATAGGCTTTTTAATTTCAAAGCGGTTGAGCAGCTTAACCGTAACCCTCGTGTCCTCTGCGGCAATAAAATCGCAGCAGGCGAGTGCTTCAACAGCTCTTGGTGAAAAATCGCCGAGGTTTCCTATCGGCGTGCCGACAATATAAAGTGTACCTGTTTTGTTTTCAGTTTGCATAGCCGCCGTATATCCTTTCAAGCTCTTTTTCGTCGTTCATATAAAGCGTTTTTTCTGTCAGAAGTGAGGGCTTTGCATCCTTTTTGCCCTCAATAAGTACAAGCCACGGTGCGCTTTTTTCGTTTTTTGCAACAAAGCGCAGGCGCTTGGGTTCAATTTTGTTTTCCCTCATTGAGCAGATAATGTCAGTTAACCTTTCGGGTCTGTGGCACATACACATTCTGCCACCCGAACGGAGGAGCCACGCCGCTTGTTTTACTATATCCTCAAGCGTGCAACCGACCTCACTTCTTATCAGCCTGTGAGGCTCGTCCTCACAGTCGTAACCGCTGCCGACGGGAAAGTAAGGAGGGTTTACCGTAATTAAATCAAAACTGCCTGCGGAAAATTCATTGCGAATTTGCTTTAAATCTCTGTTGACTATGTTCAGCCTGCCGTCAAGTGAACTCATTTCAACAGCTCTTTTCATAAGACCACAGGCGTCTTCCTGAATTTCAACCGCCGTAACGGGTTTGTTTTGTTTATCCCTTAACATTAACAGCGGAATTATACCGCAGCCGCTGCAAAGGTCGCAGGCTGTTTCCTTGTGCCTTATATTGGCAAAATCGTAAAGCAGGAAGGCATCCGTGCCGAAGGTGTGTATTTCGCTGAGTACGGCAAAAACACCGTTGCCAAGCGACTCAATTTTTTCTTCAGCCATATTTCACCCTCCTGAATGTCATAATGTATTATTATAATATAATATTAGAATTTGTCAAATTACAGTTTGCCGAGATGAATGCAAAGTGCAAAAAGCAAAGTGCAAAGTTAAGGGTCGCTTCGCTCCGATTTTATGAAACATTGATTTAGAGCGATTATTATGATGGGTGAGGGCGAAGCCCTCCCACAATTTTGCATTTTGAACTTTGCATTTTGTATTGTTTGTCCCCGACAAACCGCAATTTGCCGCAAGAAAAAACCGCCACTCCTACGAATGACGGTTTTTAACTTATTTAGCCTATTGCTCTTGCAAGCTCCTGGAAAATAACGTAAAGTCTTGTATCCTTGAACCAGTTGATGATTTTGTCAATAAGGCTGATTTCTTCTTCCTCAAAGGTGAGAGGCTTGCTGCCGTTGTCGATAACGAGTGCCTGAGAAGCGCACATACCGCCTTCGCCGAGAAGCTCTGCTCTTACATAGAGGAAATCCTCTGCGCCTTCGATTGTGTCAAGGTCAAGTGTATATTCGCCGTTGCCGCTGAGTGCCTGCTTTGCGATAACCTTACCGTTTGCAATGAACTGAATCTGCTGTGCGTCCTTTGCGGCTGCGGTAATCTTGTGTCCGTCAACGGTGAGCTTTGTGAACATCGGGTAGGGGAAGTCGCTGCCGATAACATCAAATTCTTCCTTGGGGCCGATTTCAAAGTTATTGCCACGAAGTTTTCTTGTAATAGCGAAGAAAGCACCTGACTGCATTGTTTCCTTAATGTGATCCATATCGTTTTCTTCCATCATAAATACGCTGAAGGAAGAGTCAATTGTTTCAAGCCAGTGAGCGTCTGTGTTGCTGTAGCCCAAGACGTTCTTGCCGTAGGGCAGGCAATACATAAGCAGGTTATCCCAAAGAATTCTGTCGTAGCCCGTTGTGCCGTTTCTCTCGTTGAATACTTCCGTGCCGAGGCAGGACTTGTACTTGAGAAGAATATCGCCGAAGTATTTGACGCTTGCGGGGTCGTTTACGATATCGGGATTGCTGTTGCTGTCAAGCCAGTCGCCGGGGTGGTCGATGTGTGAAAGACCGCCGTTTTCTTCAACGAAGCTGATAGCTTCTTCAAAGCTGTTTTCGCCGCCGTCCCAAGCGTTACCGATATCGGCGGGCAGGAAAAAGCCGTTTGTGTGGCTCTTTGTGAGTGTGATGTAGCCGAATTCGTTTGCACCTGTTACGCAGACCATCTTCTTGTTTCTGGGTGTGCCGTCTTCAAGAGGATATGTGCCGGTTGTCATTGCCTCATATTCCTCGTCTGTAAGGTGGCCTACCTTGTTGCCGATAATATACTGGTAGAGGTAAAGAAGGGGACGTGCAGGCTCTTTGTTCCATTCAACGCCTGTTACGCCGTGGTCAGAATTTGCAACGAAATCGTAATCTTCATTGTAGTAGCCTTTAATCATTGTGGACAGGTCAAGGTCAGCATCGCTGTAGGTGGTGTGGGTGTGGAGTGTGCCTTTGTATGCACCCCAGGCACCGTCGCCCTCCCAGATAACCTTGTCATAGGGGGAAACAATGGTGTATTCCGCATTTTCTGCGTTTGCGCCGAGCATAAACATGGGCACAAGCATAATTGCGGCAAGGATTACTGCAAGAATTTTTTTGGTTGTCATTTTGAAAAAACCTCCTGCTTATTGATTTGTTTCTATTATCCTATTAAAATCGCTGATTGTCAACATCATTTTCGTAAAATTACCGCACCGTTGGCAGGAATTTCAACACTTGTGTACTTGATATCCGTACCGCCGAGCAAAAGTCTTGCTCCGTGCCACGCTTCGGGCAGGTAATAGGTTATCGGATGAACGTTGCGGTTTGCAATTGTGAGGAGCTTACTGTTTGCTCCTTCTCTTGCAAAGGCTATACAGCCTGCCGCTTCGGATACGGGAACAAAGCTGCCGTAGCTGAGGGCAGGGGAGCTGCGCCTGATTTTTCCGAGCCTTCTGTACCAATCGAGCAGCTCTTCGTTTTCACTGCCCCACGGGAAACAGCCTCTGTTGAACGGGTCACGGCAGCCCTCAAGTCCGACCTCGTCACCGTAGTAAATGCTGGGTATGCCGGGCAGGGTGAACTGAATTGCGGCGGCGGTTTTCATCATCTTTATGCCTATTTCTTTTTGTTCTTCGGTAAGCGTCTGATTTGCCTGCCACCTGCGATCCTTGCCCGAGGTGCTTTCGCCGACCATAGCCGTAATTGCCCTTACCGTGTCGTGTGTGCCTATGTGGTTCATCAAAAGTGCAACACATTGCGGCGGATAGTTTTCGAGTATGGTCAAAATCTTTTCGGTAAAGCCGTTTGCAATGCCCGTTCTCATAAAGTACATTATCGCATCCGCAAACGGGTAATTCATAACGCTGTCAAGCTGACCGCCCAGCAGATACCTTCTGCGCTTGGAGTAGGCGCATTTGTTTGAAGCATCCTCCCACACCTCGCCTAAAATAAGCGCATCGGGCTTTTCTTCTTTTACGCAGGTGCAAAGCTCGTCAAGGAAGCTGTCGGGCAATTCGTCCGCAACATCAAGCCGCCAGCCCGAAGCACCGAGCCTGAGCCATTTTTTTATTACACCGCTGTCGCTGAAAAGGAAGCTTCTGAAGCCTTCATCCGTTTCGTTGGTATCGGGCAGGGTGTCAAAATCCCACCAGCTGTCATAAATCTCGGGCCATTTGCGGAAGGAATACCACGAATAATACGGCGATTCCTTGCTCTGATATGCACCGACTGAATTATAGCGGTTATTTAAGTTGAAATAAACGCTGTCCGAGCCCGTGTGGTTGAAAACACCGTCAAGGATTATGTCTATCCCTTTTTTATTTGCCGCTTTGCAAAGGTCTGCGAAATCTTCCTCTGTGCCCAGCAGAGGGTCAATTTTCGTGTAATCCGCCGTGTTGTAGCGGTGGTTGGAATGTGCCTCGAAAATCGGGTTTAAATATATGCAGGTAACGCCGAGTGAGGCAATATAATCGAGCTTTTCTTCAATGCCCTTAAGATTGCCGCAGAAATAGTCGCTGTTGGTTACCTTTCCGTTTTTATTGGGCTCCCAACGGGGCAATGCACCCCAGTCGGTACGGATTTCTCTGTCCTCGGGTACATCTTTGTATTCAATTTCCGCCTTGTTGAAGCGGTCGGGGAAAATCTGGTATATTATTCCGCCCTTGAAGCGGTCGGGTGTTGTGAAATCCTTGTCATATACCGTCAACTGCCAGTCCTTGCCCTCTGCGCACAGTGCGCCTATACCGTTGCCCCTGTGGTAAATCTTGCCGCTTCCGAAGGGAATGTCGTATTCAAAATGGTACCAGTAAAGCCCGGGGGAGTGAGGGGTGAAATCAATTCTCCACCATTCCTCGCCGAGTCCCTCCATACAGTCCCAGTCAAAGGCGTATTTTACTTCGTCCTCACCGTCTTTTTTTACGCACAGCCTTACTGCGCTGCAACGCATCTCACGGGGAAGTATCACACGCAAACAAACGGTGCAGTCCGAAGGAATTGCACCGAATTTGTTTTTATGAAATTGAAGCCGTGAATTGTAGGGAATATAGTGCATAGGAAAAATCCTTATAATAGAAATACTTTTGCAAGTGCAAAGTAGATTACAAGTGTAACGATATCAACAAGCGTTGCAATCATCGGGCCTGCCATAAGCGCAGGGTCAAGCTTTACGATTTTTGCAAAAATGGGCAGTGAGCAGCCAATAAGCTTTGCAACGACAATTGCTATAAACATCGCAAGCGAAACAACGAGGAAAACTTCCAGTGTGCCCTCGCTGAAAAGGTACATTCTCAAAATATTTGCAGCACCCAGTACAACGCCGCAGACTGCTGCAACACGCAGCTCCTTCATAACGATTTTGAAATAGTCTTTTATCTCAATTTCGCCTACTGCAAGACCACGGATAATAAGCGTTGAAGCCTGGCTGCCTGCGTTACCGCCCGTACCCATAAGCATGGGCATCGAGGCCGTAAGCGCAACAAAGCCTGCAAGCAGGGTTTCATAGCCTTCGATTATTTTGCCTGTAAACGTGCCCGAAATCATAAGAATGAGAAGCCACAGAATTCTGTTTTTTGCCAGCTTGAAAACACCCGTTTTTAAGTATTCGTCGTCCGACGGGGTCATAGCCGCCATCTTTTCAAAGTCTTCGGTGACCTCTTCTTCAATAACGTCAATAACGTCGTCGATTGTAACGATACCGACAAGTCGGTTTTCTTTATCCGTTACGGGTACGCTCAACAGGTCGTATTTTGTTACGATTTCCGCAACATATTCCTGGTCATCGTGAGTGTTTACGCTGATAAGCGAGGCATCCTCCTCCATTATGTCACTCAGGAGTGTGTTGCCGTCGTTAAATATAAGCTCACTCAGGTCAATCGTGCCGACAAGGTGGCGAGCCTTATCAATACAGTAACAGGTGTAAATCGTTTCTTTGTCAATACCCGTGCGGCGTATGTTTTCAATTGCCTCTTCAACCGTCAGGTAGTCGTGCAGCTGCACCATTTCTATGGTCATAATGCTGCCTGCGCTGTTTTCGGGGTAGCTTAAGAAGCGGTTGATAAGCTGCCTTGTTTCCTTGTCTGCCGCCTTTAAAACACGGGTTACGACGTTGGCAGGTACTTCCTCAAGAAAGTCCACCGTATCGTCAAGGAAAAGCTCGTCAACAAGTTCGCTGAGCTCTCGGTCGGTGATGAGGTTAACAATATTTATCTGGTCGTCGGGCTCAAGGTAAGCAAAAACCTCTGCCGACATATCCTTTGAAAGAATACGGAATACGAGAAGCTGCTGCTTGGGCTCAAGGCTGCCGAAGAATTCGGCTATATCAACTTCGTTGAGTTCATTGAGCTCTGATTTGAGCGTGCCGAATTTGCCTGCGGCGAGCAGCTCGTTGAGCATATCGAAATTCATTTCATCCATAAAAAACACCCTTTCCGCAGCCGTGCTGTGCGGAAAGGGCGAAATAAGCCAATCAGCTCTCGAAGTGCTTTAATGCACACGGAGGCTGACAGCTGCCGTTTTCACAGTTCAGCGACTGCTGTTTTGTTTTAAATCTTGAGCAACATAAAGGTATGCTGTCCTTACTGTCCAAAACAGTTTGCCTCCTTTTGAGAGAATTATGGGTTTGATAAAACCGCTATTAAATTTTAGGCTTTTATATTAGGTTTGTCAAGAATTATTTGCTTTTTGTTGCAGACTTTTTTGCCGCAGGCTTCTTTGCTGTCTTGGTTTCAGCCTTCTTTGCGGTTTTCTTTTCCGCTTTTTCGGCAGGCTTTACTGCAGGAGCAGTGTTCCAGATGTTTGCGGCATATTCGTTGATTGCTCTGTCAGCGGCAAATCTGCCTGCACCCGAAATATTCATCAGCGACATTCTGTTCCAGGTTTCACGGTCTTTCCACAGTTCGTCAATTCTCTGCTGTGCCTTGCGGTAATCGGCAAAGTCGGCAAGCACCATATATGGGTCGTGGTAGATGATGGATGCGCTGACATCAGGGAAGGATTTGCCGTTGATACCCTTGTTAACGAAATCAATAACCTTGTGTATCTCGGAGTTGTTTTCATAATAGGTGCGGGGATTGTAATTTGCTTTAAGCGCATTTACCTCGGGTGTCTTCATGCCGAAGATGATGATATTCTCTTCGCCGACAGCCTCGTGAATTTCGATGTTTGCGCCGTCCATTGTGCCGAGTGTGATTGCGCCGTTAAGCATAAGCTTCATATTGCCCGTGCCGCTTGCCTCTGTGCCTGCAAGGGAAATCTGCTCGCTGATATCAGCCGCAGGCATAAGCATTTCGGCAACGGAAACGTTGTAATCCTCAACAAACACAACCTTAAGTCTGCCTCTTACATCGGGGTCAGCATCAATAAGTCTGCCAAGCTCGCAGATGAAGTTGATAATTCTCTTTGCCACAATGTAGCCCGAAGCAGCTTTTGCGGCGAAAATATAGGTGTGGGGAATGAAATCGCCGTCGGGATTTTCCTTGATTGCAAGGTACTTGGAAACAATGTGCAGTGCGTTGAGGTGCTGGCGCTTATACTCGTGCAGGCGCTTTACCTGAACGTCGAAAATTGAGTTCGGGTCAATGTCAACACCCTGCTTTTGCTTAATATACTTTGCAAAACGCTGCTTGTTGGCAAGCTTGATGCTTTCCAGCTTTTCAAGAACTTCCTTATTATCCTTGTACTCACGGAGCTTTGCAAGCTCGGAAGCATTGTATGTGAAGCCGTCACCGATAAGAGAGGTGAGGTACTCGGTAAGCTCGGGATTGGACTGGTTGAGCCAACGGCGGTGAGCAATACCGTTTGTTACGTTTGTGAACTTTTCGGGCATCAGCCTGTAGTAGTCGTTAAATACCGTGTCCTTAAGAATCTGGCTGTGCAGAGCGGAAACACCGTTAACGTGGTGACCTGCGGCAACACAGAGGTTTGCCATTCTCACCGAGCCGCCCGAAATAACTGCTGTGCGCTCAACATAATCGGCATCATAGGTGGATTCCCATACGTATGAGCGGAAACGGTTGTCAATTTCCTTTGTAATCTGGTAAATTCTGGGCAGCAGACGCTTGAACAGGTCTTCGCCCCAGCATTCAAGTGCTTCCTTCATAACCGTGTGGTTTGTGTAAGCACAGGTCTGACTGACAATTCTCCAGGCATCGTCCCAGCCGTAGCCGCATTCATCGAGGAATATTCTCATAAGCTCGGGGATAGCGAGTGTGGGATGTGTGTCGTTGATGTGAACTGCGTTCTTTTCGGCAAAGTTCTCGATTGTGCCGAAACGGCGCAGGTGACGGCTTACAATATCCTGAATTGAAGCGGAAACGAGGAAATACTGCTGCTTGAGGCGAAGACTCTTGCCCTCGGGGTGGTTGTCGGAGGGGTAGAGCACCTTGCTGATAACCTCTGCCATGGCATTCTGCTCAACAGCCTTGAGGTAGTTGCCCTGGTTGAAGTTTTCCATATCAAGACCGGGTGCCTTTGCAGACCAAAGGCGAAGTACGCTGACTGCCTTGCCGTCCTTACCGGGAACAAAAAGGTCGTAGGGAACGGCCTTGATGGGCGTGTAATCCTTGAGTTCTACGTGGTGGTAGTGCGTATCCCAGTAATCCTCGACCCAGCCTTCAAAACGAACCTCCTGTGCATCCTGCGGCCTTTCAAGAAGCCATGCGCTTCCGCCGGGAAGCCAGAAGTCGGGCAGCTCTGTCTGCCAGCCGTCAATAATCTTCTGCTTGAAAATACCGAACTCATAAAGAATTGAGTAGCCCATACCGTTGTAGCCCTGTGTTGCAAGGCCGTCAAGGTAGCAGGCGGCAAGTCTGCCAAGACCGCCGTTGCCGAGACCTGCATCGGGCTCACAGTCGTAGAGCTTTTCAAGATTTATGCCAAAAGAGGCAAGTGCCTTTTCAATAGTGGAAGTAAGGTTGAGGTTGAAAAGGTTATTTTTGAGTGAACGACCCATAAGAAATTCCATTGAAAGATAATAGACATTCTTTGTGTCGGCTTCATTTGCTTGCTTTTTAAATTCTGCTCTGCCCTTGCGGAGCATATCTCTGATAACTGTAGCGACTGCCGTATAGTAGTGCTCATAGCTTGCTTCCTCGGGGGTAACGCCGAGATTGTGAGAAAGTTTAGTTTCAATAAGCTCTTTTGCTTGAGCCGCTGTAAGTGTATAATTCATACAAAACCTCCAAATTTATTTCAAAAAAGTGCGATTTTTTGAGATTTCTTGTACATTTTACACTAAAATTACTCACATTTCAATACCTAATGTAAAATATATTTAAAAACCGGCCGAAAAATTTTCAGCCGGGAAAGTTTTGTTGCTTTTTAAGAATTAAAACTGAAGTATTTAAACGGTAAATGCACCCGAATCAAGACCGAAGCTAACACTCAACGCCCTGTCAATTCTGCCCATATCGCTTTCACCGAGGTTGCCCATCTTCTCTTTCAGCCTGCGTTTGTCAATCGTGCGCACCTGCTCAAGCAGTACAATAGAATCCTTTGCAAGTCCGCAGCCGTCGGCGTTCACCCTTATGTGTGTGGGCAGGCCCGTTTTGTATTTCTGGCTTGTAATTGCGGCGGCTATGACTGTCGGGCTGTATTTGTTGCCGACATCGTTCTGCACAATCAGCACGGGTCTGATACCGCCCTGTTCCGAGCCCACAACGGGGCTTAAGTCAGCGTAATAGATTTCTCCTCGCTTAACATTCATGTTGTTAGTCACTCTCCTATGTTTAACCTGTTACAGTTATTTTTGCCGCTTGGCAACGCAATTAAACATCGGGGAGCAGTTTTTTGCGTTCAATTTATATTATGCTAATTGAATTTTATTGTCAGTCCGATTTTTTCAACCTCAAAAAACACAGGGTTAAACTGTGTATTATTAATGTTTAAATAATAAGAGCCTGCCGTTACGGTACCCGTGGCGGTATATCCCGTTTCGGTTTCGGTTATTACCATATTCGGGTCACGCACAGCCTCGAAAAATATTTTCAGGAACTGTTCGTTTTCTTTTTTGATTGAGGAAGTAAAGCTCAATTCACCGAGTGTGTATGTATAGCCCGTGCCGTTGTACTCGATTTTCAGCCCCGAAATTTCTTCGGGATAAGAAAAAACAGCGCTGCAGCCGCTTTCATCACTCGTGAAATCGGCTGTAAACGCTGTTGATTGGTATTGTATTTCAGCTTTTGCCGTGAAGCATCGGTTGATTTTAATTTCCTCGGGCTGAACTGCACAACCGCAAAAAACGAAAACCAAAATAAGAATAACGGACAAAAGCCTTTTCAAATCAAATCACCTCAGGGTGGCGAATATAATCCTAACCCGTTTTTTGCGGGGCGGATTTCCGCCATCTCATCGTTAAAATACTCGTAAATCCGTCAGGATTTACTGCGTTTTGTGCCTTGATATGTCAAAAATCCGCTTCGCAAAAAATCTGCGACCCAAAAGTGCGAATTTTTTGATGGATTTTTGGATGTTGAGGATGCCGACAGGCTGGCGCCTTTCAAATCCGAAACGCCGAAAAGCCGCAAAAATTCACGCTTTTGGGCGAGTTCGGATTATACTCGCCACCCTAATGCTCATAATCTGAAAGCAGTCCGGGGAGAATTGCCGCCATATCACTCGGGGTCATACCGTGAACGGAGAACCTCTTTGCCGCCTCGTCACCGACCTTGCCGTGCAGATAAACTGCCGCAACAGCCGCTTCAAACGGCTCAAAGCCCTGTGCCAGTAAGCCTGCCGTCATACCTGCAAGCAGGTCACCGCTGCCGCCTCGTGCCATTCCGGGGTTGCCCGTGCGGTTGATGTAGGTTCTCTCGCCGTCGGAAACCACCGTGTTAGCACCCTTGAGCACAACAACAATGCCGTATTCCCTTGCAACAGCCTTTGTCAGCGCAAGTCGGTTGCTGTTGACCTGCTCGGCGGTAAGTCCGACAAGCCTTGCCATTTCGCCCGGGTGAGGTGTTATGACCGTGTGTCCCTTTATTGCTTCCGGAATATTTATATTCGCACTTAAGAGATTTATTCCGTCAGCATCTATTACAACATTATTTTTGCAGGCGGCAAGTGCCTCTTCAAACACGCTTGCCGTACCGAGTGTCTGTCCGAGACCGCAGCCTATAAGCACTGTGTCCGCCTTTTCGATTTCGGGCAGTAATTTTTCAAGAGCCCCTCTTGCCAAAAATCCGTCCTCACAGCAGGGCAGGGGAAGCATAACGGGCTCTGTGAGCTTTGATGCAATTGCAGGGTATGCCTTTTCGGGGAAGGCAGCAAAAACAAGCCCTGCACCGATTTTAACCGCACCCGTTGCCGCAAGTACGGCCGCACCGGGGTATTTCATACTGCCGCAAATGCTTAAAACTTTTCCGAAATCTCCCTTGTGGGCATCTGCTTTTCTTGCAGGTAATACGGGCATTGGTTTATCCGAAAATGTGAAAAATTCTTCCGATACCGCTTCGTTGTCAAGGCCGATATCAACAACCATAACTCTGCCGCAATATTTCTTTGCAGGTGTCAGCACGTGTGCAGGTTTTCTGCAGCTTATTGCAAGGGTGAGGTTAGCTTTTATACAATCTTCACACACCTTGGCTGTGTCACATTCTGCACCGCTGGGCAGGTCGATTGACACTACCTTTGCGTCTGAAGCATTTATTGCACGGAAAATTTCCTCTGTAGCTTCGTCGGGCTCACCCTTGAAGCCGAAACCGAAAATTGCATCGATTACAATATCTGCGGATTCTATTCTGCTTTTTGCTTCCGGCTGTTCACCCACAAAAACGGGTATGCTCGGCATTCTACTGAACATTGTAACGGAATCCTCCGCCGACGGAATACCGCCGACGAGGATAACGCTTATCATCTCACAGCCGAGCTCTTTGAGCCTGCGTGCGGCGACAAAGCCGTCGCCGCCGTTTTTGCCTTTGCCGCAGACAACTGCAATTTTTTTGCCTTCACAGCTGAATTTTTTATATATCGCATCGGCGCAGGCAATACCGGCACGCTCCATCATATCAAGATAGCTCAGGCCCTTTTCGTTTGCCGCCGCCTCAATGCGCTTCATTCTTTCGCTTGTGTAAATTTTCATTACTGTACAATTCCTTCAAGGAAGTTTACTTCTTCAACCTTACCGTCGGGGTTGATGCGGAAGGTCTTTATCTCGTGGGGCAGGAAATCAACCCTGAATGCGGCGTCAAACATATCGCAGAAGATGTTTGTTCTCGTTTTCTTGCCCTTGGCCTCGAAGCAACGGAGAATAGCTGCACCTGAGCCGTCCTCGCTGAATTTGAAAGCTGTTGCGATAATGTTGTCTGCGCTGATTTCAAGGAAGCTTGCCTTTTGCTCTCTGCCCTTGCCCTTGTGATAACCCTCGGCTATTGCAACGGGACGGCAGTTGAACTTTGCGGCAAGGTTCATGATTTCCGTTTCTTCAACCTCACCCTCGTGGGGGAAGATTGCGTACTCAAACCTCTGCATACCTTCATCGGTAAAGTTAAAGTCTGCTGCAGGTCTGGGTGAATAGTGGTCTGCGAAAATTACGTTTCTGATGGCCGTCAGGCGCAGCATCGTGCCGGGGCAGTCATAGCTGTACTTGCTGTCGTTGATAACTGCAAGGCCGACTCTCTTGCCGTTGACGGTTGAGGTGATATCAGCCCACTGCTGTGTCGGCTCTTCTTCGCCGTTGCACGGGCGCTTGATATAGCCGCAGGGGATTTCATAAGTTGAAATCTCGTCTGTGCCGCCGATATCAAACGGAATTTTAAGCATTGTGAACTGCTCGCTCCAGTTAGCCTTGCACTTTACACGGACTGTCTTCTTGCCCTCTGTCAGGCAGAATTCCTGTGTAAGAGTAGAGGTGTTGAAGGTGTACTTTATTCTTACACTTGCACGAAGCGGACCTTTTTCAACAAGCTCAATGCTGCTGACATTCATTGTGCCCTTGATATCGTGGAACTTAAACACGTTGTGTGCCCATGTATCTGTCTTATGGTCATCAATAACTGTGGGTACGGCAAGTGCAGCATTTGCCGCAAAATCGTTGCCGCTTGTCTTGTCAATAAATTTTGAAATACCGCCGATAGCCTTGTCAAATTCAACTCTGACAAGCTCGTTTTCCATAAATATAACGTCGCCGTCGCCGCAGGTCAGCTTGCTTTCCTGCTCGGGCTCATCGTCGCTTTCAAAATACAGCCAGTAGGTCGCATAGCCGAGTGCAGGCACCTTTGCCATAAACAGCGTGTCAAGGTGGCTGTCGTTGGAGCGTGAGGAGCGGACGTTCTGGAAGAGAACATCGTTACCCTCGCTGTCAGTAACTCTTTCGGACAGGTGGTAAACTCTTATCGGCATTTCAACCTCAAAGGAGTGGGGATTGAATACAACAATCGGACGGGGGAAATCCGCACGTGCGCCGAGGTTGCGTACCTCTGTGCTTACGGGGTCGGATACACCTTCAACCCAGGTGTCAATCTGTCTTGCGATTTTAATAAGAGCGGTGTTATAAATTTTGGAGGCAACATCAAGAGCGTAGCCCGTGCTCTCCTTTACATCCTCATAAGCCTCCATAATAGAGCAACCGCAGAGTATATCGTGGAACTGGTTGAAGCAGACGTTGCGCCAGGCTTCGGCAAATTCCTTCGTTGCAGGCATTGCACCTGTAACCTTTGAAGCAACCGTGTTGAACTTTTCTGCCGCTGCAAGGCGGTTTTCAGCCTTTCTGTTGAGCTGTTTAACCATTGATGTTGCCGAATAACAGCCGCTTGCGTGGTGCTGAAGGTCGTCTGTCCATACAGGGATATCAAGGGGAGTGACAAGCATCTGCTGGAAGAATTCATCGGGTGTGGAGAATTCAAGCTCGCAGAAGCCGTCTTCCTCCATCTTGTTCTGTAAGTATTCAATATCGCCTCTTGTCGGGCCGCCGCCGTGGTTGCCTATACCGTAGAAGAGCATCATACCGTGGCCGCTTTCTTTGGCTCTCTCGGAGTATTCGTCAATCTTCTTTCCGAGATGTTCGGGGCCGCTGTGGCCGTAGCCCTCGGGAATGTGGTAGGTGAGCACACGGCTGCCGTCGGGACTTTCCCACCAGAACATATTCTCGGGAATTTCGGCGTTTTCGTGCTGGCCGGGGCGCATCATAACATAAGCGCTCATACCGCCCTGTCTTAAAAGCTGGGGAAGCATAGCGTTGTGGCCGAAGGAGTCAACATTGTAGCCGGTCTTGCAGATTTTGCCGAACTTTTCATAGTAGTAAAGCTGGCTGTAAAGAGCCTGTCTTGCAAAGCTTTCACCGCTGGGCATATTGCAGTCGGGCTGTACCCACCAGCCGTTAACCGGAAACCAGCGTTCTTTTTTTACCATTTCCTGAATTTCCGCAAACATCTCGGGGTCAATTTCTTCAACCCAGCGGTAATAAGCGGCGGAGGAGCAGGTGAAAACAAAATCGTCATATTCTTTAAGTCTGTCAAGTGCACTGCGGAAGGTCTGCATTACTTCGTTACAGCCCTCCTGCCAGCGCCACAGCCAGATAGGGTCAAGGTGAGCGTTGCCTGTAAGATGAATTGTGTGTTTGGGCATCTTCGTTTCCTCCTTAGTCCTCTATAAATCCGTAATATTTGCCTATCCAGTAAGCAAAGGTGTAAACATAGCAGCTTTCAACAACGTAAATTCCGCCCGAATCCTCGTTCTTGTATTCCCACGGGTTGCGGTCGTACTTTGCAATAAAGTGCTCGTCGGGCTGAAGCTTGAACGATGTTTCGCAGTAATCGTAATTCCAGCGGTGCTTCTTGGCAACATCGTATCTTGTTTCCATTGAAACACCTGCTGCAAGACGGCTGACGTTGAAACGCTCGAACCATTTTGCGTTCTGCTCAAGGTCAAGCCCCTCACAGCCGACACTTAAAGCAAACGGATATTCGTAGCCGGGGTTGTTTTCACGGCAGACCGTGCCTCTCCAACTGTCAAAAGCACGTGTGTAGATATCAAGGAGCTTTTCGTCCTTTTCGAGTATTGAAAGCATCCAGAACGATGAAACGGCAAGCATATTGTCGCCGTACATAAGCTCTGTTGCAATGTCGCCGCCCTCAAGCAAGGAGGTCTGATATGCTCTGTCAAAATGCTTGAGTGTGAGGTCGGCGTAGCCCATATCAAGGAGCTTCTGGTATTCGTCTGTCCATCTCTGCTCACCTGTTATGTATTCCGCTACCTTAAGGTAGGCGAGAAGCTCTGCGGAGTTGAGGCAGGCATCTGCCCAGCCCATATAAGTGTTGAAGTAATCATGATTCCATTTTGCCCATGTTGTCGGCTTGCCGTTACACTCCATAAGCTGGTAGCCGTTGTCAACAATGTGGCTCATAAGTCCCTTTGCAGACTGCTTGATAAGCTCGTCAAGGTCGGGGTCAACATCCTGCAGGAACATATGCGAGAAGAGCATATTCATAAAATGACCCGTGATTTCGTCGCTGCTGGTGTCGCCCTTGTAAACAAGTCCATCTTCCGTGTAGCCGTGTTCTGTGAAGCAGCGGCGCAGTCTTTCGGGAATTGGTGCGCTTGCATCAATTTCAAGTCCGAAAATGCCTTTCTTGACTGTATCTGTTGTTTCCACGCCGACAGCCTTGTCGCCCTGTATGCGGTAGAAAAGACCGTCATCCGGAACAGGCTCGTCGGGTGCAAGGTAGCTTCTGGCAACAAAGCCGTTGCCTCTCTTTGAAACATAAAGGTGAAGAAGGCAGGTTTCACAGGTTCTGATTGCAAGCTCCTTTGCGGCTATGGTTTCGGGTGCTTCGTCGCCAAGCTCTCTGCGCAGTGTTGCAAAGCGGAAAAGCGTACCGACGGAAAACCATGATGTGAAGCCGCCGTCGTTGTCGGAATGGCCGTAGGGTACCTTTGAGGAAAGGTCACGGGGCTTTGCAAGGCGCTTCTGGCTCATCATACCTCTTCTGTTAACGATTTTAAGCGATTCGTCAAGCAGCATTTCAGCCTTTTCTCTTGTTGAAACGGGCTTCATTTCAATATGTGTAACGCCTGTTTCGGTCTGTACCCATACGCCCTTGTCGCCGTCGGGTATCATTGAAACAACCTTGTTGTCGTAAAGGTAGCGGTTTGCAGTGAAGTGCATAGCCTTATCGTCGTCATCATCAGCAACGGCATCCCAACGGGTGACACCGCCGTCCGAGCCGAGCCAGAGCACACCGTCGGCACTTACTGCCGAGCAGGTGTAATCCTTTTTTCTTGAGGGCAGGGGATAGCGTATGCCCGAAAGGTCAGGCACTTGAGCCTTTGCGCTAAAGAGCTGCTGCGGAATTGCCGCATCGTCCTTTGCGTAAAAACTGCAGAAGCGGTTGAGTGTTGTACGCAGTTTGATAGTGTTCATTTTATTCTCCTTGCGTTTTAAATTTTTATTGACAAGTGGAAATCACTTAATTTAATATGTAGCTGAAAGGTGTGATTACATTGAAAATTGAAAATAAATCCTTGAGAGAGGCTTATGCGCTTATCGAAAATGCAACTCCGCTGGGTTATGCCGATTGCGGTCTTGCCTGCGGTGCCGTATGCTGTACCGATAAAACTGGCGACAGTATGGAGCTTTTTCCCCATGAAAAGGAAATCTTCTCTTCACTTGACGGCTTTGAGGTTGTTGACGGTGAAGTACCCCTCGTAAAATGCAACGGATGCTGCTCAAGAGAGCAAAGACCGCTTGCCTGCCGCATTTATCCTCTGTTTCCACTTGTTGTGAATGAGGACGGTGAGGATAAAATCCGTGTCATTTATGACCCGAGGGCTTCACACGCCTGTCCGTTGGCAAGTGAAAGAGTAAGGCTCGACCGTCGCTTTTTAAGAGCGGTAAGGCGTGCAGGCAAATACCTGCTTAAAGATAACGAAACGGCAGAATACCTTAAGAAAACAAGTGAGTTTTTAAAAGAGCTTATCGAGCTTGAAATAAAACTCGGGCTCTGATTATCTTTTGCCTGCAAGCTCTGCCTGGACTTCTTCTTTTTTCTTGCCTGTGTAATCGTTGAATATCATCGGGATAATTGCAAGTGCAAAGCCGATTACGGGCAGAAGGGTAATCATAAAGAACAGACCGTCCTTTGTGGTTTCACTCTGCGGCTGAATAACATCGTTGATGGGCTGTACAAAGTTGCTGACCTTAAGCACAACGCTTGTTGCAAAGGTTGCAATACCTGCGGAAACCTTGCTTAAGAAGGTCTGGAACGCAAAGCACACGCCTTCAATGTGAACACCGCTCTTCCAACGGGCGTAATCTGCGCTGTCGGCAATAAGTGCATAGGTGATAACGTTGTATATACCGAGCGGTATGCCCATAAAGATAAAGCAGATAAGCAGTACATAAATGTTTGAATAACCGATAAACCACAGCGCAAGGTGGGATATTACGCCGAAAACCGATGCGCCGATATAAATTGCCTTGAGCGAAAATCTCTTGCGCAGGAAGGGCAGAAGCACCATTGCGGGCACCATACCCACACCTATGGCAACTGTCATTGCCGTGAGCAGTATTCCCTGCGGAATAATTCCGCTGTCCTCAACAAGATAATTGTAAACATAGCTTGCCGAAACATTGGCCATTACGGTGGTGGAGCCGAGTACAGTCGAAAGAACGACGATTATAAGTACCTTGTTGCTCATAACCGCCTTAACCGTGGTCTTGAGCGGCAGGCTTTCTTTTGTCTGTTCAACTCTTTCCTTGGTGTTGAAGAAGGCAAGGCTTGAAAGCACCGTGCCCAGTACGGCAAAGATGATTGCGGAAACGAAGAAGCCTTTTTTGAGGCCGAGTGCGTTGTCAGCAATAAACAGGGGAATAAGTACGGTCGGAATAATTCCGCCTGCCGTACTGCCGAGACGTGCCGTTGAAATGAAAGAGGTTCTTTCGCTTTCAAGCGGTGTGATAACCGAGCTTAAGCCCCAAAACGGAACATCCTGAACGGTGAAGCAGATACCCCAGAGTATATAGGTTACTGCCGCATAAGCAATCTTTGCACCCATTGACTGGAACGAGGGCGTGAAGAACAGCAGAACGGTGGCAATGCCTATGGGCAGGGGAGAAAACAGCAGATAGGGACGCATCTTACCCCACTTGGATTTCGTGTGGTCAACGATGTAGCCCATAAGCGGGTCGTTGAGTGCGTCGAAAACTCTGCCGCCGAGGATTATGTAACCGGCAACGATGGGGTCGATGCCGGCGGCGTCGGTGTAAAAGCGAAGGAGGAACATTGACATAATCGTGTAAATGCCGCTTCTGCCAAAGGCGGCAACGGTGAACGATATGCGTTCCTTGGTTGTCAGTATTTTTTCTTTCATCATAAAAAACCGCTTTCCTTGTTTTGGATATTAATGGTTATATTTTATAATAACTTTTTTCTTTTTTCAAGGCTTTTATTATAAATTATACAAAATTAATTACTCCCTTTTATTCTTCCTCTTCAAACGGCTCAACTCCGCCCGAAATCAGCGTTTCAAAACAGGTGTCCCTGCCTTGAATTTCAAAACGTATGCCTTCAATGTGCAGGTAGCGGATGTAGGCGTAATCGTAGCTGCTCAGCTTGCGGTTGTAATAATCGTCCGAATGTGAGGCGATATAAATTTCGTTATCCTGCTTGTCAATTACGATGACAGTGTGGTAAAACAGCCCTTCTTCATTACCAAGCTGAATAACATCGCCTCTTTCAATTCTGTCAGCCGTCACTTCGGTTGCAAACGGGCCCTGCTCTTTGTTGTTTACCATAAAATCATAAAAAAACTGAACTCCGCTCCACGAGGGTGTGCGGTCGTTTGACGAAATATAGTACCATCCGTAGGTGGGTGTGTAATTCATAACGCAGCCGCCTGCAAAAATGCACTGCGAAACAAAGTTTGTGCAGTCACCGCCTATGCCGTTGAAGTTGAAAAACAGCGGATTGCGGTCAAGTGCCCAGCGCTTTGCGTATTCAAGTGCTTTTTCACGGTTGTATTCTTTTGTCACAAACATCGGGTAAAACCTCCTTCATAAAGCCTTATACCGCATTTTATGAATTTTGCGGTTGAAAGTTCGTATATGAAGTGTTATAATCGTTTGCAGTTTTGTTTGGAGATGTTTATTTATGGATAAATTGTTTGCGCTTACGGGAAGCTTTGTGAATGTGGTGCTTGTTGTTGCGGGCGGCTCAATAGGTCTTCTGCTCAAAAAAGGTCTGCCCGAAAGGGTGTCCGACGCTGTAATGAAGGCTATGGGTCTTTGCGTGCTGTTTATCGGTATTGACGGTGCGCTTGAGGGCACAAACGCTCTTGTTGCCGTTATTTCAATGGCAATCGGCACTATAATCGGCAGTTGGCTTGACCTGGACAAGCGTATAAATAATGTTGCTTCAAAAATCGAAAAGAAGCTTACAAAACCGGGCGAAAAAGCTCAGTTTGCCGAGGGCTTTGTTTCGGCAACCCTGCTTTTCTGTATCGGCGCAATGGCTATAGTCGGCTCGCTTGACAGCGGTATTTCCGGCGACCACGAAACGCTTATCACAAAATCCGTAATCGACGGTGTAACATCAATCGTGCTTGCTTCAACCCTCGGCTGGGGTGTGCTTGCAAGTGCCGTGCCCGTATTTTTGTATCAGGGCACGATAACGGTGCTTTCGGGCTTTATAGCACCGCTTCTCAACGATTACACTGTTGCACATATGACCTGTGTCGGCTCGTTGCTGATTATTGCGATAGGCCTGAATATGCTTAAAATTACAAATATCAAGGTTATGAACAGCCTGCCTGCGGTGTTTTTACCGATTGCAGTATGTGCTTTCCTGAAGTAAAACAAAAATTTACGATTTTGTTATCATTTTATTATTGACTAATACGTATGTTTTTTGGTATAGTGTACGAAGAGGCTTATTAATGCCCAAACCAAATCTTGAAATGAGAGGGATAATCCAATGAAAAAAGTACTTACCTCAGTTCTCGCACTGCTCATGGCAGCAATCATGGTTCTCACATTTGCAGCTTGCGGCGGCAACGATGAACCCGAAACCACAACAGAAGCTCCCGTAGCTCAGTCCACAGATGCAGTTGATGCAACAGAAGCTCCGTCCGAGGTTGAGTCCACAGAGGCTGCTTCCGAGGCAGAGTCCACAGAGCCCGCTTCCGAAGTTGAATCCACAGAAGCTGCTTCCGAAGCAGAATCTACAGAGGCAGAAGAAGTTGTTGCTCCCACAGCAAAGGCTGACATCGTAGCTCTCTACAACGAAGCTACTGCATACGCAAAGTCCGCAAAGCCCGGCTTCAAGAAGACAGTTACAACAGAGCTCCAGAACCTTGATATGGGCGCTATCGGTAAGCTCGATATGGTTCGTGACGCTGTCGGCAGCTTCCTTGGCGAAGGTACAGAAACAGCTACAGCCGCAAAGGGCAAGGCTTCTGACGAAATCGTTAAGAGCACACTTTCCGCAGCAGACGTTACAGCAGCTACCTGCAAGCTTTCCGCTGACGGCAAGTACTACGAAGTAGAAATCACAGTTAAGAACGAAACAAACCCCCTCAAGGGTAAGAGCGCTCTCAACAAGTTCACAAACGACTACAAGGACATCAACGAAATGCACGAAGGCCTCGCTTCCGAGGGTGCATCCGCTGAAACAATTACCTGCACAGTTAAGACAGCTACAATCAAGGCTAAGATTGCTGTTGCTGACAAGTCCTTCAGCGCACTTGATTACACAATCAAGATTGATACCGTCCTTACAAAGGTTCACTACATTCTCACAATCAAGCAGGGTGCAGGCGTTATCTACACAACCGCAAAGTTTGCTAACTTCGCATATTAATCAGTACTTTTAGTCGGGTACGAAACCGATTAGAATAAAAACTATCCAACGAAAGGAATTTTTACCATGAAAAAGCTTTTAGCTCTTCTTATGGCTCTCGCTATGGTATTCACCCTCGCTGCTTGCGGCGGTAACGATGAGCCCGAAACCACAACAGAAGCTCCCGTAGCAGACGCTACAGACGATGTCAACGCAACAGAAGCTCCCTCCGAGGTTGAGTCCACAGAGGCAGCTTCCGAGGTTGAATCCACAGAAGCTGCTTCCGAAGTTGAGTCCACAGAGGCTGCTACGGAAGAGGCAACAGAAGCTGCTCCCGCAGCTGATATGACAGCAGCAGAATTTGCAGCTTTCATCAACGCTGAAACAGCTAAGATTGCCAAGAGCGGCAAGTACACAGCAAACAGAGTTTGTAAGTACACAAACCCCATCGATGTCGGCGGTGCAACTGATATCCTCAACGGTATTATCCGTGCAATCGATAAGGAATCCAGCCTTGACACAGTTGTCGGTGACTTCCTCGGTATCGGCACAAAGAAGGCTAATGTTCCTGCAGAAGACCTTGACGGCGATTACAAGATCAAGGCTACAGCTCTCAAGCCCGAAGATCTCGGTTCTTTCGCAGCTAAGGACGGCGTTTACACCTTCACACTTAAGAACGAAACAGACCCCAAGAAGACAGGTGCTACTCCCTTTAACAGATTCACAAACGACTTCATCACACACGAAGAGGTTGTTGAAGGTATTGCTGAGTTCACAACAGCTATCAAGGTTAACAGCACAACTGTCAACTACAAGAACATCAAGGTTGAAGTTAAGGTTGCTGACGGCAAGATCACAAACATCAAGTACTCCTACGCTTTTGATGCAAAGCTTGCTCTTAAGGCAGTTGTAACAATCAACGGTACAGGTGCTGCTGTTACAGACGGCACATTCTCCAACATCAAGTATTAATCGGTTTTAATACAAAATAAAGCCTGTGCTCCAATCGGGGCACAGGCGTTTTTCTGTTCTGTGTAAAAAAATCAAGGTCTGTACCAAATGGTGCAGACCTTAAAAATTTGCGTTATTTCTTTCTGTTTTTTATTTTCTTTATACCCAATGCAACTGCGCCTGCTGTTGCGGCGGCTGCGGCAATTTGTGCGGTTGTTACTATGGCGATATACTGCTTGTCGTTGAAATTGCGAAGAATTGGACCAAGGCAGGTGCATGTAAGGCCGAATTCCTTGTAATGAATAACCTTTGTTTCAAGCTTTGTGAGGTTTCTTTCGTCAATATCAACTATTCTTACACAGCTTCTTGCACCGTCAGTAAAGCAACGAAAGCCTGCTGTCTTGCACTGTCCCATCGTAATACCGTCAACCACACAGGTGAAATCGTTCAGGTGGTCGTGGCCGAAGAAAGCGCCGATAACATCACCGGTCTTTTTCCAGCTTTCAAACTGACCGGGGTTGTATTCGGGTGCGCAGGGGTCTTCGCCTACATAGCCGTCTGTCACACATTCATTTCCGACATAGCGCTTTTTGGAGCGTTTGCCGTGACCCTTTACCGATTGGTACAGCTCCCACGGCTTAGCCAATCTGTAAGCGTTGCGCTCCTCGTAAACAGGTGTATGCTGGAACAAAATTGCAGGTACGGGTTTGCCGCCGTTTTGCTCTTTAAGCTCGTTAGCCTTGCGCTCGTACCACGCAATTTGGTCTTCGTGCACCCAGTCATAAATGGAAACATTTCTGTCCTCACAGCAGTTGTTTGAATCGATAAACCACAGGTTGAATGCTGTCTTGTCGCTGTCGCTTGCCTGAATTGTAAGGTTGAAGTTCATATCGCCCGTAATGTCGGGGTCATCGTTGAAGCAAAGGCAGTTGGGGTTGTTGACGTAAGCGTCAACAATATCCTTCTCTGTGCCGAGGTCGTGCTCGTGGTTGCCGAGTACGGCGGCAAACGGAACACCTGCGTCTGTAATCGGCTTTGTAATAAGGGCAATGTTGCCCTTGGGGTCTCTGTTGCCGTCTGTGTAGGTATCGCCCATAAGCACGCAAAGGTCTGGCTTCAATTGCTTTACGGCTGTCTGCATAAGCAGCTGCATATCGTGAAACCTGGCTCTGTCATTTGGTGTGTCAAATACACAGGGCTCGTGCAAATCACCGAAAAGAAGCATACGGAATTTGCCGTTGTTATCAAATTTAAGCTGTTTTTTCATCGTGGTTCTCCTTAACCGAAAATACCGTCGAACAGCGGAATATCAAAGCCGAGCTGAGTGTTGTCGTAGTATCTTCCGATGTTGTTTATAATGCCTGCAATTGCGCTTATAACCTTGACAAGCGGATAGTACCAGGCTGCAGGTGTCGAGTAGCTGTGACCGCCCTCGTTGGTAGTCTTTTTAATTGTTACCGAGCCTATGCACTCATCGCTTTCAACCGTGTAGGATTTGAGCACAATGCTGTCCTCGGAGAAATCGATGAGATTGTAAATCTTTTCTGTTGTGAGAACGGCGTGACCGATGTCGGCTTCTCTCAGACCGATGTCGTCTTCCTCACCACGGGGTCTGTTGATAGAGCCCGTAACCATATAAATTGTACCTTGGGGGTCGGTAATGGTTGCGTTGTTTTCAACCGGGGAAACAGGCTTGTTGTTGTAAAGCACGTTGGAAATTGTGTAATAGTGGCTGTGTCCGAGCAGGCACAGGTCAAAGCCGTATTTGTCCGCAATTGGTGCCCACATAAGGCGGAGCCACTGGTTTTCGCTCTCTCTGTTGGGCTTTCTTCCGCTGTAAAGGTCGTGGTGGAAAATTGCAACCCTCCACTTGGCGTCGGGGTTTTCGCTTACAGCCTTCTTTACGAATTTCTCGTGGTCGCCCATACTGATGTTGTTACTGTCCATAACCATAAACAGTACATCGCCCTTGACAAACCAGTAGTCCGTGCCGACGTAGGATTTAACAGCCATATCAACCGTGCCGTACTGAATGGCGTTGAAATATCTGTAATCAACGCTCTTGCGGTCGTGGTTGCCGATACAGGGTGCAAAGGGGATTGTCTTCATAAAGCCGTTAGCAACAAGACCCTCATATTCGACACGCATACCCTCGGAAGCCTGGTCGCCGCCCGAAAGGATAAGGTCAAGCGTTGAGCCGTTAGCAGCTGCCTTGTTTGCGGCTGTTGTAAGCGTTTCGTTGAGTGCGTAAGCGTTATCCCTGATTTCATCGGAGTTGTTTTCGTTGTAGCTTACGTGGATATCCGAAACATAAACTGCGGTGAAAGAATCGGTGTCATAAGCGGCAATTGTGTAGGCTGCGCTTGTCCGATCGCCCGATTGGCAGGTATAAGTGTATGTTTTGCCTTCTTCAAGGCCGCTGATGTAAGCAACAAGGCGGTAGTCACCCTGCGGAGTTGCAACAGCCTCTGCCTCAAAAGTGCCGAAGGTGCTTGAATCTTCGTTTTTGACGGTAACTGTACCGCTGTCGGAAGCGGAATACCAGGAAATGTATCTGTCCGTGTCGTTGCTTGCGGGTGTCATTGTAACTGCGGCAGCAATTTCAGCCGTGTTTTCTGCCCAGTTGGTGTCCCAGACTTCCTTTTCGAGTGCGGAAGCGTTGAAGCACACTGCGCTTGAAAGCAAAAGAATAGCGGCAAGCAATACCGAAAGGGGAGTGCGTAATTTTTTCATAGCAATTTACCTTTCTTTCATTCATTTATAATATTAAATTATACACTACACTGTATATTGATGTCAAATTTAATTAATAAAAATTAACAATAAAACAGTTGCCTTGCAATGTCTGATATGTTAAAATCAAAAAGATGAAAAACACCGAAAGGGGATTTACATAAAATGGAAAACTTTACACCCGTTTTAAGATTTATCGCTTCCAGCGACCTTCACGCAAACCGTGAGCACCCTTCAAGAGTTGCAAACTTCCGCAAGGGTCTTGACCTTATGTATAAATACGCCGAGAGCTGTGATTATAAAAACCTCGATGCCGTAATCATCAACGGCGACTTTGCCGACGGCGGTCGAGATGAGCAGATGCAGGACGTTAAGGACGCCTTTGATGAGTGCCTCAGACCCGATACAAAGTGGATTCTGACAATGGCAAGCCACGAGTTTTTCTGCGAGGGCGGCGAGGCAGCAGCACTTGAAAAATTCGGCAGAATTTTCGGTGTACCATGCGATAACCATAACATAATTAACGGCTTCCACTTCATTTCCGTTACCACAACTAACGGTTGCCGCTTCAACGATGAAAAGCGTGCGTGGATTAAGGCTGAGCTTGACAAGGCAGTTGCGGATAACCCCTTCAAGCCTGTTTTCTTCTTCCAGCATCCCCATATTCAGGGCACGGTTTACGGCAATGTTTACTGGGGTGAGGACGAAATTACCGATATTCTTATGAATTATCCGCAGATTATTGACTTTTCGGGTCACTCTCACGCTCCTGTCAATGACCCCCGTTCAATCCACCAGCAGCACTTCACAAGTGTCGGCACGGGCAGCTTCAAGTATTTTGAGCTTGACGAGTTTGACAAGATTTACGGCACAGTACCTCCCAATGAGCCCGAGGCGGCACAGTTTGTGCTTGTCGAAGCAGACGAAAAGGGCAGGGTATTAATCAGACCCTATGATGTCCTTACAGAGAGCTTTTTCGGCTATGAGTGGCTTGTTGAAACACCCTGGGAGCCCGACACATTTACCTATACCGACAATCGCTATAACACAAGCGTAAAGCCCTATTTTGCCGATGATGCAAAAATCGAAGTCAAGGTAGAGGGCAACGACGCAACCGTTGAGTTCACCCAGGCAAAAATTGACGAGGACAGAGTAAACGACTATAAGGTAACCGTCCGCCGCAAGAGTGATAACGCAATTGTCCGTCAGCTCTGCTTCTGGTCAAGGTATTACGTTAAAAATATGCCCGAAACGGCAAATTGTAAAATCGAAAGCCTTCCTGCGGGCGAATATACCCTCAACGTCACCGCAAAAGGCTTCTGGAATAACAAATCAACTAACAGTCTTACTGCTGATTTTGCCGTATGATGGTAGGCGTTGTTGATGTCGGCGGCGGTCTGCGAGGAGTTTACGGTGCAGGCGTGTTTGACCGCTGTATTGATGAAAATATACGGTTCGATTACTGTATCGGAGTTTCGGCAGGCAGCGCAAATATTGCCTCCTATACTGCAGGACAAAGGGGAAGAAATTACAGATTTTTTACTGATTATACATTCCGAAAAGAATATATGAGCCTGTCGAATTTTATTCACAGCGGCTCTTATCTCGGGCTTGATTATATTTATTCAACCCTTACAAATCAGGGCGGTGAGGACCCTCTGGACTTTAAGACGATGTCTGAATTCAACGGTGTAATTAAAACCGTTGCAACAAATGCACTCACGGGTCAGCCGCAATATTTCGGCATTGACGATTACAGCCTTAACGATTACGGCGTGCTGAAGGCTTCATGTGCCTTGCCTGTGGTTTGCAAACCGGTGTCAGTTGGCGGCGTGGCGTATTTTGACGGCGGAATTGCTGACCCCGTGCCGATTGAAAAAGCCTTTACAGACGGCTGTGATAAACTCGTTTTGATTCTGACCAAGCCGCTTGCACAAATTCCCGAAAAAAATCCTCGCAACGAATTGACGGCAAGACTTCTGAAGCGTAATTATCCCAAGCTGTCAGAAAGCCTTTGCCTTATGCAAAGCAGGTATAACGACAGCATAAGAAAAGCGTTGGAATATCAAAAGCAGGGCAGGGTGCTCATTATTGCACCGGACGACTGCTGCGGAATGAAAACACTTACAAAGGACAGAGAGAAAATTGACAGGCTATATACTAAAGGGTATGAAAATGCGGCAAAAATAAAAGAATTTGTCCGACTTTAATATTAATTATGCTGCCCTCATAGAATTATATCGGAGGTGTGAACAATGTCAGTTTCTGTAACGGAAATAATCAAAGCGGTTTTCCTCGGTATAGTCGAGGGCATAACCGAATGGCTGCCGATAAGCAGCACGGGTCATATGCTGCTTGTCGATGAATTTTTACAGCTGAATATGAGCGAAGCATTCAAGGAAATGTTCTTCGTCGTAATCCAGCTCGGCGCAATTTTAGCCGTTGTAAGCGTGTTTTTCAAACGGATGATACCTTTTGAAATGAACAATGGGCTGAAAATAAAAAAAGACACCTTTTCCCTGTGGATAAAGGTCGTTATAGCCTGCGTACCGGGTGCGGTTGTAACATTGCTGTTTGACGATTTTATCGAATCACGCCTGCATACACCCGTTGTAATTGCGCTGACTCTGATTATCTACGGTGTGGCGTTCATAGTTATCGAAAATGCGGCAAAAAATAAACAGCCTAAAACCAATCAGCTTGAAATGATAAGCTACAAAGAGGCACTTTTAATCGGTCTGTTTCAGGTGCTTTCAATAATTCCGGGCACATCACGCTCGGGCTCAACAATAATCGGTGCCTTGCTCATTGGTGTCTCCCGTGTGGCTGCGGCAGAGTTTACGTTCTTCCTTGCCGTTCCCGTAATGTTCGGCTTGAGTGCACTCAAACTCCTCGATTTCGGCTTCAGCTTTACAACAGATGAAATAATAATTCTCCTTGTCGGCTGTGTAACCGCCTTTGCGGTTTCGCTCGGCGTTGTAAAATTCCTTATGAGCTATATCAAGAAAAAAGATTTCAAGCTCTTCGGCATATACAGAATTGTCCTCGGCGCCCTCGTCCTTGCATATTTTCTGATTATAAAATAATTCGTTTTTTCAGTTTTTTTAATAATTCTCTTGACTTTTCAATGCCTCATGTGCTATTATACTTAAGCACTTGAGGCATTAATAACTTTTGCCGAAGGCAAAAATATCACTTCGCCAAGGCGAAATATCACACACCGTAAGGTGTATATCACATCTGCGAAGCAGATATATCACACAATGCGCAGCATTGTATAATATGGGGGCGTAGCTCAGCTGGGAGCCCAAAGCACTCAGAAACGCACCCCGTCAAAAAACTCAATAAATAAATTGTTCGATGTACCCCTACATGGGGGCGTAGCTCAGCTGGGAGTCCAAAGCACTCAGAAACGCACCCCACAAAAACTTAATAAATCAATTACTTAGTGTCCCTCAATTTGGGGGTGTAGCTCACTTGGGAGAGCGCTTGAATGGCATTCAAGAGGTAAGGGGTTCGATCCCCCTCATCTCCACCATTGGACACTAAGTAATATTTTTTTGCCCACTTTTAAAGTGGGTGTTTTTGTTTTCGTTGGGTTACTACTTTGGGTTTGTTGAAATATTCATATGTATATGGTATAATAAATAACATAGTAGTTAATTGAAGTAAGGTGAGCCTAAGTTATGGCAGAGAAGAAATATATAATTGATAATGCCGAACTGATGGCAGAATGGAACTGGGAAAAGAATAATGAACTGGATTTTGACCCTGAAACATTAACCTTTGGAAGTAATAAAAAAGTGTGGTGGAAATGTCAAAAAGAACACGAATGGCAAGCATCAATAAAGGAAAGAAATAATGGGTGTGGATGCCCATATTGTGCAGGTAATAACGTTTTAAAAGGTTATAATGATTTACAGACACTCAACCCCGATTTAGCAAATGAATGGAATTTTGAAAAAAACGACGGTTTAACACCTATGGATGTAACACCTGGTAGCCATAAAAAAGTATGGTGGAAGTGTAGCAAAGGACATGAGTGGCAAGCAACAATTAGCAATCGAAACAGAGGAAGCGGATGCTCTTATTGTGCAGGCAAAAAAGTACTAAAAGGATATAACGATCTTGCTACTTTTTATCCCCAAGTTGCAACTGAATGGAATTATAAAAGAAATGGAGAATTTACCCCTGCAACTGTTACGTTTGCAAGCAACAAGAAGGTATGGTGGATATGTAAAAAATGTGGCGGTGAATATGAGTCGTATATAAACAATCGAACTCGAAAAGGTGTTGGTTGCCCTTACTGTGCAGGGCAAAAAGTCCGCGCCGGTCATAACGATTTGCAAACAATTTCCCCTGATTTGGCGGCTGAGTGGAGTAAGAAAAACACAATTAAGCCGACCGAGGTTACAGCACATTCGAATAAAAAAGTATATTGGGCTTGCCCACTTGGTCATGATGATTATTTGATGTCAATCAAGCAACGTAGCAATAGGCAGGGCTGCCCTATTTGTGCACAGCAAAGTCAAACATCGTTTCCTGAACAAGCGATTTATTTTTACCTCAAGCAAGCCTTTCCTGATACTGTAAACAGATATATATTCGACGGACGAGAAATTGACATATTCATTCCATCCAAAAATATTGGCATTGAATATAACGGTTATTTCTCACACAAGAAAAAGACAGAAAAAGATATGCTTAAAAAGGCATTCTTCGAATCTATTGGCATTACTTTATTTGTTGTAAAGGAATACAAATATGCAGAAGAAAAGGAAAATGCAGACTTTTATATTCATGAGCGAACCACTTTTAACAACTTAACTCATCTTATCGAGAATATTCTCAAATCCTTAAATATTGATATTTCTGTCGATGTGGATTGCTCAAGAGATGCCATTTTTATTAAAAATCAATATGTTATCTTGCGTAAAGAAAATAGCATTGCTGCTGTAAGACCCGATTTGGTTAGCAGGTGGGATTATGAAAAAAACGGATCTATAACTCCAGAAATGGTCACACTTGGAACCGGTCAACGGTTTTATTGGAAATGTAGAATATGCAATAGATCATATTTAGCATTGCCAAGCAAAATTGCTGAGGGAAGCGTATGTTCTAAGCATCGCAATCTTTTAAAATATGAGGGCAATGATTTAGCAACAAAACACCCTGAATTACTCAAATATTGGGACTATGAAAAAAACGATGTTGAACCGTCCGAAATATTCGGTGGTGGCGAAAGGGTTGTATATTGGAAGTGTGAAAAAGGACATAGTTACACTAAGTCAATATTAAAACATATTCGAGGCGAAGGTTGTCCAATTTGTGCCGGGAAAAAAGTATTAGAAGGTTTTAACGATCTCTTATCGCAAATCCAGAACTTGCTAAAGAATGGGATTATGAGTTAAACAATTGTAAGCCAAATGAGATTCACTATAATAGTCAATCAAAGAAAATACATTGGATTTGTTCTGTATGCGGTCACAAGTGGCAGTATAAGGTAAGCAACAGAAAAAATTGTCCCGAATGCGAACGTAGAAAGAAGCAAATCAATGTATATGATGCAAATGATTTGTCTTTTGTAGGCGCTTTTGATGGAATTAAATCTTTGTGCGAACATCTTGGATTGGATTATAAAAAACAGCATGGTAACATATCCTCTGTTTGTACTCGTAAACAAAAAACTCTAATGGGGAAATATGTTTTAAGACATGCAAACGATGATGAATTTGGTGAAAAATAAAATTAACTTTTAATAATGAAAAACTCCGAGTAGAATTCTATTACTCGGAGTTTCCTATATTTACGCCACCTTATCTATTCCCGCTATGAACTGCTCAAAGTCAATATTAAACTCAACTTTCAACTTATATCCTCTGTAAACTTCCACCCGTTTAATCAGGCAGTTTACAATCATTTTCTTCTTTTCAAAGCTTGCTTCGTCATAAAGCTCTGCCCAAGAAATCAGTTCATCAAAGCTGTCGGATAAGTTTTTGAGAACACTTTCACCGTCTGCAACATCCTTTTCAGCATCACCACATAAATCAAAAAGTCTGTCGCATTCTTTCTCCGATTCTGCAATAAGCTGCGAAAGTGTATTAGCCGAAAAGGAGCTTTCACCCTTGATTGCCTTAATAACCTCGGATTTCAGAATAGTGAAATTTTCAAACTCTTTGTCGTAAGCTGACTTTAACATATTTCGCCTTGCTTTTCTTACTTCAAGCTCGTTGGCATATCGTGACATAACGACATCATTTTTCGATACACCTTTCATCTTCTTGAAAATGTCACGGACAATATCATCAATCAAATCATCAAGAATGTGCAGTGTATAACCCGATTGACCGTCACATTTAGTTTGCTTTCTGCTTTTGCCATAACAGGCATATCTGATGCGTTTTGTCGTATCAACAGTCCCGTCTTTTCTTTTACGGTATCTTCCGCTTGTTGTAAGATTCAGTCTTGAACCGCAATGTCCACAGTAAACCTTGCCGGAGATAAGTGATTTGCCTTTGGTGTTAAGGGGTACTGTGGGATTTTCTTTCTTCCTATCGGAACGCTCTTGCATTATCATTCTTGCTCTTTCAAACTGTTCAGGTGGTATTATCTGCAGTTCAGGTATAATCTCGGAACGAGATTCACCGCTGCGGAGAACACCCGTATAGGTTAGATTACAAAGAATCCCTCTTATTGTAGCTTCGTGCCACATTTTACCCGTTCTTGCTCTGTAACCGTTATTATTCAGCCAAGTTGTAATTCTGTGAGCTCCGTAACCTTCATTAGTGTACTTGTCAAAAATAATTTTAACAACAATAGCTTCATCGGGATTTATCTGCAAATCATTAAGCTCATGCTTGCGTTTGTTAACTCTGCCGCTTTTCACAAGGTCATATCCAAAGGCTGCAATGCCGCCCTTGAAATGACCTGCTTCAACTAACTGACCAAGACTTGTTTTTGTTCGTACTGACGTTTTCTCACTTTCACCGTCAGCCTGCCAGAAGCGAATATAGTTTAAGAGCTTGTCAATGTGATTATCAAATCTCTGTTCGCCCTCTTGGGTACTCCAAACCTCAATGCCGTTTTTAACAAACCATTCAACAACAAAAGGTGTTTCATCTGCGATTCTGCCTATACGGTCAAACATAAACACAAGCAGAATATCAAACTTTTTCTTTCTTGCAAGGTCTTTTATGATTTGGATTTTGTCACGGTTCTCAGCTCTTACTTTATGACCTGAAACACCGTCTTCCTGTTCTTCATGAACAATATCCCAACCCATTTCACTTGCGAATTTATGACAAGCCTTTCGTTGCATAGGGATATCAGCTTCATTGTTGCTGTCATAGTCAACCTGCTTACCTGTTGAAACTCTGTAAAGACAGCACACTCGTTTTGACATTAAACCGCCTCCTTGATATTTTCTTTTAGTTTAATATCAGAGGTGTCGATTTGTCGAATGTGTGAATCGCCAAGTAGAATTTCTTTCATCCGTGAAAAGATTTCTTTGTCAGGCTTATCGGAAAATGTTGCAACAACTTCGTGACCTTTAACTGTGAATCTGAATTCACCACGGGTATCGGTACAGAGCCAACGAAAAAATATTTTTAATTTTCTTTTTATGTTTATCATCACTCCTTTCATCTGTATCTACCTCGCTGTCGTTCAAGATAGCGGCAGTAATGCTCGATTGCTTTAATAACAAAATCTTTATTCGACTTTGGTGTCGGTCTGCCTTTGATATATTTCTGAAACAACTCTGTAGGAATGCTGACGGTATCTTTTTGATTTGCTTTCAGTTCAGACATTATGTTGAACACTGTGTCGCTGTCGAGTTCACCTTCTTCCGAAAGTTTACGCATACGTTGTGCCTGCGGAAATGATGGTGTTACCTCATCGCTGTCATACATCGCATAAACCATCTGTTGTTCTTCGTGTGTCAGATATGAAAGCTCAACCGCAGGTCGCATTGCAATTCTGTTTTCATCAACAAGGTTAAGTAGTTCAGAGATAAGATATGTCAGACGAATATAGTGACGGATTGTTTCTCTGCTGTCACCGCTTTGCTCGGAAAGTTTTTGAATTGATGTTTCACCCTTTAACTTCTGCAACACTGTTGCAGAAGTTGGCTCATCCAAATCAGTTCGGTAACCTTGTCGTTTCATTGCATCGAGTTTCAATTTGTAAGCGATACCTTTTTCACTCGGCAAGATATGTTCACGGTGGCAAAGGTTAGAGTCAATCATCGCAACCAATGCTTCATCATCGGATAAGTTGTTGATGAGAACGGGTACGGTTTCGTAACCGAGCTCATTGAGAATTTGCAGTCGACGGTTGCCGCAGACAATCTCATACTCGTTAGTGTCGGGCAGTTGTCTTATGACAATCGGACTGAGTAAACCGAACTGACTGATGCTCTCTCGAAGCTTCTGCATATCTTCATCCTCCTTAACGGTGAACGGAGAGTTGGTCATCGGTTTAATCAAATTGATTTTTACATTATCCATTGTTACTTTGGTTTCAAATACTTTCATAAAAATAATCCTTCCTTTGTTTTAATTTTTCTTTAAGGGTTTCAGGGAACTTTCCCTGACAAGCGAATTTGTCCGTACAGATTCAGTGCTTGCTGAGACTGATGACACGGCATCGAAAGTCTTGGCAAGCGGATTTGAATATACAAATCCATTGCTCGCTGAGACAGATGCCATTTATTTTTTGCTGTTGCGATTTCGCAACTTATGTTTTTGTTTCTTTGCAAACTCACTTGCAGCAGAGCGTCGCTCTTTGCTGTACGGCTCTGTGAGTCTGAAACAAAATCTTCCTTTCTCAATCTCAAACATCAGTCTTCCGTCTTCCGAATCGTCAACCAACTTACACAAGTCCGGATGTTTTTCTGAATAAGCAGACAAACGATTTTTCAAATCAGTGTTGTAGGTTGACACCGTAATAATCGTACTTGCTTCATCAAAAAACATCTCGGTTGTCTTCTGAGATTTCTTCAAACCTGTCTTCAAAACATAAACCTCCTTTCCAAAAAAATATTTTTCAAAAGGCGGCTTTTTTGAAAGATTATTCATAGCTGAACAACTGTAAAAAACAAGTTTCATCTGACAGAAAATTTTGAAACGATGCAGATATAAATCAAACACTCACCAAATTGATTTCTGCATTTTTTACAGTTCTGAAATAAATTTAAGCAAAACAAAAAAGCCGTCACACAGACAGCATCAATCGGCGGGAGCATTTGCTCTCGCTTTTACAAATGATGTCTTATGTAACGGCTTTGAAATTTAAAATAATCTCAAAGGCATACTGTTTTCTAATCCCGCATCACCTGAAGCATTCGCCACATACAGTATCAACAAAGGTGAGGAGTGCGATAATTTTCTCTTAGCATATCGCCGGCTTTAGGCGGATTTATATCCACAATCAATCACATCGTTATTCAATTGTCAATTTTAAATTTAACTTACTATACCACACGGAACATTTGTTTGTCAATAGACTTCGTAAAAATTTTCAAATTATATTTGACGGCGGAAGTGACATCATCATTTCAAAAGTATTCTGAGTTCTCGGTGAGTTGACGGCAGATATGACGTCACAAAATACTTTCCGACAATAAAAAATGCCCTCCCGAAAATCGGGAAGGCAAAACAAAATGTTTATTTCTGTTCATCAAGATGCTTTTCAGCATCCTGCTCTGCGTAATATGCATTAGCAGCTTCATCAGAGGCTTTGACTCGTTCAATCATATCTTCTTCATAGATGTCGGCATATAAGAAATCTCTTACCTCAACTCGACCTTCTTTTTTTGTGCCGTTCTCGTTTTTGGGATATTCAAGCACAAAATCCAAAGCATAAAATTTTAGATTGGCATCGTCAAATATTTTTTTGATATCAAGGATTACCTCTGCCAAACGCTCATATGAAACATTTTCATCATCGAGATAGATTGTGAGTTTGCCTGCCTTTGAGCCAAGCTCGTTTATGTTATATTTCCCATCGAGCTTTAAATCTTCAATGATTATTGCATAGTTGGGAACAGAAGAATCGTTTGCATACTCTGTAGGAATAAACTCTATATCTCCGTATCCGATATCCTCAACATACGGAAACGATTGGCTGTCTAAAATTGCATCAACCTTATCTCTGTATTCATTTCCAAGTCTGTTTGCCGTGTTCCATCCTGTGAGAACACTGTCCTCATAATTGTCAATTCCCAAGATGCCCCACATATCAATCAAAAGAGTGAAGTGACTGTCTATGCTGCTCGGAGATTTAATGAAAGCATGATAATATCCGTCTTTAAAGTTATATACAACTTTTTCAATTTCAAAATCTCTGTCAGTATATTTTTCTTCAAGATGTTTTTCAGCTGTGTTGGTTGCAATGTGTTTTGATATCGGATTCCCTACAAAGGCATTTGCAATAACACAAACCCCAACAATAAGTACAATTGAAATGATAACTGCAACAGTCTTTAAAATCTTTTTCTTCATAGTTAGGCTCCTTTCCGAAAACAATTTGAGCTTCTAAAACATTTTAAAATATTCCGGGAAGTATTTGTGCAATTACAATTCCTGCGCCAAAGGATACCGCGTTTGCAATAAGAGCGTAAAGCCAATAGAACCATTTTTGTTTCGGTTTCTCGCTGTTCTTCTTCAGAATTCTGCTATACAGCATTGCTTCAATAACGAATACTACAATTTCTAAAAGAACATAGAACACAACGAATGCCAATTCTCCCGAATGGTAGTTAATAATATTCAGAAGCACATTCAGAAGAATTTGTGTTGCGGTATTTACACCGATGAGTAATAAGAACTGATTCTTTTTTCTGAATCCAAAGAGTAAGGCGATAACCATTTCTATTGCTATGGTTATAAGGATGCGGGCTATGAGAGAGATTATTTCCACACGGTAGTTATAAGAACGATAAGCTTCAATTTGCTCATCCGTACTCAGTTCCTCATTATAGTTTACCGAACCGATATTGATACCGTTCATATCAACGGTGTAATAAGTGTCAAAAGCATATTTTTCATAAATACCACTGACAACGAAAGTTTCTGTTTCGGGATAATAGAGAAGGATTTTAAAAGAGTTGGGTGGGTAATAAGTCCACTCGATCTTTTTAGTTTCGCTTACCTTCCAACCTTCCTGCAAAAAGAAATATCCGTCAACATCTTCATATTCTACAAATTCTTTCCAAGTTTTGTAATCAAAGGTTTCGTGAGAATATTTTTCATTTTCATTGTGACGGGCAAATTCATCACTGCCATCCCAAGTACTTGCAGGACCGGTTGATTTTTGCTCTGAAAGCAATGTGCCGTAGCAAAGCTCATTACCCATATTCTCAAATATAATGCGAACAGATGCTTTCGGTCCCATATCCGCACTGGCAGTTATGGAAAAAATCATAATCACCATTACGGTACAGAGTATCATTGTAAAGACATTAGTAAATCTTTTTGATTTCATCTCAAAACTGCCTCCTTTATTTTTTATCGTGTTATTGTCAGACAATAGAATGACGGTCTTTCGGAATAAATTTTATCGGGATTATTCCAAATCACAGCATTGTCAATCTCCTTGATATGCTCTGTGGTCAGTTCGTCAATGGAGATAGTTTTTCTGTGAATAAAAGGTCTGTCCTCAAATTCGTAGTAATCCATCAGCCAAACGTGCCAGAACTCAACGACCTCAGATTTCTGCAAAGCATTTTTTATGTATTCAATGATTTGTTTGGCTCTACCTTCGGTATAGTCCCATTCAAGATAAACACCGTAATTTTTGTCGGTGTAGTCTTTTACATCTGCAAAGGTATTTAAAAAGTAGTTGTCATCCGCACCTCCGTCATATATTGTGCCTTCATCTAAATTTATATGAATCGGATAATCCTGCGATGGTGCAAACTAAGGCAAAGCTATGTCTGAAGCTATAAATCTGCAAGCACTCATAATATCACCGCCCACATCATTCTGTTACAATATCGGTTATACCTAATGAAATATACTTTTCAAGAATGGCATTTACGGTTGCTTTATCTTCTTCCGATAACACTAAACTTTTTCCGTCGATGCCTTGCTTGCTTGAAGAATAACTTGTCATATCAGCGAAGTTGTACTTATTTAATGTTCCGCTATTGGAATCATAATATGTCCAATAACCCTTAAGGTTAATAACACAATCACTTTCACACTCGGTAGGTTCTTCTTTCCAAACATCATTATTGATTATTTGTGATAATTTGTTTGCGTCATCCTCAGTTATTTCAACGGGCAGTTTAAATTCTTCTCTGCCGATTTCTGAAACGGAATTTTCTGTTACTTTTATTGTTTTGTAATTTTTGTTAGATTCATAATACCGAGATACAAAATCTAAAAATTCAGGTGTTGAAAGATAAATACCTTCATACGGGATTTCAATATAAACAGTATCCTCATTATAAATAAAATAACGATGTTCCCGATCTTGGGTTTTAACTGCGATTACATAAAAGGGCTCTGCGGTGGGATAGTCATTCAGACTTTGTTTTCTGGTCGGTTCAGCTTTGCTGATACCCGAAATCAGTTCTTTAAAGATTCCCTCGCTTACTCCGATTTCATCTTCATTGTTATAGGAGAGTGATGCCGAAACTATGTTTTCAACGGTTGGGTATTTAATATGTTCTGCTTTGGGAAATATGCTGTTGAAAACAGAATAACCGCCTATAACTGCAATTGCTGAAACAAGAACAATGCAAATTATCGCTATGCGTTTTTTCATATTATCACCTTTTCTTTAATCGTCACTATATACAAAAACCTTGGTTAAATAAAGCTCTCAACAATATAAAGCTTATTCAAATTATTATCCCAAAAAAATATTATTTCGCTGTTATCATCTTGAGATTTACTCCAAGAGCAGCATTTTGAATAATCGGGTCTTTCATCCGAAGGAACATCAATTTCATCAAGCCATACTTCTGCCGCTTCACGGGTTGTCGGATAGAAATTGGTTTTATGCTCGTTGGGTGTCCAAGCAAACATCAAATCAATATAGTCTTCATACTTGTATGAAAAAACGTGGTATCGGACACCGTCACCGTGAAAACTTGCACCGGAATCCTTTTCATAAATTTCGGTTAATACCGCTTTGATAGGAAGTGATATACCCCAGTTTGATTTTATAACAGAAGAGTAGGAAGGAAATAATCTTGAAATGCCGAATACAGCAAGAATAACCATTAAAACGGTTACGGTTAAAACAGCTTTCTTTTTCATACAATCACACTCCTTTGTTAGATTGGAATTGGTTGAGTAACTATCAGTTTTGTGTTTCTTCTAAAATCCAAGGTAGTGTTGCATAGAACTCCAAGTCAAAATGTGGTTTGGGAAAGTCTGGTGCTCCGTATGGATAGGGTTCGTGGCAACAGCGTCCCTCGTTCCAATTTTCACCATTAGTAATTGGAGTATCTATAATTGTGCCTGCTATTCGATAACTAAACTGATAATGTATGCCCATATCATCCGTATACAGTTCACATACATAGGTTGCTTTTTCAGGTGATATATCAAGTTCATCAAGAATTTGTATGATGTGCAAAGGGAGTTTTTTCATTTTCGCTAACCTCAAAAAATTGTGGCAATGACCACATTCACATCCCCAACCATCATATTCTTCATACCATTTCGTTGTAGCATTTTTGTCAATTTCAACTTGATAGTTACACAAATTGTGCTTTTGCATTCAGTCACCACCTTTGTCAAATTGGGATTTATCAGTTTGATTTTCTGTTCTTCAAAATCAAATCCACAACAAGACCAATCAAAATAAGTGCAATGTAACTCAAATACCAATATACATACAAATTATTGGGAACATCATATAAGGGCGTATCACACAATACCGCAATTAAATAAGTTATTGGATATGCGATAGCAGATATCCAACCGATAATTTTTAGCGAGAATACACATTGAACAATAATACCTGCTATGCCCAATATCAGTATAGCATCTCCCCACACCAAGAAATATGCAAGCAGTATGATTGATAATTGACATACCAATAAAACAATATTTTTCATACAATCACACTCCTTTGTCAAATTGATGTTTGTTCTTTTTCGATACTCACACTAAAGCAATCATCATATTGATTAACTACACTTTCAAAAAACAAAATATCCTCGTCAGATACTCTTTCCAAATACATTTCTGTACCATAATGAGCACTGCAAAAGAAGCATTTTTCTTTCTCAACATTTATTGTGAAATATTTTGTCATTTTGTTATAAATGCTTTTGTCACTTGGTTCATCCGACAAAAGCTCTGCAAGAAGTTCTGAAGTAACAACACCTTTAACAGAAACCTCGTTCCTATCTTCCGTAGGATTACCGTACAGAGATGCTTGACGGATTTCATCAAGTTCTTCTTTCCAACATCTGATTTCAAAAGCATCTCCGACATTAACAAAATGCTCAACGATCTTTCGCCACCAATCAGACGATATTCTGTTATCTGTCATTTGTAAACCGATTACGCCCATAAAACACCTCCGTAGAAAGATTTGATACAGTTATTCCCAATAAAATCGTATCATATAAATATGAATTTTTCAACAAAAGAAAAATGTTAAAACTTCTTGACATTTGTTTCTGAAATCTATATAATAAAAATGTAAAGAGTTCTTTACTTTTTGGAGGTGTTAAAATGAAAAAATTTTTCAAAAAATTAGGCTTTCACAAAATGGATGAAATGGAACAGCATATTACCTTCAAGGCGCAGCGAAACGCTTTTGTTTTTCTTGAGTTTGCATTGATAATATGGGCTTTTTATGAAAGCTATAAGGTTTTGGCGTATCACACACACCTTAATATTTTACCGTCAATGCTTGCAACAGGCGGATTGATTATCCAAAATGTGTCACAGTTAATAATGACCCATAATGCGGTAAAAGGTGATGAAGAATCACCCAAGGCTTCACCATTATTCAAAACAGTCTTGATATGTATTATCGTTTCGATAATTACCCTCATAATTTTAAATATGGTAATTATGTTTTGGGTGATGAAATCATGACAAACAGAATAAAAGAATTACGCAAACAACAAGGATACAGACAAGAGGATTTGGCAGAAGCATTAAACGTATCCCGACAAACGATTATTGCAATCGAGAATGATAAGTATAACCCGACTCTTGAATTAGCAATGAAACTTGCACGATATTTGAATACAACAGTAGAAGAACTCTTTATTTTAGAAGCATAACATAAAAAATCCGAGGTTTATATAACCTCGGATTTTTCTTATCTTGGTAAAGTTTTTTACAATAAACCGAAAAACTTTTTTCATATATTTCACCCCCAAAGGGATTCATCTCCGTATAGCATATTTCCGTCTTTATCGAAGATGGTTTCACCGCCGAATACGGTTTCAGCCTGAGCATCATTTTCGGATTCAATCCAATAGTGAGCAAGGGTTTTATGAACATATCCTAGTGAATCTTCTGCAATAACATATACTTTTAGTTCATCACCGTGAGCCACTTCAAAAGATTTAACATATTGTGTGTTATAAACTTCACCTGACTTGCGAACTTCAGATGTTATGTCTTTTTTGCTTATTTCTTTACCGTTCACTTCTTCGACAAGTGTAAACGATGTGAATGTAATGGGCGCATTTCCGTAAGCAGGTTTTGAAGAAATTCTGAAGCCGGCATCAACCTGTAATTTTCCATTGCTTAATTCAGATGATGCAGACATATCAGCTTCCAATGTGGGCAAATGGCGTGTGAACATATAGGAAATATCTATATCATCCAAGTATTCGGTTTTTGTTCCTTCTTCTGATTTGATAGTCAGCAGTGGCCATTGATTGTAGTTAATAAATAATCCGACATCAATAGTTCCGGTGAACTCACTTTCATTTCTCAATAACGGAGCAGTAACTCCATCCACCGTAACAGATAGTTCCATATCATCAGTAATCATTTTAGGAACAACGGTCAAAATAAGTTTTACACTTTTCATATCATCGCTTGGATCTCCGATAGAAAAGTCAACTCCCGATATAAGACTTGCTTCTTCTTTTAACTGTTTGTCAACATTATTGTAGATAGAATTAATTTCATTTCTTAACATTTGAATTTCTGAATCAAGATTGGAGTTTTGACTTTTGAGCTTTTTTACATCATCTGTAAGTGCTCCGATTTTGATAGCACCTAACACAAGAAAAACGGCAAGAATTATAACGATTATTCTGTTAGCATTAGTTTGTTTCTTGTTTTCATCCATAATAAAACCTCCTTAAAATCTCACAGACAAATCCAATCTCTTACATAATAATTATATCATACCGATATCATAAATTTCAACATATATAAATCGAGATGGGTTAATTGTTGTTAATCAGTAAAAGAGATGAACATTAAACAATTTGTGGCATTTGTCTTAGCGAGCAATGGATTTGAACGTACAAATCCGCAATTAAGGGGTTTTACCCCTGATACCCCGAAGGAAAAAAGAAGCATAAAAAGAAACTCAGGTGCAGCAGAAATTAAATTCCGTTGCACCTGAGTTATGTTTTTAGAAATAATTATGCTGTGAAAATCAATTCGTGATTAACAATCTCCCTTGCCCTCGCTTCTATATTGTTCATACGGGCAACCCATTCCATTTGGTTGTCTGCTTTCAGTTGTTCCGTTATGCCCTCATTGACCTTCATCTTTTCTACCAGCCGAGAAAACATATCAGATGTCTGTTCATCAACCTCTGCAAGATGAGTCCACAATGTGCCGTTCATAAGCATAATGTTGAACATAACTCGCCTATGTTGCATAAGATAATCTTTGCGTTTCAATCCCCACATACCGAATGATTTACTCGCTTCGGTAGGTAATGTGATGTTGGGTATCCTGTAATCACCGACCGTTCTATATGTGCCGCCGTTCTGTTCAAATGATGGTTTTTGCATAAAAATAGCCTCCTTGTAATTCTGTAATTCAATTTTACAAGAAGGCTTATGTTATGTCGAATGTGTGGATTGTTAAAATGATGTAATCAAGTCGAAAAATAAACATTTTTGTCGAAAAATGAAACGTTTTTGTAAAAAGTATGGGTTTTGATGAGTCTATTTGTTATCCTAGATATCAGGAGATTATAACTTGATTATATATATATCAAATTATGATTACCATAAAATATAGCTGGGCATAAAATTCCCTGTAAATTGGGATGAACAAAACAAAAGGAGTGAACATAAAACGTGGAGAAAAAAGATTATTTTATAAGTTATAATAAAGACAATAAGGCCTGGGCAAAGTGGATAGGCGGCACTTTGGAAGAAAATGGATATAGCGTATATTTGCAGGCATGGGATATTATGCCTGGAAATGATTTTATAGAACGCATGAATGACTTTTTGGAATATTCAAAAAACTATATTGCGATTTATTCACAAGCCTTTTGCAATTCTGAATATTGTATGAAAGAATTTCAAACAGCATTTAATGCACACATTAATAAAGAAATCGATAAATTTATTCCTATTAGGTTGGAAAATGTAAAGTTGGGAACATTATATAAAACAACAGTATATATAGATTTATTTGATTTAACTGAGGAAAAAGCTACAAAAGCGTTACTAGATGGAGTTGGTCATACGGACAACCCAAGAAATAAAGGAAAGTATCCTGGGAAAATAGATAATGAAATTTCCTTTCCTGGAATAATTAAAAATGATAGTGTTAACTATAGAGATATTTTAATATTAGAAAAAGATAAGAATAAAAAAGGCGATTTATTTAATAGATTAGTTTTTGATGTGTTTCATGCTCTTGGATTTGATGAATTTCAATATAATGTTCAAAAAACTGGACGAGAAATTGATATGGTTTTGAAACACAGAACCGAAAACAAAGTGGCTTTAGTTGAGTGCAAAGCTCAAAAAGAACCTATTGGCGGGGATGAGATTAACAAGTTTGTTGGAGTATTAGATGTAGAACAGAAAAGATACAGGTTTGAAGGAAAACGTACAGTTGGATATTTTGTTTCTAAATCAGGATTTAAAGCTACAGCAATTGAACAGGAGAACGAACGTGCTCGATTTAATAGTGATCAAGAAGAGAATATTATCTTGTTAGGAACAAATGAAATTATTAGAGAACTAGTATTAGGAAACATGATTTGTTCTTTAGAAGAAGCAATAGATGTTGTAAAAAAGGATAATGATTTATGTTTGTGTAAAGATGTTGACTTAATTGCGTGTGAATATGGTTGGATATGGGTGTTATATTATTCAAGCTGCTCAACACAAAAGGCTACACATTTTGCTTTTGTGCATGCAGATGGTAAACCTCTTTTAAACGAGATTGCAAATAATATATTGAAGTCTGATGAATACTCATTGCATTTTTCTAATCTTTCATACATAAAGTCTAGCGTAAATAAAAATTTAGATAAAGATGCTGCAAAAAACGCATATTTTGATTATTTAGAGAAGGAACTTGGAGAAATACAATTTGAAGGTTTGCCTACAGACAAAGAAGCGGGCTCTGTAAAAGTACAATTAGAGAATATTTTTGTTCCACTAGGTTATTATAAGAACGATGATAAAAATAATAAACTTACTATTAATGATGTGTTAAGTTCAAATAAATCTGCTATATTAGCAAAACCTGGTGGTGGAAAATCTACCTTAATACGAAGAATAGCATTAGCATATGCATATCCTAGTAGAAGAATAAAAGTGGATGATGGTTTACCAGACAATGAATGGTTTCCTATCTATATTCGTTGTAGAGATCTCGGTGAAGAAGCGAATAGTGGTCTTTTAGAAATAATTAGTTCAATTGTTAAAAGAGCTGAAATTAGACAGTACAAAGATGCTTTTGATTCAATGGTGGAAGATTATTTACAAAACGGCAATGTCCTTCTTTTGATCGATGGTTTGGATGAAATAGCAAACGAAATGAATAGAATAAGTTTTGTTAATCAACTTCGTACATTTGTGGCTATTTATCCTACAACACGACTACTAATTACATCTAGAGAGGCAGGATTTCGCACAGTGGCAAATACTCTGTCAGGATATTGTGATCACTATTCTATTGCAAATTTGCAGGAGAAACAGATTAGAGATTTAAGTTTAAAATGGCATCAGGCAATTTTAGGTGATTGCGAAGAAACAAAAACAGAGTCTCAAAAAGTATGTGATATAATATTGTCTGATGATAGAATTATGTCTTTAGCACAAAACCCTCTATTGTTAACGACATTGCTTTTTGTAAAACGTTGGGTAGGATATCTTCCGACTAAAAAATGCCAACTGTATGAGGAAATGATAAAACTACTCCTTGTTACGTGGAATGCGGTTGCTCATGAAAAACTTGATATGGATGAAACAGAACCGCAGTTAGCGTATATAGCTTACAGAATGACATTACAAGGAAAACAAAAAATAACAAAAGATAAATTAGCTAAATATATAATCGAAGCGAGAAAAGAATTACCTGAATTGCTAGGATATACAACTTTATCACCATCCCAATTTATAATACAGGTAGAAGAAAGAAGTAGCCTGTTAATTCAGCTAGGTTTGGAGGAAAATGAAAAAGGAAAACTTGTTCCGTCATATGAATTCTCTCATTTAAGTTTTCAGGAATATTTGACCGCAAAAGCTGTTGTCGAAGGATGGAGACCAAATGCAGATAAAACGGACATAAAAGATGTTATCAATGAACATTTATTACAGGAACATTGGAAAGAAGTTATACCTATGATTGCTGTGTTGTCAGGTCGTCAATCGAGGGTGATAATTGAATCTTTTTTACAAGAATGTGAAAAACTTGAAAATGATTTTAAAAAAGGTTTTATTTCTAAACACGAACTAAGAGAAAGTATAGTTCCATTTCACTTAGTTAATTGTGTTGCAAGTGAAGTACCAATTAGTGTGGATATGCTTGAAAAAGCCATTAATTTCATCATAAAGGGCAAGCGTAATATTGATAGAATTGTTAGAAAAAATTCGGGTTATAGTCATGATGGTAGCGTTTATGACATCATATTGAAAAGTAAATACGGAGAAAAATATTCAAATATTGTAAACAACAAGTTGTTTGAAAATTTTGATAAAAGTTATCTTTATGAGTATTGTGATGCGTGGTTGAGAACAAATTTGCGCACAAATATTTCACTTGAAGATATAGAGCAGCATTTTAATTGTTCAGAAAACAAAGAGTATATTAAAGGCTCCTTGCTTATGATGCATTACTCTTACAGAATTGCACAACCCATAATAAAAAATCTGAATAGTGAAAAGAAAAGAAGTCAAGAAAAAGCAGATAAAAAATATATCAATACTATTTTTAACAAGGTGTATGAATTATTAAAAACAGATGATGTGTTGAGTTTGTTTGTTGCCTCATGGTGCTTAGCTTGGTCGGGTTATAATGAAATTGATATCATACCTACAAAACTTTATAGTTGTTTGTTTGAACGATTGATTGAGTTGTGGGAAAGTAATCTTGTTTACACAGAGTTGGAACGAACAGTATCCTGGGCACTAAGAACTATAATAAGACCTAATATACAGATTAATAATATCAATTACGATAGGTTAGTAGAATGTATAGAAAGAAAGTATAATGAACCTCAAAATGAGTTTGATGCGGAAGTTTCCATAATGTTGGCTTTCCTAACTGGATATTGGAATGTTAAAGAAACTGTTAAAAAAATTCATCAATTAAGAAATAATAATTTTAGTGTTGATGAAAATTTGCGATTCTGGGAAGAGATTGCCAAAAATAATAAACTTTTCGATAAGGAACTCAAAAAGATAAAATAAAGCTTTCAATAATTATTTTTATATCATTTCTATGAAACAGATATTTCAAAAACTCCGAGCATATAAAATCTCGGAGTTTTTGATTGTTATTAAAATAAATTTCAATGAGAATTAGGATAATATAAGAATTATAGTTTACCAGTATACATGAAATTGTTCTCAATAAAAACCTTGGAAATGAAAAAGTTTTTCTATGTATATGAGCGAATTCTTTGGTGTGTTTTGTGACACTACATTATGAAAAAAGAGGGTGCGTTTTTGCGTGTATCGGGAGAGCGCTTGAATGGCATTCAAGAGGTCAGGGGTTCGAGCCCCCTTGTCTCCACCAAGGTACACAGAGCAAAGCTGTCAAAATCCGCTATTCTGCGTGGGTTTTGGCGGTTTTGTTTTTTCTTTAAAAACTCTTGATTAATTCTAAATATGCAAAAATAGCCTTAAAAATTCAATAAAGTGTAACAAAAGTGTAACACAAAACAACGTATAAAAGCCGCCTGAGAAGCAATTTTCTCGGCGGCGTTTTTTTATTTTTTCTCGGCTTTTGCTTTTTTAATCTGCGAAACAGCAAAAAGAATCATTTCATCGTCAATATGTGTGTAAACTTTTTCGGTAACATCAGCGGCAGGGGAGTGTCCGAGCAGCTTTTTTGTTACGAGTGGGTCAACGCCTTGCTTACGGCAGATTGTGGCGAAGGTGTGACGGGTGACGTGGGGCGTGAACGCTTCGCCTGTAGTTTGCTTTATTCCAAGCGCATCCAGGCAGGGTGAAAACATAAACTTTCGGAAATAATCGGATGTTACGGGTACGAGCTCGATGCGTCTGTTCTTACCTTTGCCGACAACATTCTCACGGCAAACCAGTTTCGGACCGTTGCGCCCGAGCAATTCATCAACATACGGCTGCACGTGCTCCGGCACAGGCACAACTCTGTTTTTGCCGCTTTCGGTTTTGAGACCGCCTGTGAATGCTTTTGTTTCCGCATTGTAGTCTTGCGCTGTAAGGCTCAAAAATTCGCTTACACGCCAACCTGTGTAACAGAGTATAACAATGAGCTTTGCAACCTTGTTGCCGCATTCTGCGGCGATTTCGAGCGTTTCTAACTGCTTTGCTGTGAATATCTCTTTTTCTTTCTTTTCTTCAGCAGGAAGCTGTATGAAATCTGCGTAATTCTTTTCTATGATATCATACTGCATAGCGTGTTTTTCGAGCATACTTGAAACGAGTTTGACGTTTCGCATTGTAGAGAGGGATTTGCCTTCGTCCGTCATTCGGTCGATTACTTCCTGGAAATGGCCGCTTCTGAGAGTTCGTATTTTCATATTGTGCAGCTCATCCAGGTGCTTCCACGCTGCACGGTAGCAGTCGGCCGTGCTCTTGCTAATAGACTGATACGCTTTTTTGCTCCATTCGGTGTAGAGGTCTTCAAGAGTGAAGTTGAGCTTACTGCCCTTGAATTTGTTGTAATCGGCGAGCATCTGCAAGGCTTCATCCTCGGTCTTGGCCGAGCCGATTATTTCACGGCGGCGTTTACCGTCCGAACAACGCTTGAGCGGAGTGAACACAATAAACGGATTGGCACGGTTGCCGTCCTTGTACTCTCTGATAGAGCCGTAGCCGTTTGGAAATCTTTTCTTCATAATTAAAAAATCCTCCTTTGGTAATGCTTGACTAATCCCAAAGAAGGCAGTATAATAAAAATACTGCTCCTTTGAAATATTGTTTTCCTTTCAATGTTTCGTTTTATTCTCTTTCTTTCCTTTAGAGAATTGTGCTTGGGGTAGTGCTTATATCTCCTCGGTGCTGGTAACACCGGGGGGATTTTTTTGTTTAATAATCGGAACGTATAGGGAGTTGAAGGATATCTGCTATTTCGTTTCTGCAATTGAAAATAGGTGAGTAAGCATCGTATTCGAGGTCGTCGAAGTATATATCGCTTCCACCAAATTCGTTTCCGCCACCATAATCATAAGATAAAGAATCAATTTGAATCTGCAAATCCTTAACTATCTTTTTTAAATTCTGCTCTTCGGCGTTTATAACAACTTCATTTGAATATATATAACCGTTGTAATCGGAGCAGGCGTTAGCCCATATTTCAACTACATTCCTTGCTTCAAACAAAGAAATGTTTTTGTCTTGGAACTGGTCAACTGTATCAACAATAGCTTCTGCAGAACGTGATAAATCTTCATTGACATTTGTTGAAAATATTTTTTCGGGTAAATCCAAAATGTTAATTACAACCAAGAGGGCAATCAAAACTAAAATGGTGTTCGCAATTATCGTGTGCGTTTTCTCTTTGCATTTTTTTAATACTGCCGAACCAAGGATGAAGCCTAAACCACCTGTTACAACCATTTCTGTTAATAAATCATAAATAAATTTCATATCGCTATAATGACCTCATTTTACTTTGCTCGCAAACCATACAGCTTTGCCGAGGATTCGCACGTCGTTTATTTGCTCATTTACATATACAAACGGTCTATATGCCGAGTTTTCAGGCTGTAATATAAGCTGATTATCTTCTAAGTACACTCTCTTAAGAGTTGTTTCACCGTCAATCATAACTGCGGCAATTTCGCCGTTCTCGACCTTTGGTTGCATTTTGATGAAAACAAGGTCACCGTCATATATACGGGCGTTTATCATACTGTCACCCTTGCAGGTTAAAGAAAAATCGCAGTCTATAAAATCGGGTATGTTGTCGAAGCCTTCAAAATTTTCCTCTGCCATTATAGGTTCTCCGCAGGCGATTGTGCCGAGACGGGGGACTCTTTTCATTTTAGGCATCGGCATAATACCAGGAATGGAGAAAATGTCTGTTTTTTCTTTATCTTCCCAGCCCATAAGGTATGCAGGAGAAACACCCAATGCCATTGCCAATGCTTCAATTTTGTCAGAAGGGATATTGGAAATTACGCCAGTTTCGTATCTTTGTATGGTTTGTTTGCTTGTTCCAACCAACTTTGCTAATTCTTCTAATGTATATCCTTTTTTCAATCTTTGCTGTTTTATTTGTGTTCCGATACTCAATTTTATCACCTCGTTACATCAGCATTATAACACAAGTTACGCAAAATGCAACATATTTTTCACAATTTGTCAAAAAAATCACTTGACAAGCGACAGAAACGGGTGTATTATGTAGTCACGCAGTAAGTGACGGAGGTGATATAGTGATTAATTCAAAACTGCTGAGCGAAATCATTTTTAAACGAGATTTGTCACAACGTAAGGTTGCGCATCATCTTGGTATGACCGAAAAGACTTTCTACAGCAAAATGAAAAAGGGTATATTTGATAGTGACGAAATTGAAGAGATGATATCTTTTCTCGAGATTAAGGAGCCTATGCCTGTTTTTTTTCCAAACTCGGTCACGCAACAAGTGACAAATTCCGAAGAAATATTCTCTTAAAACATAACCAAGCACAAAATTAAAGGAAAGAAATTTACTCATACCTCAAGCACAATTCTTTAAAGGAAAGAAAAATAAAACTCTGAAAGGAGATTAAAAATGAACAGACCTACAGATGAAGAAATTCTCAGCACAAACCGTGTAACAATCGCAACGGCTGCACGTTATCTCGGAATGGCTAACGAAACCGTAGCGGACGGGCTGCAGTTCGGAGCGTTTCCGTTCGGAACGGCGTATCAGAGACCGAGCGGCTCGTGGATATATGACATAAGGTCTCAGGCTCTTGTTGAATACAACCGCAGCGGAAGAATTAACGTTGAACAGATAGCGGAAACCGTGGCCGGTAAGGTGTTGGAGCTGCTTTCCAACAGGTTTTCGGGAGGTACGAAATGATGTTATTTACGATTATTGAATTTCTGCTTGTCGTTGCCGTAACGTTGGCACTTATTTTTGAGGAGCAGCTTATAGCGTGGGAAGACAAGCACGTTCCGAAAGTAAGAAGTTTTTTTGCTTCGCTCGGTTATGCCTTCCTCGTGCAGCTTGAAAAGGTATTTGACCGTTTCGCCTGGGTGTGCGCTCAGATAATTCTTACATACAGAAAGAAGAGGGCACTGAAATGGCGTGGTTAAGTGATAAGCAAATCTGCATTATGTACCGTGATTCCGCCAACCGTGAGGAACAGATAAAAATACTTTCCGAACTCACTTTGTATTCGGTTGAACGAATAGTGTCTATTCTTCGTGCAGGCGGTTATAAGGCGGAAGCACCTAAAATGCGATACAGCGACAGACCGCCGAGAAAATGCAGCCGCCGTTGGACTGCGGAAGAGTATTTAAAGGTGTGGCGAATGTTCAATGAAGGCGCAAGCCTTTTGAGGATAGCGAAAGAGTGCGACAGGAGCATGGGCGCAATCAGGGGAGCCTTGCGTGGCCTTCAACAGAGCCCCGGTTACTGCACAACCGATGATATGCGTACAGCGTTGCGCTTGTATGAACGGGAGGCGAACCGATGAAGTGTTTAGGAAACCCGAAAACAGCAGGGCGGTTAATAAGAAAAGAAGCCGATAGACAAGCAAAGGAAAAATCCGACGCAATGCTTGATATATGCAATAACCTTTATACAGCTTGCAACGACCTTGTTCTGCTTGATAAATTTGGCTTTTCGCTTGAAGATGTCGAAAAATTCAATAACGACACACGATATCTGTTCGATAGCATTAACCAAGGCTATATTGATTTTGACTGTATATTGGAAACGCTTGAGAAAGAATATGGGCTTACATTTGTTTTTAATAACAAGGAGAAGAAGTAATGGCCGCTTCGTGGTATTCCGTTTTCGGAACGCAGGAAATAAAGGTCGTTAAGGAAACGGACAGCATCTACATACCGTTTAACAAATACGGCTTTATGATTGACATTAATCATCCAGTCGTAAATGAAGTGTATAGGGAATACAAAAAAGAAATCGGAGAGCTTTTGTTTCCTATAACCAACGAGCAACGGTTTGAATTTGAAAAACGGGTAATGAATGGCTATTATCCGCAACTTGAAAAATATTTAGCGAGGTAAAAATGATGTTTATTTGCACAGATTGTCGCAGGCTCTATGATAATCAGCCTGTTTTTATTGAAGACGGGAGAAGCTATCCCGACCGCTGCTATTGCGGCGGAATAATCGAAGAAGCAAAACGCTGCCGTGTTTGCGGCGAATACACGACCGAGGATGATATTGTGGACGGCGTTTGTGAGGGCTGTCTTCACCTTGAAATGAAGGCGGACACGGTGGAACGGTTTATCGACCACTACACTTTCACCGAGCGAACACACTTTCAGCTCAACCCCGTTATTGAACACGTGTTTACAGATGACGAGGTAAACGAAATCCTCTTGCGTGAAATCAAAGAAACTTTACGGCTGAAAAATATGATGCCGACACGCCTTGAAAACGCTATGAAGAGCGACCTGCAGGAAGATTGGGCGGCGTTTCTCGCAAAAACGAAAGGAGAATATTGAATATGAGCACACCGCTTATTTACAAAAAAATCAGCGATATTATGGCGGATTGTCCCGCTATTTCTAAATCACAGAAGAATGCACAGCAAAATTATATGTTCCGAGGTATCGACCTTGTTATGAACGTGCTTCAGCCGCTTTTTATCAAGCACCGTGTTTTTGCAGTTCCCGAGATACTCGAAGGCACCCGTGAGGAAAGAGCAACCAAGAGCGGCGGTAATCTGATTTATACCGTTTTGAAGGTAAAATACACCTTCTATGCCGAGGACGGCTCAAGCGTTTTCGCTGTAGTGCAAGGCGAAGGAATGGACAGCGCAGACAAATCAAGCAATAAAGCTATGAGTGTTGCTTATAAATACGCCTGCTTCCAGGTTCTTTGCATTCCCACGGAGGAAATGAAAGACCCCGAAGCCGAGACCCCCGAAATATCAAAGCCGAAGCCTACGGCGTGTAAGGACTGCGGAAACGAAATCAAGGCATTCGGCAAAAAATCTGTTGCTGAAATGGTGCGATATACAACCGAAAAATACGGTGATGCACTTTGCGCTGACTGCGCAACTAAGAGAGCCGGTGCAGCACAATGACGCTGACACACGAAAATTATTATTCCCTCGAAGCCTCGGCGGCATATATGAGCGTGTCACAGCTCAAAGCGTTTGACGAGTGCGAAGCTGCCGCAATGGCTCAGCTGAGGGGTGAATATAAAAGCATGAAAACAACACCTCTGCTTGTTGGCGGTTACGTTGACGCTTTTTTTGCAGGGGAACTTGACGAATTTAAGGAAGCAAACCCCGAAATATTCTGCAAAAACGGTAAGCTCAGAAGTGATTACGCCAAAGCTGATGAGATTATCGAACGTATACAGCGAGACGATTATTTTTATTCGTTTTTCGGCGGTGAGATTCAGCCAATAATCACGAGTAATATAGCAGGCGTGGATTTCAAATGCAAAATAGATTTCTTGCACGATGATAAGATAGTTGACCTTAAAGTTATGCGTGATTTTGCCCCGATTTACCTTCCTAACAGAGGTAGGGTTAATTTTATCGAGGCGTGGCACTATGACCTTCAAGGGGCAATTTATCAAGAAATAGTGCGGCAGAAAACAGGAAAGAAACTTCCGTTTTACATTGCTGCCGCTACCAAGGAAGAAGTAACGGACCTTGCAATAATACAAGTACCGCAGGAAGTACTTGATTTTGAACTGGAAGCAGCTACAGAACGTATACCGTATTATGCTGCTGTTAAAAAAGGCGTATTTGAGGCGGAACGGTGCGGCAATTGTAATTATTGCAAATCAACGAAGAAATTAAATGCTCCTATGTCTTGGGACAAACTGTGTAACAACGATTTTTCGGAGGATATAGAAGAAAGATGATACAGGTGGATACACGTGAAAAGCCCCAAGCAATAAGGCAGATTCTCGCTGAATTTAAACGGCAGAACATCGAATACTTGATACAAAAACTTGATGAAGGCGACTATATGTCAGACCGTAACGGATTTCTGTGTATTGACCGCAAGCAGAATCTTTTTGAACTCTGTTCAAATATAGCGCAGGAAGAAGCTCGTTTTTGCCGCGAGTTGCAAAGAGCGACGGATAAAGGCATACATCTTGTAATTCTTTGTGAACACTCAAGTAAAATTATAAGCCTTCAAGATTTGCGCAAGTGGCATAATCCGAGAGTGCGAACATCGAAATACGCAATAAGCGGCGAAGAACTTTATCGCCGTATATGCATTTTGCAGAAGAAATATGATGTGGAATTTCAGTTTTGCACCAAAGACCAAACGGGAAGAAAGATAATCAGTATTTTAGGAGAGTAAAAATGCTTAACTGTGCAATATTAATGGGTCGGCTCGTTGCTGACCCCGAACTTAAAACAACCACAAATAATATCAGCGTAACGTCGTTCAGAATTGCGGTTGACCGCAGCTTTCAGAAGCAAGGCGAAGAACGGCAGGCAGATTTTATCGACATTGTTGCGTGGCGACAGACTGCGGATTTTGTTACACGTTATTTCCGCAAGGGCTCAATGATAGCTGTTCAAGGCTCTATACAGACCCGTAGTTATGAGGACAAGCAGGGTAATAAGCGTACAGCCGTTGAGGTCGTCGCCGATACCGTCAGCTTCTGCGGCTCAAAAGCAGAAACAGGCACCGCTGCACCGGGCTTTCCGCCTGTTGTCGCTGCTCAGAGGTCTTCGCCCGATGTCGCTTTTTCCGATGTAGAAGAAGACGATGACGACGAATCAGTGCCGTTTTGAGGTGAGGGACTATGAATAATTATAATTCGTTCAGAGCAGTAATGACTGCGCTGATTATTGTCGGAGTTGTTCTGTTGTTGGTATTGGGATATGCCAGGGCAGATGCAATTATAAGCAGTGATTTGCCTGACTGGTTGAAATATTTTCTCTTAAGAAGGTAACCCAATGAACATATTAAGCCTATTTGACGGAATGGGGTGCGGATATATAACCTTGCGAGAGCTTGGCGTACCCGTTGACCGATATGTAGCGTATGAAATTGACAAATACGCTATACAAACAGCCCTGCACAACTTCCCCGATATTGAACAGAGGGGTGATGTCAAGACCGCAGATTTTACTGAATTTGAGGGCTTTGACTGGGTGCTTGCAGGCTTCCCTTGCACCAAATTCAGCATAGCACAAAAGAAGGACAGGGAAACCAAGCCTTACAGCGGTGAAGGCTGGGAACTGTTCGAGGAAGCGTGGCGAGCTGTGCAGGAAGCAAAACCAAAATATTTTCTCTTTGAGAATAACAAATCAATGGCGAAAGCCGTTCAGCAAGAAATATCAAAGATAATCGGCTTTGAGCCGGTACTGATTAATTCGGCTCTTGTATCGGCGCAGAACAGACAGCGCATTTACTGGGTCGGTGTCCGCAACGCAGACGGCACATATTCAAAGGTTGCCGTTGAACAGCCTGCCGACAGAGGAATATTACTCAAGGATGTGCTTGATGATAGTTGCTTTGTGGAACGTGACAAAGCATATTGCTTGAAACATCAGGCAGGCAACGCAAGGGATTATTTCAAGAAGCATCATACCAATGTGAAGTTTGAACCTGTAATTTTTCAAACACCAAGAGGAAAAAATATCGGTGGTGCAAAATACAATAAATCGCCAACGCTTACCGCCAATGGTTCTTGGGTTGAAAACAATAAAGTTGTTGAGCCTGTCTGTGTTGCAGAGCGTGGCAGGTACACCGACAGCGGAAACCGTTCACAAAGAGGCAACAATCCCGTTGAGCAGTTTTACGAGGCCAGGGAAGACGGCAAAACAAACGCACTTACAACTGTGCAGAAAGATAATGCAGTAGCAGAGCCTGTACGCATCGGCACGTATCCGAACAATGCGAAAAATCCAAAGCACGACAGCCAACAATACCGCATTTATAGCCACGAAGGGAAAAGCGTTGCTTTGTGCGGTAACGGCGGCGGTATGGGTGCAAAAACAGGACTTTACGCAATACCCGTTGAATTTGCCGACGGAATACCGACAAAAGCAATATCCGCAGCTGACGGAAAGGTTTATCCCGTTTATGAGGTCAAGAACGGACTTATAACCGTTAAAGGTAAGCAGTACCCGATTAAGCTGAAAGACGGTTATTACATAATTCGCAAGCTGACCGTAAGCGAGTGCCGCAGGTTGCAGACCATACCCGATTGGTACGAAATGCCGTGCTCGGATTCGCAGAATTATAAAATACTCGGCAACGGCTGGACAGTAGAGGTAATTAAACATCTCGTCAGCTCGGCATTGGCTCACGAAACCCCACAGCGAATATACAGCGATTTTATGAAAGGATGCGAGATATGAACGCTATATTCAGATACCCGGGCTCTAAATGGAGTTTGGCGGAATGGATTATATCGCATTTCCCCGAAGGCTATGAAAAAATGGTCTATCTTGAGCCGTTTGTTGGCTCGGGTGCGGTGTTCTTTAACAAACTTCCGGGAACAGTTGAAACCATTAACGACCTTGACAGCGATATAGTGAATTTATTCTATGTATTGCGTGAACACCCGGAAGAACTGCGGAGAATGCTTGAACTGACACCGTTCAGCCGTGAGGAATACGACAAATCTTTTGAGCCCTGCGAAGATTCAATAGAAAAAGCCCGAAGATATATAGTTAAAACCACTCAGGCTATCGGCGCAAAACTTGACGGTAAATGTGGTTGGCGAAACCATAAACAAACGAAAATCGGCGGTAGTGCCTGTAAGTGGAACGGTATTACTCGAACACTCGATACAGCTGCTACAAGGCTTAAAGGCGATACAACACACCTTGTTCAGATTGAGCATATGGACGCACTACGGCTTGTCGAAAGATATAACAATCCCGATGTGCTTATGTACCTTGACCCGCCCTATGTGCGTTCATCACGCAGAAGCGGCCGCTTATATAAGCACGAAATGAACGATACACAACAGCAACAGCTGCTTGAACTGATAACTGTCAGCAAGGCTCAAATCGTAATTTCGGGCTATGATTCGCAGTTGTACAATGACTGCCTAAAGGGTTGGAACAAATACCACCACATATCACAAACAACATCAACAGAAAAAGCAGACGAGTATATTTGGCTCAATTACGAGCCGCCTGCGAGGCAGTATTCACTTTTTGATGGAGGTGCGAGTGATGTTTGACATAATTCGTGTGTTTCCTCGGCGGACTTCATACATGCCCGATGATGATATGGTTTTCATCGGTATGCCGCCGCTTATAATTCCCGAACATAAGGAAGTGCATATTTCTTGTTCGTTCACTTGGGATAAAGAATATTGCAAAGAACTTGCTTTCCAATGGGAATGGCGTACAGATAAGCCCGTAAAGCTCGGCGGTCCTGCATTCAACAGCCCTGCGGAAGATTTTGTACAGGGTTTGTATATCAAGAAAAACATTATCTTCACTACACGAGGGTGTAACAATAATTGCCCATGGTGTTGTGTTCCGAAACTCGAGGGAAAGCTGAAAGAATTGCCAATTTGCGAGGGCAATATTATACAGGACAACAATTTTCTGCAAGCAAGTAGAGCCCACAAAGACAAGGTTTTTGAAATGCTTAAACATCAAAAAGGTATATGTTTCAAGGGTGGGCTTGAAGCTGATTTGATAGACGACCATTTTATCAACGGCATTTCTAACCTGAGCATTAAAGAATTGTGGCTTGCTTGCGATACCGATGCACGGTTGCCCGAATTTAAAAAGGCTTGTGAAAAACTCGCAAAAGCAGGTTTTAACCGCAACAAAATCAATTGCTATGTGCTGTCATACGGAAAAGACCGTGACAAGGACGAAGCAAGGGCAAGGGCGGTTTATGAAGCAGGCGCAATGCCGTTTGTTCAGCTTTACAGAGATTTTTCGGACACCAAAACCGAATATGATGCCGACTGGAACGCTTGGGCGAGAATGTGGCAGAGACCTGCAGCAACAAGAGCCCATATGGAAAACGGCACAGATTACAAAGATTTTAGGACGTGATGAAATGCCTGAACACGTATTAGACTTGAGCTATGGCAAGGACAGTTTTGCTTGCCTCGGTGCTATAAAACACCTTGGCTTACCACTCGATAGAATTGTTCACGCCGAAGTGTGGGCAACGGACACAATTTCTGCGGATTTGCCGCCTGTGGTCGAATTTAAAAAACACGTAGATAAAATTATCAAGCAACGCTACGGTATCGAGGTAGAGCATATTTGTGCGTTAAAAGCGCACGGGAGGGTGGAGGCAAGCAAACATACGAATCAATGTTCTATCACGAGTTGCAGAGTGGAAAATTTGCAGGCACAATCAAAGGATTTCCGCAAACAATCTGCTCTTGGTGCAAGAAACTCAAATACGAGAACGGCGGCGTTGACATACGAAGATATGTTTTATCAACAATGTGTGAAAACACCAAAGATTTACGGATTTCCTCACGGGAGGACGGAGTGGTGCAATACCTCGGAATTGCGGCAGACGAGCCTTTGCGCATAGCGAGGCACATTAACCGTCCCGGCTATATCTTGCCGCTTGTTGAAATCGGTTGGGAAGAAGATTACTGCGGATTATGGTGTCAGTATAACGACCTGCTTTCACCTATATACACCGATTCAGCCCGTGGCGGCTGTTGGTTTTGCCACAATCAATCTGTCGGTCAGTTGCGATTACTGCGCCGTAATTATCCCGATTTATGGGCTTTACTGCTGAAATGGGATAAGGACAGCCCCGTATCATTCAAGCCCGACGGACACACCGTACACGATTTTGACCGCCGTTTTCAGCTTGAGGATGAAGGCTTTATATTGCCCGATGACCCGAAATTCCGTTGGGCGTGGCTCGATGGAGATATACAAATGAAATGGTTTTGAAAGGAAACAACACAATGAAACCGATTAAAAAAAGTGAATTATACAACTGCCCGAACTGCAACGCTTGTTTTGAAGTGGAGCAGGGCGAAGAAATGCCCGGTTACTGCAAGCGGTGTGAAACCGAGTTTGACGAGCCGACACCGACACGCTATAAGCTGCTTAAACTGGTTGACGGTGAATGGTATGCAGAGGGTACTTACGATACACCCGAAGCACTTGTAACAGCGGCGCACTACCTCGGCACGCTCGGATATGAACAGGTTAAGGTTGAAAGGGTGGTGTAATTATGGCAGCTAACGAGAAATCCTCGGCGGTTCTTACCGATGCGGAGTTTAAAAAGGCGTTGGAGTGCCACGCTAACTCTGATTTAGCAACTTGTAAAGTATGTCCTTTGCTCAATAGACCAGGTTGTGCATATACTTTGAGCGAAATTGCCCTTGACCTTATCAACCGCCTTGAAGCAGACAAAGAAGCTCTTATCGCAGGTCAGGAAACTTTGCAGAAGGCTCTTGCAGATAAGAATGCAGAGATTGAGAAGCTGAAAAACGAATGTTTCGGATTGAGCATTCAATGTATTGCAATGAAAGATTGCATTGTTACTGCGGCGGAAGAAGCAGTCCAAGAGTTTGCGGAGAGGTTGAAAGAAAGAGCAAAAGAAACTGTTGTGTATAAGAACGAGTTGTGTGTAATGGGTGCACCTTTTGTCAATGTAAAGGACATCGACAACCTTGTAAAAGAAATGGTTGGTGAAACCGAATGAAAGCAGTTTTAATCAGCATTCAGCCGAAATGGTGTGAGCTTATTGCAAACGGCAAGAAGACGGTTGAGGTAAGGAAAACAAAGCCGAAACTTGAAACACCGTTTAAGTGCTACATATATCAGACCCGAAAAACATGGGTATATGACATTTACAGCCGTATCGCAGATTGGCAAGGCAAAGTCATAGGCGAGTTTGTGTGTGACACAATTATTGCTGACAAAACATTCGGACACGATGCTCTTTTTAATGCAATGTCTTGTATGAGCGTTGCTGAAATTGCTTCATATTGCGTTAAAAATCCAATGTACGGCTGGCACATATCCGACCTTGTAATCTATGACAAGCCGAAAGAGTTGAGAGAGTTTCATTTGCCTTGCATTCCTGAATGTGATGGACTATGCGAATACGGATGTTTAAGACCGCTCAAACGCACGCCGCAGTCTTGGTGCTATGTTGAAAGGTTGGGCGAGGGTTGATGTCTTGGACTGAGGAGGAAACCATAAGCCTTGCAAGAACTGATATTATAGCATTGAAAACTGTGAAATCATCAGAAATTTATAAAGTGATGACAGAATATAAGTGCGATTATCTTGAGGCAAAAAGAATTATACAACAAAGGAGTGACAACAATGCCGATAAAAAATTACACAACTAAAGTTGATGTTTATACAACTATTGGTGCAATACAAGGTTGCCTTGTAAAACATGGCGCACGGCAAATTATGCAGAACTATGATGATAACGGTGAGCCGCAGGCTCTGTGCTTTTCAATAGAAACACCTTTTGGAATGCGCGGTGTCAGACTTCCTGCAAATGTTGAAGCGGTACAACGCGTTCTGCTTCAGCAAAAAGTGAAGTGCGATAAAGTTCAAGCAGCTCGTGTCGCTTGGCGTATTGTTAAGGACTGGGTAGAAGCACAAATGGCTATCCTTGAATCCGAAATGGTTGGTATGGATGAGATTTTCCTGCCGTATATGCTTAATTCTGCCGGCAATACCGTGTATGAGCTTTACAGTAAAAATCAATTAATGCTGGAGGGCTGACAATGTTCAAAACAAGGGAATGTAATGAATGCATTCACGAAAAAATATGCAACTTTAAAACCGAATACAACAATATGTTTAACGCACTATTCGATGAAACTTACCCGGTCAGACTGGGCGAACACAAGAAAATAGGAGATTCCGAAATTAGAGTTTTTTTGGAGTGCCCGCATTTCATAAGAAAAGAAGGTGCTGACAATGGCTGAGTTCATAGAGCGTGAAGCGTTAATAAAAAGCGATGACTGGCAGAGCTTAAAAAGTGATTTTGATAAAGCAAGGGCACACATCATAATTTTAGGTCAACCTGCCGCTAATGTGGTTGAGGTTGTAAGGTGTAAGGAGTGCCGATATAGCAATCCGCATTTGCATTATTTCTACTGCGAAAATGACAATGCTCCGTGGGCTGAAAATACTATGGCAAACCTTGTAGATGCAAACGATTTTTGCAGCTACGGTGAGAGGAGATGCGAAGAATGAAAGACAAGCTGATTGAACTATTGAGCAGCTGCCCGACAGACCCCGAAGGGAACAGAAATGTTGCGGTAATTGCACAGCATTTGCTCGACAACGGTGTGGTTGTGTTTGACAACGATGTTGTATCGCCCGAAAACAGACCGCTTATTCAGACTGTTGCCGGTATGCCTGTAAATGAGGTTATTGACCTTGTAAAAGCAAAGCAGGAAGGCAGAATTATTGTGCCGCCGTGCAAAGTGGGCGATACGGTGTATTATAATCTCGGCAAAAATGCGAGTTTGCCCTTCGGAACCAGAAGAACAATAGCTCTACCAGTTGGAGCAATAGCAAGTATGAAATATAAAAAAGATTGGTTTGTGAGGACTGAGTTTGGCGGTGCTATAGGAGATTTTTATTTTTCCGATTTCGGCAAAACAGTATTCCTCACCCGGGAAAAAGCAGAAAAAGCGTTGAAGGAGTATGAAAGCGATGCGTGAATATGGATTTGAGATTAAATTGCAGTGTTCAGCAAGTGAAAGCGGCGATTATGCTCTAAATATACATTTGCCGAATGGTATTGTAACACTCTTTTTTAAGTCCTTGCGTCGTGCTGTTCAAGTTAAACGGATAATTGAATACGAAAACTGTGTATCGTATATTACTCCGACAACCGATAAATTAGAAGTTGTACGTTGTAAGGAGTGTATGGGCATAAATTTTTCGATAAGTCGACCTGACGGTAGCCATTATTGCGAACGTAAAGGGCATTGGGTACATGACCTTGATTTTTGCTCATTCGCAGAAAGGAAAGAGGAGTAATGGCAGTATTCCGAATAAATAAAACGGGTAATTTCACTGTTATGAGCAACACACACCTGAAAGAAAAAGCAATGAGCTTGAAGGCGAAGGGCCTGCTTTCGGTTATGTTGTCGCTGCCTGATGAATGGGATTACTCGATAGAGGGCTTGTGTGCCATTTGCAAAGAGAAAGAAACGGCAATAAACTCCACCCTGAACGAGCTGAAACGCTTTAAATACTTGACCGTTGAGAAGAAACGGGGTGCAAACGGGATGTACGAATATGAATACAGCGTATTTGAGCATCCGCAGGACGTTCAACCAGGGGTAGGTTTTCCAGGGGTGGATAATCCAGGGCTGGATGTTCCAGGGGTGGAAAATCGGGGACAATTAAATACTTATATATTAAATACGGATGAATCAATTACCGAGGGATTAAGTGTTGAAGGTAACAGCGTTGATGTAAACGAAGATAATCCCGAAAAAACAAAAAAATTCAAACCTCCGACAGTTGAAGAGGTTGCCGCTTATGTAGCGACACGCAAAACCAAAATTGACCCGAAGAAGTTTGTTAATCATTACCAATCCAACGGTTGGATGGTAGGCAAAACGAAAATGAAGGACTGGAAAGCCGCTGTACGCACCTGGGAACGCAACGAGCGTGAATGGAAGAAGCGGAAGGAAGGGGAAAGCAATGGAAAAGTTAGCTCAGATGTTGAGCGAATTGCCGCAAATATCGGTATCAGGTGCTGATTTCAGCCGTGAAAAGGTGCTTGAAATGCAATGTGCAGGAGAAAATGCCGAGCGTGGTACACTGCTTGGTTACGACTGTGAAAAATGCCTTAACCGTGGATATATTTCGTACATAGAGGACGGCGAAATACAGAAACGCACGTGCGAATGTATGCAAACACGCAAATATATTAAACGGGCAGCTGACAGCGGCATAGGTGAGCTTTTGAAGGTGAAACGCTTCGGTAATTACACCGTAAGCAATGCCGAGCAGCTCAACGCCAAACAGTTGGTGATTGAATACGCCAAGAGTGATACGGACAAATGGCTTTTTATCGGCGGTCAAAAGGGTTTCGGCAAAACTCACCTTTGTGTGGCTGCCGTGCGCAAGCTGCTTGTTAATACGCCCGTGCAATATATCGTGTGGGAGCGTGAGATTGACCGCCTGCTTGAAATGGGCTTTTCACGCTATGACGAGCGTGAGGATATTATAAAATCGTGGGAGAATGCGCCCGTGCTATTAATCGACGATTTTCTGCGCTTTGAGCAGCCCGACAGAAAAGAATTGCGGATTGCGTTCAGCCTGATAAACCACCGTGCGAACAAGAATTTGCGCACGATTATAAGCAGTCAGCTCACAACGGCACGGCTGATTGCACTTGAAGAAGCAATTGCCGGAAGAATTATTGAGAAGTGCGGTAAATACGTAATATCGGTTGAATACGACTTAGCAAAAGATTACCGCCTTAATGGAGGCTTATCGAATGGAGAAGATAATCAAAGAACGGATGTATCGGCTTGCGGCACTTGAAACGCAGATGGAAATTGAAAAGGACCGTATCGCAGAATTGCACGGCCTTGCTGTTTACTGCGGCACGGTGCTGAAGAAAACGCCGGGTGTTAAAGCCTGGAATAAGGACAAGCTCGGCAAAATTACGGCGCAGCTGTGCGAGGCTGAAAAAAAGCATATTGCAACGCTTAAGGAGCTGACAGAAAAGAAGGTGATTGCCGATGAATGGTACAACAGCCTTCCGCAGAATATATATAAACAAGCCTTGTACTGGTTTTTCTTCAAGGATTTAACCTGGTTGCAGGTACAACGCAAGCTCGGCAATAATAAAAGCGCAGACGCGCTCAGAATGGGCGTTAATAAGCTGCTGACAGACTGCGAGCCGCCCGAGATATAAAAACAGCCGCCCCGAAAGAGGCGGCATAATTTAATTTATGCAAATACTGTCTTGAAAAGCGTTGTTGCTGTTGCAGTGCCGTAATCGTTGCTGAATGTTTTAACCGTCGAATAACAACCGATATCATCGTCCCACGCTAACAATTTAAGTGGCTTGATACTTGCCGTGTTTGCTATCCATTCTATGGCGGTTGCTTCAGTTTTAAAGCTCTTTTGCAATATTGCGTTGTTGCTGATATAGCTTACTTTAAACATTACGCTGCACTCTCCTTTGATTTAATTATTGCAGGTTTAGTGTAAATCGTGTAATAAAAATTAGTGTCGAAGTAATCAACCTGGCCGTTGGAATCATCGTAATTGAACGACTTAACAATGCGATTTATCAAGTGGAGTTTTTCGCTGAACTCTTTTGTTGCGATTGTGTACTTTTCAAGATAGTAGTGATTTATGGAACGCTCTTGCTGTGTCAATATTTTATATTCGTACTTGGCTGCTGCTTGTCTTGCTATTTCACGGTCGTCTGATGTGAATTTTTCGTAGTAGTCTCTTGTGCTGAAACTGGTGTTTGCACTTGTGTTAACCCAATAATCGCTAAATTCAACGGTGTAATTATTTATATACTCGCTTTCGCTTACGAAGTCGGACGGGTTTGTTTTAACGGTAATTGTCAAGCTCTGGCCGCCTGAGTATGTTTTGCAGGAGACCGAAACGCCTTTAATGCCAGCGCTCTTGATCGCTTCACGGATTGCCTTTGAAAGCTCTGCGCCGTATAAATACTGTTTGCTGTGATTACCGTACCAGGCAACCGCACCCATGTATCCGTCCGTTACTGTGCCGCCGAAGTCGTCCGCTGCGGTGTTGTTGCTTATCGCTCTGAGAATGTCAATCTCTGCGGCGTAGCCATACCAACAGCGCTTTACACCGTGCCAGCGCATTTTTAACGCCTTGAGTGCATTGCGGACCTCTTCGGAAGGCTTGCCGTTGAAATATACTTCACGGCTGTTGTACTCGTGGTTTTCTTCGATTCTGTAAAACGTGTTATTGTTCATTTTTATTCTCCTTATTATCTTGATTTTTTATTTGCGCTTTGATAATATAGAGAAGCACTGATTTGCTTCGGTGCTCTCTGCGTGTGGTCCGTGTCGCTTTGGTCGGTTGAGACGGTCCACACCTTTTTTATTTTCGGCTGTTTTTGATATCCTCACGGATTAACCGCTTGATATATGCGGCGTAGCCTTCGCCGTTTTTCTCCTGGTCGAGCTTTTCGCTGATGTCAGATTCAGCCGGTGAGCAGTTGATTGTAAACTTGCGGACGTTCCGTGCTGCTCTGTATCGCTGCTGTGCTCGTTTCTGTGCTTCGGTTTGTGGCGTTGTTCTCGCTCCTTTCGTCGGCGTTGTGCCGTTCGTTGTTGTGGCTTCATTGTAGCACCGTGCTACACCGTTGTCAACACCTTTTTGCAACTTCGTGAAAGCTGCACAAATTCGGCGGCTCACGTGTTTGTTTTGCTATTTTCCTTGGAAATTTTTATCTCTTCGTTTTTTTCGTTTGTTTTGTGTTATAATGCAATCGTGAAATATTATATGCTCACCGTTTCAGGTGGGCTTTTTTTATTTTTATTGCAAGAGAGGTGTTGAAATATGGCAAGAATGGGCAGACCGCCAATTTTTAAAGATATTGACGCATTTGAAGAACGGCTGAACCTTTTCCCGGGCGGTTTTTTCGCTTGGTGCAAGGAAAAGAACCACATGCCGCTGCTTGAATGGTTCGCCGTTTATATGGGCTGTTCGTCCGATGCTATTCAGGACTACATGAAAAAGGACGGAATGCAACCGGATGGAAGCTACGACGCAAAGCAAGACTTTAACCGACCTTTAAAACTATTTATAGAAGAATTAAACGCATATTTGGTCGAATTTGGACTTACAACCAAGCTCAAGCATGACCCGCTTGTTATATTTTGCTTGAAACAGCGCGGATATACAGATAAGCAAGAGGTTGACACAAATATGACTGTTTCGGTACAACTTGCGGACAATTTCAAGGACCTTGCGAATTAAAGTGTAACGAAAGTGTAACAAGCAACCTGCATAATCGTTGAAACAGCGTTGATTTTTCCGCTGTGCTTCTTGATTAATCATCAAGCGTTTTAGTTGGCGGCGGCTCTGTTGCCTCCGCAGGGCTGTCGCTTTTGTTTATATGCTTTGTATTTGTTGCGGTATGTGTGTGTTCTGCACAAAAATATCTGTGATGAATTACAAAGCCTGTTTGCGAGGTTGAAGAAGCAACCCCCAACCCTCCCGACACCCCCGGGGTAGGTAAGAAGTAGACCCCGTTGCGCAAAATTTTTAACAAAAAGGGGCAATGCGGCGAGGTTGTGGGCGACAAAAGTGTTCGATTTTTGGACGAATAAAAGAAGAAGAAGGAACAGAATTGCAAAAAATCAGCCTTAAGCCTTAGAGTATCAACGGTTTGCGGCTTTTTGAGCAACCGCCATATTTGGCGGAAAAGTAGCCGAAATACCGCCATATTTGGCGGACGCAATGCTGAAATCGGGGTGAGAATAACGGAAAGAGAGTTAAAAGGCGTTGTAATCGACCCGATAAGCGGAGAAGTGAACAACGAAATATATGAGGGTGACCGCATTTTAAGAAAGAAATCGGACGATTATCTGAACGAAACAGTTGAATTCAACGTCAGCGAAACCTTCGGAAAGATATATTTTGATATTCTACCCGATGTGATTGAGGCATTAACCCCACAAGAATGTAAGCTGCTTCTTATTTTGATGCAGTATCTTCGAAAAGACAGCGGAGTTCTCAAATACAAAAACGGTAAGCCCGTTACAATAGATAATATAGTTAAATCAAGTAAGACCGCCAAACGGACAGTTGAGCGAGCTTTGCAGGGCCTTCGTGAGAAGGATATAGTGCAGAGCATCCAACGACCGCAAGGGCGGTTTTTGCTTTTAAATCCATACGTCGTTATGAATGGCAGGCGAATAGACCGCACCTGTTACGATATTTTTTATCGTTCACGCTGGGCGGTACGGAGCAGAAAGAATGGCAGTAATATTACTTGAAAATCCACAGCCGAAACAGCGTGAGTTTATGCTGCTTACAAACCGTTATGTTGCATACGGCGGCGCAAGAGGCGGCGGTAAATCGTGGGCAGTTCGAGCAAAGTGTGTGATTATGTGCATAGAGCACAGCGGACTGCGCTGCGTTATCATTCGTAAAACATATAAAGACCTTAACAATAACCATATTGAGCCGCTTAAGGCTGTTCTCCGTGAAATGCTACAGGAGAAGAAGGTTAAATATAACGCCGAAACGCACACCTTCACATTTTGGAACGGCTCAACAATTGAATGTGCTTACTGTGCGACACGTTCAGACCTCGAACATTTCCAAGGTATTGAATATGACATCATTGTTCTTGATGAAGCTACACAGCACACATACGAAGTATTCCAGGCCCTTACAGCTTGCTTGAGAGGACGTGAGCACTTGCCCAAGCGCATTTATCTCACCTGTAACCCCGGACACGTTGGACACGAGTGGGTAAAACGGTTGTTTGTTGACCGTGAATTTCTACCCGATGAAGACCCTGACGATTACGCTTTTGTGCGTGCCCTTGCAACGGATAACGCATTTAACGGTAAAGATTATATGAAAATGCTTAATCAGCTGTCCGAGCCTTTGCGTTCTGCGTGGCGTGACGGTAAGTGGGATATATTTGTTGGACAGTATTTCCCCGAGTGGGATTTGGAAGCGATTTCTGTACCTGCTTTTGAAATACCCGAGCATTGGATTGTTTCGATGTCGATTGACTACGGCCTTGACGGATTTGCTCCTATTTGGTACGCAACTGACGAAAAGGGAACGGACTACATAATACGTGAATACTCGGCAAAAGACACGATTATCAAGGATGCCGCAAGGCTGATAAAAGAAATTGAAAGTGATTTAGGGCTTGACGGGCGCAGAATACGCCGATATGCTCCGCCCGACTTGTGGAATCGCAAATCCGACACAGGTATGAGCACAATAGATATTTTCAATAAATTTGATTTACGTTTTATAAAGGCGGATAACGACCGTATCACTGGTTGGCTTGCCGTTAAGGAACGTATTTCAGACGGCTCGCTCAAGGTTTTTGAAGGCAGAGCAAATCAACTCAGCTATTGTATGCGACTTCTGCAACACGACGAGGTAAGAATCAACGATGTTGCGAAAGACCCGCACGAAATAACACATTTACCCGATAGCCTGCGTTATTTCTGTATAATGCGCAGTAAGTCAGCCAAGCCGAAAACACGGCAAACCTCGGAAAATATAGTTTCACGCAGAGGTGCTGTCCGTGCGCCTAAGGTTGCTGTCAAGGTGAATGTATCAAGCCTGAAAGGAGGTTGGTAATATGAATTTGAAATTCATAGTGCTTGTCGCAGTGCTTATTCTCGGTTTTGCCGTAAACATAGTGGCTATGTGGCTTTTTAATCGCAGGCTTGCCCGGAAGTTCGATTTCTTGAAAGAAAATGCAGATAAAGCGTCTGTAACCGCTGTTGCTCCCCAAAAAGAGCTTACAGCGGAAGAGAAGAAAATCAAAGAAGCTGTCGAGGTTGAAAGAAAACGACGGGCAAGGCATTTGAATAACCTGATATCTTATGACGGCAGTCCGCAAAACAAAGTATTGCCGCAGGGGGACGATGAATGAGCGAGAAAACAACTGAAAAAGAAGTTTTGACTGCCGAGCAGATATGGAAAGAATATGAAAAGGGAAGAAACTACAAAGCTTCTCTCGGCAAAGAAGGACTTTACGAGCAGACAAAGAAAAATGAGCGTTTTATGCTCGGCGACCAATGGAATGGAGCTGATACAGGTGATATTCCGAAGGTTGTAATGAATGTTATCAAGCAGATAGGCGATTTCAAGGTATCGAATATCATTTCTAATCCCTGTACGGCGATTTATGAGTTTGACGGTGTACCTACGGCAATTGAAGCACAGCGTACTCCGAATGCGAGTGAGCTATCGCAGGTGCTTTCCAGTATTGAAAAACCCGATGCGCAGGTATCGTTTGAGGCTGAGCATCAGGCGGTTGCAACTGCGCTGACGGCTCATTTTTGTTCTGTATGGGAACGCTGCAAGATGAACAAGCTCAATCAGCGTGGTGTGCGTAAGTCTTATATAAGCGGCTCTTATGTGCTCTATAGCTATTTTGACCCGGAGCTGAAGACTGGTCTGTGGGCGAGTAGCGAAAAGAATGAGCCGATAAAAGGTGATATTGCAGTTGAGCTTCTTGATATCTCCAATGTGTATTTTGGTAATCCTACCATATGTGAGGTTCAGCAACAGCCCTCGATAATAATATCTCAAAGAAAGGCTCTCAAAACGATTAAGAGAGAAATGGTGAAAAATTTCGGTCCTGAGGCTGATGTTGAAAGTGTAACTGCCGACGACAAAAACGACGATGTAGGTAACTACAACGAAGGTTTTGACGAAGATAATAAGTACACTACGCTGTTAACCCGCTTCTGGAAGGATGAAAACGGCGATGTAAAGGCGATACAATGCACGAGCAAGGCAATAGTCAAAGATGAATGGGATATAGGGCTTACTCAATATCCCATATCTCTTTATAACTGGGATGAAACCGATAGCTGTATTTATGGACATTCTGAAATAACAGAGCTTATTCCCAATCAGATTGCAATTAACCGTATGATTTCGCTTGAAATTCTTTCGGAAATGCAAATGGGCTTGCCGAAGATAGTCTACAACGAGGACGCTATCTCACAGGAAATTACAAACGACCCCGGACAGATTATTGCCGTCACCTCGCAGACCGATGTGCGAAACGCTATACAGTTTCTTAATCCTGCACAGATGTCTCCTAACTGGCACAGAGTTCAACAGGAGCTTATCGACAACACAAAATCTGTTGCAGGTGCAACAGCGGTTGCGCTCGGTGATGTAAGACCTGAAAATACTTCCGCTATTGTTGCCTTGCGTGAGGCGGCTAATATGCCCTTGCAACCATATCTTAACCGTTATTATGACTTTATCGAAGATAATGCCCGTATCTGGGGTGAAATGATAATCCGCAAATACGGTAAGCGTTCTCTGCGTGTTGAAACAGACGGCAGGGTTACATATGTTCCGTTTGACGGTGATCGTTACAAGGATATGATGCTTTCAGCAAGAATTGAAGTCGGTCCGTCAACGCTCTGGGCGACAAGTACAGTTATCGCAACGCTTGATAATCTTCTCAAGATGAAGGAAATCACTATAATTCAGTTCCTTGAGAGAATACCCGAGGGAATTATTCCGAAAAAGCAACAGCTTATCAATCAGATTAAAGCCGCACAGGAAGCAGCACAGGCTCAACCGAAACCGCCGCAGGGCGCAGATATTCAGCAGCTTTTATCAACGCTCAGTGATGAGCAGCTTGCCGCAGTACAGGAAAATCCTGCGCTGCTTGAACAGTTCGTTGCAAATATGCAACAGTAAATTATCGCCTCACCAGGGCGGTTTTTTTATATCCAAATTTAAGCGGACACCATACCGCAGAAAGAGGTAAACAATGGGAAACGAAAACCAGGATTTTGACGCTGTTATCGATTCAATGATTGAGGAATCAACAGAGCCCGATGTAACTGAAACCGTTGAAACGACACAGCAGACCGAGCCTGCACAGGATGCACCACAGTCCGACAGTACAGGCGACACTACACAGACGCAACAGACCGAAGGAACGGAAGGTGAGCACACCACAGCTACACCCAACACTTTCAAGGTTAAGTTCCGTCACGAAGAAAAAGAGCTGACGTTGGAAGAAATGACTGCTCTTGCTCAAAAGGGAATGCTCTATGACGCTGAGGATATGTCGACAAATCTCTCGGCACTCAGAGAAATTGCCAAGGGCAACGGCTATAACTCCGTAAAAGACTATCTTGAAGCCGTAAAGCAGGCCACTCTCAACAACCAGGCTCAACAGCTTGTTAACGACAAATCCATTCCGCAGGACATTGCAAAGGAATTTGTCGAAAACAAGCTGAAAATTTCCGAGTTTGAAAACTTGGAAAAATCACGCAGAGAACAGGAAGAACGACAGCGCAAGGCAGTTGAGGAAATAACGGATTTTCAGAACAAGTACCCCGGTGTAGATTGTAAAAATCTGCCGCAGGAAGTGCTTATTTCTAAAAGCCGAAACCCCGACGTGCCTCTTTCCTTCCATTATGCGGCTTATCGTGAAAAAATGCTCGCTACTGAAGCGGCGGCACGAGAGAAGCAGGAAGAGAATGCTGCCAGTTCCACTCCTTCGTTGCGTGACAACACAACAGACACTTTCAACGAAGAGGATGCTTTGCTGAAAGAAGTATTCGACGATTAATTACAGGAGTGATTAAATTATGGCATTTAATGTACAGACCTACACAGAAAAGTTCGCCAAAGAGCTTGACGAACAGCATGTTAAGACTATGGTAACGGGTTATTTTGCAGGCGGTAGCTTTAACGCCGAATTTGCTACATCAGATACCGTACTTGTCGCAGAGTACGATATGAGCGGACTTGGCGATTATTCCCGTGAAGCAGGCTATCCCAAGGGCGGTATCGCTATGAGAAAGCGTGCTTACACTCTGCCTATGGAACGTGGCCGCCAGTTCTCTGTCGATGTCCGTGATCTGCAGACAAATGACCTCAAATCTGGTGTCAAGGAACTTTCCAAGGTTATGAAAACGTTCCAGAAACGTAAGGTTGACCAGGAAGTTGACGCTTTCAACCTCTGCACAATCGGTAATTCGGCGCTTGCAACAAATATAAAGCCCGAAACATTTACAGAGTCGTCAACCAATATTGTAAAGAGACTTATTTACGATATTGACAAAGCAACTGACGCAGCAGATGGTGAAGAGGTTATTGCACTGGTAAACGGTAATATTCACGGTCATCTTACTGCAAGCAATGAGTTCTATAAGTATATGGATGTTGCAAACTTCGCCAAGGGTAAGGTTAATACCGAACTCAAGACCATCAACGAAGCAGGTATCGTTAGGGTAGATGGCTCAAGAATGCGTACTGCGTACAATTTCTTCAATGGTGTCGATACCGAGGAAAAGCCCGGCGGCTTTGCACCTGTAAAGGGTAGCGGCAGCTACAACTGGATTATTCTTCCTCGTTCCGCAGCACAGTGTATCTCCGTTCTTCAGAGAACACGTGTTATCACACCCGAAATAAACAACGATGCAGACGCTTACAAGCAGGGTTACCGCAGGCTTTACGGTGCTTTTGTTCTTGCAAGCGACCAGGAAAGAATCGTTGTTTCGCAGACTGCCTGATTACATAGGAGGTAACAGATATGGCATTTACACTTAATTACGGTGCGGCTTATAAGACAGTCAACACCGAGGCTCAGCGTGACGAGCTTATTGCAAGAGGCTGGACACTCGCAGAGGGTGGTACAGCAGGTGAGGCATACGACCCCCACAACTACACCGACCCTACTCCCCGTGAATTCAAGGGCGTAGGCTTTGAGGGCGAAGACCCCGCCTCAATCGCTTATGCTGCAAAGAAGGCAACTGAAGGTGTAGCAAACCAGGCTCAGTATGAGGCGCTTAATGATATCATTCACGATTTCGGCGACCACATTCCGCCTGAGACCTATACAGAGATTGTAACGGTTGCCGCTCTTCCTGCAAGCGGTCAGAAAACAACAACCGTTTACCTTCTTGTTGAGAAGGATGCAACCGCAGGCCTCGCACCCGGTGCTTACATTTACAGCGACGGAGAGTGGGTACCCTATACGGTTGCCTGAAACAGTAAGTGACGGCGGAACAAATTCAATCAGCCGCCTGTAGCTTAAATTAAAGAAGCCGCAATATCTTTTGACAGTGACGGTGTTGCGGCTTTGATACAGAGGCGTAGCCAAGCGGTAAGGCAAGGGACTTTGACTCCCTTATTCGTCAGTTCAAATCTGACCGTCTCTGCCACGAAAGGAGAGTATTTTATGCTCACACGATACACGATAAATGAAAACTTTACTCTTGACGGTGATGAATTTCTGAAAGGAAGTACATTTATACACGATGACGAAATCGTCGGAGAGCTTTTACAGAAAGCAGGCTTTGTCAGCCCGAAACCTATGTTCACTAAGATAAAAATTATTGATGACCCTTACAACAAGGTACCGTATTTATCGCAGATGAAGAAAAGCGAGCTTTTACAGGTTGCGGCTAATGAAAACATAGCAGTTGACCCCAAAGCAAACACGGTGACTATACGGGCGCAGATTAAGCAGGCGAGAGCACAAAGAGGTGAAAGTACAAGATGACAGCACGTGAAGTTGTGAAAAAAGCATTTGAACATTTAGGCTATACTGACAGGTTGGGTAAGCCCGACGCCAACACTTTTGCACCGCAGAATAAAATGGCACTTACCGCTTGTAATACGGTTATGAATGAGATTCAGCGCAAAGAGGGCAGAGAATACACTACGCTTAATACCCTCGACGATACAATCGACCTCTCTGAACGTTCTGTAAAAGAGGTTATGGTTTTTGGCGTTGCAATGTATCTTGCAATTATTGATAACGACGAATCACAGCAGAGTGTTTTTGCCGGGCTTTATACACAGAAACTCGGTTTAGTTCCGAAACAACAGAAAACAGTAACGCTCAAATATAAACCTACGGAGTGATTGTATGAATTATCCTCAGATGGGAAGAAACAGAAAATATACGCTGAATATTCCCGATTTCAGCGGCGGTATAAATGCCTCGAAACCTATACAGGATATACAGGATAATCAAGCCGCAATGATAAAAAACATGTGGCTTAAGGACGGCGTTTTGCAGACCCGACCTGCACTCAAAGTGGGAAGTGATGAGGCGTATTTGTCTTCTAATTCTCTGTTGTATGATATAGGGCTTGAACTGAAATACAGTTATGAGCTTTATAGTTCTGCGGCAGCGTCGTTAGGTAATCTTATTTCTAAAAGCGGCAGGCTGTTCCGCAGCGGTAAGACTTATTTAATTTACAGCAATGAAACCAACGGTTTTGTACCGATAACGCTTGAGTTTAATTCTCAAGATGCTGAAAATATTTTTTCAAACGGAAATATCGAAAACGAATATTTTTTTGAAAACGGCACTATCACCCACAGGATTGACAAAGACGAAACCAAGACCGATTATTATGAAGTTGTAAGCTCGAAAATTTACGGATATATTAACCTGCGTCCAAACGCGCAATCCGAAGTCAGGAGACTTTTTGCGTGCTTTGTTTTTGAACTCATAAGCGGTGAAGTTAGCGGTGAAGTTGTCACAAGGCTTAAAATGTACGATTTGGATGAAGATTTGCCGGCGGAATACACACCGTATGCTCCTACGGTTATTTTAGGCTCGGGCTCTACCGCAGTAACATTGGACGATTTCAACCTTATGACTGATGATTTTAAGCAACAAATGTTAGTCAGTAAAGATTTGTCACAATACACGGTTTATGAAGGCAACGAGGCTAACGACAGCTATTATGAAGGGGACGAAGTCAGAGAAGTTAAAAGTTTTAATCTTGGTGACGGTTATAGCAAAGAATACGGGAATGATTACTTTACCAAGCCGATTAATTTTAAATATCAGGAAATTCCAGGCAGTACAATTGACCGAATAGTGGTTTACGGGCAATTCAAATTCGGTTATTGGAAAGCTCAGCTTTTGAAAGATAAATATAAATACGGAGAAATCGGCAGAGAATCAGTACCGGTTATTGGTGGCGGCACAAACACACATATTTATTACGGCAAAACAGACGAAGAGATACCCGAAGGATATTATCTTGATTCAGACCCGAAATTCTACGAGTTGAAAACAGCCACAAAACTTGTTATAGAGAATCCTTCGTTTGATTTCCATTACCGTACTTATAAATATTATGACAGCTACGACAGAGAGGTTGACCCTGTAGCGGCTTTTGTGCCTCCCGAAAATGATGAAACTTATATTTATCCTTCAATTAATGGCGGCACGTCTGCTACTTTCAGCAACGGAATTCTCACAATTAGATTTCCTACCAACGAACGCAAGAATATAAAAACATATAAAAAGCGTATGGAAGAGCATTATCAAACGGGCGTTGTTGAGGAATGCTACGAAGAAATAGAAATACCGTCTTATCCTGCTGCCGGGATATATATTGACGAAATTTATATATTCCAATCTGTTCGAAGTTACGGCGACAGGGCAGACCTTGTAATAAAAAATCCGCTTAAAACCACCTTCGGCGGTACAAACAGCGGATACGCAGGCGGTACACGTTTGTTTGTGGCCGGTAATCCCGAACACAAAAACGTTTTACGTTGGAGTGGTGTAAACGATTTTTCATATTTTCTTGAAAATAACTTTACATATATCGGCAGAGACGATGAAGCAATAACCGCTCTCGGTAAACAGGACGGTTATTTGGTTGTGTTTAAGGAGAACGAGCTATATGCGCTCGAATATGCTTCAACAACCGACAGCGAAAACGAGCTTATTGTTTATTTTCCGGTTACGCCGATTTCACCTTATATCGGGTGCGACTGTCCTCTGTCAATTCAGTTTGTAGCTAATCGTTTGACTTGGCTGACAAGTGACGGTAAGGTTTACACATTGTTCAGCGAAAACAGCTACAGTGAGCGTAACGTGCGTGAGGTTTCAAAACACATTGAAAACGAGCTTAAAAAGCATAGCCGTGAACAGTTGAAGGCGGCAAGGTCTGTTGACTACAATGGCAATTATATGTTGTTTATCGGCGATACGGTTTACATTTGGAATTATGACAGGAATCCTCTGTATAACTATTCATCTTCCGAAAAAGCACAACAAAATCTGTGTTGGTTTAAGTGGGAGTTTCCGCATACGGTTGAATATGTATGTGAAAAAGAAGGCGATTTAATCGTTATATGTTGCGACGGTAAAGACCATCAGGGCTATGTGCTTGATTACAACAGTTGTGAAGATGATACGGTAGGTACCAAAAATAAAATTCCGATTGTAACATCATATAAAAGTAAACTCTGGGATTTCGGTAACCCGTTCAAATTCAAAAAAATAAACCGTGCCTTTTTCGAGATTGAAGCAGCTTCGGGCGAAATCGAAGTGCGTTTCTTTACCGAAAACGGAACGGATAGTATAAACACCAGGCTTGACGCTCGTTACAGCGGCAATAAAGCCTATAACACAAGACCGCACCTTGTAAGAGTTAGAAGCGCAGGCTTTGAACTTGAAAGCAAGGCAGCGGTCAAATTATATTCTGCCGCACTTTTTGCAGAAACCTACGGAGAGGTGAAATAATTGGCTTATATTCAAACAATAGGACAAAATTCTGGTACGTGGTCTGCGGATGAAGAAATTGCCAGAGCTAACGAGTTTGCCAAGATGTATTCCGATGCGGTGGATATTAAGTATGCAGCAGGCATTCAGAATCTTACCGAGCAAAAGCAAAATCTCCCTGCTGCCTACGACCCGTACCGTGCCGGCGTGAATGCACAGTACGAAAGAAGTATGCGCACCAATAATGAGACTATGGCAAACCTCGGCCTTAACAGAAGCGGAACAAATCTTACAAATCAAATCAGGCTCAGTAATGAGCGTGCCCGTGGTATGGCGGAGGTTGACAGTAACCAAGCCAAAGCTGAACAGGAACTCAAAGCGCAGATTAACGATTATATTGCACAACGTGACAGCGCAAAGGCGCAGCAGAAGGCAGAAGCCTTTCAAAACGCTTATAACAATATTTCTTCTCATCAGCGTACACTTGCTCAAATGGAGCAACAGAATGAATATGATATTCAGCTTGCCGAGCTTGATTATGCGCACGATGAGGAAATGGCAAGGCTTAATCATCAGTACGCAATAGCCGAGATGAATAACGATTACGCCAAGAAGGCACAGCTTGAAAAGGAAATGGCCGCTCTTGATTATTCTTACTCTATGCAGAAAATTGAGCGACAGCAACAGCTCGAAAACGAATCATATGCCGAACGTGCTGCAACGGATTGGAATTATTATCAGCAACAAGCGGCTTTGGATAGTAAGCTCAGTCTTGACCAGTATGCAGCTAAAGCTGCAACGGATTGGGGTTATAAGCAAAAGCAATTGGCTCTTGAAAATCAGTATGATATGAGCTTGGCTTCAGCGAAAAATGCGGCTTCTGCTGAGAAAGAAAAAACAAAGTTATCAGCAAAACTTTCTAACAATGCCAAGATACTTATGTCGGTTATTGATAGCCACGGTGGTGCGTCATCGGCAAGCTATGCAAAAAGCATCTTGGATAAAGCAATAAACGACGGCCATATCACAGACACAGAATATATTAACTTGATTAACTTTTATGATTTATAAGGGGGATATCTGATGTCACGTGCTGATGAATTGTATGCAAAGCACAGTAAATCTCAACGAGCTCTACGTGAGATTGAAAACGAAAGAGCACAACGAGAGGCAGAGGAAAGCGCCCGTATTGCACGAGAAGCCACTGAACAACAACGCATAGCTGCCGAAAAGGCGGAACGAGAGAAAAATCGAAAATTGCCTTCGGTTTCACAAATGCAAACCACGACTTCGCTTGATATGGCAGATTCCGCATTGCAGATTGAGCAACGCAATCGTGAAAACCGTGTTGCTGAAATTATGAAGCAATCGCAGGAACAGGTACAGCCTAAGGCAGAGAAACAACAGAAGAAAAAGGCTGTTGTTGAATCGCACAATAACAAGTGGGAGCCCGAAGTTAAGGTTGATAAGCCTGTTACTAAAGAGCAAGCTCAAGTGCAGTATCAGAAAGAATACGAGCGTGAGCAAAACCGTATTGAAGCAGAAAAGCAATTAAGAGATTATGAGGAAATAGGCAGAGAATACCCCGTGCTCGGTACGGCGTTAAGCGGTGCAACAAATCTCGGCTCCGTAGCAGGACTTGCCGAGGTCGGTAAAGCAGCTTTTGATAAAGATTACGAAGTTGACCCTAACTCTCCGTACTTCGCTCCGCAGAGAATAACACAAGCGTTACGTAGTGGTGCGAAAGAGAATATTGACGGCAAGGCAGGTCAGGTTGCCTATGATATTGCGACAACGGTCGGCGATATGGTGCTTACTAAGTTTGCTACAGGCCCTCTCGGCTCTCTCGGTTATGCAGGTGCAATGGCGGCGCAGGCTGCTTCAAGTACAGCGCAGGATGGTGCAGAAAGAGGTCTGTCCGATAGTCAGATTGTTGCTGAATCAATTGCTTCGGCAGCTCTTACTGCAGTTTGTGAAAAGATAGGCTTTGATAAAGTTTTCAAGCCTGCGAGTGCAACAACCGCAAAGGGTATAATCAGAAACGTTGTAACAGGCTTTGCGGCAGAAGGCAGCGAGGAAGCAGTTGAAGAAGCAACGAATATTCTTTTTGACTATGTTGTTGCTCAAGACCAGTCTAACTATAATCTTTCCGTTGAGGATTATATCAATCAAGGTTATTCCGAAGATGAGGCGAAAATCAAAGCCTTGGGACAAATGGCTTCGCAGGTCGGTCAATCCTTCCTTATGGGCGGTGCGGCAGGCGGTATTATTTCCGGCTTTAACAGTACGGTTAATTATGCTGATAATCGCCTTAGGGGTAGAGATATTGATACACCTGTTTCATCGGATGTGAATACGCCGCAGAATGTTCAAAATTCAGTGCAAAATCCGAGTGTTGAAACCCAAGTTGAGCAGTTTGCAGACCAAACACAAAACGCCGTAGAGGGTGAAAATAACGAGCTTGTGAACGAGCTTGACGATATGGAAGCCGACACAGAAATTGACGATGTAGATTTCGATACGGAAGAATACTACGATTCGCAGATGTATTCACAAGACCTTGAGAGGCAGGCGGCGGAAAATGACGGCTTTATTTTTGAAAACGAGGATGCTGCCGAGTGGCAAGAGGTCGAAACTTTACTGAACAACCTCAGTAGTGAAAAGGCACAGAACGTTGTCCGCACTATGCAGAAAAATCGTGCCGTTGCCGCTGACCCGAACGCAACATACGAACAGCGTACTCAAGCACAGAGCAAGGTTATCAAAGCGGAGTACGATGCCGTCGCTTACGAGGGCATAACGGGTGAAAAGACAGAATATCCGGTTATTACAGGCAATCCAGGTGTTGATGCCGCAGTAAATCCCCGTGGCGTTATCAGGACTGTCGATGCACAGGCAGAAAAAAATATAATCACTCTTGCTCAAAAGAAATTCAACAAAACAGTACGCTTTGTCGATACCCTCAACGGCTCAAACGGTTATATGAATAAGAAAACGGGCGAGATTGTAATTGCCCGTGATGCCGAGGGCAAACTGACAACAGTTTTCGGACACGAGTACGCCCATACTCTTGAAGGCACTAAGGAATATATCGACCTTCTGCGCCATATCAAGAACAACAGCGCAACGGTTAAAAACAAGATTGCGCAATCGGGTGTTGGTGATTGGAACGGTCTCATTAAACAGACCCAGGCGGAATATGCTGCGGCAGGTATTACTTTGTCCGATGCAGATGCCGAAATGGAAATTGTGGCACAGACAATAGGTGAGGAATTCTTCTCCGATGAAAATGCTCTTACTTCGCTTGCAACACAGAATCGCTCTTTGTTCCAACGTTTCAAGCAATGGTTTGAACGTAATCTGTACAAAACCGTAAGAGGTGGAATACATAAGGAAATGAGCGCAGAAAAAGCCGCCAAGCAGACCTACAGATTACTTCTGCGTGCACAGCAGGCGGCAAAGAAAAACACCGCCACACAAAGTGACGGTGAGAAGTTTGCAATAATGCGTACAACAAGAAATGAGCCCGTTGTTGTCATTGATGAAAAAATTTTGGATGGAGTTCCCGAGAATAAATGGATAAGTACCGTTCGAGAAGTTCTTTTCAATAAATTTAGAGACGGAATAGAATTTAAAGGAAAAACATTCAAAGTTAATCAACGTTCAAGAAGAGAGTTGACGTTTTCAAAAGAATCACAGAATCTGTTGAGATATGCAAAAGAAACGTATCAAGATAAATTAAATTCGTTAAATAATCTTGATGAAATGGTACAAGCATCTTCTCAGTATGTAAATGAAGAATTACATCACTCTCGTAATGACAGTATTCGTGATTTTTCTCGTGGAAAAGTATTAATTCAGATTGACGGAAATAAATACACAGCCGATTTATTGATAGGAAATACGGTTAATGACGAATTGGTTTTGTACGATGTAGTTTCACTATCAAGAACTGATTTTGAAGTGCAAGAAAACAAAAAATCAAGTGTAAAGTTCGCCAGCCATTTGTTGCAAAGCAAGCAACAAGAGCCAGTAGCAATTACACCTGATATTAACAGTATATCCAATTCTCCTGATAATGTCAAGCGTAGCGTTAAAAAATCCGATATTGTTGCCGGCCTTGTGAACACATACAATTACACACAGGAAACGGCAAACAAGGTTTTCGTCAATGCTTATAATCTCAAGAAAAAGACGGGCTCAAAGGCTGATATTCAAGAGGTGTCCGCAGTTATTGCTAATGCCCTTGAAAAGCGTCGTAACGGTGATTTCGGCGAATCCGATATAACTGCTGTTGCTGACCTTATTGCTTCGGGCTCAAAGACCGAAAACGAAACGGTTATATCCGAGGCGAAACCGATACTTAATTATCTCAAGGGCATTAAAATCACTCTTTCCGATACCGATATAAGCGACCTCGGCGAATCGTTCAGTAATGCAAGAGGTAAGCTGTTCCCATATCTCATATTGGCAAAGCAGGGCGGAATATCTGTTGACAGTCTTTATCAGGATTTGTCAGCTCGTTTCCCCGAAAGTTTCAACGCAGCTGAAGTTACACACCCTGCCGACCAGGTTAATTCTATCATCGGCTTTTTGGATTACTACAGAACACACCGCTATGTTGGTGCTTTTGAGGATTCCGAAGCCTACGAATCGTTACGAAACGATATCAGAACAATGTTCTCTACTACTTCGGATGCCAAGAGCTTTGTCAGCCAACTTAATGCGCTGTGCGATAAGTACGGCGAATTGAAAAACGGTGTGCCGAAATCCACCGACGGTACAACAAAGGTACGCCGAACGGCGGCGAGTATTTACGGCGGCGAAGCTGTACAGAACAACCTTGCTCTTGCTGAAAAATTCGGTGAGAAAATAGTGCAGGGACATTTCAATTATGAAGTGCAACTGCAAGGTAAGCAAGCTGAGGCATATATTGAAAGCATTAAAAACGCTCCCGATGTTGTAAAGGCTTTTGAAGCTGAATACAGTAATTGCAGAAACTCTATTGTCGGCTTGGGTGCTAACCCTACGGCTGACGAAGTGCTTAAAGCAAGTGCGCTCTTGCCTATGGCGGCAGAATACCTAAATGAGCGAGATTTTATCGAGTATGCAACCTCACTTGCAGAAGTCGGTACTCAAGCCGGTCGTGCTGTTTCAGCTCTGCGCTATGTCGCTAAATTCAGCGGTGCACAACAGCTTATCGCCGTTCAGCGAAAGGTTGATGATTACAACCGAAAAATTGAGGATAAATTCCTTAAGGGTCAAGGCAAATTCGGCGAAAACGGTCAAGTAGAGGAAACCGAATGGACTTCCGGTAACAAAGGAGTTGATATCGCCGTTAAAACTCGTAAAAATAAAACGTTTACTCCCGTTGAAATCGATAAATCGTTGCAGGAAGAGCTTGTAAAAGCCCGTGGTGCAGAAGAAATTGAACGGATTATGAAGAAGGTTACTGATGACATTGCCTCACAGATTGATTACAGCTGGTGGGACAAGCTCAATGCTTTCCGCTATTTTGCAATGCTTTCAAATCCCCGTACCTGGATAAGAAACTCCGTTGGTAATGCCGTTATGATTGGCGGCTCAAGAGTTAAGGATGTTGTTGGTGTCGGTATTGATAAAATCATTGGCAGTAAGGGCTATGATACTGACAATCCGCAGACCCGTTCAATTATCATAAGCAAGGATGCTAAAGCTGCAGCGCAAAATCTTATTACAAACGACAACACAATCGAAAGACTGTTCAGCGGCCAAGAAAAGTACACAGGTAAAAGCGGCATACAGAATATGCAACGGCAAAACGCCTTATCGAGTACGCCCGTTCTGCGAAACCTCGTAAAATTACAGGAAAAAGGAATTGACGACCAGCCTTTCCGTATCTTCCGGGCAAAGAGTGTTCTTGCGCAAGCTATTGAAGCCAACCTCAAAAACGGTAACATTGAAAGCCTTGAAGATTTCCAGACGGTTGCGCTCAACGGTAACGATGAACATCTTTCCAACGAAATAAGGTTGAAATATCGCCGAATGTATGACCGCTTCTGTGAGATTGCCGCCCGTGAAGGCGACGAGGCAACTTTCCGTGAGGAAAACAAGCTCATTAATAAAATTAACAAATTCAAGCAGGGCAATACTGCTTGGGAAAAGGGCGTTGCTGTTCTATCTGAGGGTGCTATGCCGTTCCTTAAAACGCCTGCAAATATCGTAAAGCGTGGTGCGGAATACAGTCCTCTCGGTCTCGGCAAAACGCTTGTTGCAGATTCTGTTAAATTACATAGCGGCACGATTGATGTAAACCAATATGTCAATAACCTTGCAAAAGGTCTTACCGGCTCGGCAGTATGGGGTCTTGGAATGGCTCTTGGTGCTCTTGGTGCACTTTACGCAGGTGACGACGATGAAGAAGATACCGCAAAGCGAAAACTCGAAAATGGCCAGGAATATGCCGTAAATGTCGGCAATTACAGTTTCACTTTAGACTGGCTTACTCCTGCTTCTCTTTCTCTGTTTATGGGTGTTAAAACATCCGAAATGATACAGGAAGCAAAGGACGGCGTATGGGAATGGGCGGATTTGCTCGGCCTCGCAAGTACGGCACTTGATGTAGCACAGAGCATTACAGAGCCTATGTTCAATCTTACTATGCTTGACGGCTTGGATGGTGCTTTCCGTGCTATTCAAAGTGGCTCTTATGAAGGCGGTACCAATGCACAGGTTATGGCTTTGCTTGAGTATTGCGCAGAAAGTTATATTTCGCAATTCTTCCCGTCTGTTATTGCCTCGGTTGCACGTACAACAGACGATACCGTCCGTACATATTATCCCGATAAAGGCGATAAGATACCCGATGAACTTGAATCCTTCGGTACGATGATTACCAAGAAAATCCCTGGTCTTGCAAATCAGAACGCCGCTCTGCTTGATATATGGGGTCAACCAAAATCAAGCGGTAATGTTGTTGAACGTGCGGCTGAAAACTTTGCAAGCCCCGGTTATCTTGAAAAGAAAAACTCAACCGCTGAGATAAGGGCAATGTTTAAGTTTGCCGAAGAAAACAAAATCGCTTATACCGATATTCTTCCTGTGAAGCCCGATACCGAGTATAAGAAGCCTGATAAATCGACCGTGTACTGGACACAGGATGAATATGAGCAGCTTGCTTCTGCTGTAGGCCAGGCACAGAAGGAAGCTGTACAGAAGTATCTTGTTGAAGGTCAGCCCGTAAGCCTCGAATATACGCTTCCTATGCTTGATAGCTCGTTGAAAAGCGGTAAGCGAACACTCAAGGTTACTTACACGGGTGATATTCGCAAGGCGCAGAACACAGCAAGGTGGGCGCCGACATCCAGTATCAAGTATGACGAAAACGGCAAACCGACCTCAATAACTGCGGCGAGTGACGAAGATTTCAGAGCAATGCTGTACGAAAAACTTATGGAAAGCGTTGTCGAAAAGGCTCAAGCGCAGGCCATAGACAAATTATTAAAAAATAAGGAGTGAAGCCAATGAGGGAATTTTTAATAACGGTACTTGACGAGGTGCAGGGCAATACGCTCTGCGCCTCAACTGTTCCCAGGGCAATTAATCCGGCAGGCATTTCGGGTGAGCATAACGCAACACGGCTTGTGTTTATCCTGCCCGACACCTGGGACAGTACAGCAAATTATTTTGTTGAGTGTGAGCCTTCCGATGCACCTGCTGTTCCGTCTGATATTCTTTCCGTAACCGAGCGTGACGGTAAAAATGTAGTTGCGTTCGATATTCCGCAGGCAATGGCCGTTGAGGGAACAAATACCTTTGTATTAAAAGCGGTTAAGTTTGAGGAAGATGGCGAAACTGTCGGACAAATAATTCGTTCTGCTCAGCTTGAGGTTACGTTCGGAAAATCCACAAAGGTCGGTGCTACTATCACTGAGCTTGTAAAGGCTGCCGTTGAAAAAATACTCAACAAAGTAAATAACCTTGTCGAGCGTTTCAACAACGGTGAGTTTAACGGAGAGAAGGGAGAGAAAGGGGAGCAGGGCATTCAAGGTGAAAAAGGCGATAAAGGCGATACCGGCCCTCAAGGTGTTCAGGGCTTACCTGGCGAAAAAGGAGACAGGGGAGACGATGCAACAATAAACGGTGTAAAATCCCTTTTGCTTCAGCAGGGCGAAGGTATAACGTTCAATCACAAAAATGGAGTGCTTGAAATTTCTGCAAACGGTATTCCGAAGGTGTTTGAGTTGCCCGAAACGGCACAGCAGGGCGATATCTGCCTTTATTCAGTGCCTAATATTCTTGCACAGCGAGATAATGACGGTAATTTCAGTATATCAATATCTGAGATTCAACAATTAAGTACGGTTAGACAAGAAGCTGCTTATGAGTTGTATTTGCGTGAAAACGGTGTGGAGGTTGCTGCTATTTTCTTGACTGTTATGGAAACGAAAACTTGTTCGTATCAATATATAGATTACGTTACCTCACAAGAGTATGCAATCTGTTTTGAAAACGGGGAGTTTAGCAAAGAAGTCTCTTACACTCTTAAAAACGGTGAATATGTAAACATTGACCTTTCAGCATTCCCAGAAACCTACTCTCTGCCCGACTTTGATTCATTTGAGATTTGGACATTAGGAGAATTGCCTGCTCGTTTCCAAAATCTGTGCCGTCTTATGGAATACGACAATGGCTGGAAAGAAGTATCTTCTCTGTTACAACTCACAAGGGATATGCACTCCCACATCAACGCTTCCACCCTCGACAAATTCGGCGAAAATGCAAGCGGAGGTTTGCTTTTCGGCGGCGAGGACATCGGCGGTATTAAATCCCTCACCGCCTTCCCCGAAACTGCCGCTGAGGGTGATGTTGTTCTCCTTCACCGTTGCAACGAAATCAGCGTGGACGACAGCAACAGCGGTGTAATTCTTGATATTCCTGCAATTGTTGCGCTTGGTTTGCCCGAGGGCTACGAGCAGAGGGTGTGGGAGATTACGGCAACATCCCCGAAAGGTCGTGACTTCTACGCAATAATCGAAATCAGCCGTATTGATGATTACATACTGACAGCGTTAAACCTTGCTACAGCAACAATCGGCGGTCGTTGGTATTGGAAAAATGGCGAGCTGACAACGGATATTGTAGGCGGTGAAGCAGAACTTCCGCCCGTTTATATCCCACTCGGTAAGGTTTCCGATTTCACTTTCACAAAAACCCTTTTTGATACTTATTACGATGAAACAGCCGACACGGACGAAACGGTTATCTTCCGCACACTTCCTGTGCATTATATGTTCCTCAAGGGTGAATGGCAGTTGGTTAGCCCGAACAACGAGGCATTGCAGAAGGCGGTTGAAGAACTGCAAAGGAATGTTGGAAAGTACACCCCTATGACGAGGGTTGAGACAACCACAACGGGCACAAGCATTCTTGAGCCTAATAAAATGTATGACTACGGTGTTGTCGATACTCTTACGGTTGTTTTTGACGAAGGCGAAGCAAACAAGGTCAACGAATACCTTTTCAGCTTTATTTCGGGCGAAACGCCGACCGTGCTGACCCTACCTTCTTCCGTTAAGTGGGTAAATGAGCTGACTGTCGAAGCCAACAAGCGGTACGAAATCAGCGTTGTTGATAACATCGGTCTTTGGTGTGCCGTTGATTTGGCGGTGAGCGAATGAACAGACGAAGAATGATGATGTTACAACAAAAGAAAGGCTTTGAGCTTGTTTATGATGCGGCAAGCGGTTTGTTGCCTACCGAGTGCGGGTGGAAAAAAATCAGAGACGAGAGTAACGCACCCTTAAAAGTTGTAAACGGAATTTTAGAGGTAGTTGCAAAAACACCTTTATACTTATCTCCCGATACCGAACAGTCTTTTACTAACTGCTCACTTGAAGTTGAATATAGCATTTCCGCTATGCAAGGTGTGTCACTTACAATGAATAAAGTTGCACCGTCAGTTACTTTGAGTATGTCACCTTACGCCAATAACGGCATTATGGTGTTTCAACAATGGGAGAAGCCTTTAATTAGAAATGAAGCTATTAAGATTGGGGTGGATTATACCGCAAAACTTGAAAAGCAAGGTAATTTAGTTTTAGCTTTTTTTAATGGCGAGCTAATTTATAATGGAGAGCTTACTGGACATTACTCTCAATATTTATACGATTTTGTTAATGTAGACCCAAACGGGTATAATTCACCAATTTATATTAAGAAAATGGTATATAGAGGATATTAAGGAGGTATAACAATTGAAAATTAATCACGACTACGCACAACTCAAAGACAACAACCTTGTTTGCGCTCCGAATATCCTCTATGACGGTGAGGTGCAGATAATCAACGCTTCCGCTGAAAAGTATGCCGAACACGGATATTTCCCGATTGAGCGTACAACACAGCCCGAAGCGGAAGGCTTTTATTTCACACCCGTTTACACCGAGCAGAACGGCAGGATTGTCGAGGGCTGGGAACAGCACGAAATACCCGACACAGCAACCGAAGCTGAAAAAGCTACAGCCTTTGATATTTTAATGGGGGTGAGTGAATGAGCTATATTGAGCAGGCACGAAAGCTCCGTCCTATAATCGAAAAGGCAATGGCTGAAACGGATGATTTAACGGCCTCTGCTGCAGTCGAGCTCTCACCCGTAATGAAATACGATGGCAGGCTAATCAAGGCAGGCACACGCATTAATTACGGTGGTGTACTCAAACGTGCGGCAGTTGACCTGTGGGACACAGAAGCCAACAACCCCGACAATGCACCTGCACTATGGGAAGATGTCGCATACCGTGACGGTGTACGCATTATACCTGAAATAATTTCAGCCTCTGCCGCTTTCGCTCTCGGAGAGCGTGGATGGTGGCAAGGCAAGCTGTACGAATCGAAAATAAACGCAAACGTATATACACCCGAGCAGTACCCTGCAGGGTGGGAGGAGGTAACACAATGATACATTACTTTTTAACAGGCTATTTCCTTAACTTCATCTTTGCAATCATTAACCCGATAGGCTTCCTTAAAACTCTGATTGAGGTGATATGCGGATGATTTACCGTTCACCGTTCAGAGCCAAGAGCCGACAGACCACCGCCTTCAAAAAGCAGGGCAACTGGAAGCTCGGATATCACACGGGAATTGACCGTGTTTGCGACACCGACAGGACGCTTGTTGCAATTGCTGACGGCGTTGTTACACGTGTATCGGGCTGCGGTCAGAGCTACGGCAACCATATTGTTTACCGCACGTCTGACGGCAAAACCGTTCTTTACGCTCACATGAAGGACAAGCCGTCCGTTAAGGTTGGGGCAAAAATTAAAGCCGGGCAGAAGCTCGGCACCATGGGCAACACGGGCAACAGCTACGGCGCACACCTGCACATCGAAATTCAGTCCGGCGCAACGTGGGGCTACGGCAAAAACCTGCTTGACCCGAACAAGTATATCGACTGGGACGACTACACACAGGAAGGTGATTTTATGGCGAAAACTTGGAAAAACGGCAGCACTACAGAAAAGGTTTATCAGACCGTTGCAGACTGCAAGGCGAAGAAAAACAGCATCGGCAGTCTTTCCGCAAAGGAAGAAGCCGAATGCGTGGCTATCGTTGACGGCTGCTATCTGCTTACATATTCAGCAGGCAATACAACCAAATGCGGATTTGTTGCATACCCGGGAGGTGTGAAGTGATGAGCGAAATCGAATTGGACATCCTTCGTGCGGCTGAAATTATCGGTGCAATAACGGTTATCATCGTTGCTATTCGCAAGATAATTAAGCCACTCAAGGAACTGCTCAAGAAGATTGATACAATCGACCGACATCAGCGTGAGAACTATCTTATGACCCTACGCCTGACAATATGCAGTGAAGAAATACCGCTTGAGGAACGCCTTGCCGCAGGTGACAAATACGTCAAGCTCGGCGGAAATGGTGCAGTCAAGCATAAATATGAGGAACTGCTTAAACAGCTTGATGAGAAGGAGTAGCCGATGAAATTCTCAAAAAAGTGCGTAATCGCAATGTTCCTTTCCATCTACATATTCACTATGCTGATGACACTCACGTTCCTTATCAAGGGTGCTGTCCCCGATGAACTAATCAGAAACTTCTTTATTTTTTGGGGAATCGAGGGCGGTGCTCTTGCTTGGATAAAAAAACTCGAAACCAAAAAATCAAAAAAAGGAGACTGACACAAAATGAAAGAATACATAATCACCCTTGCGGCTCTTGCCGTAATATTCCTTGCCGCCGTGCTCGTTCTGGGCTACTTCAAACGCCGCTATGACAGCGACAATGCCAAGCTCGAAGCGGATAGAGCGAAGTACGAAGCAATCGCCAAAGCCAAAGAAATCTGCGAAAAGCTGCTCGCCCAGGTTACTCTTGCACTCTTCACCGAAGCGGAACGCAAATTCGGCGACGGTACCGGCAAGCTCAAAATGTCCTATGTCCTCGAACGCTTCCTCGCCCTGCTTCCTCCTTGGGCACAGGAACTCATAGACCCCACCTGGCTCTCTGTCAAACTCGAAGCCCTGTTGCTTGAAGCGAAAGCGGAATGGCAGAAGAACGCAAAACTGCTCGGCACAGAAATAACGGAAAAGGAGAATACCAATGCATAACGATAAGTTTGTGAAATTCATCAAGGAGTTTCTTGTCAAATATGTAAACGAGCGTATCGACAAGACCGACAACAAGCAGATTACAGAGGACGATGTCTTTATCGTCTGGCAGTGTAAGACCCTGCAGAACAGCAAGGCTCTTGCAAGCACAACGGTTTCCGACGGTATGTATTATGAGTTTACATACAACGGCGACAAGCAGGAATGCTATGTTGATGCCTACAAGAAGTGGGAAAACATCTGCGTTGACTGTAGCACCCTGAACGGCTAACCTGCATCTTTTCGCACAATATGTTCGTTAGAGGTGAAAACGATGAAAAAGCTCTCCATTATCCTTGCTTGAAGTCAATAGCAAGCAACTAAATTGAATACTTAATAATCAAAGCCGCCTGCTCCTTCATCGGAACGGGCGGCTTTTTTCATTTTAGTGTGTAACTTTTTTATGCTTTTTGACATTTTAATAAACTGACCTTTTTTAGGCAGCAAAGTGTTGGTTTTTGCTGTCTTAAGAAAGGAAGTCATAATATGCTCAAGGAAAAATTTTACGATAATAACCACATGTATATAGCCGTTCTCGAAAATGATGTTTTGATTATCGCTTACGAGGACGGCACTGCTACAGACCTCAACGGCAACCGCTATCAGCTCATTTCTCACCTTGACGAAAACAACGAAACCGTAACAGACGGTTGGCAGCTTATTAAGTAATCGCCACGAAAAAATAATCTATACCAACAGCAAAAACCAACACTTATATAATTAATTACATAAAATAATTAGCTTAAAATACAGTTTAGAAATCTTTAAAAAGTGTAACAAAAATGTAACAAACCCAAAGAGATTCGCTGATAAATAGCCAATATTAAAACCTTGTTTTTTGAATGGCATTCAAGAGGTCAAGAGTTCGATCCTCTCCGTCTCCACCACAGTACATCGAACAATTATTTTTTTGCCCATTTTTAGAGTGGGCGTTTTTTATTTCAAAAAATATTTGTTGAGATACTTACACATTCATAGTATAATGAAACTAAAAATATAATCAATGTGGTGATATCAACGAACTATAGAGTTGGAATAGGTAGGTTGATTGTTGTTAATCAGTAAAAAGATAGCCATTAAGAAAATTTATGGCATTTGTCTTAACGAGCAATGGATTTGGGCATACAAATCCGCAATCAAGGTTTTTTCACCCCTGACACCCCACAGAAAAATATAGTATAAAAAGATAAACTCAGGTGCAGCAGGAGTTAAATTCCGTTGCACCTGAGTTTGTTATGAAATAATTTTACTTGTATTATAAAGATTATTCTGTAATTACTTCCCAATCGCTGAGATTACCCTGAATACTTTCGATGCTGAGTTTACCGTTAGTAAACGTAACTTTTGCAAGCACATTGGGTATGACAAGGGGGAAAGTAATATTTTTACATATCGGATTAAAGCTCAACTTTTTGTTTTCATAGTCGATTTTAAGTCCCGATGCAGCTAAAAGTGTACTCCAGCTCGACATAGGTCTTGTATAGTGGTGTCCACATTCCCAATGGTCCCAGAAGTGACCGAACCTTAACTGATTGCTGTGAATTGAATCAACTACGGTGTCCGATATTTCGGTTTCACCGACAGCAAGTGCAAGAGCAGAGAAGGCATAACCTATACCTGTCCACACGGCGATAGTCTGACAGTTG
>JAFXBF010000022.1 GCA_017516745.1 Clostridia bacterium
CAACTGTCAGACTATCGCCGTGTGGACAGGTATAGGTTATGCCTTCTCTGCTCTTGCACTTGCTGTCGGTGAAACCGAAATATCGGACACCGTAGTTGATTCAATTCACAGCAATCAGTTAAGGTTCGGTCACTTCTGGGATCATTGGGAATGCGGACACCACTACACCAGACCTATGTCGAGCTGGAGTACTCTTATTGCGGCATCGGGACTTAAAATCGACTATGAAAACAAAAAGCTGAGCTTTAATCCGATATGTAAAAATATTACTTTCCCCCTTGTCATACCCGATGTGCTTGCAAAAGTAACATTCACCGATGGTGAATGCGGCATTGAGTGTATCAACGGCGACCTGAATGAGTGGAAGGTAACCATAGAAAAATAAGATTTAATCACCTCCTAACTTCATTGCCGTGCATATACTTCGGACGGTTGGTTTCAGGGTTAATACTGCCTGCAACAGCAAATATCTTTTCAAGTTTTTCAGGTGTGTATCCCCTCTTTTCTCTTTATTTTTGCTTTTGCACTTATTTCATATAGCGGCAGCATACGAAAAGCCGACGGAGTTTATCCGTCGGCTCAGACTGTCGAACTTGTCGGTTTTTGTGTTCACAACTTATTTTTGTCGAGATCATTATATCACACACCCTCATACAAGTAAATATTGCTTCTCCTGCTCACCCGCACACTTCTTTTACAATCGTTCTTATCGTTCCTGAATAATACGATTTGGATATATAACAAAAAGGATGTCACCGAAGTAACACCCTTAAAATGATTTAGATATTAAATTAATCGTTGAATTCTTTATTATAGGAAAGTACCTTACCGGTTTCGGCATTGACCTCGTATTCATACTCGTACCTGCCTGCAACAAACTCTACGTCGTAATGTACTACCCTATCGTCACGGTCAAGCTCTGCCTTTACGTACTTAACGTCTGCTGCTTTTACTTTAGCGTGTTTGAATGCTGCAGACTTTGCTTTATCGGCAGATATGTAATCGTTTGCTGCGGAAGTTGTCTTGACGGGTTCTCTTTCCCTTTCAACATCCTTGTCGAAAACTGCACCGTCAGAAGCTCTGACTTCATATTCGTACTCGTAGCCGTTTGCGTAGAACTCAACGTCATAGTGAGGTACACGGTCGTCATAATCGTAATGCGCTTTTACGAAAACTGCGTCCTTGGCTTTTACACCTGCGTTTTCAAGTGCCTTCTGCTTGGCGACTTCAACGCTGACATTGCCGTTGTTGTTCTTGTCGGCTTTTTTCTTCGTTGTGTTTTCCTCTGCTACGGGAGCTACTGTTTTTTCAGGAGCCTTATCATTTTCGGGAGCTTTTTCTGTTACGGGAGCTTCTACCTTTTCAGTTTCCGGAACTGCTGTTGAAAGCTCTTCGTTTTTCACTTCCGCTGCAGATGCCTGCGCCTGATTTACAGTTACGTTTTCTTCAACCTGCGGTTTGTTGTCTGCGCAGCCTGCAAGCAAAGCTACCGACAAAACCAGACCTGCGGATACTAATGCTGTAAATAATCTTTTTTTCATTATAGTCACCTCTTAAATAAATTTTATGTTTTTGTCAAGCCATCCTTGACTGTGACTAAATCATAACCGGCAAAGATTAAAGTAATATTAGAAAAAAACAAATTTTAGAAATTTTCAAAAAATTTTTCAGTAGAATTATAAGCGGTTGGTTTCAGGTTTAATGCCATCCGCAACTGCAAATATCCTTTCAAGTTCTTCAGGCGCGTATCCCCTCTTTTCTTTCTTTTCCTTTTGTGTCTCCGGACATTTTACATTTTTCATTAAATTGTATTTCGGTCCATTTGGCTTAGAATAACCAGTATACATCTTTTTCAAAAGAACATAACAGTCTTTCAACACAGTTTCGCGACAATTTTCCGCTATGAAATCAAGAAAAAACACAATAAAGCCCAAAACTTCAGTCCATACGTAATGAAAGACTGAAGTTTTTTATAAATCTACAATTTATGAAAATATCAACGCATCCATAGCCCTGCCAAAAATCTGCGCAGTAAACTTGAGCAGCTGAAATGACAGCTTATAAAACACAACCTGAACGGTATCGGTTGCTATAACATTACCTTCCGAGTCATATATTTCAACAGTAATATTTGCAGACTTTGCACCAAACAAGCCGCTGCAGGTTACTCTGCCGTTTGAATCAACCATAACTTTAGGATTATCTGACTGCCAATGTACCGTACTTTCCCCTATGTTATCTGCAGAGCATTCAAGATTCACAAAAGCCCTTGTGTAAAGCTGAAAAATGCCGAGCTTTTTATTGACACGTTCTACGGACACAGACTCATATAAAATATCCGCCGAGCACTCGGAATCAGTAACGGTTATTTCAAATTCAGCTGTTTTTGTAACACCACCGTATGTATAATAAATCGTAACCTTTTTACGACCTACAGAAGACATATCCGTCATACTGACATTGTAGTCGGTAATCTGCTTAACAGACGAATCGCTGTAATAAGCCGTAACATTAAGACCGGTCAGATCAAGCGTGTCTCCGATATTATATTCAGTTTTTACCGGTAAGGATTTGATTTCGATAGAGACAACTGTCGGCTCAACCTCGATAACAGCAAATTCGCTGAAATGATCGGTTTCAAAGGTTATATAATTGCCGTCGATTGTGCTTGCAAAGCGTACCAACGGATTAACGATATCATCCGTTACATGGTACACCTTGCATTTTGCTGGATCAACGCCGTCTGCCAATTTAATTTTTACGGTTACTGTTCCATCGGGCTGAACGGTACTATTGTTATAAATAAGATTAATGTCATAAAAATGCAGGCTTCTTATTGAACCGCCTACAGCAAAATTAGTCCCCTCGTAGTTGGACGGGTCCACTTTTTCAACGGACAATGATGTATCTGGTTTTATTTCTTTTGTTGTAGCAGAAACTATAACGCCGCATATATCATGCCTTAAAACAACGGCGGCGTATTCCAAGCTGCCAATCGCAAGCCTTATTGCCTGTGCATACCCGTCAACAGTATTCTGCTGCGTAATGTCAAGTCCGTATTTTACGGCCTTCACTGCATTATCAAGCAAGGTAAGTGTGTAATCTGAGTAATAACGCCTGTCAATAGATGAAGCAGTACGAATTGCGTTTTCAACCGAAGAATAATCAGCAGGCAGATATTCAAGCCCGATAAGCGCTTTTTTAATTGCTTCTGTCCAGCTGTCAACCTGATTCTGTTCTTCTTTAGTCAGACCACTTTTAACAGCAGCAACTTCAGCATCAAGCATTGCAAGGCTTTCGGTAGTATAAAGGTTACGGTCAATTGAGTTTGCTGATTTAATTACTTCTTCCAGCATTGAATAGTCAGCGGCACCGACACTAAGTCCGTCAAGAGCAGCCGATATTGCTTTATACCATTCATCAACCTGCTGCTGAGTCAAATTCTCTTTATCCAAATCAACAGCATTAACAGCCGCATCAAGCTCGGCAAGGCTATCTTCAGAATAGTTCGGACGATAAACCCCTTCTGCCTTCAAAATAAGCTCCTCCAGCATCCTCGTAAAGGGTTCGTCTTCAAAAAGTATATACTGTATGCCGTATTCTTCGGCGTATTGCTGCGCTGTTGAGCCCTCATAGCAATGAATGACAACCTTATCAGTATGGTATACGCTCTGACGAGCAAAAGTTGCATCCTTGGTGATGAAATATATATTCTTAAGCGAGCTTACGGAAAAAGCCATTTTTTCTATCGTTTTGATATTTTCGGGAATAACCAATTCCTTATAATTGAGGCTTGACCCACGCAGCATATTTGAATTAATTACCGACAAGCCTGAGCCTAAATTAATAGTATATAGATTATAGCTGCCCGAAAAGATATACTCACCTGCCGTTTCAAGGTCATCGTTTAGAGTAATTTTTTTCAGATTTGTGCCTGAAAAAGCAGCATAAGCTATATGCTTTGTGCCTGCAGGTACTGTATATTCGGTCATTGAGCTGTCGCCCGGAAAGAAGTGAAGAACGGATTTATCCTTACTGAAAACTATACCGCTGCTGTTTGACCAATAGTTGGGATTTTCGGGAGAAACTTCAATACTGCGTGCGTTTTCCATATCAGAAAAAGCGCCGTCACAGTGCGTAACGTTCTCCGGAATATATACGTATCTGATATCCGTTGCCGAAAAAGCGTCACTGCCGATTTTAACAACGCTTTCGGGAATATCAAATTCTCTGAGGCTTGTATAATTAAAAGCGCTGCTGTGAATAACTCTCAGGGAAGAATCTTCTTCAAAAACAACCTCAGTAAGCTCCTGACAGCTGTTAAAAGCACTTTTACCAATCTCTTCAAGAGATGCCGGAATAACAATGCTTTCAATATAATCGTCACTATAAAAAGCATAATCGGCTATAGCAACGGTATCTTCCTTAGGCACACAGTGCGTATCGGGAATTACACCCTTATAGCCAAGCAGAACTTTACCGGCATAAACCCAACCATCGGGCTGTGCTTCATACCAGCCTGTCTTATAAACCGCATGTTCACCAAGGTACTTTAAGCTGTCGGGAAAGGATATATCGGTAACATTTGTTTCATAGCTAAGCGCTCGGCAGCCAATAGCAGTTGTACCGTCCCGTATTTCAAGCGAAGTCACATCATCGGACAAATCGCCCTTGATATCGAACAAAAAAGAGCCGAAATAAACAAGTGAGCCGTCACGTTGATTCAAATACCACGGACTTTCGGCAGCGAATTCATAATATACATACCGCAGCTCTGTTTTCTCGGGGAAAATAATATTTTCAAGCGAAAACATTGATGCATGTGTATGTATTTCTTCGATAGTTGACGGAAGTGTTAATGTCTGAACATTATAAAGCTTGTCAAGCGTACCCTCCATAAGGAATGTTATGCCCTCGCCTACCGTAACGCTTGTTATATAGCTGTAGTATTTATCCCAAGGTGCGCTACCAACTGCATAATCGTAAGTTTTGCCTGTCCCCTCAAGCGTCAGCACACCGGATTGTGTATCAACATACCAAGAAATATTGTCACCGCATTTGTTGTCGGCCGCAAACGATGAAACAGCAAAATACGGCGAAGGAATAACAACCTGCACTACGATAATTAATGCTGTAAGAAAAACCGAAAGAAGCCTTTTCAAAACAACCACCCCACTAATACTTCTTCTAATAAATCTTCTATTATTTCTATTACAAATTATAAAACAATTTTTCGTTCTTTTCAATCACTATCATCAAGTATTGAACAAAAAAGTATCAGCCCGCAAACAGACAACCCTGCCGCAGGCTGATAAATTGTTATTGCTTTACACTAAGATTCATACGGCTTAATAAAGCACTCTGTTAATGCCGAACAGATTCTTAAAGAACGAAATAAATTTCTGCCAGAAACCTGCCTTTGACGTGACGGATATTTCGTCAAAAATTTCCTCACCATCGGCGTTTATAATCGGATTTTCTTCTTCATCAACAATAACTGCTGAAAAAGTTGCGTTACCGTTAGCAATAGACGTTACATAACATTCCGAACGGTCTTCACTAACCGCCGCCGAAAAACCGGCTCCCTCAACAAACCACGCAACTGCATATCCCTCGGGCAATTCAATTTCTTCAAGCTGAAGAACAAGTGTTTCTCCGTAGTTTACTACTGTTGTTGATGTGCGCTTAATCTCTATTTCGGGCATTTTGTCGAGCTTAGGAATTACGCCTTCTTCAAGCACCTTTTTGCAAACGGTGCATTTCTTAACCTGAACGCCTTCCGCTTTAAAGGTCGGTGCTACCGAAATCTCCCAGTCTCCGGGGGTGTGTGCCTTAGTGGGAATTACAGTCTGTGCAACGGTAACGGTACCGCATACAGAGCAATGCTTGCCTTCCGTTTTGCCCGTTGAAGTACACGTTGCCGCAACAGCCTTGTCGGTTACGATCTTATGTGCAAGTACCGGTATGGGTTCAGTATAGCTTTTACCGCATTCACAAACGTATGTTCTTACGCCGGTGTTCAGACAAGTCGGAGAAGAAGTTACGGATGAAGTATAAAAGCACTCATGTTCCTTAAGCTTATATCTGTATTCAACGCTTGCTGCATTACTGTCCTTACTGTCCGTCCATCCGCTTTCTTTTGTCCAATTGTAATAATCAACTCTTACTTTATTCTGGTAAACATAACGTTTATACCACCAGCACGACCTGTAATCATGGGAATTTGAAGCATCACAGGTAAGTGCGGGAGCACACCAGCAATATGATGACGTATTATGTGCCCAAGCAAGCTTATATGCTGTATATCTGGAATCGTCTCCGTCAACAACGCTTTGCTCTTCAATAACTGCACTCGGTTCGGGATATGCATCATAATGATTATGCTTGTCAGTATATTTAAAATTCACTTCATTACCTGCACCGCTACCACACCAATGGTAGTAATAATAGCTGACAAGAACTCGGTAATTGGAGGTTGAAAGCTCAAAATCAGATTCGTAGGTGCTGCCGCTGTTTACATATTCGGTTTTAGCAAGGCTTCCCTTTGTCCAGCCGCTTGCGTTAGCTGTTGTTGCTACTTTTTTATAGATATTATTATATTCAATATCATATTTGTCAGCCGAAACGTGTGAGGGCAGACTGCTTACGTATACCCACTGTGTCTCGTCTATTTTGGGTATAGTTGTACCTGTTTTGAGCAGTTTACTGCAGCCGCCGCAGTATGTATCACCCGTGTAACCTGTTGACTCGGGAGTTGCAGCAACGGAATTTTTGATTACCGTTCCTCCTGCGTGGTTATTTGCGTTCTTTGCAATCGTTTCAGTGTAGCTTTTACCGCAGGAACAGGAGTAGGTGCGCACACCCGTAGCATTACAGGTTGCAGCCTTTGTAACGGAGGATGAATATGAACAAGTGTGGGTTGAATATTTCGGTCTTATATACTCTCTCGTAATGCCGGAGTTAAGCGTGTGACCATTTACATCCATATAGTTACCATTAGATCCACCAACCTTGTATACCTGGCCGTTTACATTTCCCTCAATCGAGTATGTGCCGTCCTGAACAATACCAACGTGTGTCCAAGCACCGCAATATTTACAATAGTAGAAGACGATATCACCTTTTTGCCTTGATGAAACAATACTGCAGCCAGCGTTCAACATAGCATTCCTCAAATAAGAAACACCGCCATTAAACGGAATAAGTGATTCAACACCCGCAAGGCGCGCGCAATCACTTACAAAATCTGCACACCACGCCTCGGTATATCCCATACTTGACTGTGACCGGCCAAGCTGTGCTTGTGCAACGGCAACTATATCGTCTGCACCGTTGCCGGTCAACGTATAATTCCTATAAAAATTACCTGCTACAGATTGCGTTGCCTGCACCGAATTTGCAAAACTAAAAATCATTGTTGCAACAACAAGCAAAGCACACACTCTCTTAAAGACTGTTTTCATTTCTATTTACCTCCATAAATTGGAACTTAATAACTTAATAAGCAACTCTACTGATACCGAACAGATTTTTGAAGAACGAAATTTATTTCTATCGGAAACCAACATTTAAGCTTGATTACAGTTTATTGCTTTTTATTTTTGATTATCATATATATTCCGCCAATTAAAAGACCTGCATCCAACAGGATAGTAACAATATCATCTAAGCCAACACCTTCGGTGATATACCTTTCAAATGAACCGTTTGCAGAACCGCCCATAATCGCTAAGACAAAACACACAAGCAAAACTATACCGATTGTTCTGCCCTTTTTTGTTGCAGATTTGCCTGATGTCGGCTGCTGAACGGGTTGCTGATTAATTGGCTGTTGATAAACAGGCTGTGGTGTTTGTGCCGCCTGTTGCGAATTAAGGCTTGTACCGCAGCCCGAGCAAAAAGCCGCACCGTCTTCGATTTGTTTTCCGCAGTTTGAACAAAACATATTTTCTGTCCTCTTTCTGTTAATTGTTATCAACAAGCTCAAAACCGAGCTCAATCAATGTATTTTCGCAGTTCTGAATATTAAAGCTGAAATCACTTTCTATAGGCATTGAAAGGTACTGTGCCGCTATGTTTATGCACGCATCATTGCCCTGCGTATCAAGCTCAACAAACTCAAAATTGCCATTGACAGCACTGCTCAGCCTTGAATAAGCAACCTTAGCCGTTTCAATACCGAGAGACTCGATTTGCTTTATGGTTGAATCGTCGGAAGCAATAAATTCCTCCAGATTCGGCTTATCGTTGGGATAAGCAAAAGCACCGGTAAATTCCGCAACCTTTGTTGAGCCTTCTCTGTATCTGATGAAAACTATGTAATAATCATCCTCTGCTGCTCTTAACTCATAACGCTTATACTTTGTTACATAAGGACTAATCTGTGTATCAGGCTTTTCAGTAGCATCGGGTGTTTGTTTATTAGTCTGATCAGCTTCATTCTGTGTCTGCTGCTCACCCGACTGTGTCTGAGACTCGTTTGTTCCTCCGTTATCCGCACAAGAGGTCAAAATGCAAAGACAAAGTAAAACAGATATAACCAATAAAAATTTTTTCTTCATAACAATAATCTCCTTTTTATAAATTATAATTAGTATATCCGCATTCAACGGATTTTTAATACTTATTGTACGTTAATACACCTTCTGTAGAGCGTTCGGGGTCAACATCACCGCTGCCAAACCAAGTATATATATTTGAATAGCCTATTGCCTCATCCGCATAAACAACCAAACCGTAGCCTGATGAATCCTTTATTATTATTCTTGCCAATTTAGGACTGTAAAGATCTAAAGTTTTAAATGTACCGTTATAATTGGTTTCTTCGTTTTCAAAATAATTTGCATAGTCGTTAGTATCCCAATCCCACGGCTTATATGATCTTACATCATAACCCGTATATATACCCTCTTGTTCAGATTCATTGTAAACTAAAGAACCGTCAAGAGATTGAATGTTCAGTGTCCAATAGCCGGTAAGTTCATTCCAGTATTCCTCAATTTTCCATTCACCAGTAATATCCCAGTTAGCTATAATGTTATCGACAGGATAATGATACCCCCAACCGTATTCATTCAGTTCTTCGGAAAGATTATAACCTGTTCTTTCAAAAGCAGCTGTTAAAGTAACGGTTCCAGTATATGATAGGTAAGTATATTTATCATTTACAGAACAGACATATGTATAGGTTTTGTTATCCAAATCCACTTCATCTGTAATCGGTGTAAGAGTTTTGTAATCGCCGTATCTTTCTTGGACTATTGCTTGAAATTTTTGCCTATCAGGTTCGTATTTTACAACAAGATTAGGCTCTTGTGTTTCGCTCCAGCTTTCTACAGCCCAACCGGTATCATATTTTCTGCTTTGAAGAGTTACATACGCTGTCATCTGCATATTTTCATCTTCAAGCTCAATAACACAATCCGCCGTATCGTAATTGCCGTTTTCAGAATGACGCTCTATCTTGAAATCTTTAACTTCAAGTGTATGAACAGTATTATCATCACTTAAAACATATGTAGTTAAATCTCTCGGCAGTGTTTCAATCAAATCCTTTTCAAGACCGCTTGACCCCGAAGAGCTGCTTGCGATAATGATAATAACAACAACCGCTATTGCCGCAATAATAAGCCAAACGGGGAATTTCTTTTTGGAGGTAGCCGACACCGACTTTAGTGTAGAATTTGATGAAGTTACCGAATACACAGGTGCAGGATTTTGCAAGCCGCAACTCGAGCAGAATTTATTTTCGACACTTACCTGTGCACCGCATTTTTTACAATACATCTCTCTTCTCTCCTTAAACATTTCCGGCTTTTTTTATCTGTGCATACAAAGAATTCGTTTCGTCTCTGTAATGCTTTTCCTCAGCCTCTAATTGACCTTGCAGCAATCTTATTTGTTCATTAATTTCACTGTTCTTTTTTCTGAAATTAGAATCCAATTTCATGCCGCATATATGGTGAATAAGCCAAGTAATCACACCTGCAACAAGCAAAACTACAAAAATTGTACCTCCGTCAAGGTTATTCAGACTTGAATTCCCTATTATTATAATCATACCAATATATCTGATAATCAAACCTTTATCCAACTTCTTACTTGGCATTTTATCCAAATTATTTTTCTGTTTAGTCAGAAGATTAATTTGATTTAACAAATCGGCTTTATTATGTCCATGTTCTTTTTCGAGCTGATTTAGTCGTGAATATGCGGCAGTTTTAATTTTTGATAACTCACTGCAAACATCTGCATAATAGTTTTCAAATTGATGCTGCATTTCGTTCCTTTGTGCAACTGTCGCCACAGTACTCGCCTTACTGTAAAATTGATTAATTTCATCCAGCTTCATTTTGCTAATGCCGAAATCGGTAAAATTCTTGCTGTCAGTTTTCACAAGTCCCCACCATCCGCGATAATCATAGGGGAATTTATTTGACAGCATTTCAAATTTTCCTCTTGCTGCAGAGTATTCCTTTAAAGTAAGAAATGTATCACCGGATTTTGCAAGATTATCAGCTTCACTTTTGAGTTTATCCGTCTTTTTTTCGATTAAAAATGGTGTATCACAATAAGGACAAATCGCTGATTCCTTTTCAGAATTGATTTCAAGCCTTGCTCCGCATTGCGTACAAACAGCAGATATCATTGCCATAAATCACTCACCTGCTATTTGTTATTTGCAACCATTGCTCGGATTTGAGCAGCGACATGCGGATTAAGGCTATCAAAATATGCAAGCGTTTTTTTCTCCGGCTTGGCATTATACAGCTGAATGGCTGTTTGTAAGTCACCCTGTATTACTTTAATTTCATACCCTTTCGCCTGTACTGTCTTTTTCCATGCGGAGAAGGCAATCTCCTCTGCCCAGAAATGGCATCCAATACCTATTGCCAAACAAATAATGGCTGCCGGAATAAGAGCCTCAAAAAGGCAAAGCACACCGCCGTATCTTGTAAGCGCTCCGATAACACTTACAAATGTTGCTGACTTTGAAATTTTATATTGCTTCCACAATAATACCCACATAAATTAATCCTCTAATCCTTATTTTCTGATACCTAAATCTTCATATTCCTTGTTACCAAGTCCACGGTCAAAGTTTGAATAACTGCAGTTTTCAACAAATACGGAATAATTCTTTTCACCGCAATGGTTGCCGATAATACCGCCGAAATAGTTGGTATAAACCTGCTCGCCGTATTTGTTTACAAACTCTTCTGCAACGTTTACTTTAAGCTCACCGATATTGGAGCAGTTTTTAATGACGAGCTTTGCTTTCTTTGCCTGAATAAACTTTCCCTTACCGTCATCGTTATCTACCGTAAGCATCGGGAAGCTGCCTACTCTGCCGATGATGCCGCCGGCAACTCTCGCAAAGGTCATAGACTTTTTAAACTCGTAAACATCTTTGCTCGGCTGAGTATTTTCTATGCAGAGTGTGCCTTCGCTCACACAGTTTTCAAATGCCGACTGAATGCCGCAAATATCCCAGTTGGCTGCTATACCGCCTACAAGCTGGTTATCGGCGCTGATAACAACGTCTCCGCTGTTTTTACATCCGATAACTTTTATAAAAGAATCTTTTGAAATTTTGCTGTCACCAAGTTCAGCAAACAAAGCGGACGTGTTACCTATTACACCGCCTGCACATGCTGTGCTTGTAACCGTGCCTGCATTATCACAGTTTTCAATAGTCATTTTAAGATCCATTTTATCGCCGGAAAGCATAACATAGCTGATAACACCTGCACAACCAATGCTTCCTTCTGTTGCTGTTATTTTGCCGTGGTTTGTGCAGTCGGCAATTCTGACCTCACCGCTCTGGTGCAGAATTTCGCCTACAAACGATGCAATAATTCCGCCAACTTTGTCTTTACCCGTAATATCGGCATAATTTGTGCAGTTTTCGATAACCATTTTATTTGCTCTGCCAATCATAAAATCGCCAACTATGCCGCCGAGAAGTCCGTCGCCTGTAACTTCGCCTTCATTAACGCAGTTTTTAACGAACATTGAAACATCGGATTCGCTGTTGCCTAAAGAGCCAACAATACCGCCGCCATTTACTGTTGCTTCAATCTTACCTTGGTTAATACAGTCAGCAATTTCAATTTCCGGATTTTCAATTTCCATATTTGTGCCGGCTGCATAAACCTTACCGGTAATACCGCCTGATGTTTCACCATCCAGAACATAGCCTTCGTTACTACAATTATAAATGCGTCCACCCCAACCTGTAATACCGCCGGACTTTTCACCGCCGGAAATAGTACCTCTGTTAACACAGTTTTTAATATTTCCGCCGTTACCCGAAATACCGCCAAGGTAAACGCAGGTTCTGTTTTCACCGTTATGGGTAATTGTACCTTCAAAAATACAGTTTTTAATTTCGCCGTCATTTGAGCCGATAATACCGCCCGCTACACCGCCGAGACAGTCAATGACAGCATAGCTCGTACAATTCTCAATTTTGCTTTCGTATGAATTGCCGGCAATACCGCCCATATAGGTTGTAGCACTGTTACCGGAAACACAGATGTATGACTTATCAACGGTAAGGTTTTTTACCGTACCCTGCACTCCTCCAAACAGACCATAGTTCCTGTTCTGCACGTCTTCAATAAGCGTGGAATCGGTATTGATATACATACCGCTGACGGTATAACCGTTTCCGTCAAAGAAGCCTTCAAACCAAGTCCAACCGGAAGCAATTGGAGTCCATGAATATTCGGGAGCATCCTGTGCCCAGCTGTCAAAGTTTGCGGTATCATTAAGGTTTATGTCACTTGTAAGCACATAATAAGCCTTGAAATACGGGTTTTTGTAGCTATCTTCATCGTCAGCAAGGAGCTCGGACATATAGGCAAGCTCTGCTGCAGATGAAATCTGATACGGGTCATCTTCCGTACCTGTGCCGCCTGAAAAGCTGTCTGCAGCCTCAATCTGCTTTGTTTCGGGTAAATCACGCATTACATAAGCTGTAGTCGGCTCTGATGTAGCATCTTCATTACCTTTTGTTTCATTGCCGCAGGCAGCAAAGGTGAATACCGTTACCGCCGCAAGTAAAACTGAAATTAATTTTTTCATCGCTTTTAAATCACCCTATATTTTATTTTTTAACAAAGCCTTTGGCAATCAGGTTGCCATCGGTAACAGCCATTGATAAATACTCTGCGCTTGAAAAGTTAAAGTCAGACCAACCCGCTGCTGCAAGCTTTTGACAGTTTTCGTACTTGTCAACGCCTTCCATAGTCGTCGTCACCGCAACGTATGTATCGCCGAAATCAAAAGCAGTTGAACAGCAGCCTTCAACATTTGATCTCGGTTCATCCATAAAACTTGTACGTATCTCATATTCAAACTGTGCCGCTTCCTGCTCGGTCATTCCGCTTATATCAAAAACGAAAGTGTACACTACGTCAGAAATCTTATCTCCGGTATAGCCGAATCGGTGAATCAGGAAGTTATTAACTCCTTCAATCGGTTCTTCTTCTTTTGCATAAGAATTGCTGCTGAGGCTGCCAAAGAGATTATCCAAATCGCTATAGCCGTATTTTGCAAGCAATGCTTCATATTCGCTTGATGCCGATACAGGATTAGTCTGCTGTACTATGGGATTCGTCTGTACCAAAGCATCTGTCTGAGGAACAGTTCCCACAGTAGGTGAATCTTCAAATCCGAAATCGTATGTCGAATCTTCTATAGGTGAAATTGTAGGTATGTAATTTTCGTTATCATCCCTTGAGCCCATTGAAACAGCAATTACCACGACAACAATGACCGCAACAACTATTCCTACAATTGCACCGGTAGATAATTTCTTCTTGGGTTGAAGCTGTGTGAGATTTACTGTCGGCTGCTGAACGTTCACAGGAGCATTATTTTCTACCGTAGTACCATTCTGCTCTGCACCGCATACCGGACAAAACCTTGTGTCCTCACTAATCTCTTTACCGCAATTCTTACAAAACATATTCCTTCTCCTCTTTTTTTAATTTTTATTTAAACAGCAAACGTGTGGTTACCGCCGCTTAAAACAGCAGGCAGATAACCAAAACAGTGCTGTATTAAATATTCAATTACAAATAATTAGACACCGCATTTTTTGAAAAGGTTCACTATTTGACGAAAATTTTTTCAAAATTTATTTTTTACTTAATTATTGTTAGATTTAGACTATTATGTTATATTTGTATTCGCCGAAGTGATACTGCGAAAGAAAAAGTAATATTGTCAACATGTATTTTTGAGTAAAATAAAAAATGCGCCAGCCGAAGCTGACGCACGAAAAATGCATTAGCTCGAATGTCGCCAAACAAACTTCAACATACTATTACAGATATGAAGAAAACGAGCATGCATTTTTTCCGAATTAAAAAATACATACCTATAATAGTATATTAAGTTTGTTTGGCAATATTACTTTACCACAGTTTTTGCAAGTTATCAATAGTGAATGTTGATTTTTTGCAAACTTCGGCACCTGTTTTTCAGTTCTTTTATTCTCAAACGCAATTTATACGGAGTATAAAATGAAAGAAATCGTAAACTTCACCGAGCTTGTAAAGCAAGCGGCAAACGGCAATAATGAAGCATTTGAAGAATTATACCGTGCGACCGTCAAAAGCGCCTACCGCACGGCAAACCTCATACTTTCAAACCCAAGTGATGCAGAGGATGTTCTTCAAAACGCTTATATCAAAGCATCAGAAAAGCTCTCGGAGCTTAAAAACCCCGAGAGCTTTGAAAGTTGGTTAAAATCAATTGTAGAAAACGAATGTAAAAACTATATTAGGAAAGAAAAGCGTATTACCGCACCAATCATTTTACTGAACAGAAAAGCAGAAGAAACTTCAAAAGAACTCGCCGAGCCTGTTCCGCAAGAGATTATGGAACGTGAAGACCTCAGAAACAGTGTCACGGATATTCTCAATAGCCTTTCTCCCGAAACACGTGCATGTATAGTACTTTTTCACTATGAAGACAAGAGCCTAAACGAAATTTCCGAAATATTAAATATACCTGTCGGCACAGTAAAAAGCAGACTGTATAACGGCAGAAAGAAAATTGAAAAGCAATTTGAAAAGCTCCGTAAAAAAGACCCTACGCTTTACAGCATCAGCGCAATTCCGGTTTTGCTCTCTGTTCTTATCTATCAGGCACAAAACATTACTTTGCCTGCTGCCATATCAACCGCAACCGCTGTGACGGTAGGAACAACGGTCAGCGCAACTGCTTCGACAGCAGCCGGTTCAACAGCCGCCACGGCTGCTGCAACCGCCGGTACAGCCTTATCTGCCACCGCAGCCACAGCATCAACTGCCACAGTAATAGTTGCAAAGGCAGCTGCCGTTGTAGTTGCAGTTTCTTTAGCTGTCGGCGGTACGGCAGTAATTAAAAAGCAAATTGAAAAGAGAACCGAACAGACAACTGCCTATTCGTTAAAAGCAGAGGAAGAAGGAACTGTGGCACCGTCTGAAAATTACGGTTCAGAAAACCTTTCAGAAGAAACAAATAATGAAAGTACTTCCACGCAAAACTCAGTAAACTTACACACAACTTCTCAAGCTTTAACTGTAGCGACCTCATCCCGAAACAACGAAACATCGGTTATACCCAAAACCGAAACACATCAAACATCTTTTATAACAACTGCAACTACTCAAACACCCACGGAAGCCACGGGTAAAACGACAACAGAGACCCAAACCACAGACGTGACGGAAACCGCAACCGAAATCACAACCCAACGCCCCACAGAAGCCACACAACCACCCACAACAAACCCCGAAAATAATTATTCAAGTTCTTCGGGTGTTATAACCGAATATATCGGAAACGAAGCCAATGTCAGTATTCCGTCCTCAATAGGCAGTAATACCGTTACCGCAATAGGCGCATCTGCTTTTCAAAGCAATGCATATATATCGACAGTTACTCTGCCAGATTCAATAACACAGATAGGCCAGGAGGCGTTTGCGGACTGCAGTTCCCTTTCATCTGTTTCTCTTCCCGCTTCGCTCAAACAAATCGGTATCGGTGCATTCTACGGCTGTTCAAAGCTCAGTTCGGTAACTGTACCTAATTCGGTAACAACAATCGGTGATGAAGCGTTTGCAAACTGCACCTCACTTAAAACAGTGACCATTCCCTCCTCTGTAACTGATATAGCGGACGATGCCTTCAACGGCTGTGATTCGCTGACCATTATCTGCTCGGAAGGTTCGGCTGCCCACAAATTTGCGATAAGCAATTCGATAGAATATACAATAACCAATTAATTTCGCGGTGATCTTGTTGCCCGAATCTGAGTATTCAAATAAGTGGTGGGTTAGGAAAAGTTCGGTATATTATTACCGCTATGCACCGATTATGATTATGCTTATGTACACAGGCCTGCGTGTCGGCGAGGCATTAGCTTTGACTTGGGACGATATTAATTTCAAAGAAAAATTGATTGAGGTAAACAAGTCAATAATTTATATACCTGTTTGATTGTAAATACGAATCTATTGTTGTATTATAGGAAAAGATGAATACCTCAGCGTACATACACTGCGCACACCTTCGCAACTATGCTTTTTGAAAACAGCTGCTCAATAAAATTAGTGCCCGAGTTACTCGGACACTGTGATACAAAAGTTACTGAAAATACTTATATTCATGTTATTCAGAAGCAAAAAATAAAGGCTATTAAATATCTTGATAAATATTGTGAATAAGAATATTATTTGGTGCATCTCCAAAAACTACAATAATCATTAGGATTATTGGCAGCCTGCTTATTAAATAAATCATTTGCTATATACTGAACTGTTTCAAGCAAAGCATTTTGTGCCAAAGGAAGGAATTGAACGTTATACAAGTCATTCTCCTCCAACGGCTTCACGAATAGCTTTTAAAACATCTTTTGAAGAATAACGTACATCAGTTAACTCTGCTTCACGTTCAGCTTCAAGCAGTTTGCAATATACATCACTATCAAAATGAAGTTTTTCAAATGACTCCATGCTCATAACAACCATATCACCGAATATGCTCTATGACACAAGAAAAGCTGTATCAATCCGATTAGGGAAGGATACAGCTTTTCTGATTAGTCTTATTCAACTGACTGACGGATGATTTTGCCTGCCATCTTATATAACCACCTGAAATGATAACACACCGACAAGAACATCTATAGGGAGATCATTGACCAGAATGTCCCAAAACGCAGGAATCATAAAAGCATTCTTTCGTATACGAGAAGAAGATACTTTTTATTCCGTTGACAAAATTCTGTTTCAGTATTAAATTAAAAGTATGGAATTGGAGGAATCAATATGAAGAAAACAATCAAAACAATATCAGTTGTTCTTGTCCTTACTCTTATTATGAGTATTACGGCTTTTGCTGAGCCGGGCTTCGCGTACAAGGACGAAGTGCTTACAGAGTTTTCACCAAGATGGTCACAAATACAGGCTGATAACACGGTGATTTCCGTTACGCCGGGTGCTACAGTCGGCGAGCTCCGTTTTGCGTGGCTGTCAAGTTCGACAGACAACAATCCCGCTTTTATGATTTCGGAAAACAGCGTTATGTCTGACGCTGAAGAGTTTGAGGTCATTACTGCAGGCGCTATCGAAAACCTCAGGTCAAACAAGGTTACAGTAACCGGGCTTGAGCAAGGCAAAACCTATTACTATTCATACACAGAAAACGGTGTCTGGAGCGAAGCACAACCGTTTACTGTTCAACCGGCTGATGAATTCACCGTTCTCTACGTTTCTGATGCACAAATCGGACGTTCCGGTGACGAAACACTTGATGAAATACTTATCCGTGACACCTGCGGATGGAATTATACGGTTGAGAAAATGCTTACAGCTTACCCGAATGCCGCTTTTGCAATTTCAGGTGGCGACCAGTTTCAATCACCCGACAGCCTTGTTCAGATGAAGGCTTACCTTTCTCCCGAAGCCTTACGCTTTCTGCCTGTTGCCAACACCATCGGCAACCACGACGATGATTCTACGCTTTACGGCGAAATTTTCAACAATCCGAACGAGGTTGACGAGCTTATGCCCAGCGAAGCGGGAACGGGATATTATTACAATTACGGTGATGTGCTTTTTATTACAATCAACTCAAACAACAACTTTATGCTTGACACTGCAAAGGTTTTGCGTGAAGCGACTCAGGCTTATCCCGACACAAAATGGCGAGTTGTCACAATGCACCATAACCCTTATTCAGCTTCATTAAGCGACGATGATTTTTCAGAAGAACGGCTTTTCTTTTCATCGCTCTATGATTTATATGATATAGACCTGTGCCTGAGCGGACACGACCACTTTTATTCACGCACAGATACCATGTACGCAGGCAAAGTCACAGACAGCGAAGGTACGGTATACGTTCAGTCTTCCTCAGCTTCTGGCAGCAACTATGACCCGCTTCCTGAATCAACCGCTTCGTTTACTGTTTCAGCCTTTGATGTGCGGGTTCCCACCTACACAGCGTTTACATTTACTGATGATGCGATTGTCGGCACAACTTATCGCACAGATACCAATATTATAATTGATTCTTTTGAAATAACCGACAACACAACGGATACAGATATTAATTTTTTCTCTGCAATATTTTTCTTCTTCAAAACACTTTTTTCTATGATATAAAATGCTGCAATTCAACTCAATAAAAAGTTTTTACAAAGGCAATACACCAATTTATTGACACACACAAATCAAAACCACCGGTTTCCCGGTGGTTTTGATTTATGAGCTATTTAATAACTAACAAGAAAACGATTGAAAATACTACAGTTTTAATAAATTAAGGCTCTACTATATTGAATTTGGCGTTACCTGCCAAATCAAACTGATTGAGGTTGTTAACAATGAGCTCAAGCTTTGAAACATCGCCCTCCAGCTTCATTGAAGCTTTGATTTTATCCATATCTTTCTGAATGATAAGCGCAAGTGCCTTCTGAGGACAGGTTACGGTAAGCTCTGCGTCATCCGAATTTATGTTTGCGTACTGCAGCAATGCTCCGTTGTTGAAATGAAGCATAATTTTTTCCTGCGTATCCGAAAGAACGATGTTTATTTTAAAGTTTTCTTTTGAAATTGCTTCTTTATCCAACAGAATGGCGGCGTAGTCAAATATCATTTCCGCAGTCGTATTTCTGATAAGACTGCCGTCTGTTTTTGCATTCGTGCCCTTTTGTGCGGCATTTCCGCTTCGCAGTTCAAGTGCAGCGGAAAGATAAGCATTTCTCCACGTTCCCGATTCAGCCTGATATCCGAGTTGTTCGAGTGCATCGGCACAGAGAAGTCTTGCCGCTTTGTTTTCGGGGTCGGCAAAAACAAGAACGTTCGTAACCTCCGCAACCCATTGGTATTCTCCCTTGTCAAAATCAGCCTTTGCTTTGCGTAGAACCTCATCCGTATCTCCAAGATATTCGACCCATTTCTTTGCACTTTCTGAAGGCTCAAGAGGATTGAGATTGACGGGATTTGCGTCGTACCAGCCCATATATTTCTGGTAAACCGCTTTTGAATTGTGGGCAACCGTGCCGTAATACTGACGGGTATACCAATTCTTTGCAAGTTCATCGGGCAATTCGATCATATTTGAAATTTCATCGGAGGTGTAGCCCTGATTTATGTATGTGAGAGTCATGTCGTTTATAAATTTGTAGACAGCTGCCGTATCCGCAAGGTAATCGTTGACAAATTCATTGCCCCAATGCGGCCAGTTATGCGATTGGAAGGTGAGCTGCACATCATTGCCGTAAAGAGCAATTGCTTCGGTTATATATTTTGCCCATGCATTTCCGTCACGAATCTGTGCGCCTCTTAACGTATAAAGATTATGAAGAGTTGCCGTGCAGTTTTCGGCAACCCAAAGCGCTTTCATTCCGGGAAACCAGATATTCATTTCTGCGGGAGCTTCAGTTCCGGGAGTCATCTGGAATTCCATTGTGACGCCGTCGATTGTGTAAACCTCACCCGTGTTTCTGATTTCGTATGTCGGTCTGATAAAGCTGACCGTTCCCGTTGACTGACCCATTCCGATACCCATTGCCATTTTGCCTGTTTCCGACTGTTCAAGGAAAACACCGTACTGATAAGACGCTCTTCTTCCCATACCCTTACCTGCATAGAGATTTTCGCTCACTGCGTGTTCGGTAAAATGCTCGGGAACAATAACCGGGATAAAGCCGCTTGCAAGCTGTTCTTCGAGCGTGAGATTGCTGTCGGCAACCTGTTCATCATTAATAACGCCTTTGATTCCGCCATAATGGTCAACATGGGGGTGAGAAATAATAACAGCTTTAACGGGAAGCTTACCGAGATTCTTTTCAACAAGCTGCATTGCCGCCTGAGTGCATTCAACACTCATCAAAGGATCAAAAATTATCCATCCCGTATCGCCTTTGATAAGAGTAAGGTTTGCCATATCATAGCCTCTGACCTGATATATGTTTTCACAAACCTTAAAAAGACCGTAGGCGTGGTTGTTTTTAGTGTTTTCCCAGAGGCTCGGATTTACAGTATCGGGACATATTTCAAAATTGTCCACAAAGTTGTATGCCTTCTGGCTCCAGATAACTTTTCCGTCAGCATCCTTGAGTTCAAGTTCTTCGGGCGCATCTATAAGTCCCTTTACAGCAAATTCATATTCCGTTTTATTTTCAAAATCAAGCACGGAATAAATTGCAGAATTAACCTTTACCGTCTGCTCCGTTGCCGCCTTTGTGTCTGCATTCAAACCAAGCTCGGCAACCATATCGGCATCTTGTGTGTCGCAGGAGGCAAAAGCAAACAGCATTGCCACTGCGAGAATAAATGATACTGCTTTTTTCATACAATTACCTCATTTTTCACTTCGATGTCGCCTTTTTTGAAAAGCTGTCTGAAACCTTCAATAACAACGCAAACACCGAGAATTATAATCAGCGTTGCAAACGCCAGCTGAAGTACGTCACCGAAAATGTCTGTGCTTGAAGACATGATTAGTGCAGTTGACTTGTTGTAAACCGTCATGCCCAAAGCTGTGAAGGTTACGGCAAGCATTGCGCCAAGAGGAATATACATAAACCATCTTACCTTTTTGCTCCTCTTGAGAAACACCGCACATGCAAGGAACGCAAATACGGACAAAAGCTGATTTGATGCGCCGAAAAGTGCCCAGATGTTCTTATAGCCCACAAGAGTAAGACCGTATGCAAGCACAAGGGTAATAATTGTCGCAAAATACTTATTAGTAAGCACCTTTCTGACCTTACCCATGTTTTCATCGGTTATGGAATCGTCAAGAAAAAGCTCCTGGAATGACAGTCTGCCGACACGGGCAACAGAGTCAAGAGAAGTCAGCGCAAAGGCTGAAATCGAAAGAGTGATAAGAGTATAAACTATATCAGAGGGCAAACCGAGAGTTGTAAGGAATCCCGAAACTGCTCCTGCAAAAACCTGTGCAGGAGTATTCCAACCCTGTGCAGCAGCTTCGCCGCTTGCAAAAGATGCAACGGCAATGAGTGCTATTACGGCAAGCATGCTTTCAAGAAGCATTGCACCAAACGAAACAGGAAGCATGTCTTTTTCGTTTTTAATCTGCTTTGATGCCGTACCCGAAGAAACCAATGAATGAAAACCCGAAACAGCACCGCAGGCAATAGTAACGAAAAGGATGGGGAAAAGATAGCTGCCGTCAACCTCAAAGCCGATGAAGGCAGGCAGATTAATCTGAGGATTTGCAACAAACACGCCAATAACCGCCGCAACTATCATTGCAACAAGCAGATAACTGTTGAGATAATCTCTCGGTTGCAAAAGAATCCATACAGGAACAACCGAAGCGATAAGAATATAAACAAAAACAAGAATATGCCATACATCAAGCGAAAGGAAAACAGGCATTTTCAGTCCGATGATTATTGATGAAACAAGCATTACAATTGCGATGGCAGTATTTACGGCTGTCGGCAATTTGGCATATTTGAGGATAAGACCGAGAGCAACCGCAAACACGATAAACATCACCGATGTGGTTGCTACGGCACCGTTTGCCTTTATGTTTGCACTCTGCATACCGTCGGTTACGGTAAAGCCCATAAAAGTGCCTGCCACTATATCGGCAAATGCCGCAACAACAAGGATGCAGAAAAGCCAGCAGAAAAGCAGGAACATCTTTTTTCCTGTTTTGCCGATATATTTTTCAATTATGTAGCCGATACTTCTGCCTTTGTTTCTGACAGAAGCATACATTGCTGCAAAGTCCTGAACTGCTCCGAAAAATACGCCGCCGATAAGTACCCATAGCAGCACGGGTACCCATCCGAATATTGCCGCCTGAATCGGTCCGTTTATCGGACCTGCACCTGCAATTGAAGCAAACTGATGACCGAAAACGACGCTCTTTGGTGCAGGCTCATAGTCCACGCCGTCTCGCTGTTCGTAAGCGGGAGTTTTTCTTTTGGGGTCTACTCCCCATTTTTTTGCAATCCACCTGCCGTACAAAATATATGCAAGAAGCAAAACGGCAAGAGAGATGATCATAATGGTAATGCCGTTCATAAAACCCTCCATTTTTCAAATGCAATTCAGCTTAAATCAATAATGTGCCTCTCCGCATTCACAAACGGGGCTGATGCCCAGAAGGCTGTGAATAAAGTTGCCTATTGTCCAGATAAATCTCCAGAACCAATGGTCGCTATGGCAGATATGTGAGCACATTTCTTCGTCATAGATATTTTCTTCACCGCAAAGGTCACAGGTTTCGTCATAGTCATCATCAATATGATATCCTTCGTCGAGCGGCAATTCTTCGTGACCGTAAATGAATTCTTCACAATCGTTACAGTAAAGTCCGTCGGTATATCCGTGCTCCGTGCAATTCGAATATACGCCCTCAACGAACTCAATGCTATGCTCGCTGCCGTCGTCAGCGGTATGAATTATGCGGTTAAGATTAACACTGAAAGCACCTACGGTGTAGCAGTTATGTGAGTCGAAATAATAAGTTTCGCCTGCTTCAAAGTAATACACAAGGTCAAAATCCAAGCCGTTGACATCATAGCTGTCAGCAAGCCATTCGCCGTCTGCATAATAAAGAGAACAATCAGGGTCAGCGTCTTCCGATACGGATTTGAAGGAATAATATCCGCTTACCTCAGGAGTAAATCTGAACCAGAAAATTTCATAGTCAGATTCGCTTTCAAGCTCAAATTCATCGCCATCAGTTATATCTGTTCCCACAAAAATTTCTCCGCACAGGCAGTAGCCGAGAAAACCGATTACAGAATGGTCACAGATTTCACCGCAGATGATACAACTGCCGTCTTCAAAGCTGTGACCGCATTCGATAATAAGGTCAAAGGTTTCTGCGCCTTCGGAATATGTAAATATATTGAGATAATACTCTTCGCCCGCTTCAAACTCATATTCAAGTCTAAAATCAAAACCTTCTTCTGTATCATCCTGATATTCGCCGAAAAGCTCTTCACCGTTGGCATCATAAATGTAAGCTCCGGTGTCAACTCCGTCGGATTCGGTTCTGAAAATATATTCACCTGTTTTTTCGGGTACAAACTTAACAAAAACACCGTCAGAGGATTCTGCTGTAATTGTCAATGTATCGCCAAATTCGATTTCATAATCACAGTCGGGGGCATTGAGATTATCATCAATAATTGTGATTCTGCCGTCACCGTCGGGGTCGCCGTATTTTTCGGCAGTTATTTTTCCTTCAAGGGTTTCGACGAAATATTCAATAAGCATTTCGGAATCACAGGGAAGTCCTTCCTGCTGAAGAACTCTTGCACCGTCAAGCATTGTAAGTCCGTCGCCGCCCTGAAGAAGCACATAAGTGCTGCCTGTGAGTGTATAATTCTTGTTAAGAACAACGGGCTCGCCGCCGACGCAGACATTCTGAACACGACGTTCCATTGTTTCGTCAACTCCGATAAAATTACCAAGCTGATCGGTAATAACTGGAGTTTTTCTATATGTGTGGATTTCGAATGTCATGCCAGAAACCTGGAAAAAGCTGCCGAGTTCTTCGGGACACTTGCGTGCACCGTGCTCAAGTATATCAATAATCTGCTGACCCGTAACCTCAAGAACGCACATATTGTTGTTGTATGCATTCACATCCATAAGGCTCTTTCTTGTTACGCTTCCGGCCTCAATCTCTGCACGGATACCGCCGCCGTTGGCTATTGCTACATCAGATCCGGTTACCGCGCGGTAAGCATCGGCAACAAAATCTCCTGCATTTGTCTCTCTCTTTCTTACAGCTCTGCTCGAATCGGAATCATAGATAATAAGATTTGCTTCGGATTTGCCTATTTCTTCAAAAAGATATGCTATATCTTCGTTGTAACCGTCAATCTTTTCCTTGACGGCAGTATAAGCCGATTTTGCGTCTGCCGACATTGTTTCAATATCAACATTATCGGGGTTTATAAGTTCAAAGCTTTTGTTATCACCGCTGATTGTGAGCACACCGAAGTTTGCAAACTTAGCACCGGTTGATGTAAGGAAAACATCTTCGTTATCTTTGTTTTTATAGACTGCTTTTTCCGTTATTTCATGGGAATGAGCATCAATGAAACAATCTATACCGTCGGTGTTTGCAATGATATCACTTGATTTCCAACCGTCATTTGAACCGATTATTCCCGCATGACCTACCGCAACAACATAATCCGCACCGTCTTTTATCGCTTCGTCAACGCTTTCCTGAATGCTGTTATAAAGGTCTTCATTTGTCAATCCCCCGGGAAAAGAAGGAAATCCGTAAATAAAATTACCGCTTTCATCCTTGAAATATTCAGGAGTTGTTGAAGTGACCGTATCCGGAGTTGAAATACCCACAAATGCAATCTGATAAGCCCCTAAATCTTCAATAGCATAGGGTTTAAGTACAGGCGAATTAGATGTAAGGTTATAAAAATTGGAGCAGATATAATCATATTCCGCCTTATTCTGTGCAAGGTCAAGGAATACCTCCATGCCGTAGTCAAACTCGTGGTTACCGGGAACGGCGTAGTCATAGCCGACAGCGTTCATAATATCAACTATAGCTTCGCCTTCGGTTGTTGAACCGATAACCTCGCCCTGAATGGCATCGCCTGCATCAACAACAATAACATCCTTACCCTGAGCAATAAGATCTGCTCTGTACGCAGCAAGCAATGAATAATCATTAATTGCACAGTGAACATCGTTTGTGTAAAGAATAACCGTTTCTGTTTCTGCCGCAAAAGCTATTGGCATAACGGATAAAATCATAATAACCGCAAGAATAATTGACAATAATTTTTTCATTTGTATTCTCCTTTAAATAAATTATTAATTAATATGATAATCAAACATGAAATCTGCACTTTCGCCTGCAATGCGAAGTGAAATATATCCGTTAGGATTTTCAAGAACATAGGTTTGCGTAAGTTCATTAAGAGTAAATTCATGGACAATTTTATCATCCTCAAGCAGAACGATTTTAAAATTGCCTGAGTCTACTCTTGCATGATTAACAGTTATTTCAAAACGGTTACCCCATATATTTTCACCGAAGATTTCCTCAACACCTGTAAACTTATTTGAAGAATAAGTTGTCGTGTTAAAAATGGAATCCGTAGATTTTTCAAGTCCCATTGCACCGATATCACGGTTAATTATGTTTGAATCTGTAATTGTCTGCAAGCTGAAATTATCAGCACCGTTAGTGTCTTCAATATGCTCAAGGTCGGTACTTAAAAACCAGACACCACACACAACAATAAGAACAACCGCACCAATTCCGAAAATGATTTTCTTAATTTTCTCATTCATTTCAAAGCACCTCACTTTTCTGTTCAACATATTCTTTAAACTCTTTGAAAATGCGTTTACCGATTGAACAATAATCCATCGCAAGAACTTTTTCTATTTTTATCTTACGTATTTCTTCGGGAACATTATAGATTGTCATAATTGTATTAAGCGCACCTGAAATGCGTGTTTCAAGCGAAATTGCTTTATCAACCGCATTCAATGTTGCATACTCAATTCCGGCAACAAGGGTTTCCGCTTCACGGAACTGCTCGTCTGTCCAGTCTGAACAATACTCTGCAAAAACCTTCTTTGCTCTTTCGGTATCACTCTTATGGATAATTTCAAGACAAACAGGACTCTGATATGCTGAAATGAAAAAGTCCTTTGCAACCTCGTTTTCTTCACAAGCCGCTGCCATTGACATCAGCTCCAGACAAATTGAGAGCAGCGAGCTTATCCCCTCGCCTGCCTCGTATTCCATCAACTCACGCTGGAACTTACACAGCAAATCCGTGAGCACCGCAAGAATATCTTCTTTGGAATGAAAATAAAAGGTGAAATTGCCTTTGCTGATTCCAAGCTCACTGCTGACCGCCTGAACCGTTGTTGCCGAATATCCGTTTTCAAGAAACATTCGGGTTGAAACTCGGATTATTTTATCTTTTGTTGATTCTTTCTTTGCCATAGCGCCTCCTTAAATACATATATATTTTCAAAACTGCACTTGTACTAATGACAATTTAGCACACGTGCAGAACTTTGTCAAGTAGTTGAATAATATTTTTTCTGATGCAATCCACGTCTGCGAAAAGAACAAGGCATATTATGAATTCAAAGCAGACGAAGGTGTGTTAATCTTCCGTGTGACATTCTGACAGGAAATAAAATTACCGCTGCATTACCGATTGGTAGTGCGGCGGTTTTTACAGAATCCCGAATTCTTATTTCTCAAATAAACATATCTCCGTCCACCCACCTTGTAACTCTCGACAACTAACTCTTTGACACAGGAGCTCCATTCCTTTGAGAAATAACGAATCGTTATTCGGAATTAATTTTTCATCGCTCATTCATCACTCATTTGATATTGATAAGTGATTGATGTAGTTAAGATTCTTTTCAGAAAACAATTTTCTGAGCAACAAAAAAGCTATGCATAATACAGCATAGCCTTTCAGCTCGACAAATTGGAGTTTGTCAGTTTGTTCTTCCTATTTTATCAAGAGGAATATTTTTAAATCCGGGAATTGTGTTTTTAAGTATTTCAATATCTTTAATGTTGTAGTTTCCGGAATTGATATCGACAAAAATCTCTTCCGCTTTATTAAGAGAGTATATTTTATTATCGGATATATCGCTGAATCTGTAAGCGGATGTATGAATATCACCGATTATCTTATATTTGTTGAAGATAAGGTTACCCTTGACTATGCTTGCAGGATTGGGAATATATGCGGCTGAATCGGATTCTGAAATATCGTCCGTCATAGTTTTATATTCGCTGAAAGTATTCTGCCAGATTTCACTCTTCCACGGTGAAGCATAGAGAGCATCCCACATATCACCGCTTCCGATATGAGCATGGGTAAACCAGCCGCTGTTGAGTGCACCGTCTCTTGCTCTTTCGTCAAAGTAAATTGCATTCTCACCCGAATTAACAATTATATTATTGGTTACGACATTATCTCTGCCGCCGCCGATATGAATTGAGTTTTTCGGGATATTTATAAGCAGATTGCCGTAAACCTGCTGACCCGAAAGTGCATCGTCAAGATAAATTCCGTCGGGTCTGTGATCACCCGAGCCGACGTTATAAATGCAGTTGTATCTTATGATATTGCCGTACCACACCCAACTTCTGCCTGAGTAAATTGCGCCTGCATCGTCGGAAAGAAGACAAACATCGTGAATGTTGTTGTACTCAATAATATGGTTATTGCCTTTGTAGGTAATTGCTTCGTGGGGAGAATTTGCCATTTCATTGTGTGAACAGATATTGCCTACACCGAGCAGAGTTACCGCAGGCTGATATGTCTGATAAATCTCCGACCAATCGTGAATATAGTTGTTTTCTGCCTTGCTGTTACCGGGAGTAAGTGTTTGTGTATCGCCGCCGTCAAGAATGATTCCGCCTTTTCCGGTGTGAGTTATTTCGTTGTTGTATGCAAGATTATTGCTGCCTGTCATAATAAGTGCATTGCCTGCAACGTTTTTGATAAGACAGTTCTGAACGGTGTTGTTGTTACCCGTTATAACAATACCGTCACTTCTTGTCCCCTTTACGGTTATTCCGTCAAAGGTAAGATAATTAGCCTGTGCATTGATTACAGGATTCAGCGACAGAGAAAGGTCAATCTGTGCCGCCTCGATATTTTCGGGCTTCCAAAGGCAAAGTAAGCCGTTTTCACGGTCAAGATACCATTCACCTTCAGATGTTAGTTCCTCAAGCACATTGAAGAAATAATAAGGCGCATCTGTTTTTGTTCCGTAAAGGCTTACAAACTTCGGTGAAAGCTCACACGTTTCGGCATCAAAGCTGCCGATTGGCGAGGAAGCGTCTGCCCAATCGTATTTCCAGTAGCCGAACATCCAAATATCATCAAGTGTTTTCCAGCCCGAAATTCTCTGTGCAAGCTCGGAATCAACTTTATAGATATCTGACTCGGGGTTGCGGATTTCATCCCAGTTCTCAACAGTGGTAAGAGCACCGTCTGATTCTTTGCCGAGACCTGTTTTCACAACCTCTTCTGTGTAAAGGAATTCGGCATCAGGGTATCTTGCAAGAGTTTGCCTTTTATCATTTACAAAAAGCTCGCAATAAAGCTCTCCGGTATAATCGCCGTCATAGCTTGCCGCTGTATGATATGAACCTATTGCATATATCTTTCCCCAATCGTCCTTTGAGAGAGAATATGGTGCTTCGGTCAAATTTACAACCACAACATTTTCCCGTGCTTCGGGTGTAAGCCTATCGGATATTTCAGGATATTCGCCAACCGATTTAAAATCATCGGGCGAAAGCGTAACACCGCCGTTTAATATAACCTCACCGCCGATTGCACAATATGTTATCGGGCAATCAGCCGTGCCTGAATCTTCTTTTGTGAATTCAAGCGCAGATACACGGTATTCACCGCCCTCAATACAAACAGTTATTCCGTTTTTGTTTGTTTTATCGGTGTTTCTGACGGCTTCAACAGCCTTTTCAATTGTGCGGAACGGAGCGTCTTTTGCTCCGCTGTTTGAATCGTTACCTCTTGTGCTTACATAAAAATCGCCGTTAATCACTTTATCATCAGCTTTCATATTGGTGTATGTTGAAAGAGCAGGTATAGGTGCTTTATATCCGTCATAAATTTCATCAATTACAAAAGGCACTATGTATGAATAACTGCCGATTACAAATCCCGTGAGAATTAAAGCAGAAAGAATTGCTTTCAATATTTTTTTATCAAATATTCTGAAAACGCAAAGAAAAGCAAGAACAGTTATCATAATAAATGATAAGTAAACGGGAATGATCAACGCTATCTGATTAAGCTCACCATTGCCGATAACGGCGTTTGTCAGAAGCATAAGACCGATAAGAACAATCGCAAAAACCAATGCAGTAATAACCGCATTGATAACGGTTTTCTTTTTGCCTGCGTTTCTGCTTAAGGGAATAGAAAGTAATGCACCACCAAAACAGACAACAACAGCAAGAATAAACTGAAGCGGTGTATATTCATAACACAGATATTGCATATGGAAATAATAAAGACCAACAATTGAAAAGATAATACCTATAAAAAGGCAAATAATTTCAGATATTATTTTCTTTTGGCGTGATTTTTTCATGAAATGGATACCTCCGAAAACTCAAAATCGAATAACCAACGTAACAACAGGTTATCTGATAAGCCGCTACAAAGATTCATATATTGTTTTATAGCATATTTTTGCTAAAAAGACAACCCGCTTGCGCTGATACAGCAAGAGAAAATATTTACTGAAAAAAGCTTATAAAAAAAATAATTATGTAGGTTCTTTCAAGCCTTATTATGCTTATGTACACAGGCCTGTGTGTCGGTGAGGTTTTGGCACTTACATGGGATGATATTGACTTCAAAGAAAATATGATTGACATTAACAAATCAACTGTATATATACCTGTAAACGGTAAATATGAATCTGTTGTTCAGAACAGCGGCAAGACTGACAGCAGCATGCGTTTGCTGCCTATGGCAAGTAAGGCAAGGGAGGCACTTATTGAGCTCAAAGAAATGTCCGATGACAGTAACCTTGTTATTACAACAATAAATGGAAACTCCCCTACCCGTGCATCATTAGGCAAATCGCTTACAAGGATGTGCCGTAATGCAGGCATTATTGGAAAAGACGAATACCGCAGCGTACACACCTTACGATACACTTTCGCAACAATGCTTTTTGAAAACGGCTGCTCAATAAAAATAGTGTCCGAATTACTCGGACACTGCGATACAAGAGTTACTGAAAACACATATATTCATGTTATTCAGAAACAAAAAATTAAGGCTATTGAGGATTTTGATAAATATTGTGTGTAAAAAGCAGTAAAAGCGAACCGTTATTCAACTCAACAAATAAGAATTTGACGGGCTGTACAAAACAGGTATCATACTTAATAAACGCTCAAAGAACTGATGGCACTGCGTACAGAGGTTTTGAAAAAATGATAAAACACGCTGCATAAACACACAAAGAGAGTCGCTCAGCTCCTTTATAAAGCGCTCAAACTCGGTAAGTCTGTTGTTCTCGTCATACCCGTTTTTATCTTTATAGACACGGACATAATCAATCAGCCATTCTATGGGATATTCATTTTCAGGCTCATCCCAACCGCTGAAATCAGAATTGATATACATAGACAAAATCATACACATTCTGTATTGCGGCGATTCTTTTGTCTGCGCCACTTCTTTTCCGTCAACATAAAAGGTTATTCCTTCCGGTCTCCAGTCCATAGCATAGGTGTGGAATTCATTAATATAGTCACTTGGATCGCCATCCAATTCAACCTTGCTTGCCCATTCGTCAAGATCGGGATCATCCCAAGCATGAACCTTTGGCTCAAACACTCCGGGAGATTTAAAAAAGGTCTCCAATACATCTATTTCACCATTCTGCTTTGACATTGTTCCGTCGGAGTGAGCATCATCCTGAGTGCCTATAAGCCACCATGAAGCGTATCCGCCACCGCCGGTATCAGGCATTTTCATCCGTATTTCAAAATAGCCATACTGTGTTGCGTATCCTTCATATGGCTCAACTTGCATCTGCTGAGCACCGCCGGGATGCAGATGATTCTTTTCCCATGTCTGAATACCGTTGGCTATCCATAAAAGATTATCGGGATCTACCGAGCCGGGCTGACCGCCGAAATAATCCGGAGAATCTTTTGTGATATACAGATTAAGGTAACCGTTCTCGACTTTATATCTTGCAGAGGACCCTGCTGTGTTGGCGGTACAGTGAGGAAGATACTGCGGCAGCCAGTACTCTGTATCTAAATCGCCGTAATTAAATTCGGTGCTGAAATCAAGGACATAGCCTTCCTTTTCGGGAACACTATCTTCGGCAGATGCTCCTAACGGCGAGCCGACCAGCATAATTAAAGCAAGCAGCAAAGCCATACTTTTTCTATACATAGTTTGCAACCTTTCGTACAAATTCTTATTTTTTTCGGTGTCAGCAGTTCGTGATACATTTCATTGAAAAGGCTCATCAGGAAGTTTTTATTATCTCATCACTCAAAAATATCAATAATTAATTTGCGTATTTCTTCAATTGCTATATTAAATGCTTGGCGGATAAATCTTACCGCCTTTTCAAAGAAGCTTTCTGTTTCAAGCTCGGCATTCTCTCCGTCAGCGGAATAGCAGCCGATATTGTTGCTTGTTATTTCATTGCCGTAGAAATCCGTCATACAGCCGTCCTCAACCTCAAAGCCCGCACCGATTAACGGCGAGCCCTCTGCAAGCTGATAAGCCTTTATCGGGTCATCACCGCCTGCAAAGCCCGGAAGAGTATTTAAAGCGTCCTTATCAAATGCCGGATTGAAGGTATTGTAATAGCAGTTGTTGGCAAACACATTATTCCAATCCTTCATTTCGCTGTTTATATGATAAAACTTATGTCCGTCCTTAAAAACTATAATGTTGTTTGCAAACAGCGAATCATAAATCTGAGTCATCTGAAATTCGGATGAATTGATTATTGTGTTGTTGTAAAAGCTGAAATTCCATTCGCCGTCAGATACGCCTATTTTGTTTCTGCCCTGATTGTCGTTAACGGACAGACAATATCTTACCGTATTACCCCAGTTACCGCCTTCGGCAGGATTGTTGCACATAAAGCGCATATTATCGTGTGAATAAATATATTCGTACGTACAGTTGTATGAGCCGTGGTCAAAATCCACCGTCATTCCGTCACCGTAGTTTTTCTGACCGGCTATTTCGCAGTAGCTGAAGGTGCAGTTTGAGGAATAATGAGTCCACATTGCGGCGGTAAAATAGAGGATTTCTCCGTTTTCATCAAGACCGACACCCTGGCAACAGTCAATCGCACGGCAATGCGTTACCAAAGCGCCGTCACAGCCTTCAAGAACGACCGCTTCACCGTCCATATTGTAAAATTCACAGTTCTTTACAAGTGCATTTTTGTTCAGATCCTGACTTCCGGTGAAAAATATACCGTTGCCCACGTCGTATATTTTGCAGTTAATCGCCTGAAAATCGTTGACGGGATAAGGTGAGCCGCCGTAACGCTTGATAACAATTGCAGCTCTGCCCGAAATCGGACCTTCGGTATAATTGTCACGAGATGTTACGGTATAATTCTGCATATCGTGGAATTCGCAGTTTTCAATTCTGACGCCCCTCGATTCCTTTGTAACACCATCAACCCAGATACCGCCGCCGTTGTGCGCTGTTATTTCAAAACCGGAAACAGTTACATATGAGCAGTCAAAAAGCTTCATAACCGCATCTCTCGCATCAGTGTTGAGATGCGGCTTTTCGCCCTCACCGTAAGACGAAATGACAATAGGATTATCCTGAGTTCCCGAGCATGTAAGCGTAATGGCGCAGTCATAGTCTCCGCCTGACTTGAACAGAACTTTGTCGCCTGCTTCAAGGGTTAAAGCAGCTATGTTATCAACGGTTTTCCAGGCAGACGCTTCGGATAAGCCGGTGTTTTCGTCATTACCCGATATGCTGTCAATATAGTAAGTCGTTCCTGCTGCAAACACAAACGGAGTTACGCTCAGGGTGATTAAAACAGCAAGAATTACCGATAAAAGCTTTTTCATAACAATACCTCCATAAATTCTAATTCATTTATTCTCTGCAAATTTTTTGCTCTTTAGAAACAATCCGTAACAGGCTCTTTTGAAAGCTCAACCTTTAAAGTGCCGCCTGATGTAATTTCAAAATACGACAAATACGGTCTTTTTATCAAATTCCCGTTAAACTCAACCTTTTTGATATAAGGGTATTCAAGAGGGTCTTTGTCACAAACCACGGTAAAAGTATCGGCATTTATACAAGAATGATAAATTTTATTTAATTTAACAGTCGCTTTCTTAAATAAGGGGGTATTAATATAATAATTCTGCTGACCGATACAAACCTGAGCAAATCCAAGGCTTGACAGAACATACCACGCAGAAAGCTGACCTACATCTTCATTGCCGCAGAAACCGTATGCACCTGTTCTGTATGCTTCTTTCTGAACTTTTCTAGCCCAGTACTGTGTACGGTGAGAGAGACCCAAAATGTTAAAATAATGGGTGATGTTATGGCAAGGTTCATTTGAATGGTTGTAATCTTCATTCCAAAGTTTAGAAAAATCGGCATTTTCAAAAAATCTTTCCAAAAGCTCAATTGTTCTTTCTTCGCCAAAGAGCTTGCTTAAACCGATAACATCGTAAGGTACAAACCACGACTGTTGAAAAATGTTGCTCTCAACACATCCGTCATCGTCATATTCATTTTCTTCTTTTACAAATTTACCGTTCTTTTTTCGTGGTGCTAAAAAGCCAAGTTTTTCATCGTAATTTTCGATATATTTTTTTGCACGATAAAAAAAGAATTCTTCGTTTTCTTTATCGCCTTTTTCTTTTGCAAAAAGGTACATTGTGTAATCTGCAAGTAAAAATTCCAAAGTATCACTCAGTTTTTCGGGAACAAAAGCATTTTTCAGATACTGTTCGCAATCGGGTCTTACGGAATGAAACGGCTTACCGAATAATTCTTTTTCACATTTGCTTGAGGCAAGACCTATTTTGTATGCTTTTTCCGTATCATAATTCCTGATATTTTTGAGGTATGCATCAGCAACAACAAGAAGTCCGGGGTCTCCGACCATAGAGTGCGTGTCAATGCCCAAAAGCTCCCATTGCGGAAATGATGTATTTTTAGTCTCCGCTATTTTTAAAAGTGAATTGACCTCATCATTAACAATATCCGGACGGATAATTGCCAGAAGAGGAAATTCACTTCTGTAAACATCCCAGCCGCTGAATACCGTGCGGTGAATGTAACTGTCATCTTTCATCGTTTTTCCGTCCAAAGAAAAGCTTCCGTCAATATCAGCAGAAACTCTCGGATCTAAAAGTGTATGATAAAGGCAGGTGTAAAAAAGCTTTAAATCTGTTTCGTTACTGCCTTCAACATCTGCAATGCTGAAGGCTTGTTCCCATAAAAATTGAGCATTTTTTCTTTGAGCATCAAAATCAAAGTCAGGAATTTCCGCACTTAAATTCATTCTTGCACCGGCAAGACTTGTGTAAGAAATACCGCATTTTATTTTAAGCGAATCTGTGAGATTTTCACCGAATTCCAAAAGAAGCCCGACATCTTCGTGGCAAAATTCTTTTATATGTTCACTCTGCATTTCTTCATTTGAAAAGAATTGCATTTTTGCAGGTGCTTCGGAAAACTCGCAGGTAAAATACAAATCGTAAGAAATTCCTGCATGACCGTGACCGAAACCGCCGCCCTTCGGTGTGCAAATAATTTTACCTTCAACAGTATTTTCGTTAACTATTTTAATTTCTTCAAAATCTGCTTTGCCACCGATTCTGCGAGAAAAATTCATTATAATTTTTGCGTTTTCGTTTTGCGGATATGTAAATCTTAATATACCGCTGTGAACATTCGCTGTAGTTTCCGCTAAAATATTGTAACGGTCTAATTTTACGGAGTAATAGCCTGCTTCTGTTTTTTCGCTGTCGTGAGAAAATTCCGATTTCCAGCCTTTTTTACCCTTTTTAAATTCGACATGACTGTTACTGCCGCTTCTTAAATCCGGTTCGCCCGTAACAGGCATAATCTGGATATTTCCCAAATCACCGTACCAACCTATACCGCTCATATGGTTGAAGCTGAAGCCTTCTATTGTGTTATCGCAATAGTTGTAGCCGTTACCGTTGTCACCACCCGTTACTGTATCCGGTGAAAGCTGCACCATACCGCCGGGAACAGCAGCTCCCGGATACGTTTTACCGCCGCCGTGATAACTTTCTGCCTGACCGTCCGCAACGGTACCGATCATTGTATCAACATATTTTACCTTACTCATAAAATCACCTATCAAAATTCTTTTCTAACCTGGTCATATACAGTTATTGGGTTCTGTTGCTCCTCCTGCTGAAAGTTCTGTTTTCAGGCTTTTGCTCTTGAAATTTCAGCTCGACAAATCGGAATTCGTCAAAAAGATTTAAACAAATCTTTTATTTCTGCCTCGTAAATGCCAATACACTCTCTGCCCCTGATGTTATCCGACACATTTCGGGCATTAAAATACAATCTTAATTTGTTATCGTGATATGTAAGACAACAAGCATAAACATACTGTGCCATCCAATTATTTTCACCACACTTCTGAGGTGTTAAAAACGGCTTTACAAACTCAAAGCTGATGCCGTCATCAGACTTCAAAAGCATAATGGCAGAATAACTTTTACCGCCTTCTTCATAAATTCCGTTTTGCAATCCGATGTAACAGTCAGCCAATTTATACACCTTTAAGCAACCCGAACAAAGATTAAGATACTGTTTATTTTTGTCGGGGCTGATAATAGGTGTTTCCCTTGAAATATAACCGTTTGCAATGCTCTTGCTTTCTGCAAAGCTTATATGTGTCGGCTCACAGAAGCCGCAATCCTTAATAAAAGTCTGTCCGCAGGAATAATACAGGCGATAGCTGTTTTCAATTTTCATCAGGAACGGATTGGAAATAGCAATTCCCCTATCATCTTCTTCAAAACAGCGAGTTTTACCGATTACAAGATAGGGTTCGCTCCAGTCAACAAGATTCTCGGACTGTGTACAGTAAATTTCAGATTTCCATTTTGCTCCGATAAGGCTGAAAAGATTAAAGATAACCGGTCTTGTTCTCTCAAAAAAAAGATAATATTTTCCGTCAATATAGTTGATATTCGGACGCATGGCACGGTTGACAATACTGCCCTTGTTTTCAAAACTTATTCCGTCGGTGCTTTCATATCGATACACACCAAAAAACGTGTGACAGAATAAATGCCATTTTCCGTCGTGTGAATCCGAAGGCGTTAACACACTGGGATCAGCGACAACAAAACTATTCTTCGGATTTTTTAATACAGGATTTTTTTCGTAGAGTTTAAATTCAATGTTATTGAATTGTTCAAATGTCAGATTCAGCATTTCATCACCATTTATACAAATTCTTATTTATCGAGATCATTATATCATTCAGATATTGTTTGCTCTGAGCAGGTTTGACGGTATGTCCTTAAACTCATTTGAACTGATTTCTATATTTGTGAAAACGGCAGTTTCGGCAGATTTGCCTGCAATGTTAGTACCTATTTCAATTACGCAACCCCAGTCGCTGTAATTGCACTTTTCAAAGGTATTGTTGCGGATGCTATAAGTGTAAGCGTGTTACCGTTTACACCTGAAACATAACCAAGACCGTCGTGAACATTAATTGCATCGTCACCCATTGAGCTTATGTCACAACCCGAAATATTAAAGCAACCGTCGGTGTTCACTATGTGAATCGCATCAGCGGTCAGAGACACGCAGCGTTTGTCCTTGTGGTAGCAGATAAGCATAGCACAGGGCGCATAAAAGTGGCAGCGTGTGCAGTCTTTCAGCTTTGCGAGGGCTTATCTGTAAATTTCCGCACCGAATATCTCTCGGCTGCAAATTCTATAAAATTCATATAACATCAATAAACAATATATATCGTTGCATTGCTGACTGTCAGCTTTTTGCCGATTTGTATTTCGTTGCCGTACATATCAAAGGCTTTATAATCGCCTTCGGGTGCGTCGATTTTAGTTTTATTTCCAAGACTGTAATATACTTCGATTTTCTTTTCGTTATCAGCGTATTCATCAATCACAAGATTCTTTTCATCTGAAATATTCTTCACAAAGTCAGCATTTCCGAGAAAACGGATAACCGTTGCATAAGTAATTACGGCTTCGGTAGGCTGCATATATTCGTTAAAAAACGCAAAATCGTTGATATCGTTTTCGGGTGTAACAGTTTTTCTGAATGCGAACGAAACAAATCCGCTTGCTCTTGTTGAACGGGTGTAAAGTGACTTGCATGCGATTGTTGCCGCATCTGTGCCGCCTACACCGCTTTCGCTGTTTAAACCGCCGTTTGAAAGTCCTGCCGATTTTGTAAGCGATAACATCTTGCCCATATAATTATAGTAATTATCGAGTCCGTCGTGGTTGTGATAACCGTAATTATCGAGCAGATTTTTATTCATCAACTCTGCTGATTTCTGATAGAAAACAAGGTTGCTCTCTTTTTCTGCAACAGCAAGTCCGCCCGAATAAACGTATAATGACGGATTTTCGGCTTTGATTATTGTAGCGGTTTTTTCAAGAAGCGAAAAATATTCTTCGGGTGTGCCTGCGAAGAAATACCAGTTCGGCTCGTTCCAGATTTCCCACAGAATGTCCGTATTGTCAGCATAATGTGCGGCAACCTTTCTTGTGAAATCTGACCATACATTTTCATCGGGAGGGTAAGTCCAACCGATTGATTCATCGTAATTCTCTTTGTATTTATCTGCGGCAGACCATTTGCCTGCGTTGAAGCCGAGAAGCCAGTTATATTTCATATTGCGCTCGTTGACCTTGCCGACAAGGTAATCCTGCACGGAGAAATTGACTTCGCCATAAGCCTCGCTCTGCATTGCACCCCAGCCGACGCTGTCCTCACGGACAAGATTCACACCGAGATACTCAGCCGTATCAAGAATTTTATCTACTGATTCATCTGCAGTATAGTTCGGAATCTGAAAACCCTGACCCCAAGTGTAAGCACGGGTTATATACGGCTGAATTCCGTAGTAAAAACTGTCGCTTGCCTGTGCATTTTTCGGAAGAACACCAATGTTGAAACTGTATTTGGTTCTGTCGGTCAGTTCAATCGCAACCGTAAAAATTCCGTTCTTATCGGACGAAAAAGTGAAGGTGTTATACGGCACATCAAAAATTAAATTAACATATCCTCGCTTATTAAAGCCTGTCTGCTCACTCTTAACGGAGATTTTTACTTTTGTACCGTCAAGGGATTCATCAAGGCACTCAATTATAACCTTGATTTCCTCATCTGGCTCAAACAGATTACCTTCACCAACAACTCCAAAACGTAAATAATCGCTTTCGCCGTTTATGTAGTATTCGGTTTCGGTTTCCGTTTGCGTGATAACAAGATTTTTTTCGGGAAATAATCCGACAAAAAACATATCAATTGCAAACACAACGGATAGCAAAAATGAAATGATTTGTGTCATACGTTTCTCCTTTTATATCTGTCCGCAAATTCTTGTTTGTCAAGATAATTATAACACACAGTTAATATGCTGTAAATAGAACTCCCCTGCAATTAGGTGTAATTTAAAGAAATTCCAAGACACGAGTGAAAACAGTGTAATATGTCATAAGGCACGAGTGAAAACAGTAAAAAATGCTGTAAGACACGAGTTTAGGACAAAAAGCCATTTTCGGTAAAATTCAGACAAAGGAAAAAGAGCGTAAAAGTTTTCGGCAAGTGCGAAAATGTCGTTCGTATAAGGTATGAGTCAACAACCTACTTTTGGGCGGTTTTGGCTCTAAGGTGCAAGTCAGCACTTTTTCTTCACCTGAAAATTGCCTTGAAAAAAGTTCGGCATCTTGACGACATGAGTTTCCAGACTCGTATCTAAACTCAAAAAAGCTTGATTCTGCGTCGTTTCAGGCTCCTTAATTATCCTAAGTATGGCATATATTTGATAAGGCAAATACAACAAATCCGTCTATCCCCTATTATGCAATTACTTTGACTATCCAATAATGCATAATCTTATTCTGATTGCATTGTTTTATGAAATATTATGATGGTAAGCACCAAAGTGTTTGCCATCTTTTTTTATTTTTCGCAAACCAAATCTAATATAGTTCAAACTAATACAATAAGCCGACGGAGATTATCCGCCGGCTTTGTAGGTTTATTTTGTTTTATGCGATTGCCTGAATGCCAAAGAGGCCTGAGAAGGCGTTGACTACGCTGTTCCATATCCAAAGAATGAGATCCCAGATAAGATAGAACAGACGGAGTGAGAAATATTCAACGGGAGTGTTGATAATCTCGATGAGCTTATCGCACTGAGCTTTGTATTCATTAAGCTTTGCTTTTTCTGTTTCGCCCATATTCTCGTCTGCAAGGATTTCGTCAATCTTTGTTTTGAGAGCTTCAATATCATCTTCCCAGAAGATTGTTACTCTTTCCTCGCCAAACATTTCAAGCTGAGCACCGATGTCTGCAACTGCCTTTTCTGCTGCTGCAATTTCATCAAGAAGAGCTTCAAGACCTGCCTTGATTTCTTCGTATTCTTCCCTTTGCTCATCGGTGAGATTATCGGGATTTACAGCTTCGATTTCATCAATAGCGTTTTCGATAGCTGACTTATCATCGCTTGTTACTGTTTCGGGGTTGTAGACGTTTTCGATACCTTCGATTCTTTCAAGCTGTGTTTCGATTTCTTCGATCTTATCTTCAAGACCTTCAACCTTTTCAATCATTTCTTCAAGAGCGGTCTTTTCGTTTTCGGTTGTGTTACCGCTGTCGATAAGATTCTGAATATCTTCTTTGAGCTGTGCGAGGTCTTCCTTGTCGGTTGACTTGACCGTTTCTTCGTCATAGGACTTAACGGCTACATCAACCTTCTTGATTTCCTCTGCAACCTCTGCGAGCTTTTCAACGAGTTCATCTATTGCCTTGTCTGCTTCTTCAAGAGCTGTTCTTTCATCATCGGTAAGGTTATCGCCGTCGGTGAGAGCCTTGATGTCCTCCTTGAGCTGATTTATTGCATCTTCATCGCTTGACTTAACTGTTTCTTCATCATAGCCGTTTACAGCTTCATCAATTCTTTCGATTTCCTTTGTTGTTGCTGCGATTCTATCGAGGAGAGCATTGAGCGTTGCATCATTTTCAACGAGTGCTGCTTCTTCTGCTTCGGTGATATTGTCGCCGTCCTGAAGAGCCTTTGAATCTGCAAGGAGCTTTTCTATGTCTGCCTTGTCTGCGGATGTTACTGTGCTGATGTCATAAGCATTGGTTGCATTGTCAATTCTCTTGATTTCTTCCGCTGTTGCTGCAATCTTTTCAAGGAGTGCGTCTGCGGTTTGATCTGCCTTAACGAGAACTGCTCTTTCATCTTCGGTGATGTTATCGCCATCTATGAGAGCCTTGATGTCTGCAATGAGCTTTACAATATCAGCCTTATCGGATGATTTTACGCTTTCAAATACATACGCATCAATTACATCAACGATACGAACGATTTCTTCGCTGACATTTCCTACCTTTGTGATAAGAGCAAATACCTTATCGTGGAGTTCGTTGAGCTTTGTTTTTTCCTCTGCGGTTACGTTATCCGTAAGGGCGAGAGCATAGATTTCGCTGTCGAGCTTGTTGAGAGCATCAAGGTCGCTTGACTTAACGGTTGCTTCGTCATACTTGCCGACCTCTGCTTCAAGTCTTGCGAGCTCGTCTGCGGTTTCATCAATCTTTGCAAGGAGAGCATCAAGAGTTGAATCAAGTTCGTTGAGGTTTGCTCTTTCGTCAGCGGTGATGTTATCGCCGTCGGTGAGCTTCTTGATTCTTTCGATAAGGTTTTCAATATCTGCCTTGTCGCTTGATTTTACGGTGTCAATGCTATAAGCATTAACTGCCCTTGTGATTCTTGCAATTTCATCTGCCGTGCTTCTGATTTTCGCAGCAAGTAAATTCGCCTTTGTGTTAAGTTCTTCAAGGCTTGCTCTTTCGTCTGCGGTAATGTTCTGACCGTCGGTGAGAGCCTCGATATCATCAATAAGCTGTAAAATATCTTTGTAGTCGCTGTACTTAACGGTTGCTTCATCATAGCCGTTTACAGCGTTTGTTATTCTTGTGATTTCTTCTGCAACATCGCTGATTCTGGTTTCAAGGTCTTCAATCGCCGAATAAATATCGGTTATTTTCTTTTCCTGTTCATCTGTCAGATTGTCATAATAGTCATTATAGAATTTGCCGACACTATTCTGGAAACTTTCCAAATAAGCAGCATCATCAGATGTTACGGTATTAATATCGTATTCGCCTGACTTATTTTCAAAGGCTTCAATCAGATTTTCAATAATATAAATTCTCTGGCGCATTGCGGCACAATAGGCCTGGAGAGTATTCCATTCTGATATCTTATCTTCGTCGGCAAGGTCTTTTACAGCGTTTTCAAGCTGATTGTAAACGTACTCAACTTTTTCCTTATCGGTCGATTTTACATAATCAATGGTAAGACCTTCAATTCCGCTTTTATCAACTGCAATTTCATAAGCAATCTTTGCTTCGCCCGTGAAGTTGCCCGTACCTGTTACTGTGAGCAGATATACGCCGACGTTTGTTGCCTTGTTGCCGCTGACTGTATAGGTTGCTTCAGGAGCTGTGCCCGTCGGAATAACCTTTTCAACGGTCTGTGTCTGCTCTTTGCCGTTATAGGTGAGAGGAGCGCCGAGAATTATAAATCCGTCGGAAATATCCTTTGCGTTGATTGTAACGGTAACCGTTGCAGGCTCGGTGTCATTGTGGTTTGAATCACCGATGACTTTATAATATACAGTATAATTGCCTGCATCTGTGCCTTGGGGGATTGTTTCGGAATATTCTGTACCGTCAAGGCTGTAAACCATTGTGCCGAAGCTTGCTTCGCCTGCGGAAATAAGATTATGTGCTTCGCCGTTATATGTGAGAGTGTTGGGCGTAGGTGCGGCTGTTACGGTGTTATCTGCCTTTACGATTGTAAACACCTTTGTTGCTTCGCCCGAGTAATCGCCTGCACCCTTTACTGTTACGGTTGCCGTGCCTGCGTTAACATTGTTTGCGAAAGTGAGAGTGTAGTCCTTGCCCTCTGTGAGAGTCTTGCCGCCGACTGTTACGATAACCGTGGGTTTGATTTCGCTGCCGTTATAGGTGAATTCTGTTGAATCAAGGGTGATAACACCGTCTGTAATGTATGCACCCTTTTCGACCTTTACATAGCCTATTATTGTGGTTGCACCGTCGGCAACGGTGATAATTCTGTTTTCCGCATCACGGAAGTAACAGCCGTCTGCAAGATAATCATTCGGGGATTTAAGATAGGCATAGAAGCCATCGGGGAATTCGCCGCCGTAAATTGCAACATTAGTACCGTCATCATCACCGATTGAATATCGAGCTGTACCCTTATAGAATGTACCGCCATTGATTACAAGGTTGCCCTTAGTCAAATTAAGATATCGTTCAAAAATGCCGTTGTCGATGGTTACACATTGAGCGGCAGATATATTCAAACTCATAGATGAATCATAAATCTTACCGCCGCCGATACTGTCGGTTATTGTGAGGTTAACATCCGAACCGTTAACCATAACAGCAGTATTCCAACCACTACTTGTAACTGTTTTTCCAGCAAGGTCAATGGTAAATGTGCCGGAAGTGATGTTAACATAACTATTCCCATTGTAATCATCAAGCAGAGTGAGTGTGCTGCCTTCGCTGCCCTGTGCCACTGCGATTGCATCTGCAAGGGTTTTGTACGGTGAGCCTGAAAGCTCGTAGCCGTCTTTGTCGGTTACTGACGCAGCAAAATATTCCTTGACCTGAACATAGCCGTCAATCTTGGTTGCATCATCTGCAACGGTTATCTTGTTGCCGTCTTTATCATAGAAAGCGTATCCCTCTGCAAGGAGTGCGTTTACGGTTGTTTCATCAGTAACAAAGCCGTTGGGGAATTCGCCGCCCTTGAGGATAAGAGTTGCACCTTCGTCGATGTCAACCGTCCATTCGCCGTAGGGTGTGCCGCTGTGACGGCCGTATTCATTATCCGTTCCCGTAAAGCTGCCGCCGGTTATCTCAACAGTACCGCCAAGCAGATTAAGTGCCACATAGTCGTCACGGTCTATTTTACCGCCGGAAATATAGGCGTCATTTACGTTTACGATGCTTTCAATCTCGCCACCGTAAACGTAAAGCGTACCGCCGTTTTCAACTGCGCCGGAGTTTTTACCACCTTTAAGAACACCGTCATAAACATAAACAGTGCTGTCATTATAATTGGCAATCGCCGGATAGTTGTCAGCTTCAACCGTTCCGTCATTAAAATACAAAACACCGAAGTTGCGAATACCGCCGTCGCCCTTGATTATACCTGATTCAACAGTGAGTTTACCGGAATTGTCAATACAATCCACATACAAGCGTTTAGTTTCAACCGTACCGCCTTCACCGTTGTCCTTAATTGTTAAATCGACTTCTTCATATATGTAGAAAACACTATCGGTTTCGTTAACCAAGTTATTACCGTTAAGGTCAAGCGTGAGCTTGCCGGATCTAATAACCTGTTGCTTTGTAAGTGTAATATCATCAAGCAGAGTTACCGTGCTGCCCTCGCTTGCACTTGCCGCTGTTATTGCATCTGCAAGGGTCTTGTAGGGTGAGCCTGAAAGCTCGTAGCCGTCTTTGTCGGTTACCATTGCGGCATAGTTGAGCAGAGTGAACTCAACCGTTGCCGTTGCTCCGCCGACTGTTACACTTGCGGTGTAAGTGCCTGCGGTTTTGGGGGCAGAGCCGTCTGCGGTTGAATATGTAACGGTGTAATCAACCGCTTCAACAAGCTGATTGTCAATAACTGCTTCCTTGGCTGTTTCGCCGTCAACATAAAGGTCAGCGGGTGCGGAGATTGTGAGCATGCCGCCAATGCCGTTTTCAAGCGGACAGTCACCTGCAACACAGGTTGCAACTATTCTGCTACCCCCTGCAGTGTAGGTGAATGAATGGGTGTGAGGAACAATTTCAAAGTTTGCCGTAAGCTCACGGTTTTTAGAAGCTGTGAAAGTATAGACTGCACTTGTGCTTACTTCCTCACCGTTTTCTATCCAATTAATAAATCTGTAACCGTTGGCTGCCGTTGCGGTGAGAGTAACTGTTGCACCAGAGCTATATGTGCCTGCTCCCTTTACTGTTCCGCCTTCAGCAGGGTTGACAGAAGCTGTTACTTTAAAACCAGCCTTGGCTACGTAAATATCGTTTTTTACAAATTCGGTGCAGGGTGTACCGTTGTTTTTGAACAAACCCCATCCGTCAGGTAATGTGACTGCACTTGCCTGTAATCCGTCAGCACAAGCCTGAATACGAACCTCATCTGCTGTGCAGGCTGAAAGGTCAACGCTGCCGCCATACCAACCGATACGCCAGTTGCCGTTCAAAACAAAGTCTTTGCCCGTCAACTTTAGTGTGCCGTCTCTAACGGTTGCGGGATAGCCGGCGGAATTAAACGTACCGCCTGAAATGTTTGCACTTCCGCTCAACACCTCAAGCACTATGTTGCCCTGATCGTTGGTTGCATTAAAAACACCGCCGACTGCACTATCAACAATAGTTACATCCGCACCGTCAATGCGTAAAAGAAAATAACCGTTTGAGAACAGTTCTTTACCGTTAAGGTCAATGGTAAACTTACCGCTTTCAATCGTAATTCCCGAGTCAATGGAAATATGAGACAGAAGCTTGAGCTCGGCGCCGCTGATGCTCTGTGCTTCAGAAATCGCATCTGCCAGAGTTGCGAAGCCCTGACCGTTCACCTCTGCTACAGAGGCTGCAGCCTTTGATACCTTCATATTACTGAAAGTATCGCCTTCATAATCTGCGGGAACAGATACATAAGCTAACGATGAACAACCCAGAAATACTGTATTGCCTATAGTTTCAGGCTCTTTATTACCGAGAAAAATAACTTCACTCAAACTGGAAGTTTCCTCGAAGAAAAAGTTTCCGACAGATGTTACGCTTGCGGGAATTGTAACGCTTTTGATCGGACCGTAGCCGAAAACATATGAACCAAGCGTTGTAACGCCGTCGGGAATAACCATGCTTTTAATTTGTGTGTTGCTGAACGCCGCGTTTTCGATTGTTTTAAGATTGCCTGCATCGGAAAACTCAAAATTTATAAGACCTGAGCCAGAAAATGCTCTGTTACCTATGCTTGTTACGGTGTCTGAAATCGTTGCATTAACAAGAGAAGTAATACCGTAAAACGCATCTTTGCCGATGTTTGTAACACCGGATTCTATAACAACCGTTTTAACATTGGTTCTTTTGCTGTACCACGGCACTTTTGAAACGTTGGCAAAATCTTCCATTTCACCGTTGCCGCTTATGGTAAGCACACCGTCACTGTCAAGCGACCAGGTAAGATTGTTGCCGCTTGCGCCGAATTTACCGCTTGCTACTACCGATGCCGCAAACACCGTTACCGGTGCCATTGACAGAAGCATCGCAACAGCGATTAAAATGCTTATGAGTTTGTTTGTTTTTTTCATTTGTTTAACCTCCTTGAGGATTATTTATTATGTATACAAAAGCCTTTACGCTAAAGCTGAGAACTATGCACTTAAAATGTATTCGCTTTTTCAACATATTCCTTAAACTCGTTGAAAATGCGTTTACCGATTGAACGGAAATCCATTGCAAGAACTTTTTCAATCTTTGTCCTGCGGATTTCTTCGGGCACGTTATAAATCATCATTATGGTATTCAGCGCTCCTGAAATTCGTGTTTCAAGCGGCACAGTGTAATCAATGTTGCTGAGAGTTGCGTGTTCAATGCCTGCAACAAGAATTTCCGCTTCTCTGAACTGCTCGTCTGTCCAATCGGGACAGTATTCCGCAAAAACTTCTTTTGCTCGGGCGGTGTCGTTGTTATGGATAATTTCAAGGCATTTCGGGCTCTGATAAGTCGAAACGAAAAAGTCTTTCGCAACTTCGCTTTCTTCACAAGCCGCCGCCATTGTCATCAGTTCAAAGCAAAGAGCAAGCAACGAACTAATACCGTCATCCGCTTCTTCCTTTATCAGCTTCCATTGATATTTGCACAGCAAATCCGTGAGCACCGCAAGAATGTCATCCTTTGAATGAAAATAAAACGTGTAGTTGCCTTTGCTTATTCCGAGTTCATCGCAGACCATTTTTACGCTTGATGCCGAATATCCGTACTCAAGAAACATTCGGGTTGAAACTCGGATAATTTTATCTTTTGTTGTTTCTTTCTTTGCCATAGTGCCTCCTTTAAAACATCTTTGTACTCGTACTATACATAATTTAGCACGAGTGCAAAGTTTTGTCAAGTGGTTAAACAATATTTTTCTTATGCAATCCTCGCCTGCGAAAAGAGCAAAGCATACTACGAATTCAATGCAGACGAAGATGTGTTTATCTTCCGTGTGACATTCTGATAATCTTTGAAAAAGTTCAAAAAGTTTTCAAATATTCAAAAACAGCTCTTAATGACAAAAAATCGTTAAGGGCTGTCGCTTATTTACCCCAAAACCATAAAAACCCCTCTCAAACTTGCACAGGACCGTAAAAAACGTACAACGAAAAAAACACCCTCCTATGGTAGAATTAAGATAACTATCATAGGGCATTTTTTCGGTAATTATATTCTAAAACAGAACAATAAAACGCTTCAAGGAGGCTATTATGAGCAAAATTTTCAAAAAAAAAGTCCCACAAACGGCTCTGTAGAGCCATTTCTGAGACTTTTGAGTTTGTGTTTACAACTTGTTTTGTCAAAATTAATACGGTTCGACAAATTAGAATTTGTCAATCAGAAAACACCGTTATTATATTTTTTCTGCACGCAAAAAATGCAGATAAATCCGATTATTAATCCAACAATTAATACTGCAACCGCAACCAATGTAACCTTTTCCGAATCTCCCAGCAGACTTACTATTCCGCTGAGCAAAAGTGCCGTTGAAATAATAAACATGGCTTTTCCGAAAGATTTTCCGTATGCGGCTTTATCGATAACATTTGTTTGATGATAATCGTGAATCAAATTGGTTTTTCCCCGATATATCGCAACACCAAGCACAGCAAAAAGTACCGCTGTCAAAAACATAATTATCGAATATGTAATCATAATATTACCTCTGTAAATTGGAATTTATCGAACTGATTATATCACACATACCAAAATATAAAAATGTTTTTATTTTTCTTTAATAAGCACCATACTGTAAAGCTCCAGTTCAAATGAAAGGTTATCTGTAACTGCTACAAGCTCCCCGTTATGCTCGTTATCAACCTTATAAATATCATATGACCCCTTTTCACCTAAATCCAACGAAATCTCTTTATTGGGCAAAGAGTCATTATCGCTATAATAAGTAAGTATAATTGTTGCTTTCCCGTTTTTATCCACACCGCAAAGAGAATAGATATTTTCAATCTCATTTTGGGAGGTTATTTCCTTTTCGCAATCATAAAGGAAGCCGTACCAATAAAAAGCATAGTATCCTTTTAACTTTTCATAAGTGTAAAAATCAAAAACACCATTAAAAGCCGAGGGACGAGTGTCATAATACATAAGCATATCAACGGGAGAATGCTGAGATGTGCAAATACAGGCTAATGTGAACGATGCACCCTTAATTCCGTGGATTGCTTTAACAGAGTAAACAAACTCTTCCTCCCACCCTTTTACGTAGTTCCATTCATTGAGTATGCTTTCTGAATTTTCATAACCGTATTTGTTTAAAAGAGTTTTTATTCTTTCTGCCTTTTGAACCATATGCGCAGGCTCTGTGCAATAAATATGCCAGGAAAAGAAATCAAGCGGGACTTTTCTGTTTTTCATTTCCTGAAGAAAATCCTCTGCCCATTCTTCATTATGTGCAAGTGCAGGGCCACCTATTTTCAAATCAGGAAAACATTCTTTAAGATGCATTGCGGTAATTTCATATAAATTAAAAAATTCTACTTTTGTTCCGCCCCAAGTGCGCTTGTTGGATGAATCATCCGGGTCAAGGTCAGCCTCGTTCCAGATTTCCCAGTATTTAATATTAAGCTTATATCCATCTGCCCAACCCTCATTATAATGTCGGATGATATGCTCGCAGATAACAGCCCACTTTTTGAAATCCTTAGGCGGAACAGTGCCATGCTTTTTTATCTGATGCTCGATTGTCTGACCTAATCTAAAAAAGGTTTCGGTGCCTGCATCAAGGCACACTAAAATACTTTCATCCGTACATGCGAAATCATAGGACTCTGCATCATACGGATCAGCATCGAAATCCGGGAAAATATATGTAATATCATGGCTGTACGGCCCCCCGTAAATACCGCAAACTGCAGAATCGTGATTTCTGCTGTATGGAATACGGGCAGACTTATAGTCCGCAAAATTACTGCGGAATTGGTCGTTTGCATACCGTCTTTGCCAGGGTCCG
>JAFXBF010000003.1 GCA_017516745.1 Clostridia bacterium
TGCAAAGTGCAAAACGCAAAGTGCAAAGTTAAGGGTCGCTTCGCTCCGATTTTATAAAATGTTAATTTAGAGCGATTTATACAAATGGGTGAGGGCGAAGCCCTCCCACAATTTTGCATTTTGAACTTTGCATTTTGCATTGTTAGTCATTAAACTTAAAAAATTATATCTACCCTCTTTATATCTTTGAAGTTTTGTGCTATAATTCCAAAGATAAATTGAAATTGTACGCATCGGGTGATTTTTTTGAAAAGAGTTTTCACGACAAAAAGTGCATACGAAACAGAAGGCTTAGGCAAAAAGCTCGGTGCTGTGCTTCGCCGTGGCGATGTCGTTGCCTACTTCGGCGGACTCGGTGTGGGCAAAACCGCTTTTACCCGTGGACTTGCCGAGGGTATGGGAATTGCCGCCGATGTCAGCAGCCCTACTTTCGCAATTGTTAACGTCTATCACGGCTCACCCATGCTCTGCCATTTTGATATGTACCGTATCGACGGCTGGGATGACCTTTGCACCACGGGATATTTTGAATATCTTGAGGACGATGCGGTGCTTGCCGTTGAGTGGAGCGAGAATATAGAAAACGTACTGCCCGAAAATTCTTTTTTCATAAACATAATAAAGGGCGAAACGGACGAAACAAGAATTATCGAGATAGAAGGGGATGAGCGGCTTGAAAATATTGGCGCTTGAAAGCTCTGCAGTCAGCGCAGGTGCTGCTGTGAGTGTTGACGGTAAAATAGTTGCCGAAAATTTTGTCAACGCAGGGCTTACCCATTCGCAGACCCTTCTGCCCATGGTTGATGCCTGCCTAAAAACGGCGAATGCAACCGTTTCGGATATGGATGCCGTTGCAATTGCAAACGGCCCCGGCTCATTCACGGGTATACGTATCGGCGTTGCGGCGGTAAAGGGGCTTTGCTTCGGCGGTAAAAAGTGCATAGGTGTTTCTACTCTTGAAGCTATGGCTTATAACCTTCTGGGTGCGGACTGCATAGCACTCTGCGTTATGGATGCACGCTGCTCGCAGGTGTATACTGCTATGTTTGACTGCGGCGAAAAAATTGTAAGGCTGTGCGAAGATAAGGCTGTTATGATAGCTGACCTGCCGGAAATGATAGAAAATGCCAAAAAAGATATAAAAAAAGATGTAATAATACTTGGCGACGGTGCCGAGTTGTGTTATAATTATTTGAAAACTGTTTGCAACGGCGTTTCTCTTGCCCCGGTAAATGTGCGTTATCAGCGTGCGGCAGGCGTTGCACTTGCGGCGGAATATGTCGGTGAGCTTATTGAGGCAGATGCACTCAAGCCCGTATATTTACGAGTGCCGCAGGCAGAAAGAGAATTGAAAAAGAGGAGAGATAACCAATGATAGCTTTAGGTGCAGACCACGGCGGCTACGAACTCAAGGAAAGCATAAAGAAACACCTTGATGAAAAGGGTGTTGAGTATAAGGATTACGGCTCATATACGGGTGAGGCTATAGATTACCCGATTATCGCAAAGCAGGTTGCCGATGCAATTGTCAGCGGCGAATGTGAAAGAGGTATTCTCTGCTGCGGCACGGGTGTGGGTATCTCCATTGCCGCAAACAAGGTAAAGGGTATTCGCTGCGCCTGCTGTTCGGATTGCTTCAGCGCACACTATACAAGACTTCATAACGATGCCAACGTTCTCGCAATGGGCGGCAGAGTTATCGGCGCAGGCCTTGCGTGTATGATGGTTGACACCTTCCTCGAAACCGAGTTTGAAGGCGGCAGACACGCACGCAGAGTAGGTCTTATCACAGAAATCGAAAACAGTTAAAGTATAATAATCAGGAGGATAAAGAAATGGCAGTTCATGTAATGGATCATCCGCTTATTCAGCACAAGGTTTCCGTTTTAAGAGATGTTAAAACCACCTCCAAGCAGTTCCGTGAGCTTGTCAGCGAAATAGCAATGCTTATGTGCTACGAGGCAACACGTGACCTTCCTCTTGAGGATAAGGATGTTCAGACTCCTCTTGCAACGGCACACACAAAGGTTATCGCCGGCAAGAAGCTCGCCTTTGTTCCGATTCTCCGTGCAGGTCTGGGTATGGTGGACGGTGTTCTCACCCTCGTTCCCAACGCAAGAGTAGGCCACATCGGTCTTTACCGTGACCCCGATACTCTCCAGCCCGTTGAGTATTACTGCAAGCTGCCTGCCGATATTGAGCACCGTGAGGTTATCGTTGTTGACCCGATGCTTGCCACAGGCGGTTCGGCGATAGATGCTATTGCACAGATTAAAAAGAGAGGCCCCAAGGATATCAAGTTTATGTGCCTTATTGCCGCACCCGAGGGTGTAGAGGCTCTTACAAAGGCACACCCCGATGTTGAAGTTTATATTGCCGCACTTGACGATTGCCTCAACGACCACGGCTATATTGTGCCCGGTCTCGGCGACGCAGGCGACAGAATATTTGGTACTAAGTAATTTCATCGAACCTTACTTAATCGAAAACACTTTTAGGAAAGGAAGGAACAATAATGAAAGTTGTTCTCAAGCAGGATGTAAAGTCACTGGGCAAGAAGGGCGAGCTTGTAACCGTTTCCGACGGCTATGCAAGAAACTTCCTCTTCCCCAAGAACCTTGCTTCCGAAGCAAATGCTCAGGCTATGTCCGAGCTTAAAAACAAAGAGCAGGCGGAGAAATACCGCATTGAAACCGAAACAGCCGCTGCAAAGGCAGCCGCAGCTAAAATTGAAGGCAAGACAGTTAAGGTTGTTGCTAAGGCAGGCCAGAACGGCAAGCTCTTCGGCTCCGTAACCTCCAAGGAGGTTGCCGCACAGATTAAGGCAGATTTCGGCGTTGAGCTTGACAAGAGAAAGGTAGACGTTGAGGATATCAAGTCCTTCGGCACCTATCCCGTAACCGTAAAGCTCAATCACGGCGTAACAGCTTCACTCTATGTACAGGTCTGTGAATAATTAACTATTGATGTAAAGAAAGGGGGATGCAGCGTGGCAGATGTATCCACAAACTACGACGGTATGAATATGCCCTACAGCCTTGAGGCAGAGCAGGCAGTGCTCGGCGCAATACTCAAGGATCCTCGCTGTATGCCTACCGTGCTTATTCACCTTAAGGCGGAGCATTTCTATATGCCGCAGCACAGAGCTATTTTCACTACTGTTGTAATGCTCGACGCAAATGCTCAGCCCATTGACCCGCTTGTAGTGCTTGAACGCCTTAAAAAAGATGGCGTTTACGACGATGCGGCAGGTAAAACCTACCTCTATCAGCTTGCTCAGGCTGTGCCGTCGGTGCAGAATGTTGAGTCCTATGCGAAGATAGTGCGTGAAAAATTCTATCTCCGCTCGCTGATTTCCGCTTCCCGTGAAATTATCGACAGCTCAATGAATGAGGACAATTCTGCGGACTTGCTTCTCGATTCTGCAGAGCAGAAGATATACAACATCCGCCAGGGCAGAAATACCGATGCGCCCTCACGCCTTAACGATATTATCAACAACGAGGTTTTTGAACGCCTCAAGGTCATATCCAATAAAGAGGAGCGTGAAAAGCACAAGGGCTTACCTTCGGGCTTTTCAATGCTTGACAGGCATATTTCCGGCTTCAACAAGTCCGACCTTATAATTATCGGTGCCCGTCCCGGTATGGGTAAAACGAGCTTTGCACTAAACCTTGCACGAAATATCGCTATCTGCGGCGGCAAAAAGGTTGTAATGTTCTCGCTCGAAATGACAAAGGCTCAGCTTGCCGAAAGAATACTCGCAACGGAAGCAAGAGTCGATGTCAAGAAAATGCGTTCGGGCGAATTTGACGATGCCGACTGGCAGCGTATGGGCGTTGCAATAGAGTCGCTTGTCAACTGCGAGCTTTATTTTGACGATACCTCTACTATTACCGTGCCTGAAATGAAGGCAAGAATACGCCGTATGCGTGATGTTGATGCAGTTGTTGTCGATTATCTCGGCCTTGTCAAGTCCGAAAAGGATTACGGCGCACAGCGTGTGCAGGAGGTTTCGGATATCACCCGTAACCTCAAGCTCATGGCAAAGGATCTCAACATTCCCGTTATCGTTTGTTCACAGCTCGCCAGAGTTACCGAGGGCAGGGGTAAATCCCACCGCCCGATGCTGGCTGACCTGCGTGACTCGGGTTCAATCGAGCAGGATGCCGATATAGTCCTTATGCTCTACAGACCGTTTTACTATATTAATGAAAAGGACGGTCCTCTTACCGAAGAGGATCTCGCCAAGAAGAACGAGGCAGAGCTTATCATAGCCAAAAACAGACACGGCTCGCTTGAAACCGTGCCTCTGCACTGGAACGGTGCGTTCACTCTGTTCTCAACGGCGGAAAAAACACGTAATGAAGATTAAAGCAATCCGTGCAATTGAGCGTCATCAGATGCTTCACCCGGGGGATACCGTTCTGGCAGCTCTTTCGGGCGGAGCAGATTCGATGGCGCTTCTTCACGTTTTATATGAGTTAAAAGAAGAATATAATATCAATATTATTGCTGCCCATTTCAACCACGGTATCCGTGGTGAGGAGGCAAAGCGTGACGAAAATTTCTGCGTTGAGGTGTGCAAAAGCCTTGGTATTCAGCTTTTTGTCGGCTCTGCGGATATCCCTGAGCTTGCAAGGGAAAAGGGTATGGGTATTGAAGAATGCGGCAGAAAAGAACGCTATGCCTTTTTTGAAAGGGTTGTTCCCCAAGCGAAAATTGCAACGGCGCACACGCTTTCCGACTGTGAGGAAACATTTCTGTTTAACCTCGCAAGAGGTGCTTCGCTAAAGGGCTTGGGCTCAATTCCGCCCGTGAGAGATAATATCATCCGTCCGCTTATTTACTGCTCAAGGGATGATATTGAAAAATACTGTGCTGAAAATAATATTCCGTTTGTGACGGACAGCACAAATTTAAGCGACGAATACACACGCAATCATATCAGGCACAATATTGTGCCGCAGCTCAAAAAAATCAATCCGTCTTTTGACTCCGCTTTTGAAAGGTGCCTTTCCTCTCTGCGTGAGGATGAGGAATTGCTCGATATTCTGTCATCTTCCGTACTCGAAAACGCAAGTGCAAAAAACGGCTGGCTTGCGGAAAATCTGAACACCGTGCATCCTTCACTTAAAAGAAGGGCTGTTGCAAAAATAATTGAAGAAGTTACCGCCGAAAAGCCTCAGGCGCACCACATTGAGGCTGTGTGTGAAATACTTTCTCATGGCGGCAGCACACAGATTCTAACGGGAGTTTCTCTTTGCGTTTACAACGGTGTGCTTGCAAGGGAAGAAATTGAAGCCGACGAATGGGAGCAGTATTTTGTTTCGGGCACTAACTTTTTGCCCTATGAAACGGTAATTTCGTCCTTTTATGACAAAAATGACAAAATAAATATACAAAAATTTAACAAACAACTATTGGCGAATGCTATAGATTATGATAAAATAAAAGGAGTGCTGATTTTCAGCTCGATTAAACAGGGCGATAAAATCCGTCCGAAGGGCAGGGGAGTTACAAAACAGCTCCGCCGTATTTTTAACGAAAATCACATTCCGCCTTCACACCGTAACCGTATATCCGTTTTACGTGATGAGTGCGGTGTCGTGTGGGTCAGCGGTGTCGGCGTTGACGAAAGAGTGAGTGCCGACGAAAATACCGGAAGGCTTCTGATTCTTGAAGCCGTGGGAGAAGACAGATATGAAGAATGATATACAGTCCGTTCTTTTTTCGCAGGAAGAGCTTGAGGCAATCGTAAAACGCCTCGGCGCACAGATAAGCGAAGATTATAAGGGCAAGAATCTTCTGCTTGTAAGCATTCTCAAGGGCTCTATTGTCTTTATGTCCGACCTTATGAGAAGCATTACTTTGCCCTGCCGTATAGATTTTATGGCGGTTTCCAGCTATGGCTCGGGCATAAACAGCTCGGGAAATGTTAAAATTATTAAAGACCTTGATATCTCACTTGAAGGCTATGACCTTCTTATTGTAGAGGATATCCTCGACAGCGGCAGAACGCTCAGCTCACTTATGGAAATTCTTTCCACCAGAAAGCCCAAGAGCATTGAAATCTGCACACTTTTTGATAAGCCCGAACGCCGTGAGGCAGATGTGTATGCAAAGTACATAGGTGCCTGCGTTCCCGATGCGTTCATAGTCGGCTACGGTCTTGATTACGATGAAAAGTACCGCAATCTGCCCTATGTCGGCATTCTTAAACCCGAGGTTTACGAGAAATAAGTTAACTATTCAATTTTCAGATATATTCAAGGAGTGAAAAAATGGACACAAAGAAGTTAAAAAGCTTTTTGCCCTACCTCATTATTCCCGTTGTAATAATCGGCCTTGCTTTCTATTTCCTTACTTCGTCAACGGAAAGCACAAAGCTGAAGTATTACGAGGTCGTGGCAAAATTCCAGGCGGGCGAGGTAACTGAATATACCCTTAACCTCAGCTCGGGTGCATTGGTTTACTATGAGGAGGGTGAAAAGACCCCCAAGAAGTACACCGTGCCGAATGTAAACCTGTTCCTTGAGGACGTTCATTTTGACGTAATGGAACACAACAAGGCTAATCCCGATTCACCCATAAAGGTTGAACTCGAGAAGGGTGCCGAAAATTCCTGGCTGCTTCAGGTGCTGCCCACAATTATTCTTATGGGCGTGCTCGGTGTGCTGATGTTTGTTATGGTGCGCCGTATGGGTCAGACCTTTAATAACGAAACCAACAAAACGCTCAGCTTCGGCAAGGCGAGAATCAAAAACGCCAAGGACGAAAAGCGTAAGGCCACCTTTGCCGACGTTGCAGGCGCAGACGAAGAAAAGCAGGAGCTTTCCGAAATTGTTGAGTTCCTTAAGGACCCGCAGAAGTTTAACGAGCTCGGTGCACGCATTCCCAAGGGCGTTCTGCTTGTCGGCCCTCCCGGTACGGGTAAAACTCTTCTTGCCCGTGCGGTTGCAGGCGAGGCAGATGTTCCTTTCTTCTCAATTTCGGGCTCCGACTTTGTTGAAATGTATGTCGGTGTCGGTGCCTCCCGTGTAAGAGATTTGTTTGACCAGGCAAAGAAGAATTCACCGTCGATTATTTTCATAGACGAAATTGATGCCGTAGGCCGCCACAGAGGCGCAGGTATGGGCGGCGGTCACGATGAGCGTGAGCAGACCCTCAACCAGATGCTTGTTGAAATGGACGGCTTCGGCGCAAACGAGGGCGTTATCATTATCGCCGCAACAAACCGCCCCGATATCCTCGACCCTGCACTTCTGCGTCCGGGCCGTTTTGACCGTCAGGTTACGGTTAACTACCCCGACCTCAAGGGCAGAGAGGAAATTCTCCACGTCCACGCAAAGGGCAAGCCCCTTGCACCCGATGTTGATTTGTCCGTTATTGCCCGTTCAACCGTAGGCTTTACGGGTGCTGACCTTGAAAACCTTCTCAACGAAGCTGCTCTTCTTGCCGCAAGAATCAACAAGAAGGCAATCACAATGAAGGAAATCGAGGAAGCAACGGTCAAGGTTATTGTCGGTACGGAAAAGAAGTCCCACAAGATGAGCGACAAGGAAAAGCGCCTCACCGCCTACCACGAGGCAGGCCACGCAGTTGCAACCTTTGCGCTCGAATCACAGGATCCCGTTCACGAAATTTCAATTATCCCCCGTGGTATGGCAGGCGGCTACACAATGTCCATCCCGACAGAGGACAAGAGCTATACCACAAAGAACGATATGCTTGACAACATTGTTACCCTTCTCGGCGGCCGTGTTGCGGAAAAAATCGTTCTCGGCGATATTTCAACAGGTGCTTCAAACGATATTGAGCGCTCAACCTCAATTGCCAGAAATATGGTTACAAAGTACGGTATGAGCGATGCTCTCGGCCCGATTTCCTTTACTTCGGGCAGCCACGAGGTCTTCCTCGGCAAGGATTACGGCCAGACACGCAACTATTCCGAAAATGTTGCAGGCTCAATTGATAACGAAATTGACGCTATCATCACAAACGCCTACAGCCGCTGCGAAAAGATACTCACCTATAACCTCGACAAGCTTCACAAGGTAGCAGGCTATCTTATCGAACACGAAAAGATGAGCGGCGAAACCTTCAAGCAGTATATGCTCGGTGAAGAGCCCAAGCCGGAAGTTGAGCCTGTTGTTGAAAAAGAAACAACAGAAGAAAACGAAAATGCATAAATAAGTATTGTTTGCCGACACTGCTTTGAGCAGTGCCGGCAAAATGCGGTATAAAGAGAGGTAATATAATGCCTAAGAAAGCGGAATACGGAGTAGAAAGCATAACCTCCCTCAAGGGTGCGGACAGAGTCCGCAAGCGTCCTGCCGTTATTTTCGGCTCGGACGGTCTTGAGGGCTGTGAGCACTCCATTTTTGAAATTATCTCAAACTCAATAGACGAGGCAAGAGAGGGCTACGGCGAAAAAATCGTCATAACCCGTTTCTCCGACGGCTCTGTTGAAGTACAAGACTTCGGCAGAGGTATTCCCGTTGACTACAACCCCAAGGAAAAGAAATTCAACTGGGAGCTTGTTTTCTGCGAGCTTTACGCAGGCGGTAAGTACGACACCAACGACGGCGGCAGCTACGAATATTCGCTTGGTTTGAACGGCCTGGGTCTTTGTTCAACGCAGTACGCTTCCGAGTATATGGAAGCCGAAATCAAAACGGGCGGCTACCGTTATGAGCTCAAGTTCAAAAAGGGTAAGTCTGTGGGCAAAATGATCAAAGAGGAATATGCCAAAAAGGATACGGGTACAAGAATCAAATGGAAGCCCGACCTTGATGTTTTTACCGATATAAACGTACCGCTCGAATATTTCCAGTCCACACTCAAGCGTCAGGCAATAGTCAACGCAGGTGTGCGCTTCATCCTCAAAAATCAGAAGGGTCACACCGCTTCCTTTGAAACCTACGAGTACCTTTACGAAAACGGTATCAAGGACTATGTTGACGAGCTCGGCGGCGAAGAAGCTATGAGCGCAACACAGTTCTGGACTGCGGAGCGTGTCGGCCGTGACAGAGAGGATCAGAAGGACTATAAACTCAAAATCAACGCCGCTTTGCGCTTTTCCAATAAAACGCAGGTCAAGGAATACTACCACAATTCAAGCTGGCTTGAATACGGCGGTGCACCCGACAAGGCTGTGAGAAGTGCTTTTGTTTCATCAATTGATGCATACCTTAAGCAGAACGGCAAGTATTCAAAAACCGACCCGAAGGTCAGCTTTCAGGATATTGAGGACTGTATGATTCTCGTCATTTCCTCATTCTCAACTCAGACCTCCTATGAAAACCAGACAAAGAAGTCTATCAACAATAAGTTCATTCAGGAGGCTATGGCTGAATTCTTCCGCCGTCAGCTTGAAATTTACTTTATCGAAAATAAGCTTGAGGCAGAAAAAATCTGCAATCAGGTGCTTATAAATATGCGCAGCCGTGTCAAGGCTGAAACCACAAGGCAGACAATCAAAAAGAGCCTGCAGACCAACAACGATATGGCAAACAGAGTTCAGAAGTTTGTCGATTGCAGAAGCCGTGATGTCAGTATGCGTGAGCTGTTTATTGTTGAGGGTGACTCTGCATTGGGTGCCTGTAAGCAGTCGAGAGACTCCGAATTTCAGGCGATTATCCCTGTAAGAGGTAAGATTCTCAACTGCTTAAAATGCGAGTATGACAGAATTTTCAAGAGCGATATCATAACCGACCTTATCAAAGTTCTCGGCTGCGGTATCGAGGTCAAGGGCAAAATGGCAAAGGATTTAGCCTCCTTCAACCTTGAAAATTTACGCTGGAACAAGGTTATTATCTGTACCGATGCCGATGTTGACGGCTTCCAGATAAGAACGCTTATCCTTACAATGATTTACCGCCTTATGCCTACACTTATAGAAGAAGGCTATGTTTTCATTGCGGAATCGCCGCTTTATGAAATCACCTACAAGGATGAAACCTGGTTTGCCTACACCGAAAAGGAAAAGGCAGATGTATTGGCTGAGCTGGAAGGCAAAAAATTCACCATTCAGCGTTCAAAGGGTCTCGGTGAAAACGATGCGGATATGATGTGGCTTACAACAATGAATCCTGCCACACGCCGCCTTATTAAAATTGAGCCCGATATGGCACAGGCTATGTCGGAAAAATTTGAGCTTCTGCTTGGCGACAACCTTGCAGGCAGAAAGCAGTATATTGCAGAAAACGGTCATCTCTATATTGATATGGCCGACGTAAGCTGAGAAAGGGGAGAGGACGAATGGCAAAGAAAAAGCAGGACAAACAGCCTAAAAGCGAAGTCAACCCCAACGCCCATATTCTCGGCGCAGGCGAGGTTGTAAACCAGCGCATTACCGATACGCTCGAGGTCAACTATATGCCCTATGCAATGAGCGTTATTATGTCCCGTGCAATCCCCGAAATCGACGGCTTGAAGCCTGCCCACAGAAAGCTGCTTTATACAATGTATAAAATGGGCCTTCTTAACGGCGGCAGAATAAAGTCCGCTAATATTGTCGGTCGTACAATGCAGCTCAACCCACACGGTGATGCCGCAATTTACGACACAATGGTGCGTCTCTCCCGAGGTTACGAGGCTCTGCTTCATCCGCTTGTTGATTCAAAGGGTAACTTCGGTAAGGCTTATTCCCGTGATATGATGTGGGCTGCCTCCCGTTATACCGAGGCAAAATTAGAGCCCGTCTGTGCCGAGCTTTTCGGCGATATCGATAAGGACACCGTTGACTTTGTTGACAACTACGACAACACTATGAAGGAGCCCACGCTTCTCCCCGTTTCCTTCCCGAGTGTGCTTGTCAACAACAACACGGGTATTGCCGTCGGTATGGCAAGCTCAATCTGCTCGTTTAACCTCAACGAGGTCTGCCGTGCGGCAATTGAGATGATAAAAGACCCCGATTACGATGTTTCCGAAATTATCAAAGCGCCCGATTTTATCGGCGGCGGTCAGATTATCTACAACCCCGAGGAAATGGCAAACGTCATCAACAACGGCAGGGGAAGCATCAAGGTAAGGGCAAAGTATAAGTACGACAAGTCCAACAACTGTATAGATGTTTACGAAATTCCGCCCACCACAACGGCGGAGGCTATAATTGATAAAATTATCGAAAAATTCAAGGCAGGCTCACTCAAGGAAATCAGCGACGTGCGTGACGAAACCGACAAGAGCGGTCTTAAAATCACAATCGATTTAAAGCGCGGTGTCGATGCCGAAAAGCTGATGTTAAAGCTTTATAAGCAGACACCTATGGAGGACACCTTCTCCTGTAACTTCAATGTCCTTATTGCCGGTATGCCTCAGGTGCTCGGCGTAAAGGCGCTTCTTGAGGAGTGGATAGCCTTCCGCACCGAATGTGTGCGCAGAAGAACCTTCTTCGACTTGCAGAAGGCGAAAAACAGACTTCACCTCTTGCAGGGCTTGCAGAAGATTCTGCTTGATATTGACAAGGCGATTAAAATTATCCGCAACACCGAAGAGGAAAAGGAAGTTGTCACCAACTTGATGATAGGCTTCGGCATTGACGAGCTTCAGGCGGAGTATGTTGCGGAAATCAAGCTGCGCCACCTCAACCGTGAATATATCCTCAAGCACACCAAGGATATCGAAAGCCTTGAAGAAGCCATAAAGGATATGGAGGATATCCTCAAAAGAGGTCAGCGTGTCAAGAAAATTATTGTTTCAGAGCTTGAAAACGTAATCAAGAAATACGGCAAGGAGCGCAGAAGCGAAATTATCTATAACGCCGAAATCGTAGAGGAAGAGGACGAAAATCCCGTTTCAAACGAGCCCGTACACCTGTTTATGTCCGAGGGCGGCTACTTCAAAAAGATTACTCCTCTTTCGCTTCGTATGAGCGGTGAGCAGAAGGTCAAGGAAGGCGACAAAATTGCCTACACCTGCGACACCACCAACGATGTTGAGCTGCTCTTCTTCACAAACAAGCAGCAGGTCTATAAGGCAAAGGCGGATGATTTCGAGTTTACCAAGGCAAGCGTGCTGGGTGACTATGTGCCCTCAAAGCTTGATATGGAGCCTGAAGAAGCCTTTATGTATATGGCGGTAACCAAGGATTACAGCGGCTATATGCTTTTCTTCTTTGAAAACGGTAAGGTTGCAAAGGTCGATATGTCCGCTTATGCAACAAAGACCAACCGCAAAAAGCTGATTAAAGCCTATTGCGATAAATCTCCGCTTGTTTCGGCGCTGTATGTAAAAGAAGATACCGAGCTTGTGCTCATTTCAAGTGCAGGCAGACACCTTCTTTTCAACACCGGCTCCGTTTCACCCAAGACGACCAAGGACACCCAGGGTGTCAGCGTGCTTACCCTCAAAAAGGGTCAGCGCCTGATGACTGTCAGACCCTATGTAGAGGGTGAATTTGTAAAGCCCTACCGCTACCGCACGAAAAATCTGCCCTCAACGGGTGCACTCCTGAGCGCAGAAGACAGCGGTGAGCAGCTTTCACTTATATAATGAAATAATAGATAATAAATAATAATGAATAAATAATAGTTGTGGGCGGGACACCCGCACCCGAATATATAAAGGGTGAGGGCAAAGCCCTCCCACAATTTTGCATTTTGCACTTTGCATTTCGCATTTAAAAAAGCCGTCAACTACAGGCTTACTCCGCAGTTAACAGCTTCAGCGGAGAAAAAGCCATACAAACACAAACTAAAAAATAACGGCTTTTTATCCACTGATAGTATTTTTGCCTAAACAAAGGGCAGATATACGCTTAAAATTTTACCGAATAAATACATCTTTTTACAAAAAGGTGTTGCATTTCTTGTTTCAATGTGGTAGAATACCGAAGTATCGAATATGTCGGGGTGTTATGTCCCGTAACAAAAGAAAGGGTATTCGCTTCAAATTCAAGCGTTAAAAGGTGATTAATTATGTTATGGTATCAGGTTGTTTTCGGCGTAGTTCTTATAGTTCTTGCAATCGCAATCGTTGCACTTGTTCTCCTTCAGGAGGGTAACTCCAAGGGTCTTTCCGGTGCAATTGCAGGCGGTGCAGAAACCTTCTTCGGCAAGAACAAGGGTCGCACAATGGAGGCAAAGCTTGTCAAGCTCACAAAGATTGTCGGTATCGGCTTCTTTGTACTTGCACTTGCAGCAAAGATTATCCTCACAATTTTCTGATTTTAATAAAATCAAACTCACAGCCACGAGTTTTCGTGGCTGTTTTTTGTTTGCAAAATTATACTTTTTGAAACAGTAATTGAATTTGTGTGTAGGGGATGATGTCCCGACGTAAAGCGTTATATCAATTTATCGGTATGTTATGTTACTTTTGTCAGGCGTTACAAAAGTAACCAAAAGAACTTGTGGGCTTGCCGCACTCCGCTTGACGGCTGACGGTATGTAAGTCCGCTCAGCAGACAGAACAAAAAATGTTTTGTTCTGCTGCCGCAACGGCTCTCAAGTGAAATCGGACTTTTTATGTTTGTTCTGCCGCCTGCGGAACTTCGCTCGGATAAATGAGTTAGGTTTATTGCCCGTCAGCCTGCTTCGTTCCAACTGCAAAGATAGCCTGAATTTATTTTGCTTTTTAGTTACCGTTTCAACAAAGTATACTTTATTAAAACAAAAGTAAAATTTATTAAAACAATCTTATTGACTTCTTTTTACAATATGATATCATAACCAGTAGTTATGTTTATAAACAGAGGTCTAATATTATGTCAGTTAAACCCGTAACAGCCGTTATCGTCGGCGGCGGCCACCGTTCATTTACTTATGCCGAATTGGCGCTCAAAAGCCCCGGAAAGTTAAAGATAGTCGGTATTGCCGACCCTAATCCTTTCCGATGTGAAAAAGCAAGAAAGATGTTCGGCTTTCCGAAAGAAAACTGCTTTTCATCTGCGGATGAGCTGGCTTCCGTGCCGAAGTTTGCCGATGCAATAATCAACGGCACTATGGACCATCAGCACGTTGAAACGGCAATTCCACTGCTTAAAAAGGGCTACGATATGCTGCTTGAAAAGCCCTTTGCCGTAAACCTCGATGAGCTTGACAGCCTTGTAAAGGTTGTTGAAGAAAACGGCAACAAGGTTATGATTTGCCACGTGCTTCGTTACACACCGTTTTACCTTGCAATCAAGGAGCGTGTGCTTTCGGGCGAAATCGGCGATATAATCAGCATCAACACCTTTGAACACGTCAGCTACCACCACGTTTCCACCTCTTACGTAAGAGGCAAGTGGGGCAATTCCGACAACTGCAAAACCTCAATGCTGCTTGCAAAATGCTGTCACGACCTTGATATAATGATGTGGATGATGGGTGAGGACAAGCCCAAGACCGTTTCAAGCTGCGGCTCAATTTTTCAGTTCAAGCCCGAAATGGCACCCGAGGGCGCAGGCACAAAATGCCTTGTTGACTGTCCGCACAAGGACACCTGTCTTTATTCCGCAAAGCGTATTTATATCGACCACCCCGACAGATGGGAATTCTACGTCTGGTCTGCGCTTGAGGATATGGAGAATGCCACGATTGAAGACAAAATCAACCTTCTCAAGGGCGACAGCCCCTACGGAAAGTGTATTTATAAAAGCGGCAACAACGTTGTTGACCACCAGAGCGTAATGGTGAATTTCGCTTCGGGCGCAACGGGTACACACAATATGGTTGGCGGTGCGGCAAGACCGCTGCGCAGAATTGAAATCGTCGGCACAAAGGGCGAAATCTGGGGTGAATTTGAGCACAACGATATCCACGTGCTTCGCATAAATCCCGACCCCGGCAAGGAGTTTGACGAGGAAATTATTGACCTTTCCGCTTTCTGCGAGGGCGGCGGTCACGGCGGCGGCGACCTCGGCCTTGCGGAGGATTTCGTCAATTTTGTAAGGGGCGAAAAGCCCTCTGTTTCCTGCACAAGCATTTTTGATTCCGTGGCAGGCCACAAAACCGTTTTCCTTGCCGATATCTCCCGTGAAAACGGCAGCGTAACAATGCAGTACTGAGGTATATGTTGATGAATGAAAATAATAAAAAGATGATGGGCGGCAACTTTGCGCTTCTGCTTGCCGCATTCATCTGGGGCACATCCTTTGTTGCACAGGATGTGGGCAAGGACTACGTCGAGGCGTTTACATACAACGGTATCCGTATGCTTATGGGTGCCGCCGTGTTACTGCCCGTTATCCTTGTAATGCAGTTCAAAAAGAGAAAAACGGACACACGCACACCCGTTCAGAAGAAAAAGGACGCTTTCGTTCAGGCTAAAAGCGGTATTATCTGCGGCGTGCTGCTGTTTTGCGCAAGCAATCTCCAGCAGTTTGCGTTTTATTACATCCCCTCCGAAGAGGGCGCTTCGGGCAAAATCGGCTTTATTACGGCGCTTTATATGCTCCTTGTGCCGATTTTCGGCCTGTTTCTCAAGCAAAAGCAGCGTGCGCTTGTGTGGTTTGCGGTCATAATGGGCTGTGTGGGCGCATACCTGCTTTGTGTCGATTCGGCTATGACCATAGGCTTCGGCGAAATTCTGGCGCTTGGCTGTGCCGTATTCTTTGCTTTCCATATTCTTTATATCGACAGCGTTTCCGCAAAAGTGGACGGCGTTATCCTTTCCTGCTCACAGTTTGTTGTTGTAGGTGTGCTGTCAATAATCTTTATGTTTATTTTTGAAACACCGCAGATTAGCAATATCAAGGCGGCTATAGTTCCTATGCTCTATTCGGGCGTTATGAGCAGCGGCGTTGCCTATACTTTGCAGATTATCGGTCAGAAGCACACCAAGCCTGCCGTGGCTTCGCTTCTTATGTGCCTTGAATCTGTTTTTGCCGTGCTTGCAGGCTGGGTTATTCTGCACGAAGAGCTTAGCGCCAGAGAATTAATCGGCTGTGTAGTTATGTTTGTTGCGATAATTCTCACAAATCTCCCTGAAAAGAAGGGTAAAAAAGCTTGAATTTTGTCAAGAAGTGCATTGCCACTTCTTGATTTTTTATAGGTGATAATATGAAACTTGAAAAAATTGATACCAACTTTGCTGTAGGTGAGATTAATTCTGACGGCATGAAAACCTACAGCATACATACCTATCCCTTTAAAATTTACGGGCTTTACAATTGTAATGAGCATAATTACACCCGTATGCCCTATGAGGTTGCCGAAAAGGTGAATGACGGAGTAAAATGGCTTCATACCAATACCTCAGGCGGCAGACTCCGCTTTAAAACGGACAGTGCAAGAATAGCCCTGCGTTATATCCTGCCCGATATCTGTCTGCTGCCGCATATGCCCGTAACAGGTGTTTCCTGTTTCGATTTGTACGCTGACGGCGGCTTTGTGAAGCCCTTTATTCCGCAGGGAGATTTTTACGGCAAGGCAAAGGAAAAGGGTGAAAAGGAGTTTTATTCAGAAATTAATTTAGGATCGGGTAAAATGCGTGATATCCTCATAAATTTTCCGCTTTACAACAATGTTTCTGCGGTCTGCGTTTTGCTTGAGGACGGTGCAGCCGTGCTTGAAGCGGATGAATATACTCACCAAAAGCCCGTTGTTTTTTACGGCTCGTCAATCACTCAGGGCGGCTGCGCAGGACATCCGGGCAACAGCTACGAGGCAATTATTTCACGCAAGCTCGACTGTGATTTTCTTAACCTCGGCTTTTCGGGCAGCTGCAGGGGTGAGGACGAAATGGCGCACTATATCGCAACGCTTGATATGAGTGCCTTCGTTTACGATTACGACCACAACGCACCCGATGCCTCTTGGCTTGAAAAAACGCACGCACGTTTCTTTGAAATCCTCCGTGCCGCAAAGCCCGATTTGCCCGTAATAATGGTTTCCGTTGCGGATAAGCACTTTGGCGAAGATATTGAAAAGCGCAAGGCGATAATCCGCAAAACCTATGAAACGGCAGTTGCAAACGGTGACAAAAACGTTTATTTTATTGACGGGCAGGAAATTTACGGCGATAAGGCAGACTATGCAACCGTGGATTTCTGCCACCCGAATGACCTTGGCTTTTATCTTATGGCGGAAAAGATAGGCGAGGTAATAACAGATATTTTAAAAGGAATGCAAAATGAAATATAAATACAGAGTCGGCTTATATGTTTTGAATATGATGACGGCTGAGCTGTCAGTTGTGTTGATGTTTTTAATTATAGGACTGGTAACAAATGAACCTATTGCAACGATATATCGTGTTTTAATGTCTATACTTCCTTTTTTATTTGTTATGTGTTTTATGTTTATGGGTGAATATAAAAACCGATACGTTGAAACCTTTGATGATTATATGCACCTTAATTCGTTCAGGTTCAAAGGCTGGAGACATCCACGTTCGTTAAATGTAAAATATGAGGATATGTGGTATATTGAAGCCAAATGTTTGCCACTGATAGGTGTGTGGGCAATTCGTATCAACGCAAAATTTCTGCCGCACAAGGTTACAATTTCCTATTGCTTTAAAAACAGCAGTCAGCTTTATGCCGAGCTTTGCGAGAAGGCAAGACTTTTTAAGCCGGATGTGTATATTGATGACCGCTTAACGGAATATCTGAATAAGTAAAATTAAAGATGCTGTATCAAAATGTCTGTTCGCACAATTTTGATACAGTGTTTTGCTTTTGAGGCATTGGACAATATGCACAAATGCAATGAATTGACGATGTGCAAATTTGCAGAAAAAGTTAATATACGTATAAAATGTGCACAAAACTATTGCAATAATGCTTTAAAATTGGTAATATTTACTTAACAACTTGCATAAGTTGAATAAATTAGAAAAAAGGATGTGATTCCAATGGCTCAACACCTTTCACCCGAAAAACCAAATAACGGGGCACATTTGAAAGATTATTGTGTAAAAAATGCGTATTCTCTTTTGCCATCACGTCTTTTCTTTGTTCTTAAAAAATAAACAGGGCGGTTGCGGCAAAAGAATATGCCGTTCAAGCTTATATTACTTGCGCTTTCAGATGTGTCCGACTAAACATGATGAGAAAAATTTCGGCCGACTTGAAACACCGGCCGAAGAAAAAGTTTAGAAACGGAGAAACATTATGAAAAAACTTAACAAATCCTTTGCTGTCCTTCTGACGGCACTTTTGCTTTTGTCAATTATTCCGATGGGCTTAAGCGCATCGGCTGCGGATCCCATATCGCTTACCTACCGCAACGCAACCGTAAAGGTTGCTCCCACCGTTACACCCAGTACATTTGAATACGGCCTGAGCTACGGCGACCTTACTGTATCAGGCGGTGAGGTTTGGTACGAAGGCGAAAAGGTTGAAGGCTATTTCGGCTTTAACACTCTCACAACCGTTCCTACTCCCCGTGAGGATTCAGTGCTTACGCTTTATTTCTTCCCGACAGACGAAACAAAATACAAAAAGGGCTCGTTCAGAACGACAGACGATTACCCGATTGAAAACTGGCCGACGATAACCGTTACTGCGATTGAAACCGCTCTTCAGGGTACGGCAACGGCCGCTGCAATCGACCCCGGCACAAAGCTTTCTGACGCAACGATAACGGGCACGGTTATAAACACGAAAACAGGCGAACCGATTGAAGGTGGTAAATGGGCTTACGATTCCATATCAAACGTCCAATCGGGCAGCAAAAAGATTTATGAGAGCGGTACATATTCCGCAACGTGGACTCTCAAGGGTCATGCGGACGTTACAACTACCGTGCAGGTAAACGTAAACGATAACCCTGCATTGGCTTCGGGTATATCTGTTTATCCGACGGTTCTTGATGATGACCTTGTCTGGTCGCCCGACCTCACATACGGTGACATCAAGTTTGAAGGCGGACGTGTTATCTACGAGGGTCAGCCCATAACCGGTATCTTCAAATGGCAGAACAAGGATACCGTAAAAGTCGCAGGTACGAATATAAGCACATCGGCATACTTTGTGCCCGACAACCCCGACCTTGCCGGCTTCTTCGCTAAAAGCGCACAGATGATATCTCTGAGCATATCCCTTAAGCCCGGCACACTCAACGTTAGGGTGCCTATGCCGCTTGAGATTGTTCAGGGTACTGTAGGCTCTTCGGTAAAGGCTGATGCCCTGCTCGGCTTTGAGTTCGGCGAGGGAATTGACCCTGCAAACGTAACCGTGAAGTTCAGCAAGAGTCTTTCAACTCTTGAGCCCGGAACATATAACGATATAACAACCACAGTAAGCTGCGCAAATTACGAGAGCCTTGAGTTCAATCTTCCCATAAAGATAATTGCTCCCAAGAAGCTTCCGATTACAAAAACTCCCGAGGCCGTTAAGGTCAACTACGGCTACGTGGCCAAAAACAGAAAGGCTGCAGATGCAGGCTTTGAGTTTGAGGAGGGCTTTGATGCCTCTAAGGTTATGGTTGAATGGGGCGTAAGCGTAAGAGACCTTCCTCTGGGTAAGACAGAGCCTATGGAAATTAGGGTTTATCTTGATGACAACTATGAGGATATTACCCTCACTCTCCCGATTGAAATAGTCAAGCGACCCGATACGGGCAAGTTCGGCTCACTTGCCGTTAATACCCGTAACTCCAACAACGAGGGCGTAATTCAGGTAACTCTTGCTTTCCATGACCAGTACAAGAACGGTACGGCAAAGGTCTGGCTTACCGACGGCACGAATACCTGGGTTCTCGGCGAGAATATTCCGCCCACCTACAGCCATACGGAGAGCAGTAAGCGCAAGATATTCGAGCATCAGATTGAGCAGCCGGGCACATATACCTTTGTTGCCTACGCCGAATACACTCCCGGTGATGCAGACTGTATCTACTTTACAAATCCGGTTATGGAATCCCACGCAACGACAGTTACCTACGAAAAGTGGATCAAGATGACCTGCATCAATACAAGGTACGATACAAGTGTGCTCGACGTATACAAGGGCAAACAGATTTCGGCAAGAACCTCGATTTCTTCAAGCGATTTCTCCTATTGGGAAATTCTTGATTCAAAGGGCAGAAAATACGACCCGTCAGTTTTCGGCCTTGACGAGGATGATATGAAGGAAACGACCCTTGCTTTCTATGTTCCGATTGATGAGGACTTCACAATTGCGGCAAGAGATAAGTTCTATATTCCGCCTATCATACAGCCCGATGTTCCCGATGAACCGGATAATCCCGATAACCCCGATGACCCCGATAATCCCGACGACCCTGTTGATGAGCCTACCCTTTGGGAGCAGATAGTTGCTTTCTTCCAGAATCTTTTTAACGGCTCAGGTGAAGGTATACAGCTTCCCTCCTGGCTGGTAAGATTCTTTAATATCATAGTCTCCTTCTTCACAGGCTTATTCAACGGTCTGTTCGGTAAATAAAAAAGCCAAAATCTGCTGCTTTGCAGCAGTAATACATAATGTTTTTCTCCCCTCTGCCCGGTTACCCGGGCACGGGGGAGTTTTTTGACTAAATATTACAATTTTTCAAAGAAATTATTTTACTCTTGCCTTTTACTTTTTTATTTGGTAAACTTACATTGTTGTACGGTTAAACCGTGACAGTATAAATTGAGGGAGAAAGATTTATGAAAAACTACATTGCAAGAATCAAGGCTAACGCAAAGCCGATAGAAATAGTCTGGTGGTGGATTTTCCGTGCCATTATGATTTTCGGTATTCTCGATTCAATATTCGGCTTCACTCCGCTTGGCGGCAGACCTATGATGGTAAAGCAGATGGCGGCTAACCTTGTCGGTATGTTCGCCTGGGAAATATGTATGGCAACAAGCAAGAAGAACTTTATGCACTATCTGCCTTCCTATATTCAGGATATTTCCGTTGTAGGTTTCTTTATGGCATCCTTCTGCGGTGCATATGTCAACCTTTACTATTCATTCCGTTACTACGACCTTATATTCCATATATTCGGCGGTATAGCAGGTGCTCTCTTCGGCTACGAGGCAATCACGGCTATGCAGGTGCGTGATAAGATTAAGCACCACGTTCCGCTTATTGCTCTTGCCGCCTTCGGTGTTTCCTTTATTGCAGGTAACGCCTGGGAAATTGTAGAGTTCGTTCTTGACCAGTTCTTCGGCTCCGATGCTCAGCACTGGTGCTATCAGGAGGCACAGGCAGCAGCCGAAACTTACGGTAAGGACTTCCTTGCAAATCCGCACATAATCCCTCATGTTATAAGTGAGAGCCTTTGGGCTGAAGGCTGGACAGCAGAAACCTTTGAATACCGTTGGGCACTTATGGATACTATGGAAGACCTTCTTTGTAACTCAATCGGCGGTATTCTTGCCTATGTATTCCTGCTTGTTTACCCCTATCGCCACAAGGGTAAGTTCGACATTAACAAGGTTATTGATGCTCAGCCTGCAAAAGGACAGAAGGAAGCTGTTACAAAATGATTTCTTTTAACGAATTTATCGAAAATGCAGGCAAGGTAGTACCCACCAAACGTCAGCTTGAACGCCTGAGGGAAACACAGTTTTACGCCTTTATCCATTTCAGCCCCAACACCTACACGGGTCTTGAATGGGGTACGGGCAAGGAAGACCCTGCAATTTTCAACCCTACCGAGCTTGACTGCGACCGGTGGGTTGAGGCTATAAAATCCGCAGGTATGAAGGGCGCTGTTATCACCGCCAAGCACCACGACGGCTTCTGCCTGTGGCAGACCGCCACTACGGAGCATTCAATCAAAAACAGTCCCTACAAAAACGGCAAGGGTGACGTTGTGCGTGAGCTTGCCGAAGCGTGTGAAAGGGGAGGCATAAAGTTCGGCTTTTACCTTTCTCCGTGGGACAGAAATGCCGCCTGCTACGGCACGGATGAGTATAACGATTTCTACCGTGCACAGTTAACCGAGCTGCTTACAAACTACGGTGAGGTTTTCCACGTTTGGTTTGACGGCGCTTGCGGCGAAGGCCCGAGCGGTAAAAAACAGGTTTATGAATTTGAATCGTTTTTTGAGCTTGTGCGCAAATATCAGCCCAACGCTACGATATTTAAGGATGACGGCCCCGATTTGCGCTGGTGCGGCAACGAAAGCGGCAGCGCAAGGCTTTCCGAGTGGGCAGTCGTGCCCCACGAGCTTTGCTTCTACTGCGATAAGCAGACCGAGGGTGCTTTGCTTGAAGGCGGTATTCCTTACCACTCAAACTGTGACTGCGATATAGGCAGCCTTGAAAATATTATGTATTCCGAGGGTCTTGTTTTCTGCCCGTCCGAAATAGATATGTCAATCCGTCCGGGCTGGTTTTACCACCCCGAGGAGGAGCCTCATTCGCTCGAAAGGCTTTTCAATACCTATCTTCGCTCTGTCGGCGCAAACACAACCTTCAACCTTAACATTCCGCCCATGCCAAACGGTAAGTTTGACCCGAGGGATGTTACACGTCTGAAAGAGCTTGGCGATAAAATCCGCAGCACCTTTGCCGTAAACCTTTGCGAGGGTGCAAAAATCACCTGCACTCACACTTCACCCACACAGTCGGAATACCTTGTTGAAATGGGCGAAGTGAAGAAGATAAAATATTTTGAGCTTCGTGAGAATATAGCCAACGGTCAGCGTATCGCTTCGTTCAGAATAATCGGCAGAAAGGACGGCTTGTGGGAAACCTCTTATGAGAATTACACCACCGTCGGCAACAGAAAAATCTGTGTGCAGGAGTCAGAGTGTGATGCGTTCAAAATCATCATCACCGCCTCCCGTGGCAGGGCAGATTTAGAAAAAATTGCGGCTTATTAAGGTGAATTTATGAACAATATACCCGATATAACATTTGAATATCTGCTCGGTGCTGTGCCCATCTGGGGTAAGCCAAACATCTGGTACGGCTCCGTAACATATAAGGAAAATACGGGCGTTTTTGATGACCGCTTCCGCTACAGACTCACCGTTAAGGTGGACGAGGAAAACGGCAACAAAATCAGCGCATCGTACTATATAGGCTGGCAGTCCTATGACATTGTTGACAAGGAAAAAATCACCGAAGAATTTTTCCCTGCGGACGATGAGGGCACGGCGCAGGCTATAAACTGGCTGCGTGAACAGCTTGAAACAGTAACAAAAATGTGATTTTTGCCTAAACAACCGTTGTTTTTTTAATACAACTTATATAAAACGAAAAAATATAAAAAAGCTCTTGCATTTTAGTGTTTAATCTGCTAAAATACTTAATGTTCGTTTAGTAAAAGCTTAAAAGGAGGTTTTCACCAATGGCAAAATGTGAATTCTGCGGTAAGGGCGTTGCTTTCGGTATTCAGGTTTCCCACTCCCACAGACGTTCCAACAGAACATGGAAGTCCAACATCAAGCGTGTTAAGGCTGTTGTAAACGGCTCTCCCAAGAGAGTTTATGCTTGCACCCGTTGCCTTCGTTCAGGAAAGGTTACCCGCGCTATCTGACGCAATTTTGTTGATTTAGAGACTGTCGGTTTTCCCGATAGTCTCTTTTTCATTTTTCAGGAGCACCCCGGTCTTAATCACGCAAGTGCTTTGTTCTTTATTACACTTGCAATTTATTGCATTATAGTATATAATATCCATTTGAAAAAGGAGTTGAATTTACCTTGAGTAAAATGACTGCTGTAAAAAACATATTGAGACTTATCAAACGTAAGTTTATGAAAAGGCTTGGCGATATCAGAAGAAGCTTCTGGTACTATCACCTGTGGCCGCACTACTATAAGAAATACTCAAAGCAGCCCATTGACGAAAAAAAGGTTGTTCTTGCGTATTCAAGCCTTTACAAAACCCTTCCCGACAACCTCAGGTGCATTAAAGAAGAGCTTGAGGGCAGAGGCTACAACTGTGTTACAGTCAACAGGGGAGAGGGCGACAACCGCTACAAGAACAAGATTTTGAACGAGCTTGCCAAGTTTATCGACTGTGAATTCTTCTTTAAGGAATTCGGCAACTGCCGTGCACTTTTCCTTGTGGATTATTATTTCCCCGCTTTTGCAAACAAGCCCCGTGAGGGTCAGGATATTGTCCAGTTATGGCACGCCTGCGGTGCTTTCAAAATGTGGGGCTACTCTACGGTGGATAAAAAATGGGGTGCAAACAAGTCATCACTTGACAAATTCCCCGTGCACAATACATACACAAATGTCTGCGTTTCTTCGCCGAAGGTCAGCTTTGCCTATGCCGAAGCCTTTAACTGCGATGAAAAAACGGTAAAGCCGCTCGGCACACCGAGGACGGACGTTTATTTTGACCCCGACTTTGTAAAAAGCGGCAGAGAAACACTCAATCAGCTCTGTCCCGGTATCGAGGGCAAAAAGGTTATTCTTTACGCTCCCACCTTCCGTGGCAACAGCCTGAGGAATTCCTATATGCGCAACACTCTCGACCTTGATGCGCTTTATGACAATCTTCACGAGGATTATGCCTTTGTTATGAAGCTTCATCCGCTTACCGCAAAGGCTTTCAAACTCACCGAGGAACAGCAGGAAAAGTACAACGGCTTCCTTTACGACGTTTCACAGGCAGCCAATATCGACACGGCACTTTGTGCGGCTGATATAGTTATTTCCGACTATTCTTCGCTTATCTTCGAGTATTCACTGCTTGAACGCCCGATGATATTCTACGCCTATGACCTCGAGAAGTATGAGAACGACCGCAGCTTCTATTTTGATTACAGAAGCTTTGTGCCGGGTGAAATAGTTGAGGATACCGAGGGCATCATAAACGAAGTAAAGCGTCTTGAAACGGGCTTTGACAAGCAGAAGGTAATCAACTTCAAAAACGACTTTATGTCAGCCTGTGACGGCAATTCAACCAAGCGTATCTGCGATTATCTTTTCAACAGTTAAACATTAAAAAACACGGCAGCTTCACCGAAAAAGTGAAACTGCCGTGTATCTTTTTTATTGGCTTATCTTTCGTTGATGTACTTTGTAAGCTCAACGGGGTCAACGATAACGCCGTCCTTGTAAACTCTCATGTTGCCGGAAGCGATTTCGTCAATGAGGATAACCTCGTCGTTATTGTAGCCGAACTCGAACTTGATATCCCAAAGGTCGAGACCGATGGACTTGAGGTCGTCAGCAACAATCTTTGTAATCTTGAGTGTCTGCTCCTTAAGGCTATCGAACATAGCGGGAGTCATAACACCGAGTGCTGCAAGGCCTTCGCCTGTAACAAGCGGGTCGCCCTTAGCGTCGTCCTTGAAGGTGCACTCAACATAGCCGCCCTCAAGAGGTGTGCCGTCTGCAATGTAATCGCCGTATCTGCGGATGAAGCTGCCTGTAGCAACAAGGCGGCAGATAACCTCGAGACCGTGGCCGAATACCTTTGCAGGAAGAACTTCCATTGTAGCGTCGTCAATGTTTGCGCTTACGTAGTGGGTCTTGATGCCTGCTTCCTTGAGAAGCTCAAAATAGTGAATGGAGGACTTGAGGTTAGCCTTGCCGATGCCCTCGATTGTAAGACCGACTGTGTTCTCGCCCGGATCGAAAACGCCGTCCTTGCCTGTGCAGTCGTCCTTGAACTTGAGCATTACGTTGCCGTTTTCAAGGCTGTAAACGTCCTTTGTCTTGCCTTCGTAAATTTTTGTCATTGTAAACACTCCCCTATGCGAAAAATGCATAAATAAAATAACATAAATAATTTAACACAATTTTTAAAATATGTATATAGTTTTCAATAAAAAAACCGATATTTCAATAATAAAAATTTGAGCTTTGAAAAACGCAAAATATGTAAAAAATGCAAAAATCAGAAGTTATAGTTGGGATAAACCTTCTCGCCCTTTTCTGCGGATTCAACAATTGCAAGGCATACCTCAACGGTCTTTGCGCCTTCTCTTGCGTCTGTGGGAATGGGCTTGCCGTTGAGAATGGCATCTGCGAATACCTCAAATTCCTTTACGGCGTTGTGGTTGTTGACCTCAAGCTCGATGATTTCGGGCTTCTCGGGTGCAACACCTTCTTCGTCGGCAACGAAAAGCTGCATTGTGGGTGAGGTGTTGTCGCAGATAATTGTGCCCTTTGTGCCGTAGATAACCGTGCGCATTGTATAGTCACGCTTACAGCCTGTGGAAACAAAGACCTTGCCCATACATCTGTCGCTGAATTTCATAAGTGCGATGGTTGCATCATCATAATCAACCTTGGGAAGCATAAGGTGCGTGCCGTAGGCAAAAACCTCCGTGGGGTCGCCTGCAAGCCAGCGAAGAAGGTCAACAGCGTGGCAGCCGCCGCCGATAACACCGTGGCGCTTGGGGTCAGCGCGCCAGTGCTGTGTGCCGTCTGCATTTTCAACTATCTTCATATAGTCGTGTGCGTATTCGCTTTCAACGAAGTAAACTTCGCCGATAAGACCCGAATCGATAATTTCCTTTGCCTTGATAAAGGAAGGTGTGAAGCGGCAAATCTGACCGACCATAAACTTGCAACCGGATTCGTCTGCAACCTTTACGATTTCCTCAATATCCTCACGGGTGAGCGCAAGGGGCTTTTCACAAAGCACGTGCTTGCCTGCACGAAGCAGCTCGGAAACAACCTTTTTGTGCTGCTGGTCAGGGATAGCAACGGAAACAACATTGATATCCTTGTTGTTGATAATGTCGTGGTAATCCGTGCACTGCTTTTCAACGGGAATATCGTACTTTTCGCCTGCCTTGCGCAGAGTCTCCTCGTTGCAGTCGCAGATAAGTGCGATTTCAGCATCGTCATAAGCCATTGCGCCTTCAACGTGTGCCATGCCGAACATCATACCGATGTTGCCGACAACCAATTTTTTGCTCATAACAGTTCTCCTTTTGATATATATAAAACTTTAAATATTTTACTATAAAAATAAGATTTAATCAACTCTTAAATGACCACTCGCCGCTGTTTTTTTCGAAATATACGGGCAGATAGGGCAGAACAAAGTCATATGTTGCGGCAAGGCAATCTCTGCCCTCTTTGAATCGGGTTACAATTGACCAGGCGTGCTTTGCGATTTTTTTGTCGCCCTTGTAAAGAGCGTGTGCAACGCCTGCTTTTTCAAGGTCGGCAGCCATATCAAAGCTTTCGTATTGCAGCAAATCCTTTACACACCACACAAGGTATGAGGGCGGAAAAGACGGCGTAATCACGGGGTTGGCAAGTCGGCTTTCCTCGGTTTTCAGGTATTCAGCAAATTCAGCTTCCGTCATACCGAAGAAGGTTGCCGTCATCATTTTGATAAACGGGAATTCAGACTGCTTTTTGCTGCTGTCGAATATTCTTCTTAAATCGGCACAGCCGCTGTGTGAAACGAGCGCCTTTATTTTCAGCTTGCCTGCGTGTCTGAATTCAATGCCGAGCTTTTTCAGCGTTTCGGGGTCGTTGCCGTAGCAGGCGACATAGGAAATAAAGTATCCGCCTGCACTTTCACCTGCAATAACAATATTGTCGGTATCAATGCGGTATTTGTCTGCATTGTCAAAAATATAATCAATTGCGGCAAATATTTCCTTTAGCTGTGTCGGAAAGATTTTCTGCGGTGCGTAGGAATAGCTGACAGAGGCGGTGAAAAAGCCAAGCTCAGCCCAGTTCATAATATAGGGGTTGCGCATTGCGGTAACGCCCGATATCCAGCCGCCGCCGTGAATGTACAAAAACAGCGGCTTTCTGACGCTTTTCAAATCCTTGCGGCAATAGGTTTTGATGTAGTTGAGTCTGCCTTCTCCGTACGGCACACGGCTTTCATACTCAACCCCACGGGGAGTGGGTCGGTATGTCGCAATCATTGCAAGCGTTTCCTGCGTGTTGAGATTAAGCTGTCTTGCTATGCCTTTTCTGTAAACATCCTTGTCCACGGTGATACACCTCCGAAAAAACTTGCCTATATTTTATCACAAGCCGTGCCCGAAAACAACGGAATAATTATAATTATTATAGTTGATTATTGGGGTGAATTCTGCTAAAATAGACTTATTAATGTGACGGGAGCGATAATAATGGATAAAAAGTACACCGTAAGCTTTAAATTCGGCGGCAAGCAGTTCACAACCAACGACAAGGAGAACGATTTTTACCGCCTTGAAATTGAAAATAAGGACAACAGCTACAAGGTCACAATTGTTCCGAAAAAGACAATTGAGCTTGTAGAATTCTATTCCGAAATTCCCTATGAGTTTAAGCCCGGCGACCTGTTCTTCGGCAACGGCTACCAGTCCTGGACAAAGACAAGGGAATACAAGGCAAACGAAATTATGCGTGGCTGCATTAAGCTTGCTAACATTTCCGAATACACAAAGGGTATTGCAAGAAAAACGGGCGACGAATGGATTGTAAAGTATTCCGAAAAGCCCGGCGAATTCCACAGCCACTGCTATACCTACATCCGCAACGGCGAAAGCGTAAAGCTCTGGGGTTCACTTACCGAAAAAACAGGCTTTACCATTTTCAAGGTAAAGATGAACGAAAACCGCTTCTATTTCACAAAGGATTTGCTCGGCAAGGTGCTCACCGCTCCGCTTGAGGTGTTCGATATCGTTTGTTTTGAGGGCGGCTACGAGGAGGTTTTTGACAACTACTTCGGCCTGTGGGATATGCCCGAAACAAGGCACGGCACAATGAGCGGTTATACCTCCTGGTACAACTATTTCCAGGATATTGACGAAAATATTATCCTTCGTGACCTTGACGGCCTTGATGATTATAAGGATTTGGTCAACATCTTCCAGATTGATGACGGTTACGAAACATATATCGGCGACTGGCTTGACCCCAACCCCGCAAAGTTCCCCAACGGTATGAAGTACATTGCAGACAAAATCCACGACAAGGGCTACAAGGCAGGTATCTGGCTCGCTCCCTTCAACTGCCAGAAGATTTCCCGTATGGCAAAGGAACACCCCGACTGGCTTATCAAGGACACCAACGGCAAGCCGATGGTCGGTTGTATTGCCTGGGGCGGTGCATATACATTCGATATTTACAATGAAGAAGTAAGAGCTTACCTTAAGGAAGTTTTCGATACAGTGCTCAACGACTGGGGCTACGATATGGTCAAGCTCGACTTCCTCTACAGCCAGTGCATCAAGCCCAGACACGGTAAGAGCAGAGGCGAAATTATGTGCGATGCTATGGCATTCCTTCGTGAGTGTGTCGGCGACAAGCTCTTCCTCGGCTGCGGTGTTCCGATTGGCCCTGCTATGGGCGTTGTTGATGCCTGCCGTATCAGCTGTGACGTTGACCTTTACTATGAGGGCCTGTTCTTCAACCGTATTCAGGTTGCAAACGAAATGCTCAACGCAAGAAGCGCAATCAACAACTCCATCTTCCGCCGCCATATGAACGGCAGAGTCTGGATGAACGACCCCGATGTATTCTTCCTTCGTAAGAATAACCTCAAGTTCAGCGACGTGCTGCTCATGCACATCAATAAACTCCAGTTCACAGACGAGCAGAAGTATCTCCTCGGTAAAATCAACAACCTTTGCGGTAATGTTCTTTTCGTTTCCGATAACGCAGGCGATTACGATAAGGCCGCACAGACTCTCGTGCGAAAGTTCTTTAAAAAGACGGACGAAAAGATTATCAGCGCCGAATATGTTAACAGCGAAGTAATCAGACTCGTAACCGAAAAGGACGGGAAGCAGGAAACGTTCACATTCAACCTTGCAGAGGGCAAAATCCTCTCCGGTGATGATTGGAAAAAGTATTTTGAATAATTAACCCAAAAGCCCTCGGCAGTAAATGCCCGGGGCTTTTTTACAGTTTAGCGATAAAATCGCTAAACTGAAATTTGAAATAAGAAAGAATAAATAATAAAGAATAAAGGTGGGTGGGCTTCGCCCACACCCATTATATAATCGGGTGCGGGTGTCCCGCCATCAATTATTATTTCTTATTTATTCTTTATTCTCTATTCTTTTAGCAACAATTTATTGTTGCGCTAAACTGTATTTTGTCACCAACAGCATTCCTCACTCGTTTTATATATGAAAGGAGGACGTTATGAAGAATCGGGATCTCGAAAAAGAATTTGAAGAAAAATACAATCTTTATGCGGCTATGCTTTACAGAATATCCTTTCTGTATCTCGGCAACAGCGCTGATGCCGAGGATGTGTTGCAGGACGTTTTTACAAAATATTTTTATAACAAAAACAAGTTCAGCAGTCCTGAGCACGAAAAGGCGTGGCTTATAAGAACAACGCAAAATGCCTGCCTTGATTTGCTCAAAAAAGCAGGCAGGAAGAACCTAAATCTTCAGGATGTTACCCTTTCCGTGCAGAGCGATAACGATGCACGGCAGGATATATTACGAAGCGTTTTTGCCCTGCCGCCCAAATACAAAATTGCGGTGCTGCTGTACTATTACAACGGCTATTCCGTTGAGGAAATTGCCCGAATACTCAGAATAAGCAAAGCCGCAGTAAAAAAGCGTTTGCAACGGGGCAGAGAAATGCTTAAACCTGAATTGGAGGATTATGTACAATGAAAAAGGAAGAGTTTATAAATATAATTGATGATATTCAGCCGGATATACATATGAAAAACAGGCTTAAAGCAAAGGTTATCGGCAGTGCTTCCTGCGTGAAGCCTAAAAGAATAACAAGGGCGGTTGTTGCCGTGTGCCTTGCCGCAATTATTGTTCTGGGCACAGGCTTTGTCGGAAAACGACCCGTAAGCGACCCGGAAAAACCTACCGAAGGCACCACACAGAATATAGTGCTTGATATGATGAGCGGCTTTATTGTGCTTGCAAGTGCCTGTGACGGCGAAACCGAAGAGGAAAATCAGACCGTAATTCCACTTGAAATCAATGAGGGATATGACTGCGGTATCAAATTAATAGCAACCGATATCCGAGGTTTAACGGACAGCGAAAAGGAAAAAATACGCACCGACCTTGATAACGGGATTTACGCTTACTGTGACGAAGAGGGCTTTTTCAGGGGCAGAAGCCATACCGACGGTACTGATGAAATTTACCTGACCCGGTATTCCGTCAACGAATTCAGGCTGAATTTGGAGGAGGGCAGAAGCGTAAAAACCGTAACGGTGAAAAACACATCCGAATACGGTCAGCTTGTTTATTCTGTAGGCAGACCTGTTTTTTCTGCTCCCGAACACGGCCACGAAATCGTTGTCAGCGGTGAGGAATTCAACAGTAAAACAGACGGCTTTTACTGGGAGCACACGGACGAAATGTTAAAAGCTCTGTCGGAAAACAACGGTATATCTTTTTCAGTCTTTAATGACACGGTTACCTTTACCGTTGAGTACACCGACGGGGTTAAAGCAACGGGTGTTGTGGATATCGTTTTCAATGAAAACGGAGAAGCAACAGCCATTTGCAAAGATTATACTTTAAAGTAAAGGGAGGTGAAGCAGAAAAAAGTATAGCTTTTTTACGGGAAGAGATAAAGGACAGCACAGTATGGGTGAACTGTGCTGTCTTGTTAATGTTATATATCAAAGTATTCATCAAGCTCAGCGTATTTATAAAAAAACACCTTACTAAGCTCTCTTATTTCCTTTTCCTTGCCTGCGGCTGATTCGTCGTAAACCGCCGCTACGGGGAAGCCTGCCTTTGCCGCAGTTTCAACTGCGTGCGGCGAATCCTCAAACACGTAGGTTTCCTGGCTTTCCGTGCCGAGAAATTCAAGTGCCTTTTCAAAAATCAACGGGCTTCTTTTGCTGACCCCAAAATCTGCGCAGGTAAAAATTTCGTCGAAATATCCGAGCATACCGTTGTGCTCGAGTGCGGGAATTGCGAGTCTTCTTTCCGTTGCCGTTGCTACGCACATTTTAATTCCTGCTTTTTTTAAGCGTTCAAGAAACGGTATTACGTCCTCTTTCGGAGGCACGAGGTTGATATAGAAATTGTCTATCTGCTCGTGCATAAAGGCAAGCACATCCTCAGCCGTGCAGTCGAGGTTATACTCGTCCACAACATACTGCGAGGATTCACGCAGAAACATAGTCGAAACCCTTTCACGCAAATCGGGCTTGGGCGTAACGCCACGGGCGGTGAGAAAATTGAAGCTCAGGTCGTTCCATATCGGCATTGAGTCAATAAGTGTGCCGTCAAGGTCAAAAATAGCGGCGGAAATTTTATTTGCCATTTGCTTCCTCCCTTTCGGGCAAGATGCCTGAGCTTTCGATTATGATTATTGCCGTGCCCTCGTGCACGGTGATTTTAGCGGCTTTACCCGTGAATTCGTTGCTTATCCCTAAAGGTCGGTCACAGGGCAGGGGAGCACGGTCGAGCTCATATTTAAGCCCTTTAAGCGTTACGGTGCAGCTTTTGCTTCCCCACGGAATAACGGAAATATATCCGCTGTTTTCTTTAGGAAAAATGAGCGTGCAGTCCTTTGCGGTGGTGATTACGTAGTCCTTGTCAATAATAAAACCCTGCTTACCTTCGTTTGCAAGGTGAGCAAGCACCTGAATATTGCCGAGGGTGTGCGCAATTCTGCCGCCTGTGCCGCCGTAAATCAGAAAGCGGTCACAGCCTGCCTCAATGCCTTTTATTACGGCAAGCATCGTGTCCGTGTCGTCCTTCACGCTCGGGTGGGTTTCGGTGTTGGGGTGGTCGGGCACAAAGCCGAGCGAGTCAAAATCCCCCACAACAAGGTCAGGGTTAATTCCAAGCTCGGTAAGCCTTTCGTAGCCTGCATCAACGGCGATTATTAAGTTTTCCTTTTCGGGTTTGAAGCCCCCGGCGTAAAAATCTCCGCCGCCGACAAGTAAACAGGTTTTCATAAATACGCTTCCAGTCTGTAAATGGGCATGCCCTGCGAAGCAAAGCGGTGCTCATATTCTGTTTCTATGTTGCCCTCAAAGCCGCTGTTGTGCAGGTCGAGGGATATGTTTTTGAGCTTGAAGCCGAAGGCGGAAAACTGCTCCAGCGAATACTCGAAAAAGTGCATATTGTCCGTCTTTTGGTGGATTTCGGCGCCGTCCTTAAGAATTACGGCGTAGCTTTTGAGGAAGCGTGCGTTGGTAAGCCTGTGGTTGGCGTAGGAATTTTTGGGGTAGGGGCAGGAGAAATTGAGGTAAATACGCTCGATTGACTTGGGCGCAATGAATTTTTCAAGGTACTCTGCACCGCCGTGAAGAAAGCGTACGTTTTCGATTTTTTCTTCCCTTGCCTTTTCGCTTGCCGCAACAATAACGTTTGCAACCTTTTCGAGTGCAAGCACGTTGATATCGGGGTTGGCTTTTGCCAGCTCACAGGCAAATTTGCCCTTGCCGCAGCCGACCTCAAGCACAACCGGCTTGTCGGTGCCGAAAATCTCCTTGAAATCGAAGTATTCCTTCTTTTCTATTGCCGTCATGAAGTTGCGATCATCGCTGAAAAGCTGAATTATGTTGTCGCCGCATTCGTTCAGGCGCTCTTCAAGATATTTCTTTTTTCTCATTCTCATAGCTGATTTTCCTTTATCATAAAAGCCACACAGTTGCGTGTGGCTTTTGTTGTTATTCGGTTTCTTCTTCGCCGATTATTTCAACAATAGTTTCTTCGTCTGCATCATCTGCAAAGCTGACCAGCATTGACATAAGGCTGCGCACCTCGTGGTTGACCTGCTCTTTGATAAGCTTTGCCTTTTCCTGCTCAAGGCGAGCGGCGGCAGTAATTGCATCTGCCTTGCGCTGTGCATCCTTTTCAAGCTTCTGCACAATCTGCGCAACCTCTGCAATCATTTTTGAAGCCGCATCGCTGTAGCAGTCTGAAGCCTCGCCGTCTTTTTCACGGGCTGCTGCAAGCTCAGCCGTCAGCGCCTCTTTTTCGGCTCTGAGTGCGGCAATTTCTTCGAGCAGACCTTCGTTGCCGTCTGTATTATCTTCGGCAACGGCTGTTTCACGCAGCTTTTGCAACGCCAAAGCAAGAGCGGTGCAGTCCTTGCGGAGTTTTGAATTTTCCTCGTGGAGAGCATCATATTTTTCCTGCAGGAAAGCATAGCTTTCTCGAAGCTGTGTTTCCGACTGGCTTGCATAGCTGATGTACTCGTCAACCTCAGCGCAGTTGTAGCCCTTTCTTGAAATGGAAAAGCTGTTGTTATCGGCCATTTTGAATACCGCCTTTAGTAGTGTTTGGATTAATTAGTCGTTATAGAACTTGAAGCCTGTTGCCTTTGCCCAGTCGAAGAATACACGAAGTGACTTGAGTCTCTGGGGGTTGAGATTGTGGCTGCCTCTTGTGTACCAGTTGAAGCCCTCTATGCCGCAAAGTCTGACGAGGTATTTGGCGCTTGCGCAGAAGCCGGAATCAATGGCGTTGTCAAGCACACAAATCTGCTGGTGGGTGTAGTTTGCAGCCTCTCTGTCGTTCTGAACAAAGAATTCGTCGTACATCTTGGAGAACAGGTATGCGCCGCAGCTTGTGGGTGTGGCAACAACACCTCTTGCGCCTGCCTCATAAGCCTCCATAAGGTAGGGAATGTTAGCCTGAAGAACGGCGGAGTCACCCTGAACGGCAATCTTTTCCTTAATCTTTTCAATGCGGCAGGTTGTGTCCTTAATGCCGTGGAACTTGCCTGTTTCAACAAGCTTGCCGTAACATTCAGCATCCATAAGGTGAGGCTGCATACCGGGGAACTCGTAAAGAATAATGGGGAGAGTTGTGTGCTCTGCAAGTTCGGAGAGGTATGTAAACATTCTGTCGTTATTGTCGCAGTAGCCCTTTGTAACAAAAACAAGACCTTCAACGCCTGTCTGCTCCATGCGCTTGATTTCCTCAACCTGACCGTGCCAGGTGGGCTCAACGTTTGCGGTAGCAACAACGGGTGTACCGTTGGCGTGCTTAACAGCAAGTGTAGCAAGCTCAATTCTCTCGTCGGGTGTAAGGGTAGTCATTTCGGAGCTGCCGCAGCAAGCGAAAAGGTGCTGTGCGCCCTGACGGGACTGCCACTCAACGTACTTTTTGTAAACCTCAAAGTCGATTGAACGGTCTTCCTTGAACGGAGTGAGAAGAAGTGAATAAACGCCTTTGTTGTCGAAAGCTCTGTTTGCCATAATTTTAACCCTCGGTTCTGAATTTTTAGTTTTTCTACAGTATAACTCACACGAGCACAAAAATCAACAATTAAATAACAAAATATTTGTTCTCTATTATTTATTTATTGCAATAAAAATTGCCGCCCGAGGGCGGCTTGTGAATTGTGGCTTTATGAAAGTGTGCCGTTTGCGCTGCAGGTAATTGTAATTGTTTTTTCAACGGTTTTTGTAGGAATGCCAAGGAAATACTTTTTAGCGGTTACGTCACCCGTTGCCTTGTTGCCGCTTTTGGTTGCGGTTGCCTCGGTTATTTTCCAAGAAGAATCGGAAATCGTGTATGTAATGCTTGAATTTGTACAAGTTGCTGAGCTTCCTGTATAAGTAAACGTGCCCTTAAGTGTTGCTTTCCATTGCACATCACCGTCTGAATCGTAATGGGTATAGTGCTTTTGACCGGTAATGGTGTTTGTAGCTCTTGCAGTTGATGTTATTTCAACATCGCTGATTATAATATATGAACCGTCACCAAAATAAATTATATTTTCATCGTCGGTGTTAGCTGTTGAATTGAAGCAAAACAACGAAAGCATAAGGGTGAGCGTAAGAAGCCACGACAAGGACTTTTTCATAATTAATACATCCTTTCTAATTTTAACTTTCTTCATCTGATATGGTGCTTTGTTCTTCGGATGAATGCAACACTTCCACCTCGGACTCTACCCCATATCCGCCGTAATCCTTGTGTGCGTCAATAAGGGTAATAATCAGCGAGAGTGCAACCATAGCGACGATAACAATAACCCCGACAAGCACGGTTTTTCTGATGCTTATCATTTTTTTAATTTTCTTCGGCTCAACCTCGGCGTTGAACTGTGCACAGATTTCCTGCGGTGTGCCGAACTGGCTGTAAACCTCGGAAATATCGTTTACACCGTTTTCCTCGATATAGTCCAAAATGCTGTTTTCAATGTCTTTGGTTATTCTGTTTTTCTCGCCGTCTGGGCAGACGAGGTTGCTTTTGATTTGGGCAACAAAGGCTTCGGCATCCTTTTTTATATTATTCATTGGTATCAGCTCCTCTGTCAAGTATAAGGGCTATGCCAAGACTTATTTCGTCATATTCGTGCAGAATACGCTGCAGGTATTCCCTGCCTGCAGGCTCAATGTGGTAATACTTCCTTGTGCGCTTTTTGCCTACGAGCTTTGAGTAGGTTGAAAGATATCCTGCGTCAACCAGCTTGTAAAGCACGAGGTACAGCGTACCTTCAAGCATTGTAAACCTGCCGCCGCTTTTTTCGCTGAAAAGCTGCGTTATCTGGTAGCCGTACATATCCTCCTGACACAGCAGATACAGTGCCAATATTTCCGTACAGCCTCTTTTAAAATTTTCTTTGTTCTGGCTCATTTTATTTACCATTCCTGTCAACAGTTTGATAGGCTCATTATACCATTACTAAACCGAAACGGTCAAGAGGACGGCGTTTCCTTACCTTTGGTTATATTATAACTGCAATTGTATTGCTTGTAAATACCTTTTGTGTAAATATATTGTTGACAAGTATATGCTTTTATGATATCGTGAAGCTAAAGGAAAGAAAATTTTGATTGAAAGAGATGAGTCCGATGCAGAAATAAATAATTGTTCAAGAAATATTAAAAAGTTGGTGATATAATTGTTTAAGAGAAAGAAAATAAAAGCTATCCTCTGTGTCCTGCTTGCGGTGTCGGTTGTGTTTGCGCCCTCTGTAAACATTGCCGCCCAAGGTCTGATTTTTGATAACCAAGGTATTTACGAGGAGCAGTTATTTGAGGGCGGCGAGTGTGAGTTGGGTAAGTTTTCAATAACGGCAATGATTGCAATGATAAAAGCGTATCCTAATTCATATGGAGAAAATTTGTTTGTAACAAGTGTTATCCTCCGCTTGATTAAAAATGCTTTGCCGGAGGTTTTTGCTGCTCCTTTTCTTCAGATATTCGGTTTTCAAGAGCCATTCAAGGTATACGGACAGGCAAACCGTAACTATTATAAAATAGAATACTTCGGCAAAACAGGCTACATACTCAAAAGCCAGGTTGAGCTTATGGAAACTCAACAGGTTCATATGGCTAAATCCAGTATGAATATTTACGCAGGGCAGTCACAAACGCTCGGTATGAAAAACGGTTTAAAACCGACCGATTATAAGTGGACGAGCAGCAACAGCAACGTTGCCACCTATGATCCTAAAACTCAAACCGTAAAAACAGGCAATGTCGGCACGGCAACAATAATCGGTGTCAACGGTGATAAGTGTGCGTATTTTACCGTTAACGTGGTGCGCCAATGGATAACAGGGTTTAAAGATTGGAACCATAACGGCAACACAACAGATGCAACCGTAACAGCAAAGGTTGTTACTTCTGTCGGTGCAAGGCGTGCACCCGAAGAAATCGAAAATTTCCACACAACAATACCAAAAGATACTAAGGTTATTGTAAGAGGAAATATCGGTAAATGGCTGTTTGTAAAGTTCTACGAGAATAACAAAGAAAAATTTGCTTACGTTACTGCGGACTATCTTGACACAGGTACAAGCGACAGCACCAAGGGCGACAGACTGTTTTACGCAACCCTTGGTTGGCGTTTTCCGGTTGAAAACAATAAAACATACAATTATATTTCTTCGCCTTATGGTCCGAGAGATCACGACACAGTACCAAGACATGTTGGGATTGATATTGTAGGGAAAGAACGTGGTCAAATCGCAAATCAACCCCTTGTATCTGTCTGCGATGGAGTTGTTAAAGAAGTCGGATACAGTAAAGCTTGCGGAAATTATGTATCAATCACTACCGATTGTATAGATCCTGTAACCCAAAACAAATTAGTTGTCATATATATGCATTTGATTGAGCCACCAAAGATCACAGGTGAAAAACCAATCTCAAAAGGTGATCCAGTTGGTAATGTTGGCGATACAGGAAAATCGGGAGGCTACCACCTTCACTTTGATGTTAATAATGAAAACAAGAAAAACAGTAATAGCAACGAGGGTTATGCTTATAAGCACTCAATTAATCCGATTTATTTCTTTCCTACACAAGAAATAATATATAAATATTGTTCATCCTGGGAAGGCTTGTATTGGCCAGGAATAGAATAAAAGGAGCAAAAACTATGAAAAAATTATTGTCCGCTATACTTTCCGTTTGCGTGTTATTCAGCATTAGTTCTTGCGGAAACAAACCAAACAAAAATTTAAAAGAGGAAGAGACATCATCTTCTGCACAGGGAACTGACACAATAGGTATGGATATCGGAGGTATGTCCGAAGACTATAAATCACTATATGACGAATACAAATACCGTTCAACATATTATTCTATTCCCTATTCTTTTGTGGAATTAGTAGGCGAAGAGGTCTTTTGGGAGTGGTATGATAAAACACCATACCGAGTGTATCCACTAAACGTTGAAGAAATGGCTATGGTTGCATTCATCAAGAAATTCAAAATTTCACGTGAAGACTTTGACAAAGCAAATGAAAAGCGAAAACAAACTTTGTTGGAATGGGGTGGCGTTACAGTTATAAATCCCGCAAAGGATGATCCTTATTATGATAGAGATATAGAAAATTGTGAGTTGTATGACGGAGACTTAATTTACACATTTGACAATGAGCTTATAAATGCCTACTACCTCTACGTTGACCCGTACGAGGACGAAGGCTCAACCGATGAACACGTTCACGATATCGAGGACTGCGACTGCGGCGTTGATTTCAAGCTTGATGATATGTCTATGAGATATATGTATTATTCCTTGACCTATCCACACGCACAACTTGTTGAAGATAAGGAAGCATTTGACAAATGGTACGAAGAAATAGTAGTAACAGACGATATGGATGAAATGCTGTTAGTTTCCTTTGTTAAACACTTCAATATTTCCAAAGAAGATTTTGAGAAAGCCAATGAGGAATGGATAAGAATTATAACAGAAGATGGTGACACACCGGTTATGCCTCCGTTTGATACCGCACACGAGGCAGAATTGGACGAAGTGCCCAACGCCGACGTTATTTACACCTTTGACAACGAATTTATTAAAGAGTATTACAAGCGTGAAAACGCAAACGTAACCCTCGAAATCCCGACAACCGTAGGGGACGGCGTCCTCGACGTCCCGAATGAAGAAACCACAGCAAATTAACGGTGAAAATTAAACATAAAAGCAATGTCATTCTGAGCGAAGCGAAGAATCTTAAATCCAACGCAAAAGCTCCTTCACTTGCGTTCAGGATGACATCACCAAAAAAGCATTTTTTAATTGTAAAAAATCGTAACAACAAAAAACAGCTCAGCCGAGAATTAATCGGTTGAGCTGTTTTGCTGTAATGTGAGTAAAACCGTTTTATTTCAGAGCGATATAGCAATAATCAATATTCAGCTTATTGAGCAAAACAAAAGTATCGCCGTAGTTTTCGGATATGCCCTGTTTTATCGAAAAGCCGTTGTCATTGAGGTACACACCTGCGCTTGAATAGTTCTGCGCCGCAATGCCGCTCATACAGTAGGAGGCTCCGCTTGTCGTGTAAAATATCGGCAGGATTGAGGGTATAACAATAACCGCCTTCGGTCTGAAACCGAGCCTTATGCTGCGGCTGGCTTCACCCGTGCCGAAATATGCGCCTACGGTGATTGAGGAATTCCACTTTGCCCTTTCCTCCTGCGATATGTGCAGGTTTGTGTCGTTGATATGCGAGGCGCAGAAAAATGTCTTCGGCAGAAACGCCTCGTACTGCACATCGCTTGATTCCGCAGGGCAGAACTGCGCCTGAACGTCTGCCCAGCTTTTCATAACAAAGGCATCCGTTTCTCTGTCGGCGATTATCGCCTCACAGCCCGACTGAACAAGGTTGAGGTCACTCTTGAAGGAAAGGCAGTCAACTGTTCTTGTGAACGCATCGTGGCAGGCTGTGCCGCCCATTGCATAGGGCACGTGAATTGAAAAACGCAGCCTGATATCCGCCATACGGCAGTATTCGTCGGGCACAAGCTCACCCTCGCTGTTTTCAACGAAGAAATCGCTGATTTTAACGCTGTCAAGCCCTACCGATATAATCGGATTTTTAAGCGGTGTCGCCTTGGGTACGGGCGGAAACTCCGTGAGGAATTTTATTTCACCGAAAACTTCTGTCTGTTCGTTGAGCCATTTAACAATGTCCTTGGGCATTGCGCTTATAGAATTTGACATATCATTCAACCTCCACTATCGTTCTGATAATTGCCCAGATATAAAAGACCCTGTCGCCGTTGTATACTCTTTCGGCACGGTCAATCTGGTATTTTGTTCCGTCTGAAAACAGGAAAGCCCCGTCATCCGCAAGCGTCAGGTCAGGGTCGGGAGGGCCTATATAAAGGTAGTGTCCCTGGCTGTTGAAACCGATTTGAGTGTAAACGCCGTCAAGGTACATTTTGTTTTTATATCTCAACGGCTGAATAAACGCCTTGTATTTCTTTGCGGACTCGGCTGAGTTCAGTTCAACCGTTCTGCCGTAGGTGTCAAGCAGCTTTTCAATTTTCATACACCCACCTGCCTGAAAACAAAGCTCGAATCTTCAATCAGGTCTGCCGCTGCGGCAAAGGCCTCATCCCTCACCGCAACCGCCAGCTCAACCGCCGCCGCAGGAGAACGGCTCACCGTAACATCGCCTGCCTTGAAGCTTGTCGTGCCCTGTGAATCAACGGCGTTTCTTATCGCAATACGGTAAAAGGCGAGTGCCGCCGCACATGAGGCAATGCGGCTGTCGTTTTCGTCTGCACCCTCACGCAGGCGTTTTTTTATTTCATTAAGGCAGAGTGAGCAAAGAGGCAGAGCGTTCTCTGCCTCTTTCTCGTCGAGGGTCATAAGCTGCCTTAATCCGTTAAGTACAGTATAGTTACCGATCAAAGCGCCTTACCCCCGTAAATTAAACTTCAAGTACACGGGATGCATCCGTGAAGATTTTTGCAAAGCCTGCAATTGATGTGATTGCGGCACGCTCAAGCTGTCTGTCAATGAGCTTGTCGTATTCGGTCATAACCTCGCCTGCCTTTACCATTTCAAGTGCACAGTTTTTGTCAAGGCCGATGATTTTGCCGCTTTCAACGGCAGAAGAACGGATGAGCTCTGCACCGATGGGTGTAATCATTTTACCTGTTGCGTGGAAGCTAAGGCCTGCCGCAGAATCCTTGAATTCGGGAAGGTTGAGCATATTCACGGCATCCGCATTGTTTGCAATAAGCACGTTCATCTCATACGGGTCAAGGTCCTTCCAGAGGTTTACGATGTCGGCATAACCGAGTGTGCCCGAGGTGAGTGCCTTTGTTGCGGCTGCAGCATTGCCGTTGCCGTCACCGTTTACGATGACGTCAATCGCATCGGCAAGCTGTGCCTTTGCGATGTATGCGCCAATCTGGCGGAGTGTTACGGTGAAAAGGTCAAGGCGCTGGAATCGGATTGCCTCGTAAGAAGCAACAAGCATTCTGCCTCTCTTCTTGAGCTTTACAAGGTTTTCACGGGTCTTGACAACCGTCTGCGGAATTGTGCTGCCCTCGGCAACCTCTTTGAGTGCCTTGTCGTCATCTGTGGGAATGCTTGTGATTGAGCGGTAGTCAAGCGAATCTATGTTGGTAACGCTTGCAACGAGCTTGGGAAGTACGTTTGCTTCCTCCATACCCTGTCTTACTGCTCTTGCAACATATTCGGGGAAAAGTGTTGCGCTGTCGCTTGTCTTGAAGAACTTTTCAACAACGTCGCTGCCTGTGCCGCTTACCCTGATGTCAAAACGCTTGAGTTGTCGCTGATAGGCGTCAAGGCCCTCAAGTGCACTGCCCTTGTAGTTTTCGGACGGGTCAATGCTCTCAAGAGCAGAGGTAAATGAGCCGCCGCAGTAAAGTCCTTTTTCAAGTCTGATATTGTCAAAATTTGCCATAGTTATTTACTCCTTCCTTTCATTAAAGCAGAATGCCTGCTGTGAGTGCCGCTGTGTCTACCTCAAGCACGGTGACAAGCTTGCCGTTTGTTGAGTCCGCCTTGATTTTTGTGTCGCTTGCGGCAGCGATTGCCGTAACACCGAGTGCAGGTGCAGAGCCCGAATAGGGCAGGGTAACAAAGCCCGAAATCTGTACGGCGGCAATGTTTTCTCTGCTTGAAACAACAACGCCTACAATCTTGCCGTTTGCCGCACAGGGGCTTACCGTGCCGTTGGCCGATACGGTTACAAGCGTGCCGGCGGCAAGCTCCTCAACTGTGCTGAAAGTGACTACCTGTTCGTTGATACCTTTGAATGAAACTGACATATTTTATCCTCCTTAAATTTTGAATTCCTTGTTATCGGTTTTGGTTTCTTTAGTGAATGTGCCGAGCTGGGGTGTGAGCGGAAAACGTTTTGCCGCATTTGCCGAAAAAGCCTTTTCAAGTTCGGTAAGGCTGTCTGTGGGAAGCTGGCTGCAAATTTTTTCAAGCTCGTCTGAACTCAGCTCGGGCACAGCCATTGCGCCAAGCCTGGCGACTTTTGTCTCAAGTGCTTTCCTGTACCTTTCGGCATCCTTTGAAAGCTCCTGAAGGCTGTGGATTTTACGGGTAAGCTGAGAAAAAGCCTCAATGCTCAGCGTAATTGCATCACAGCCCGTGGCGGCCTTTTCAATTCTGTCCAGCTCCATACCCTCGGGCACGGTGAAGCTCTTTGTCACACCTGCCTCGGGCTGGGCAGGCACGGCAACAAAGCTGAATTCATAAGCGTCGGTAGGCTTGCTGAGCACGGTGTGGCACATCCTGCCGTCATAAATTTCGCCCTTGCGGTGCTTGCAGCCGCCCTTTCTGATTTCTGCGTTGCACACCGAGCAAAGCTGACTGCTCACGGTACAGCTGATGCTCGTTTCCTTTTTTATGCCCGATTTAATCTGCTCAATAAGCTCCTCGCTTTTGGGCGTTATGGGGATGTATGCCCTCGCCTTGAGAGCGGTGTAGTTTTCGCCCGTTGAAGTCTTGCGCACTTCGCTTTCTTCAATCCAGGTCTTAAAAATTCTTGAGTGCTGGTTTTCTGTTTTCATACTGTGGTCTGCAATACCTGTCCTGCCCTCAAACATAGGTGCAAGTGCGGTAAGCGCCTCAACGCTGAAACGCTCGAAATCCCTGTCGATTTCATTGTCGCACAGCGTAAGATTGAAACAGAAAACCTCGTCTGCTTTAAGCTCCTTCACCGTGTAACGGTTGATTAGCTCAAGGTCGTTGTCCGTCGGGATAAAAGAACATTCAACCCCCGACGGTGCGTTCTTCTGTAATTTCTCCATTATTCCTCCTTGGTTAATTTGAGCGCCTGCGCCGAATAAAGCTCGGCACGGGAAAGCTCAACCATATCCTGCAGCATTATGTCGTCCCAGATTACCTGCGTGCCGCCCGAAAGTCCGAAAAGTCTCAGGCAGGTATCGGCAAGCCTTGTTATTGCGGGTGTAAGTATTCTGCGGTAGGCTTCAAGCTCGCTTGTCAGAGCATCTGCCTGCTGTGAGGACATTCTCTCCGTGCTCGACCAGCTTAAGCCCAGCAGAAACGGCGGTAAGCCCGTTTTTGAAACAATCTGTTCAAGCAGCTGTCTTACGGGTATTTCGCTGTCCGGAATCTGTGTTTCCGAGCCGATAGCCTTAATCTGAATGTCACCCACGGCAACGAAATCTCTCACGCTCTCGCTGCTCATGGCGCTGCTCCATTCCTTTGCAACCTGCATTGCCCTTTCCTTGGCGTATGCCTTGTCAAGCGCATCGTTTGCAGGCTTGTAGGTTACTGCAAAGCGTGTGTTGCCAAGGCGCTCCCAGTTGGTGCCCGTAGTTCTGAAAATCTGCATAAGCGTCTGTGCAACAAAGGGCAGGCCGCTCAGCAGCGAATTTCCGCAAAGCTCGCCGGGCTTCGGATTAAGAGCCGACATAATGACAAGCTCGGGGTACCTGACTTTCTGCGGTGTACCAGAACAAACCGTGAAAACGTCGATATCAATGCCGTTTGCGTTTCGCTTCAGTTCAATATTTTCCAGCGGTGCGTTAAAAAGCGCAACGGGGAGCCCCGTGCTGTCCGTAACGATTTCACCTATGGCCGTGCCGTAGGTGAGAAGCTGTTCAAAATAGCTTGACACAAAGCTTTCAAGTCCAAGGCTGTTGCCGTTGACATTAACCACAGCGAAAAAACGGTCAAGCGTATCCTGTGCGGTTAAATCCGTACAGCGTATATGGAATCCGCCCGTAAGCCTTACCAGCTTCATAATCGCCGCATCAATAATCGGCACGGCATCTCTGAGTGCGGAATACAGCCGCAGCTGCTGCCTGCCGAGTGCCGAACAGCTTTCCAGAAACGCAAACGGATTTTGTGCGTGTCCCGTCTGCACCGAGCAGACCTCGGCTTCGGCGGTGTTCTTTTTGCTTTTTCTTATAGCCTTTCATTCCTTTCCTGTGCAATGGCGAAAAATTCGCTGCTGCCCGTTTCCATCAGCGTTGTCACAAAGTAGCGCAGGTCGTCCATTGCGTGGTCGTTAGTCTTTTTCGGGGTGTCCTTTGTGCAGTTGTCTTCCCAGCGGTACAGCGAAAATTCACGTATGATGTCACGGCAGGGTGAACAGATTTTGATTTTGCCGCTTTTTAATGCTTCGGATACCTTTCTTATTCCGTCAAGCACATCGTTTCTTGCCGGAACAACACGGAAATGCCCGTGCCTGCGTATGCACTCAATAAAGCTCGCCGCAGACGGGTCAACCGTAACCGAGTCGATATCCCTGTCACCTGCCAGCTTTTCAAGTGCGCTGTAGTGTTCTTCGTCCGTTTTTTGTTCTCCGAGCAAGCGTGAATCGTGGTAATATTCATCCAGCCTGTACCATATTCCGTTCTGCTTTCCCCACAGCCCGAAGGAGGCAGGGTTTACCGTGCCGTAGTCGCACGAAATACAGTAACGGTCAAATTCACCGTCGGGCACTTCGCAAACGTTTCTGCTTTCACAGAAAAACGGGTAAACCTGTCCCTGCACAGCCACCCACTTGCCCTCAACAAAACGTTCGTAGAACGAGCCGCTGTAAAGGCTGCGGTAGCGCTCCATAATCTGCCTTGTAAGCGATGGGTTGTCCTGCATTAAAAAGTGCAGGTAAAGGCAGTTTTTTTCTTCGCTTTTCTTTATCCACTCCTCGTGAAACCAGTGAAGCGGATTGTCGGGGTTGCAGTTAAACCAGAATTTCGAGCCTTCAACCGAGCAGCGGGCAAGTGCCTGCTCAACAAACGAGCGTGGCATAAGCGCAACCTCGTCCAGCAAAACGCCGCCAAGGGTCATGCCCTGAATAAGTGATGCGGAGGATTCATCCTTACCGCCGAAAAGATAAAAACTGTTTGCCTTGCCGTCAAAGGAAATCTCAATAAGATTTTTCGACACCTTTTCGGTGCACTCAAAGCCAAGCTCTCTGAGCACGGGCAGCAGGGGAGTGATAACATTTCTTTTCAGCGAGGTTACCGTTTTGCCGCAGATTGCAAAGGCCGTGCCGTCAAAAGCGGAAAAAGCCCAGGCGATAAACGAAATTGACATACAAAGCGTCTTGCCCGACCTTACAGCACCGTCGCAGATGATGGCATCACGCATTTTGTAGGGCGAAGAAGGACACCACCAGGTGAGTGCGGTCAATTGCTTTTCGGAGAAAGGCTTGAAGCTGCTGTAAAGCTTATTAACTTTACTCAAACGCATCTCTCCCGTAAAGTGCCCTTGCCGAGCTGTTGAGTGCCTCGTAAAACGGCAGAGCGGCTGCCGTCTCACCTTCACTCATTTCTGCGAGCCTTTCAAGCGGTTTGAGCCTGTCGAAAAACTTGATTTCAAGGCCGCCTCCCTTTGGTCGTTTGATTTCGGAAACGTTGAACAAATCCATTTCGGCCAGCTCCTCTTTTGTAGGTGCTTCTTCCCGGAAAAGCAGGCTCAGCGCATCGGCTGCAGACCCGAAGGCAAGCCGTTTGTAGCCTGTTGCCGCCTCTGCCTGCATAGGCTTGAAGCGGTTAGAAACAGCGGCAATTTCCTCGGCTATTTCCTTGCGTGAAAGCAGCTTTACCGAAGCGGATTTCGGGTTGAGCGTATAGCCTGACCTTGCTGCCGCTTCACTTCCGTTGCGAAGATAAGCGTAGTTTAAGCAAAACAGCTTTTCTCTTTTGCTTAAGGGTTTCTTTGCGATTTTTTCACCTTCTCACATTTTTAGTGGAGCAGTTTTCCGTGCGGCGGAAATTTCACGAAAGTGTAAAGCTAACTTACTTTACGTAAGCTTTATTTAACACTTTTCAAAAACTCCTCCCACTCAAAAGGGGTACAGCCCGTTTTTCTACACAAAAAGGTTGACAAAATCGGCAAAAGCTCAAAATGTTAACAAATTGTTCACAAATGCAAATAAAAAAGACCTGTCAGAGCGTGTTGAACTCTGACAGGTTTTTAACATAAAAATCAATCAACCAAATCAATTATCATATTTTCTTTCAGTTCATCTCTGCTCAAAAACGGTGCAAGGTCTTCGAGCGGAGCGGAAACTATGGTGCCGTCTTCAAGTCGTTTTGACGAAGCCTTGGGCTCAAATTTCTGCTCGGGGCTGACAACAACCTCGCAGAAAACAGGGTCTTCCTCTTTCAGCACCTCATCAATAACCTTTGAAAGCTCCTTGTTTTTTTCAATACGGTAATACTTCATCCCGTAAGCAGGTACGAGCTTCGACATATCGGGAAAGCTCAAATCTCCGCTTTCGGGGCCGATACCTACCAGCGGCTCACCGAAGAAATTCATCTGCGACTGCCTGATTGAGTGGTAGCCGCCGTTATTAATCATAAACGTTTTAATAGGCAGGCGGTTTTGCAGTATTGTCTGCATCTCCTGCAAATTCATCTGTATGCTTCCGTCACCCGTGATGAGGATTATATCCTTGCCTCTTTCAGCTTCGGCAACACCTATAGCCGCAGGCAGGTCGTAGCCCATTGAAGCAATGGCGGAATTTATTATAAATCTCTGCTTTTTCTTTATAACATAAGCGTGGCTGCCCACAACGCAGGCAGAGCCGTTTCCGACTACCGTAATGTCACCTTCATTGAGCTTGGAGCTTAACTCTTTTATGAATGCGTAAACGTTGGCTTCTTCGCACTCGTAGTGCTTCGGGAGTACAACGGGGTATTTGATTTTCCAGTCTGTGCATTTTTCGTGCCAGTCGGATTTCGGAAAACGGAATTTTCTTTCGTCGATTCTTCTTTCAAGTGCTTCAAGAAAATCCTTTGCGTCAGCCCAAATCGGAAAGTCCGCATTTACATTCGGCTTTTTCAGTTCCTCGCTATCTATATCAACAACAATTTTCTTTGCAGCCCTTGCCCAGGTATGATAGTTGTAGCCAACCTGCCTGATACTCAGCCTGCTGCCCACACTCAACAGCAAATCGCTGTTCTGCACGGCAAAGTTGCCCGGTCTGTCGCCCATAATGCCTGCCCTGCCGACATAAAGCTCGTGCTCGTCCTCAATGCAGTCAATGCTGTTCCAGCCAGTAACAACCGGAATGTTGAGTTTATCTGCAACACGGTAAAATATCTCGTGTGCACCCGCAATTCTCACACCGTTGCCTACATTAAAAACGGGTCTTTTACTTTCAGCAATAAGGTCAAGCACCTTGTCAGCAGTTTCAACGCTGACAGGGCAGGGGAGGCCTTCGTCCTCTTCGTCATAGCTGATAAGCTCGTCCGTTTCAATGTATGCGCCCTGAACGTTCATCGGAATATCCAGCCAGCACGGACCAGGTCTGCCGCTCTGAGCAATTTTGAGTGCTTTTTCAAGGCAGTATCTTATCCGCCACGGTTCAACAACCATTTCGCTGTACTTCGTCATACAGTCAACGGCTTTTGTGATGTCGAATTCCTGGTCACCCATTGCACGAAGGTTAAGTCCGCTGCCTCTTGCCGTTGTGTCATAACGCACCTGACCCGAAATAATCAGCATCGGTATTGAATCAAGCCAGCCGCCCACAACACCCGTAATGGCGTTTGTGCCGCCCGGGCCCGTTGTAACGCAGACACCTGCAATTTTATTGTGTATTCTCGCATAGGCTTCAGCCGCAATTGCACACGCCTGCTCGTGGTGGTTGTAAACACAGTGCAAGCCCTCCTGATGGCCGAAAGCATCGTTGAGGTGCATTGCACCGCCGCCCGTAACGGTAAACAGCGTGTCAATGCCGTTGTCAACAAGAAACTGTGATATAAATTGAGAAACCTTGATTTTCATTTTCATCACCGAAGAAGTTAGTTATATAATGTATTATATATTATAAGATATTTTGTGTCAAATTACAGTTTGTTAACTTAAGGTAACACGCTATTGCACAACATTTGTAAATTTATTATAATATAGAAAAACAACCAAAGGAGAAACAAAATGATAAAAAAGATTACCGCTTTTCTTCTTGTGTTTACTCTTGCTTTCTCGTCCCTTGCGATAAGCTCCTATGCCGTAAATGACAGCAAAACGGATTATCCCTACATATTTGTTCACGGTATGGGCGGGTGGGCACCCGATAACAGGTTTTATTCTCTTTCGCCTTATTGGGGCGGCGGTCTCGGCCTGAATGATACCGACCTTATCAAAATACTCAACGAAAAAGGAATTGAAGCTTATGCGCCTGCTGTCGGCCCATTGAGCAGTGCTTGGGACAGAGCCTGTGAGCTTTATGCACAGCTTATGGGCACGGTTGTCGATTACGGCGAGGCTCATTCCAAAGCCCACGGACACAACCGCTACGGCTTCAGCTATGAGGGCAAGGCGGTTATGGGCGAGCCCTGGAATATGAAGGGTAAAATTAACCTCGTCGGCCATTCCTTCGGCGGCGAAACGGTAAGGCTTTTTACCTCTCTTATGGCTTTCGGCTGTGAGGAGGAGCTTGCCGCAACGGGTGAGGATACAAGCGAGCTTTTCAAGGGCGGTCACGACAGCGTTCACGCCTGCATCACTCTTTCAAGCCCTCACAACGGCTCACAGGTTGCAAACTACCTTGTTGACCCACAGGTGACTATGCTCCTGCTCGCAACGGCACTTAATGCTCTGGGCGGTATTTTCGGCAATAATTTTCTCGTTTTCTCCTTCCAGTTAAGTCAGTTCGGGCTCACACCTTCGCAGGATGAATTCCGAGCCCTGCCCGATTTCAAGGGTATATATAACTTCTGCAAATATAATGACAACTGCGGCTATGATATGACTCTCCGGGGTGCAAGAGAGCTCAACGAAAAAATCAAGCTCGCTCCCAACACATATTACTATTCATATTCAACCGCCGCAACAAAAGAAGGTCTTTTTGGTCTGCAGTATCCCATAAGCTCACTCAACCCGATTTTCTATATTTCGGGTGCAATGCTCGGTCTCACAACGGGTATGACAATTGACGGAATAAAAATTGAGGGCGACTGGACAGTTAACGACGGAATTGTACCGCTTGCCTCTGCTCTCTATCCATCAACGGATGCCGCAACAGCCCGTGATTACGAGGAAGCAATTGCCGCAGGCGAAAAAATCAAGCCCGGCAGATGGTACTACCTCGACACAATGTACGGCACAGACCACTTCGATTTCTGCGGCACAAAGGACTACCCAACAACCTTTGAGGACTTCTACTTCGGAATGATAGAAACCGCAAACAGCAGATAAAACTGATTAAAATTCAAGGCATACACGACTACCAATCGTGTATGCCTTAATTGTTTCATTCAACAGGTGTTATTGTTACCTGCTCTTTTTCGTATTGGGACGGGTATTTGTCCTGATAATAGTTTTCTTTGATTATTTCAAAATTACCGTCGGGGGTGTAATTAATGATTGTACAGCCTCTCTGTATGCCCTGTTTATAAATTCCGGGGTAGGCGAGGTAGTCGATGCTCATACCGTAGCTCATCATTACGCCTTTATATTCCAGCATAAAATTGTTTTTGTGGTCGTGTCCGACAAAAACAGCCTTGGTCGAGCCTTTTTCAAGCATAGCCTCAAACATTCTGTCATCGCCGACGCCGCAGTAAACCATGTTTTCCTCATCTTCGCCTGCATCACCGCCTAAGAATTTTACGTTTTCCGTATCTTTCCTTCCGTTATCGTAGTATTCAAACCACGCATCCTTGTGCTCGGTAAGCGGAATGTGCATATAAAGGCTTGATGTAAAGGGCTTGCCGTTGTTCTGCACGGTAAGGTTTTCAATTGTTTCCTCGTACCACGCAACCTGATTTTCGTGGAAGTTGTCGTACTTCCAGAATATTCCGAACGGGTCGGACGGCAGATAAGAATGGCTGTCCATAACAAACAGCGCCTGAGTAAGCTCGCCCTTGGTGTTTCTGACGTTTATAACGTAGTTTCCGTAGCCGTCAACATTTTCAGAGCCCGGTTGGTAAAGGCAGTACTTGAAGCCGCTGTCTGCATAAAATGCGGAAATCTTTTCACGGTTATAGTAGCTGTAGCTTTCCGTGTCGTGGTTGCCGAATGCCACCGTCCAGTATACGCCGAGCTTTTCCATCAGCGTTGCGAAGGTTTTTGCACCCGTGAGGTTGTTGAATGTGCCTGCCTGAAACGGTACGGGGTAAGCAATATCGCCCGTAGCAATAACAAGGTCGGGCTTTTCGGCCTTTATCATTGCGGCAACGGCGTTGAGTGCCATTGCGTCCTTCTTTGCGGACATCCAACCGCCGCCGATGTGTACATCGGTAATCTGCATTACCTTGAAGGTTTCGTCTGTTGTGAATGTATAAAAGCCGTTTGCATCCTTTTCGGGTACAAGTTGGTTTTCAGTTTTCACTGTTTCAAAAGTGCCTGCAAGCTCAATGTTTTTGTTTGAACATATCACATTTGCAATTACGGTAACCACCGTCAGAATTACAATAACAGCAGCAATACAGCCAAGCACCTTTTTTGCCTTGCCTTTGCCGTTTTTATTTTTTTTCATATCCCATATTTCCCCTAAAATAGTTTTAGAAAAGATGCCGTGTGTTGTTTGCGGTGCGCAGTAACGGTTTTCTGCCGTCCTTACGCAGGACTATGCAGGTGGCTGAACAGTTGTCAACCTCCCAGTTGAAGGTTTCGTCACACCCGATTTCAAGACATTCCCTTATCAGATACCCGAAATATGAGCCGTGAGAAACCACAATTACCGTTTCGCCGCTATGGTAACTGTTCCTGATGTAGTCAATGCAGCGTTTGGCTCTTGCAGCTAACATTTCGGTGCTTTCGTTTTCGGGCAGAAGCAAAGTGCCGCCCGTAGCTGTAGGCTCTTCGGTACAGGGAATTGCAAGCGGAAAATCCCTTTTCAGCATTTTCTGCTCACAGCCTGCTATCCGTGTGTCTATCTCCATAAGGTCGGGCAGCAGTTCAATTTTCATCCCTAACTTTTCCGCCGTGGGATAAACGGTTTGTACCGTTCTTGTAAGGGGGCTTGCGTAAATGTGCGCAATGTCTCCTTTTTCAAAACAGCCGGCAAGCTTCTGTGCCTGCTCAAGTCCGTTTTCCGTCAGCGGAGGGTCATCGGGGTGAAAGCCCTCAGGGGTTGCGAGCCCTACGTTTCCACAGGACTCGCCGTGCCTTATAAAAACTATCTGTGTCTTGTAATCGTCACGTTTCCGTAAGCCCAGCATATCAGTCGAAAAGATAAACTCTGGTTTCGTAGGGGCGTGTCGTGAAGCTGCTTGCGGAAGCCGGGTTATCCTTGTAGTTACAGAGAATGGGTGTGCCCTTTGTCAGGTCAAAGCCTGCGGGAGCAGTAAAGTTGACACACTTCTCGGAGTAGGAGCAGATTACGAGCATCTTCTTGCCCTGGTAGCTTCTGGAGTATACGTAAAGCTCCTTGCTCATTTCGTTGTATTCCTTGTAGTCACCTTTGGCAATAATCGGGTTTTCCTTGCGGAACTTGATAAGAGCCTTGTAGTGGTTGAAGATTGAATCGGGGTTTTCCATTTCGTCCTTGGCGTTGATGCCATCCTTGTAGTTGGGGTTGACGGGCATCCACGGTGTGCCTGTTGTGAAGCCTGCGTTTTCGCTGTTGTCCCACTGAACGGGTGTACGTGCGTTACCACGGCTTACCTTCTTGAGTCTTTCGTTTGCCTTTTCATCGGACATACCGAGCATTTTAAGGGTTTTGCCGTTGTTGATTGCAAAAACGTCCATATAGTCCTCAACCTTGGGCAGGTGAATGTTTACCATACCGATTTCCTGACCCTGATAAATGAAGGGTGTACCGCACTGGAGCATATAGGAGTTGGCAATGGATTTACCGCTTTCCGTTCTGTACTTCTCGCTGCCGTAGCGGGAAATGATTCTCGGGTGGTCGTGGTTTTCCATATACAGTGCGTTCCATGCCTTGTCCTTAAGACCGTACTGCCATCTTGAAAAAGCCTTCTTGAGCTTCCTGAGGTTGAAGGGCATAGCCATAAACTCGGTAAACAGGCAGTCTGCTTCCATGTGCTGGAAGTGGAACATCATATCAAGCTCCATACCGGGGCCCTCTTTTATGTATTTGAGCGCCTTGTTGGGAGTCATCATCGGTGCTTCACCGACAACGAAACAGTCGTATTCATTGAGTACCTGACGGAATTCCTGAAGGTATTCGTGAATATGCGGGCCGTCAGCATAGTGCTCCATACCGCAGGCCTGGGGAATGGGGAAGCCGTTGGGCAGACCCTCACGCTTTGATACAAAGGTGATAACGTCCTCACGGAAACCGTCAACGCCCATATCAAGCCAGAATTTCATAATGTCTTTAACTTCCTGTCTTACGGCAGGGTTATCCATATTCAGGTCAGGCTGCTTTTTGGAGAAAAGGTGCAGGTAGTACTGACCGTTTTCGGGGCAGTATTCCCACGCCTTGCCCTCAAAAAGTGAGGACCAGTTGTTGGGGCATTTGCCGTTTTTGCCGTCACGCCAGATGTAGTAATTGTGGTACTTGCTGTTCTTGTCAATACCCTGCTTGAACCACTCGTGCTCGTCGGAGGAATGGTTTACAACAAGGTCCATAATAACCTTCATACCACGCTTGTGAGCCTCGTCAAGCAACTTCTTGAAAAGCTCGTTGTCGCCGTAATCGGGGGAGATGTTTCTGTAGTCGGAAATGTCGTAGCCGTAGTCAGCGTTGGGTGAGCAATAGAGAGGGGAGAACCAGATGCAGGTGATACCCAGGTCCTTGAGATAGTCGAGCTTTGAGAGTACACCCTCAAGGTCTCCTATGCCGTCGCCGTTGCCGTCGCAGAATGAACGGGGCCAGATCTGGTAGCACACAGCGTCCTTATACCATTGAGTTTTTTCCATAATTCAACACTCCTTTAAAGAAGAATATTTATTTTAAATAAAATTATATCAAAGAAATTTAAACTTAACAATACCGAAACCGAAAAAAATCACAAATGTAAAGCCGGGTTTACACGCAAAATTATATATTTTTTCGAAAAAATGCAAATTCCAACCCGACTTGCTGGACTTTTTTACCCGATTGCTATACAATAAAAATACAACACAAAACTTGATTGTACCGAGGTGCAGTAATGAATTTAGGTGAAAGAATATTAGACCTGCGCAAAAAGAGCGGTCTTTCCCAGGAGGAGCTTGCCGAAAAATTAGGCGTGTCACGCCAGTCGGTTTCAAAATGGGAAACGGGTAACGTTATGCCCGATATTGACAAGGCTGTTGCAATGTGTGAGCTTTTCGGTGTAACAACGGATTACCTTCTCAAGGGCAAGGCAGACCACGCAAGCGCAGTATATAACGATGTTCTGGAAGAAGAAATTATCGGCGAAATTCCCTGCGATGAAGAGGACGAAGCTGCCGAAATCCACGCAGACTCAACGGAAACTCACGATGTAAAGCCGCCTTTACATGAGGAAGAGAAGGATAAAAAAGAAGAAAAGCCTGCCTATCTCAAAGCAATTGCAGGTGTGCTTGCGGTTATTCTTGTTTTTGCAATAATTCTGCCCATTCCGCTCGGCGGATACAAAAGGCTGTGGGCAAAGTTTACAGAGCCGCCTGTTGCCTACCCGTACGTGCTTGTTCACGGTATGGGCGGTTGGGGCGAAGGCGCAGGCATCAACAGCCTTTCACCCTATTGGGGCTCGGTTACGGGCAGCCTTTCAGCTTACCTGCGCTCAACAGATATAAAGGTTGCGGAAGCCAATGTCGGCCCGTTTTCAAGTGCGTGGGACAGAGCTTGTGAGCTTTATGCCCAGCTTACGGGTATGAGGGTTGACTACGGTGAGGCACATTCAAAAATCCACGGCCACGACCGTTACGGAAAAACATATACAACAAAGCTCGTCGAAGGCTGGGGTGATGAAACTGAAGGCGGCCAGCTTCAGAAAATCAATCTCATCGGCCACTCCTTCGGCGGTAATACAATCCGCCTGCTCACAAGTCTGCTTGAATACGGCAGCCCTGAAGAACAGCAGGCAAGCGGTGACGAGGTTTCCGAACTTTTTACAGGCGGTAAGGGCGAATATATCAACAGCGTTACAACCCTATGTTCACCGCATAACGGCTCAACTCTTTACTATGTCGTGGACAGATACAACCTTATTCAGACAGCACTCGGTGTGCTCTATGCCGCAGGCGGTGTGACGGATGTTATCGAAGGCGGACTGATAGATTTCAACCTTGACCACTTCGGCATCCAATCGGGCACAAGCGAAACACTTTCGCTTATCAATCAGAAATTCAGCACAGGCACAGATAATGCCTTTTACGATTTGTCGCCGCACGGTGCTGCTGAGCTCAACAAAACAATAAAAACGGTTGACAGCGTCTATTATTTCTCCTACGCCTATTGCACAACGGATAAATCCGTGCTTTCAAATCATCAGATTCCGAGAAAATCCACTCTGCTCGTGCTTATGCCCGTTGCAACACTTATCGGCAGATATACAAACACAAGCGACTCTGCAGCAATAAAAATTGATGAAAGCTGGCTTCCAAATGACGGCCTTGTAAATGTCGTCTCCGCACAGTGTCCGAGCGATGAAGAAATGTTCAGTTACACCGCCGATACTGAAATCGAGCGTGGCAGGTGGTACGTTTTCCCCACTCTTGAAGGCGACCACGGCACGGTAATCGGTATGAACGGTAACGTGCAGAAAACCCACAGCTTCTATACCGACCATATGGCAATAGTCGATGCCCTCCCCAGAAACTGAAACCTATAAACCATTCCCAACTGCGGTGCATTCCAATGTGCCGCAGTTGTTTTATAGATTTTCATAACACATATTTCCGATTCTGTGCCTACTCTAAAACTATTTTTCAAAAAAATCTTGACAAATGCTTTTATATTTGCTATACTTCAAAAGCTGTTGATTTTACAGCCATTTGGGCCATTAGCTCAGTTGGTTAGAGCAACCGGCTCATAACCGGTCGGTCCGGGGTTCGAGTCCCTGATGGCCCACCAAATTTAATATAGGGGTATAGCTCAGTTGGTAGAGCAGCGGTCTCCAAAACCGCGTGCCGAGGGTTCAAGTCCTTCTGCCCCTGCCATGAAATCGTTGAAAAATCAAGGTTTTTCAGCGATTTTTCTTTTTAATTCAATTACTTTCAGAGATCAATTTTCTTGCTTTTTCCTGCAAAATATATGGTTTTTTCGAGATTTTTACTGTCAAATTTACTGTCAGAAAACATACTGAAAAACCGCTTGAAATCAAGCAATAAAGGCTGCCTTGTTTATGCAAGACAGCCTTTATTCATTGTTAAATTATAAAATTATTCATTACCGCATCCTTATAACTATCAAATATGCTTACATAAATCCTTGCTGTAAAAGCGGGATCACTGTGTCCTAAAAGTTTGGACACGAGTTCAATCTGACCCTTTGAATGCATATAAGCCATAGAGGCGAAGGTGTGTCTGAGGGTATGTACTCCGCATTGCTTTATTCCGGCGTATTTAAGAATGGAATAAAACCTTTTATCAAAGCTTCTTTCGCCGAAAATTGCGCCGTTAGGTCCATGTATTATAAGTCCGTCATATCCTTCGGGCTCGGCTGCTTTCAGTTCTTTGATAATGTTCAATACCTCCGGATTGAGCTTCATCTTTCGGATGGAGTTGTTGGTTTTGGGTGTTTGTACATACCGCTTTTTCTTTCCGGTGCTTTTTCCGTTTTCATCACGCTCTTTAACCGCAGTGACGGTTTTGTTAATATGATACACACCGGTTTCAAAATCGATATCGGAATACTTTGTTGCAAGTGCCTCACCAAGTCTTATCCCTGTGTTAAGCATAAAGATAAAGAAAATACCTTGGTGAAATCTATTAACTCCGTTTTTATACTTTGCTGTACACGCTTTCTTGAATCTTTCGATTTCGTCATTGTTGAACACAATGATCTTTTCTTTTTCTTCCTCATCTTCATTGATGATAGTTTTGTCAGCTTTCAGTGTGATAAGCCAAACCGGATTAAGTTTTGCCATATTGTTTGCAACGGCAAATTTGAAAAAATCGGACAAAAAATCCTTTGTCTTCTTCTGTGTGCTGTACTTATATCCTTGATTCTTGACATAATCAAGAACAGCTTGTGCTGCGTAAACATCAAAATCACTAATCTTTGTAATGCCAACATAGTCTAAAGCTGGAGAAACCTGATATTTGAAAGTTTGCTCCAAACGGTCAAATGAACTGCTTTTCACCTTGTTAATTTTGATTTTATACAGCCACTTTTCCATTTCAGCTTTAAGTGTACAGCCATTCTTGTCATAGCTCTTAGGATTCCAATCCTGTAGGAAGTCATCTCTTTTGGCTTTAACATCGCTTCTGGTTTTTCCGTAAAGCGATTTTGTGATTTTTTTGCCTGTCAGTCCATCAATACCCAAGGTCAGTTCACAACACCAACGATCATCCGATTTTCTTCGGTATATCGTATCCTTTGGTTTTTCGTAATACATTGAGTTACTCCTTGATTAATTGAATTGTTTCTTTTTCTGAATATTTAATTCTTTAGGTGCTCAGCTGCCGGTTTTAAACCGGCAGCTGATAATCTGTTTTTGTTTTTCAACATTTAATTCTTTTTTCGCTGTTTTGTTCCCATTCGAGAAGAAGGTCTTCGCGGATAAAGAATTTACCAGAAAGGTAAAACGCAGGAAAATCCTTGCGTCGAACAAGTGCATAGGCAGCATCATTTCCGATTCCGTAACGGTCTTTAAGATCCTTTACTTTCAGAAGCTTGTGGCTTGTATTGATATCTACGATGGTGTTCACCCCCTTTTAACTCATGCTTATGATGAAGGCATAAAAGATTTACATTCATCAGAAGATTGCAACACAGGAGGTGTTGAGAGGAGCATACAGACAATAACCTTGTGTTTCAATCTTCAAAGAAAGTATGTAAGATTGAAAGAATTTTTGATAAAATTGTGTTATCTCAATTCAGAAATTGTCTTTTATGCTTTGGATTTATATTTAATCTTTCTTTCAATATTAATTGTATCAATACACTTATCTTAAGTCCACGCGTAATAGCGCACGATCTTTAACGCGAATTACGAATTATGGCCGTCTATAGCGCACAAATCAACCGATTTCAATAGATCCGGAGGATTTGTGCGCTCATTATTAATTGAACGGTGAATAAGTAACGTAGCCGTCTTTTACTTTTTTAAATCCGAGTGTTGACGATATGTGCTTCTTTACGGTATTGACCGATATATCCAAGACATTTGCTAAATCTGAAATCTTCGCTGTGCCGTCATCGCTTTTGATGTTCTTATAAGCACTAATCAACTTTTCTGCTTTCTGCTTTTTTGCGTTTTTTGACTTTCTGAATAGATCATCTTTAGTGTTGAGGTTCTGATATTTTGAGGAATCGATGCTAAAAATGCCGTCTTTGAAAATGACATTAAGCGGCGGATGCGGTGGGAAATGTCTTGAGACAATTTTAATATGTTCCTTTTTACAGTCGTTCTTCTCATATACTCTTGTTATGCCTACGAGAGTCTGAGCGTACCTGCCAAAAATTGATGAACCTGAAATCATATCAATAGAGCTTGTATATCCTTCAGTTGCCTTTTTAACATGATGGCAAAGAATTATTGAGGACCGTAAAGCGGCAGCCAGTCTGTCCATCTCTTTCATAAAATGATCAACGTCTTCAGACTGACTTTCGCGACCGTTTAAAAAGTTATATACAGAATCAATAATAATTGCACTATACAAGTCCGATTGAACATTTTCAATCATTGCGTTAACAAATGATGTTGTTTCAGTATAGCCATTCATATTTGTAACTGTGATATGATTCATGCAATCCTTACTGATTGAACGATTTTGACAAATTTGTTCAATACGCTTATAAGTTTCAGCTGCGCCATTTTCAATGTCACAAATGAAAACGTTACCGCATTCGCATTTGTGCTCAAGCCATTCTCCGCCGCAGGCAATGGCAATAGCAAGGTCAGCAGTAAGATATGATTTGCCTGCTTTTGCCGGACCGTACACAATCATCTTATGTCCTCGATGCAGCAACCCGTTAATAAGAACAGGAGCAGGCAAAACATAATCTTCAACCTTGTTAAGCGGCATAGCATCAAAAAGCTCGGTTTTGAAGTGCAGCTGAGAAACATCCGGTAAATTACACGGATTTATTACCGGAGCAGATTCTGTAACAAGGTTCATCATAAGTTAATTCCTTGGAATGAATTTGTCCACTGAGTTAATAGTCTTGAAGTCGAGCTTCTTTTGGATGATGTGGCAACCACCCTCTTTGCCAACAATTTCGTCCCACGCAGGTGGTGCATCTTCTTCGGGTGTCATACCGATAGCTGCGAAGAAATCGCTGATCATCTGAATGTTACCTTCTGTAAGAAACAGCTTTTGATTGATGACAACATTACCGTGCTCGTTGTCGATTTCCAGACGAAGGTTAGCTACGGGACAAGATGTGGAATCGTCCTCATAAAAGTCCTTCTCAAAGTGTACAACTTTGAAACGGTAGTGACCTTCGCTGAGGAGAATGAACTCCTCTGTTTTTGCAAGCGGGCTTTCCCAGCCCATTACTGAATCTGTGCTCTTGCGAGCGTTCGGAAAATCTGTCATTGAGATTTTCTCCTTTCATTTTTTATATTTGAGTAAAAACAAACGAGTTGTTTGCTATTCTCAACGAAAGTATGTAAGACTGAAATGATTTTTGTGACATTTCTTGAAAACGCTGATAAAACTCATTCCCTCACCACACTTTTCGAAGAAAGTATGTAAGACTGAAATAAATTTTGCGATATTTCTTGAAACCACTGTTAAATCATCTCTTCCACTTGCTTTCAAGGAAAGTATGTAAGAGTGGCTTTCAAAAAGTAAAAACAACGAAATTCATACTTAAAACAACAGAAAAAAGGTGTCAGATTTGCTGTCAATTTTGCTGTCAAAAACAGCGGTATATATAATAAATAGTTAATAATTGATAGATAAAAGAGAATGCAAGGATATGCAAGTGATTTGCAAGTACTGTTTGGAATTCTCTTCACAAATATTAAGCTCAGGAAAATAACAGTACCTGACATAGCAAGTCAAAGCGATACAAGCAGATTAGCAGAACAAGGCATAACAGGACATTACCAAGCATAACCCGGAAGAACTCATCATAGCAAAGCAAGACCTTTTCAACACAAAACAACGTCAGCGAAAAATATAAAGTAACAGACACGCAGTAAGCAACATCAAGCAGGAACAATTCGGCGATGGAAGGGTCGAGCAAGACAAGGCTTGCTCTCGCAAAAGAGGTTACAATGCAAAACGAAGCAAAAACCTGATGAAGGTCTTTGCTTCGGAAAAAGTTTGCTAAATAAAATTTGCTTTATAGATTTTTTGAACATATTACGGTTGTTGTCTATTATACTGTTTATATTATTTACGATACTTGCGAAAACGGTTATTGTTAATCCCTCTTGCGGATAAAGATGTGCTTAGAAAAATGCTTAACTATAAAAAATGAAGGAAAAGCGGTATCACTCCGATTGAGGAGAGATACCGCTTTAAATTTGTTTATCTAACTATTAATTGCAATATGAGCATGACAGAAATAGCTGACCTTTGTGAAAAATTTGATTTAATTTACAGCTCTCTCACTTTTCATTATGTCAGGGTTTTTGACACTTTCGCTAAGAATATGTATTCTGTTTTCAATGCAGGCGGTCAGCTTTTAATTTTGCAGGAGCATCCGATTATAACCTCTACCGTTGACAGCGCGCAGTTCAGACATATATTGGATGAGCAAATAGGCGGTCAACTCAAGGCAGGATTTACACTCAAAGCATTATACGAAGACCGTGACGGAGAAGGCAGAAACATAATCGGCAAATATTATCCGCAGTATGTTGCAACGTTTGCGGTGAAATAAAAAGGGGAAGTGAACCCTATGTATAAATCCGAATTCTGTTAAGTGCATTATGAAAAAGAATACAAAGTTGCATTTGTAAAAATGGAAGAAGTTTTATTCTTATGAAAACTAATGCTCTCCTTTGTTTTTGTTATAGCCTATTACTATGTAAAGTGCAAATTGAGATGAGAAATTTAATATATTTGAAAAATAGTTGACAAAAACATTAGATTATTGTAAAATAAGTTCGTAATATAATCGCAAAGGAGTATAAAATGCAGAATCAGTTTAATGATATTTTTTCTCACAGAGAATTACTTAGCTTAGCTTCAATTGTACAAGTTGGTGATGCAACATACCATGATTTAGTAAAATCGCAACAATTAATGTTTGACCACCCTTATTTCAATGATATAAGAGGTAGAATTAGGACTAAACTTGTACAGATGCAATGTGAAATTGAGAGTCACGATCCTATGTTTCCATTTGAATTTGTGCAGCGCGAGTTTAAGTATAAGCAGATGATTCCTGAACTTAGAAGCAAAAATGCAATTATACATATAGCACGAAGCAAGTCGCCTGATGTGTTGCCATATGCTTCAAAATATAAAATTAACCTTTCAAACAATAACCATACATTATATCGACAGATGGTTTTTGATCTCAAGCAAACTCCACCATATAGTGAGGAACCTTATTATGCTCTTCTAACTTTCGGCGGTTCTATTAACCCTTTTTCAGCTATCCAGTTTCCCGAACCTGGTTATACTGGTGTTGCAGAGAGTTTGCCTCTCCCTCAATTTGTCTTAAGCAATGAGACCGAAAATGCGCAGATTTTTGAGCGTAAGAAAGCTGCTTTAAAACAGAAGGTTTTAGACATTGGAATCAAGGAGATAGTTTCATGATAAATTTGATTATACCCTCACGAATAACCGAAGCTCGAGAAGCACGCGCAATGTCAATGGAAGATCTGGCTGAAAATATTGGTGTTACAAGACAGGCTATTTCCAAATATGAAAGGGGTATTACAAGCCCCTCTCCTGAAATGTTGCAGGCAATTTCTTATAGCTTGAGTTTCCCTTTGGATTTCTTTTACAAAACTGAGAAAAAAATTAATGCTGGTAGCAGTTCTTTGTTTTTTCGTTCAAATTCTAATATACCAAAGAAAATAAAAAATGCTTGCAAATATCAAATTAAATGGACTGATGAAGTTAAGAAACAGCTGGAGGAATATGTTGATTTTATCGAACGAGATGTGCCAACTATAGATATCGAGTATAACGATTTAACATTTGATGATATTGAAGAAATGGCATTGAGTATTCGAAGAGAATGGGGATTAGGTGACGAACCGATAGGTGATTTAATTGGTGTATTAGAGAACAGAGGCATTATCATAACGCAATTTGCTACAAATAAGTTTTGCGAATTTAAAGGAATAGACGCATTTTCTTGTTGGAAAGACGGAACTCCGTACATTATATATCATTCTATCACCAAAAGTGCAGTTCGAACACGATTTAGCATTTTACACGAATTAGGCCATTTGATAATGCATAACTCTATTTCAGAAAGTGACTCATTAAAGAAAGATATAGTTGATTTTGCGGATATGCAAGCAGACAGATTTGCTGCAGCTTTTTTACTACCAGCAACTTCATTCCCTAATGATATACGAAGTACATCTTTAGTTTCTTTAGAAGCTGTTAAACGAAAATGGGGAGCTGCGATGTCTACAATCATCAGACGTTGTGAAACTTTAGAGTTATTGACAGATAATCAAGTTAACTATTTAAAGCGTCAAATGACCACACAAAAGTACTGGCATAAAGAACCTTTAGATGATGTTTTGAATATTCCTGCTCCAGAGATTTTGCGTGATGCTATTTATCTTTTAATTGATAATGGTATAATTACTAAGTCATCTTTTATAAATTCATCAGCTTTATCTACAAACGATTTAAAGTATATTTGTGGCTTGCCAGATGCTTTTTTCGATGAATGCGATCAACGCAAAAAGCCCGCTTTGCGATTGGTTTAAATTAGAAAGCCACACAATAGTAGTAATAGAACAAGAACCACAACCTGTGTTATAAAAGGCTACGATAAAAAGACCTCAGTAACCGCTACCAAATACGCAACGGCGGAACACGAATTTGGTGAATATATCACATATGTATACGAACTAACTGAAACTATCATGTGTGAGAATACGGGTTGTAGTAAAACTGATACAATAAGCTATATATGAGGAGAATGGGAATCAAACGGTGGACGCAAAGTTTTTCATAAACGGAACAGAAACGAGAATTTGTGCTTGCGGTGTTGAAGAAACCCGTGAGGATGACCGTTCTGCAATAATCATAGTTATCTTTGATACGGTGTTTGGCTTTATTGTTAGTTTGTTTAAATAAGCATAACACTTCAATAAACGGATCTCTGAAAAGAGGTCCGTTGTTTTTATCCCCAAATTCGGCTGTCTATTATTGGTAAATTTACATCAATGATTTTCCGGTTGCGGTATGATATAATGAAAATATAATTTTTTAAAAAATTTTCCGTTACATTTTGAATTTCGGCTGACTACATAATGAAAGCAGATTTTATCACACGAAAGGAGACGGCGCAATGTCGGTTAAAAAACAGGCTTCAGTCTTGCTGCAGCAGTGTTATGACGATTATCGGCTGAAGCTGTTTAATTACTGTCTTGCTCGTCTTTCGGGTGAGCGTGAAGCGGCTGATGACTGTGTTCAGGAAGCGTTTCTGGTGTTTAATAAACGGCTGCTTGACGGTGAGGAGTTTGAAAACCCACGGGCTTTTCTTTATCGTACGGCAGAAAACTTCGTCAAGCGCAGGCAGGAAAAAATCACCAATGAAACCAAACGCAATGTGCCGCTTGAAGCTGCAGAGGATGCGGCAGTAAGTGACGAGATTTATACTGAAACACTCGACAGTATTGATTTTGATGCTCTTGCAAAACGGCTGATTGACGAACTGAGCGAGGATGAAAAAACGCTGTATAACCTGCGGTACATACAGAACACCCGTGTTGATGAAATTGCCTTGGCTTTAAAAATTTCACGGCCTGCGGCTTCAATGAGGCTGGTAAGGCTGAAAACAAAAATAACCGATATGGTGACCCGATTAGATTTTGAGAAAGGAGGCTGACCGATATGACTGTAACAGTTAACAGAGAAGTTTTTCTTCACCCTGACTTGATGCAGGATATTTCCGAAACGCTCTGCGATTACCTCAACTCCCTTATTGATGCGGAGCTTGAAAAGGAGAATGCAGATTTCGATTTCATAGACGAATGTGCTTGTGCCATTAACGCAATCCGTGAAGGTTTTGTTGATGCCGTTCTTCCGGTTATTTCACGCAAAGAATTCATGGCAAAGATTGGTATAAAAACAAACAGAGTTTCCAAGGCTTTTGCAGCGGTTGTCGCTGCAGCGATTATGCTTGTTGCCGGCAATTCGGCAATTGCTGCCGCAACGGACTACAATATTATTGAAGAAGTTGCGCAGAAAATTGCTGACTTTATTTCAAACAGCGAGGACGAAACAACACTTCCGTCTCAGACTGAACCAACAACTGAATCAGCACAAACAACGGTTTTACAGAAAAAGGAAGAAGATATAACCATTGAGTTTGAAGAAGGCTTTAAAACAGAATACAAAGTCGGCGAAGCCTTTGATTCAAAGGGGTTAAAAATTTATTTACTTTATGATGACGGCAGTAAAAAAGAGCTTGAAGCAAAGAGCTATAAAATTACCGCTTCACCGTCCTTTGGCAAAGCGGCAGGCTACGAAACCGTAACGGTAAGCTACGGCGAATTTGAGCAGAGCTTTAAGGTGCGAATTCTCAATACCGAAAGCACACCCTTGCTTACCTCAATCTACGCAATCTTTCCGCAGGATTACGATTTCACCGCAGATGACTTGAACAATATCGATTTGAGCTTTATGCAGGTCTATGCGGTTTATAGCGACGGCAAGGAAAAGGAAATCCGCCCTGATGATTATGCGGTTGACATAACCGATATTTCAACCCTGTTTGAGAAAAAGGCGCTCGTAACGGTGAGCTTTGAGGGCTGTTCGTGCTCGTTTACCGTGTTTAAGGAATGAGTAATAATCACTCCAACCGATTTTTAACCTGATATTACGGAGGATTTATAAGATGAGAAATTTCAATAAGGCTGCCGCCGTTATGCTGGCTGTGTTAATACTTGCTGCTGTAATTCCGTTTAGTGCCAACGCTTTTGAAAGAGAAGGAGATTTTTACTACAGCGTTAATACGGCCGCAGGTACAGCGACAATCCGTGAATACTGCGGTAGGGCTATCGATGTAACCGTACCCGATACGCTTGGCGGCTATCCCGTTACGGCTGTGGGCAGCTACAGCTTCAGCACGGAATCGTCTGAGGCAGGTGCAAGCATAGAAAGTGTTTCTCTGCCCGAAACGGTTACGCAAATCGGCGAAAGAGCCTTCTGGGATTGCGAGGCTTTAAGTGAAATAAATTTCCCCGACGGGTTAACCGAAATCGGTGACGGTGCTTTTAAGGACTGCTATGCTCTTGAAAGTTTTACAGTACCCAAGGGTATTACCAAGCTGAACTGTAACGCCATACCGCCGGCTGCAAGGACTGTATATTTCAACGCCGAAAACTGCACCTTTACGGGACTTACGGCAGATGTGTCGGACTCTGAGGTTAACGGCTACTATTCCCCGTTTTACGACACGGCTGTCGAAAAGGTTGTTATCGGCAACACAGTTAAAAAGATTCCGGATTACTTTTTCTACTCTTACGAAAACGTCAACAGGCTTGTTCTGCCAAATTCGGTTACGGATATAGGCAAGTTTGCCTTTGCCCATTGTTCGGCTTCGCACATCACGTTTTCTTCAAATCTCGTTTCTGTTGAGGAGGGTGCATTTTATTCAACGGGCATAACCCTTTCCGGCGACACTTTCCCCGACAGCCTGCGTATGATAGGCAGTAAGGCGTTTGAGAAATGCTCACGGCTTAAGCAGGTAAACATTCCTGATTCCGTGGTTTATATTGACGACGGTGCCTTTGCTAACTGCACTAATCTTCATACTCTTAAAATGTCTGCAAACGTAAAGTACATACCCGACTATACTTTCAACGGCTGCTCATCTCTTTCGGATTTCGTCTGGAACTCCGACGTCAAGCTTATAGGTTCTTATGCTTTTGCATATTGTGCTATGCTTTCCGATTTCGATTTTGTCGGTGTAGAAAAGCTGTATGAAAGCAGCTTTATTGAAAGCGGAATCAGCTTTGTTGCTCTCGGCGAAGGACAAAACGAGGAAAACGCAAAGCTGGAAACTGTTGAAGCGGCAAGCTTCAAGAGCTGCTCGGAGCTCGAAACGCTGAGCGTTGGCGGTAACGTTACAACAATCAAGTCGGAAGCCTTTGCGCAGTGCGAAAGTCTTGAAACTGCTATAATTTCAAACTCTGTCAGTAGCATTGCAATTGATGCGTTTGACGAATGCTCATCGCTTACAATTTACTGTATGGAAAACTCCTACGCACACGAGTATGCCGTAGAAAACAGCATACCCGTAAGCACGTTTGTTATTGCACCTATTCCCAATCAGACCTACACAGGCAGCGAAATTGAGCCTGAGCTTTCCGTAAAGGTTTCGGGAAAACCGCTTGAGAAAAGCACGGATTTTACGGTTAAATATACCGACAACGTGAACGTCGGCACGGCAAAAGCAACCGTAAAGGGCAAGGACATTTACAAACCCCTTACAAGTGTTGCAAACTTCACCATAATAACCGCAAGTATTTCACAGGCATCCGTTGCAGAAATACCAACACAAAGCTATACGGGTCAGGCGGTTGAGCCAACCCTCACAGTTACCTGCGGCGGCAATATTTTAAAGGAAGGTAAAGACTATACAGCAGAATACAAAAACAACACGCAGGTGGGCACGGCAACAGTAGTACTGAAAGGCACAGGCAATTATTCGGGCTCGTTGAGCGTCAATTTTACCGTTAAGCAATTAAGCTTTTTCCAACAGATAATAAACTCGATTGTAAGCTTTTTCAACGCTCTCACCGCTTGGTTTGAAGCGCTGTTCACATCAACAAAAGGATAGGATTACATTAAAGGAGGTAAACTAAATGAAAACAAGGTTACATAAACTTTTCACCGTTTTTGCAATACTTGCGGCAATGCTTGCTGCGGCAACGGTTTTTACCAACGCACAAACGGCAGAGAAAGCAATATACGTTGCAGGCGTAGATGTTTCTGCAGGAGGATATTGGAACATAAGCGGTGTGGATTCGCATAAGCGTTCTGTTCTGACTGCGGCATCCTCCTCCGATTTTGACATTATGTTTGAGCCAAAACTGAATATGCTCATTCTTAACAATGCTCACCTTTTGGGCACAGGCGAAAGCGCAGTATATTTCAGAAACTTCGATTTAAAAATCAGCTACAAGGGCAACTGCTATATAGGCGAATACTGCGTTTTTTCCGAAGATGGCGAAGTTGCCGAACAGGGCAGCCTGGATTCAGCCATACGTTCAGAAAACGGCAGACTTACCATTGATTCGGACAGAAAATCTACTCTTACTCTTTGCTCTGGCAAGGGAGGTGCGGTAGTATATGCCGACAACGGCCTTATCATAGAAAAATACGCCAAGGTTTACGTTACCCGCAATACATCCTCCGGCGATGAAAATGAGTGCGGAATTCAGATTGGCGACGGTGAGAACACCAAAATTGAGGTTTACGATTTTGCAAAGCTCACCGTAAATTCCTACTCCGCTCCTCAGAGCAAGGCAAAGTCCGTACACGGTAACACATTGGTATACTACGGTGCACAGCTCAGCACAAGCGAAACGATAAGCGGTAACGTAACCGTAAACGGCGGTACGTTTGAAGCTGCCGAAGGTGTTAACGGCAGCGTTGAGGTTTTGGTAGGTCAGGCAACCGTCAAGGGCGAAATCAGCGGCGATGTATTTTTACACGAGGATACCAACAGCTCGCTCACCCTTTACGGCTACGCAAGCGTAAAGGGAACGATTAACATTCCGCAGAACATCAATACACTTTACGGTATGGACGAAACCTGGCAGGGCGAAGCCGTCCCCATTAAAAAATACACCTACGAGGAAGGCGTTAAGGTTAACTTCGTTTACGAGCATGCGTTTATTGATGTTTTTACAGCGCCCGATAAATCATACCGCCTTGAACCGGATGAATTTATATACGCAATCAAGGGCAGCGATTTGTATTTCTACACCGCTACGGACGATTTGGGTTATGCCGATTACGGATATACGGCGGCAATAGGGAACCGGATACTTGATTATGAAACGGTTAGCATTACAAACGCAAGCAGTTTGGACTTTAACCGACACCGTTACACCCTGAAGAACGTAACCGAAGAAACGGATATAACAATATCCGTAAATAAAATCAAAACAACCAAGGTTACCGTTGCGGGCGTTGAAATTGATGCTCAGACGGGCGATGTGAAAAACGGCACTCTGCCCAAGGGTGTCAGCTACGACCCCGAAACAATTACGCTGACGCTTAATAACACTAACATTGAATATCACGGTAAATCATACGTAATAGACAGTGACGGCGAGCTGACGGTTAAGGTTATGGGAAACAATACAATTACCTTCCAAGGCTGGTCGGGAGATTACAACGGAGCGATATCAAGCTGGAATCTGAATATTACCGGCATCGGAACGCTGAATATAATCGGCAAAAACGGTTACTCGTCAACAGGACTCTGGGCAGGCAGGCGAGGCCTGACCATAAAGGAAACAACAGTTAATATATCTCTTGAAGCCTACAAGTATGGTGCTGAAGGTCTAAGAGGCATATGGGCACAGAATGGTGCAAGCGTAGTTATTGATGACGGAGCAAACGTAAACATTGATGTCGGCGATTCAAAGCAGAGTACAGGAATAAGCTACGGCTTAAACTGCTATATAAATAATAGCGTTGTTAACGTTACCGTCGGCAAATCTGACGAAACACAATACTATTCAGGAGCAATTCTTTTAGGTACTACAGACGATGAAAACAAGGATGTAAGAATTAACGGCAGACAGTGCTTCCCCGAAGGCAATATCGTTAAGATAACACCTGATGATTTTGAATTTTCTCCGAGTGAGATAACAGTCGGCAGCAACATTCTTTTCCAAAACTGGGGATCACGCTACTCTCAGGACAGAGCAGTATACGACACCTACGAATACTGCACTATAGAAAACGGTGTTCTTGTTCCCTGTGCTTCTACGGATGAATGGACAATCCATTACGATTTCAGAACGAATACGCTTTATCTTCACAATTTCAATTATACCTTTGACAGCTCCGCCGGCATAACCGCAGACGGCAACCTTAACATTGTGCTTGTTGACAGAAACGCTCTTAGTATTACAACTGAATTAAGTTACGGTATCGTGGCAAAGGGCAAGCTCAATTTCACAGGTAACGGCTCAATGTATATCAACTCAAGCAATATGTCAACAAAGGCTGTGATGATTTACGGCGACTCTACAGCAGATAAGGGTTTTGTTGGTAAAATCAGCTACCCACAGGGCTCCAAACGCTTCGGTTCAAGATGGGTGAACAGTCAGGGGGCATACAATGCGTCATACTTGACTGAATATGTGACCCTTTATATTGTCGGCAGCGAAAATACGTTTACCAACCAATACAAGAGCGTAACTGTTACCTTTAATTACGGCTACGGCTCCCTCACCGAAACCATAGAAACATATTCAACAGGCAAGCTCAAAGAAGCGATGTCCGAGCCGACAAGAAGCGGCTATACCTTTGAGGGCTGGTATTATACCGACGATACGGGCGAAGAAATACAGATAACCGAAGCTACAAGGTTTTCCGCCAACACAAAGGCAAAGGCAAAATGGGCAAAAATAAAATTAGATTATTACGTAACCTTTGACCCCAACGGCGGCAGCGTATCTATTTTAAGAATTCAGGCAAACTCCTACGGCTACCTTTATTCTCTGCCTGTCCCGACTCGTGAGGGCTATACCTTCCTTGGTTGGTTCAGCGAACCCTACGGCGGTGAAGAAATCACCACTGAAACCAAGTTTTATGAGGACACAACCGTTTACGCACAGTGGATGCACGGCGTTTTTGTAATCTTTGATGCCAACGACGGCACAACGGATACGGAAAAAGCATTTACGGACAATTACGGCAAACTGCCTCAGCTTCCTGTTCCCACAAGAAACAGCTACACCTTCCTTGGCTGGTTTACCGGAATTGAAGACGGTGTGCAGGTTACGGGTGACAAGGTATTTACCAAAGAAACAACCCTTTATGCCCGATGGAAAAGAGGCGTCACGGTCACCTTCGACCCCAACGGCGGCACGGTTGACAAAATCTACGACACCACAAATGAATACGACTATCTCTATTCGTTACCGATGCCAAACCGTGAAGGATATAATTTTGACGGTTGGTTTGCAGAAATTGACGGCGGCGAAATCATCACATCGGAAACAAAGTTCAAAACAGCAACAACGGTCTATGCTCGTTGGAGCAAGCTGCCCGATGAACCCACCACCGACGAGCCGACAACAGACGAACCCTCAACCGGCGAGGATCCGACAGAACCAATTACCCCTCCCGACGACACACAAAACGACAGTTGGTTCATAAGATTTCTCAAAGCAGTCCAAAACTTCTTCACCAAAATCATCACTTGGCTGCAAGCATTGTTCGGTTTTAAAATCAAATAACATTCTATAATGTTTTATTCAAAAGCAGACCGCTTCACAAATGTTGCGGTCTGCTACTTTTATAAATGAAAATAAATTCAAACTTTTATTAATTATACTTGTAATTATTATACTTTGTGGTATAATAATATCACAAAATGCAATTGGCAGGTGAAATTAATGAAAAAGTTTATCAACAGAAATAAAGAAAGAGCTTTTTTGGAAAGTGAATATAATAAAAGCGAAGCTTCTTTTGTTGTTGTTTATGGCAGAAGAAGAATCGGTAAAACCGCGCTTTTAAATGAATTCAGAAAAGATAAGCACGCACTTTATTTTCTTGCAACTGAGGAATCGGAAAACGAAAACAGAAATCAGTTTGCTTCACTTGTTGCGGAATATACCGACAGTGCAATTATTAAAGAATCCAAATTCAGCAGCTGGGAGCCGCTTTTTCAGCACATTGCTTCCTTCAACAAAGACGAAAGAAAGCTGATAATAATTGATGAGTTTCAATATCTTGGTAAGGCTAACCCTGCGTTTCTGTCAGTATTGCAGAGGGTTTGGGACACAGTGCTGAAAGATTCAAATATAATGCTTGTCCTTTGCGGTTCACTTATTAATATGATGTACGAACAGGCAATGTCATATGGCAGCCCTCTTTACGGCAGAAGAACAGGACAAATTAAAATGAAGCAGATACCGTTCAGATATTTTGGAGAATTCTTTGAAGGTTTGGGCGAAAAAGAACTGATAGAAGCTTATGCCGTAACCGGCGGTGTGCCTAAATATATCGAATCTGTAAAGCCTTACGGTGATATTTTTGAAGCTATAGAAAATTCTGTTCTTTCAAGAGAAAGTTACCTTTACAGCGAGCCCGAATTCTTACTTGAAAAGGAAGTTCAGGAAATCGGCAGTTATTTTTCAATAATCAAAACTATCGCTCAGGGCAACCACAAGCCCGGCGATATTTCCGCTGCACTTGGTATCAAGCAGACCAATCTTCCCAAATATATAAAAACACTGATTGACCTTGATATTCTTGAAAGAGAAGTTCCGGCAACTGAATCAAAGCCCGAAAAAAGCAAAATGGGACTTTATAAAATCAAAGATAACTATCTTGAATTCTGGTTTAAGTTTGTATATCCATACAGGTCGTTTATTGAAACAGACAATACCGAATTTGTTATGAAGAAAATCAAAGAAGGATTTGTGACAAATCAGGTTGGCTTTGTTTATGAGGAAATATGCAGAAGCGAGTATATGCATGAACTTGTTGTGAATGATGCGTGGGATTTTGTACCTAACAATATCGGAAGATGGTGGGATAGGAAAGATACAGAAATTGATATTGTAGCTGTTGACGAGGACGGTAAAAACATTATTTTCGGTGAATGCAAATACACGTCCAAGCCGATAGATGTTGATGTTTATTATGCTCTTCTCGAAAAAGTCCCAAAAGTCGATTGGCACAAGGCTGACAGAAAAGAACATTTCATTTTCTTCAGCATTAACGGTTATACGGACAAAATGAAAGCACTTGCAAAAGAAAAAAATATTTTATTGTATGGTGTTAATGGTTAAAGGGTGATTGTATGTATGATGACTTTTTTGATTTGAATGATTTAATAGAGAATTTCATATTTGAAGGATATATGCCACAAAAATATAATGATGAAATATATCATTACACATCTTCAAATGCATTTATATCAATACTATCTAAAAATAGTGAAAACTTAACACTCAGAGCAAGCCGTTATGATTGCATGAATGATTATTCGGAAGGAACAGTAGCGGAAGAAGTATATTACGAAGCTTGTAATGAACTTTTAAAACAAGAGAAAATGTCTAAAGAGTTGTACGATAGATTGATTGAAATAAAAAAAGATAAAGAAGTAATGTTTTACGAAAAAGCAGAAAACAGTTTCAAAGTAAAATATTATGAAGCTCATAGGTTTGTGTGTTCTTTCTCTAAAGATGATGATGCATTAGCAATGTGGAATTATTATTCTAAAGGAGAAAAGAGCGAAGGAATAAATTTAGGTGTATCCTCTGAAGAAATCGAAGACGACTTAAATCAGCGGTATGAAGACGGTAGGATAAGAGTCAATATTTATCCGGTTATTTATAAAAAAGAAAAACAACTTGAACTTGTTTTACGAATGTTACATAACATTTTGTCTATTGATTATACCGAAGATTTGGATTTTATTTGCGGCATGATATCAGACCAATTAACAGATTGGAGTCTTATTTTTAAAAAGGAGTGTTTCGAACACGAAAAAGAAGTAAGATTAATTGTGGATATTGCTAAAAACACTCCCATTGAAATAAAATATAGAAATAATTATGGCTATGTTATACCATTTATTGAAATGAATATTTCGAAAAGTGTTTTATTGTCTGTCAAAATTGGACCTCGATACTGTGATGTAGTTCAAAAAGAAAAGCAAAAACAAGTAACTTCAGAAATGTTAAATAGTTGGGATTATAATGCTGTAATTACGTGTTCAGATATTCCCGTAAGGTATTAATATGAGTTTTTTTTAATAAATGAATTTTGTACCCCCACTCAATCTTACATACTTTATATGAAAACAGAAGAGACGCTTGGAGCAGGTAAGCACTTGTTTCAGGCGTCTTTCTTTTTGTGTTTCGTTCAGCGCTTGAAATAAAAACGGTAACTGAAAAGAGGTGCATATTTGTTACCACATGAAATTAATTAACAAGGAGGATGATAAAAAAGTCAAAAGCCGAAATGTCTTTTGTGTCTTTGGATTGAACTTTCTTTCAGTAAAAAATAAAAGGAGGACTACTCATATGAAAGAAACATAGCAAAAAGGCCTTGAAATAGTAAGGCAAAAGCGAAGGTGAAGCCTTCGCAATTCATAACCGACCGGGTCCATATAGTGATTTTACAGGTCGGTTATGCGTGGCAAAACAGTCATTGCAAATATAGTCAAAGGCTGTTTTGTCACACCGTCGGCAGACAATGCTGACGGTTACTAAGGGGTTATTTCAACGGTTATTTGGGGAAATAACCTCTTAGTAAGAAGATTTTTGGTGTTACGGCAGTGACTCAACCGTAGCGGACAGCATGTCGCTTCATAAGAAGCCCTGAGTTGTTTAACGGCGAATCATCGCAGGACGGAAAGGAAAATGCCGTGTTCAGAAAAGGTTTTCCAAACAAATAATAAGGAAGTGTATAAATGAGTAAAAAGAAAAAGTTCAAGAAACAAAGCATAGCTCGCATAATGTTTGAAGAGGCAAAAAGCTTTTTTGCAAAGTACCCGAACAACGTTACGAGAAGCGCTTATGTTAAAAATTACCGCAAGTTCATTGATTATTGCAGAAGAGAATTTGACTGCAAAACAGCTGATGAATGTAAATCCCATATTCAGGATTATGTGGATTACCTTGTTCAGAAAGAGCTGACCCCAAGCACGATCCACACCTACATCGCACCTGTTGCAATTTACCATGGCATACCCATGGAGCAGATCGAAAAGCCGAGAAGATGTGCTGCACACAATGTTCGCTCCCGCAGCAACAACGGCAGGCAGTACCGCAGCGACAATGATGAAAACAATCCTAAATATTCACGCTCTGTAGATTTTCAGAAGTGTGTTGGTATCAGAAGAAATGAGCTTGCCAATCTTCGCGGCAACGATTTCACACAAGATGAGAATGGAAACTTTTTTGTAATAGTCCGAAAAGGAAAAGGCGGCAAAAGACAGCTGCAGAAAATCCTTCCGGACGATGTTGAGTTCGTGAAAAGCTATTTCTACGGAATGGAAAGCAAGGTATTCGATCCGAGTGAGCTTAATAATCAGATCGACTACCATTCCCTCCGTGCCGCACAGGCAAAACGAGCTTACAAGTATTACCTCGACAGAATAAACAACGAAGAAGGCTACCGAGAGGAACTTGAAGAGTTGATCTGTAAGCATTGGAATGAACGTTGTCTGGATAAGAGAACTAAGAAACCAAAGCCGATAAACAAATATGATTTTACCGGTACATACAAGCTGAGAGGCGAAAGCAAAAAACACGCAATAAAAAACGGCCTGCCGACCGAATACGACCGACTTGCCGTTCTTGCTACGAGTATATTTCATCTCAGTCATTGGAGACTGAATGTCTGTGTGTCCAACTATCTGATTGCCGTATAAAAACTCTTGTTCAGAAAAGAGTTAATCATTATTCGTGATAAACACATCTAATGCAAAACCGGCACCGTGTTTAAATCCGACTTTGTAACTGTCAAAGTCGATGTCTCCGGATATAATTCCCCATAGGTTTACATACTCAATAAAAAGACTTTTTTCCACATCTGTAAGTTTTTCTTTAAGTACTGCTTCTATCTCACAAAGCTTATTGAAGTCCTTTTGAAAGTCTGAGTCTTTCTTGATTTCACGCATTTGCGGTTCAAGGTTGCCGTAATAAAAATCTTCGATAAATCCCATTTGCATTACCTTTCAGACCAAAGTTTTGATTGTGTTATACTCACTTTCGCCGGGCAAGCGGTAACTTACAGGTGTACCTTTCACGGTAATTAACTCTTCCGGTAATAACAAAGCTTCATACTCATCGTTAAAGATAAGTTTAATCATATTATCGGATTTAGGGCTTATAAAGGCAACAAAAAGCTCGTCTGCGAATTCCACAACGGCATAGCCCACGGAAGGAGGCCTATCCGGGTCGTACCTGATAACCGTTCCTTTACGGGTGTCGGCAAAACTATTGTCTCGGGCAAAGAATTCGTTTTCGTTCAGTTCAATATTGGGGATTCTGCCAAGATAAAAGAATGTCAATTGCTCTGAAATGAATTCTTCTGTAGCGTCAGGAACAAGTGACTTAATTAATGCTTTTGCAAAAGGGAACGCAATCGGAGTAAGGTTAAGGAACTTGTCCGTAATATCCGGCGGTAATTTGTAGGCTTTGAAAGATTCCTCTTTCAATCGAGCTGCAAGTCTTTCAAGATTCTTTTCCATTCAATATATCCTTTCATACTTTATTGTCAAAAGACAAGTTACAGTTTAAAGGATAATTACGTACAATTCACGTACAAAATACGTACGAAGCGCAAATTTAAATTAAAGAACAGAATTTTTTATTTCACAAGAAAGCTTTGCATTATAAATTAAGATTTGATTGTATCATTTTTATATTGTGTTCTGACATATCCGTCTGTCGGGCAAAATTCGCCCATCTTGAAACGGAAGTCCTTACCTGCTCTATACTTTTTACAGCGTCGGATTTTTTGACACCTGCTTTTTCGGCAACCTTCAGCATATCTTCTATTATAATATTGTCCGATTTACCGTTAATGAGCATCTGATGTGCGCTGACCCATATACTGTCTTTTCTATATGAAAAGGTAACATCATACGCTGGTGACAGTGACCAGACACCTTTTTATCCATAAGAAAGGAAATATTCTTCGTTCGCAGCGATGTCGTAATTATCGTTGTTGACAATTGTCGGAGCGGTGATATATAATTTCGGCAGGAGGTGTGCCTATGAAAACAGTTCGCACCATTTTGATTTTAATTTCAGTTTTTTTATTTCTCTTGTGTTCGTGCGCCGAGGACGAAGCAGTCACAACGGTAGCTGTTGTCAACGGTGAAACGGTAACGCAGGAGGAGTTTGATTATTTCAAAGCTCGCTTAAGAGCGAATGTTATAAACTATTATATTTCTGAGTTCAACGCCAAGGTTGACGAGGATTTCTGGCAGGCGGATTTTAACGGAATAACACCGGAAAAAGCTCTTGAAAACAGAGCCATCAGTGAGTGTATAAAAGCTAAAATTCAGCTTGTTCTTTGCAGAGAAAACGGAATTTATGATGACATTTCATTCGTTGGTTTGCGCCAAAGGGCAGAAAACTTTAACAGTCAGGATAAAAGCGGAGCAATTGGTTTAAAAACAATTGAAATGGATACCTTTTACACTTACTATATTGATACGGGAGTTATGGAGCTTAAAAACATTCTCGGTGAAAAGGAGCTTGCACCGACGGAAGAAGAAATCAATGCATGTCTTGAAAATTTCGGCACACGAGAGGAAAATTATGCCGCCGCACGCAAAAAGGCAATTTCAAAGAAATATGATGATATGATTGAAAAGCTCTGCAAAGAGGCAGACATTCAGAAATAAAACAAAAGCTTGCATCGTAAAAAATGCAAGCTTTTATCATTTCTTTTTATCAGTCAAACAAATCGGAAATCAGGCGGGATATTGCAATGAACATACTGACGAGGATATCGCAGATTGTCGGGCTCTCCTTTTCACCCTCAACACCGTCACCCTCGTAACAGCCGATATTATGCGTACTGTCAAGAGAATTACCGAAGAAGTCATGTTCACCCATATTTTCTTCAACCTGAACACCTGCACCGATGCACGGAGAGCAGGCTTTGAGTATAAAGCTGTTCTTATCTGTTAAATCCTCACCTGCAAACTGTGGCAAGGCGATGAAGGAGTTTTTGTCATTTATGGGCTTTGTAACGCCCCAATAGCAGTTGTTTGACATATCATAATCGTATTTCCGGTTAAACTTCATAAGGTAACCGGGTTCGAGGATGAATATGTTGTTTTTTATCACGGCATCATCATACATATAGAAGTTATACGTGCTGCCGTTGACAATGGTATTGTTGTAAAACTTGAAATCGTGCTCTGCCGTTTCGTTACCGTTTCCGGAACCGTTTGAAGTTATATTATCGTTTACAGAAAGACAGTAACGGACAGTGTTGCCGTAATGGTCATCGTGAACAGGGCAGTTCCACATAAATCTTACATTGTCGTGAGAGTAAATGTATTGGAATGTGCTGTGGTCGGTATGGTCATCAAAATCGACTGCCATTCCGTCAAGTACATTTTTTGCACCTGCAATCTCACAATTTTCAACAAGACCGTTGGTAACACCCCACATCCACACGGGAGCAGTATAATAAATACCGGAGCTCTGACAAGTGTTGATAATTGAAGAATTGCGCAGGATAATTGTATCCGTATCCGACATTATAAACGCATCATCCCACAAATCGTGAATACTGCAGTTTTCAACAATTATATTTTTATTGTACGGTGTTTCGGGAGTATTGGGGTAGTTACTTCCCGTGAAAATGCCGTAACCGCAGTCATATATTTCACAGCCGTCAACGGTTATATTCTCAAGATGAGCACCCGGAGTTACGGGCGAGCCCATCAGACGGATTGCAGCTCTGCTGCTACTAAAGTAATTGTCTGAAGGATAATTCTGTATATCGTGAAGAGTAACATTCCGTATAACTACATCTTTTACGCACGAATTTCTGTAATAAACGAGAATACCCGTACCTTTCGGAGCAGTTATTTCAATATTTTCAATAATCCAACCCGAAGCATCATAAAGAGCTATAACGGGATCATTTTCCTTTGACGAGGTAAACAGAGGCTTCGCACCCTCACCGTAAGAGCCGATAGTTATCGGATTTGAGGCGTCGGAAGTTCCCATAACACCAAAATTACCTATGTAAACACCGCCTGCCTTGAAAAGAACGCTGTCTCCACCGTAATATAAAATCGAAGCAGCTTTTTCGATTGTCTTAAAAGCCTTGTCGGGCGATAAACCACTGTTGGAGTCATCTCCGGCTATTGAATCAACATAGTAAACCGTACCCGTGGACGCCGAGGCAAAGACCGTTGCCGAAGCTGTTATGCACAAGCAAAGCACGATACAAAAAAATTTATTGAGCATTTTCATAAAAACACCTCCGCCAAAATTTTAACACGCTACTAAAGTATAGTCAACAAATGAATTATAGTTTATAAAAATTAAGTATATCTTCAAATTATGGTAGTGTAAAAGGCAATTACGTACAAATCACGTATAAAGTACGTTCGAAACGCAAATTTTTATGTAAATGACATTTAGACATTTACTTGATAATATGACATTACGCTACTGTCAAAACAACTGTCAGTTCAGGGCGAAACTCTCGGATTTCCCTGTTCTGCTTGACTTTTTTAACCAAATGTGACGACTCCAAAACCGCGTGCCGAGGGTTCAAGTCCTTCTGCCCCTGCCAGAGAAGATAAATCCGAACTCAATTGCCTTGATTGGTGATGCGTTCGGATTTATTGTTTTTTTGCCAACAAATGAATAGCTATTAAATCTTCTGGAACTGATTTGACTGTTGATCATATAAAGATTGCAAAACAATCATCTTAAAAAGGACAGCAGAAATAATCTGCCGTCCTTTGAGTTTTAATTATTCACTTTTAAGAGTGGATATTTTATTTTAAAATCTTGAATTTACCGATTATGGGCAATTCCTTTGCCTTGCCGCCGATGGCGTTAACTATGCCGATAATTGCGAGAACGGTAATTGCAAGGCCTGCAATGGGAGCAATTATCCAACCGATAATGGGGATTACTGTGATTACGGATGAGAGAATTGCGCCAATAAAGAGCACAAGACCCTGATTGGTGTGGAAGCGGGCAAACTTTGAGTCCTTTGCCGCAAGCAACGGAATAAGGAAAATTATGTAAGCCAGTAACGCCATAACCTTGTTCTTTTCGATATCCTGTGCATCGTATTCCGCCGTTGTGTCTGCCGTGTTGTTGAGTTCTGTCAGCTTTGCGGAGAGGTCAACAGCAGGTGCGCTTGCCTGCTCGGCAGGGGCTTCAATCGGAGCACCGCAATTTGTGCAAAATTTTATGTTTTCCTCTACCTGTGTGCCGCACTGTTTACAAGTTAACATAATTCTTTCCTCCTTAGTTTAATTAATATGAGTTTTTAACCCAGATAATCCTTGATAGCGTCCCTGATTTCGTCTTCGTTTTCGGACATATATTTTTCTGCTTCATCCATTGTGTCGCTGAAGCTCTTTTGCAAGCCTACGCCGATATCAACCTTTGCGCCGTCATAATAGAACAGCTTGCCAAGCTCGCTGTCTTTATTGTTGTCGTATTCGTCGCTTACGTAAACAACGTAATTCTTGCCGTCAACTCTGAATCCCCAGCCCTTCATAAGCCAGCTGTCAAGTGCTTCGTCCAGAGTTACTTCGCCGAGTGCATCCTCACCGTCGCCTGCAAACTCATAGCCTCTGATGTTGTAGCCGTCATCGGAAGCCTTTGCGGTTGCAACAAACACCTTTTTATACCACGCATCAAACTCGTCTTCTGTCACTTCGCCTTCAGCTTTGGTGAAGGTGATTACTGCGTGGCCTGTGCCCGAAGCAGGATCATCGGCATAAGCGGAATAATCGCTTTTGAGCTTCCATTCCCAATCAGGCTCAAGCTCATCGAGCTTTATGCCGGCTGTCTTCTTGAGGTAATACTCAACTGCACCCCGGCTGAACGAGTCGTGTTCTTCAGCTTCCTCAAGCTCTTTGTTGATAACGTCTTCAGCGTTGATTTTTTCATCGTTCTTTTCGGTGTTGTCTTCGTTTCCGCCGTTGCCGCCGCAGGAAGCGAAAACCAGCAGCATAACCGCTGCGAGTAAGATAGCCAATAATTTTTTCATAGTAATTACCTCCTTAAGTTTGTTATATGTATGGTTTATTTTTAAAAACCGAACAGGTCCTTTAAGCCTACCTGTTTTTTAGGCTGGGGCTTTACGTAGTCGTAACCGCCCGGAGGCTCTCTGTTGTCAAAGCCGATAGTCGGACAGTCGGGGTCACCCTCAAAGCAGTGCTCCGTATCAACGTGGTAAACCACACCGTCAACTCTTTTGTAGAGATGATTTATGCTCGGATACTGGCCTGCCTGATGGAAGCCGTTTTGTACAAGATATTTTCTGTAGCTGTCAACCGCCTGTCTTGCGGCAAAATCGTTGCCGCCGAAATCGGCTGAAAAAGAGAAGTAGTTTTCTTCGTAGCACTCAATTCCGTAATTACAGCCGCCGAAGCTCCATTTGGGGAATTGAGGCAGCTTTTCGTCCCATTCGAGCATAACGGCTTCGTCTCTTGCTTTGGCGGCAGCCTCCTGCTCAACAGCGGCAGGCAGCTTTGTTCCGCAGTCCTCACAGAATTTTGTGCCTACGGTGTTCTGCTTGTTGCAGTTGGGGCAGACTGCGCCCTGCGCTACCGTTGTTTCGGGCAGCTTTGCTCCGCATTCGGGGCAGAAGGTTTTGGAAGCATCGGTCGCCTTTTCGCAGTTGGGGCAGACCTTGATATTTTCGCTCATCCTTGTGGCGTAGCCCTGTGCGGCACGCTCAAGGTTTGCGAAAGCACCCTCCAGGCCGCTTGCTGAGCGGACGGTCTGCTGCGTGTTCTGTGCGGCGGTGTCGAAATGCTCTGCCGCCTTGTTGGCAAACTGGGTTGCGGTGGGCTCAATCGCCTTGGAAATCGCATCGCCCACGGCTTTGCCTATTCCCTCGCTTACGCCACGGCGTATTGCTCTTTCAAGAAATCCCATTGGTCTGACCTCCTGTAAAAATATTTTTCAGATTATATTATACTATTGCCGAAAAAATGAACGACAATATTTTTTTGATAAACTCAAATATGCTTGTGATTATTGCTTCAATGCCGGTTACGGAGCCGTCGGCACCGTTCCCTTCGTTATCATTCTCGGTTGTGCCGTCTGCTTCGGGGCTGATGTCAGCCTCAACGCTTTGGTCAATAAGACCCATATACTCGATATAGAAGGCGTTTTCCTCAAGCTCCTCGGGTGTTCCGTTCTGGTTGACCCTGTTGAGCAGGAGGCCTGCGCCCGTGAGCAAATCAACGTCCAGCTCGTTAATTATGCCGTCGTGGTTGCAGTCGGCAGCTCTCCACGCATATTCTGAAACATCGTTGCTGCTGAGCATACCGTTTACGATAAGGTTTACAAGGAACGCATCGTTGCCGTCGTACCAGCCGTCGCCGTCAACGTCGCCGTAGATGAGAACGGTGTATTCCTGAACGGCTTCATTTTCGTTCATAAGTATGGCTTTTGAGCCCGTGCCAAGCTTTGAATACGGCATTTCATAAGTCCACGTATGATTGACTTTAACAATGCTTGTAATTTCATCAAAGGAAGCGAGACCCGGGTTGAGACCCGTAACTGTATAGGTGAGGAAGTCGATTATCATACTCTCGTCCCACTCAAAGCCCGTTGCCTCTATTCTTTCGCCCTTGACGCTGCCGCAGTAAATACAGTTACCCTCTTTTACACCTCGTGCGGTTGCGGTAGGCATTTTGGTAATTCTGTTCATTACATGCTTGTGTTCACCCGTTTTTTCGAGCATTTCTGCGTATTCATCACCGCAGACGGTACAGATGTAATATCTCTTACCGGCAGAGCCACAGGTGGGCGGAACCTCGGGCATATTGGGGTCAACGATATAGTTATGCAGAAGCTCAGAGTAAGACATACCGCAGGAGCAGGAGTAAGCCTTTTCGCCGTGCTGTGTCTCGGTGGGCTGAATGTCGGTTATCAACTCGTAGGTGTGTCCGCCGTTTTCAGCCTGACTGAGGAAGTTATAAGTAACCCCGTCAAGGTTTTGCAGTTCATTATCGTAAATGAGCATCCAGTCGTGCTCCGAGCCGTTATAAGTCACGTTTTTAAGCGAAGTGCAATTGCCAAACGCATCTGTATCTGTTCCGATTGTTGTAACAGTTGTGGGAATTACGACAGTTTCAAGCATTTTACAGCTGTAAAATGCATCGCCTTGGATTTTTTCAACACCTTCGGGAAGAATTACGGTTTTGAGATTCTCATTGTATGAAAAAGCATTTTTAGCAATTGTCTCAGTTGCCTCATTAACGGTATAGCTTTCCCGAACCGATGCTACCGGATAAGATTTAAGTGCAGCAAAAGATGCAGTATAAAGAACACCGTACTCATCAGAAACGTAATTCGTGTTGCCTTCTTCAACTATAATCTCTGTCAGCGAAGAACAACTCTTGAAACTGCAAACAATACTTGTGACGCTTGCGGGAATCGTCAGACTTGTAAGTGATTCGCAATCGTCAAACGCAAACAGTTCAATGGTTCTGAGATTAGCAGAAAGCTTTATATTTTCAAGCAATTTACAGCCACGGAATGCCGCGTTATCTATATGTGTAACGCTGTCGGGAAGAACTATACTTTCGATTGCCGTTTTTTCGAATGCGCAGCCACCGATAGTAGTAACGGTATCAGGTAAGTTAACGTTTTTGAGAGAGGTACATCTGTAAAATGACGTACTGCTGACATTTTTAACACCTTCTTCGATTGTAACCGTCACAATTTCATCACGAAAATCAGTCCAAGGAGCAGGGTTTGATGTGGTATAATAGGACATAGTACCTGTACCGCTGACTGTGAACTCACCCGTTACGCCGTTAAAGCGCCAGGTGGCATTGCTGCCGGTAGTGCCACTCTTGCCTGCACAGATAACCTCGGGGGTTGAGTCGGGGAACTGAACGTCAAGAGCGTCCCATTCCTCCTGCGTGCCCGTAAAGGTTACGGTTGCGAGTGAGTAACAATCTCCAAATGCGGAACTGCTGACTTCAGCGAGGCTGTAGGGAAGCACTACTTCCCTTAAAGCAGTACCCTTGAAAGCATAATCAGCTACGGTGGTGATACCCTCTTCAATAACAACGGACTTAATAAGACCTGCGTAAGAGTACCACGGAGTTTCACTTGCGGCGGAATAATCGGTCATAGCACCCTCACCGCTGATGGTGAGCACACCCGTTTCGGTATCAACCGCCCAGGTAAGTGCGTTATCCGTACCGAAGGTGCCCGAAGCAGCTTCGGCGCTTGCGGTAAAGCTGAAAAGTTCGGGCAGTTCAATGCCGGCAAAGCCGCTCAGAGGTGCGGCGGCAAGCACCATTACAACCGCCATAAATATTGCAAAAAGTTTTTTTAGCTTTTTCATTAGGAATCATCCTTTCATTTGAATTGCTTTATAAATCTTTGTACTTAATCAGTAATTGTTTTCGGCTGGAAATGCCAAGCTTTTTGTAAATATTTTTGCAGTGAAAATGAACCGAGGAATGGGTAATGTATAATTCTTCCGCTATCTGTGCCTGTGTTTTGTCGGTAAGAAGCTGAGCGAAAACCTCAAGCTCACGTTTCGACAGGTTTTCCAGCTCGGGATAAATTTCAAGCAGCCGCTTATGCTCGTTTTCTGCCAACGCAATATAATTGAAATAATTCAATATTCCCATAAGTCCACCTCTTTAATAATAATTATACTTTATTTTAAACGGAGATGTAACCTGCCCGATATGAGAGGATTTTATATGTTTTCTACCCTTTTGGGTAGTATTTCTAACATCTTCTTGAAAAAGAGAAAAAAATAGTTTATAATTCTGTAAAACAAAAAATATACTGTTATGGCTTAATTATATTGATTTTTTTGTCCGTTTTGCACCCCCCGTTTGGGGGGTTTTTAGGAAAAAACCACCCATTTAGGTAAGTTTTTTTAGAACTCACAGTTTTTTACGGTTATATAATGATTTTTCAAAGCAAAGGAAGGTGCGGTTTATGAATCACCCGATTCTTATAGAAAACCAGAAAAAGAGGAGTGATATTCCGCTTTGGATGCTCGTCTGCTTCTCTATGTTCAGCTTTTGGCAGATGGGATTTATCTATTATTTCCTTGAGCCGTCCTCGGCTCTCGACGGAAAGATCCCCATCGACATTAACATCGATTACGGCACCTCGCTGACGGCGGTTTGTTACATACTCGGTATCCTTACGATGATCTTTTTACCGAAGATCATCGTGTGGGTGCAGCGGATCACCACGGGTGTTGCACTCCTTTCGGCTATCGCTTTCTTCCTTCCTCTGCCGGAGGATGCTCTGCGCTTTAACATTTACCTGCAGATCTTCTGCTGCTGCCTGATGATCGGCTTTGAAACGTTCCTTGTGGTCAACTGCTTTTCCGAGAAAAGCGGTGTCAAGTATCTGACCTTCGGCTACGGCATAGCGGTCTTCCTTATCGCTTTGGTTCAGAATGAGGTTATATCTATTCCGTTCTCTGCCTTCCGCTATGCAATGATAGCGGCTCTTGTGCTTTTGCTTGTCTTTTTCCTCCGTATGCCCACAGGCAAGGAGCATCTGCCGCGGTTCGTGAAAAAGAGCGACGGTCTTATCGCACCGAAGAAGATGATGTGGGGGGCTTATCTTATTGCTTTCATTGCTGCACTGATGGGCGTTGGAGGTCCTGCAGTCGCAGGCAAGGTCGAGCACGGAGTGTCTATTATGTATTTTGTAGTGGCTCTTTCAAGCTTTACTATGTATTTTCTTCATAAGAAAGCGAACATTCATCCCTTCCGTATGGTGCCCCTGTTTGTCGGACTCGGTGGATTCGGTTTTCTTGTAATGCTTGTGTCCGCATATGTTCCCGCACTTTCCTACGTCGCCTGCATACTTATTGGCTTCGGTATGACGGTATGTATGCTCGCTCCGCTTTACGGTGTGCCGATTATGAAAGCCTATCCGTCAAGATACGTAGCCTCCGCAATTATCGGGCTTGCAATCACGGCGGTTCTTATTCATGCGGTTATTGCCGAGCTGTTCCTCGGCGCACCTGTCGCACTTTATATCGTTTACGCAGTGATTATGGGTGTGCTTGTGTTTGTGTTTATGCAAGTTGAGCCTTTCCTGATGTTTACCCTTCGCCGTCGCATTGCCGACGATACCGTTCCTGCCGCAGAAGAAGCAGAGAAATCTCCCGTCGAGGAAACGGAAGTAAAAACCGAGTCTGCAACTGTTTCGGCAGACGATGCAGATAATCCTCTTGCAAAGCTCAGCCCGAAGAAACGTGAGGTTGCGGAGCTTATCTGTCTTGGCTACACTAACAAGGATATTGCAAAAACCCTTGTCATTTCCGAGCATACCGTGAAGGATTATGTAAAAGATATTTATTATACTCTGGCGGTTCACAGCCGTTTGGAGCTTGCCGCCCTTGTAAACAATTACCGCCTGGCAAACAAAAAATAACAAACTGAAGTCAGTGCAGATGTTGAAGCTGACTTCGCTCTCTGCGTTCTTTCAAAGCGTGAGCTTGAGGTTGTTGACCTTATCGCCGGCGGCTACAGTAACGCAGACATTGCAAAAATACTGTTTATTTCAGTTTATACCGTCAATGACCACACAAAAAATATCTACCGCAAACTGAACGTTCACAGCAGATATGAACTCACGGCACTTGTCAATAAAATAATAATCAAAAAATAAACCAACAACAAAGCCGATGAATTATCATTGGCTTTTTGTATGAAATATCATATATGATTATACGCTCCTCATCACCTGCTTCTGAGTGGATTAGGAGCGTATTTTGATTCTGAAACACAGTTTGGTCAAGTATAGTAAATTTCTCTTATCTTAACAGTTGTTGTATTTTTGTTAGCTGCAAAAATCTTCTTGCGTATCTTGAAATCGTGAAACGGATGAAGAATCAGCCAATCCATTTTCTGCTTGGCAGCAACGGAAAGGTTAAGCTGCTCAGCATAATCCTGCAGTCGGATAATATCCTTGTTTTCATATTTACGGTATTGTTTAGAAAGCTCACGCAGACAACGGTAGCTGATGCGAGTGTGGTTTTTAAAATAATCGCATATTGTACGCTCAAGGTCATAACAAGGATAACCTTCCGGAGAAACAGTTAACCCTATTTCAAAATGCTCCGGCTTTATATTGTAAATCTGCAAATCAACATCTTTTATAAACCTGCTGTCTGAGTGGACAAAACCTCTCGGAACAGCAATTTCATGTTCGTACGGTTTGCGTTTTCTGAAACCGTAAATATATAGTGCTTCACTCATACAGAACACACCCTGAGGTATGGCAGCGAGAATGACATCTCTCTCGTCGCTTATCTTCAGGGCTTTAATTTTGTACAGCCCGTGTTTAAGACGAATGATGTCGCCGTTATAGCAGAGCCGGTTAATACAGTATCCGCTTATACCTGCTGCTTTCAGTTCTTCAGTTGTTGCAAAGCCCTTTGGAAAATTCGTTTTTGTCAACTTGTCCTGATGATTCATACCACACCTTCTTTTACCCAAATTTTAACATAATTCGGTATTTTATTCAAGAGCAAATTGCAAATACTGCAGATAATAACGTTTATAATTATTAGAGTTAGATTATCAGTTATTCCTTGTAAATCAACACATATTAAGACTACTATGCTTTGTAAATATTAGACACCACGTCATTCTTACATATTTTAAGTGATTACAGAAGTCATTTGGAGTAAAAAACACAGCGCAAGTGATTGAGAAATCCCGTTTTAGTTCAACCGTCAGGGATAGAAATTGCGAAGGCGGTTGAATGAAATAAATGAAGAAGGGAGTTAAAGCGGTATGCACTTTCGGTCCGAACATATCAAACCATAAGGGTTGTGACAAGAAATCTGTCAGAAAGGATTGGATTGAAGATCTTGTTATCAAACAGATTGAAAGTGTACTTTTTAACGATAGAATAATCAATAAGTTGGCAGATGATATAATGACCTTACAGGGCAAAGAAAATACGGTTCTTCCCTTGCTCAGAAAGAAACAGGAAAAAGTTCAAAGGAGCATTGATAATATCATCAAAGCGATTGAGGAGGGTATTTTTACTTCGTCAACCAAAGAACGCCTTGAAGCATTGGAAAACGAAAAGAAGGAAATTGCTGTTCAGATTGCAAAAGAAGAAATGGAAAAACCTCTTCTTGAAAAAAATCAGATTGTTTTCTGGTTCCACCGTTTACGCAAGTACAATGTAAATCGTCTTGAACACAGACGCAGACTTATTGACAGTTTTATTAATTCTGTTTATCTGTATGATGACAGGATGGTGATATTTTTTAATTATAAAGACGGTTCAAAGACCGTAGGCTTGAATGAAGTAAAGAAGTCGGATATGAGTTCGGATTCGACATCGTGTGCTCTGCCAAAGAATCAAACGCTCACAAACGGCTCTGTATAGCCAAATGTGAGCGTTTTTCTTTTGCGTTTTACGCCGCTTTTTCAAATGGTTTTTTATCTTCTTTGTGCTGCTTTTGCTTGCTTTATGAGAAAAATGCAAGTCAAAAGGTCAGTCAAAGGTCGGTAGAAGGTCGGTAAAAACTTTTCAGAGTGATACAATAAAGCCAGTGCGGTTATTGCTTTTACCTCACATAAGTGCTAAAATGAACACAAGAGGTGATTTTTTATGAAAACTAAAAAAATGCTTAATGTTTACACTGCTTTGTGGGGTGCGATTGCTGTTGCCTACGGCTTATGGATGGCAATTTTTATGAGCTGGGATCAGTATCCCTACATAATTCCTAACGAAGCGGATATGCTTTTGCCCGCCGAGGATTTCGTTGCAAAATTTGACGGTATGCTTTACGAGCCTTTGTATCCCAACGCAACGGTCTACTGGCTGTGGGTAATCGCTTCGACTGCGCTGCTTTTCTGCTACGCTCTGTTTATCCGCAAAATTCTGTTTTCGCCCCGTACATTCAGTGCGGCAACAACGACATTCTGTGTTCTAAATCTTGTTGCTGGCTGTGCTTTTATCACTTGGTACGGCTTCCTCAGCTTCCCCGAGCAGTTCGGCAATATTTTAACGGATGTCACCGCAAGCATGCTCGGCCTGCGTTATCCGTGGTATTTCAAGCTGTGGGGTGTTCTGGCCTCTCTTTCCATTTTCACAAACACTCTCTATATGTACCGAAAGAACAATTATTTCGGCAAGGCAGGCGTAATTGTCACTTCACTGGGCTGTGCGTCAATTTTTATAACAGTCAATGTGCCCTCGGCGGGTCTTGACCTTGTTATGACTCCCCGTTGCCTCGGCCATTGGGCAACAGCGCTTATTTTCGCCTTCCTCGGTGCGGCAGGTGTTATCATCTTCCTCTTCCACAAGTGCAAGCAGAAGGACAGAAAATACATAATCGCAACCGTTATTTTCATTGCCGTGCTGCTGATTATGCTTGCTCTTCTTGTCTTTGTCGGCAAGAGTGCCTTTATCGAAAACCTGCCTATGTGGGTTGCCTATGCTCTGCTGTTTATCATCAATTTCACAACATTCTTCGATAATAAGAATGCGGCAAAAAGCGTGAAAGAAAAGAGTGCAGTGGTATAAAATGAAGCAAAAACCTATGGATAACAAAACTCTGAAATATTTTGCTCGCATGGCGGCAGAGGCTTATGTCAACGACCCCGTGCATAGCTTCGTCACCAAGAGCGAAAAATTCAGAAAAAAATTCGTCTATCATTTTATGATTGAACGCCTTGCCACGTCCAACCGTGAGGATATTGTTTATATCGACGAAGAAAAACGGGGGATATGCATCTGGCGTGAAGCGCATAACGAATATGACGTTTTCGATTTTCTGATGTATCCCAATTGGGTTTTTCTCTGGCTGTATTGGCCGAAAACCCTGAAAACACTTATGGCTTATTCACACCTTGACGTTAAAGTGTTCCCCGAAAACACATATATAATTTCCCCTGTTTTTGTTGCTCCCGAGCATCAGGGCAAGGGCATTGCAACAAAGCTTATCAGGCAGGGGATAAAAGACCTTACCGCAAAGGGCTATAAGCTCGGCCTTGAGGCACAGAATAAAGAAAATGTGGCGTTTTACGAAAAGCTCGGTTTCAGAGTGATTAAGCACGATTACTGGAAAAAAGAAGGCATAGATAATTTTTATATGATGTATGCCCCCGAAGAGGAATAATATATGAACAACAGAGAATGGTTTAAATCCGCACAGTACGGAATGATGGCTCACTGGGGTCTTTATTCTGCACTCGGCGGCGAGTATAATGGCGGTAGGGTAAGGGACTATGCCGAGTGGATTCAGAGCTGGCTTGCCATACCAAACGCAGAATACGAAAAGCTGGCTTCGGTATTTAACCCTGTTTATTTTGATGCCGAGGAGTGGATACGCCTTGCCAAGGACTGCGGAATGAAGTATTTTGTCTTCACCTCCAAGCACCACGACGGCTTTGCAATGTTCAAATCCAAGGCCGACCCGTTCAATATTGTCGATGCCACACCCTTCGGCAGAGATGTTGTAGCTCAGCTCGGCGAAGCCTGCTATAAGCACGGGCTGAAGTTCGGACTCTATTATTCGCAGGAGCTGGACTGGCACCATCCTCACGGTGGCGGTTATACCAACCTTTCGGGCTGCTCGGGCTCATCGTGGGATAATAATTGGGATTTTCCCGACAGAAGTAAAAAGGATTTTTCAATCTGCTTTGAAGAAAAAATCAAGCCGCAGGTAAAAGAGATTTTAACGGGCTACGGTGACCTGTGCCTGATATGGTTTGATGTTCCGCACACAATAACCCCCGAACAGAGCCTTGAGCTCAATGCTCTTGTAAAGCAGTATCAGCCCGACTGCCTTATAAATTCAAGAATAGGCAACGGCGCTTACGACTATGTTTCGCTGGGAGATAATGAATATCCCGACGAGTTCAAGCCGACAGAGAATACAGACCCCAACAGCCTTGACGGCTTCAAATTTTCTCCCTACGGTCTTTACGAAACGGCAGGCACTCTCAACAGCTCGTGGGGCTTTAAGTATTACGACCAGAACTGGATAAGTCCTGAAGAAATTGCTGTCAGAAGAAAAAAACTCAATTCGTTGGGTGTCAACTATCTGCTCAATGTCGGCCCGGACGGGCTTGGCAGAATACCCTCGTTCTCGGTTGAAGCGCTGAAAAAAGCAACAGAATTAATGTAGCAAATAAAGATTAAAGGTGAAGTATGCAGTGTGCACGCTTCACCTTTTGCTTTTATTTGAATGTTACAAGCTCGGTTAAATCCTTGCGTTTTTTTTCACGGAGCTTGTCGTTTTCGCTTGCATAGCCGAGTGATATTACAAGCCTTACCGGATCATTCAACGAACAGATTTTGCGCAGCTCCTTATCGTCAAACCAACCTAAAATGCAGGTTGAAAGCCCCTGTGCGGCGGCTTCTGCCGTAATGTAGGCGGACACGATTCCAATGTCAATCGAGCGGTAGTCGTTGTGCTTTACCTTTGAGCCGACTGCGGCTGTTGAGTTGTACGGCTTTTCGGATATGACTATCATAACGGGCACATCTGCGGTGAATTTGTTCATTCCCATTCCCTGCGTTGCCTTTGCAACAGCCTTTGCCGTTTCGCCCGTGCATACCGTCAGGTGGTAGGGCTGTGCGTTACAGGCAGAGGGCGCAAGCCTTGCCGAATTGATAACTGCATCAAGCTTTTCTTTTTCAACCTGTCTTGCTGCATCATAGCTTCTGCAGGACTGTCTGTTGTTTGCTATATCAGTAAAATTCATTCTGAATCTCTCCTTATATTTCTTTATATACATTATTATACAGTCTAACAATTAAAAATTCAACATTTGTTTTTGCTTTTTATAAAATGTATGTTATAATATTACAAAAATAACAGGCGGTGCAAAAAATGAAAAAGTATTTATTAAAGGTTTTATCTTCTGTATTATGTATTGCTCTGGTCTTTGCCGTTGTCTGCATCGGCGTTTCGGCTGACAGCGACAGGGGATACATAGTCGTAACAGATACCGTTGCGGCAAACACGGGTGCGGATGTTTCCGATGCTGTTCAGTCTATAATCGACTCCAATCCCAACCGCACGATTTATTTTCCCGACGGCGAATATATTCTTTCAAAGCCGATTTATACTCCTGCAGACCCGAGATTGAGTGTTTCGCTTGAGCTTTCGGACTTTGCCGTGCTCAAGGCAGGCGAAGGCTGGACGAAAGGTGAAGCGGTTGTTCAGCTCGGCGGTAAAAACCCTGCAAACGACACTCACACCGTCGGCAGCAACTATTCGCTTGAGGGCGGTGTAATCGACGGCAGCGGCGTTGCAAACGGTATATCCATAAACGGCGGCAGAGAAACAGCCGTGCGCAATGTTTCAATCAAGCACACGGTTGTCGGTCTTTACATTATGTACGGTGCCAACAGCGGTTCGTCGGATTCGGATATCTACGGCGTTAATATTATCGGCACGGGCGGCACGGATTCCGTCGGCATAGTCCTTGAGGGATTTGACAATACCGTCACAAACGTTCGTATAGGCTGCGTTTATACCGGTGTGCACGTCAAGTCCGGCGGTAACGTACTGCGTAATGTCCATCCGCTTTACTATTCCGATTATACCGATTTTGAAAACAGCTGCGGCTTCCTTATTGATGAGGGCAACAACTGGTTTGACTACTGCTACTCCGACCAGTTTGCCATAGGCTTCCGGACAACCAATTACGGCTCGAGTACCTTCAACAACTGCTTCTGCTACTGGTATTCGCCAAACGGCGGTGTGCAGACGGGCTTCAGAGCGGATAAGTATTTCAATTCCGATATCACAAGCCTTACCCTCGGCTTTAAGGACGAAACATACAATACCGTGCTTTCCGTCGGCGAAATAGGCGGCACCGGCACAATATCCAACCTCAGCGTCGATTCGGACAACGTTGACGAGCATTCCTACCTTGCATATATGGAGGATATGACAATATTTACCCGTATCTTCGGCTTCTTTGTGCTGGTGTTTAATTGGCTGCTTAATGCGATAGTTTAAAAGCAACTGCCGGTTGACAAAACTCCAACAGTAGTTGGTAGAACTTATTTAGCCTTTTTGTTAGAATAACGGCAGAAAGGAGAATGGTTATGAATCTTGCAAACAGAATACAGACCTTGCGCAAGCAAAGCGGAATGTCGCAGGAGGCTCTGGCAGAAAAGCTCGGTGTCACACGGCAGGCGGTTTCCAAATGGGAAAGCGAGCAAAGTGCACCCGATATGGAAAACATAATTGCAATAAGCGATTTGTTTGAGGTTTCAACAGATTATTTGCTGAAGGGCGAGGAATACAAAAATCCCGAACGGAATACCGCATTTTCAATTGACCTGAAAAACGAAATACCCGATTTGATTATTTTCGTTTCTTCAATTCTCAATATCATCGGTGTGGCAACGGGCTACAACTGGATGATGGAGTTCAGGGATTCACGCTTTGCCTACAGTTTTATTTTCATTTTTGCCGCTACACTTCTTTTTGCTGTTGCTTCACGCTTCTTTGATGAAAAGATTAAAGAAAATAAAAAAGGATGGTTTGTGAATATCAACATCTGGCTTTATGCGGCTTATTCGTGGTGCTTCTTTGAATTTATCGGCGGACATATTCCTTATATCACGAGCGCCATAATTCATTTTGTTGTGTGCGTGGTTATTCTTGTTCCGTTCAACATCAGAGCAGGCAAAGAAAGGAACCCTAATAAGAAGCTGAAAAGGTATTTTAAAACCGCCGTTGTGTTTTCAGTCATTCAGGTTGTCATTGCCCTGTGCGGCATAGCGGCGTTTGTTATGTTCCTTGCCGCAGGTGAGGATGTAAAAACCTTTGTCCCTGCTTTGCTGTTTTCGGTGTTTTATCTTGCATTCGGAATAAAAGGTATAATTCAGAACAAAGCATTAATGTAAAAAACAAACAAAATGCAAACAGGCGAGCCGCAACGGCTCGCCTGTTTGCAAAAGGAAGGAGTAAATGAAAAAGAAACAAAAAGAAGAAATCAAATTTAATAAGTGAAAGCGTGTTGCTTTCCTTGACAATATATTACAATACTTTTCGCCACAATTTGATAATAAATGATGTCTTTTTTGTGAACAAATTGTAAACGATTTCTTGCAAAAATCTTTCAAAAATTATTTTTCCGTAATATTTGGAATATGTTGTGGATTTTTTAACGACATTTTGTGCCTTGCCCCGACTTATACCACCATAAGTCGCATTTTTCACCGAAATCCACAAGGTTTTCCACAAAATGAGGGCTTTTTTGTGTGCAAATTAAGCCTTGACACAGGTCATTTTATTTAGTATAATGCTTGACTGTAAAGAAAAATTGCTTTACAGATAATATCAAGGGGGATAACCTTGTGGCTAAGAATCTTCAGGTCACGGTCTTGCTCGACATATACGGCGAGATGCTGACCGAAAAGCAGCGCAGCTTTCTGGAATATTATTATAATGATGACCTTTCACTTTCCGAAATTGCGGAAAACGAGGGCATTACAAGGCAGGGTGTCCGTGACGCAATCAAGCGTGCAGAGGCTCAGCTTTTCGATATGGAAAATAAGCTCGGTCTGCTTGCCCGTTTTGAAGAGCTTCGCCGTGGTCTTAACGAAATCTCCGAGAGTGCAAACTTAATATTCGAGCAGAATATGCGTTTCGGTCTCTCCCGTGAGATTAACGATGCAACCGTGCGAATTCGTGCACTTGCCGCAACCCTTATGGAAAACTGATTTCTACATATCTTATTATAAAGGAAGTGTATTTTCTTGGCATTCGAAGGCCTTTCAGACAGACTTGAAGCTGCGTTTCAACGCCTCAAAAGCAAGGGCAGCCTTACCGAGCACGACGTAAGGGAAGCTATGCGTGAGGTACGCCTTGCTCTTCTTGAAGCAGACGTTAACTTCAAGGTTGCCAAGGATTTCACCAACACCGTAACCGAGCGTGCAATCGGCGCCCAGGTTATGGAGAGCTTGACCCCCGGCCAGATGGTTATTAAAATAGTCAACGAAGAGCTGACTAACCTTATGGGCGGTACACAGACAAGGCTCACATCTGCTCCGCATCCGCCCACGGTTATTATGATGTGCGGTCTGCAGGGCTCGGGTAAAACGACACACAGCGCAAAGATTGCCCTTATGCTCAAAAAGCAGGGTCACCGTCCGCTGCTTGTCGCCTGCGATATCTACCGCCCCGCTGCTATCAAGCAGCTGCAGGTTGTCGGTGAGCAGGCAGGCGTGCCCGTTTTCGAAATGGGTCAGTCCAACCCCGTTACAATTGCTCAGGAGGCTATAAAGCTTGCCAAGGACCAGGGCTACGATTACGTATTCCTCGATACAGCAGGCCGCCTTCACATAGATGAGGAGCTTATGAACGAGCTCAAATCGGTCAAGAGTGCCGTTCATCCTCACGAAATCCTCCTCGTTGTTGACTCAATGACAGGTCAGGATGCAGTTACCGTTGCCAACGGCTTCAACGATGCTCTCGGTATCGACGGTCTTGTTCTCACTAAGTTAGACGGTGATACAAGAGGCGGTGCTGCTCTTTCCGCAAGAGCGGTTACGGGCAAGCCCATCAAGTTTGTCGGTATCGGTGAAAAGCTCGAAGACCTCGACGTTTTCCACCCCGACCGTATGGCTTCCCGAATTCTCGGCATGGGCGATATGCTCTCCCTTATCGAAAAGGCAGAGCAGGCGCTTGACGAGAAAAAGGCAAAGGAGCTTGAAGAAAAGCTCCGCAAGAACAAGTTCGACCTCAACGACCTTCTCGACCAGTTTGACCAGATTCGAAGAATGGGTTCGCTCAAGGATATGCTCGGTATGATTCCCGGCCTTAACAAGCAGGTCAAGGATGTAGAGGTTGACGAAAGCCAGTTTGACAGAATTCAGGCTATCATCCTTTCAATGACACCCGGCGAAAGAGAAAACCCCGACATTATCAATCCTTCCCGTAAGCGCCGTATTGCGGCGGGCTGCGGTATGGAGGTTGAGGATGTCAACCGCCTTCTTGCACAGTTCAGACAGATGCAGAAAATGTTCAAGCAGTTCGGCGGCAAGGGTATGGGCAAGCGCTTGTCCAAGTCCTACAAGGGCAAAAAGAAGCGCAAATAACCCCGGTAAAATCAATATGCACGAATAGAATAAGGTATATTGTAATTTTATAAAAAATTATTATTATATATTTGGAGGAAAACCAAAATGGCAGTTAAAATCAGACTGCGCCGTATGGGCGCAAAGAAGGCACCCTTCTACCGTATCGTTGTAGCAGATTCCCGTTACCCCCGTGACGGCCGTTTCATCGAGGAAATCGGCACATACGACACAATGAAGAACCCCGCTGAAATCAAGATCGACGTTGAGAAGGCTCAGCAGTGGATCAAGAACGGCGCACAGCCCACAGACACAGTTAAGGACATCCTTAAGAAGTCAGGCGTTATCGGCTGAGTTTAATTATATAAGCGAAGCCGCAAAAATATTCGGAGGTGCTGTCAATGACAGAGCTTTTAATCGCAATCGCGCAGGGTCTTGTAGAGGATCCTTCTGCAGTAACCGTTACTGTAGATGAACCTAACGAGGAGGGCGTAACTGTTTACCACCTTCACGTCGGCGAGAACGATATGGGCAGAGTAATCGGCAAGCAGGGCCGTATTGCCAAGTCTATACGCACCGTTATGCGTGCCGCTGCGACCCGCAACAACGAGAAAATCGCAGTTGAGATCGAATAATCTCGCTAAACCAAGGTTCTATTTACAATAGTACAGCCACGCTCTATGTGCTTTTTGAGAATTAAAAAAGCCATAGGGCTATTGGTGTTTTACAGTATTAATGTTCAGGTGACAAAAATGTTGAAAGAATATCTTGAATTGGCGCAAATCGTGTCAACCCACGGTGTGCGCGGTGAATTGCGTGTAAACCCGTGGTGCGACAGCCCGGAGTTTGCCTGTAAATTCAAAACCGTATATTTTGACGATAAGGGCGAAAAGCCCGTCAAGGTTGTTTCGGCCCGTCCTCACGGCAACATAGCTCTTATGAAATTGGAGGGTGTTGACACTGTTGAGCAGGCTCAGGCAATGCGCAACAAAATCCTTTATATGGCGCGTAAGGACGCCAAGCTTCCCGAGGGCAGCTGGTTTATTGCCGACCTTATAGGCTGCAAGGCGCACGATGCCGATGATGAAGCAAAAATCTGGGGTACGGTTACCGATGTCAGTCAGACAGGCGCAAACGATGTCTGGCACATCACGGCTGAAAACGGCAAGGAGTACCTTATTCCCGTTATTCCTCCCGTTGTAATCGGTACGGATGTTGAAAACGAAAAGGTTTATATCAGACCGCTGAAGGGAATTTTTGACGATGAGGATTGATATAATGACCCTCTTCCCCGAAATGTGCGAAACCGTTGTAAGCGAAAGCATACTCGGCAGGGCGAGGGAAAAGGGACTTGTTGAAATCAATTGCCGCAATATCCGCAAGTATACCCTTGATAAGCACCGCAGGGTGGACGATGCACCTTACGGCGGAGGTTCGGGTATGGTGATGCAGGCACAGCCCGTTTACGACTGCTATAAATCGCTTTGCGAGGATTTGGGCAAAAAGCCCCACGTGATTTATATGTCGCCGCAGGGTACGGTGCTCACGCAGAAAAAGGCAATTGAGCTTCTGGAATACGATAACATAGCCCTGCTCTGCGGCCATTATGAAGGCATTGACGAGCGTGTGCTCGAAGAAATAGTTGACGAAGAAATTTCAATCGGAGACTATGTGCTCACGGGCGGCGAGCTGCCGGCAATTATAGTTGCAGACAGTGTGTGCCGCATGCTGCCGGGCGTACTATCAAGCGACGAGAGCTTTATGAATGAAAGCCATTACAATTCTCTGCTTGAGCATCCGCAGTATACCCGACCCGAGGAGTGGCACGAAAAAAGAGTGCCTGATGTGCTGCTCAGCGGCCACCACGCCAATATCCAAAAATGGCAGCGTGAAAAACAGTTAGAGCGTACATTCCAAAAACGTCCCGATATGCTCGAAAAAGCCGAGCTTACAAAAAAAGATAAAGAGTATTTAAAGAAAATAAATGAGGTGTAATCAATGCTTAATTCATTACTTCCCTTAAACTGGTTAACCCTTTTGTCGGTTGTCCTTTCCCTGGGCGGTGTTTTTGCGGCGCTTAAACTGTTCAAAAACAAGCTCCCTGTTGATGGCGGCCGTGATTTTGCCTTCAACGGCAAGCTTTCCGCCGGTAAAAAGCGTGGTGCAGGTATAATTTTTATCTGCGTGTTTATTCTCGTTTCGCTTATCTGCGTTGAAATCAACATACAGAACATTCTTTACTATGTAATGATATTCCTTGCAATGCTTTCGGGCTATCTGGACGATGCTTCGGAAAAGCCCTGGAACGAATACAAAAAGGGCGCTATCGACCTTGTAATCTGCCTGCTCACCTCTGCTGCATTCGTATGGCAGAACGGCGGTGAGCTCAACCTCAATTTCGGATTCTTCGGCTTTAATGTGCATTGGGCGCTGTTCATTCTTTTCTCAACAGTTTTTCTGTGGATGATGATAAATGCCACAAACTGCTCGGACGGTATTGACGGCTTCTGCGGCTCACTTTCAATTAACTCAATTATCTTTATCGCAATTGCCTGCAAATTCCTCGGTAAGGATTCAGAGGTTTCACAGCTTGCGGTTATTATGATATTCTCAATTATGGCTTACCTGTGGTATAACGCAGAGCCAAGCTCAATGATGATGGGTGATGCAGGCTCCCGTGCAATCGGTCTTTTCCTTGGTATCATAGTGCTCGAGTCGGGCAATATGCTCCTTGCAATTCCGCTTTGCTTCGTGCTCCTGCTCGACGGACTTATCGGTATTTTCAAGGTCTCCGTTACACGCTTCCTTAAAATCAAGGTGCTCAGGAATATCCGTACACCCTTGCACGACCACTTCAGAAAGAACAAGGGCTGGTCAAATACCCAGACCATCTACCGCCTGAATATCATCCAGGGTGCAATTTCGTTTTGTACATTGTTGCTGATTAAATAAGCATATAAAATAGTTTAACCGCTTACCGATTGCAAAATCGATAGGCGGTTGTTTTTTCGTTGTACGGATAAATTACAGTTTGTTGAAATGAATTATTTAACCTCTTCTGTTATAACAATCTCAACCCCGATTTCGTCAAACTGCTTCAAATCTTCTTCAGAAGCATCCCAATCGGTTATGAGGGTGCTGAGCTTATTTGCAGGACATATGCTTATCACCGAATCAAAGCCGATTTTTTCTGTGGGGTAAAGGCCGTAAACCTTTTTTGAATTTGCTATTACCGTGTTGGTAAGCTCAATGCTTCGAGATTTCTGAATTGACAGACCGAAGCCGGCAGAAATGCAGGCGGAGGTAATAAAGCACTTGTCAAAGCGCAGCCTTTTTACAACGGAAAGGGTGAAGCTGTCGTAAAAACAGCCGTTTTTCTCCATTTCACCGCCCGTGAGAATTACACTTATGTTCCCGTTTTTTCTTAAAACCTCGGCGATTGAAACGGAATTGGTAACAACCGTGCACTTTAACGATTCGGGAATATTCTGCGCCATAAGGTAGCCTACGCTTGCGTTTGTGATATAAACAATGTCGTTTTCTTCTATCTGCTCAACAGCTTTTTTTGCAATTGACAGGTAGTTTTCTTTTACCTTTTCAACTCGCTCGGCAGGGGAAAGGTCACGGCACATATTTCCGCCGACCTGCTTTGCAGGGATTGCACCGCCGTGTGTGCGCTTTAATAAGCCCTTTTCCTCTAAAATGCGCAGGTCTCTCTTGGCTGAATCGTAGCTGACGCCGAATTTTTCCTGAATATCGCTGTTGGATATTCTGCCCGTTTTTTGAAGCAGGTCGAGAATAGCCTGATGTCTTTCTTCTATAAACATTTTTATACCTCTTTTCGTGTAATTTCGTGAAGCAACGGGAATGTCGACCTTCCCTGTTTCGTTAGTAGAATACCACAATCGTCAACAAATGTCAATACAAAAATGAAAAATCGTGAAAATTCGTTAAAACAAACTTTCACGATTCGGAAATGTGCGTTATTTAATTTCTTCCAAAAATCTGCCCAATGCATCTTTCCAATCGGGTAAGGGCTCAAAGCCGTTGTCAATCAGCTTTTGCTTTGAGAGCTTACTGTTCATCGGGCGTTTTGCTTTTGCAGGGTACTCGCTTGAGGTAATGGGCACAACCCTTGCGTTGGAGCCTGATTGACGCATAATTTCATAGGCGAATTCTGCCCACGAGCAGAAGCCCTCGTTTGTTGCGTGGTAGGTGCCGTAGCAATCCGTTTCAAGCATATCGCAGATAAGCCTTGCAAGGTCTTTTGTGTAGGTCGGTGAGCCGAATTGGTCGCAGACAACGTTGAGTGTATCTCTCTCGCTGCCGAGGCGGAGCATCGTTTTAACAAAATTGTTACCGTTTGCACCGAATACCCACGCTGTGCGTACAATGAAATGCTTTGCAATGCTGCTCCTTACTGCGTTTTCTCCGCCGAGCTTGGTCAGTCCGTAAACCGTCTGCGGATTGGGTGCGTCATCCGGCTCGTACGGCTCTTTCTTTTCACCGTCGAAAACATAGTCAGTGCTGACATATACAAATTTAACGTCAAGGTTTTTGCAGGCGGCACAGAGGTTTTTCGTGCCCGCAACGTTGACGGCGTAGCAGTTTACGCTGTCCTCCTCTGCCTTGTCAACTGCTGTGTAAGCGGCGCAGTGAACAACCGCATCGGGTCTGAATGCCTGAACAAAGCCTTTTGCGGAGTCAGCGTTTGTCAGGTCAAAATCTGCCTTGTCAGCGGCAATACAGGTTTCACCCTTTGCCTTGAGCAGCTCATATACATCGTGACCGAGCTGACCTGCACAGCCGGTAATTAAAACTCGCATAATTCTTCCTCACTTGTACGTAAATGAATGCAAAATGCAAAGTGCAAAATGCAAAGTTGAGGGTGGGTTTGCGCCCACACCCATTATATTTTTTGAAATTATATAGGGCGGATTATATCCGCCCGAAACCATCAATATGTAAACTTAACGTCGCTGTCTTTCAGCAGGGGAGCGGAGCTGTCCTTTGCGGAAAGCACGGGTGTTTCAACACCCCAGTCGATAGCAAAAGCAGGGTCGTTGAAGGCTATGCTTCTGTCAGCGCTCGGCTCGTAGTAGTTATCTGTCTTGTACATAACCTCAACCTCATCGGTCAGGGTTACAAAGCCGTGCAGAAAGCCTCTCGGAATAAAAAACTGCTTCTTGTTTTCTGCGGAAAGCTCAACCTTAACCCACTTCATATAGGTCGGTGAGCCCTCACGGATATCCACCGCAACGTCGAGTATTGCCCCCTTTGTGCAGGTGATGAGCTTTGCCTGTGCAAACGGGTCAAGCTGGCAGTGAAGCCCTCTGAGAATACCCTTCTGTGCGGAATAGGAACGGTTGTCCTGAACAAAATCCGCCTTGATTCCGAGCTCCTCATACTTTTTCTTGGAATAACTTTCGTAAAACCAGCCTCTTGAATCGCCGTGTACAAGCGGTTCAACAATAATTGCACCGTCCAGCTCTGTTTTTACGGCGGTGAGTGCCTTATTCGGGGTCATAGATATTCTCTCCTCTGCCCCAGATGGGTCTTTCATTCGGGCGGTTGTGTCTTGAATAAAGTATTCTGCCCTCGGCAACACGTCTCAAGTGCTCACCGTAGGGGGATTTACCGTATTTCTCTGCGGATTCAAGAAGCTGTTTCTTAGAAATCCAGCGCATATTGTACGCAATTTCCTCAAGGGCGGAAATCTTGATTCCCTGAAGCTGCTCAATCGTGCGGATGAAGTTTGCCGCATCGTGAAGCGAATCGACCGTGCCCGTGTCAAGCCAGGCGAAGCCTCTGCCCATAAGCTTAATGTCAAGCTCGCCGTTTTCAAGGTAAATGCGGTTTATATCGGTAATTTCAAGCTCGCCTCTCTTGGAGGGCTTGAGCGATTTTGCGTATTCAACAACACGGTTGTCGTAGAAGTAAAGACCCGTTACGGCATAGTTAGACTTGGGCTCGGCAGGCTTTTCTTCAATCGAAATCGGCTTGCCTGTGTCGTCAAACTCAACAACGCCGAAAGCCTGCGGATTTTCAACATAGTAGCCGAAAATTGTTGCACGCTTGTTGTTGGCGGCTGCGTTGCGCAGCATTGAGCCCAGACCGTTGCCGTAGAAAATATTGTCGCCGAGCACCATTGCAACATCGTCATCGCCGATAAATTCTTCGCCGATGATAAAGGCCTGTGCAAGACCCTCGGGCTTTTCCTGAACGGCGTAGGAAAGCTTAAGACCGAACTGTGAGCCGTCGCCCATGAGTGCCTCGAATTTCGGTGTGTCGGCAGGTGTGGAGATAATCAGAATTTCTCTGATGCCTGCAAGCATAAGTGTTGAAAGCGGATAATATATCATCGGCTTGTCGTAAACCGGTAAGAGCTGTTTACTGGTAACCATTGTAAGCGGATAGAGGCGTGTGCCCGAACCGCCTGCAAGGACTATACCCTTCAATTAATTCACAATCCTTTCGGCTGAAATAAGTATATAACTTTCATTTAATATACTACTTTATTCCTCTTTAGTCAACACTTGGACAGATTAGTTAAAATATTGTTCATCATTTGTGTAATTTGTCGACATGGAAAATCATTTGACCTTGAGGATAAAAGTGTGCTATAATTCAACCGTAAGGAGTTGAAAAGAATGAAGATGTGTGAGGACTGCCTCAACTATGAATATAACGAGGAAACAGGCGAATGTGAGTGCATAGTCGATATGGATATGGACGACACCGAACGTTATATGGGCGGTATGGTGAAAAGCTGTCCGTATTTTATGATTAATGACGAGTACGCAATAGTCAGAAAACAGAACTAAAGAAAGGTGAAGCGACAAAACAGTCACTTCACCCTTTTTCTTTATTCCACCGTAACAGACTTGGCGAGATTTCTGGGTTTGTCTATATCGCAGCCACGAAGCCTTGCGATATGATAGCTTAGTAGCTGTACGGGCACAATCTGTGTGCTCACTGCAAACAGCGGATGCACTTCGGGTACGGTTATTGTTTCGTCGGCGTCAATTTTACTCTCCGCAGAGGTTACGGCAATAACCCGTGCGCCTCTTGACCTTACCTCGTCAATGTTGCTCTGAAGTTTATGTGTAAGTTCTTTTTGCGTGTTCATTGCAACAACCGTTGTGCCTTTTTCAATAAGTGAAATCGTGCCGTGCTTCATTTCGCCTGCGGCATAGGCTTCGCAGTGAATGTAGCTGATTTCTTTGAGCTTCAATGAGCCTTCCGCTGCCGCCGCAAAACCCAGACCTCTGCCTATAAAATATGCCCTGTCAATATCCTTGAGTCTTTGGGCAATTTCCTTTATTAACTCCTCACAGCCGAGTGCTGCACTTACCGTCTTATGAAGCTCGGTGAGTGCTTTTTTCATTTTCTCAAGCTCATTTTTGTCTGCCGTGCCGAAGGCTTCGGCGAAATAAATTCCCAGCAGATACAGTGCCGCAAGCTGTGCGCCGTAGGCTTTGGTTGTCGCTACGGCAATTTCGGGGCCTGCCTTTGTCAGCAGCACAAAATCGCTTTCCGAGGCGATTGAGCTTTCCTTAACATTGACTATGCTTACCGTTTTTGCTCCCCTTTTTTTTGCTTCTCTCAGGGCTGCAAGGCTGTCTGCCGTTTCACCGCTCTGGCTTATAATTATAACTGGTGTATTCCCGTTTACAAGCGGCCGGGAATAACGGAATTCCGACGCTGTTTCAACGCTTACGGGGATTTTGGTCAACCTCTCAAAAACCTGTCTTCCCACAAGTCCCGTGTGGTATGCCGAGCCGCAGGCAACTATATAAAATCTTTCGGGCTTTTCAATTTTCAGCTGCAAATCAAAGACGTTTTCGTTCAGGTATGCGTCAACCGTTTTGCGTATGGCTTCGGGCTGTTCGTAAATTTCTTTAAGCATAAAATGTTCACAGTTTCCCTTGTCAGCCGTGTAGCTGTTCTTTTCAAATTCATCGGGTGTTTTTGTGATTTTGTTAAGCCCGAAATCGAAAAATTCAATACTGTCTTTGCTCAGCACGGCAATTTCGCCGTCGTTCATTCGGTAAAGCGTGTGTATCTTTTCACTTATGGCTGATGTATCCGATGCGGCAAATGTGCCGTCGCCGATTCCGACAACAAGCGGACTTGCCTGCCGCACACAGAAAAGCCTGTCAGGCTCATCCTCACAGATTACGGCAAGTGCAAACGAGCCTTTGAGAAGCCTTACCGTGTGTGCAATCGCTTCAAGGCAGTTGTCAGAATAAAATCTGTTGAGCAGATGTACCGCAATTTCGGTGTCGGTGTCGCTTTTCGTTTTCGTCAGCTTCAGATACTGCTCTTTTAATTCTGCGTGGTTTTCTATAATTCCGTTGTGTACAAGCGTGAATTTTCCGCTTTGGTGGGGGTGAGCGTTTTCGTCACTCGGCTTGCCGTGGGTTGCCCATCTTGTGTGACCTATACCGATTTGTGCATCAAGATTCGTGCTTTGTTCAAGTCTTTTTACAAGTGCGGCAACCCTGCCTTTTTTCTTTTCGGTTATGATTTTTCCTTGGCTTAATACGGCTATACCCGAAGAATCGTATCCTCTGTATTCCATTCTTTCAAGTCCGTTTATGAGCACGGGCACAGCCGCCTCAACACCGTTACAGCCTATAATTCCGCACATTAAAATCACCTCATCGATTATTATGCACATAGGGTGGCGAGTATAATCCGGATTCGGATTATACTCGCCACCCTAAATTAATAAAATTTACAACCTTTGCATATTGATTAGAGATGTCTGAGAAAATTATTGAAAGCGGTGATTGAAACGGAAAAAACGGTTTTTGACGGCGATTACGCCGATATGCGTCGCAGGGTGTATGCGATTAAGGAAAAATACCCGTCATCGGTCTGTACGGTAGGAGCAAGAAGCTGGGGCGGACGTGCACTTTTTACATTGGGGTTAGGTCAGACTCAGGGCGCAACACTTTATATGGGCTGTGTGAATGCTTGTGACGGTGAAACAGCTTTTGCGCTTTTGAGGCTGTATGAAAATATGTGCCGTGCCGTTGACGGCGGCGGTAAGCTGTGCGGAATAAGGCTCAACGAAATTTTCAAAAGCAGGGGAGTGATTGTAGTGCCCTGTGTCAACCCCGACGGAATGGAAATGCGCCGCTGCGGTGCTGTTGCGGCCGGCTGCTATGCGGGGCTTGCACAACGCTTGAGTCCCGACGGGTTTGAGGATTGGCGAGCAAACGCTGCAGGTGTGGATTTAAGCCGCAACGCTTCGGACGATTGGCGCAGACTTAAGGAAACGGAGAGAAGTGTGGGCTATACCTCACCGGGGGCAAGGTTTTACGGGGGTAAAACACGTTTCAGCGAGCCCGAATCCCGTGCGGTGGCTAATCTGTGCCGTAAATACGGCGTGCGGCATATAGTGGATGTGAGGAAGGGAAACAACACCCTTTATGTCACAGGCGGCGACAGCGAGGAAAAGGGTGCACTTATGGCGAAAATTCTTCGCCTTTGCTCGGGACTTGAAAAGGCGGAAAAAAGCAGTGCGCTTGACGAGGAAAGGGGCTTTTGCGACTGGTTTGCTGACGAATACGGCAGAGCAGCTTTTTCGCTTGAATACAGCTCATATTGCGAAAAAAACTACAAAGCTTTTGAAGAAACGGCGGTGGTTGCGGCTATTATGTAAGGGCTTTTGTGCAGTTTTTACGGGATGAAAACAGCTTGTTGTCGTTTTTAACAAAAGGGTTTGCAAAAGTTGCAAAACGGGAATTTTCACAGGGAAAATATGTGGAAAAAGATACACGAAAAGCACGCTTGATTCAGCAGTTTAAACAAAGTGTATTTTTTATAAATAAAATCTTGCAATATTTTACATTTGTGCTATAATGGAGATACCTAAAAAGGGGAGTATGAGTTCGCCTCCCCGGGTATCATCTAAAGAAATATATGAAAGGAGAAAATCAAAATGCAGTTTTTCCAGAAGATCATCTCACTTATCATGTCTTTGATCATGTCTCTTCTCGGTCTTGCACCCGCTCTTCAGCCGGAAGATTGCTACACTCAGGCTGAGTGGTACGCAATGGTTGTAGAAGAGTTCAAACTTGACTATGATAAAGTAGAAGGCGAAACACTGACAGAAGAGCAGCAGATTATTGCCGCTTGTAAGAAGTGGAATGCACTTTACGGTGAGTATGATGCAGATGCAGCAATTACTGACGTTCTTGTTGCAGAATCTCTCGTTGCTGCTGCAAATCTCAAGGCAATATCCAAAGAAGATACTGCTATAAAGATTGCAGTTGATCTCGGTGTCGTTAAAATCGAAATCGAGGCAGGCAAGTACGAGGCACAGCTTATCAGCAAGGCTGATGCAGAAACAGCTCTTGAACTGGCTGCTCAGCTTCGTTCAAGCCAGGTTCTCAAGCCCAGCACCAACGGCGGTACGCTTTCTACAACGGATCAGAGTGATGTTAAGCTTAACAGCCTTTCACTCGTACCCAACAGCGACGGCCTTACCCTTCAGACAGCTGACGGTGAGGTTATCAACGAAGAGGATATTACATACCTCAGCTATGAAGGTAGCGTAAATCCCTTTGTACAGCCCGAGGTTGCAGGCATCAACGGCCAGTCCATCCTTGAAGATATCGAGGTAGACTTCTCAATTGGAGATCTTGATGTTCATGCAGGTCTTGCAGACGGCGGCTTCGACGTTTCTGTCGGCGGTGCTTTCAAGGGCATCTACATTAACAAGTCCTACGAAGTTCGTAACTTCAAGGTAGACACAAAGTTCGACGGTGCTCTTTCCGTTAACAAGGTTAAGCACTCCTACGTTCTTGTTGACTACGACCTTAAGGACACAACAACCGTTACAGGCTCCAAGTCCTGGTCTCTTGATGAATCCGAGCTTCCCGAGGGCTCTGAGGCTATCGACTTCTTCGGTCGTGTAGAAGGCGGTCTCTTCAATATGAAGGGCGGCTCCGAAAGCGAAATCGAAATATTCTCTGTCGATGTTGCCATCCCCAACTGCCCCGCAATCACAGTCGGTATCACAGCCAAGTTCGTTATCACCTTCGACGGCAGAGTTGATCTTGTTATCACCTCTCACGAGCAGAAGGGTGTAGAGATTATCGACAATAAGGTAAGAGCTATCTCCAAGGAGACTGCCGGCACAACAGATTTCACAGCTCAGGCTCGTGTAGAAGCTGTTCTCGGCCTCTATGTTGATATCAGCATCGTAAGCATCGTCCTTGTTGACGTTGGTGTTGAAGTTGGTCTCGGCGTACACGTAACTGTACACCTTACCTCCGGTGCTGCAACTCACAACCTCGATATTCCCTATGACTTCCTTATGGATATGAACTGGACTCTTCCCACCGGCGAGAATCTTGACGGTTCCATCAACTTCAAGGTTTACGGTATCGTTACAATCTCCGTTGGTGAGAATTCCGACATCCTTGAGCCTCTCGGCCTTTGCGAGACCTGGAGACTTGTCACAGAGGAAAACGGCACATTTATCGATAAGACACTTGAACTCAGTGAACTTTAATCTGTAAATATACCGTATTTATAAAGATGCGCCCTTCGGCTAATCCCGAGGGGCGTTTTCTTTATAACAATGTAAAAAATTTTTTTATTATATTTATTGTATTTACTTTAACATTGTCGGAAAATATGCTATTATAAATTATATTGTTTATAATTTATTGCAGGTGATTTAGGATGACTATGGTTTTGCTGACTGCACTCGGTGTAGGCGGTGCATCGGTAATCGGTGCAATTTTAGGACTTATTTTCAAAAAGACAACCCATAAATTCAGCGATATTGTTCTTGCCTTTGCGGCGGGTGTTATGCTTGCCGCCTCGGTTATAGGGCTTATTCTGCCCTCGCTTGAGCTTGGCGGAAAATATTCTCTCCTCGTTACGGTTGTCGGTATTTTCTGCGGTGCCGTGTGTGTTAATTTAATCGACAAAATTGTACCGCACCTGCATAAAATGACAGGCGTTGACCAGGAAGCCCACCCCGAAAAGCAGGCACAGTTGAACAAGGTTCTGCTATTTGTAATTGCAATTGCAATCCATAACCTTCCCGAGGGTATAGCCGCAGGCGTCGGCTTCGGTACGGGCAACGTAACCCAGGCACTTGCAATTGCAGCCGGTATAGCCCTGCAGAATATCCCCGAGGGTATGGTTATCATTGCTCCGATGCTCGCTGCAGGTATGAGCCATTCCAAAACCTTTCTCGTTGCGCTTTTCACAGGCATTGTTGAGGTTATAGGAACACTTTTCGGCTTCTTTGCCGTGAGTATATCAACGGCAATTCTTCCCTTTGCCCTTGCCTTTGCAGGCGGCACGATGCTCTATGTCATAAGCGACGAAATGCTGCTTGAAACCCACGCACACGGAAGCGAAAGAGGCGCAACCTACGCCCTGATTACAGGCTTCTGCCTGATGCTCGTGTTCGATACTTTATTGGGATAATAATGTGCAAAAAAAGTCCGCAGGTGTTCACACATCTGCGGACTTTTAAGTTTAATGGTCTTATTTATTTATATCTTTTGCAAGTGCGTTGAGCACCGTTATTGTTGCCGAGCCTGCCGTGCCGCTTGTTGCAAGCATTTCTTCATAGTGTCTGTGGTAGGGACCGAAGAGCTTGTCGGCGCCGTCCATATCCCATATTGAGTCTGCAATGAAGTGTGCGTAGTCGTTATCGGGAACGATGTAGCCTATAGCGTCGTTGCAAAGACCCATTACAAGTACTGTCTTGCCCTCGGGAACAAGGCTTGCCGTAGCATCAAGTGTCCATTCGGTGCCGAGGTAGGAGTCCTCTGCAGAAATAACCTTGCCGTAAACAAGCTGGGGTACAAGCTCACCCGGTGCGGTAAGCAGAACGATATCCTTGCCTATTTCGATATAGCCTGCCTCCGTGATGATTGAATAGCCCGTCTTGCTTGAAGCATCCTCAACCGTTGTTGTGCCGATAAAGCCTTCCGTTGCGCCGTAGGGGAGCAGACCTTTTCCGAGCTGTACAACATATTCTGTCATCTTAACGTTGAGTATAGGCTCAACCTCTTTGGCCTTGCCTTCTGCCTCAAGGATAAGTCTTGCAAATTCATAGCCGAGCTGCTTTGAGATTTTGTAATCCTCAACCGTGGGGTCAGCCGCTATTTCAGCATCAACCTTGGCGACTATTTCTTCGGGCATTTCTGTCCACTTGTTTACCGAAACGGGAGCCTGCGCACCCTGAATGAACATAAAGTTCATACCTGCCGCATTGATTTCGCTTTCCATAAATGCAGGGAAGTCGGCGGAAAGCAGCTTTGTTGATTCGTCAATAACCGTGGGGTGTGCACCGAAGTTGGTGAAAACTGTTGCATCTGAATTTGCGTTATCGGGCACGAATTTGAAGCAAGCCATAAAGTTTTGGAAGGCTTCCGTATAGTATCTCTTGTTGGTAAGGTAGGGATATTCGTCGTCAAGGAAAATGCCTGCGCCTTCGTCCTTGCCCATTGTTGCGCTTTCAAAATAGTAAAGCTTACCCTTTTCCATATTGAGGTATGCTTCAACAATTGCGTCTGCCGTGCGGTCAATCATAACGCCGAGGAATTCGCTGTCAATCGACCTGTCAGCACCGGTAAAGAAGCTCTTGAGAATTTTGGGAAGAAGGTCAAGACCTATGCCCTGTGTGTCAATAACCGTGTGGCAGTGCGTTGCGTTTATGTTGATAGCGTTGATGTTTGCAAAAATGCCGTTTTCAAGCAGCTTCTTTTCGACTGCGGCTCTGATTGCACGAACGTCCTTGTTGGCAACGCCTATGCCGTCAACGGAAGCGAAGATTGTTGTGCCTCTGCCCGAGCCGTCTTCAAGTGCTATTGCGACCGCCTTCTGGTCGTCGTAAACACCGCTTACCTTCTGGGTGAAGTAGCCGCCCGTGTAATATTTCTTTGTGCCGTTGAGCAGGTTTTCGGGCACAAGGCTTTCTTTTCCGAAGCCGAGTGACCATTTTGCACCTTGAGCGGCGGTGTCGATAAAGCTTGCAGTACCCTCATAGAAGTTTTCGCTCGTACCTGCGAAATACTCCTCAACCGTCGGGTAGTCGGGTGTGGGTGCAAGTGCGCCGAGCAGGCTGATTGCGCCGTCGATAATTCCGCCGAGCACGGTTGTTACCGCTCGGATTGCGGCATTATGTCCTGCCGAAACAGTGGCGGCGGAAGCGTTGAATGAGAAAAGCATTGTGAATACAAGAAGTGTTGCGATGAAGGATTTAAAACTTTTTTTCATAACATATATCTCCCTTATTTAATACTTTTATCAAATACTTTCTTTAATCAGCTTTTCGGTTGTTTCAAGAAGAATTCTTCCCGTTTCGGGGCCTGTTGAGTTGGTTTCCTCGTAGTGGTCTCTGTCCATATCGTCCGTAGCCTTGTTGATGTAGGGCAGGGCTTCATTGAGCATAAAATCGTTTTCGGCAAGTATGTAGCCGAGCTCATCGTTGCAAAGACCGATAACAAATTTGTGTCTGCAATCCGTCATATCGCAAAGCACCTTTTTGTAGCTTGCTTTGCGGTGGTGTGCGCTGTCCTTTTCGGTAAGGAATTCGCCGTTGTAAAGCTCGGGGAAAAGCTCGCCCGGTATTAGGAATACCGCAGCATCCTTCTCACCCAATTCCATATAGCCGACCTCGGAACGGATGCACACCTTATTTCGCTTATTTGTGCGGACAATATCGTTGTTGAGTACGCCGATAAACCTTGCAAGAATAAGCACGGTGTTTGCACCGGGAATGTCAACACCGACAGACCTTATGTTGAGTATGGGCTTGATTTCGGTTTCGTTGTCTATTGAAAGTGCAAGTTCGCCGAGCTGCTTGCCGAAGCCCTTCATATACGCTTCGCAGTCAATCGAATCTCTGTAAACCTTCTTGATTTCCTTTGCGGATATCATACCGCCGACGGCACCGTTGAAAAATACCGCCTGTGACCCGGGGACGCTTTCCTCAATTTCCTTAATAAGGTATGCGGGGAAATCTGCGCTGACAAGGGAGGTTGTGCCCAGAAGCTCTGCGTGCGAAGCAAAGTTTACTATGTAAATATCGCCCGAATTGTCAAAGGGAGAAAAACGGAATCTCGTCAGGTTTTTGTCGTAGGTCACGGGTGTCCTGACGTCTGCCTGCATATCCTCTGCCTCAGCGTAGCCCATAAAGAGCCTTCCGTCCTTGCGGTTATCGAAGGCATCAATAATTGCCTTTGCCGCCTGCTCTTTAAGGTTTGCGAGGAAGGCCTCGTCCTTACCCGTTTTGTATAATTTTTCTCCCCACAACCCTTGAGTGTCAATACCTGCGTGGGTGTGAGTTGAAGCAATGTTAATTGACTTGATTTTACCGATTTTACCGCTTTCAAGCACAAGCTTTCTTATATCGTTTATGTCGTGTCGGCTTATTCCCACACAGTCAAGCGAGCAGAAAACAACGCCGCCGTTGCCTGTGTTATCATCAAGGTAAACAGCCCTTGCGTGAAGGTCGTCAAGCACGCCTTTTACGGGGTTGTTTGAGTCGTAGCCTGCTATGTAGTAGGTTTTTTCTTTGTAGTCACTCGGGGTGAAAACAGCCTTACCGCAGCCGCAGGTCCATTTTTCTCCTGCGCTGTAAGCGAATTTTTTGTCACCCGTGGGCATATATCCGTCCGCTTCCTCACGGGTTGTGAAAAAGCGTTTGGGCATAGTGGAAAGAATGGTGTCTGTAAGTGCGCCTACTGCACCTTTAAGCAGTTTGTCTTTGAATTTCAAGTCAACCGCCTCCTTATTTTACATTATATTTCTAATATACACTTTATTTAAAATTTTTCAAGTTTTTATAAGATTTTTGTTGAATTTTTATTTTTTTTATGATACCTTTATTATCGTATACCGGATTGAGGGTGGTGAATTTTTAAAATGGTGTCCATCAGAAAATACGAGGAGAAGGACAGGGAGGGCGTGCACTTCGTCAACCACAACAGCGACGGTCCCGAGGAAGTGCCGGACTACCAGACGGGCTTGTTCTATCTTAATACATTTTGTAACTATTATATAGAGCACGAGCCCGAAAACTGCTTTGTCCTCGATGATGACGGCAGGGCTGTCGGCTACATAATCTGTGCCGAAAACTTTGACCGTTTCAAGGAGATTTTCGATAGGGAGTATCTTCCACGTTCCGACAGCTACGGCGAGGACAGATACGAATGGGCTTCCACGGCTTACCTGCGTCAGGAGGATTTCAAGGAAGAATATCCTGCCCATTTTCACGTTGACATTCTGCCCGAATACCAGCGTATGGGTATGGGCGGAAAGCTGGTAGATACCCTGTGCGCCCACCTGAAGCAAAAGGGTGTAAAAGGTGTGTGTCTTACCTGCGGTCCGAGAAACGAAAGGGCAATGAAATTCTATGAGAAGCATAAATTCACCCTGTTGTCAATCGACCATGACGACGCCTGCTTCGGCAAAAAAATTACCGATTAAAAATTTATCAGACAGGAGAATTAATTATGGCATCACCCGAATTGGTAGAACAGCTTTATCAGGCATTGCCCGATGAAACAAAAGAATTTCTCGCAACCGCAATAGAAAAGGTTGTTGAGGTTAAAAAGCGTGGCGGCAAGGTTGCAGCAGTTATCGGCAGCGGCCCCAACCTCCACGAGGGTGTAACAACCCTTATCGCTACACTTATTCACGCAGGTCTTATCGACGGCGTTACAACAAGCTCGGCAGTTATCTCCCACGAAATGGGCGGTACGCTTGACCGTGTAAAGCGTTTTGACGCAGATGTTCTCGGCGACAAGTGCCCCGAGGATATCCGCTGCCGAGGCAATATCTATGAGCTCACACAGCTCGACGAAGCAGAGTGGGCAAGAATCCGCTCCGAAATGCCTCTTGACGAAGAGCTTGTTTCCATCTGCGAAAAGGCAGAGGGCAAGGTTATCATCAAGGCGGCAGGCAATATGGCTTACCCCGTAGGCTGGTTCAACGAAACCGTTTCCACAGAGGTTATGGTTGCCGCACAGACTCTGGGCGAAAGCTTCGAGTACGTTGCAGGTCTCGGTGCAGACCCGAGAACAATGATAGGTGCAGGCGCAATCAAGGGCGTTCCCGTTCTTGTAAGCGTTCCTCAGCTTATCGGCGGCGGTCAGGTCGGTCTTTGTATTTCCGACAGTATCCCCGTAAGCCAGCGCTGCAAGAGAATTGCAAAAATGCTCTCCGATGCAGACGTTATTATCGAATCCGCCGTTGCCCTTACTCAGGAAATTCACGACGGCCCGTTTGAAACCTACACAGGTCACGGTATCTGGGCTTCAATGAACGGTCTGCCCACCTACAGCCTCAAGGACAAGGCTCTTATCCGCTTTGACCTTGACGAAAATCTCAAGCGTTCATGGGATCTTAATAAGAACAGCGAGCTTATCCAGAAGGCAATCAACGAAGGCCTTCCCAAGACAAAGCTTACAAAGATTCCGTTCCGTATGGAAATGTCCGCCTTCACACGCCTTGAAAACAGTATCCCCGTTATCGGCGATATAGGCGAATTGTGGCCGATATTTGTTGACCGCATCTGCAAAGAGCTCGGTGTTGAGCTCGATTTCTCCTCCGCTCCGCAGAATACGGAGGAGGGTAAGGCAATGCGTGAGCGCATTGTTGAAGAAATCAAGCCCTTCTCACTCAACAAGATGCGTAAGGCAGTCAGCGAAAAATATAAGTTTTAATTGATATAAAGGAGATTAATACAATGGCTAAGGTATTAGGTGTAATCCCTGCACGTTACGGTTCATCACGTCTTCCCGGCAAGCCCCTCAAGGATATCTGCGGCAAGCCGATGATTCAGCACGTTTACGAAAACGCAAGCAAGTCCGAGGTTCTTGATAAAGTTGTCGTTGCAACGGATGACCAGCGTGTTTATGATGCAGTTATTGCTTTCGGCGGCGAAGCTGTTATGACAAGCGTTAACCACCCCACAGGTTCCGACCGTGTAGCAGAGGCTGCAAGCCACTATCCCGACTGCGATTATGTTATCAACATTCAGGGTGACGAGCCCCTCGTTCCTCCCCAGATTATTGACGATATCGGCTCTGCACTCATCAACAGTCCCGAATGCGTTATGGCAACGGGCAGTGTGCCGATTGACGGTGAGGACTACATAAAGAACAACACCGTTGTTAAGGTTGTAACCGATGTCAACGGCAACGCTATCTATTTCTCACGTTCACCCATTCCTTATCCCCGTAATGCTCAGCACGCAAAGTACTTTGAGCACGTAGGTATCTATGCCTATACCCACGATTTCCTCAACACATACACAAAGCTTGCTCCCACACCGCTTTCCGAGTCCGAATCTCTCGAACAGCTTAAGGTGCTTGAGCACGGCTACAAAATCAAAATCGTTCCCGCACCTGCACAGTATGAGGCAGTAAGCGTTGATACGGAAGAGGACCTTCAGGCAGTTATCCGTATTTACAAGGAGCGTCACGGTCTTTAAGTTACTCACCCCGAATGAAATATAAACACTTTTCATTCGGGGCTTTTATTTTAAAATTAAAAATGTAAGGGAGACTTTAATTTATGATTAAGGCTGAACTTTTATATCAGGAATACCTTGAAACAGAGGGCATTAACGAAGAAATCGGCGAGTGCCACGCATCTACGGTTGCTATCTGCAACGGCAAGCCCACAGCCGCATGGTTTGGCGGTATCAAGGAGAAAAACCCCAACGTACGAATCTGGTTTGCAAAGCGTGACGGTGAATGGAGCACACCTGTTGCCATAACACCCGACGACGGTGAAGCAGACTGGAATCCCACCCTTTTTGCAGAGGACGGCGTACTTACACTCATTTATAAGAGCGGTATTGATGAGAGAAACTGGTATTCAATGAAGAGTGTTTCCGAGGACGGCGGCAAAACCTGGTCAACACCGGTTGAACTTGTGCCCGGCGATATCGGCGGCAGAGGCCCCGTCAAAAACCAGATGATAAGACTTTCCAACGGTGCACTTCTTGCACCCGGTTCAACAGAGGATATTGTAGACCGCTGGGAATCCTGGACAGACTACAGCGCAGACAACGGCGCAACGTGGAAGCTGTCCGCACCCGTTGCCTTCGAGCTTCCTGACGGCACAATCTGCAACCGTAAGGAAGAGCTTCCCAAGGACGGCGAGGGTCTTATCCAGCCCGCAATTTGGGAAGACCCTGCACATGACGGCAGAGTTTATATGCTTGCACGCACAAACCTCAACTGGGTTTACCGCAGCGAGTCAACGGATTTCGGCAGAAGCTGGTCAGTTGCCCGTCCCACCGATATGCCCAACAACAACAGCGGTCTCGGCGCAGCCCTTACGGATTGCGGCGTGCTCGGTCTGATTTGTAACCCCGTCGGCGAAAACTGGGGCGACCGCACACCGCTTAATCTCTTCCTCTCTGAGGATAATGGCGCTACATATCCTGTAAGCATAGAACTTGAAAACACTCCCGGCGTAGAATTTTCATATCCTTCAATAGTTGCCGAAGGCAATCTTCTCCATATGGTTTACACCGTTGGTAGAAAGAAGATATGCTACGCACTCGTTAAGGTAGAAAAAAACTGAATATAGAAAGGGTTTAATATATGGAAACTCAGAATGTATTGGCATTTCTTGCCATAAGCATGGTAACGATGTGCTTTGGCTGGGGTATGCGTGGCTCCGCCATCGGCGGCGAAAAAGGCGCAATGCTCCCCGGTGCATTTATGGGCATACTCTGTGTCTGGTATACAGGCTCCGAGCTGCTTATGGAAAACGTCTTTCTCTTTGCCGCCGCCTGTGCACTCGGCTATTTCTACGGCGGTATGGAGCCCTACGGCTCAACAATGTCCCTTGTCCTTCACCACGATGAGCCCCGTTATAATCCGTCCTTAGGCTATCTTGCACTGGCCTTCAAGGGCTCAATCTGGAGCGGTCTTGGCGCAGGCTTTTTAGGTGTCAGCTTCTCCGCTATGAGCGGCGTTGTTTACAAGTGGTATGATTTCGTTGTTTTCTTTGCACTTGTTCCACTTGTACAGGAAATCGGTTACCGCATTTTCAACACACCCTACGACCCCGAACACGGCAGAATGCCCAAGGTCTGCTTCTCAAAGGACAGCCGTGAGGAGTGGGGACGCAATCTTGTTATAGTTGCAGGTCTTCTTGTTATGATGGCTGTACGCCGTGACTATTTCGGTATCCTTATGTGGATTGGCGGCGCACTTGCAGGCTCAATCGGCTGGGTTGTTGCAATTTTCTTCTATGATAAGGAGATTAATCCGCTCAAGAACGGCAAGCGTCTGTTCGGCAAGTGGGACGAAGCCAACATTATCGATGGCTGGAAGATTATGGAATTCACTCAGGGCTGCTTCCACGGCCTTGGTATAGCAGGTGCCTTTGCTCTCGGCTGGCCTATAGCTGCCAAGAATCTTGAGCAGGCAGAGGCCGCAGGCAAGCTGTGGTATGAGCTTCCCGAAAAGGTTGATACCACTCTTTCGTGGGTATTCTGCGCACTCATAATTCTCACAATCTTCCTCTTCATCATTCCTTACCGCAGAAACGGCAACAAAATCACCCGTGCCTTCGGCGAGGTTGATATGAACATTGTCGAGGTGCTTGAGCGCCCCTGCTATATGGTAGGTCCGCTTTGCCTGGTTATGCTCGGCTCAAACTTAATGGCAGAAATCATCTGCTGCTTTACAATGTACTACGTAATTGCCCAGCACGATGGTCTGGAAAGATACTGGGATTACAAGGGTATCAAGTTTATCCGTATATTCCTTATTCTTCTGGGTGCAGTACTGCTTGCAATTCAGGCAGTCAGAGGCTACACTCTCTGGGAAACATGGGTATTCTACTGCGTAGGCTATATTCTTTTCGACGCAGTAGCCTTCCTCCGCCCCAAGAGAATAAAGGAAAACAAGGCAAAATCAAAATCCTTCAAGGAGTTCCTTATTGCCTTCAACGGTGACCTTACCGTTCTTCCCTTCTTCTATATCCTTATGGCAGGTCTGCTTGTCTTCGGTTACGCAAACTTCCGCTAAATAACAAAAAAGCCGGTACATAGCTTATGCACCGGCTTTATTTTAAAAATATCATAAAAGGAGTGTGTGACTGTGACTCAAAGTCCGCTTCTGTTTATTGTTTTCAGTATGCTCGCAATGTGCTTTGGCTGGGGAATACGGGGCTCGGCTATCGGCGGCGAAAAGGGCGCAATGCTGCCGGGCGCCTTTATTGGCATTATGTGCGTGTGGTACACTGGGTCCGAGCTGCTTATGGAAAACGTTTTTCTGTTTGCTGCTGCCTGTGCTTTGGGCTATTTCTACGGCGGTATGGAGCCGTATGCCTCTACAATGTTCCTCGTGCTTCATCACGACAAGCCCCGTTACAATCCGCCTCTGGGTTACCTTGCCCTTAGCTTCAAGGGCAGTATCTGGGGCGGCCTCGGTGCGGCATTTTTAGGCGTCAGCTTTTCCGCAATGAGCGGTGTTGTTTACAAGTGGTACGATTTTGTAATCTTCTTTGCTCTTGTTCCCTTCCTGCAGGAAATCGGCTACCGCATTTTCAACACACCCTACGACCCCGAAAACGACAGAATGCCGAAAATCGGCTTCTCCGAGGACAGCCGTGAGGAGTGGGGACGCAACGTCGTAATCGTTGCCTCATTGCTTGTTATGGCGGTGGTGAGAAGAGATATCTTCACAATTATTATGTGGATTGGCGGTGCGCTTTTCGGCGCAATCGGCTGGGTTATCGGCATAACCCTTTACGATAAGCAGTGCCACACACGCAAAAACGGCAAACGTCTTTTCGGAAGGCTTGACGAAATCGGCGTAATTGACGGCTGGAAGATGATGGAGCTTGTGCAGGGGCTTGCACAGGGCTTCGGTATTTCTGCTGCATTTATTATCGGCTGGCCGCTTGCAAAGGAGAATTTAGCCTTTGCTGAGGAGAAGGGTGCTTTGTGGCATCCGATACCGCAAACTGTCGATACCGTGCTTTCGTGGGCGTTCTGCGTGCTGATAATCCTCACAATCTTCCTCTTCATAATTCCTTACCGCAGAAACGGCAACAAGATAACAACGGCCTTCGGCGAGGTTGATATGAACATTGTTGAAGTTTTGGAACGCCCCTGCTATATGGTGGCACCGCTTTGTCTTATAATGCTCGGCTCAACCACAATGGCAGGCATAATCTGCTGCTTTACAATGTACTACGTTATTGCCCAGCACGACGGTCTGGAAAGATATTGGGATTATAAGGGTATCAAGTTTATCCGTATATTCCTCATTCTTGTCGGTGCCGTGCTTCTGGCAATTCAGGCGGTGCGTGGTTATACCCTTTGGGAAACCTGGGTATTCTACTGTGTCGGCTATCTCATTTTTGAGTTTTTCTTTATGTTCCGCCCGAAGCTTGTTGCCGAAAACCGCAAGAAGACAAAGACCTTCAGGGATTTTGTCGTTTCCTTCGGCTGTTCGGCAACCGTTTACCCGTCATATCTGCTGATGATGACTGCATTGCTTATCTTTGGCTGGGTATATCTGAAATAAGGAGTTTAAGTCATGAATATAACTGTTATTGACGGCCAGGGAGGTCAGCTTGGCGCACAGCTTATAAAAGCAGTGCTTGCTCGCTTTAATGATGTTAACCTGACCGCCGTAGGTACGAATGCAGTTGCAACCGCAACAATGCTCAAGGCAGGCGCAAAAAACGCTGCTACGGGTGAAAACCCCGTGGTAGTTGCCAGCCGTAAGGCGGATGTTATTATCGGCCCTGTAGGCATAGTCATTGCCGATTCGCTTTTCGGCGAGGTTACGGACAAAATGGCTGTTGCTGTCGGTCAGGCAGATGCCGTGAGAATACTTATTCCGATGAACAGGTGCGACAATATCGTAGCAGGTGTTTCCAACCTCAATATGGGTGCACTTGTTGAGGATGCCGTTTCAAGGCTTGCCGATATAATTAACGGTTGACAAAAGAATACTTTTCTTTCAAAACCATATTAATTACAGTTGACAAAAGTATAAGAATAAAGTACAATACTTTTGTTGTTCAGAAGAACGGCACAAGGGACAGAAGTCCTGAAAATATTCAGGTGTTTTATTTTTTAACGATACTATGAAGGTGTCATTATCTCCGCAGGGGGTAATGGCACTTTTTGTATTACGGAGGATGTTTATGAAGAAAAATAACAGTTTGCTCAAGCTCGTTTTTTCAGCCCTTTTTCTTGCACTTGCATTTGTTATTCCTTTTTTAACAGGGCAGATTCCCGAAATCGGCTCAATGCTGTGCCCGATGCATATTCCCGTTTTGCTTTGCGGCTTTATCTGCGGCTGGCCGTGGGGACTTGCAGTCGGCTTTGTTGCGCCGCTGCTGCGCACTATGATTCTCGGTATGCCGCCGCTTTTCCCCAAGGCAATCTGTATGGCGTTTGAGCTTGCCGCCTACGGTGCGGTTTCGGGTCTGCTGCACAAAAAGCTCCCACGCAAAAAGCCCTATATCTATTGCTCGCTTATTGTTGCAATGATAGTCGGCAGAGTGGTATGGGGCATTGCAATGCTCACCTGTATGGGCGTAAACGGCGGTGCATTCACCTTTGCCGCCTTTATTGCAGGCGCTTTCACAAACGCAGTGCCGGGCATAATAGTTCAGATAATTGTAATACCCTTGCTTGTTATGGTGCTTGAAAGTCCGAAAGTTAAAAAATTTAAAGAATAGGGTAGAGAAATGAAGCAAAGCGATATTATTAAAATTTTCTCTGCAATTGATAAATTGCTTGAAAAGGGCAGGGTAATCCTCGCAATTGAGGGCGGCAGCGCAAGTGGCAAAACCACCCTTGCAGGTTTGCTCAAAGAAAAATACGGCTGTACCGTTTTCCATACGGACGATTTCTTCCTTCAGCCTCATCAGCGTACACCTGAGCGGTACAAAGAAACGGGCGGAAACCTTGACCGAGAGCGCTTTTTTGATGAGGTTATTGTTCCGCTCAAAGAAAATAAGCCCGTAGCTTACCGCCGCTTTGACTGTAAAACCATGCAGCTTCTGCCCGCAGTTGAAATTTTGCCGCAAAAGCTCACCGTAATCGAGGGTGCATATTCCCTGCACCCGTATTTCGGTGATTACTGCGATTTGTCAATTTTTCTCGATATCACACCCGACCTGCAAAGAGAACGCATCTTAAACCGCAATCCCGATTTTGCCGACCGCTTTTTCAATGAGTGGATACCGCTTGAGCAGAAATATTTTTCCGAAATGCAGATAAAACAGCGTTGCACAATGAGTGTGACGGTTGAATAACAATTATAAAAACGGCTTGCTTTGCAGGCTGTTTTTTATACTTTAAATAGAAAATTCTCTTGTTGAGAGAATTGATTTCTAAATCTGGGTTATTGTTTATTGGAGTGAAAACTGTTATTATCCGATTGTAGCTACAAAAAACTTGTTGAAGGGTGATGTCAAATGACAGTTTATTTCGGAGAAAATCTTAAAAAATTACGCAAATCCAAAAAGCTCACGCAGGAGTCGCTTGCCGAGTTTCTGGGTATGTCCTTTCAGGCGGTAAGCAAGTGGGAGAGAGGCGAAACCTACCCCGATATAACTATGCTTCCCGTTATTGCAGCCTTTTTCGGCGTTACGGTTGACAGCCTTCTCGGCACGGATTTAATTGCGCAGGAAGCAAAAATCAAGGAGTATTGTGATGCCTATTCCCGTCTGTGGAACGAAGGGAAAATCGACCGGGCAAGGGATATGCTAAAGGAAGCTATAGTCGAATTTCCCGGCAATTATGACCTTATGGCAAAATATTTCAATGCACTCATTCACGCTGAATACAATGACGAATATATTGTTTCCGTCAAGCCCGAGGTCAACAGGGTTTACGACATTATTCAGACCTATTGCACCGTAGACAGCATACGAATCTGGACTAAAAAGCTGATGTGCCGTTACCTGCGTGATTTGAGCCTGATTGAAGGCAGCGGAGTAAATATTGCCGAAGCCGAAAAAATTCTTTCGGAAATGCCGATTATGCAGAACACGAGGGATTATGAGGCTATGTATATGTACCCTCACGATGACGAAAAGCGTGCCAAGGCGTGTGCAAACGGAATAACGGAAATGCTCCGCCTGTTCGGCGAAATAATGAACAGAAGGTATAATAGCTTCCTCGATGCCGACGAGGGAATAGCTGCGGCTTACATCAACCTTGTTGAAAAGGTTATGCCCGACGGCGATTACGGCAAAAGCTGGTATCTTCTCGTTATCCACGCACAGCGAATCGGCGTTAAGAAATATCTGCAGGGCGATGAAAAATCAGCCCTCAAGTATTTTGAAAAGGCGGTCAGACTCGCAAAACGCTATGACGAAATGCCCGATGTCACCGTGCACACCTCAAAAGCGGTTGAAGGCGTTGTGTTTGACAAATCCAAGGCGTACCGCTTTTGGGAAGGCTCCTTTGCCGAGGATGTCAAGGACGGCCTGCGTGACAGACCCCAGTTGCCGGAAGAATTCAGAAACAGTGAAGCGTTCAAGAGAATACTGGCGATTTAAAAAATCGCATATTTTCGGCTCCTGAGTAAATGATATATCGCTTTGCGATATGATATACGGCTGTTGCCGCATGATATACTTGTTTTGCAAGTATTATATAATATCCGTTCCTTAATATGCCGCAGGCATATATCATCGCACGAAGTGCAACATCATATCGAAGATATATCACCCGTTCCGAAAGGAACGGATATCATTGAAAAAAGTCTCTCTTGTCAACCAGACAAAAGAGACTTTTTTTCATGGCACCCGCAACAGGAATCGAACCTGTAACTAACCCTTAGGAGTCCGTCCCGAGGGTGTTTTTTAAATCTCTTTAAATCCCTTGTAATCGTTGATATATCAAGGTTTTCACGGATTACAGTGTTATCCTTTTCCCTTTCAATTCTTGCTAATTTTTGCTGTTTTTTTATTCTCTGATTAGCAGGAAATTAGCCAAAAGGGTTTTTTTGGTGGCAGTTAACCTGTTATTCTATTCCTATGTATTCCAAAAGGGTTTCAAGCGGAAATAATAAAATATCCTTGCTTTAACGTTATAATAAATCAGAATTATCGAAAAGTCAACAAGAATGAGTTTCTCTGTATTTTGTGCTGAAGGAGATACATTTTTTATATTTCTATTGACATAGAAGTGTGGCTATTTATAATGATATAGTAAACGAAATTTATTATAATAAGAGAGATTTGAAATGCTTTCAATAACTTTAATTAAAAAGAGTATAGACGATGCTGTGAATGTTTTTTATAATAAGTTTACCGCATTTAATATTCCTGTTATTAGAGTCTGTCCTGCTTCAAGAAGAAAAGTCGTGAGGGACAAAATATTAGAGGAATGCGGTGTTTATAAAGAAGATAGTTATGGTACAGAGGCAGAGGTAATATCAGGACCGTTGGACACGCAAATAGTAGTTTACCAATCAATGATAAAATATGAACATCAAGTATATCACGCTGTATGGCACGAACTTGGGCATATTATGTTTGGTAGTGAAAAGAAGTTTGGTGTTGACCTTGAATGTGATACCCCTCTGCGTTCCGGTTATGCGGTAGTTAATGAGTTTATGGCAGAGTTTATTGCTTATTTTGTTAATGAAAGAAAACCTTTCCCAACCGCACAGCGAGCTAATATTTATCTTCAAATGGCTTTTCAAGAAGGTATTGTATTCCCGTATTGGTTGAGCAGATACTATGCCATTATCTTGGGTGATGAAACAATTTCTGTTTCCGATGTTGATGAGGGTAAGAATTACGTTAGTCCCGAAGTGTGGAAATACATAATGTTAATTATGAATTTGTTGTTGGAGCAAGTGAGTACAGAGGATTTTTGGAAGGTGAATAATAACTATTTAGAGAAAGCAGGATGTTTTTATGATGAGCTTTTTCATATCGTGTATTGTAGAGGAATAACATTTTAAAAGATAAAATTCAAGGGACACAAGCCATAGGCTTTGTGTCCCTTGATGATTTTTATATTGACTTTGCTAATGCTTTTAAAAGTGCTGCAGCTTCGGGGTTGGCAAGAATTTTTGTGATGAGAGCCACATTGTCATCCATTTCAGATGTTGTTTCGGCTGTATCTTCGTTATCTGCTTTTGCCATTGGGTCAAGAACTGAAATGTCTTTATCAAACCTCGGCATAGGTGCTGTCTTGCCTTCTTCGCAGTTTCTTAAACCTTTGGTGTTATAAAATTGCTCGTCGAATTTTTGAGCATTAAATCGTCTGTCCTCGTCGATGATATGGCTATATACATCTGCTACCATATCCATTCGTGCGTGACCGGAATCGCCCTGTACCGATTTCATATCACCGCCATTCCATTTAAGTTTGTATGTGATACTTGCGTGTCGGAAACTATGAAATACAACTGGCGGCAAGTTGTTATCCGTAATGAGTTTCTTTAAGGCTCTGTTTATAACCTGTGCTTCCATCGGTCTGCCTGAGGAGTGACAAAAGACCAAATTGTAATCTGTGTATTCGTCACCGTAAAGGTCTTTCATATCTTCAATTTGTCTTTTTCGCTCTACGAGCATTTGAGCGACTGTTTTAGGAAGAAAAATCTTTCTAACACTTGTTTTTGTTTTGGGTGCTTTAAGCACTAATGATGTGTTTTGATTACACAGCAAGTGGGGAAATACTTTCATTACATCTTTGCTATCAAGAACTTCCATTGTGTCTTTGTTTACACGTTGAAGTTCCTTGTTTACATAAATGAAAGCATCGTTTTCTGCTATTCTTTCCTCGGAAATTTCAACGCAGTCCCAAGTCAAGCCAAGCATTTCACCCATTCTCAAAGAGCAGGAAAAGGATAGATTTATTGCCAAAGAAAGAATATCATCATCGCATAATTCAAGTGCTTTGAGTAAAGTTTCAGCAGTCCATATCTCTCTCTTTTGAGCTTCGTGTTTAGGTAATGTAGCATTAAGTACGGGATTTTTTTGCATAAGTTCCCATTTTACTGCTTGACCAAAGGCACTTCGCAATAATTTGTGTATTTCTCTTATGGTATGTGCTGAAAGAAATTGCGTTCTCGATTTGCGGTTAAGAGTGGACTTTGCTTTAACTTTGGATAAACTCTGATAAAAGCTATCCATCATTAACGGTGTTATATCGGTCAATTTATACTCTCCGATAAGAGGAATTATGTAGTTATAGATAAGACCTTTTCGTGAGTGGTATGTACTCATTGCCCATTTTTGAACGCCATACAAAGAACAATATTTTTCCATCAACTCTGCAACTGTTGTTGCAGTAGGCACAATAAAAGTGCCTGTATCTTGCTGATACTCGATTTCGTTTTTTCTCTTTTTAGCTTCTGCACTGTTCTCAAAAGTTTCCCATTTCTGTCTTTTGTTACCGTCTTTGTCGGTGACACTGTAAACCACCGAAAACTTGTTGTTTTTTCTTTTCTGTATTGATGCCATTTTATGCAACTCCTTCCTTTCCATCTAACCATTTATCAAAGCTATCTTTGTAAATTCGATAGCCGTTTTCAACTTTTACTGCCCGAAAACAACCTTCTTCAATGAGTTTGTATATGGATTGTCTTGTAGTGCCGAGTATTTTTATAACTTCTGGAACTGTGTAACTTTTCTTATTAACGGATATTTCTCGGTTTAATTCTCGTATCTTACTTTCAATCGACAAATCTTTCGACCTCCTCAATTTCTGCTATTTTTTTATAATGGCTTTGTGAAGAATACCACTTCTCAAAGCTTTCTTGTACGACTCGTCTTGTACCGTCAACCCATATTAACTCAATGTTGTTCTTGTCAACGATTTCTCTCGCTGTTGCTCTTGAAATCCCTAATACTTTTCCGATGGTTGTTGATGTAATTGTTTTTCCGTAGTTTTTGCCGGGTCTTTCACCGTTCACTTTCTTGTAGTGAAATTGATTAGCATACCATTCTTCAAAACTGTCAACATCAATCCTCATCTGACCGAAAACCAAAAAGGTTTTGAATTGTTGCTGATTAACAAGTCGGTAAACTGCGGTTTTTCCAAGTCCTAATATTCTTTTTAAATCGGGAACTGACATTGTTTTCTTTTCCCGATAATTCAGCATAACCTTAACTATTTGCTGATTTTCTTCAACACTCTTTTTTGAGGCTCTGAACTCATTTCCTGCTCGGTAAACTTTAAATAAGCCTGACTTCAGCAACTTCCGAGCTTCATCTTCATTCAGAGATAGCAATTTTTGAAGTTGGTCGATTGAATAGGACTCCCACAACGCTTGTTCAATGTCTTCATCTTTTCCGAGTATTTCTTCAAGATAGCGATTGTCACTTTCTGAATTGAACAACTTAATGCGTTCATCGAGAGATATTTGACTTTTCATTTTTTACACTCCTTCGGTTGATTTAACCATTCATCAAAACTGTTTTTGGAAATCCTATATGTACTGCCGATTTTTACACAACTGAATTCTCCTTTTTTCACAAGAGAGTAAGCACTTGATTTACAAACACCTAAAATCTCTTGGATTTCTTCAACTGTGTATATTCTTTTATCTTCCATAGGCATATTCATCCCTCCTATAAAATGGGGCGGTATCATATAGCCAAGCGGCTTGACTATATGATACCAATAAACGAAAGGAGCGACAAATGTGCGATTTTTTTATTTGATTGTTTCAGCTTCAAGCCAATTATCAAAACTCTTTTTTGATATTCGATAATGACCGCCTACTTTGACGTAATGAAATACACCGGAATTAACAAGAGAATATGCAGCATTTTTGCCGATGTTAAGTATTTCCATTATTTCATCAACCGTATATACTCGTTTTTCATAAACGGGATAATCTTTGTTCTTTTCTTCAACCAACCTTTCCAACCTCCTTATTTGGTGCGCATTTATGTTTTTTTGTAATGAGATAATCGTAACCGTAATAGGTCTGACACTTATCGCAAAGTCCTTTTTCACTTTGCCAATGGTCGAGTCTTCGCACCATATTGTCCGGGTTACTCATAAACTCTTTTTGACAATGCGGACAGAGGGTTAATATTTTTCCGACACGCTCTCTTTTCGGCTTTTGAGGAATACCGACCAAGTATTTAAGACCTTGTTTTATTTCGTGCCTTTTTGCTTCATCTGTTACCGTTCCAACATATCTTCCGAGATCTTCAATTTTGTCGATAGTGCGTATTTGTTCTAATGCGACCATTGAAGGCTCACTCAATCCGCAATCTTTATCAAGAAGAATGTGAGTAGTCATAGACTGCTTTTTACGGACTGATGTAATAACTGCTACCACCATTGTGGGACTTGACTTGTTTAATGAGTTTGTCTGAATGACGAGAACGGGGCGGTGTCCGCACTGAACGGAGCCGTTCATTTTACCCAAGTCACAGTAAAAAATATCTCCCCATTTAACATTGCTCAACTTCTCTTTTTGCATAATTATCAACCTTTCAAAATGAATTTTTGAAGGGAAAATAAAATACCCTTCATTATGTTTGCACTGGGAGAGGGTTAATTGGGGTGATTTTCATAAAACTTTTTTAATTTTTTTATTGCTTTTTCTATTGTTTTCCTAACTGAAGATACGTCAACGCCCTCATCACGGGCTATTTCTGTATAACTCATCTGACAAAAGAAGTATTTATATACTCTGTTCTTTTGATTCTCCAACAAAGTTGATAAAGCTACCTGCAATTTTTCAGCTTCATCTTGACGTATTATCTTATCCTCTGTATCGTTGATAATCAGTTCGGGGTGATAGAGTTCAAAATCATCATCTGTAACATTGAAAATGTGTCCGGTACGCATTTCTCTCATCCTGTACTTGTTTTCGTATCTTGCCCCTTCTTCAAATACTTCTCCTTGCGATACAGAAAGACGAATAAAGGGAATGTATGGCTTAATTTCTTCGGGATATTTTTGGAGGATTTCTTCTTCGGACAGTTCTGTTACTATTGCCCACTGAACATCATCCTTGTAACCTGTGTACTCATATTTAAGGTTTATAATCTTACAATCCTGTTTGAATTGGTCGAGTCTGTTATTGATAGATATTGTCATTTTGTAATCTCCTTTGAATTTTGAAGTTTGAAATGAAATCAAAATTCGGAGATTACGGGTATTCAGCTATGTAACAAAGCCAATGTAAAAACATAGAAGTTCCTTTCTGTAGCGGATAACCGCAGAATGGAACTTCTAACATCTATGAAGCGAGTCTTTGGAACAAATAAAAAAGCACCGCAGAAATCAAAACAGAAACAGGTAGATATACCTTTATCCATTTTGGCTTCATACGGTGCTAGGGTAGTCACAATCTAATGATTGGCTCCGCATACTCGAGTTAAAGTCAAAGACTATTAAATTTTAATCTTCAAGCTCATCAAAAAGGATTTGCTTTATCTTTCCAAATCCTTCAAGACGGCAAAAATACAGTAGGTTTATAATTCGGTCAAGTTTGCACTTGGGACACTTAATGCGAATGTGTCCCGTAGCGTCAGAAAATACTTTGCCGACAACAAATTGGCAAGATGGACACTTGATATTTCTCAAAGTCAGACCGTTTGCTTCTTGCTCTGATTTGTTCAACTTTTCTATTACTTCGGGTGGTGGAGGTGGTCTGTTGATAATGTTGTTTCGGGTTTCTTCACTTATCATTCCACCCCCCGCTTTCACTTGAAACAATGGCGTTTAAATACAAGTCAATGGGTTTGATAATAAACAACTTGTTCTTTCTTAATTCATTGAAAAGCATATTATAAGATACTTCCATTGAAATTGCCATTTGTTCGATTATTGCTCTTGTTTCTGCGGCTACAACATAATCGCCGTAAACTACAAGTTTTCGTCCGCCGTTATATTCACGCAATTTCTTGTTGAGTAAGAATCTTGGCATTAACAAAGCACACGAAACGGTGTTGGCTTGGATTTCAGCTTGATTCATTCGTTCTCTCAAATCATCAATAGAGTATTCTCTTTCAGTATCATAAAGACGGTTGAAACAAAGCTCTCGGTGTCTTGGGTCAACTCTGCCGAGAATAACGTGTCCGAGTTCGTGTCCTAAAACATATCTTCGCCGATACTTTTCTTTCGGCTGTTGTAAAACCTTATCAAGAATTATTGTATCTTTTGGAAAAACAACAGGTACTATCTGATGGTTTCTTACAACTTTTATTGCATCTATCCCGTTTGCAGTACAGGCAATTTTATCTCTGTCATCTTCCGCAATGTTCTCATAAACAATGCTCATTCCGAACACTTCAACAGCAAGTTTGTCAATATCAACAGAATCCATTGTTGACGGTTTGCCGAGTTTTCTTACCAAACTGTCCGCTATTTCGGCGATTTCATTGTTTGACAAAAATGATTTCAATTAGTTGACCTCCTATCTACTTTAAGTAAGTGCTTTGATTACATACTTTGCTACACCCTGTATTTCACAAGAGGGTGCAATAATGTCGGAATACTTTTCATTTTCCGGTCTTAATATAACTTGATTGTTTTCCTTGTCGTGATAAAAGCGTTTCAATGTGCTTTCGTTGTCAACGAGAGCAGCGACTATTTCGCCCTCTGAGGCTGTTGTTTGCTTCTCAACCACAACATAGTCACCGTCATCTAATCCTGCATTTTTCATTGAATCGCCACTTGCAACCAAGATATACATTTCACCTGTTCCGAAAATAGCGGGCGGAAGTGAAACAATGGTGTCAATGCACTCTGCTTCTTCCATAGGTGAGCCGCAAGGAATACTACCGCAAATCGGAACACCCGAATTGCTTTTAGTCTGCACCTTTTCCGTTATTTCGGTCTTGATAGTTTTTCCGTCATAAGATATAAGACCTTTTTCATTCATCTCCACCAAGTATCTGTGAACTGTACCTCTTGATGACCCGACACTATTGGCTATGTCTGTAGTGCTTGGCGAATGTCCTTCCGAGATGAAAAAATCCTCGGCAAACTTTTTGATTTTGTTCATCAAAGATAAATCTTTGTAACGCAATTTAATCACCTCAAAATTCTAAATGAAGCAGTCTGTATCGGATAGGCACATTATAGTCGAACAAAAGTTCTATTGCAATAGGTTTTCGCAAAATAAAAAAAGGTGGGCGTATTTGCACCCACCTTTCGCTGTTTTGGACTATTTTAATGCTTCTTCAAGCATTTTCTTGTATTCTTCTTTGATTTCTGTTGGCTCTGTAATTTTGATTTTACCGCCGAAGGTAAACACCCAAGAATAGAAAGTCGGACTCACAGATACCTCAACAACTGCGATGAAAGAGGTATCGTCAAAAGGTCTTGTTTCCACATCTTCGCCGAAGCGGTCAATAATTGTTTTCATTAACCCGTTATCGCATAGAAGGTGAACAGTACACTCTTTACCTTCAAACATCATAAATACTTGTTCAAAGTATTCTGTGATGTCATAAGACTCAGGCGGAGGATTAAATGCGATAACACTTTCTTTCACATGGCAAATTCGGTCAACCCGAAATTTGACTATCTTACTGTGCTTTTCAGACCAGCCGAGAACATAATAACAATCGTTATTCCAAACGAGGTCATAGGGTGAAAAGCGATACCAATATCCGTTATGCTTCAATTCATTTTCTTTTTCAGCGTTATATTCTAGGTACTGAAACTCAACAGCGGATTTAGAGTTAATCGCTGCTTGAAGAAAGTCCACGGTATAGTTTACTGTTTCATTTGTCGTTTTGGCTTTACCTTCAACATAGAGTCTGCGTTTGAGTTGTTCTGATTGGTGAGGACTTCCGAGAGCAGACACTTTTTCAATAAGAGCCATACTTTTGTTTTCGGATATAAATTTAGCTGCCTGAATAGCATCTACTATCATTTTCAGTTCAGCGAGTTCAAGAGTTCTGTTGCCAATGAAATACTTGTTTTGTCGGCTCTTTGTGAATACTATATCAAAACCGCTGTCTTGCAAATCTGTTAAATCCGAAGCGACTGTTTTTCGGTTTGTATGTATTCCGTTTCTTTCAAGATGTGCAAGAATATCTGTGATGATTGCGGGGTGCTCCTCATCTGTGTTATCCCATAAGTATTTAAGGATATATAATGGTCTGTTTTTGTTTGCCATAATACACTTCCTTTAACTTTTATAACTATATTATACATCTGCATTTTGTTATCTCAATAGTTTTATACATTAAATTTTAGAGAAAAGATAAAAATTTAAAACGGTTTATAGTCATGAAAGCAATTTAAGAATATGTATTATAATTTTCACGAATTATATTTACAGCAAATGTAATTTATGATATAGTAATTGTATAAAACATAAAAAGAAAGAGAGGATTTACTATGCGAAAACTCACAAAAATTATATCTATTATCTTGGGTATCGTTATATGTGTTAATATAATAGTGCCAGGAACAATGGTTGCAGAGGCACTGCCGCTTGTTGGAAACAATGTAGCTAAAAGTGCAGCAGAAGGAATCACATTGCCTTCTCAAGGTAATGCTTCAGAAATGGCAGAAAACGATACGATGGTTTCCGTCAATGATGCATCAGATGAAAATTCGGACAGTAAAATTATAACACCGATAATGAGTGAAGTTGAAGAACTACGCACTGAAAACACTAAGCATTATCGTCACAAAGATGGCACATATACAGCTGCTATCTATCCTGAACCTATTCATTATATGGATTCAACTGGTTCTTGGCAGGATATCGACAACACTCTTACACTTAACAGTTCAAGAAAAAGTGTTTCAGGAAAAGCTACCTATACACCCAAATCATCATCACTGGACATTCGTATTCCTCAAGATTTTTCCGGTGGTCAGTTTTTGACAATCGGCAAAGATGGATATGTTGTGGGAATGCGTTTAAAAACAAGTGACACAATCAGCATGTCTGCAACAGCCGAGAAAATCGATTTATCGTCAACAAAAGCTGAAATTGATAATAATTACGGAAGTACCGAGACATCAAGTGTTGATGTATTAACAAGTAACTCCTCTAGCAAACTCACAATTGAAGAAGCAAACAAAGAAGAGATGAAGCTTGAGAACAAGGTTTCAGCAGTCAATTACAAAAACATTTTTGATGGAGCGGATTTACAGTATGTTATCACTCCCAGCAAAGTTAAAGAGAATATTATCGTTAATGAGAAACAAGACTCATATGTTTATAAATTTGAACTTGATTTAAACGGTCTTATTCCCGTTCAGCAGGATAACGGTTCTATTAAACTTTATGAAAATATTGAAGATGATGAAGCTGTATTTGTAATCGAAACACCGTATATGTACGATGCGAATGAAGATACAAGTTTTGATGTGTCAATGAATTTAAGCGGTAATATTCTTACAGTTACCGCTAATTCAGAATGGATTAATGATGAAAATCGTGCTTTCCCAGTTACAATTGATCCTACCATCTCAGCTAATCCTTCCGTATTCTATGATGCAACCGCAAATAAAAACACCCCTACTATGAATTTTGATTCATATAAGTTTTTATACGCAGGTAATGGTTTGCTTAACCTTAGGAGAACTTATTTTAAGTTTAGTATACCCTCTTTACCTGACGGAAGTGTGGTTATAAATGCTACACTCGAAATAAAACAGCATGATGTTGATTTGGGTGACGAAACGGTCAAACTTATTGCTTTTGATTTAACAGAATCTGCATCGTGGACGGAAAGTTCGATTACATGGAATAACCAGCCACTATCAAAAGACAAAAACGGACCTCGAGATAATCCAGATTTAAAGAAATTGGATTATGAGTTGTTTAAGGTTGAAGATGATAAAGGTCAAATATATTCTTTTAATCTTACCAAGGCTGTAAAGAATTGGTATGAAGGTGCCACCAATAATGGTATTATGATAACAAGCAGTGATGAAGAAAAAAATAGCCAAACGACACTTTACTCAAGTGACCATAATGACACATCACTTCACCCTGCGGTTAAGATTGAATATACTAACAACATAGGACTTGAGGATTATTGGACTTATGAAACAACGGATTTAGGTCGCTCGGGTTCCTTGCATGCTAATCCCTATAACGGTGCAGTAACGTATGTGCACAGTGATTTGAGTATGACCGGCAACCTCATGCCTATAAGTATTTCTCATATACACAATCACAACACCGATAATATTTATACCAGTGTTTATAGTGGTATGTATGTGGGTAGAAAATACCATCTTAATATTCAAGAAGTATTGATTTACGATCAGCAAATCGGCAAATATAAACACTACGATGCTGACGGAACATTACATTACTATTATTCAAACGATAATAATAGTCCAATTACGCATGAATACGACCCTACAAAAGTTCTTACGAGTACCTCTTCGGGATATGTTATAACTGATAGTCAAGATAATAAAAAATATTTCAATTCTAATGGTCAACTTTACAAATGTGTTGATAACAACGGTAATGAACTTACTATTACTATTACCAACAACAAAATAACAAGTGTTACAGATGCTGTCGGAAGAGTTGTAACACTAACCTACAATTCGTATAACCAACTTGAATCTATAACAGACCCTGCAGGTCGTACAATAACTTATTCATATTCAAACACAGGCACATATGCAACTCTTTCAAAAATCACATATAGTGATGGAAAGTACACATCCTTCTCATATTCATCATACAATATAACTCGTATTAATGTATATGATGGCTCATACACTTTGCTTTCATATAATTATAAAACTTATAGAGGCAAGCGTGTTGAAAAAATTAAAAACTACGATAAGAATTCACAGTTTGTAAACATGTTAACCTTCAAATTTACAGAAGATAACATTTCGGGCATAGCATCTGGAAACACGCTTGTTTCAAATTATCTTGCTGAAACAGAAGATGAAAACAACAAAAAGAGTGCAAAAATTTATTTGTTTGACCCTTATGGACGAGCTATAAGTGTTACAAACTCAGCAGGACAAACGCAATATGAGATTTATGGTGAAAATGCTAATACAGCAGACTTCAACAAACTGAAAGATAGTTCTGAACTTCTGACAATTGCAACAAATTTGTTGAAAAATCATGGTTTTGAAAGAGGAAATACATATTGGTCTGCTTTACAAACAGCAGTAAACGGCAGTTGGGGAATTATATACGACTATGAAAAAAGTTCAAGAGGATATTATTGTTTAAAGCTTGAATTACCTGATACTACAGGTGTATATGAAATCGACCAGGATTTTGCAGCAAAAGAAGGACAAACATATACCGTTTCTGTTGATATTAATATTCCAGAAGTGCTCTCATTAACAGGTAACAACGGTGTAGCCGTTGGTTTCACTTACTGTGTTGACGGCGTTTGGAAAACTGAAGCAAGCAAATGGATTGGCGAGACAAATGGTTGGGAACGTTTCTCTCACACATTTACGTTGCCAACAGGAACGATAAGCAATTGCCATTTGTTCCTTAAACTTGCTCAGGCAAAAGGAACTGCATATTTTGATAATGTTCAGGTAGAAGAAAGCGGTGGTGCTAGATCATACAATCTTGTTGAAAACAGTGATTTTTCTAATGTTACTAATTCTAATGGTGTACCTGCAGCTGCTTCTGCGTATGCTTGGACTAAATATAATTGTCAGGCAACTGATGGCGTTTATTTCAGAGATTGGGGTAACCGTAATTTCTTTGAAATTACAGGTTCTACAGAACATAAAAAATATATTTATCAAAATGTACCTGTTAACGCTAAGGCTGGAGATACTATAATAATAGGTGGTAAAGCAGCAGCGTATGCATCGGGTGGAACTAGCAACGGAAGATCTTTTGAGATATCTTCCAATTTGTACGATAGTGATGGATATTATATTGATACAGTCGAAATAGAATTTGACAGAACAATAAATCAGGAGAGACAAATAAGAGCAACATGTATAACACTTGACAAAGATTGCAGAAATCTTTATCTTTATTTCAATTTCTATAATCAAACAGGTCCGTTATCTATAGACAATCTTTTTGTATATGTAGATAATTTTGGTGAGCATTATGATTATAATTCCAAAGGACAAATTACGGAGTTGGATAATGACGAAGGAACAACTACAAACTATGAATATTCTTCTAACAATGTAGATGTGTCCAAAGTTACGCAAACCGTAAGTGGAGTTGAACAAACTGTTGCAGAATATTCTTATGACAACAGTCATAATGTTACAAATGTAACCAACAATATCGGAACAGAAATTAAGTGTGAGTATAATGATGCTGGTCAGCTAACGAAACAAACCACGGTAGTTACGGATGAAAACGATAAAAAAACTAAAATGGTCGAATCATTTACATATTACCAAAATGGCAACTATCTTAAATCATATACCGATGTTTCTGGTTTGACAACATCCTATGTTTATGATAACAACATGAATGGAGAAAACATAACCAAAGGTCTGTTAACAAGTATTAGAAATGCTGATGGCTACACCACATCATATATATATGACCCTAACACGGATGAAGTGCTTTCTACCACTGGTGCTACTGCGACACCTGTTTCGTCAACCACAAACTTCACTTATGAAAACTACTTGCCTAAAACAATAACTCGAAATGGAACAACATATGCGTATGAATATGATTCTCAAAATAGAGTTACTTCAAGTAAGGTTGGCAATCAGATTTTGATAACAAACTCGTATGATGACAGAGATAGACTATCACAGGTAACATATGCAAACGGTGGCGCATATGCCTCGGTTTATGATAGCCGTGACCGTTTGGTAGGGGATTATTGGAACGGAACACAAATTTCAGAGTATAATTATAATGAAAACGACCGTCTTTCAAAGTTTGTTGATAATATAACTGATGTTTCATATCAATATGAGTATGCATTTTACGATTTGCCTTTTAAGGTTACCGGAACTGACGGAACAAAAACTTCTTGTGATTATGACATGTCAGGTACGCTTGCAAGATTGACTTTCAGCGATGGTGATGATATTATATATTCAGGTAAATACTTTACCAATGAGAAAGGCATGCCTGAAGATGTTGTAATCGATACTCTTGATAATGCGACAATGCATTATAATTATGACGACTTTGGTAGAGTTAAAAGCTACTCTTATGGTCCTGTTATCAGAACATTCAGATACGAAGATCCCATTGTTAATGGTGGGGTAATTGCTACTGATAAAGTTATAGAAATAATTGACAAAACAAAAGATGGTGTAGTTTTACAGTCTTATGAACTTGAGAGCTTCTTTGATGGAAGTCTTTATTATGTTTCTGAAAATGTAGAAGGTGATTATTATGATTATTTTTATGACGGTCTGCGTAGAGTAATAGAGAATTATGCCAATGGTGACGTGTATGATTACTATTACGATGCCGGTGGAAATCTTTTAGAAGTAACTTGTAATACTTTGCCGTTTCATACATATACTTACGGAACTGCAAATTGGAAAGACCAATTGACCGCTTTTGATGGTAAGGCAATCACATATGATGCAAACGGCAATCCTGTAGCTTATGATGGATATACCTATACATGGCAGAGAGGTACACAGCTTGCAAACATAACAGGCAACGGCAAAAACATCAGCTATGTGTATGATTCGCAGGGACACCGTGTGCAGAAAACGGTTAACGGTGTAACAACTAACTATCTCTACTCAGGCGATTTACTTATGCGTCAGACAGACGGAACAAACACAATCGATTTTCAATATGATGCAGGAGGAAATTTAGTAGGTTTCCTCTATAATGGTGTACCGTACTATTATTTAAGAAACGTTTTGAATGATATTTCCGGTGTTGTTGACGGCGATGGTAATGTTGTTGCAAAATATAGATATGATGCATATGGCAACACGATTCTTGCTACAGGCACTATGGCTGAAATAAATCCCATTCGATACAGAGGTTATTACTATGATACTGAAACAAATTGGTATTATCTTGAATCAAGATATTATAATCCCGAATGGTGTAGGTTTATCAGTCCTGACAGCCTCTTTGTTGCAGGTGATGCCATTACTGGAAGTAATATGTATGCTTATTGCAATGATAATCCCATTTTATATGTTGATCCGACTGGAACCGCTGCAGAAGAAAGTTTTTGGGGAAATGTAATAGGTAATGCTATTTGGGCAAGTGCAAAAATAAAATCATATGTTTATCTTCCAGTATCTTGGGCTGCTGGTGCTTTGTCACACAGTGCTTTGGTAACGGTGAAAAGCAACGAGAAACTGAATGTTGAAAGTGTTGCAGAAATTCCAACAGTAGCCAATGCATTGCCAATAGTCAAGGAGAAAATTGCCGATAAGGCAATGCCTCGCGTATTTGCTTGGGCTCAAGAAAAATTCCCAGTAACAACTTCAACATTTAATGTACCAACCGGATTGAGACATTTTATGCCAATTAATATGGAGTTCGGTGCAGAATGGGCTTCGTACCTGTTAGGCTTTAAATACTGTGAATATGGTAAGTATGTGAACTATACTAGTTCTACAGACACACCAATGTGGCAAAGTGTTGTTGGATACTCTCCTGTCTATGATTTCTTCTTTAGTGTAGGCGGTCCGATTTTCAAAGATAAATACCCATTCATAGGCAATGATAATAAGTACTATATTATCTGGATATGGAAAGCAGATTATTGGAATTTGGGTGCAGGTGCAGAAATAGGTATTTATTCAACCGATAACCCAAATAACGTAGCACAGGAATTTTATGAAGTTGATACAAATCTACGCTTGCATGTTGACATGACTGTTAAATATAAAACACTGGGATTATTTGAAAAAACATTAAACCATTTTGAACAAGAAAATTGGTGGGTATGTTCTTTTACTCCAAAGATTCAGTTCCCCAATATTAATTGGTTAAGCGTAGAATTAAAAGTTAAATTTAATGATGATTCTCTAATGACTCCATTTTATGATAAGTGGAAAAAATTTGATACATCTTCTGATGTGAATGATGATTGGGATGAGGTTGAAATGGCTCCCACACCTTACATATCAAAAGAAACTGGTCACACTACACACAAATGTAATTCTGAACATCCGACAGAATGTTCGTGCAGTTATACTTGTTGTTCCAAACCGTGTAGATATTATAGTGATAATGGATATCAATTTTATATCAATTATTAATGGAGGATAAAAGTATGACAAAAATTATCATAAGCATTGTTTCATTTCTTTTGATTCTGTTTCCTTTTAGTTCCACTCTTTCGGGTGCATATCAGCAATTAACATTTCCCGGTGTACAGGAGATAACAAGCGATATTATTGACGCTGTAAAATCAAATGATATTCAGGCAATAGAAGAAATGTTATCTGAAGAAGCGAAACAGCGTATGGAAAATCCTCAAAAAGCGATCAGGGAGTTCTTAAAAGCTTTTGATGGAGAAGTAATTGAAGCAAGATATTTGCAGAGTGCTGGCGGAGAAACCAGTAGTGGAATGGGTTATGTTTATAAAGTAGAAACATGGACTATTGAAATTAAGACAACCAAAAGCACATATTGGTTAAGTACAACTTGGATTATTGCAGACACAAGATCACCTCAACATGTTGGAATGAGTAGTATGCTATTATCCGATATCGAAGACAACATTTTAGCTGAACTCTATGCCTAAAGTTTGAAGGCAGTATAATTAAAACTCAGATCTATGCTCTTTTATAGCTCTGAGTTAACCGAAAACTCATTTTTGAAAGGATGAGTACAAGTGAAAATAATAAAAACTATTTTGGCCTTCATTGTTGCTTTGCTTGTGTTGTCCTCGTGTGCTGTAAAACAAAACGGTTCGTCCGATTCAAATTCAGAATCATCCGATTTTATCGGGCAAACTGCAGTTATGGACGAAGCTTATAAAGAGCTGACTAAGGATACAAAAACGATAACTGTTGATGGTGTTCTTTACCGCAATAAGTTTCAAGGTGATTTGATTCTGCGAAACCCGAAGTACGGTGCTGAACCCGTTTTGAGTGATAGCACGGGTCAATATTACCGTCTTGAAGGAACGGACCACGATTTGATTTATAACGCAAGCGGTGTAAACAAAGGCACATCCGAAAACATCTATTGTCGGGATATTCAATGGTCAGAGCTAAACAGCTATTATTCAACTTCATCTCACTTTGTTTACCGCTGCGTGGTTAGAACTACCGGTAGTGCGGCACAAACAGTTGATGTTGATAAAATGGACACAGTAAAACTAAATGAACTCGTTAGGTTTTGCGAAACCAACGCATATAAATCTAATGATTTTGCCGATTCAGATAGTATAAAATCAGTACCAAGCGCAAGTTTAGGCGATAAAACATATCGTTTTGTTATGTCAAGTAACGATGGCCTGTTTTCTGCAAACGCAAGAGAGTTTTGCGTTCTTGATGGCTCATTAGTCTATAAGTACCGCGAGGTTATGTCTGAAGAAAAAACATTGATTATTGATGTACCAGAAGAATTGAGCAAGTATTTCTTGTCAATAATTAACGGTTTAAGTGTTGCAAAATGACTAAAAACGATAATTGCAGAAATTCTATATCGCAGAAAAGTATAATAAATAATACTCCAGTTATTTGAGTTTTACACAGATGAAACTTGAATTTTGTTTTCTGCCCCCCAAAAAAAGCCGATGTCAATTCATTTTCGAATTGACATCGGCTTTTCCTTATATATGACATTTATTTACAATGATACAATTATAAGAAGCAAATTATTGTGTTTTCGTAATTAACAAGCTAATACTTGCTCTTTTTTTTATAGCGTTGTTTTGATATTATAATAAAGTATATTCATTTTTAGGAGTGATAAAATGCTTTCTCTGTCAGAATCTATTAAAATTTACTTTGAGCATTGTAAGTATATGAAAGGCCTTAGTGAAAAAACTCTTACAGCATATTTAACTGATTTAACCCAATTTGAGAAATGGTGTAAGAGTAATACAGATTGGTTAACGAAACAAGTGCTTGAGGATTACATAAAACTTTTGTATAAAAATTTTAAGCCAAGATCAGCCAAAAGGAAAATAGCCTGTCTCAAAGCCTTCTTTCATTATCTGGAAATCGAAGAAATGATTCAGGCAAGTCCGTTTCATAAAATAAAATATAAACGCCGAGAAGCATTAATTTTACCCAAATCAATACCAATTAATACTTTATCTAATCTATTAAATAAGGCTTATGAGACGTTAGAAAAAACTCCCCCTAATAATTGTCAAAGAAAGAATGCAATAAGAGATATTGCTGTTATGGAGTTGCTTTTTGCTTCTGGTGTGAGAGTTGGCGAGTTGTGCTCTTTGCAAAAAGAAGATGTAGATGTTAAAAACAAAATAATGAAAGTAAGGGGAAAAGGTTCCAAAGAGCGATATATACAAATAACCAACAAGAGCGTTTTATCTATTCTAAGAGATTATCAAAAGTTATTTAACACTGAAATTAATACTTGTGGTTTTTATTTTATCAACAATAGAGGAAACCGTTTGTCAGAGCAATCTGTAAGATTTATGGTTAATAAGTATGCGAGACTGTGCAGTATAGAAATGCATATAACGCCTCACATGTTCCGCCATACTGTGGCAACACTGCTTCTTGAGGAAGATGTTGATATTCGTTACATTCAAGAGCTTCTAGGGCATAGTTCGATTACTACAACTCAAATATATACTCACATCAGTCTTTCTGCACAGAAAAAGATTCTTACGCAAAAACATCCTCGAAATAAAATACATATTGCAAATAAATAATTCTTTTGTGGCCATTGTAACGATTTGCAATGGCTGCTTCTTATTGTAATCGAAATTCCCAGCAATGCTGAAAATACGAAAAAGCTTTAGCGGTGAGAAAAAATAAAACTCCTTTTGGTAAAATAGAAGTACGGTTACCAAAAGGAGAACACTCAATGAAGAATGTTATTAACAGTATAACATATAAGAAGATAAGATTGCAAATAGAATAATAAATAAGAAAAAGCAGAGAAAAAAGAAATTAGATGTCAAGTCTGTCTTTCAAAAGGTTGCCTTGGCAAAAGAAATATGGGTGTGCCTCCAGGCTTTGCCAGTAATGGAAGGGCTTTGCCAGCATATGAAGAATTTCCGGCTAAGCGGGGGACTATTAAATGATAATATTTAATTATCTATAGAAAA
>JAFXBF010000004.1 GCA_017516745.1 Clostridia bacterium
ACGATTACGAGGATTTCAGCAATCCTGCATCATACGCAATGGAAGTCAACGGCGACGGCTTTGTCGATGATTCCGATATTGCAATGGTTAAGCGTTACTACGCTTACATCATTGATGATATTCCGCAGACCCGATAAGCAAAACGCATTAAGTTTTATTGTCTTATAATTCACTCTCCGTGCTTCGGCACGGAGAGTGGTTAAAGGAAAAATATCACAGGAGGATTTCAGCTAAATGAAACTCACAAAGAAAGTTCTCAGCATTATCCTCGCTGCGGCTCTCGTTCTTGGTTCAGTAGCAGTAGCTGCAAACGCAGCAGATATTGTTTACGGCCTTGAAGGCTCCGTACTTACTATGAGCGTAACATCCGATAAGGATGTTGCAGACGGTAAGGCAGAAGTCAAGCCCGGTGAGAAAATCACAGTCAGCGTTGCCTATACAACAAACTTCTACCCCGGTAGCGCCGGTGTTGACCTTTTTGTATGGACAAAGGGCGTTTTTGATGACGCTGCTACAGTCGCTACAATGGTAGGCGCAGATGATTATTGGGATGTTCTTGCAAACTTTCCCCTTAAATCCGGTTACCCCTCCGACTACCCTGCAACAAGCTACTCAGGTTATCTCAACACCCGTGGTGAGTTGACAGATTATGTTGGTGGCGAACTTGAAGTACTTGATAACGAAGTTTTCTACACATTCGAGTTCACAGTTCCCGAGGATGCAGAAATCGGTTCAGTAGTTGATTTCGTTATTCCTCAGTCCAAGGTTTACGGCGGTACAGGCTCCACTCGTGGCTTCATCCGTCAGAACGTCAGTGATTCCAACATCTACGACGTTGTTGCTTCCAGCTACTGCGAGACAGTCAACGTTGACTCTCTCCAGATTACTGTTGTTGAAGACAAACCCGCAGAGCCCGAAAAACCCGAAATCGTTTACGGTCTTGAAGGCTCCGTTCTTACAATGGACGTAACATCCGATAAGGACGTTGCTGACGGTTTTGCAGAGGTTAAGCCCGGCGAAAAGATCACAGTTAACGTTGCTTATACAACAAACTTCTACCCCGGTAGCGCCGGTGTTGACCTCTTTGTATGGACAAAGGGCGTTTTTGATGATGACGCAACAGTCGCTACAATGGTAGGCGCAGATGATTATTGGGATGTTCTTGCAAACTTTCCCCTTAAATCCGGTTATCCCTCCGATTATCCTGCAACAAGCTACTCAGGTTATCTCAACACCCGTGGTGAACTCACAGACTACGTTGGTGGCGAGCTTAAAATCCTCAACAAAGAAATATTCTACACATTTGAGTTCACAGTTCCTGAAGATGCAGAAATCGGCTCCGTTGTCGATTTCGTTATTCCCCAGTCAAAGGTTTATGGCGGTACAGGCTCCACTCGTGGCTTCATCCGTCAGAACGTCAGTGATTCCAACATCTACGACGTTGTTGCTTCCAGCTACTGTGAGACAGTCAATGTTGACTCCCTCAAGATCACAGTCGTCGGTGAAGGCGGCGGCGATCCCGTTGTTGAGTACGCTGACCTTACAGCTCTTAAGGCAGCTCTCGACAAGGCTGCAGTTGCTGATACAGCAAATTGCACATCCGCAACAGTAGCAGAATTCAACGCAGCTAAGGCAGCAGCTGAGGCTCTCAACGTTGAAGGCACACTCAAGGATCAGCAGGAAGCTGTTAACGCAGCAGCTCAGAGACTTGAAGATGCTATCACAGGCCTCAAGAAGCTTGACAAGGTTAACTACGAAGCACTTGAAGCAGCTAAGGATGCATACGAGGCAAAGGTAGCTGACAAGGCTAACTACAGCAACTGGGCTGCTTACGAAGCTCTCTACAACACAGCAGCAGCTATCGACACAACAGTTGTTTACGATGACGAAGCAGGTTCCATCCAGGCAGCAGTTGATGCAGCAGCTTCCGCTCTTGCAGACTTCGCTCTCGTTGAGTACGGCAAGGTTAACTACACAGCACTTAACGATGCTATCGCAGCATACGAAGCAAAGGTTGCTGATAAGGACAACTACAGCAACTGGGCAGATTACGAAGCTCTCTACAACGCAGCTAAGGCTATCGACCAGTCTATCGTTTACGACAAGAACGGCGAGCAGGCAGCAGCTGACGAAGCAGCAGCAGCTCTCAACAACTTCGTTCTCGTTGAATACGCAAAGGTTAACTACGATGCACTTAACGATGCTATCGCAGCATACGAAGCAAAGGTAGCCGATAAGGATATCTATGCTAACTGGGCAGATTACGAAGCTCTCTACAATGCAGCTAAGGCTATCGACCAGTCTGTCGTTTACGACAAGAACGGCGAGCAGAAGGCAGCTGACGATGCAGCAGCAGCTCTTAACGCATTTGTACTCGTTGAGTACGCAAAGGTTAACTACGATGCACTTAACGATGCTATCGCAGCATACGAGGCAAAGGTAGCCGATAAGGATATCTATGCTAACTGGGCAGATTACGAAGCTCTCTACAACGCAGCTAAGGAAATCGACCAGACAGTTGTTTACGACAAGAACGGCGAGCAGGCAGCAGTTGATGCAGCAGCAGACGCTCTTGCTAACTTCCAGCTTGAGGAGAAGACCCTCAGCTATGACAAGTGGAATGCAGCAGTTGATGCTATTCCTGCAGACCTCGCAGGCTTCAAGCCCGCTTCCGTAACAGCTTATGAGGCAGCTAAGGCAGCAGCAGAGGCTGACAAGGCAGCAGCAGTTGAGGCTCTCGACCAGGCAGCTCTCGACGCAGCAGCAGACGCTCTCACAGCAGCTATCGCTCTTCTTGAAGAGAAGGCTGACAACTCCGCTCTTGCAGCAGCTATCGCTCGTGCAAGCGCACTTCTTGAAGAAAACTACACACCCGATTCCTGGGTAGCAGCAGACCTTGCAAACGTTCTTGCAGCAGCTAACGTTGTTCTCGCTAACGGCGATGCAACAGCTGAAGAAATTGCAGAGCAGGTAGCAGCTATCGAAGCAGCAGAAGATAAGCTCGTTGTTAAGGCTGACAAGGCAGCTCTCCTTGAGGCTCTCCAGGCAGCTCAGGCTCTTGTTGAAAACGAAGCAGCTTACACACCCGCTTCCTTCGCAGAGGCAAACCTTGCAGCAGTTATGGCTGACGCACAGGTTGTTTATGACGATGACAACGCAACAGCTCAGGCTGTAGCAGACGCTATCACAGCCCTCAAGGCAGCAGAAGCTAAGCTCGTTCTCAAGGCAGACAAGACAGCTCTTGAAGCAGCTATCAACACAGAAGTAGTTCTTGAAAACGCTACAGCAGAAACACTCGCTGAGTATAATGCTAAGCTTCAGGCAGCTCAGGCAGTTCTTGCTGATGACAACGCTTCCGAGGAAGACGTTCTCACAGCTACAAACAACCTTCTTGCAGCTATCGACGGTATCAAGTACCTCGGCACTTGTGATTATGACGAGCTCAACGCTGTAATCGCAGAGGCAGAAGCACTCAATCCCGACGATTACACAACAACATCCTGGTACTCACAGGCTTACCTCAACGCTTACCTTGACGCAGCTAAGGAAGTTGCTCCCGATATGATCGCTGACGAAGCAGGCGAAAACCAGGCTATCATCGATGCAGCAGCACTTGCACTCAGAACAGCTATCGATACTCTCGAGCTCAGAGCTAACCTTGCAGACCTCAAGGCAGCTATTGCCGCAGAGCCCAAGGTTGCTGAAGAGTATGCAACAGAAGACACATGGGCAGCTTACGCTGAAAAGCTTGCAGCAGCTCAGGCTATTGTTGACGAAGAGTACGCAGTCGGCGTAAGCCGTCAGGCTGAGGTTGACGAAGCAGCAGCAGCTCTCGTAGCAGCTAACGACGCTCTCGTTGAGGCAGACGCTGACTACACGGCAGTTGAAGAAGCTCTTGCTTACGTAGAGACTAAGGGCGAGCTCAATCAGTATACACAGGCTTCCGTTAAGAAGCTCCAGGCAGCTATCGATGCAGTAGTTTACGGTCTCGGTATCTCCAAGCAGGATGAAGTTAACGCAGCAGCAGAAGCAATCGTTAAGGCAGCAGACGCTCTCGAAATTTCCGAGGCAGCTGTTTCCAACGTTGAAATGCTCGGCGGCGAATACCTTGCAAGAGAGACAAGACAGTATGAAGTTACTGTTGCAGGTGCTCCCTCAAGAGTACAGTTCATCAACGAAAAGGGCGGCACAATTACATTCGACAGAAAGAACAGAAATGTTACTGTTGTTTCCTACGATGCAGAAGGCAACGTTGTTGACTACGCAGAAGTAGAACCCGCATACGAAGTATGGACAGTATCCGCTTCTCTCGGCGAAGGCACATACCAGGCAAAGGCTAAGATCGGCTCCGCTTGGGAAGCATTCACCTACGAGTTCGAAATCGAGTTCGTTGACAAGGCAGATGACGAAATCTACTTCGTAGCAGCTCCTGCAGACGGTTCTGCAGAAGCAGGCAAGACTCTTGAGCTTAACGGCAGCGGTTCACCCGCAACTATTACTGTTGTTGTTCCCAACACAGTTGTTAAGGTTCAGCTTGCATTCTCCATCGGCTGTACAACAACTTACATTGAGACATCCGCTAACGCAACTGTTGTTGATAACGGTGACGGTACATCCACATGGACTCTCATCCGTAACTTCTCCAACATCGGCACTTACGAAATGAGCCTCAAGCTCAAGGATAAGGCCGGCTGGTACGATGCAGTTACAGAAGCTATCAACGTAACAGTTAACAAATAATTGACCACATCTTATTATCATAAAATGTTTTTTTAAAACATTTATTCTCCGTGCCCCGGGTCCAAACAGCCCGGGGCACACCCCTTTTTTAAATGAAAAATGAAGAATGAAAAATGGAAATTCGGGTGCGGCTGTCCGGCCAATCATTCTTCATTCACCATTTTCCCTTTGGCGGCCTTTGGTCGTCTTTTTATATTTGTAATATGGAAAAATGGGTTGCTTTTTGTCGGTTTTGGGGCGAAAAAGACAATTAAACAAAAAGAAGTGCGGAATTATGTGACAAATGCACAAAAATGAAAGTTGAACATAATATTTTTACAAATTTATATATAAAAATAAAGTAAAATCAATTGACTAATTGAAATATAAGTGATACAATTGATACACCAATAGTATAAGTGGCGGTGTCGTTAAAAACGGGGCACGCACGGGTACTAAAAGGGAAATCCCAAAAATTCGCAAGGAGGAATTAAGCGTGAGAAAAATGAATAAAATTCTCTCATTAGTTCTGTCGGTTGCAATGGTTATCGGTCTTGTGCCGATGATGACCATTTCATCAAGTGCGGCTTACAATCAGAAGTTCACTTTCGATGAAAATGGCGAATTCACCATTGTTCAGCTTACCGACATTCAGGATGACAAGGAAGTCCACGAGGACGCACTTGCCCTCATCACCAAGGCCATGACAAGGTACAGTCCTGACCTGGTAGTTTTCACCGGTGATAACATTGCCGGTAAAATGAGCGCAAGCGACACCTGGTCATCAATCAGTCAGTTCCTGGCACCTATCATCAACGCAGGTGTCCCCTATGCAATGACCTTCGGTAACCACGACGAAGAAGATGCAACACTTGTCAATACTCCCTCAAAGCAGGAGCAGTATGATTATGCAATCGGTCTTTCCGATTACGGTGTTGACTTCGACGTTGACAACCTCAGCGGTACAGGTACCGGCGGTATCCCGATTTATTCACACGACGGCAGCACAATCAAGTTTGCTGTTTTCCCTGTTGACTCGGGTAACTACGACGAAAACGGTGACTACGACCACGTAAAGGCTGACCAGCTCCAGTGGTACGAGCAGCAGGTCGCTTCCTACGGCAGCGTTCCTCACCTCGTTTTCCAGCACATTATCGTTCCCGAAGTTTACACAAAGCTTCTTGTTAAGGCCGAGAGCACAACTCCCGGTGCTGTACAGGGTCACGGTAACTGGAGCAGCAACTACTATGTTCTCGACCCCTCTAACCCCACAATCACGGGTCAGATGAACGAGCAGCCCTGTCCGTCAGCTATCAACGGCGGCCAGTATGACGCAATGGTCAGAACAGGCTGTATGGTCGGTAACTTCGTAGGTCACGACCACACCAACAACTTCGTTGGTACAACAGCAGACGGTATCACAATCGGTTATACCGAGGCTGTAACAATGCACTCCTACGGTAACCACGACCCTGCTTGCCGTGTCTTCACAGTTAAGGAAGACGGTACATACACCTCCAAGAACGTCCGCCTTTCCGAAATGGGCGTTGAGGATGCAGATGATTACGAGCACGACACAATCGCAGGTACTCCCACAGTTCCTTCAAGACTTGTTGTCGGTGCAGCAGGTAACGGTCTTACCCAGCAGAAGCTCGGTAACGTTATCCAGCAGTACACAGTCAACCACAGAACACAGGCTCTCTACCCCAACGATATGGCTATCACCATTGACCTTGCGGCAGATATTACAGACGTTACCCTCACACCTCAGAGCGGTATCAACGTAAGCGCCCCCACAGTCACAACAAGTGCTGACGGCGCAACAAAGACCTATAACTGGACTATCACGGGCGGTACTGCAACAGCAGGTACAGCTGCAGAGTTCAAGTTCACATACAAGAACGCTGCCGGTGCTGAGTTTGCTCAGTACGCTTACAGCTATGTTGACGATATCAGAACTCCCGCAGGCTACTACTTCTTCACACGTAACTACCGTGGCGGCGACAGCTCAGGCAACTGGGTATCCCAGACATACGTTATGACCGTTCTCGGTGACACTGCTTACGGTGACGCACGTTCACAGACTGACTCCGCACTCTACGGTTACGAGGGTAAGGAAGTCGGCTCCTGGACAAACGCTACAGCAGGTTACTATAACTACACCAGTCAGGATGACGCAGGCTTCACAGGTATGGGCGACAGCAACTACGGTCTTATCTATACCTCTCCCTCCCGTGGCAACTGCCGTACTCTTTACGACTTCCCCAGATTTACACAGGCAGGCAAGAGCCCCGTATCCACAATTTACGTAGATACAAGCGTTCACTCAACAATGGCTGACCTTCACCTGAGCGTCAACTATTGGAGACACTTGGTTCCCGACCACGACCTTACAACAGATTTCAGCCTCTACTTCAAGATTGGTGACGTCGGCTACTCAACCGGCAACCTTCAGGAAGGCACAGCAGGCACAACTTCAATTAATGCCAATATCTCCACAATCACTCTTGCAGCGGCAAGAGGCTCCAACAACAACTTCCAGATCAACGGTACTCTGCCCGCAAACGGCACACAGTACACAATGATTTCCAGAGGTTACACATACTGGAACGGCAACTACTCAACAGATCATTACACTTATGCTCCCGTTCTCCTCTCCTTCGTTACCTACAACAAGGCAGCGCTTAAGGAGCTCGTTAACGCAGAGCGTACAGCAATGCGCCAGACAGAAGACGTTGTTTACCGTGCAGCCTTCAAGGAAGCATACAAGCAGGTTAACAAGATTAACACAACACAGGCTGATATCGATGCAGCTATCGTTCTTCTTAACTCCGCTATTGATGCTCTTACCTTCGACGGTACGGACGTTTCCAACAACGGCCAGTACGCAGGTAATTCAACTGTTCCTCCCGTTATCTATATCGCAGGCAACGGCTACGGCCTTGCTCAGCAGCCCACAGGTACAACAATCCAGAGCGGCGTAATCGACTACGGCTCAAACACAATTAACAGAGATTACTCCAGATTCTACTTCAACGCTCCTCAGGGCGCAACAGGCGTTTCCGTAACAGTTACGGAGTCCAACGGCAACCCCGTTGAATACACATGGGATGCAGGTACAAACTCCGGCCAGATTACAGGCGGTACTTCCGCACAGAACGCTTTCATCAAGTACGTATTCCAGTACACACTCGGCGGTAAGGTTTACGAGCAGGTTGAGGCTTCCGCTGTTCTTCCCGCTCCTCAGGCAGCAGGTTGGACATCAATGGTTAAGGGCTCAACAACAATGAGCGCAACTGTTTACAGAACTGTTATTGAAACAGCCATCCTCTTCGGTAACGGCGGCGTTCTTCCGGCAGGTGCTTACTACACCGGTCAGGACGTATTCAGCGGCGCTAACTACGGTATCAACCTTGACCCCGGCTCAAACAACAACTTTGTCGGCTACGGCTATCAGAAGGTTGCCGGTACAGGTATGGCTTGGTGGGAAGTTACAAGAGCCCGTCAGTCAGACGGTACAGACTGGCTTGCTGCTCACGACGGTCAGAGCGGTAAGATTGACTTCTGGTCAGATCCCGGCAGGGATATGGGCCACAGAGCACGCTTCGATATCACAATCGACAGCTCCGTTATCTCCAACCTGTCCTCAATCGGCACAGGCTTCAAGTATATCTCACTTCAGAACCAGAACCGTTCCTCTAACGGTACCTCCAACAACTCCAACCCGACGGTTCTTCAGGTTACAAACCACGCCTTCTTCAACGGCTTTGTTTCCTTCTCTGACGTTGTTAACGGCAGCAACAAGACAACCGCTGTCAGACTTGGTACATCCATCAGTGCAGAGGGTGCATCAGGCAAAAACACCTACGGTGTAAAGGCAGGCGACACGCTTTCACTTACCTACGGTTTTGAAGCTGATAACCTTCCCCCTGCAGGTAACTACTCCTACTGGACAGAGATAACCAACGAAGGTAACTACAAGACCTACGCCCACTATATGTGGAACTTCACAATCAACTACGTAGACAAGACAGCCATCCGTAACTACGTTGCAACTGAGGAAGAGAACTACCGCCAGCTTGCAGACGGCTACGACAATTCCGACGGCTCCTTCACAGCATTCCAGACAGCACTCGCAAAGGCTAAGGCTGCTATCACAGACGTTACCCTTAACGATGCTGAAACAGCAAATATTCAGACAGAGCTTCAGACAGCCATTGCTAACCTTAAGTATCTCCCGGCTGACTATACAAAGCTTCAGGCAAAGGTACTCGAGGTTCGTATTCAGAACACGGACGGCACATATTCCTACAGACCGCATCCGGCTAACGACCCCACATACTACAACACAGGCGATTACTATCCCTGGAACAACTTCAGCTCAACTAACGAAGTTGATATCGCCATCAAGGACATCAACTGGAACTACGACGTTCGTTACCAGAACAAGATTGATATGATGGTTGACGCTATCGATGTTGGTTGGATTAACGTTACACTTGTTAACGCAGATTACACCAACGTTGACAGATTCCTCACCTATAAAGAAGGTACAGGCGAAAACGGTGCAGCAGGCGGCGCAAAAATCAAGGCACCTGCAAAGTACGGCTACCTGATGCTTGCAGACCCGATGCTTCCGGCAGAGTACTACACAACAGACACCTACAACGCTTGGACAAATGCTTGTGCAATCGGTCAGTCCGACCGTTCACTCAAGAAGCCTGACCAGCCCGTTGTTGACGGCTACGCAGCAGCTCTTGAAACAGCATATAATAACCTCACTCTCCTTTCCGCTGATTTCAGTCCCCTTGACGAAGTTCAGGAAGCTGTTCAGGAAAGCTTGGATATGACAGTTGAGGTTGTTGACCCCTCCAACGCAGAAAACAACTACCCCATCTCCTACTACAGCCCCGAGCTTATCGCTCAGATAAAAGAGAAGCTTGCTCAGCGTGATGCAGGCCTCACAATTATCGAACAGGATAAGGTTGAAGGTCTTGTTGTTGAAATCGACGCCCTCTATCAGGAGCTCAGCTCAACTCTTAACAAGGTTGATATGAAGTTCGCTAATGAGCAGAAGGCTATCGAGGCAACCTACGAGGCAGAGGCAGAGAAGTACTACACAGCAGACAGCTGGCAGAGACTTGTCACCGCCCGTGCAGCAGCAAACGACAGACTTGCTTCCAGAGAGGCTGACAGCCAGGTAACAGTTAACGCTGTTGCTAAGGAAATCTACGACGCACGTAACGCTCTTGCTTACAACGCAGCAAATTACGGCACAGTCAACGAATACCTTGCTCTCATCCGAGCAGAAGAGGCAAACAAGGATTGGTACTCCAACTGGTCCGCTGTTGACGTTGCAGTTGCAGCCGTTGTAACAGACCTCGATATTACAGAGCAGGCAAGAGTTGACAAGATGGCAGCAGACCTCAAGGCTGCATACGAAGGCCTTACACTTAAGGATGCTAACTATGCAAACCTCAAGGCAGCTATCGACCTTGCAAACGAAAAGAACAAGGACGCTCAGTACTACACAACTGAAACATATTCTGCATTTGCAGACGCTCTCGCAGCAGCTAACACAATGTACACAGACGGCCAGACTGCTCCCCTCAAGATTAACGAGCAGGCAAAGGTTGATGCTGTAGAAGCAACACTGCGTGATGCAATGGGCAAGCTCGCATATCAGGATGCTAACATCAATCCTCTTGTAGAGGCTATGAACACATACAACCAGACAGTATTCGGCGGTATGTACATGGGCGAGTATCCCGACGCTGACGAAGACGGCTACGAAGACATCCTCGACGGTGTCAGAAGCGCTTACGCTCAGGCAGAGCAGTGGATTGCAGCATACGAAGCTGATGAGCTCACAATCAAGGACAACACAAGCATTGCCCTTGCAGCAACTAACCTCGAAACCCTCAGAGCAGCACTTCCTGCTTGCTATATGATGGTTTACGATGCACTTATCGATCCCTACACAGGCGAAGCACTTTACAACTACGCTACAGACGGCAAGCTTTCCGCTTACATCTCCACTCTCGAGGCCAACCTCAAGAAGTCATACACAGATGAATCCGTCAAGGACGTTGTAAACGCTCTTAAGGCTATCAACTACAACTACAAGATTGACGACCAGGCTCTCGTTGATGAGGCTTCCGGCCCCGTTTACGAAACAGTCGCAATGCTCGAGTACAGACCTGCAAACCTTGACGAACTCAACGCCGCTATCGCAGCAGGTGATGAGAAGGTCGCAAAGGCAGAGTCCACAGACTGGTTCACACCCGACTCATGGGCAGACTATGAGGACGCTTACAACGCAGCAGTTGACGTCCGTGATGCTGACCCCGCTTACACAGCACTTGAGCAGGATATCGTTGACGAAGCAGCACAGGCTCTTGTAGATGCTACAGCAGCTCTCGAGTATGTAGACGCTGATTACGATGCACTCAACGCAGCTATCGCAGAAGCAGACGAACTCAACAAGAACGACTGGACACCCGAAACATGGGCAGACCTTGAAGACGCTCTTGCAGACGCTAAGGCAGTTGCAAAGAACCTTAAGATCGACAGCCAGGCTACAATCGACACAGCAGCTCAGGCTCTTGTTGATGCTATCGAAGCTCTCGAGTCCGGCGTACTTGACCTCGTAGGTATCGGCGACACAGTCATCGACAACGAAAGAGGTTTCATCTACGGTCTTGTTGATGCAGACTTCGAGGAAATCACAGACCTTGTTGCTCAGGGCTATGCAGAGGTAGTCGGTAACGGTTATGTCAAGTGCACAGCTGTTAACGGTAACGCTAACCTCGGTACAGGCGCAAAGGTTGAACTCATCCGCGGTACAGACGACGGCGATGACACCAACAACGAAGTTGTCAAGACATACTACATCGTAATCTTCGGCGACCTCGACGGTGACGCATTCATCACAAACGATGATATCTACGACCTCACTCAGTACGCTGCATGGAACGATACAGAGTACGATTACGAGTCACAGATGAATCTGCCGCAGGTATTCGCAATGGATATCGATGCTAACGGCGAAGTAACACTTGACGATGCTTACTATGTACTTGAATACGCTGCATGGAACATCGATTCCGTTAAGCAGACCTACACAGGCCAGTAATTAATCGTTCAGTCTAAACTCTATAACCTGCCTCCCCCTCGCGGGGAGGCAGGGACACAAAAACTTTTTCATCGTAGGGGCGGATATTATCCGCCCGAAAACGGCAAACGGATAATGCGTCTGATGAGGACGAATATTATCCGCCTCTGCGATTCGTTTCGCAAACCAAAACAAAAAACGTTTACCTTTAATTCGTCTTATTACCCGTTGGTAAAAACCCTGTCGGATAGGCAATCCGTAGGGGAGGGGTGACCCCTCCCGACGTTGCCGTGGGCTCCGCATAACGGGAGGGGAAACCCCTCCCCTACAACAAAATGCGGAAGCGGCCGCGAAGGTGCTTTTACAAATCGGGTTTAAGAATATACTAAACAGGAGGACTAATTAATGAAACTCACAAAAAAGATTCTCAGTCTTGTCCTCGCCGTTGCTCTTGTTCTTGGCAGCATAGCTGTTGCCGCTAACGCAGCAGATTATGACGGTCTTACCTATGAGGGCTCAGAGCTCGCATATAAGATTGAAGCCGACAAAACAGAGGTTAAGCCCGGCGAAACAGTTACATTCAGCGTTTATATGAAGAACAACTACTATATCGGTGCTTCCGGCGGTGAATTGTTCCTTTGGACAAGGGGCGTATTCAACGACATCGCAGAGGCTGATATAGTTGCTTATGGTATCGTTGCTAAAACATACAACGTTACCCCCAACTATGCTCCCCCTACAGCTATGTATCCCTCATCACACGCTTATGATGATTGGGCAGGCTACCTTTCTTCCCGTAACGCAAACGCAGGTACAGTTCCGGAAATTATTTCTGACTACCAGCTTATCTACGAAATTACACTCACAGTTAAAGAAGATGCAGTACCCGGCACAGAAATTACATTTGAAATGCCTGAAGGCTCTCTCAAGTCTCCGGCACAGACAGGCCGTAAGGGTACTATCTATCAGGCAATGGCAAAATCTGTCGATAACGCCGCAACATCAATCGCTTACTCCGAATCCGTTGACCTTTCCGCAGCAAGCGTAACAATCAAGGTCGCTTCCGCTGTTGAATACTGCGATTATGCAGCACTTGAAGCAGCAGTTGCAAAGGCTCCAGAGCTTGCAGAAGAGTACTACGATGTTGACGAGTACGCAGCATGGGAAGCAGCTCTTGCAGCAGCTAACGAGCTTCTCGACGCAGAGCCCCTTGTAAAGGAAGGCGACAACCAGAAGACAATCGACGATGCAGCAGCACTCGTTGAATCCACACTTGCAGCTCTTGATGCAAGATATGTTGACCTTGAAAACCTTACAGAAGCAGTTAGACTTTGCAAAACTCCCTCTTACGCAGAGGAGTACTACGATGCAGCAGCTTACAAGGCATGGCAGGATGCTTATGCAGCAGCAGAAAAAGCTCTTGTTGATTACGAAGGCGCTCCCGCAACAAAGCAGGGCGAGGTTAACGATATTAACAACGCTCTTGTTGACGCTTGGAACGACCTCGTTCCCGTATTTGTTGACCTCACAAAGCTCAACAACGCTGTTGATGCTTACGATGAGCTTGCTTACGGCAAGGACTACTACGATGCTGACCTCTACGCAGCATGGGAAGCAGCTCTTGCAGATGCAACAGCAGCACAGAAGACATATGACGGTGCTCCCGCTACAAAGCAGGCAGAAGCAGACAAGTTTGCTGATGACCTTCAGGCAGCATTCACAGCTCTCAATCCCTCTATCCTCGATCTCACAGCTCTCAATAACGCTATTGAGGCTTCCGATGAAACGGAATACGCAGCAGAGTACTACGATGCAGCTGAATACGCAGCTTGGGAACAGGCTCTTGCAGATGCACAGGCAGGCGTAGCACAGTACACAGGCGCTGCTAACACAGCCGCTAACCAGCAGGCAGTTGCCGCTCTTGCACAGGCTCTTACAGATGCATTCGCAGCACTCGACGCACGCTTTGTTGATACTACTCCCATCACAACAGCTATTGAAGAATCCGTTCTTGAATATGCTGATGAGTACTACGATGCAGCAAAGCTTGCAGCATTCAGGCAGGCAGTTATGTATGCTAACCAGATTGTTACTTCTTACAGAACTGCTGCCGATACACAGCAGAACCGTGATGTAATTGCTTCATACGTTAACAACGTTCGTGAAGCTTATGCAGCACTCGATCCCCGCTTTGTAAGCCTTGATGAGCTTCACAATGCTATCAGTGATTACCACGATCCTATGATGGAGCCTGAGTGGTTTGATGCAAACGAATATGCAGCATGGGAAGCAGCTCTTGACGCAGCTAACGAAGGCTTAACAACCTACGAAGGCAAGGCTGACACAGAAGAAAACCGTGCAGCAGTTAAAAAGCTTGCAGACGACCTCATCGCAGCTTACAGAGAGCTTGATCCTCGTTCAGTTGATGTTTCCGACCTTGAAGCAGCTATTGCAGAATCCGTTCCCGCATACGGCGCAGAATACTACGATGCAGCAGCATACGCAGACTTCACAGCAGCAGTAGAAGCAGGTACAGCTATTGTTGATGAAATGGGCGGCGGTGCAGCTCCCGACACAGAAGCAAACCGCACAACAGTTGCTGATGCAGCACAGGCTATCCGTAATACATTCGCAAAGCTTGCTCCTCAGTTTGTAAGCTATGCAAAGCTTGAAGAAGCTATCGCTGCTTACGGTGAGGCACCTGAGGCAGAGCTCTACTACACACCCGATTCATGGGCAGCATATATTGACGCAAAGGCAGCAGCTGTTGAAGCTAACGACAACAGACCCGAGCCTCTCCCCGCAGCAAGCGAAGAGAACCAGGCAGCGGTTGACGCACTTGCAGATGCACTTGAAAAGGCATACAACGAGCTTGAAGCAGCAGAGTGCCACGTTATCAGCGTAACTCCTCTCCAGGAAGTTTACGACGTTAACGATACAATCAACTTCGCAGTTCTTGTTGAAGGTACAGCAGCTAAGATCCAGATGATTAAGGAAAGCGGCGTAACCTCCACATACGACAAGAACACAAGCGCAGCAGTTATCAGTGTTACAGACAATGGCGACGGCACAGAAACATGGGTTATCGCTCGTCGTATCTACGAAGAGAAGTACACCGAGTATGCAAAGGCAAAGGTTGGTAAGGTCTGGGATACAGGCGTTACTGCTTACAGCCTTGAGTGCACAGGTGAGGACGCAGAGGTTAAGAGCGTTGAAGTAACTCTCAACGGTGAGGTTGTTTCCACAGTTCTTCGTTCTGATCTTCCCACACTCACAATCGTTACGGGTCCCGCAGCAAAGAAGGTTCGCCTTGTTGATCCTGTAACACGTGGCACAATCACACTTTCAACACCTGCTTCTGTCAATGAAGACGGTACAAAGGTCTGGACATACATCAAGAGATACAACGTTGTTAAGCTCTACGATCTCGATGTTTACTTCGTTGGTTCCGACGGTGTAAGCACGGATTCCGGCTTCGACTTCGAGCTTAATGTTGTTGAAGAGCTTGAGTCTCAGCTTCCCTCAACCGATAAGGTTGAAGACGCTGTCCTCACAGCAGCAGTTGCTAAGAAGCGTATCGTAACAGGTGCAGCACAGACCTTCACATACACAACCGATAAGGCTGCTAAGGCTGTCCGCATCATCGACGCAAACGGCAAGATTCTCACAACAATCAAGACCGCAACCGTTGAAGGCGATGTAGCAACATGGGTATATGAGTGCACATACAGCTCAATCGGCGACCGCAGCTACACTGCAGAGGTTCTCTACGGCGAAACATGGCTTGCAGACGCTGACTCCGCAGTAAGCTTCACAGTTGTATATTAATTATCCGCATTAACCAATCTGACCGTCGGCTTTAAGCCGACGGTCTTTTTAAAGAAAGAGTGATACTATGAAATTTGATATTGCCGTACCGTGCTTTTTCGGCGGTGAGGATTTTTGCGAGGCTATCAAAAAAGTAAAAGCCCTTGGCTTTGATGCAGTTGAAACCTACGGCTGGAAAGACCTTGATATTGAAAAGGTTAAGGCGGTCTGCGAGGAAACAGGTGTTAAAATAGTCAGCCTTTGCACAACTTGCTTTGATTTGACGAAGGCTGAATGCCGTCAGCAATGGCTTGACGGGCTTGAAGAAAGCTGTGTTGCCGCAAGAAGCCTGGGTGTTGACAAGCTGATTACCCAGTCGGGCCCCGATACGGGCGAGGCAAGGGGGATTCAGCACGCCAATATTGTAAACACGCTTAAATGTGCCGTGCCGATACTCAAAAAATACGGCGTTACGGTTATGCTCGAGCCGCTTAACACGCTTGTTGACCACAAGGACACCTATCTTTACTCGTCCTCGGAGGCGTTTGACATCGTGCGTGAGGTCGGCAGTGAGTTTGTCAAGGTGATTTTCGATATCTACCACCAGCAGGTCACAGAGGGCAATATAATTGCAAATTTAACGGCAAATATCGACCTCGTGGCGCATATCCACGCCGCAGGCACACCCGGCAGACACGAGCTTCAGAGCGGCGAATGTGACTATAAAAACATCTTTGCCGCTGTTGATAAAACGGGCTATAACGGCTATTGCGGCCTTGAATACAGCCCAACCCGTCCGCCTGAGGAAAGCCTCTGGGCATTCAAGAAAATTTATATGTAAAAAGTTGGATTTATCCGAGTTTGTTGTGTCAAAAGTATTGACGGACACAATCTGTTGTGGTATAATCCATATATAGAGTGATTATTAGTTTTTTGTTTTTTGAAACATATTTGCGAATGGGAACACAAAAACGGCAACCGTTTCGGGTTGCCGTTTTTGCTTTGTAAAATTAAACAATAAATATTTCGCTGTAGGGGCGAACTTCGGCCGTCCGTTAGAATTGATATGTATAAATGAGGTCTTCTGACCATTCGCCGGTGATAAAGTTTCTTACTCTAACGATGAACTCGTTTTCATAAACCTCTACAACGATACCTTCTCCGGAATCGAACAGATTAATTTCGGTCGGACGGGTAAGGTTGATTGAGTTGATACCGCCCCAGTTGTAGAAATTGCTTGAATAGATGGGATGGTCGTGATAGTGTCCGTGAACAAAAAGGTCTGCACCGTATTCGCTGAGAAGCTCGGCAAGTCTGCCGCCTGAGCCGCCTGTGAAGTTAAGCGGAAAATGGTTAAAAACGAAAATCGGTGCATCAGCGGCCTGAGCCTCCTTAAGCGTACCTTCGAGCCAGGTGAACTGTTCTTCACTCATTACGAATTCCCAGGTGGAGCTTTCCTCCGAAATAAGCGATATGATGTAGCAACCGTTGAGAACTCTGCAGAAATAGCCCTTGCCAACATCTTCGCCCAGATAAAGCTTGTTGTTGCGGATATAGTTTTCAAGAAGTGTTTTATAATCGCCTGTGCTGTTGCCTAAATCGTGGTTGCCCGCAAGCACAAAGTTGTTTTCGGCAGGGCGCATAGCCTTGACAGCCGAGTAGAAAAAGATGTTTTCGAGAGTCTGGCCGTTCATAACGTTGTCGCCGGTATAAATTACAGCGTCAACATCCTGGCCTGCCTTGATACCTTCAAGCAGTTTGTAAAGGTTGTTATAGGCTTCAGGCTGATTGGTTTCAACATGAATATCCGAAACCACGGCAAAGCTTGTGATGAGTTCATTGGGTCTTGTTGCTTCGTACGCTACACCGTCGTTGCCGGAAAAAGGTGATATCATCGTAAGAAGAACCATAAACGTTGCAAAAAGGTCCTTGAGATAATTGATTACGGTCGTGATATCCATATTTTTTCCTCCTGTGATTGATACACCGTAACTTCAAAGCGGTGTTTTATCTTTACTGATTATAGCACAAAATAAATAATTTGCAAATTGAAAACAGCCGGGTGCCCGAAAAGGCACCCGGCTGAGTTATAGTTTTTTTAATTAGTCGGTAATCTTGATAAGCTCCTCAAATGCAGCCATGAGGTTTGAACCGGAGCTGCGGCTGAAAGCGATTGTTTCCTGATAGTGGTCGCCGAAGGGCTCCATATCATCGAAGAAAATCATGCAGTAGTCGTTATCGTTGAGGATGTAACCGATTTCGTCGTTGCAAAGGCCGAAGCAAAGGAGAACGTCGTCCTCTGTTGTGCCGAGGGCTTCTGCGCAGGATTTGCCGGGGAAGTCACAGCCGGAGAAGGAGTTTTCAGCGTCCATTGTAACGCCGCCGTAGATGAGCTCGGGGCTGATTTCGCCGGGCATCATTGCAACCTTGATGTTGGTGCCGAATTCAGCATAGCCAACCTCTGTGGGTGTGCTGTATGTGCCGTTCTTGTTGTCAAGAATTCTGTGGTTAACAAGACCCATCTTGCCGACAAGCATAAGAACGGGGTTTTCAACCGTGATGATAACTTCCTTGGCAGCAACATTGAGTATGGGCTCAACCTCTGTTTCTTCAACAGGCTCCCAATCCTTGTACCAAAGCGTGTAGTGCTCGCCTGCGTTGGCAATCTCGTTCTGGAGCTTTTCGTTATCCTTTACATAGGTGCTTGCCTTGATTTCTTCTTCTGTCTTTGTCATGCTCATTGCAATGTATGCAAGCTCCTTGCCGTAGCGGTCAGCCTGCATCCAGCGCTCGTGCATTTCAACGTCATCGTTGGTCGGGCCTCTGTCGGAGTAGATGCCGAGAGTAGCACCGATGATGGGCATAAAGTTGTAGCCGTTCTCACCGAGAACCTGATTCATAGCGGCTGTGTAGTCGCCGGAGAGCTGCTTACCTGAGCTTTCATCAGTCTTAAGACCTGTGATGTAGGGGTGAGCAGGCTCGTTTACGATAAGTGTTTCGTCAACGCCGTCCTTTGCAGGGTCAAAGCGGAGAACGTAAAGGTTGCCGTCGTAGCCTGTGGGGTCACGGTCGTCGGAAAAGTACTCGGCGCAATCCTTCTGGCTGAAGTAGAGCTTGCCTTCTTCCATAGACTTTGTAGCGTCCTTGATGGACTGTGCGGTGCGCTCCTTGAGAAGGTTCATAAACTTCTCATCGGGGCCGGGCTTGGTCTTGAAAATAAACTGGTTTGTAAGAGCGGCAAGAGTGTTGTTTGCCATCTTGAGGAAGAAGGGATTCCAAAGGCCGAGTGTATCAATTTCGCTGTGGCAGTGTGTTGCCGTTACGTTGATTGAAACAATGTTGTTTTCCTTTGCGAAATCCTTAAGGAGATTACGGATGTCACGGATATCCTTGTTGGAGATACCGATGCTTTCGATTGTGCAGAATGCAACCTTGCCTCTGCCTGAGCCGTCGTCCATAACTACCGTGTAAACGTTCATATCGTCGAGAACTTCTTCAACTGTGTTGGAGGGGAAGTTCTGGAGAAGATAGCCTGCAAGGTAGTAGGGTCTGTCAAGAACATCGTCGGGAACGAGGCTGGACTGGTCGTAGCCGAGGCTCCATACGCCGTTGGGGTTGGAGTTGATGAAGTTTTCGTGGCCGGGCATAAAGTCGGGGCTGTCGTACTTGTCAGCATCAACAAATGTTGTGTTGGCAACGGGAGCCGGAACTGCAAGGCAGTTGAGAATTGTCATAAAGACAAGTTCAAGGTATGTGTAGCCGATTGTTTCCTTTTCCTGCTCGGTATCGGCATGAATCATGGCAATAATAGCCTCAATGGGGTTGAGGAGGTTGTAAGCCTTGCCGTCGATTCTGACGTAAACGGGGTCAAGGAGCTTGCGGTTGCTTGTGATTGAGCTTGTGATGAATGATTTGTCGACTGTTTCGGTTTCGGTGTCCGCAGTCTTGGCTGTTGCACTTGATGCGGCTGCAACGCAACCGAATACCATGCAAAGGCTCAGAACAACGGCGATAACCTTTTTAAGAGCTTTCATTTTGTTTCCTCCGTAGAAAAATTTGAAAGAGCGGCTTTTTACCGCTTTTTGGACAATTAATATAATAACACATTAATTCTTATAATACAATTATCCTTATGTAGAAATTAAAGCGGAAATATTGGTTAATTTTACTGTATTTACTTTCAAATCAAGTATATTAATGTGTTAAGCGTTGACTATTTTTGATAATTTTGCTAAAATACACAATGGAATAGGTTGTACCTGTATCAGTTCAAAAAGGAGATAACTTATGGATAAAATCAAAGCTGTAAAAACGCTTATGGATATACTCCGCTTTTTGCAGAAATATACTCCCGTGCTCACGCCGCTGCTTGCGCTGACGCTTGTGCTGTCGGGCATATTTGAGCTTGCTACCGTTGGTGCAAGACCCGAGGAGGTTGCCAAAACAATGGTGCTCGGTGCGGATTCGTGGGAGCATTCGCAGGATATCACGACTGACGGAGAAAGCTACTATTTCTCCTGCAAGTACGGCATAATCAAAACAGAGCTTGACTGCAAAAAGGTTATCGTGCGCAATGCAGACGCCATTCCCGATGATTTCAAGGCTGAATACGGCTCGGCACACATCGGCGGTATCAGCTTTTATAACGGAAAGCTGTACTGCGCTGTTGAAGACAGCAAGGTGTTTGAGCATCCGCTGATTGTGGTTTACGACGCCGAAACGCTCGAATATACGGGCGAATATTACCACCTTGATGCCGAAAAACACACAAAAGGTCTGCCGTGGATAAGTGTTAACCCCGAAACGGGTATAATATACTGTGCCGCAAGAGATAATTCCACCGAAATTATGTGCTACGACACGGCAGCCGGAAAATATCTTGAGCCGATTGCGCTTGTCAACTCCGACCCCGATTTCAACATTCATAAAATTCAGGGCGGTGAGGTTAACGGCGGCGTGCTCTACCTTGCAACGAACGATTCAACGCAGGCTCTTTACACCGTTGATCTTGCAAGCGGTCAGGCGGACAAGCTTTTTGACCGCAACCTCTTTGAAGGCAGCGAGGGTGAAGGTCTGACCGTACTCAAAACTGAGGACGGTGCGTTTATTCACGCAATGGATATGAGCCCGATTTTCATTTCGGCTTATGTAAGACACTACGCATATTAAGAAAGGCAAAGTAAATGTTAGAGTTAAAAAATGTTTCCTTCACCGTCGGTGGTAAGGACGGGCTCGATATTATCGACGATGTTTCCCTGACTGTCAACGACGGCGAATTCCTTGTGGTAACAGGCCCCAACGGCGGCGGTAAATCCACGCTGGCAAGGCTGATTATGGGTATAGAGCAGCCCACGGGCGGTCAGATACTCCTCAACGGGCAGGATATAACGGGTCTGTCCGTAACCGAAAGAGCAAACCTTGGCGTTGGCTATGCTTTCCAGCAGCCGCCTCGCTTCAAGGGGCTCACCGTGCGCAGGCTGCTTGAGCTTGCCGCAGGCAGCACACTTCCCGAGGACGAGTGCTGCTCCTACCTTACAAATGTCGGTCTTTGCTCAAAAGACTACCTCAACCGTGAAATTGATGCTTCCCTTTCGGGCGGCGAGGTTAAGCGGATTGAAATTGCTTCGCTTATGGCAAGAGAATTGAAGCTTGCAATTTTTGACGAGCCCGAGGCAGGTATTGACCTTTGGAGCTTTGCAATGCTTGTTGATACCTTCAAAACCCTCAGCCGCCGCAGGCACGACAGCGTAATCATAATCTCCCACCAGGAGAGAATAATGCAGCTTGCGGACAACATTGCCGTTATTGCAAACGGCAAGCTCAAAAGCCTCGGCACGAAGGATGAGATTTTCCCGAATCTGATGAAAGAGCTCAGTGCTGACTGCGGCTTCAGAGGAGGTAAGTGAAATGTTTGATTATATACAAAAAAACCTTCTCTCGGCAATTGCCGATATGAGCGGCATTCCCGAATCGGGCGCCTTCAATATCCGCATTAACGGCGGCGGTGCGGCAAGGTCGTCCACCGAAACCGTAACCATTGAGCCTAAAACAGACAAACAGGGCATAGATATCAGGGTGAAGCCCTTCTCAAAGGCAGACAATGTCCACATTCCCGTTATCGTAACCGAATCGGGTGTGAGCGACAGAGTATATAACGATTTTTACATCGGCGAAGGTGCCGAAGTCAGAATTGTTGCAGGCTGCGGCATTCATAACGACGGCAACTGCGACAGCAGACACGAGGGCATACACCGCTTCTTTATCGGCAAAAACGCCAGAGTGACTTACATTGAAAAGCACTACGGCGACGGTGAGGGCACGGGCGCAAGAGTGCTCAACCCCGTAACCGAGGTCTATATGGAAGAGGGGGCCGAATGTGAAATGGAAACCGTGCAGATTAAGGGTGTCGATTCCACGGCACGCACAAGCACGGCGCACCTGGGCAAAAACGCAAAGCTCGTAATTACCGAAAGGCTTATGACCCACGGCGCACAGTACGCACGAAGCGATATGGTCATTGAGCTCGACGGTGAGGAGGCTTCGGCACAGATTATTTCACGTTCTGTTGCAAAGGACAGCTCCGAGCAGATATTCTACCCGAGAGCGGTCGGTAACAACCGCTGCCGTGCACACGTGCAGTGCGACTCCATTATTATGGACAGCGCAAAAATCCGTTCCATTCCCGAAATTGCCGCAAACCACCCCGATGCACAGATTGTTCACGAGGCGGCAATCGGCAAAATCAACTCCGACCAGCTCACAAAGCTCTGCACTCTGGGTCTGACACCCGACGAAGCCGAAGAAGTAATAATCGAGGGCTTCCTCAACTAAGCGATTTATTTTCAAAATAAATTTAAAAGGAGAACCAACCATGGCAAACGATTTCTTTTGTGCGCCCGGCGGTAAATTCAGCCGTAAGCGTACCATCCTCACAGGCTTCGGCTTCATGGCAAGCTCAATAGCCTGGGCAATTTACGACCCCTATATCACAAAAATCCTCAACCGACTTCTTACCGAATCTGCAACAATTACGGCATGGAGCGCAAAGCTCAATGAAATGTTCCCCGTTCTTGCAAAGTTTGCGGAGGCACAGGGTGAAGATGTTAACCTTGCAGGCGGCGGTATCACACTTGTTCCGCTTTTCATCGGTATTATTATGACCTTTGATAACATCTTCGGTGTTATCTTCCAGCCGACCTTCGGCAAGCTCTCCGACAACTGCCACTCCAAGCTCGGCAAGCGCCGTCCGTTCATCGTTTTCGGTGCTCCGATTTCGGCTTTCCTCTTCGGTGTTATTCCGTGGGTTGCTCTGAGCAATTCACTTCCGCTCACAATGCTCTTCATCATCCTCTTTGTTTTCACAATGTCTCTCTGGAGAGCACCCGTTGTTGCACTTATGCCTGCCCTCACTCCCCCGGCAATGCGCAGTGAAGGCAACGCCATCATCAACCTTATGGGCGGTATCGGCTCGGCTATCGGTATGTTCGCAGGTACTATCGTAGGCGTTATCTATAAGCTCTTTACAGGCGTTACCGTTACGGCCGAAAACGAGCAGATTGCCTTCCCCTATGTTTTCCTTACCGGTTCAATCGTTATGATTATCGGTATGCTCGTTATTCTTTTCTGCGTCAAGGAGCCCTCAAGCAAGCTTGAGGTCAGAAGCGCACAGAACAGAGCGGCCGATGCTGCTGCAAGAGCAAAGGCAGAAAAGGAAGCCAAGAAGGCAGAGAAGGCCGCAAGAAAGGCACAGAAGCTTTCAGGCTCAGAGAGAAGAAGCCTTATCTTTATGCTCGGCGGTCTATTCTTCCTTTTCTGCGGCACAAACGCAATTACAACCTTCTTTGCTCTGTTTGCCGCTGAAATTCTCGGCAAGACAACAGCCGAAGCCACAATTATGACAACCGTATTTGCTGTCTGCTCCGCTATTGCCGCAATCCCCGCAGGCTGGCTTGGCAAGAAAATCGGCAGAAAGAAGACTATCCTTCTCGGTCTTGCCGTATTTATGGCAGCCTTCGTTCTCTACCTTGCAACACGCACAAACGCAATTGTCTGGGCAGTTCTTGTTCTCGGCGGTTTTGCAAATATGTTCATCACCGTCAACACCCTTCCCCTTGTTCTTGAAATCGGCGGTAACGATAAGGTCGGTACCTTCACGGGCTACTACTACACCGCTACCTTCTCCGCACAGATTGCTTCCCCCATCGTTTACGGCGTAGTCCGTATGCTTTCGGGCACATATATGTCCCTTTTCTACTACAGCCCCATTATGTTCGTTCTCAGCCTTCTCTGCATCCTCGTTGTCAAGCACGGCGAAGCCCTGCCCGACGAGGTTATCAAGGCTGCACAGGAAGAAAACGATTAATTCACACTTTAAATTTATTACAGGAGAGGGTTTTCCCTCTCCTGTAAAACAAAAAGGATGATTTGTTTTGGCACAGAAGCTCACAAAAAAGCAGAACATAGTCCAGACAGTTAAGTTTGTTATTTTTTCCACGGGCGCAGGTATTATTCAGACAGTTTCTTTCACACTTCTCAACGAGGTTTTAAAACTCGACTATTGGAAGGCATATCTGCCTGCTCTTATTCTTTCCGTGCTTTTTAATTTCACGGTAAACCGCAAATTCACTTTTAAATCGGCCGCCAACGTTCCCGTTGCAATGCTTAAGGTAGCAGGCTACTACTGCGTTTTCACGCCTCTTTCAACCTGGGGCGGCGATGCGCTAAAGGCTTGGCTTGACCTGACCTTTGCTTCTACCGCAGCGTGGAACGAGTATATAGTCCTTGCGCTGACAATGCTTCTCAACCTTTCAACCGAGTTCCTTTTCTGCCGCTTCGTTGTTTACAGAAACAACATAAACACAAACGAGCTGGGCAGGAAAGAACAGGAGAGGCTTGGCAAGTAAAAGGAACGTTAAGTATTTTTAGTTTAAGGAAAATCTTTTTATGAAAAAGCTTTTATGCATAAGTCTCTGCCTTGTGCTTGCCGTGACAGCCTTTACGGGTTGTTCCGCCGTGGGAAAAACCGTTCTCACGGTAGGCGAGGCAAAGGTGGACAGCGAAATTTTTGCATATTATTTTGACGGGGTCTATGCCGCAACCGAAAGCGAGGGCGGTGACCTTCTTGACACCGAGAAAATTGTTGATGCGGCGGTGGACAAGTGCTGCGAGTATGTCGGAGCGGTTACGCTGTTTGCCCAGCTCAACCTAAGACTTTCGGTTGACGACAAAAAGGCAATAGCGGACGATACCGAGGATATATGGACACTTTATTCCGAGTATTACACCGCCGCAGGCATCAGCAAGCAGACGGTACACAAAATCAAAGAGGCTGAGTATATGCGCAAGGCGCTTCTGCTCCACTATTTCGGTGAGGGCAGTGAATACGAGGTCAGCGAAGAGGAAATCGAATACTATTTCGACCTGACTTATGTTGAATTCTACGCCGTCAACGGCTATTTCACAACCGTGGACGAAAACGGCAACACCGTTGAGCTGACCGAGCAGGCAAAGGCCGAGCTGAGAGCCGAGTTTGAAGCAAAGCGGCAGAAGGTCGTAAACGGGGCGGAGCTTTCCGAGGTCAACGGCGGCAACGCTGTTGAGCCCAACTTCGTTGCCGTTTCAAGCACGGCATATCCCGAGGACTTCCTTGCAAAGGTTGCCGAGCTTGAATACGACGACCCCACGGTTATTGAAACAACGGAATACATTTTCCTCGTTGTAAGGGCAGATGCCAAGGAAGGCGAAAACAGCAGCTACAGCAGCTACAGAACAAGCTATATCGAAGCTCTGCGTGGCGAAATGCTCACCGACCGACTTGTTCAGACGGGCAAGGATTACGGCGTTGAACGTGAGAATTCAAGGCTTGACCGCATAGCGGACGATGTTGTTGATGCCCGCAACGAAAGAAAGTAAGGTGTAGTGTTATGGCTGTTTTTGTAAGGGAAAAGGCATTTTACAAAACCTTCTTTTCAATGGTTTTCACCATTGCAATGCAGAACATAATCGTCTATGCGGTAAACCTTGCGGACAACGTTATGATTGGCGGCTACAGCGAGCTTTCGCTGAGTGCCGTTGCCGTTGTCAACCAGATTCAGTTTATGCTGCAAATGGTTGCCCTCGGTACTTCAAACGGTCTGACCGTGCTTTCCGCACAGTACTGGGGCACGAAGCGCACACAGCCGATAAGACGTGTGTTTACGGTTGCGCTTTGCGTGGGTGCGCTGCTCGGTGCGGTTATTTTCCTTGCCGTACAGCTTGCGCCTCACGGCGTGCTCACCCTGCTGACCGACCAGATGGCAGTAGTTGAAGAAGCAAAGCCCTACCTGTTTATTGTCAGCTTTTCCTACCTGCCCTTTGTCTTTTCGCAGCTTCTGCTTGCGCTTATGCGAAGCGTTGAAAAGGTTAAAATCGGCTTCGGAGTTTCCGTTGTTGCACTTTTTGTGAATGTTATTCTCAATTATGTGCTCATCTACGGCAAATTCGGTTTTCCGATGCTCGGCATAAGAGGTGCGGCAATTGCAACACTTGTTTCAAGAATAGTCGAGTTTGCAGTTGTTGCGGTTTACGTTTTCGCTGCCGACAAGAATGTTAAGCTCAAAATTTCCGACCTTGTAAAGCTTGAAAAGAATTACATAAAGGACTACATAAAATACGGCTGTCCGCTTGTGCTTTCGGCAGGAAGCTGGGGTATTGCAATGACCGTGCAGGGTGCAATTCTCGGTCACCTCGGGTCTGAAACCGTGCTCAGCGCAAACAGTATTTCAAGTGCCGTTTTCGGAATTATGAGCGTTGTTGCCTACGCAGGCAGCAGCGTTGCAGGCGTTATTATAGGCAAAACCGTAGGCGAAAACAGAATCGAGGATGTAAAGAAATACTCCAAAACCCTGCAGGCACTTTTCCTGATTATAGGCGTTGTGTCGGGTCTGCTGCTGTTTGTGTGCAAAAACGCCTTTATCTCGCTTTACGATGTAAGCAGTGACACCCGTGCACTTGCTTCAACCTTTATCACAATCCTCTGCGTAACGCTTGTGGGCACTGCGTATGAAGCGCCCGTACTCGGCGGAATTGTTGCCAGCGGCGGCGAAACGGATTTCGTTTTCAAAAACGACCTCATATTTATGTGGGGCATCGTGCTTCCCGTGTCGCTTCTTTCGGCTTTTGTGTTTCATTTTCCGCCTGCCGTCACCTTCGCCTGCCTTAAGGCGGACCAGGTGTTAAAGTGCGCCGTTGCGGCGGTAAAGGTAAACAGATACAAATGGATTAAAAAGGTAACTAGATAAAAATATTTACTGTTGACACAAAAAAACAGTTGTGGTATAATTCAAAATGTACTATAGGTTAGTATCCTAATTCGCAAATTATGAAAGGTTCGGTGTATTACTTATGAAAAAAATATGCGCAGTTCTTCTTGCACTTGCATTCGTTTTTGCAACTGCATCCGTTGCTCTTGCAGCAGTCAGCCCTGTTGCTCCCACAATCGAGCATATCGAAACAACAACCAAGGCTCCCACAACTGTTGCTCCCACAACACAGGTAAAGCCTACTGACAAGCCCACAACTGCTCCCACAACACAGAAGGTTGACGTTGACGAGACAACAACTAAGGTTGCTGACACAACAACAAAGCCCGTTGAGTCCGACACTAACCCCTCTTCCCCCGACACAGGTGTTGCTCAGACTCTCGGCAAGGCAAGCGCAGCCGCTGCTGTAGTTCTTGTTCTTTCCGCTGCAGGCGTTTACACAAGCAAGAAAAAGGTAACAGAATAATTCTGTAGCTTTAATAGCAAACAAAGCCCCGTTGTTCTGTTGAAAGAATACGGGGCTTAACTTTATAAAGAATCACAAGGAAGGATTCATGATGGAAAACAATTCCAATAAGGGCTACGGCGTAATCGGTGAAAACAAGCCCGAAAAGAAGAAAAAGAGCAAATCGACACTTGTTGCCGTGCTGCTGCTCGTTGCGGCAATACTTTGCTGCTTAGGCTATATCGGTGTGCTTTTGTTTCAGCATTTTACAGCTCAGCAAAGCTACGGCGAAATTGAAGATATTGCAATAATAACCCCACAGTCGGGTGAAGAAGCAACAAAGGTTGAGCCCGGTGAGCCTGCGGTCGGCACAAGCCCGATTGACCTGCCTGCCCTGCAGGAAATCAACAGCGATGTTTATGCGTGGATTCGTATTCCCGGCACCTATGTTGATTACCCCATGGCACAGAGCAAGGTTGACGACAACTATTATCTCCACCGCTCAATCTACAAAAAATACCTCTTTGCAGGTATGATTTACACTCAGTCGTGCAATGCGCTGGATTTCAGCGACCCCGTAACGGTTGTTTACGGCCACAATATGCGAAGCACGACAATGTTCACATCTCTCCACTATTTTGAAGACCCCGAGTTTTTTGATACGCACGATGTTTTCTATATCTACACGGCGGACAGAGTGCTGACCTACCACATTGTTTCGGCCTACAAGTACGATAACCGCCACATTATGAACGCCTTTGATTTTTCTGACCCTGAGGTGCTGGCAGATTATCAGGAGTATGTGCTCAACCCTGTTTCAACCCTGCGCAATGTACGCAAGGGCGTAACGCTTGATGAAAACAGCAAGCTCGTGGTGCTGAGCACCTGTATGTCAAACGACAAAAGCTCAAGATTTTTGGTAAACGGAGTGTTGGTAAGCGATGTCCCGATTGAACAGTAAAAAGAACAAATACGATTCTGACAAGGAAATAAACCTCAATATGGAAAAGGTGGAAAACTACAGCCTTGACGATGCCTTTAAGGAATATGTGCCGGCTGAAAAGCCGAAGAAAAAGAAGAAGGGCCTCAAAGTTCTGCTCATTCTTCTGCTCATATTCTTCCTCATTATTGCCGTTGCCGCAGGTGCTTTCTTTGTGCTTCAGCTAAAGGGTAAGCAGATGGTTTCCTACGAGGATGCAACCATTCAGGCGGTTGAACAGGCAGAGGTTGAAAACGACGGCAAAACGGTTTATTACAACGGCAAAAAATACCGCCTTAACGAAAACATCACCTCAATTGCCTGCCTCGGTATAGATAAGGAAGACCTTGGCACAAGGGGCGATATTATCGGTACGGGCGGTCAGTCCGACACGAATATGGTGCTTGCAATCGACACCGCCAAGGGCAAGGTTTCCGTTATTGCAATTCCCCGTGACATTATGGTTGATATCGACCTTTACACGGTAGACGGCGAATACGTCGGCAGCGGCAGAGAGCAGCTTTGCCTTGCCTACGCCTACGGCGACGGTAAGCACACAAGCTGTAAAAACGCAGTTGCTTCAATTCAGCGTGTCCTCTTCGGCATACCCGTAAACTCCTACATTTCACTTGATATTGCAGGTGTCGGCCCGCTTAACGACTCTGTCGGCGGCGTAACCGTAGTGCCCAACGAAACCATTGAGGGCTTTGTTGCGGGTCAGGCGGTAACGCTCTACGGCGAAAGAGCGGTCAACTTTGTTCAGGAAAGAAGCTTTGATACAAACGCCAGCCTTCGCAGAATGGAAAGACAGGTCACCTACATCAAGGCCTTTGCCTCCAAGGCAATCAAGACTGCGGTCAAGGATTTCTCCGTTATTTCAAAGCTTTACAAAACGGCAAACCGCTTTAGCTGTACAAATGTAGGCCTCGATAACGTGACCTACCTTGCAACCGTTCTTATGTCAAAGGGTGTCAGCGAAATCAACACCTATTCCGTGCCCGGCGAGATGAAAATGGGCGATAAGTACGCCGAATTCTATATGGATACCACCGCCGCATACGAAATGATACTCGAAGTATTCTACGATGAAGTGAAATAAAAACAAAACAGCAGAGAAGTTCAAACGAATTTCTCTGCTGTTTTTCTATATCATCATAATTTCTTTTTCAAGTTCTTTTGCGTATTTGAGGGTACGGGTTATGAGGCTGTTTTCTTCTCGGATAAAGAAAATTGTAAGGTCAGCTTTTTCAACCATTTTTTCGTTGCGCACAACGTGGGATGTTCGTTTGTCGCCGTTTTCACTGCCTTTGAAGCAAAGGTATTTGTCGTAAGCTGTACGGTTTCTTGCAACGGTTTTATAATATTCCGTTTTACCCTCGGCAGAAAAAGGAAATACTTTTACTGCAATGTGCTTTGGTGGGTCTGTGTCTGAATTATTTCTTGCGGCATTTACCGCCCAGTGTGCGAAAGAGTCGGATAAACTGTCCTCGCAGAACAGAAAGCGTATCGATTCGTGCTTTTCAAAAAGCTCTTCCATAACGTCAAAAAGGCGAAAAAACGGCTGCGGTGCATTTTCCTCGGGAATGGTATCGGTAAAAACACTTACGGTAAAAGACTTTGACATAGTTTACACCTCAAATTAAAAAAGTGCGCCCAAACAGGACGCACCGAAAAATGCCGTCCCGTTTGTTGCGACACAAACTAAAATATTCCTAAAAAGGGACAATTTTAAAAGGGACGCACTTTTACCAAAGTGGTTTGCCCTTTTTAGGAAAAAATATTTAATTTGTGTCGCAAGAATAGTTTACCACTTTTTCGTGTAATCGTCAACGCTTTATCTTTATTTTATTAAATGACAAATTTTGTAACAAACTATACAAATAAATTTGATTTTTGTCGATTTTCTTGTAACAAAGTGCAAATAAACACTTGAATTCTTTAAAAAAGTTTGCTATCATATATCTGTATAATTACGTATAGGTGTGAAAGGAGAGGTTTCCTGTGGACAATGTTCCGCTTTATTTGTTCAACAAGGGCGAAAACGCTCGGGCTTACGAGTACCTCGGTGCACATTTCAACGCCGATAAGAGCGTTGTTTTCCGAGTGTGGGCACCTCACGCAGTCAGCGTGAGCGTTGCAGGCGATTTCAACGGCTGGAATAACTCCGCCAACCCGATGTACCGTGTTGACGGCAGCGATGTGTGGGAAGCCGTTATCCCCGATTTAAAGGTTTTCGACACTTATAAATACTGTATCAGAACAAAAGACGGCAGAGAGCTGATGAAGTGCGACCCATACGCCTTCCACAGCGAAACAAGGCCTGCAAATGCCTCCAAGCTCTACGATATAGAGGGCTACAAGTGGCACGATGCAAGGTGGATGGAAAAGCGCAAGAAGGAGCCCGTCTACGACACTCCCGTAAATATTTACGAGGTGCACGCAGGCTCGTGGAAGCAGTATGAGGACGGCAACTTCCTTTCTTACAGAGCACTTGCGGACGAGCTTGTGCCCTATGTAAAAGAAATGGGCTATACTCACATTGAGTTTATGCCGCTTAGCGAATATCCGTTTGACGGCTCGTGGGGCTATCAGGTTACGGGCTATTTTGCTCCGACCTCACGCTACGGTGAGCCGAAAGACCTGATGTACCTTGTTGACAAGTGCCATCAGGCAGGAATAGGTGTTATCCTTGACTGGGTGCCTGCCCACTTCCCCAAGGATGCGCACGGCCTTTATGAGTTTGACGGTGAGCCCTGCTACGAATACGCTGACCCACGCAAGGGTGAGCACTATTCGTGGGGCACAAAGATTTTCGATTACGGCAAAACCCAGGTGCAGAGCTTCCTGCTTTCAAGTGCGGCAATCTGGATGGACAAGTACCATTTTGACGGTCTGCGTATTGACGCCGTTGCATCAATGCTCTATCTTGACTACGACCGTAAGGACGGCGAGTGGATAGCAAACAAGAACGGCGGCAACGAGCACCTTGAAGCGATTGAATTTTTGCAGAAGCTAAACGAATCCGTTTTCCGTGATTTCTGGGACTGCATGATGATAGCGGAGGAATCAACCGCTTTCCCGATGGTTTCAAAGCCCACGTTTATGGGCGGCCTCGGCTTTAATTTCAAGTGGAATATGGGCTGGATGAACGACTGTATGCGTTACTTTTCGCTGGACGGCATTCACCGCAAGCACAACCACAACTGCCTCACCTTCTCGTTCTTCTACGCTTTTTCGGAAAACTTTGTTCTGCCGATTTCGCACGACGAGGTTGTTCACGGCAAGTGCTCACTTATAAATAAGATGCCCGGTACTTACGAAGAAAAGTTTGCAGGCGTGCGCTCCTTCCTCGGTTATATGTACGCTCACCCGGGCAAGAAGCTACTGTTTATGGGCAGCGAATTCGGCCAGTTCATCGAGTGGAAATACGACACGGGGCTTGATTGGCTGCTGCTCGATTACGAGGCACACCGCAAGCTGAAGGCCTACACTCAGGCGCTCAACACCTTCTACAAGAAGAATGCTCCGCTGTGGCAGATTGACTATAGCTGGGAGGGCTTTTCGTGGATATCGAGCGATGACAACACAAATTCAGTTATAGCCTTCCGCCGTATGGATAAAAAGGGCAAGGAAATCATTGCGGTTTCCAACCTCACCACAGTCCACAGAAGCGGCTATGAAATCGGCGTTCCCGTTGCAGGAACTTACGAGGTCGTTTTCAATTCCGATGAAGACCGGTTCGGCGGTACGGGCAAGGGCACAAGTGGCAAAATTAAATCCAACCCCAGACCCATGCACGGCCACGACCAGAGCATTTCGCTCGAGCTTGCAGGTATGAGCACGATTTATCTTAAGTTAGTACGCAAAGACCCCGTCAATAAAAAGAGCAAATCCGATAAATAATAATCATATAAATTACAGTAAATCTTTCTCTAAAAACAAGGAGGTAAACATAATGTCAAAAAAAGCTGAATGTATAGCGATGCTTCTTGCAGGCGGTCAGGGCAGCAGACTCGGCATCCTTACCAAGAACATCGCAAAACCTGCCGTGCCCTACGGCGGTAAGTACAGAATTATTGATTTCCCTCTTTCCAACTGTGTAAACTCCGGTATCTATACCGTCGGTGTGCTCACGCAGTATCAGCCGCTTGAGCTCAACGACTATATCGGCAACGGCGCAGCGTGGGATCTGGACAGAGCCAACGGCGGTGTTCACATTCTCTCACCCTACCAGCAGATTAAGGGCAGCGAGTGGTACAAGGGCACTGCAAACGCCATTTACCAGAACATCAACTTTATCGACAGATATGACCCCGAATATGTCTGCATCCTTTCGGGTGACCATATTTACAAGATGGACTATGCAAAGATGCTTGCATACCACAAGGAAAAGAACGCAGACTGTACAATCGCAATGCTCGAGGTTCCGTGGGAAGAGGCATCCCGTTTCGGCCTTATGCTTGTAAATGACGAGGGTGAAATCACCGCCTTCGAGGAAAAGCCCGAAGTGCCCAGCAGCAACAAGGCTTCAATGGGTGTTTACATTTTCACCTGGAAAAAGCTTCGTGAGTACCTGCTTGCAGACGAGGCAGACCCGAACTCAAGCAACGACTTCGGCAAAAACCTCATCCCTGCAATGCACAACGCAGGCGAAAGACTTTTTGCATATCAGTTTGACGGCTACTGGAAGGATGTCGGTACAATAGACAGCCTGTGGGAGGCAAACCTTGACCTTCTGCGTCCGAGCGTTGACCTTGATTTGTCCGACAATTCCTGGAGAATTTACTCCAAGTCACCCGTTTCACCGCCCCACTTTGTTTCCGACAAGGCAAGCGTTGAAAACTCAATGATTTCCGAGGGCTGCACAATCGACGGCAAGATTGATTACTCCGTCCTGTTTGCAGACGTTACCGTTGAAGAGGGTGCGGTTGTCGACTCCTCCATCATTATGCCCGGCACGGTTGTTAAGAAGGGCGCAGTTGTTCAGTACGCAATCGTTGCGGAAAACGCAGTTATCGAATCAGGCGCAGTTGTCGGCGAAAAGCCCGAAAACGTTGCCAACCGTGATGACTGGGGCGTTGCCGTTGTCGGCGCAGGCGTAACAGTCGGCGCAGGTGCAAAGGTTGCTCCCAAGGCTATGGCAGGCGAAGATGTGCCTGCAGCAAAGTGAGGAGGTAAGAAGATATGATCAGAGCTAAAGAAGTTCTTGCAGTAATATATTCAAACGCCTATGACGAGGCTCTCCCCGAGCTTACGAATATGCGTACTATGGGCTCCGTGCCCTTTGGCGGCAGATACCGCCTTATCGACTTTGCTCTTTCAAACCTCGTTAACGCAGGTATCAGCAAGGTTGGCGTTATCACAAAGAGCAACTACCAGTCACTTATGGACCACCTCGGCACAGGTAAGCCGTGGGACCTTTCCCGTAAGCGCAGCGGTCTTTTCCTGCTTCCGCCTTTCCTGCTTGGCGATACGGGCACATTCGACAACCGTATCGAATCCCTCAAGGGCAATATGCACTTTATCGGCCGTGCAAGCGAGGAATATGTTATCATTATGGACTGTAACGTAGTTACAAACCTGAGCGTTGACGAGCTTATGAAATTCCACGAGGACAACGGCGCAGATATCAGCGTTGTCTGCAAGCACGGCAAAACGCCTGCACTTTCAAACCTTATGACCTTCGATATCGGCGAAAACAACCGTGTCAGCAAGGTCAGCGTCGGCGCACAGCCCGACGAGAGCGATTATTCTCTCAACATCTTCTTTATGAAGAAGGCTCTGCTTGAAAGACTTGTAAACGATGCCTATGCAATGCACAAGAAGAGCTTTGCAACGGATATCTTCCAGGCAAATGTAGATACACTTAAAATCTGCGCTATGAAGAGCGACAATTTTGCCGTTTCCATCGACTCGCTCGACAGCTACTACAAGGCAAATATGATGCTTCTTGACAGCGCAAACAGAGCCTGCCTTTTCAACAAGTCCCGTCCCGTTTACACAAAGGTGCGTGACGATATGCCTGCACTCTACGCTATTGACAGCTCCGTCAAGGGCAGCCTTGTTTCCGACGGCTGTGAAATCAAGGGCGAGGTTATCAACTCCGTTCTCGGCAGAGGCGTCAAGGTTGAGAAGGGTGCAGTTGTCAAAAACTGCGTAATCATGCAGGATACATTCATCGGTGCAGGTGCTCATGTTGAAAATGTCATTCTCGACAAGAATGTTGTAATCAAGCCCGGTAAGACACTTGTCGGCGCCGAAAACTTCCCCGTATTTGTCGGCAAGCGTATTGTTATATAATTGTAGGGGCGACCTTTGGTCGTCCGAAAAAAGGAGAATACTATGAAAGTTTTATATGCAGCCAGTGAGGCTCTGCCCTTTATTGCCAGCGGCGGACTTGCCGATGTTGCAGGCTCGCTTCCGCAGGCTCTTCGCAAAAGGCTTATCGGTGCCCGTGTGGTTATGCCGCTTTACGACACAATAAGCCAGGAGCTCAAGGACTCAATGAAGTTCATTACACATATTTCCGTGCCCGTTGCGTGGCGCAGACAGTACTGCGGCATTTTTGAGGCACGTGCAGGCGGTGTAATTTACTACCTTATCGATAACCAGTATTATTTCAAGCGTGACCGTATCTACGGCCACTATGACGATGCGGAGAGATTTGCCTTCTTCTCCCGTGCAATCCTTGAAATTATTCCCCACATCGGCTTCAAGCCCGATATTATTCACTGTAACGACTGGCAGACGGCCATGACTCCCGTTTACTACTCCACAATGTATGCCGACCAGCCCGGCTGGGAAAACATCAAGACCGTTTTCACAATCCACAACATCCAGTATCAGGGTGTTTACGGTATGGAGCTTATCGGAGATGTTCTGGGTATGCAGCCAGGCACGGAGCACCTTGTTGAGTACAACGGCTGTGTCAACCTGATGAAGGGTGCAATTGAAACCGCAAATATGGTTACAACCGTAAGCCCATCTTACGCAAACGAAATTCTTGATCCGTGGTTCAGCCACGGCCTTGACAATATTCTTGCTCAGCGCCGTTTCAAGCTTATGGGCATACTCAACGGTATTGACGTTGAAAACTATAACCCCGAAACGGACAAGAATATTTTCGCAAACTTCAGTTCCGAGGATTTCTCCGCAAAGGCTGTCAACAAGGCAGAGCTGCAAAAGCTCTTTAACCTGCCCGAAAAGGCTGACACACCCGTTATCGGTATCGTCACACGCCTTGTTTCCCACAAGGGTCTTGACCTTGTAAAAGCCATACTTGATGAGCTGCTTGCCACAACCGATGTTCAGGTTGTCGTTCTCGGCTCGGGTGACTGGCAGTATGAGGAATTTTTCAAGGAAATGGCAGGCAGATATCCTGAGCAGCTCGGTCTGCGCCTCGGCTTCGTGCCCGACCTTGCAAGAAAGATTTACGCCGGCAGCGATATGTTCCTTATGCCCTCAAAGAGTGAGCCCTGCGGCCTTTCGCAGATGGTTGCCCTGCGCTACGGCTCTGTTCCGATTGTCCGTGAAACAGGCGGTCTGAAGGACAGCATCTCCGACTCGGGCGACAACGAAGGCAACGGCTTCACCTTTGCCCGCTACAACGCACACGATATGCTCTACACAATCCGCAGAGCGGTCGAAGGCTATCAGAACAAGGAAGGCTGGGCAATCCTTGTCAAGCGTGCAATGGAGAGCAACAACTCCTGGAACCGTTCCGCAAACGAATACATCAGAATGTATAAGAATGTTCTGAAATAATAAAACAAAATATAAATGTGGCACACTTCCCTGCGAAGTGTGCCACACAACAATAGTTGCTGCTTATTTTTCCTGTAACTCGTTGATTTTCTCGTTTGCGGTTGTGAGATATCTTGCGGTAATTTTTTCAACATAGCTTTCAACCGACTGAATGAGTGTGCTGAAAACCTCGGGAAACTGTTTCCCGTACTGCTCGTCAATCTCGCCGACAACCTGTGTGTCGTTTACATAAAGACCGTTCCAGATGATATCGACAAACTTCTGGAAAACAAAGTCGTCGTTTCTCATTTCAACGTCAAACCATTCCTTTTGCAGCTGACCCCTGTTGACACCGTAAACAACCAGCTTGTAAAGCGCAATTGCGGCGCTCCACATCAGCTTGTCGCCGTAAACCTCATCCATGGGGCGCTTTACCTTTTCCGCAAAGAAGCTGACACACAGCATAACCAGCTGCATATCAATTTCATCAGTAGCGGTTTCAAGCAGGAGATATTTTTCCTCCTCGTTGATAAGGCCGTATTTACTGTCCTGCCTGCCCAGCAGGTAGTCGGTTGTAACGCCGAAAAAGTCGGCACAGCTTACAACAAAATCAAGACCGCATTCACGCACACCCTTTTCGTAGTGCGAAAGCAAGGCCTGCGACACGCCAAGGCTTATTGCGACCTCCTTCTGGCTGAGTCCCTTCTCTTTGCGCAGGGAGGTAATTCGGTTTGCAAATGCTGTTGACATATATAAAAACCTCTGTTATCTGTAAATATACAAATAGTATAACAAGCGTTCCGACAAATGTCAATAGGGCATCTCTGAAAACTCATCGTACAATCTTGCGTGTCCTTTTTCCGCCAGATTGTCCCAAAATACTCGTTAATACACAAAGTATTGCCTGCGTTTTTGAGCCAATCTGACAAAAAAATTACTACGCAATTTTTGTACCCTGAGTTTTCAGAGCTGCCCAACATAGAAATATAAATTAACTTCAATTTTTGGTGATTTCAATGAAAAGCTACAAAATCCACTTCATACGCAATGCTCTTACGCAGGAGAATTTAGACGGCAAGTACCTCGGTCACACCGATGTACCGCTTTGCACACAGGGCATTGACCAGCTTGAGCAGCTTATAGAGGAGTACACCTACCCGTCTGCTCAGGTTGTTTTTTGCAGTCCCCTGCGCCGCTGTACGGACACGGCGAAAATGCTCTGGCCGGACAAGGAGCCCGTGCCCATGCCCGACCTTATTGAGTACGATTTCGGCGAGTTTGACGGCAAAACGGCGGAAGAGCTTGAAACACATCCGCTGTTTCCCCGTTGGCTTGCAGGTGAGCAGGGTATCGACCCTCCCTTCGGCGAGAGTCAGGATGCCTTTGCAAGGCGCATTTGTTCAGGCTTTGAAAAAATTGTTGACGGTATGCTCAAATCAGGTGTTGAAAGTGCCGCAATCGTAACACACGGCGGTGTAATTTCGGCGCTGATGTCCCGTTACGCTCTGCCCGAGGCTCAGCCGCACGAGTGGATAACCCCAAGCGGTTGCGGTTATACGCTCAGTATAACACCATCTGTATGGATGGGCGGCAGAAAGCTCGAGGCGCAAAAGGAGATACCCGAGCCCGAGCGGGATTTCGATTACGAGCGTTCGCTCTGGGGGCAGGAGCCCTTTGACGACAGCTTTTTTGATGACAGCTATGAGGATTAATTTTCTCTTTTTATAAAATAGTTATGGACTATTTGTGCTTATATTGCTATAATAAAAATATTAAAATAATAAAACGGCTTATGCCGGGTGGGTGAGAAAATGCAGTTAGTAAACAAAGCAAAGGATATTTTCGGTAAGGTAAGAACGTATTGGCGTACTCCGCCTCTGGGCAACTATATGAACTATAAGGAAATCTTTTCGCTGTCCGCAGGCGGCTTCGGCGTAAAGGCGATAATTACCTTTGTTCAGGCGGCAATCATTTCCGCAAACAATGCTTTTGTCGGCAACACCATAGGCATCAAGCCTATGCAGATGTATGCAATTTATGTTGCCAGCGTGCTCATCGGTTTTCCGCTGACTATGCTGCGTGCCAGAATTATCGACAATTCACGCAGCCGTCAGGGTAAGTACCGTCCGTACATAATCAGTATGGGTCTGCCAACGGTCATTTTGTCGATTGGTTATGTTTGGGCGCCGTATGAGATTATGGGCGACATAGGCAAAATTGCCACGGTTGTCTTCTTCAACATCGGCTTCCAGTTCTTCTACAACTTCCTTTACGATGCTTATGACAACTACGTTTCCGTTCTTTCCTCCAACACGCAGGAGCGCTCCAACGTTCTTGCCATCCGTGCGGTGTCGGATTCGCTTGCACCCACAATCATAAACGCCGTTGTTCCGATTATAGGCGAACTGATTACAGGCAAAAGAGACCTTTACGATATCCGCATCTACCGCTATGTATGGACACCGATTCTCATTATCGGCTTCCTTATCAGCTTTATTCTTTATAAGAACACCAAGGAAAAAATCATTCAGGCAAAAACACACGTTGTCCGTATAAAGTTTATTGATGCGTTCCGTGCCGTTATCAAGAACAAATATTTCTGGATTATTTCTCTTGCCGGCTGGATGGGCTTCCTTGAAAGTATGGCAAACAGCATTCTCGGCTGGCTCTACACCTACCAGAATGCCTGCAGCTCCGCACAGTTTGCGCTTCTTCAAACAATATACGGAAATGCTTCCTTCTGGGGTATGCTGTTAGCGCCGATTTGTATTTATAAATTCGGTAAGAGAAACACCCTTATTTTCACAAACGTAATGAACATCTTTTTCATTGCATTGCTCTACCCCGTTGTAAAGCACGCAGACCCGTCCATTATGATATGGCTTGCAATGATGTGCCTGTGGATGAACGCTCTTGTCGGCTCGTTCTCACATATTCTCACACCGAGCCTTAATGCGGATATCCGTGATTATCAGCAGTATGTCACGGGTGAAAGAATTGACGGTATGTTTGCCGCAGTCGGCCTTATCGGCAGTGCTGTAACAATGGCAACGACAAGTGTTCAGTCCGCAATTTATGAGGCTGTCGGCTTCAACGAAGAAAAATATGCCGAGCTTCTGCCCGAGATTTTAGCTTCGGGCGTAGAGCTTCAGTACCCTGACAACGTTTACAATGTTCTTTACCACAGGCCGACCTTTATCAGCATTTTCGCTGTTCTGATTATGACGGCTGTGCTCGGTGCGGCAATGAACGTTATTCCGTATTTCTTCTACGACCTTTCCGAGCTCAAGCAGAAGGGTATGGTCAAGGTGCTTCAGGTAAGAGCACTGTTTGAGGATTTCGGCAGAAACGTACTCAGCGACAGGGATCTTGTAAAGGCTATTGAGCTTGTGCGTGAGGCAAAGGAATATGTCGGCAAGACCGAGCTTCCCACAGACAAGGGTGCTATCAAGGCGGCTGAGAGCAAGGAAGACAAAAAGGCCGCAAAGAAGGCAAGAAGAGCCGCCCTTGAGCACAACGAGCTTATAAAGATTTCTCAGTTTGTTGTTGATGAGCTCAACCGCTTTAACACAGTTCAGGGCAAGGCTCAGCTTGAAAACGCAAAGCAGATTGTTGCCACAGGCTTTGATTATATCAATACGGTATCAAAGGCAGACCTTGGTGTGGCAAAGGTGCTTCCCACCTCAACTGAAGAAGAAAGGGCATTCCGCAAGGCTGAAATTTCAAGAGTAAAGGAATGTCTTTACGCACAGAAGGTTGCACGCAAGCACTTCCCCAACGGCATTAAGGAATTTGACTCGAGCGAGTTTGACAAGCTCTTTGTAGAGCAGGACAGCGTTGAAGAAAAGATAAACGCAGAGTATGCCAACTTCTACAAGGCAAGAGATGAAAAGGACAAGACTGCCGCAGAAGAGGCAATGGCTGTTATCAAGTCTCTCAAGGCACAGGCGAAGGAAATAGACAAAGCCATCAAAAAAGCTACGGACGACTCCTCTGTTTACAACCGTGCCGCAAAGCCCTACCTTGATGCAAAGAAGCTTCTCACAATGGCAGAAAATTACACACACTACGACGAAATTGACGCAATGTACGACGAAGCTAAGCTGCGCTACGAAGAGTCTGAGCGCTTTGCCGCCGAAGAAGAGGCACGCAAGGAAGCCGCCGAAAAGGAACACGCAGCACAGCTCCGTGCACAGAGAAAGAGAAAATAAAGACATAATAAAAGGGGAAATGCAGTATGAAAAAAGTAATTTCCGTTATCCTTGTTGCTGTAATGGCCTTCGGATGCTTTGGCATTGTGGGTATGGCTGCACCTGTTCACAGCTTTACGACCGAGTCGGGTATAGAGGTTTTTATGGAAACAGTCCTCTACAAGTCAAACGTGTATAAAATGCAGTTCCCGAGTGTTGAAGACTACGCCACAAAGCTGGACAGCACAGAGGGGGATTATGCAATACCGGGTGAAATAAACGACCTGAGCTATGAATGCATTTTTCCGGCGGGTACAACAAAATTCTCGTGTATGCTTTCCCTTACGGGTGACGGTGATTGGTACGGCGTGAACGTTAACAGCGATGACCACGCCCAATATTGGGAGAAGGATGAGGACGGCAATATCGACTGGACTCAGCCCGTTTCCTTTGACCGCCCCGAAAACACAGCCGAGCAGGATGAGTACGGTCTGCTCTACAGAAATAAATTCTACGAAAAAGGTCTTGGCGGCTTCAGAGATTATGACAAACTTTACTGGCGTATTGAATATACCTGCAACGGTGAAAAGTTTACGGATATTTTCTCAATTACGCTCATAGATTTTGCCAATCCCGACCAGTTTACGGTTAAGATGCTCAACTATAATGTAGCAGGTCTTCCGTGGGCAGGCACAGCCGCTAATCAGAAGCGCAATGCAGAATTTATCACCGAAAACGGATATGATATTGTTGCGGTGCAGGAGGATTTCGGCTACCATAACAGCCTTGTCGGCGGTCTTGACGGTTACAGCTATCAGACCCACCACCTTGGCGGTATTCCCGGCGGTGACGGTCTGAATATCTTTACGAAAAATATGCCGATTTACAATGCCACACGAGTTCCGTGGAGTGAAGCCTTCGGCGTTATCGACCACGGTGCAGATTCAATGACCCCTAAGGGCTTTATCTACTCGGTAATTGATATCGGCGGCGGTATTTATGTCGATTTCTATAATCTTCACGCCGACGCTTATTCCGACGAGGGCTCGGTTCACGCAAGAGATGTTCAGTTCAGACAGCTTGCCGATTACATCAACGCAAACTACGAAAAGAACAACCGCCCCGTAATCGTAACGGGTGACTTCAATGTTTATATGCACACTCACGAGGTCAACAGCGATTTGTACGGCATTTTCATTGAGGAATGCGGCTTCAAGGATGCGTGGGTAGAGGTTCTCAACGACAGCGACTATTACAATATGTACAAGTGGCACATCAGCGGTCTGAGCGCATGGGGGCATTGGGATTCCGTTGAAAGATTCTTCTATAAGGGCACGGACGGTGTAGCCGTTGTCGCAACAGATTTTGAGTTTATCGAAGTCCTTCTCGAAAACGGAAAGCCTGCTTCCGACCACTCCGCCGCAGAGTGTGAGTTTACCTTCTTCAAGACAGACAAGTTCGTAGCAGAAACCGAAGAGCTTGAGGTAACCGAACCCACAGACAACGGTCTTATATACAAGCTGGAGTGGATTTTCAACGACCTTGTTAAGTTGTTCACCCATCTTCACGAAATTTTCACAGCACTCAACAGGGTATTCACCGAATTTATTGAAGGCTTAAAGGCCGAATAAAAACAAAAAAGAATAAAATCGCCATTCCTGCCTAAACTAACGGCAAGGGTGGCGATTTTTTATGGATAAAAAAGAGTATCAGAAAAAGGTTTCGGCGGTAATGCCGCCGTCACCGAAAATTAAAAACACAATAAAAGCGTACCTCTTCGGCGGAGGAATATGCGTTATCGGTCAGGCACTAAACGAGCTTTACACCAACCTCGGTGCAAGCAAGGACGATGCCTCTGTTTTCGTTGCAATAACCCTTGTTGCGCTTTCCGCAATTCTCACGGGATTCGGCGTGTTTGACAAAATTGCACGCCACGCAGGCGCAGGCACAATTGTGCCCATAACGGGCTTTGCAAATTCAGTGGTTTCGCCTGCAATGGAATTTTCGCCGCAGGGCAGAATTCTCGGCACGGCGGCAAATATGTTTTCTATTTCGGGTCCCGTAATCGTCTACGGCACAGCCGCAGCGGCGGTGTACGGAGTAGTGTATTACCTTTTCAGATGAAAAGGTAATATAAGTGCAGAATGCAAAATGCTAAATGCAAAGTTGTGGGCGGGACACCCGCACCCGAATTTTATTATAAAAACGGAGCGCAGCGACCCTTAATTTTGCACTTTGCACTTTGCCTTTTGCATATTATTTACAGCTCAGCTATTACTTCAACTTCTGCCAATACGCCCTTCGGCAGGTCCTTTACTGCCACGCAGCTTCTGGCAGGCTTGGAGGTGAAGTATCTGCCGTAAACCTCGTTAAAGGCGGCAAAATCGGCGATTTCGGCAAGGAAGCAGGTTGTTTTGACTGCGTTGTCAAAGCTTGCGCCTGCGGCCTTTAAAACCTCGCCGAGGTTTTTCATAATCTGCTCTGTCTGCTCGACGATACCGCCTTCGACAACGTTGCCTGTTGTGGGGTCAATGGGAATCTGACCCGATGTGAAAAGCAGGTTGCCTGTTACCACAGCCTGTGAGTAAGGGCCGATTGCGGCAGGTGCGTCGGGTGTTGAAATAATTTTCATCTCTATTACTCCTTATGATTTAAGATTACGGGTCAACGGTGTTGAGGTTGACAAGATACATAGTTTTTTTATATAATAGCATATGTATGCAGAAAAAGAAAGAGGGAAAAGCGTTGCCCAAGCAAAGAAAAAAAGCGTCTGTTTATATCACGCAGGCTGCAGTAATTGCCGCACTTTATGCCGCTCTTACATATCTGGCCTCGGTTTTCGGCATAGCCTACGGCAACGTTCAGTTCCGCTTTTCCGAGGCACTCACGGTGCTTGCCGTGTTCACGCCTGCGGCTGTTCCCGGGCTTACAATCGGCTGCTTCATAGGCAATCTCGGCAGTCCTTTCGGAATTATGGATATAATCCTCGGTACGCTGGCAACCTTTCTTGCCGCATATTTTACCTATGTCACACGCAAGGTCGGCGGTAAATTCGGCTATATTCTCGCACCTGTTTTTTCAACCCTGTTCAACGCCGTTATTATCGGAATTGAAATCGCTGTTTTCCTTCCCGAGGGTCTCACCTGGGCAGGCTTTGCAATTTCCGCCTTGCAGGTAGGCGCAGGCGAACTGGCGGTTTGCTGTGTGCTGGGAATACCGCTGAGGATAATAATTGAAAAAACACCCGGACTAAAGAAACTATTTAAAATATAACGGAGAAAATCACAATGAAAAAAATTGCAAGCTTTACAATAGACCACACAAAACTTCCCAAGGGTATGTATATATCCCGTGTTGACGGCGACGTAGTAACCTATGATATCCGCTGCCGCCGCCCCAATGTTGAGCCCGTTATCGAAAATTCACCTATTCACACGGTTGAGCATCTTTTTGCAACCTTTGTAAGAAACTCACCGCTGAGTGACGGCGTAATTTATTTCGGCCCCATGGGCTGCCGCACGGGCTTCTATTTCCTTGTGCGCAGCGGCGTAATCAGCCACGAGCAGGCAATTGAGCTTACAAAGCAGGCGTTTGATTTTATCGCCTCTTACGAGGGCGAAGTGCCCGGGGTCAGCGCAAAGGAATGCGGCAATTACCGTGAGCACGACCTTGAGGGTGCAAAGCATGAAGGTGCAATGATGGCAGAGGTTATGGAGACCGTCAGCGTAGAAACGCTTGCCTATCCCGTATAATTATGATATAATAATATGAATTTGTGCAAAGGAGGTAAGACCGTTGTCAGAGGAAAAAGAGCTTGAAATGCAGGCAGAAGAAGCAACAATTGAAGAAACAAGCGAAGAAATTACCGAAGAAGCGGTTGAAGCCGCCGACGATTACGGCATATTTTCTTTCCTTGCGGATTTGCCGATTTTCGCTATAGAAAAGCAGATTTACACCGCACCCCCGAAAAAGAAAGAGCCCGTTAAAAAAGTACAGGTTGTGGATTGCACGATACCCGACGTTGCACCGAGGGATACGGGAGCGGTCTACGACTGGATATATTATTTCGGTCTGCAGATAATACGCCGTGTGCGCCACGCAGGCCGGCTTGTCAAACGAATTCTGCGCAAACCTGTTCATGCGGTTGCCGTTTTTGCAAGCATACTGTTTTTGCTGCTCGACAGAATTGCACTTGACTCTGTACGAAACGCAACCAACGATATCCGCAAGCTCCGTGCGGAAATCAGAATACTTTTTGCAACCAAAAACAAGCAGAAGCGAAAGGGCCTTTTCAAGCGCCATCCCAATGCGGTGCGTACCCTCGGCAACCTTGCCGCCCCGATTGCCGCCTTTGCCGTGCTTTTGGTAACGGTCGGCTACTGGACAAGCTCCACCTATGCGCTTGAGGTTGTTGTGGATAACAACGGCGAGCCTTGCTCACTCGGCTATATCAGCGACGAGTCTGTTTTCATTCAGGCACGGTCAATTGTCAAGGAAAGAATTGACTCGGGCGCAGCGGACGAGGACAAGGCACTCATCGCCAACCCCACCTATAAAATCACCCGTGTAAAGCTCAATGAATTAAGCGATGCACACGCAATCAGCGACAGGCTTATCGAAAATTCCGACTCGAAGCTGACAAATGCCTGCGGTGTTTATATCGACGGCGAATTTATCTGCTCGGTCAAAAACGAAACCGATGCACGAAGTGTTTTCAACAATCTTCTCAGCGAGGCTGAGGAAAAATACAATATCAACGCAGAGGACCCCAATTCCTTTGCCGACTTTGTTGAAGATGTAGAATTTGTGCAGGGTCTTTATTCTGACGATGCGGACAAAATGTGGGAAGCCTCAAGGCTTCTCGATGTGCTCACAAACCAGAAGAAGAGCGAGGCTCTGTATTATACAATTCAGAACGGTGACACACCCTCCGGGGTTGCTTCCGAATACGATATTTCGTATTCCGAGCTGCGTGCACTCAACCCGAATGTTAATTTCGGTGTTTTCAAGGTGGGCACAAAGCTCCTGGTTTCGCAGGAAGTCAACTTTGTAAGAGTAAAGATTATCAAGATTGTCGAGCGCAACGAATCCACACCCTTCAAGACGGAAAAAATTGAATCCTCAAAGCTCTTCCGTGGTGACACACGTACAATCCGCAAGGGTGTAAAGGGTACGGACAAGGTAACCTATCTTACCACATATATCGACGGCGTGCAGGTTTCCGCCGAGGAAATCGACCGCATTACGCTCATAGACCCGATAACCGAAAAAATTCAGGTCGGCACAAAGAAAACGGGCTATTCCGGCGGCAGCTACGATGTAGTAGTAAAGGGCAAATTCGTCTGGCCTGTTTCGGGTCTTTATACGATTACTTCCTACTACGGCAACCGCAGAAGCGGTTTCCATACGGGTCTGGATATTTCGGGCGCAAGCGCTTCGGGCAAGCTCGTCCTTGCTGCCGAAAGCGGTACGGTTGAGCTCGTTAAGTTCAGTAACCGCAGCTACGGCAACCAGGTTATAATCAACCACGGCAACGGCGTCAAAACAAGATATGCCCATATGCTCGACGGCTCAATTTCCGTTTCCGTCGGCCAGCGTGTCTCAAGAGGACAGCCCATAGGCCGTGTCGGCAATACGGGCAACAGCTCGGGCGCCCACCTCCACTTCGAGGTTATCGTAAACGGCAACACCGTCAACCCGATAAACTATATCAAATGATAAAGAAGAAATAATAAAGAATAAATAAGAAATAACAAATAATAAAACAGAGCAGCTTCACAAAAAAGTGAGACTGCTCTGTTTTTGTATGATTATTAATTTGGTATGAATGGCAATAATGGAGTTTAGTACCCCACAATCAAATTTATGTGTCCTGTAAGACAGTTTCGTGCTGAAAGGCTGTGTGCTGTACGTTAAACAGAAAACTTTTCGACAAATTCTATAATCGGTGTATTATCTGAAAGTCCGTGAGGATGATGACCGCAGTTATCTTTGCCGATAGTAACGATTGTTCCGCTGTTTTCCTTATAATATTTCTCAAGAACAGCGCCGTTTTCTTCGTAAGGCACAGTATCATCAGAAGCACCGTACACCAATATAACAGGGAGCTTGTTTTCTAACAGTAAATGCATTTTATCAATTGGATGCTCTCTGTAGCAAATCAGCTGTGAAAGCTCCATTCCTGTGGCCTCAATAAATTCGGGTAACATTTCGTCAGATGCTCTTCCGAGACCCGCAGGACACGAAAGTAAATTCATTACAGGTGCATCAAGATAGAGAGCCGAAACGCACTCAGGATATTTTGCAGCAAACTTAACCGCAACAAGTCCACCGCAGCTCATACCTACAGGAACACATTTTTTATAAAGTCCGTATTCCGAGGACAAAAAATCTGCAAAACGCTTCTTTATATCAAGATCCTCTTCAAGGCACCATCGGCTGATGTTTTTGATATAAGCAACATGCCAGCCTCTGTTAAGCATTTCAATTTCAAATTCCGGGAAAGCATTGAAATATTCGGTTTTCAGTAACCAGTTTTTGTTTTTATTTTCATTTTTCGGAAAAACAAGTATTGCTTCTTTTCCCTCAAACAAAAATTCGATACACCTGTATCCGTTCCAGACTGTTTCTGTCATTTTTCCACCGCCTTTGTTTTCTTGTGATGTACTATAACACAAAACCATATAAATAACAAGATTAACGCCGGACTGTTTTCTTAACGGGCTTTCGAATCCAACCAAATATAGAAACTTTTTCACTATTACTTATTACTTCCAAAAATCCTTGAAGCAGAGAGAGCAAGTGAAGAGGTAAAAAGTAAAAATCCCCGTTCTTAACGAACGAGGATTTTTGGTGGGCAGGGATAGTGTCAGCTGGTGTGCTTTTTGCTGTAAATAGTAAATATACAGCGATTTTGTCGAATTTACCAACTCTTTTGTGTTAAGCATTGACAAAACATAAAGGTTAGTTAATTGTTTATTTAAGATTATCTCTAATCTATATGTTTGCTGACTATATGAACTGCATTTTAAAAGAAAGGTGAATTGGTAATATGTATATTTTTGAGTATGCTAATCTTTACGTTGAAAAGTATGCTGATAATACTTTGGTGTTAGATTTTATTACAGAAAAAGAATTTATATATTTTAGAAATAACGGAGATTATACGGAAAACATGAAACTATCAGAATATTCTCCAACTATGTTGCTTTTTCATAATGCAAAAAAGGTTAAAGTGTCTGAAGGAGATATTTTAACAGTTCCAATGAGAGAATTAATCAGATTTAAAAGGAACAATTATGATTCAAAGCAAAGCAACTTTGAGGAAGCTCAACCCTATGGTGTGTTTTTTACTTTCAACGATAGCGAGTGGCTTGAAGTGTTGTTTTTAAATAGAGTAGCATATAAAAACAACAAGTTGAAAAGCAAACTCGTTGAACAAGTTGAGGGAACTTGGAAAGAAGGAAAGCCATGTGCTTTGCGTCGTTTAAGCAATAATATTTGTGTAGAGGTTGAAGATGTTGGACAAGGAAACACAAATTTGATTTATGACAGTGAGTCTTTGGCTATATTTGATTTTGGTGCAAATATGTTTGCGCCGGAATATGAATTGAAAAGTATAGTTTATGATTTACAAGATAGATTTCATAATCTTCGTGGCGTATCGTTGATAATTAGCCACTGGGATTATGATCATTATTGCTTGCTTACCGTTATTGATGAAAACATATTAAGTAATATTTGTTGTGCATTTATACCCGAAAATGTAATTTCTCTAACTGCAAAGCAAACAGTAAATAAGCTAAAAAAATGCTGCAAATTTGTTCGCGCATTTTCATCGCCAACACCCAAAGATAAAAGAAATATAGGCATTAAGCCGGTTATCGAAGAAGACAGATATGTCTTATATATTGGAGAAAAATGCAAGGATAAAAACAAATCAGGATTATTATTAGCTGTAAAAGGGCGTGAAGATATTACTGTTATGGGCGCTGACCATACAAACAGGCAGATTGAAAGCTGTATAAAATTCTTAATTAATTCAAATTACAAATACAAAGTATTAAATATCGTTGTTCCTCATCATGGCGGATACTCCGGAAAAATAAAAGCTAAAAAATTTTCTCAACTAACGCCCGGAATAGCTGCTGTTTCGGTAGGAAAAAACTCATACAAGCATCCGAATCAATCTACCTTGGATATGTATACAAATACAGGATTTAAAGTGTTGCGAACCGATTGGGAACGAAGAAATATAAAAATAAAAATGCAATAACAATCCGCGCATTCTAAGACTTTTAATGAGTTTTTCGTTTGTTCTGCATAGTGATATTGCACAATTACATAAGACAGTATTTGTCGAAAACAGAGAAGATAAGAAAAACAGAAATTCTTGCGTAACTTTTTTGCCGTTTTTGTCATTTACATATAAAAGTTTATTTCTGTATTTTAAATGAAGAAGGTATTTTTATGGATGCTTTAATATGTAATACGGCTCAAAAGGAAGCGACCAAAGCAAAGCTGATTGAGTTTATGGAGCAAAATGAAATTGCATATAATCTGCTTGAGTGTTGCGGTTGTGACAGGATTTGTATAGATTTTACCGGTGAAGAAAGCACTTGTAAAAAGCATTGCTGCAATTCTGGAATTCCTGTGCAAACAAGCGATAAGGATGTTTGCAGGATTTATCCGCACGAAATTCTTTACATAGCAATCGAAGACAGAAAATCCGTGCTGTATCTGACCGACAGAAAAATTGAAACCAATTATCGCTTTGACCATTGGAAAGGCATTCTCGACCTAAAAGTCTTTGCCCAACCGCATCACAGCTTTATTGTTAATCTCAATTATGTTGAGGAGGTTACGAAGGATTTCGTGAAGGTGAAATACGGAGAGGATGAATATTCGGTTTATACTTCTCTCCGCAAAATCGGTGCTTTCAAAAAAGCGTTCTTGAAATTCGGCAAGAATTAATTTAACTCGCTGCAAGGCTGATAAAACATTCAAAGTTGAATTCTTTTGCGATAAGTGCTATACTGTTTTCACTTGATTTATGGTGGTGAAAATTTGAGCAGCAGAATTTTGCTTGTTGAAGATGATGTGTTTTTGCGTGAAGGTCTTTGCGAAATGCTCAGCGGTCAGGGTTACAACGTTACGGTAGCGGAAACCTTTGTAAAAGCAAATGAACTTATAAACGGCCATTTTGACCTGATGATATTTGACATTATGCTTCCCGACGGCAACGGACTCGACCTTTGCCGAAAGGTGCGCAGTATGGGCAGCACAGTGCCGATTCTGTTTCTGACAGCGTGCGACGATGAGATTCAGATTGTCTGCGGACTTGATGCAGGCGCTGACGATTATGTTACAAAGCCGTTCAGGCTGCTTGAACTTCTTTCCCGTGTGCGTGCGCTGCTTCGCAGAAACGCAAGTGCCGTATATTCAAGCGGCAATGTTTCAATTGACCTTAAAACAATGACTGCATATAAAGACGGTGCTGCACTCAGCTTGACACCGACAGAGTTTATGATTCTTTCAACCCTTGTGCAAAACAGCGGCGTGATTGTCACCCGTGCAATTTTGCTCGAAAAAATATGGGACTGTGACGGCAGTTTTGTTGACGATAACACTCTTTCCGTTCACGTCAGCCGTTTGCGTGAAAAGCTCGGCACAAATCAGATTTCAACCGTGCGTGGCATCGGCTACAGATGGGAGGACGGCAAATGACCTCCCTTGAAACCGCATTAATTATTATTTGCTCCTGTTTATTTGTTGCTCTAATAATATTAACCGTTTTATATATCAAGAATAAAAAGGGCATTGAAAAGCTCTCGCAAAAGACGGATGCTTTTCTGAACAACGGAGAAAAAATAGGAATCAGCACTCAGGATAACAGCTTGGCTCAGCTACAAAACAGCATTGCTGACCTTGAAAACAGACTTATCCTTGAGCGTGACAACACAGTTTCGCAGTCAAAACGCAATGCGGATTTCATAGCCGATGTTTCGCATCAGCTTAAAACTCCGCTTGCAGGCTTGAAATTATATTGCGAAATGCAGCAGACACAGGACGAAAACAGCTATGCACAAAAGCAGCTGCAGCTTGTTGTAAAAATGGAAAGCCTTGTAAAGAGTCTGCTCAAGCTCGAAAAGCTGAAAAGCGATGCCTACACTATGGAGTTTAACGAGCAGAGAGCGGAAAACATAATCGGCGAATTGGTGAGTGAATTCCGACACCTTTTCCCGAACAAAAGCATAACCGTTTCGGGCGAAGCCACAATGCGCTGCGATAAGCAATGGCTCAGCGAAGCGGTGGGCAACATCATCAAAAACGCAGGCGAGCATACAGCCGAAAACGGAAAAGTAGATATTAAAATTGAGCAGACCGATGCTTCAACTGTCATAACTGTTGAAGATAACGGCGGCGGACTTCCAAATGACGAGCTGCAAAAAATCTTCGGCAGATTTTACCGCACAAGCAATGCTGCAGCAGACAGCGCAGGAATAGGAATGTCTATTTCCAAGGCTATTGTTGAAAAGCACCACGGAACAATTTTTGCCGAAAACGGCAAAGAAGGACTGAAGGTTACAATCTGTCTGCCACGCTATGACGGCGGGTTAAAAATATAATATTTGTAGGGGAGGGCTTCCATGCCCTCCCGTTATTTAATTTAGCAAGGAAATTCGGGAGGGGACAGAGCCCCTCCCCTACGAAACAGAAAAAACACAGATGAATTTACCAAAAATTCACCTGTGTTTTTTGCTAATCTTACGAAATCTTAAGGTTAATGTAAGCTAAAAGTAAGATTGACAAATTACAATATAACCAAAGAAAAGGAGTGTAAATATATGAACATTATTGAATGTAAGGATCTAACAAAGGAATACTTAAGCGGTGAAAACATAGTCAAAGCGGTTGACAATGTAACAGTCGGCTTTGAGCAAGGCGAATTCTGCGCAGTAACCGGACCCAGCGGCTCGGGTAAATCAACCCTGCTTCACGTGCTCAGCAGCCTTGAAAACCCCACAAGCGGCACGGTCACCTATAACGGCGAGGTAATGTCAAACTACAACGATAATCAGCTTTCAATCCTTCGCCGCAGACGCTTCGGCTTTGTCTTTCAGGCATATAACCTTGTGCAGGAGCTGACAGGCTATGAAAACATTGTTCTGCCCGTAATGCTTGACCGCAAAAAGGTTGATGAAAAGTACATCAAGCGTGTAATTGATATGCTCGGCATTGAGGACAGACTTGAGCACCTGCCGTCCGCACTTTCGGGCGGTCAGCAGCAGAGAATTGCAATTGCCCGTGCGCTTGCAAATAAGCCTTCAATACTTTTTGCCGATGAGCCTACAGGTAACCTTGACGGCAAAAGCGGCAGAGAGGTGCTTTCGCTTCTCAAATATGTCGGCAAGGAATTCGGCATCACACTTATTCTCGTCACTCACGATTTGCACGTTGCCGAACAGGCGGAAAGAATTATAACCATTGAAGACGGCAGGATTGTAAGAGATTCAAAGAATCTGTAAGTTCTAGAAAGAGAATCTTAAAAGTGAGGAAGAAACAATGAAAAAACGTAAAACCTTAACCGTCAACCGACTGGCGGTCGGTAATCTCAAAACAAGAAAAAAGCAGTACACGCTGATGATAGTCGGCATACTGCTTGCAATGATATTTTCAAGCGGAGTGCTGTTCTTCCTGTCATGTATGCAGTCCTCAAAGCAGGAGCAGGCACGCCGTGCAACAGGCGATTTTTACGGCTATTTCTATAACCCTAAAAATTATATTGACGTAGTAAAGGGACAGGAAAACGGCTATATTGAATCCTTCGGCTACGGCTATATTCAAGGCTACGCATATACGGATGCCGAAAAGCAGGACAAAGGCACGGCAATTGCCCGCCTTGACGAGGAAGCAAAAAAGCTCTACTACGTCACCGTGCTTGAGGGCAGGTACCCCGAAAACAAGGGCGAAATTGCACTTGAAAAGGATGCCGCAGTACGTCTTGGCATTGAGCCTACCGTCGGCAGCAAAATTACACTTTCCGTCAAGGCTGCAAACGGCGAGGATTTTTCGAGTGAAGCGACTGAAAAAACCTACACTCTCGTCGGCGTTCTCAGCGACAAGCGCAGCAATATTGAGCGCGCATTGGACAGCAATAATCTTCCGCCCATACCTGCCGCTTTCGTAAGTGACAGCGAGAAAACAGCCGCAGGCGGGCTTGAAATCCCTGCTGTTTACTACAATCCCACCGAGGAAAGCATGAAGGAGAACATACCCAATACTGCCTATTACAATGACGGTGAAGTAGCCGACATTTATTACACCAGTGCCTTTTGGGAATACTTCATGCAGGAGGTTTACGACAACCTCGATATGCACCCCGACGACTCTATGGCACGCAATAACCACCTGATACAGGTTAATGACCGTTACGGCTACACTATGGCGTTCATTGATAACACAACGCTGCTTGCCGTTGTTGCCGTTGTGCTTATGATAGCATCGTGTATGGGTATCATAAACGCATTTACAACCAACCTTCAGGAACGCCGCAGGCAGATTGGTCTGCTTCGTGCCGTGGGCACAACAAAAAGGCAGATAATTAATATTTTCGGCAGAGAGGCTTTTATAATCACGCTCATCTGTGCGCCGATAAGCGTTGCAATTTCCTATTTTGCCGTATGGCTTTTTGCAAGAATTATGGGTGACAGCTTTATCTTTATGCCCAATATTATTGTCCTTGTGGGTACAACCGTCGTCAGCGTTGCCTGTGTTATGCTTTCTGCACTCATTCCATTGCTCCGTGCCGCAAGAATATCGCCTATGCAGGCAATACGCAATATCGATTTAAGCCGCAAAATGAAGCGTAAAAAAATCAAGCAGGAAAAGGAGTTCAACGCACCGAAGCTCCTTGCAAAGCGCAGCATAAAATTTTATAAGGCAAAGCAAATCGGTGTCAGTATTATTCTTGCGCTCACAATTTTGCTCACCTGCTTCGGCTTTTCCGTTATCAGCGCTGAGCTTGAAAGCAGCTATTGGAACTACAACCAGACAGGCGACTATATTATTGTAAGGCAAAGCTACCCGGGTGTGAGCAATTATATAAATATGTTCACGCTCGACAAGGGCTTAACCGCAAACGATATTCAGGATATATACGATTATCCTTTGTTTGAAAGCGCTTACGGCTACAAAACAGCAAAATCCTACATTATAGTGGACGAATATTCCGAGTATATGGATATGCTTTCAATGACCTGGCAGAGCATCCGCTACTATAACAACGTTTCGGGCTACACCAACGCAGATTTTGAAATACAGGATATGACCTTTGAAAAGCTGAAAAAGCTCTGGCTCAACAAGGGTGAGGAGCTCAATTACCCGATATTAAAAAAGCAATCACAAACCGACAAGGAAATGTTCCAGGTTGAAATCAAGGGCTATGACGAAAAAATGATAAAGGAAAACCTTGACCGCTTTGAAGTTGTTGATGGTAAAATTGATATAGATAAGCTCAATTCGGGCGAAGAAATATTGCTCGTTGCGCCGCCCGAAATCGGCTTCAGCGCAAGGTTCAACAAAAAAGGTGAAATTGAGCACTACACCGTTTACGATATGACGAATTTGCCCGATTACTATTACCGTGAAAAATACAAGGCTTTTGCAACGGTAAAGCTTAACTACAAGGCAGGAGATACTATTGACCTCAAAACTCTGTTTTCGGATGAAACCAATTTTGATTACGAGGAATACGGCGAGCACCCGAAATTTGTCGAAATGACCTCAACCGAAAAGCAGGTTAAAATCGGCGCAATCATAAAGCCCTTTGCCTTTGGCGACTGGATGTATTCGAGCACGGAGTTTGACGTAATAACAACCGCCGCCGGTGCGGACGCAATAACGCTGACCGAGCTGCCTTATCAGGAATTAAATATCAACTTCAAAGGTGAGGTTGACGAGGAAACCGACAAAACCGCTATGGCTCACCTTGACGCTATCTTTTCGGGCACTCATTTCTGTGCACGCTCGGGCTTTGAAACCCAGCAGGAGAATATGAACAACCTCAAAATACTTGTAATCTGCCTTGTGTCAATAGTCATTCTCTTTTTCTCAATCTGCGCAAGCATTGTCAATAACTCCCTCACCGCAAAGATAAGAGAGAGCAAGCGTGAAATAGGCACATTGCGAGCAGTCGGTGCATCCGCAAAAGAAATCACGCAATCGTATATCCGTCAGTTTCTTTCAATGTTCGGCTGGGGCTGCTCGGCAGGCTTTGCAGGTTATATAATAGGTCATCTCGGAATTATTGCGTATTTCAAAGACCCGAATTATCTCACCTTTGAAATATGGCAGGCAATACTGATTATCGCCGTCCTTTTCCTGATTTGCAGTATCAACCTTTACGCAAAAATCAAAAAGGAAATGAAGAACAGCATTGTTGAAAACATCCGTGAACTATAATTTATTTGTTATCAGTAAGGAGCAGTTTAGTGAAAATGAATATTTTGAAATATCTGCTGTTTATTATAATTCCTGCTGTATCTGTCCTTCTATGTGTGACATTTGAACTTGCACAGGGAGAAAGAATAGAAGAAATTATTTTTGGTATTATGTCGGGAATTGTATTAGATTTGATTTATTTGATTGTTCTTTTGCTGATGAACAAGAAATCCGTTTATAACAAAAACAAGTAATCATATTACAGTTTGACGAGCTCTTTTTACACCTCATCCACCACCGTTCGGCGGTTAGCGTAACTGTTATATCTGAAGGCTTCCCCTTTGAGGGGAAGCTGTCACCGAAGGTGACTGATGAGGTGCATGCGGAGCATTAACCTTCTTTTCAAAGGAGGTTTTTCGTAGGGTCGATTCACGAATCGACCGCCGTAAAAGTGATATGTCGGTAAATTTTGGGCAATTCGTGAATTACCCATATAAGAGCCTACAAACCATAATTCGTACACCAAAAGGACTGAAAACAATGAAACGATTATTACTGATTTTTAGTTTAATATTTATCTTTTCTTTCTCCGTTTTTGCCGAAGAAGTGCCGTCAACACCAAAGCTTATGGTGACCCAATACTCCGTTGACAGTGGTACGATTAACGCAGGCAGCTCGGCAAAGCTGACGGTAAAGCTGACTAACACCCACCGCAGTATTGATATAAAAAACATCAAGCTCACCTTTTCCGACCCGTCGGGAGAGATAATCCCCGACGGCACGGGAACAGCCTATGTCAGCAAAATTTATTCAGGCAGAACCTACACTTGGGTGCTTGAACTCAAAGCAACAGAAAAGGCAACCGACGGCAACCACGCTGTTACGGTTTCGGCTGAATATGAAACCGAAAACGGATCAAGCGGAAGTTCAAACGACACGCTCAACATAAATGTTAAGGGTAAAGCAGAGGAAGAAACCAAACAAAACAATTCAAGCCCAAGGCTTATGGTAACGGATTACAAAATTGAGAACGGTTTTATCTCTCCCGATAGCAGCGCAACTTTGAAAGTAACTATCAAAAACACTAACCCCAATAAGGCCGTCAGCAACATCAAGCTGTCGCTCTCTGATGAAAGCGGCGAAATCAAGCCCGACGGAATGGGCACAAAATATGTGTCCGCTATTTCCGCAGGCGGCGAGTATGTGTGGACAGTCAAACTCACAGCCGCAAACACAGCCGCCGCAAACGAGCACAAGCTGAATCTCTCAATGGAATATGAGGACGAAAACCACAGCCCTTATTCCGCAAGCGATACCTTGCTCGTTCAGGTACGGCAGGCTGCTTCACTTGATTACAGCGGTGCACAGCTACCGGTAAAGGTTATTCAGGGCAATGTTACCACCGTTACTCTTACGCTTATGAACACGGGAAAAAGCACACTTTACAACTGTATGTTCGAGTTTGATGTGGATGGCTTAAACGGTGGCGGAAGCACCTTTGTCGGTACAATAAACGCAGGCGAATCCGGCACAGGCAACGCTAACTTAAGAGTCAGCGAAGAATTTCTCGGCGAAGTAAACGGCACGCTCACAATCAGCTACGAGGACGATTACGGCGAGAAGTACACCAAAACAGTCGATGTCCAAACCGTTATCGAAGAAAAGGCAGAGCTGACCGACACACTTGGTGAAGAGGAAGAAAAACAGAACAACCTCTGGTGGCTCTTCCTGCTTATCGGTCTTGCTGTCGGCGGCGCACTCGGCTTTGGCATACCCTACGCCATACGCTCAAGCAATCAACGCAAAGAAGACGAAAAAAGGCTGTAAACAGTATAACAAACAACCCCCGAAGTGAAATCTCACTCACTTCGGGGGTTAATTTATGCCCAAAAGAAGACAAAAACACGATTTTTGCTAAAAATCAGCCCACTTTTGGCAGATGAGTTGAGCTTAAATACGAAAGATTTTGTGAAGGTGAAGTACGGTGATGAAGAGTATTAGATTTATACTTCTCTCCGCAAAATCGGTGCTTTCAAAAAAGCGTTCTTGAAATTTGGTGAAAAGTAAATATAAAGCAAAATGAGCATCACTTTGACTGTAAAGACAAAAGTGATGCTCATTTTATAACTGAAACTATATACAAACAAAAAATCCGAACGTGTCACCTGAAATGACAAAGTTCGGATTATTTGTGTTTGGTGGGCAGGGGTGGTGATTAATAGTATATTTTCTGTGCTGACCCGCTTGGCACGGCTTGTTTGTTGAATTTATGTTGGCGGAATCCCACGGGCTAAAAACAGTCCACAGGACTGTTTTCTTAACGCCCTTTCGAATCCACCCTTATATGCAAAAAATTAAGAACCACACAAAAAGTGTGATTCTTAATTTGGTGGGCAGGGGTGGATTCGAACCACCGAAGTCGTCGACGGCAGATTTACAGTCTGCTCCCTTTGGCCACTCGGGAACCTACCCATATAAAATTGGAGCTGGTGGACGGACTCGAACCCCCGACCTGCTGATTACAAATCAGCTGCTCTACCAACTGAGCTACACCAGCGAACTGAACGCTCGACTAATATATCACAAAAACACGGCATAGTCAAGAGAATTTTCAAAAATTTTTAAAATTATTTTGAAAAGGCGAAAACTATATTGTGCTTGTTCGGCAGAGTTCGGCTTGATGGGATGTTAAAACAGGTATAGCATCGTAGAGTCTATTCTCTTTCTTGACCGTAATTTACCGTTATATCCCTTTTACTGTGGACAATTCGTGAATTGTCCCTACAAATACAATCATCCCGATAAATCGCAATTTATCAAACGGTTTCGGTGAGAAGCTTTTTGTTGCTCGGGTATTGAATAATTTTTGCAATTATGCTAAACTTATAGTTGCCAAACCAATTGAATATAAAAACAAGGGCGAATTCTTTTATTTTATAGGGATATTATACTCTTTTTTGCACAAACATAGTTGTATTGTGAATTTGATAAAATGCAAATTCCATCAATACAACTGTGCTTAATTGCCCTTTATATTGAATTGGTTTGGCGACTGTCGGAGTTTGCGTTTTTGTGCGTCTGCTTCGGCAGGCGCACTTTTTTAATGCCCAAAAGTAAAACCAAAACAAAATAAAAGGAGAACAAAAAATGGAAACTTTACTTACGTCAATGGCTGTTTATATCCCTGTAGTAGCGGTGCTGGAAATTCTGTCGGTGCTGTTTTCGCTGCTGTTTATGCATTATTCGGCGAAGTACAGAAATCAGAAGCTCTCCGCAGGTTGGTATGTCTGCGGTATTCTTTTCGGGTTCTGGACGATTATAGTTTTTCTCATCAAGCGCAAGGATTTTCCGGGTGAGGATGCAAAAGTGTGTGCGCAATGCGGCGATGTTTATCTGAAAGATGCCGTGCAATGCCCCAAATGCGGCACAGACCTGCCCGAAGCTAACGCCGACGAAAAGAAAAAACAGAAAAAGCTCAGCCGCATATTCGGTGCGGCAATTGTTGTTACATTTATTGTCGCTGTTGCTGTGGGCATAATTTTTGGCGTTGTGTTCAGCGAAGGTGTTATTGACGACAAACTGCTCGATGAAAATTACAGAATAGCCGTAAACGGAGTTTATTATGACAAAATGGGCAACAGCTATGAGGACGAAACGGAAGTTCTGCTTTACGATGAGGAAGGAAGAATATATACATATACGCTTGAGGAAGTTGCGGACAAAGAAGACGATTTCTTTTCATACGAGGAAGAATATTATGTTCGTGACGACGGCAAAAAATATCTGATTTACGATTGCTACGTAACGCAGGACGGCTGGTTTTACTGCGACAAGGCCTATGAGCTTGAAATGTATTCACCCGACACAAGCACTATGACCGAGGAAGAGCTGGACGCTTATTACGAGGGCAATATGGAGCTGTATGAAGCGGATTACAAGTACTACGATTATCCGTATGCAGACAAGGAAGGAAACCTTTATTACGATGCTTACGAAGCATCTTGGAACGAAAAAGGCGAGCTTATAACGGCGGAAAACGACCCGACAAAATAAGCAACACATTGCGGAAAATCCGACACGGTGTCGGAGTTTGTAACCAAATTGTAACTATTTGTAACCATTTTGTAACCGACATTTGAAAAATAAAATGGTATAATGTTTACAAAGGAAAACAAAAAGGAGGATGAAAATGAATTTTATAATTTCAAAAGAAGAAATGCTTGAAGGTATGCACAAGATGAATTCCTTCGGCACAAGGCTTACGGGAAGCCGTGGTCACAACGGTTTTATCCGTTGGCTTAAAGAAGAAATCGCCAAAATGGAAATCCCGATTTATTCCGACCCGTTTTTTTTCAGGCGCTGGGAAGAAAAACGTTCGTCAATTGAAATTATTGACGGTGACGAGAAAATTGACATTCCCGTTTCCTCGGCATACCCCTATTCGGGCGAAACCGATGCCGACGGAATAACCGAAGAGCTTGTGTATGTGAAAAGTGTGAAGGACATACCGAAAACAACGGGCAAAATTGCGGTTTTCAACGTGGCAAACATTAACTTTTTGCCCAGCGAAATTGCCTTTGACAAACGAACAAGCTACCCGGAGGACGTTGTGCTTGAAAAGAAGTACGAGGGCCCCGTCATCACGAGCTTTGTGCAATGCTTTTACGGTATTGTTTCAAAGCTTTCCAAGGCAAAGGCAGTCATACTGATTTGGAAAGGCCTGCACGACGATATGATTGAGGGACAGTACCTTTCCTTCATTGCAGACTACCAGAACATACCTATGCTTTGGGTAAACGAAACCAACGGCAAGCGTTTGATTGAAGCGGCAAAGGAGCATAAAAAAGCAAAGCTTGTACTTGAGGCAGAGATTGAAGAACACGCATTTACAGAGAGCTTTTACTGTATAATCGAGGGCAGAAACAAGAGAGAAAACGTAATCGTAAACACTCACACCGACGGCACAAACTGCGTTGAGGAAAACGGTCCGATTGCGCTGCTGCAGCTGATGAAAAATATGAAAGATATGCAGCTTGAAAGAACGCATATTTTCGTTTTCACAACGGGTCATTTCCGTCTGCCGCATTTCGAGGATATAAGAACGGGTGCGTTTCAGTCCGTTTCCCGTTGGCTGGCTATGCACAGGGATTTGTGGGACGGCAAGGGTGAGCATATGAAGTGTGTTGCCGACCTGACAATCGAGCATCTGGGCTGTAAAGAGTGGCGTGATATCGACGGCGAATACAAGTACACGGGCAAGCCCGAAATCGACCTCGTTTACACTGGCAACAAATTTATGGACAGGCTTTATATTGACACCGTCAAAGAAAGAAAAACCGTGCGCACGATGACGCTGCGAGGTCACAACGCTTTACATTTCGGTGAGGGTCAGAATTTCTTTACAATGGGTGTTCCGGAAATCAGCCTTGTGCCGGCACCCTATTATCTCTGTGTTGTAAGCGACAGCCACGAAATGGAAAAGTTCGACATCGACCTTATGACGGAACAGACCGAAACCTTTGCAAGGCTGATTGAAAAAATCGAAAAAATCTCCGCAAAAACCTTGGGCAAAAGCGACGGATATTCTATTCTGAAAGCCAAAAGCGTTTCGGGCGGATACGATTTCAGCCTGAAGGGTCTGGCAGGCAAAATTTCATCAGAAATAAGGAAGTGAAATATATAAAAATACCTCGTTGAGATTTACGGAAAACCGTAATCAAAACGAGGTGTTTTTTTAAGTTTTATTCTGTTACTCTGTGGCCGTCCTTGAATTTGACCTTGCCGAGGAAGGGGATTTTGAGGAAGCCTGTGAATGTGTCGCCGTCGAAGGTAACGTTCAGGTCGGCGTCCTTGCCGAGCATCGGAACGTTTACAACAGCCTTGATGGTGTTGCCGTCCTCTTCTACGGACTTGACCTCGTAATCGGGAATATCAATACCCGGAAGGTCTATTACAAAATCGTATTCGCCGTTTTTGTCAACAACGTTAAGCGCAACATCGCCGCTGAAAAACATTGTGTCAACGCTGCAGGCCCATTTACCTAAACCTATCATAAAGCAACTCTCCTAAAAATAAAATCTGCACAAAGTATGTACAAAATCATAATAACAAGACGGCAGGTGTTTGTCAACTTTTTTCCGTTTTGTCAAATACAGTTTATTGCAATGAATTTTTCAATTATGAGGCGGTGAATTTACCTTCTTGAACAATAACGCTGCTTGTGATATTATTAATTCGGTTATCATCATTCTCATCAATACATCAGGGGGAATTCATAATGATAAAGAAGTTTAGCAAAATCTTATCTTTGATTTTTGTGTTTGTATTTTTATTCGGAACACAGGCAAGTGCATTTAATGACGGAGAGTTTAAAAATCCTCTTGAAAAACCTGAAAATGAAGTTCGCTTTTCTACCGAACTTGTCGGCAGCATTTCCGAAGATATTGAGATTCTCAGTGTAACGGTTTTGCCTCACACAAAATCGGGTAATGTTGAATTTAACTCGACCGACTCCAATTCAACAAATGAAAAAATCGGTGCGGTGATAAATGTTTTCATAAGAAACAAAACGAGCGAAGATATTTATCCGCAGGTTACACTTGGCGGAAAAACCGCTTGCGAATATCTTGACAGCATTCCGCAGCAGATAAGCTGGGCTTCAACACCCGACACAAGAGCTTCACGCAAATACGACAAAGAACTCAGCAACGAGTTTGAGCATTTTATTCCTGCAACAACATATATTCCTGCAGGTGCGGTTGACTGTTACTCGTTTAACATCACCGACGGCAGTCTTATCTATGACGGTGTTTCACTTGAAATTACAGCCAACGGAAAAAGCGGCAGTATGACTCTTTATGCCGATTATCAGTATGTGAGCATAGACAGAATTCAATGGAGTTCGTCATATAACGATAAATGCTATCCCGACACATTTGAATATTATCTCAACAATCTCTCATCACAAGAAGCAACGGTAAATTATATTAAAGTCTATGACGGAACAGAAAGCTATTATCTTCACTACTGGAACGAATCAAAGACTGAAAACATTACCGACGGATTGATTAGTGTAAAAGCAAAGGATGTCGGCTTCGGCAAATGTAAACTCTCTTCTCCCGTGATTTTCAGAGAGCATCTGCTTGAGTTCAACATCACCAACGGCGACAGAACATATTCTCTCATCTATAAATTCAAACCGTTTATTTATGATTTCGATATTTCGGTTGGCTGGGCAGGCGATGATATCGAAAAAGAAAGCTACATTAAAGCAATTTCTTCAATGCATTTCAACACGGTGATTGGCGCTTACGGCAGCAGTTATTATCACCGTGACGAAGCGTTCAGAAAACAGTATCCTATCAAAATATTCGGCTATGTTGAAAGCGCACCCGTCAGCGATAAAATGACAGTTGAAAACGGTGTTATTACCTTTTACGATATTGACGATATTCATGCAGCACTTCCCTTTGGTGAGCCGCAGTTAAGCGACTCCGAGGGCAAGCATCAGCCGATGAGAGTTTATAACAAGCTTCTGATGTATCGCAATTCACCTTATCCGACAAATATCACTCTCACTCACGAGCCTGCTTTCTATCGCTTTGCAGGACTTTCGGATTTCTGCCACTATGATGCATACAGAGTTGTTGCTCCGTTTTCCGATGCGTGGTTTAAATACACCTCATATGCACCGCAGAAAAAGTATGCTATCTATTGGGGTGCACCTCTTGAAACAACGGGTGACTATATGCGTTCACTTTCGGCGATGAACAGACCGAATCCCGTTGCCGCATGGACTCAGGGAGCAAACACATGGGATACATTTCCGAGATTTACAAAGCAAGTGGAATATATGGATTCACCGAATCCTTATGAGCTTCGTGTTCAGGCATATCTGAATGTTGCCAACGGTGCAGCTTCTCTTTATTGGTTCAATATAGACGGCGAGGATCTTCTTTATTACAAAGAGAGCAGCCTCGAAATGAAAGATGTCAACCGTGAGCTTTCGGTTATCGGTGATTATCTTGTGAAGCAGATACCCTATTGGTATGAAAGAAATGAAAACATTGATCTGAATGTAAACATCGGCTCGGATTATGCCGTTTTGTTTGCAACAGACCTCAATTACAAAATATCTGACGGACAGTACAAATATATCGGTACGGATGAAGAAAAAATATTGAGCTTTGAAATTCCCGATTACCTTGCCGATTATACCGAAGTTGTAAAAATAACAAAAGACGGCGTTGCTCGCTGTGACAGCACATATTCCGACAACACAGTTACACTCAAAGACAAAGTGGACATGACGGCTGTTTATGTTTTGGGTTATGACGGACTTTATGAAAGAATAGCAGACAACTACAAAGCAGTTACAGAACAAGAAACCTTCAATATCTATAGCGACGATTCACAGTATGATGAGCTTCAGAGCGAATACGGTTACAGCGATGATAACCCGTACAAACCCGAAAACACCGTCAGAAACAGATTGCTCTATGTTTTCTTTATGCCGCTTGTAAGAGTTCTGGAGAGCATAATCACTGTATTGGTTTCTGCGTTCTATGTGTTTTTCGGAAAATAAAGAAGATTTTTTATGCAATCAAAAGCGCTTATGTGACAGAGCTTTGATATGGCTATAGCCTGAAAATTTATACGGTCAAATTTTATGAGATGTCTTGCCGGAAAGCAGGACATCTCCGTTTGCTTTTTGTGCTTTTTCGTGCGGTTGACATTTTTCGCATTGAGTATTATAATAATTAGGTCTGTAAGTATTTTTAAATATTTTAGGGGTTACAAATATTACGAAAGGCGGCGTTTTTTTGAGCATCGAGTTTTCTAACGGTACAAAAACTCTCTCTGACCGCAAATCTCTTATTATTATCACCACACGAAGGCTGGCTCTCGTTGTGCTGGATATTCTGGCAGTCAACCTGGCTTTCCTTATTGTCAGCGCCATAAACTATCCCAAAGAAGAGCTTTATTCAGTTATTTTCCCCGCTCTTATGGGCAGGGCATTATATACAAGTCTTATTTTTGTTCTTATTCACGGCTTCTTCGGGCTTTACAACAGCCTTTGGGAATACGCCGGCGTACACGAGCTTTTCCGTTGCGCAGGTGCTGCCGTGCTCGGCACGCTGACCTCACTGGGCATTGACACTGTTTTGGACAGGCTGGATATGTACAACGTTGTTGTTCTGCGTGTCAGCGTATATTTTACCGCCGTGCTTCTCATCACGGCGATGACGGGCTCGATACGCCTTGTGTACAGGGCGTTACGCCGCATATCCAAGGCGCACTCCCATTCTTTGCACATACGTGACAGACGCCGTGTTATGATTATCGGCGCAGGCGATATGGGTCTGCTTGTTTACAAAGAGCTTGAAGCCAAGAGCTTCGGCACGGGAAAGCCCGTTGTTTTTGTTGACGACAGCCCGATGAAGACCGGCCGTCACGTTGAAGGCGTGCCGATTAAGGGCACCTGCGACGATATACCCGAGCTTGCACTCAAATACAAGGTTGACGAAATTGTTTTCGCCATTCCGTCTGCTTCGCCCCAGCGCAAGAGTGAAATTCTGCGCCTTGCAATGGAGACGGGCTGCATGCTCAAAACCTCGCTTTCTGTTCAGGAGGTTACCGAAAAAAGCGCAAACGAAGCCGCTATCCGTGACGTTGAAATCACCGACCTTCTGGCCCGTCCCGAGGTTACTCTCAACACAGATATCTGTTCTTATCTCAAGGACAGAACCGTGCTTGTCACAGGCGGCGGCGGTTCGATAGGCTCTGAAATCTGCACGCAGGTTGCCCGTTACAGCCCTGCAAGAATAATTATTTTCGACAACTACGAAAACAACGCTTTTGTTCTCAAAAACAAGCTGGACAGAAAGTACAAGGGCAAGGTGCAGTTCTTTATCCGCATCGGCTCTGTTCAGGATCCGAACAGATTAAAGGAAGTTTTTGAGGAGTTCAAGCCCTCCGTTGTTTTCCACGCTGCGGCACACAAGCACGTTCCTCTTATGGAGGACAGCCCCTGCGAGGCGGTCAAGAACAACATTTTCGGTACATACAACACCGCACAGGCGGCAATTGAGAGCGGCGTCGGCAAGTTCGTTATACTTTCGACCGACAAGGCTGTTAACCCGACAAACGTTATGGGCGCAACAAAGCGTGTGACCGAGCTTATTATTCAGTATTTCGAGCGCAAAAACACGGGCACACATTTTGCGGCTGTTCGCTTCGGCAATGTTCTCGGCTCAAACGGCAGCGTTATCCCGATTTTTAAGGAGCAGATTGCCGCAGGCGGTCCCGTAACCGTTACACACAAGGATATCACCCGCTACTTTATGACCATTCCCGAGGCGGCACAGCTTGTTGTTCAGGCAGGCGGTATTGCCAAGGGCGGTGAGATATTCGTGCTTGATATGGGCGAGCCCGTCAGCATTACCTCGCTTGCAGAAAAGCTGATTACGCTTTCGGGCTACAAGCCGTACGAGGAGATTAAAATTGAATTCACGGGTCTTCGCCCGGGCGAAAAGCTTTATGAAGAGCTCACCCTTTCCGAAGAGGAGGGCGAGATGCAGCTCACCTGCAACGACAAGATTTTTGTGCTTCCGCCAATTGACTTCAGCAGCGAGAGGCTGGAAGAGGGTCTTGAAAAGCTCAAAACAGTCAACCGCTTTAATGTAAGGGACACACTTTTGTCGCTCGTTCCCAATTTTGAAGTAAAATAACAGCAAACAGAGCGGAAAAAGCTGCTCTGAAAAGGAATTCTGATATGACCACATCTTTGCTTACAGTTTTCATATTGAGCCTTATGGGTGCATGGTTCGGAAAATCGGTGCCCTCGCTCGGCTATACCGCATGGGGCACGAGAAAGCCGAATGTCATCGGTCTTTTCATAACAGGCTTTGTTATGATTGCTTTTTCCGGTTTGAGAAGAACAATCGGTGATACATATTACTATATACACGCTTTTGAACTGGCAGAGCAGGCAGGTAACCCTATGCCTGTCGTCGGTGAGGATAACTTCCTGTTTGCTTTTTTGCAGTACTGGATAAGAGCGGTGGGCGGTAAATCGGACGCCTTTATTATGATAACTGCAATAATGACTTTGGTTCCGGTTTTGCTGACCTTCAGAAAATATGCCCCTGATTTTTTGCTGGCTGTTTTCTTTTACTTTACAACAGGTACGTACTATATCACAATGAACGGAATACGTCAGTTCGTTGCTACAGGTATTATTCTTATGGCCACAAAATATCTGTTTTCACCAAAGAAAACGGATTTTTTGAAATTCCTTGTGTTTGTTCTTGTGGCGTATTTTTTCCATACCTCAGCTATTATTCTCATACCGATATATTTTGTCTGCCGCCGCAAGGCCTGGTCTCCGTCGACATTTATGATTATTGTTGCGGGTTTTGCCGTGCTTATCTTTGTAAGCTTGTTTTTGCCGAGCTTCATGGGCATACTGGAGGGAAGCAGCTTCTCACAGTATACGGACGGTTGGTTTACTGACGGTGTTGAAGGCGGAGCAAACATATTAAGAGTAGGCTTCCAGGCGGTGCCTATGGTTTTGTCTGCCATATACTATAAGGAACTGAAAAAGCATGGACCTATAGTGGATGTTCTCATTAATATGTCCGTTGTGCATTTCGCAATTTTTCTTATTTCTCTTTACAACTGGATTTTTGCCCGGTTTTCATTTTACACATATACCTATGTTGCTATCCTTCTGGCTCTCATTTTCTCAACTGTGCTCAGGGATGCAAGAAGAACCTCAGTAAAATTTGTACTTTATATAGCCTTTATGTTCTTTTTCTTTAAAGATGCTGCAGGTGCGGATGCCTACCGAAGCGACTATTTCACCCCCAACAACAATGTTTGGTTCAGCTTTATTTACTGATAAACAGGAGGCGAATTTAACGTGAACAAAACAATTCACTACTTCTGGTTCGGCGGCAATCCGAAATCCAAACTCATTGAAAAGTGCATAGCCTCCTGGCACAAATATTTCCCTGATTTTGAAATTAAAGAGTGGAATGAGGAAAATTTTGACGTAAGACAGAACAAATATATTTCTCAGGCTTATGATGCGAAGAAGTATGCTTTTGTTTCCGATTTTGCCCGCTTCAAAGTGCTTTATGATGAGGGCGGACTGTATTTTGATACGGATGTTGAGGTTGTAAAATCGTTCTCCGGTTTGCTGAAAAAAGATGCTTTTTCGGGTTTTGAAACAGAGAAATACATTAATCCCGGTCTTGTACTCTGGGCGAAAGAGCCGCAAAATGAAATTATAAAGCAGATGCTTGACAGCTATGAAACCGATTCGTTTGTCAATGCGGACTCAACACTTAACGATGTTACGGTGTGTGTTCGTTTTACCGATATACTTGAAAACTACGGCATAAAGCCCGACGACGGCACGGTTCAGACCTGCGGCAGTTTTACACTCTACCCGAGAGAGTATTTCTGTCCGCTCAACGATTTGACGGGTGTTATGAACAAAACGGAAAACACCTGCGCAATACATTGGTTTGCCAAGAGCTGGCTTGACAAAAAAATTGTTTACCGTTCAAAAATCACCCGTATTATTCACCGCTTTTTTGGGGTGGATGCGTTGGCGAGGTTGCGAAAATGAGTAAAAAACAGATTCTTATTGTCAGCGGCGGCATGGAGATAGGCGGCATTGAGCGTAGCCTTCTCGGTCTGCTGGGAGAATTCGATTATGATAGCTTTGATGTTGACCTTTTTCTTCATTCGGTCAGCGGCGAATTTCTGCCTTTGGTTGACAGGCGCTGCAATCTTTTACCTGAAATACCGCAGTGTGCGTCTATGACGAAGCCGATAAAAACCGTTCTTAAGCGCTACCCGTTGATAGCGCTTAATAGGCTGCACAAAAGATTTTCCGTGCAGAAAAAATACGGACTTAACGATGCAAGCGGTTTTGCTCTGCTTTCCGGGTACTGGCAGTCTTGTGTCAAATATATGCCTGCTTTGGAAAAAGAGTACGATGTTGCAATCAGTTTTATGTGGCCGCATGAATATACGGCAAAAAAAGCTAAGGCAAAAAAGAAAATTGCCTGGATTCATACCGATTACACCGTGGCAGAAATGGACTTTGAAAAGGACGAAAAAACCTGGGACGGGTTTGATAAAATAGCCGGCGTGTCGGATAATGTCTGTGCCGCTTTTGCGAAGGTTTATCCTTCTTTGGCAGATAAGCTTGTTACAATCGAGAACGTGCTTTCACCCGATTTCGTGCATGCACAGGCACAGCTTGAAAGTCCGTGCTATATTAACACCGACTTACCTGTGGTTCTTTCCGTAGGACGCTTTTGTCATCAAAAGGCGTTTGAACTCATACCTCAGTACAGCCGTATAATGCTTGATAAAGGATATGAACACAGGTGGTATATTATCGGCTACGGCGGCGAAGAAGGGCTTATAAAAAGCGAGATAGAAAAATATAATGTTTCGGAAAGCGTTATCATTCTGGGTAAGAAAGCGAACCCGTATCCGTATATGGCGGCGTGCGATATCTACGTCCAGCCTTCACGCTACGAGGGTAAGGCGGTTACGGTGCGTGAAGCACAGATTCTCGGAAAACCCGTGCTGATAACGGATTTTGAAACAGCTCAGAGTCAGGTTGAAAACGGTGTTGACGGTATTATCTGTCCTATGGATGCTCAAAGCGTGTCAGATGCGGTTATTGAGCTTCTTGCCAGCAAGGAAACGAGAGAAAAGCTGAGTCGAAACTGCCTTGAACGCAACTACGGCAACAAGGAAAGTCTCGAAACAATTTACAAATTTATTGAAAGCTGAGCGGAAAAATGAAAAAAAGTCTGCTGTTTATTCTGCCGTCGCTTGCAGGCGGCGGTGCGGAGAAAAGCCTTATCACGCTGCTGAGTCTTTTTGATTACAGCCGCTATGATGTTGACCTTTTTCTTTTCAGGAGAGAAGGTCTTTTTCTGCCGAATGTTCCCGAAGAAGTGAATATAATTGACGGCGGCGAAGGCTATTCTTTGTTTGACGGTGAGGCTTCCGCTTATATAAAAAAAAGCGTTAAAGGTCTGCGCTTTTCCGCTGCTCTTAACAGAATTGTCTATTCCCGTGCGGTTGTAAAAGGCGACAGAAAAGCCGTTTGGTCCTGCCTTAAGAAAGCTCTGCCTAAAACAGACAAGCATTACGATGTTGCTGTGGGTTATCTTGAGGGTAATGCAAATTATTACTGTGTTGACTGTGTTGATGCGGATATAAAAATCGGTTACATTCACAACGATTATTCAAAGCTCGGTTTGGATAAGAATTTTGACCGTCCTTTCTTTGAAAATCTGGACAAACTTATAAGCGTTTCGCCCGAGTGCAGCGATGTGCTCAAAAAAACTTTTCCCGAGATGGCGGAAAGAATTTTTACGGTTGAGAATATTTCTTCGCCCGAAGCGCTCAGGCAGCTTGCGGTCGAAAGCCCTGCAGAGTATACGGGTGTTGAAGAAAAAATACTGCTGACTGTCGGTAGGTTTTCTGAGCAGAAGGGTTACGACACGGCTGTTGATGCGGCGAGAATACTCAAGGATAACGGCGTAGCTTTCAAGTGGTTTGCCATAGGCAAGGGCGAATTAAAAAGCACCATAGAAGAAAAAATCAACCGTTACGGTTTGCAGGAGGATTTCATTCTCCTCGGTGAAAAAAGCAACCCGTATCCGTATATAGATAACTGCGATATCTATGTCCAGCCTTCAAATTTTGAAGGCAAGTCAATTGCAATTGACGAGGCAAAGGCTTTTTCAAAGCCCATAGTTGCAACGAAGTTTTCAACTGTTTTTGACCAGCTTTCCGACGGCGAAACTGCCCTGCTTGCCGAAATTGATGCAGCAGATGTTGCAAAGAAAATAACACAGCTTATAAATGACGAAGCACTTTGCAAAAGTTTGAGCGATACACTTGCACGAACTCACAAAGGCAACGAGGAAGAACTTGAAAAATTTTACGCACTTTTGGAGAAGTAAGCATGTTTTACAAGGAATGGATGAAATACATCAGGGATGAGGTAAAACTCACCGAGGTTGTTATGCCCGGCACCCATAATTCCGGTAGCTACGGGATGATACCCTTTGCCTGCTGTCAGGGTGACGATATGTACACCCAGTTTGCCTGCGGCGTGCGTCATTTCTGTATACGCTACCACGGCATTACGAAGAATAAAATTCTTCTCAGCCATGGTGTTGCGATGGGTAAGCCCCTGACACACGCACTTAAAAGCATGCGCAGAATGATTGAGGAAAACGACAGTGAATTTTTCATCTTCGATATGAGGGAGTATAATCCCCAGCCTGTCGGTCCGTTTACTTTTGTTTCCCGTGCAGATGATGAGGTGATGGCAAAACTCATCAATGAATACCTCAATGCGGATGAGCTCTGCTTTACGGATTATGAACACATAAGCGAAATTACTTTTGAAAAAATACGAAAGAGCGGCAAGCGTTTTGTAATTCTCAATTACCGTGATGCCTACCCGTGGTGCAGGGGTAACTACGGCACGGTTAGCCCGTGGAATCCCGGCCTTCACGGAAAAAATGCCGAAACGTTTTCAAAAGAAGTCCTCTCGCATTTTGATAACGACCGGACTGACGGAATCTTTTGGTTCCAGACCCAGCAGACACCCGGCTTTGATGCCGAGGTCGGCTTCGTCACCCCACGTAAGCTTGATAAAGAATTGCGACCCTATTACCAAAAGATTATCGACACAATAAAGAACAATGAGTTTTATCTCAAAAGGGCAAACGTAATCTCAGGTGACTTTATGACCGAGGACTACTCAAAATGCCGTGAGATAATAAGACTCAATCTTTTTAAAGATACAGTCAAGGAAGAGTACAGAGAAATTTTTGCTTCTCAACTGGATAAATCAAGATGAAATACGACAGCATAATTATCGGACATATAACTATGGATATAAATACAGACAGCGACGGTGTGACTGTTAAGCAGGAGGGCGGAGCTGTTCTCTATTCCTCTGCTTCGGCTTTTGCGCTTGGCCACAGGGTTGCCGCAGTTACAAAATTGCCCGAAAAGGACAAGGACAGATTAAACGCATTGAAGCTTGACAAAGAAGACGTTTTCTGTACTTACTGTGAGTCGCCGTCAAATATGGTGAACATCTACCTCACGCCTGACAGAGAGCGCAGAAACAGTACCTGTTCGAGTGTTGGCACCCCGTTCAATGCGGATGATTTGCCCGAAACAGATACGGAAATTTATCATTTTGCAGGTCTTGTCTTCGGTGATTTTGACGGAGGTCTGATCAAAGCCGCCGCAGAGAAAGCAAAGGTAGCCGTTGATGTTCAGGGCTTTCTGCGCCACGTAAACCGTGAAAACGGCTCGATGTATTTTGAGGACTGGGCAGAGAAAAAAGAATTGCTGCCCTATATTCATTTTCTCAAAACCGATGCCGCAGAGGCGGAAATCCTCACGGGTACGGCAGACAGAAAAAAGGCGGCAGAAATTATGTATTCGTGGGGCGCAAAGGAAATTGTCATAACCCACAATACGGAAGTTCTTGTCTATGACGGCAAGCAAGTTTACGCCTGCCCGATAAGGGCAAGAAATTTAAGCGGCAGAACAGGCAGAGGCGACACAACCTTTGCCGCATACATCTGCGAAAGACTTTATAAAGACATACCTTCTTCGCTTCTCACCGCAACGGCTACGGTTTCTCTCAAAATGGAAACTCCCGGCCCGTTCGGCGGCACAAGAGAAGACGTTGAGAAATATATAAACGAATTTTATAAGGATATAATATAAAGGAAAAGCTATGAGGTACGCTGTAATCGGAACAAGCTGGATAACGGAAGAATTTATAATGGGCGCCAATCTTATTGAAGGTATGGAGCTTCTCGGCGTGTGCTCACGCAGTTACTCAAAGGGTAAGGCACTTGCCGAAAAATTTGGCGCACCGAGAGTTTTTGTCGATTTGTACGACCTTGCACGAAACGCCGATGTTGAGGCGGTCTATGTCGCAAGCCCGAATTCCCTGCACTATGAGCAGAGCAAAATGCTTCTTAAGGCAGGCAAGCACGTAATCTGCGAAAAGCCGATAACTGTCAAGCCTGAGCAGCTCTCCGAACTGCAGGCAATCGCTGCTGAAAACGGCAAGGTCTATATCGAAGCGATAATATATATGTTCAACCCCGTGCGCCCGAAGCTCAAGGCTTCAATGCAGGCGCTCGGCAACATAACAAGTGCACACTTCGATTTTTCACAGCTTTCCTCAAAATATCCCGCATATAAGCGTGGCGAAAATCCGAATATCTTCAATCCCGAGTTTGCAACGGGCTGTCTTATGGACTTGGGAATTTACTGTATTTACCCTGCGCTGGATTTGTTTGGCCTGCCGAAGGATATATGGAGCACGGCACAGTTTCTGGAGAGCGGTGCGGACAGCAGCGGCACAACCGTTTTCAAATACGATAAAATGCTGCTGACAATGACCTGGTCAAAGATTGCACAGGGTTTTTGCGGCAGCGAAATTCTCGGCGACGGCGGCACGGTTACGATTGATTCGATTTCACAGCTCAACGGTATAAAATTCTGCCGTAAGGGCGGTGAGCCTGTTGAGGTTGTGGGCGAAACACCAAAGCACGTCATTATGTCGCACGAGGCAAAAGCGTTGCTCGATTTTGCAACAAAGCCCGAAGAAACCGCCGAGCAGTACAATGAGGCATCAAAAATGGCTCTGGCTGTCAGTACGGTGATGAAAAAAATAAGAATACAAAGCGGAATTATATTTAAGGTATAAAATAATAAAGAATAAATAAAAAATATATTCGGGTGTGGCGAAGCCCACCCACAATTCTGCATTCTGCACTTTGCATTTTGCATTTAGAAAAAGGGGAGTGAAATGAAATGAAGCTGTCACTGGTTGTGCCCTGCTATAATGAGGAGGGCAATGTTCGCCTTTTTCACGATACGGCGGCGGCAGTTTTTGACCACGAGGGCTACGAGTACGAAATAGTTTTCGTCAACGACGGCTCGAAGGATTCTACGCTTGAGAAGCTCAAGGAGCTCCACGCCGAATCCGACAAGAATATCCGCATAATCAGCTTTTCCCGAAATTTCGGCAAGGAAGCCGCAATGTACGCAGGTATTCAGCACGCCAAGGGCGAGTACATCTGCCTGATTGATGCCGATTTGCAGCAGCGTCCCGAGGTCGTTGCCTATATGGTCAAGCGCCTTGAGGAAAATCCCGAGCTTGACTGTGTAGCGGCGTTTCAGGAGCAGAGGAATGAGGATAAAACCCTTTCCTTCTTCAAGTCGAGTTTCTATAAGCTGATTAATAAGGTTTCGTCAACGGAATTTGTCCAGGGTGCGAGCGATTTCCGTACCTTCCGCTCAAATGTTGCCGAGGCTGTGCTTTCAATGGGTGAGTACCACCGCTTCTCAAAGGGTCTGCTTTCGTGGGTGGGCTTCAATACGGAGTACATTCCCTATCAGGCGCAGGAAAGAGCAAGCGGCGAAACAAGCTGGTCTTTCAAGAAGCTGTTCAATTACGCAATCGACGGTATAATGGCTTTCTCAACTGCACCGTTGAGCCTTCCTCTTGTCCTCGGTGCGGCAGGCGGTGTGATTTCCGTGCTCTATCTGCTGGTGAGAATTCTTGTTTGTGCCTTTAGCAGGTACGATTATTTTGACCGTGGCACGCTGATTGTTTTCCTCGTGTTGCTTTTCGGCTCGATACAGCTCGTGTGCATAGGCATTGTCGGCAAATACCTTGCCAAAACCTATGAGCAGGGCAAAAACCGCCCGATTTATCTGGCCAGAGAGATTATAGAACCAAAAGAGAAGACCGATGAATGATGTTTTGTCGCTTGTTGCGGACAAACTGAATAATTGCGGTGCGCTGTTTTCGGCTGTAAGCGTTGAGGGCAACACTTATGTTGTCTTTGCCCTGCCTTACGTTCAGCTTGAAGCTCCGACCGTTGGCTATGCGTTTGTAGACAGCTACTATGTCGCCTCAAACCGTGCCTATTTTTTGCGCAAAGAGCTTGCTTCCTCATTAGAGGAGGCAGGCTTTACTGCTGTTGAGTGTAAACACAGCTACAAGCACCTTGCAGCCGCTTCAGGGCTTGGGTTTTGGCTCAGAAACACACTCGTTGCAAACGAAAAATTCGGCTCAAGAATGGCACTTGAAATTGTCGGAATTGAGGGCGTTTTTGCAAAAGAAATCACGCTTGATGAGCTTTACAAAGACCCCGAAATCGCCGAAAAATGCGTAAATTGCAGCGTTTGCCGCAGGCTGTGTCCACGGAATTGCATAGGTGAAAACGGCGGTTTTGACAAGGATAAATGCACCAGACACGGGCAGGATAACGGCTTTTTCGGCGACGAAGAGGCTGCAGCAGCCGCAGGCACAAACCTGTGGGGCTGCGATATCTGCCAGCGCTTCTGCCCGTATAACAAGCACCTTGAAACACGGGAAATGACCGAAAAAGAACGTGAATTATTTCGTTTGGATAATCTTTTTGAAGCATTTTGGGCAGGCAAAAAGGGCTGTGAACCCTACCGTGATATTCTCGGCGGCAACTACCTCCGCCCGACCCGTTTGCTTACTTTGACACTAAACGCAATGGCAAATTCACCCAACAAAAATGACTATATCCTCCACGCCGAAAAAGCCCTTTCCCACCCCGATGAACGGGTAAAAACGGCGGCAAAAAGGGTGCTGCCAAGCGCAGAATTAAGTGCTTTGTACACACCTCCTCAGTCACCTGCGGTGACAGCTCCCCCTCAAGGGGAAGGTGTCACGAAGTGACGGATGAGGTGATTTATTCCGTTGCCTTTTCGGGCGACGTAATAAATGAATGCTATCATAAATTTTACTTACAGCAGGGCAGCCACCCTGCTGTTTTTTCTTTGCAGGCGTTAAATTGTAAACTTTTTGTAAACTTTTTAAAATTTACACATAATCAGGGCTTGACAAAACTTTGGCAAACAGCTCAAAAAATGTTAAAAAAATTGCCCCAAAATGTTGACACAGAGCCAAAAAGTTGTTATAGTAAAACTGTATCAATATTTATAATACTGTATTTGGGTGAATTATACCCAAAAGCCACAAGATGTAGATTTTGGGGCGTTTTTCGGGTACGAAAAACCAAGGCGGTAGTGTATGTATTGGTGCGAACTTAATTATTTTTTCAATTGTTTATTTGCCCCGGATTGTGGAGCATTTCCGCCAGAGGAACGGCGGTGCGGCAAACGGAAAGCGAGTATGAGGCGAAGGATTCTAATGCGCAAAGAATTCTTTTTATCGGTGCTTTCTGTCTGCGGTGCGGCGTATCTGCGGCGGAACAGCCGTCGGGCGGTCGAAGGCGTGTGCAAATTTCCCATTCGCACTTTAGCAGCGTTCTTTGCCGTTTCGCCGGTCGGGAGCACATCATTTTAAACAATTGCCGTTGCAAGGCAAAAGTGGCGAGCCAAGGTCAGACGGTTCGTTGCGGCCAAGCAGAATTTAAGACAATCGGGTATGTCATTCTGAACGGAGTGAAGAAGCTTAAAACCCAAGGTTTCTTCATTGTGCTCAGAGTGACACCGGAGCGAAAAGCTCTGCCCGTTGTCGGCGGTTGCAATGGCGGTTGGGTGTGCGTCCGCACGAAACCGGTACAATTAAAATTGACATAGATAATTAATTCACCTCTTAATAGCCTTCCCCTGGAGGAAGATTCCCCCACGGTGTGGGGGAAATGTCCCCTGGACAAAGGGGGACGGCCTCAGTCAGAGGAAGGTGCCGAGCGAAAGCGAGGCGGATGAGGTGGAAAAACAAAACACCTCCTCAGTCACTTCGTGACAGCTCCCCCTCAAGGGGAAGCCTTTTGAGGAAAAGAAAAATCTTGGATACATTCAGGAGGAATGAACCATGAAAATTTTTAAGAAAGCGATATCATTGGTGCTTGTGTTTGCAATGCTTGCCAGCTTTGCAGGTATGACGGGCTATTCCCCGGCGAGCATCATTGCAGAGGCTATCGACTATCAAACTTGGGAGTTTGATGACGGATTCTCGCTTAAACTTCCGACAAAGGTATATAAGATGACGAAGTCAGCCTCCGGCTACGGAATGTTATATCGTAATACTTCCGGTGTTACTAATACTGCGATTCCGGATAATTATTACGGCTTGCCTATGGATTATCCGGCAAACGATTTGTCGTTTACAATCGTTTGCCCGGAGGGCGGAGATTGGAGAATCAATTGCTCGCTGGATAAAGCCACTTGGCCGGCAGGCTTTACAAAAACTGATGCTAAAGCCGGAAATAATTGGACCCGTGGTGAAAGTTCATCGATGAACGATGAATACGGTGTTCTGTTCCGCTCGTTGAACAACGACAGCAATATGGGCTTCCGTGATATCAACAAGGTATACTGGAGACTTACATATACTCTTAACGGTGTAACTAAGTATGGTTACGCCGAGGTTGATGTTGTCTTCCCCCCCTCATCACCGTCGAATAAGACAACCTCTGTAACACCGCTTGACTCGAAGAATGGTATCAATCATCCGGAAAATGTAGCAACAATTGATTGTCCGACTGTTTTCTACACCGACGGTCAGTATATACAGAGTTCTGCCAGCGGTACGCCTCTGGATACAGATATTGATATCGATTTGCCGGATAACACAACATCTGCAACCATTTCCTGTATTAATTTCGCAGATGATACTGTTATTTCGGGCTTGCAGATTGATGTTATTGAAAGCAACGGAAACATAAATTTTGCCGGTTGGGACGCAACGGCTTTGGACGGTAATACCCCCAATAAGATCTATATGCGTCTTGATTATACGGTTACCAATGTTGCTCATACCCCTTACAGCAATGAAACAGGTAACGTAATCGATACAAGCTATGATGAACGTGGCTCCCTTACAACGGCATACATTGACGATGAATATGATGTAGCTCTGCCAGATACGGTAGAGGAGGTAACCTATACCCAGTATTTGGCTGTTTATCACACACCTCTGCCGGCACATAAAATGGCTGAAGTTATGGAGGTTTCGGGAAGACAGGGTGTGGGAAACAGAGGCCAGGCGGGCTTTTATCAAGGGTTTGATTTGTCAAAACTGCTTGCTATATCTGGCGTTAACCTGTTTACAACAGTTGTTGGTACTGCTGACGCTAGTGGTCAAGGTGGTGCAATAGTAGGCGATAACTATCTGGCAAAAAACGGTGATGGAACTATAAATTATAACCCTTACGCTGACGGCGGTTGGACTAACAATTACAAAAAGAACGATGATACTAGCTATCTGACAACGGGTAGCAATATAATTTACAACTCAGCTTCAGGCTCTACAATATCGGGTCCGGGTCACGATAAATATACGGCTACGTTGTATAATTGGCCTAACAACGGTGACTCTGATCACTGGTACATTAGTTATAAAGATGGTAAGGGCGGAGGACAGACCGGCTATGCTTCTGCTAATGCTACAATTTATATTGACTCGCAGAAAAATTTTGGCTCATCCGGAATAAGCGTCCCTGTAACCACTGTTTGGTCAAACTATAACGCAAACATTAACGGATGTAATATCAACACAGGTGCAAGTTATTATACTGTTCGAAAACTTACACAGGAATTGTCCAGCAGTTATACATGGAGTGGATATTGGGCTGATGGTTCGGATGACTATCCAGGCAAAGCAGGCAACCCTACAACTCCGTCTGTTTCAAAAGACCTTTATTTTGGTACCGGTGCCGCATCTTCTGAATATACAAGCGACTATACTGGTTGGAGTGATGGCGCTTACAAAAAAACTACGCTTACAATAACTAATTCTAGTAAGCCTGCTGTCGGAAGCACAAACTATTATTGTTTGATGTCAAGACCGCAATTGGAACAGGGAAATACATATTGCTTATATCTTCCTTATACTTTCTATATTCATTCTGTTGACCGTGAAAAACATCACAGAGCTATCAATGCAGCTAAAACCAACAACTACGTTAAAGCTGAAATGGATGCCACATGGTGGGAGGAGTACAGAAAAGAGGTTCTTCTCTCTTACATTGGTTGCGGTGATTTGCAAGACAGTACAGGTGTTACTTCCGGAGAACTCACTGGCGGTACAAACAACTATTGGGCAGACGGTATTGAATCCGAGAACCCCAAATACAAAATTGCCAACCTTGATGAATTTGAAGCCGCTGTTACAAGAGCTCCTGCTTACGACCGCGGTACATCACAGAGAGACCAGGTCAACCTCCTTAACCTCTGGCCGATGGGTTCAAAGTTCCTTGATGTTGTTTCCTACACAACACAGGTTGAAAACGGCGCAACCCTCATCATGCCCGAGAATGACCCCGCTAACGGTGCAACATACTATAACAACGATACCGGTGGTAACGGTGTTACCACCAATGACAACCCCTCTATTTACAGATACAACGGTGCATATTTCTACACCGATGATACATGGTACGATTACGCAAGAGAGCGTTATTATGCTGTAAATATTCTCAATTACAATCCAAATTCAACAACTCCTTACTCTGCGTTCTGGTACGGCGCCGGTGGCTTGGCACAAAACGGATTGATATTCACAGAGCTTTATTATCAGGACACAATCAATGCCGTTACAGACAGGCTCAATACGGCTTACAATAACCTTGAGCTGCGTACTCTCGCAGATTTCAAAATGCGTAACGATAAGAGCCCGACAAAGGATTACGACGGCGATGGTACTGAAGACAACGTAACAACCGGAGGCGGTGCATGGGTTTACGACAGCACCGGTAAGCAGGTAATCGGTTTCGATGCCATTATGGCTTACCTTGCAAGCCTTATCCCGACAGATACTTACACCTATTACACAACAGTTTCTGATGCTAACGGCAACGGCAAGATTGATGCTCTCGACCTTGACGAGGACGGCTATATTGATGACCTTAATCCGCGCACAGCTCAGGTTTATGATACTAATTTGCTTGAAATTCAGCTCAGCGTGATGCAGGATCAATTCCATGAGGACGATACTGTTGTCGCCCAGGGTCTTAGGTTTGAGGAGGCTATCGAAAACTTCCTTGCACTTGTCGAAATCACATTAAGAAATCCTCAGGATGCCAACAACGATGCATGGACTCAGATTTTCACTTACCTCAACGGCACTTCCGTTGCAGGCAATCTCAGACCCAGTGCCGGCTTGAAAGCTGTTAACTTTGTTGATGAGGTTACTAAGATTTACACACTCACAACAGCAGAGAGGAACAACTTCCAGAGTCTTATTGATACTTACAACACAGCTGCTGCTCCCGACCCCATAACCTACGTTACAACACGTAATGCACTCTCTCAGGGCAGCATCAATACAGCAATCGGCAACTTCTTTGTTGCTCTTCAGGCTGCCTTCCCGTCAATAAAGGTTGTTGAAGGCGGTACACAGGCTAATAACATAGCGAAGGATCCCACTGCTGTTTTTGAAATTTATGCTCCCAACCAGAGTGCAAACATCACTCAGAGCATTTATACAGCTGATTCAATTGCTGCACTTGAGGCTGCAGTTAATGCAGAGCTTGGCACGAACAGCTACCAATTCAGCACTACAACATGGCAGTCCCTTGTTGACAGATATGATACTATTGTCAATTGGGCTACAGTTCATAACGCAACAACCAACCCTGACGGCAAACTTGTAAGCAGCAAGGTTAATACAGACCGTATGGACATTGCCCTGCAGAACGCTCAGAATGCTCTGGCTGCAGACAAAACAAGCATTTCTGTTACCTCTCCCGATGGAAAAACAACGGTAGCACACGGTAAGTATACGCCTAAGTCTGTTGCCGAGCTCGAGTTTGTTATTGATCAGGCACAGAATATTGACAGAAATCAGCTTTACACAAACCAGCTTGCTGTTGATATGATTACATTCGCCCTTTGGGATGAATGTGATGACACAAAGGGTCTCCTCCTTACCTCCGACACAGCTCTTGCTCCCAGAACATGGAGCTACGATGCCAGCGGTAACCCCACGGGATACACAGACAACTGGGGCTCAGTTATTATGAAGAGCTTCTTGTACGGTGAGCGTGTTGAGGAAGGTAACGGTACAGACGAAGGCTTGAAGCCCAACACAGCTTACTACGGTTTCCTCGAGGCTGAAATCAAGGGTAATACAATTATTAAGACTGTTACCAATGAGGAAACGGGCGAGACAACCACAACAGTTGACGACACCTATATCGGCACAGTCTGGACAGCCAACGGTGACCTTATTCTCAGCGATAACGGTACCCCGGTCGGCGACAGAATATTCAAAAACTGGAGCTCTTATATGGAGCATTACAATAATGCGGTAGCTCTTGTTAATGCTAAGGATAAGACTGTCAACGAGCAGGAAAGTGTTGTGGACGATGCAGCAAAGAAGCTTTACGTTGCAAGAAACGCTCTCGAGCTGATGAACCTTTACTTCCCCAACAATACTCAGGACTTTGAAACAGCCAAGGGCTGGTACAACGAGCTTGCTGCTTTTGTACAGAAGACCGATGTTACAAGATACGGTTGGGAATATGTTGATGTTACAGAAGAGGTAACAGACGAAACAACAGGCGAGGTAACGACCGTTACAACAACTGTTTTCCAGAAGTCTGAGAATCCGCTTTCAAGTGTTGTACAGTCCGTTTATATCTACAACGGCGTAGATGCTGCGGTTGAAGCACAGATTGAGTCCTTCAGAGCTAAGTACGCCAGCGAAAATTCAACAGAGGATTACAATTCTCTTGAAGCTGCTCAAACTCTCTACAACAATATCAAGGCAGCTCTTACCGATCCGGCAACAGGCGAGCTCTATACAGTCAAAAAGACCAACGATGAAACCCTCATCGCAGGTATGTTGGATCTTACAGGCAGAGTTGAAGTTGATCCCGAAACTCAAGAGCCTGTGCTTGTAGGCGGTTACATCGCAGGTACATGGACGGTAACGTTTGACGAGGAAACAGGCGCTTCAACAGGCACCTATGCTACAGACCTGCTTAACGATACCCAGGCCGGTCTTCTTCAGACATACCTCACCAACGCCCAGAACAAGATTAACTCCAAGACCGATGCTACAGCCGGCTTCGGCACTGCGCTCGGCGGCCTTACATCAATCGTATTTGATGAGACCAAAAAGCCTGCAACCGACCTCAAGTTTGCAACGCACATGAGAGACAATGAGCTCTTTGCGTTCCTTGATTATAAATATACTAACGATCCTGAGTTGGGTACAGGCGCTCAATTGGTAAATTACTACTATCAGGACGGTATGTACACATACAGACTGATTAAGGAATCTATTGCAAACGAAATTAAGGGTCAGGTTAACGGTTATTTCGCTGTTGCTGAAAATTGGCCCAAGATTTACGAGGTTCACGGCACTACGTGGAACAAAGAGGCTGCAACAGTACCGGACGGTATGACTGATGCCGTGGTTGACGGCTATCTTGACTATGATATGGATACCCTTGAGTCTTGGGGCGAGTATAAAGGCGATAATGAGAAGATTTGTGAAATCCTCGACCTTGTAGCTTCTCGTTCGTACTACTACTACGATGCTCTTACCCGAGGAATTATGCCGTTTGAAGTTGCGCACTATACCTGGCTTGTAAACAACGCTGTCACCAACATCGACGGTATTGATTATGTCCTTGCTGATGCTTCTGCTGTCAGTGCAGCAACCGAAGCTCCTTTCAATTACGATGTCAGTGTAAATAACACCAACATCGCTACCGGTAACCTGGGTTGGTATACAGCCGGTTATGGTGTTAAGGATGTTGCTGACGGTAAATACTATCTGTATTATAATGATACAGAAGGTGTTACAACTCCGTCCTGGTTTACAGAGGACAGCAGACTTAAGTTGGAAACAGCGCTTGATCTGTCTGAATTTGCAAACTACGGTATAAATGATCTCGATGAAGAGGGCAATGTGGTGAGCTTCTCATCGCTGGATAAGTTGGCAGTGTATACACCGGCTACATATTTCTTTACCACCTATGGTGTTAATTTGACGGATATTGCAACAATTCCTGAAGCAGGAAAGTATCCTCACGAATTATATGGATACTATTCCGGATACAATGATATAAAGATGCAGATTGATTCGTCACTTATAACAGTACAACAAGGCGCAATAGACACAATAGCAAACAACGCATACAGCAAACTTCATGACCTTCAGTTGCTTCCTGCTACCGAGGCGTACAGAGATGTTTACAACACATATCTGAGCGTAATGGGTCAGCATATTGCCGATGGCAATTGGAATGGTGACTCCTACAGTACAGCTACACAAACAGATAATGTCGATTTCACGTTCTATAACGTATCTCAGGCAAGCAAGATTGAAGGTATGTACAGCACACTTAATAATAATGCTGTACCGCCTTACGGTATTGTTTCCAGAGAGCAATATGATGGCTTCCTTGGCAAGTATACACAGGCAGATGAGTATGCAGATCAGACAAACAACCCCTGGTATAACATGGAGCAATTCATCAGAGATTTCATTGGTGGCGGCGCTACCATATATATTGACCAGGCGGAAAAGGTTAATCTCTATGATAAGTCTGACAATATTACTTCAATAAAAGAAACACTTATTGATGAATACTTGTCAAAGCTTGAGTTTGACGACCTCGTTTACGACAGATTAAATGCTGTTGTTGCTGCCTTCCTCGGCGATAACCTTTCTAAGGGTCTTGCAGAGATTAAAGGAACACTTCAAACTATGGGCTTTACAGTCGGCGGCAACTATAACGGTGAATTCTATTCACTGAACTACTATACCGATGAATCATTGCTCGAGGTTGCCGGTATTCTGAGAAGCACCAATGTTCTTGCAGAGAACAAGATTGTTGAACAAGAGATTGGCAAGAACACATACAAGTGGATCGGAGACACCTTCCCCTTGCCGATAGTATATGATAACAGCTATAAGGGTACATTCTATACTACGACAACTGACCAGAACAAAATTGACGGTTCGAGAGAGGAAGATAACAGCGTATTGAAGGCATTCCTTAATGCTCTCAATACACAGCTTGTACTCAGAGGCGTTAATATTGACGGCTTGGTAAAAGAAATAGCTCGTGGCGAGGCGGTAGTTCCCGAAAAGTATGACCAGACTCATACCGCTTGGGGCGAATACATAGACGCACTTGATGACGCAAAGGATCTTCGAGATGATGCAGGCAATTATGACATCAGATTCCAGGAAAGCGTAATCGATGCAATGGAAAGCAGACTTGCTGCTGCAATCAACGCTTTGGAAGAAGCTATTCTTGCCGATAACTATGCTCCGTCTATGACGCTTAAAACATCGGTAGCTGATGTTGAGGAATTCTACGGCAACGAGGCTTATGAGGTTGCGCTCAGACAAGCAGACGCTGCAAGCTTTACAGCTACAGGCGAAGGCGATAACGTAACCTATACAGCTAACCCTGCAGCAGGTACATTCTTTGTTCCCAACAGCAGCGGTTACTCGCTCATCGTTTACACCAACGAGCTCAATCCCAGAATTGTTATCAATCTGGAAGACCTTGAGCAGAATCTGGCAGGACCAGACAGTACTGCTGTATGGCAGGATGCTGCAAAGTTAGAGTATATCTCTATCAACGCTAAAAAGACAAGCGGTGTTACCGCTAACGTTATTGCCGGTACAATCGTTCCCGCAAACAACGGTGTTGCAGAAAGAATGACTGTTGACAAAGCCGCTGCGGCAACTGCTACAGAGGCTGTTATGGCAACAAACAATTCGGAGGTCAAGGGTTCATCTGCATTTGCAATTCTTGCTCCCACGTTTGTTAGCGGCAAGGCTACACAGGCTGCTGTTTACACAATTGAAGCCCGTGATGGCTCTGAAAGAAATATTAACGGCGGTACAGTTTACGGTAACCCGGTTAACCAGTTTGATTTCGGCGGAGTAGGTCAGGAACCGGTTGATATAAAAGTACTTGACAGCAATAACAAGATTGCAATTTATGTTTACTACTACAGCCTGAAGGCAGCAGACGGTAAGGACGAAGGTATCAGTGCAGACGGTACAGCTCTTGCAACACCTGCTATTGAAGGTACTCATGTTCCCAGCGCACTTCTTTCCGGTGAGCCCGGCTTCAAGGGTCAGGAATGGAGAAACGGTGTTCTTCTTCAGAGACACTTCTCCGATTCTCACAGAGTTTGGGAATACGTTTCCGAGATTAAGCAGAACGAGCAGAAGCAGTACAGCGTAAACGGTACACAGGTTCCTGTTTACAACGACCCGACCTTCGGTTATCTCAACACAGGTAGCTTCTACTACGTGCTTAATGAAAAAGTTGCAGCAGATGCGGAAGTTATAGAAGTTTATGACAGCGGCAACAATGCAGTTGCAGGTTGTATGGACTATGACAGAGCTACAGCTGCAAAGACAGCTATGATCGACGCCATCAACGCTATGGATGAAACTGAACTCAATAAAATGAAAGAGTCCGGTAGATTCTACAACTACGGTGACTATGAGACCGACGAATTCGGTAACGTACTGTATAACGGTGATGAGGCGAAGTGGATCAACTGGGCACAGGCAATCGGCAATAAGGTTGAAAACGGCGACCTCGTATTTGTTCACGTTGTTGACAGATGGGGTAACGTTGTAAACAGAATTATTGAGGTTACAAACTTTGATAAGAAGGCACCGCAGGTGAACTCTGCTGCATCCGGTGCAGTTTCGATTAACGAAGCAGGCGGATCAGGCATAAAGGATATCACAGTTCACAACGGTGATTTCAGTCTTGGTAAGTTTGACTACGAGATTAATCAGAGCCAGAAGCTTACAAACGGACAGGTTGCTAACAATGCAACGGTAGAATCTGCCGACAATACATTAACCATAAAGGGTCTTGTTCCCGGTAAGTTGTACTATATCGGCGCATATGATAACGCAGGTAATGCAGGCTCTACACCCGTTAATGCAAGTGTTGAGGGTAAGATTACTCTTACTATCACAGTTGAAGATGATCGTGTTGAAACCGGTGAGGAAGGTAGCGTTGCCTCTAACAGCACAACCTTCACACTCAACGGTATAGATACAATTATTCTCAACTCCGGTGAAGCATCATCCGTCATTGACGCTTCTCTTGAGGGTAATGTTTTTGCTAACCGTACAATCAGACATTACATTACGACAAAGGATAACGTAACAGCGCTGAAGACAGTTTACCAGGATGGTACTGTTGAAGAGTTTACAGCTGAAACCGCTACTGTTAAGGACAACGGTGACGGAACACTCACTTGGACTATCAAGCGCAAGCTTGCTGAAGGTGAGCACAAGTATAAAGTTTATGCTAAGGTTAACGGCGGATACGAAAACTTCTATGCACCTGCAACAATCAATGCAACGACCAGAACAGTAAAGATTGAATGTACTAATGTAGGTCAGGGTGTAACGCAGCTTAATTTCAGCGGTTCACTTTCGTTTGATATTGCAAACTATATTTCAAAAGAGGTTCCCTATGGAACGCAGGTAACAATATCGGCCAAGGCATACACCACATATGAGGGCTGTGAATTCTATTATTGGATAAACAATACAACAGACAGAATTATCAGCACGGCAGATGTTTATGAGTTTAAGGCTGTTACCAATGCTGATTACATTGCACAGTTTACCAATAACTCAACATGTATCGACGGCAAGAAGTTTGTCGTTTATGTAAACAACGCCAAGAACGTTATCGAGAGATTCGAGCTGGCTGACGGTGATAGCTACACAGTTCCCACAGGTCCTGTTCTTCCCGATTACACATTCAAGGGCTGGAGCATGACAAAGGCTGAGGTTCTTGCAAGCGACAAGGATACAATCATTGTTGAACCGATTTACGAGCTTAATGCTTCCAACACGGTTACAATTACCGAGGGTAACTACACCGCAACAGGTGCAGGCACATACACGGCAGAGGCTAACCAGAGAGCTGTTGTCACAATCAGCACAAGTGCTAAGAACGGCGACGGTAAGGAATTCCTCTACTGGATTGATGCCGATACCGACGAAATTGTTTCCTACGACAGAACATATTCCTTCTTCTGCGTAAAGAATACCGTACTTACTCCCGTTTACGGCGATGCTTCAGCTGTTCAGGCTGAGCCCATCGTCAGAATCACAGAAGTCAAGTACAACGCACTCAGCGGTAAGGTCAGCTTCTTTGCTGAACGTTCTGTACCCGAAGAATTTATGATTCTTCAGACAGGTATCGTTGTTACTAAGACCGAGTCTATCGGAACAAACGAGGAAGTATTTGTTGTCGGCGGTACATCCACCGCAGCAGGTACCTCAACAAGCACCGCAAACAACGGTTACTACAGCGCAAATACAGTTGTTGCAACAGGCCAGACAGTCTGGGCAAGAGCATATGTTATTTACGAAACCGCAGACGGTGAAATCTTTGAGGCATACGGCCCCGTAGTTTCATACACGGTCGACTAATCCACTAACTTTGTTACAGCGTGCCGACTAAACACCGGCACGCTGTTATACTTTAAAATTAAAACTATATAGCTTTTGCTCCGGAGGTACACCATGGCAGCAATTACAGCATTTTTCGAATCAATTTTCACTAAAATTCTCACATTTTTTATCGGTTTGCTCGTTGCAGTTCCGACCCCTGCTCATATTTACGATGCGCCCAAAGGAGAAACCTTTGACGTGAAAATTATGAGCTACAACGTTTATGTTGCAGGCGCAGGCGAAAAGAGCCCTGTAAACAGAACAGAGCTCGTTGTTAAAACAATCCGCTCCGAAATGCCCGATTCCTTCGGCCTTCAGGAGGCTGATTGGGGCTGGGTGAGCCGTATCAGCGAGGCTCTGCCCGAATACGCCTGGGTCGGTGTCGGCAGAGATGACGGTGAGCAAGGCGGTGAATTTTCACCTGTATTTTATCTGAAGGATAAGTATAACCTTATTGATTCGGGCACATTCTGGCTTTCAAAGACACCCGAAAAGCCGTCACGTGGCTGGGATGCAATGATGAAGCGCATCTGCTCCTATGCAGTGCTTGAGGACAAGGAAACAGGCAAGCGTTATGCCCATTACAATGCTCATTTTGACCATCTCGGCAGAAACGCCCGTGCAAACAGCGCCGAGCTTATTATTGAAAAGACGGCAGGCTATGAAATCCCCGTTGTGCTTACGGGCGATTTTAACTGCGACGAGGGTACAGCACCTTATAACACGATTGTCGGCGGCGGATTTGCCGATACAAAATATATTGCAAAGGATACAATGGATATCGGTTCCTTCCACAACTTCGGCATGAACGATGTTTATGACGGAAGGTCTCCGATTGATTTCATTTTTGTTTCAGCAGGCAAGGGTTATGCAACAAGCTACCGTGTGCTTGACGGAAAGGTTGACGGCAAGTATTCGTCTGACCACTTCCCCGTGGTTTCCGAAATTCAGCTTTGCTATGATGAGGAGTTGACAGAACAGTTGAGAGTAATGTCATATAACCTTCGTTTCAGCGATCCGCTTATGCGCCTTACAGGTGTAACCGGGGTTATCAATCAGGTTGCACCCGATGTGCTTGGTACGCAGGAGGCAACACCCGAGTGGATGCAGTACCTCAACATTGCATACGGCGATGTTTTCGGTGCAATCGGTGTCGGCAGAGATGACGGCGCAAACGAGGGCGAGCATTCCGCAATTTTCTACAGAAAAGACAAGCTCAAGGTTGTTGACAGCGGCACATTCTGGCTTTCCGAAACACCCGATGTTCCTTCGGGCAGCTGGGATACAGCCTGCTGGAGAATCTGCACATGGGCTGTGTTTGAAAGACTCAGCGACGGCAAGCAGTTTGCCCACCTCAACACTCACCTTGACCACGTAAGCGAGGAAGCACAGCTTCATCAGGCAGCCATGGTTATCGAAAAGGCAAAGAGCTTTGATATTCCCGTTGTAATCACGGGTGATATGAACGTAACTCCCGATTCCTCCGTTTACTCAGCATTTGTCGCAGAGTTTGACGACACGAGAGAAACAGCACCCGTTACGGATGACTACCCCACATATAACGGTTTTGATGAAAACCGTGCAAAGGAAGATATGTCACTTATCGACTACTGCTTCTCAAAGGGCTTCGCCGCACAGAAGTTTGATGTTGTTGAGGGGAACTATTCCTCCGACCACTTTGCAATCTGGGCAGAGCTTTCATTTGCAGGCGAAGAAAAATAATGAATAATGCTAAAATAATTCTCGCTTCCGCTTCGCCGAGAAGGCGTGAGCTTTTAGCACAAGCAGGCTTTGAGTTTGAGGTCATCACCTCGGATGTTGACGAGGTTGTTGACCCACTTCTCACTCCCGAAATGCTGGTAATGAGCCTTGCAAAGCAGAAGGCGCAGGCGGTTGCGGTCAATTACAGTCACTTCGTTGTAATCGGCTCGGATACCGTTGTTGTTCTTGACGGCAGAGTATTAGGCAAACCGAAGGACGAGGCTGATGCTGTTCAAATGCTCGAAAGCCTTTCAGGCAGAACGCACGAGGTTTATACGGGTGTCTGCATTGCTTACGGCGGCGAATCACACAGCTTTTTCGAGTGCACAAGGGTTAAATTCTGCGAGCTTGAAGCAGAGCAGATAAAGGCCTATGTTGCAACAAAAGAGCCTATGGACAAGGCAGGTGCCTACGGTATTCAGGGCAAGGGCTGTGTGCTTGTTGAGGGGATAGAGGGCGATTACTTCAACGTAGTCGGCTTTCCCGTTTCACGCTTTTGCCGTGAGTACAAAAAACTGGTTGACAAGCAGTAAAAAAGTGATATAATAAACCGTGATTTGAAATTGAGTTTCAGTTTCAAATCACGGTGTTTTTTTGTTTAAGATAAATCATACTTACCAATATTAAGCCGAAAGGTGAAAGAATATGTCACAGTACAACACAAAGCAGGGCGAAACTCTGCTGCGCTTTTTAAAAGAAAACAGCTCACAGCATTTTACAGCCGCCGAAATAGAAACACAGCTTACGCTTACGGGTGAAAAGCTCGGCAAGGCTACCGTTTACCGCAGGCTTGACCGCTTGGTGGAGGAGGGACTTGTGCGCCGTTTTGTGGCGGACGATGCAAAAAGCTGCTGCTACCAGTATATTGATGATGAGCACTGCAAGGAGCATTTCCACCTTAAATGCTATAAATGCGGCGAGCTGCTGCACGTGGAGTGTGATTACCTCGACAAAATGCAGGCGCATATTTTTGAGCACCACGGCTTTACCGTGGACAGAGAAAAAATTACAATCTGCGGAGTGTGTGAAAAATGCAGCGTATTATAAAAATAATGTCACTTCTGCTTTGCCTTGTCCTTGTTTTGGGGCTTACGGGCTGCGGTGAAAGCACGAAGGACAAGGAAAAGAGTGGAAAGCTGAGCATAGTGTGCACACTGTTTCCGCAGTACGATTTTACCCGACAGCTTGTGGGTGATAAGGCTCAGGTTACTTTGCTTTTAACTCCGGGTACGGACAGCCACAGCTACGACCCCAGCCCCGTTGATATGGTAAAAATCAACGAGAGTGACCTGTTTATTTATACGGGTGAGCTTATGGAGGGCTGGGCGGCAGAGGTTGTCGGCTCGCTGAACGAAAGCGTTGCGGTTTTAAGTCTGCCCGAAGCCAAAAGGCTTAAGGAAAATGCTGCTGATTTTTCAAGCCACGTTGAAGAAGACCACGACCATTCGGCTGACCCTCATATCTGGACTTCTCCCGTAAACGCTATGCTTATCGTTAGGGAAATCTGCGATAAAATCTGCGAAATTGACCCCGAAAATGAAGAGTTTTACAGGGGCAACGAGGAAGTATATCTTAAAAAGTTAGAGGAATTGGACAGCGCAATCCGTGCCGTTGCCGACAAGGCGGAAAACAAAACTATTGTGATGTGTGACCGCTTCTCAATGCTCTATTTCTGTGAAGAATACTCTCTTGAATATATTGCCGCCTTTGATGCGTGCACATCCAACACAGAGCCGAGCCCTGCCGTTATAGTTGAAATAACCAAGGCGGTCAAGGATAAAAACATTCCTGCCGTTTTCTGTGCGGAGCTTTCCAACCGCAAGGTTGCCGATGCCGTTTCGGCGCAGACCGGTGCCCGGGTGCTTGAGCTCCATTCCTGCCACAACCTTTCGGCAGACGATTTCAGCGCCGGCGAAACCTACCTTTCGCTTATGTACCGCAATGCGACTAATTTAAAAACAGCTTTAGGTGTTTGATAATGGAAAAAATTGTTGAAGTAAAAAATTTAACAATGAGCTACGAGCGTATGGAGGTGCTCAAAGATGTCAGCTTTTCACTCGGTCAGGGTGAATGGCTGAGCATTGTCGGCGAAAACGGCTCGGGCAAAACAACTCTGCTCAAAGGTATTGCAGGTCTGCTTCCGCTCAAGGAGGGAAGCGTCAGCTTCGGTGGCGGTGTTACGAGAAAAACCGTGGGATATCTGCCGCAGCAGACGGCTGTTCAGCGTGATTTTCCTGCCTGTGTGCATGAGGTTGTGCTTTCGGGCTGTACGGGCAGTATGTTCGGCTTTCACACCCGTGCGGATAAGCACCGTGCACACGAGGCAATACACGAGCTCGGCATTGAGGAAATCCACCACAGACCGTACTGCGATTTGTCGGGCGGTCAGCAGCAGCGAGTGCTGCTTGCCCGTGCACTTTGTGCAACTCAAAAGCTCTTGCTTTTAGATGAGCCCGTAACGGGTCTTGACCCGCTTGTTTCAGCGGAAATGTACGCTTCAATCCACGCCCTCAACAAGAAAAGGGGAGTGGCGGTAATAATGGTTTCGCACGATATAGCAGGTGCGGTAAAATATTCGGATAAAATTCTTCACATCGGCAGCTCGGTGGAATTCTTCGGCACAACCGAAGAATATCTCGAAAGCGAGCTCGGCAGACGCTTTGCAGGAAAATAAAGGCAGGTGAGCATAAGTGGCAAAGGAAATTATATCGGATTACACAAGCGGTAAAATCGGCAGTCAGCTTCTGCGCTTTTCCGTGCCGTTTATGCTTTCCAACGGTCTGCAGGTGCTTTATTCGCTTGTGGATATGATAGTTGTCGGCAAGTACGTCGGCAGTCCCGGCCTTTCCGCCGTTTCAACCGCAAGCCAGATATTCACTTTTATGACCATGCTTGCCCTCGGCTTTTCAAACAGCGGTCAGGTGCTCATAGCGCAGTATATCGGCAAAGGTGAGCGTGAAAAAATCGGCTCGGTTGTGTCAACGCTTTTTATAATTATCACTGCCTTTTCTGCGGTGATGAGTGTTGTCGGTCTTGCCTTTGGGAGAAGTGTTTTAACGCTTCTGAATACACCTGATGAAGCGTTTGAATACGCTATGGATTACACGGTGGTTTGCAGTATAGGCATATTTTTATCCTACGGCTACAATATGGTTTCCGCAATTTTCCGTGGAATGGGTGACAGCAAGCATCCCTTTATTTTTATTCTCATAGCCTCGGCTATCAATATCGGTCTTGATATTTATTTTATAAAGTATCTCGGCTGGGCAACTATGGGCGCAGCCCTTGCCACAATTATCGGTCAGGCGTTTTCTTTTGTTGCGGCGGTAATTTTCCTCATTGTGCGCCGTGACAGTCTCGGCTTCGAGGTTAACAGAAACACGTTCAAGCCTGATAAGACGAGCGCAAAGCTGCTTGTCAAGCTCGGCATACCCTACGCTTCACAGTCCTGTGCGGTAAATCTTTCAATGATGTTTGTAAACAGTCTTGTAAACGATGTCAGCGTTGCTGCCTCCGCCGTATTCGGTGTCGGCGTAAAGGTTGACGATATCGTAAACAAAATCACCCAGGGCATAGCCTTTGCTTCTTCGACTATGTGTGCGCAGAATATTGCCGCAGGCAACAAAAAGCGTACGGTTAAAATCTCGCTCACAACGGGCGGCTACTGCGCAATTTTTTATGCGATTTTTGCCCTGATTTTAGTGCTTTTCCACGAGCCGATTTATGCTGTATTCACCGACGACCCTGCCGTAATTGAGCTTTCCTCCGTCTTTGTTTCCGCAATATTGTGGAGCTTCCCTGCAATGACGCTTATGCGCACGGGCTTCGGCTTCCTGCGTGGCTTGGGCAACGCAAAAATAACGCTTGCCTTTGGCCTTACGGATGCACTGGTGCTTCGTGTGGGCTTAAGCTACCTGTTCGGCATAGTGATGAATATGGGGCTTTACGGTTTTTTTCTCGGCTACGGTCTTGCCGCCTTCGGCACGGGAATACCTGCCTGCCTGTATCTTTTCTTCGGCAAGTGGGAAAATTACAAACTGATAAAATAATAAATAAGAAAAAAACAGCGTATCTGCACAAAAAACAGATACGCTGTAATTGTTTGAGTAACAAAAATTTACTTGTTGATAAACTTAACGGCTGTGCCGTATACGATAACCTCTGCTGCGCCCTGCATAACAGCAGAAGAAGCATAGCGGATATTCACAACGGCATCTGCGCCCAGTTCTTCAGCTTCGGCAACCATTCTTTTTGTGGCAAGTGCCCGTGCTTCGTTCATCATTTCGTTATAGGCTTTGAGTTCGCCGCCTACCAGAGTTTTAAAGCTCTGTGTGATATCCTTGCCGATATTCTTGGACTGAATTGTGCTGCCCTTTACAAGGGAGAGAGTCTCCAGTTCTTTACCGCTGATATAATCAGTATTTACTAATATCATCTTCTTCACCTTTCTTTATCTCGTTTATTCTTTCTATGCAAACCTTGACCATCACTGCCGAAATCACAACGGGGAATATGCCGAAGGCGTATTTCCAGATACCGTCAAGCAGCGAAATTAAAAAGCCAAAGTAAACAACGTAATAAAGTATCACCAGTACGGATATTACAACAGGCGCAATCATTTTCCTTCGATGAATTTTCAACTTTATCACCCCGTCAGATTCTTATCTTTGAAATAATTATATCACACTTATTATATAATTACAATCGGGTAAGCGTGGTTTTGAAAATAATTGGTGATAATAGTAACAGATAATAAATATGAGATAACTGATATTTTTTATTCTTGAAAATTTTTTTAAAAATCTCTTGACATTTGGAATTTAAATGGATATAATATACTTCGTCGTTGGGGAATAGTGTAACGGTAGCACGACAGACTCTGACTCTGTTTGTTGGGGTTCGAATCCCTATTCCCCAGCCAAAAAATTCCAAGTCTTCGGACTTGGAATTTTTTTATCCATTGCGAAAGCAATGGTATATCATCGCCGTCAGGCGCATATCATCACACCGAGTGTGCATATCATCAGCCGTAGGCTGTATACCTGCTTTCGCAATGATGATATACAACTTCTTGCGAAGTTGATGATATGCAATTCCTTACGGAATTGATGATATACAAGGCTTCGCCTTGATTTTGTGTTATTTATTATTCCTTTGTTTTCTGCGACTTTTCTGCAGACAGAAAAAAGAAACCGTGCGTTGTGCACGGCTTCCTATTTTACTTAGTCTTCAAACTGTTGCCCGGAGGTTTTAAGCAAGCTTTCTGAAAAGATTCTCAAAAAGATTTCGCAGGAATGCGAAGAAGTTGAAAAACTCAAATCTGTCACGGCCTTCGTAATCACGGTCGAATTCAACGATTTTTCCGTTTTTTGCATTGATTGTGTAATCGTATTCAAGGTTGCCTTCGGCTCTGAATTCAATTTCGTATTCATATCTGCCGTCGTCAAAGTCGAGCTTTGCTTTGAGGAATTTGACCTCGGAGGCTTCATAGCCTGCATCCTTAAGAGCGATTGCCTTTGCTTCCTTTTCCGAAATCAGATTATCGGAAGGTGCCGCAAAAGCTGTTACGGAAAGAGAGAGCAGAACGAGAGCTGCGAGTAAAAAAGCTGTAAGTTTTTTCATAAGATCATTTCCTTTCTTTTTTGAATTTGTTAAGTTTTTGTTTTTGTTAAGTCGTCCTTGACTGTGACTTAATAATAAACGCCAAAGATTAAAGGAATATTAGAAAAATATAATTTTCAAAAATTTTTTGTTTTGCTATATGTAACGCTTTTGTTTTAAATTGATACTGCAGGTATTTATATTTTTTCGACAAAACTATTGTGTTTTTACAAAGATGGGTATATAATACCAAGTGAAATAAATACAGGGGAGCTTGTGAAAGCAGGCTGAGAGGAAGTAATCAAACTTCGACCCTATAACCTGATGCGGATAATGCCGCCGTAGGAAGTCATATTCAAGGATTTTTTACAGGAGGCATCCGTTGGGAGTGTCTCCTGTTTTTTATTTCACATTTCAAATTCCGGGGAGCCGTTCCGAACGGCTGAGAGGCAGGTAAACCTGCGACCCGTAAACCTGATCCGGATAATGCCGGCGTAGGAAGTATAGTAAAAGTACATTGTGAATCTGCAGTAAACAAGCCGTACTTTAAGAAGCCTTCGCCTTATTTTCCGGCGGAGGCAATTTTTATTTTGGAGGTAAAATTTATGAAAGCAAGTATCGCAATCCAGGTTCTTCCCACAGCAAAAGACCAGGATGATCTCATCCGCATTGTGGATGAGGTTATCGCATTCATCAAAAGCAGCGGTTTAAACTGCCATGTAGGTCCCTTTGAAACCACAATTGAAGGCGAAAGCTATGACCAATTGATGGATATTGTCAAAGAGTGTCAGCACGTTGCAGTAAGAGCAGGTGCAAAAAGTGTTTCTGCTTATGTCAAGGTTGTTTACAGACCCGAAGGCGAAATTCTGACCATTGACAAAAAGATTAAAAAACATGCTCAAGCGTAATATACCGTCAATCACTGCCGTTGCCGCATTGCTGATTATATGGCAGCTGCTTTGCACAACGGGGCTTATACCATCCTTTATGCTGCCGTCACCCATAGAGGTATTGCAGGCATTTGTCAGCGAATTTCCGTTGCTTCTCGAAAATTCCGTTATTACTCTGCAAGAGGCTTTTATCGGCTTGTTTCTCGGAGTAAGCGTAGGCTTTTGTGCTGCTGTGTTAATGGATTCGTTTGGTATTTTATACAAAGCATTCTATCCGTTGCTCATTATCACTCAAACAATTCCTTCCGTGGCAATTGCACCGCTTCTTGTGCTTTGGTTCGGCTATGAAATGACCCCGAAGATTGTTCTGATAGTTATTTCTACGTTCTTTCCCGTAACAGTCGGACTGCTTGACGGATTCAGAAGTGCGGATAAAGATGCGGTAGGATTACTGCGCTCTATGGGTGCAAACCGTACACAGATTTTCCGTTATATAAAATTTCCTTCGGCACTGCCTCAACTGTTTTCGGGTCTGAGGATAGCTGCGGCATACAGCGTTGTCGGAGCGGTTATAAGCGAATGGCTCGGAGGCTTCGGCGGTTTGGGTGTTTATATGACACGTGTAAAAAAGGCCTTCGCTTTTGATAAGATGTTTGCCGTTATTTTTCTTATTTCGGCAATTTCTCTGGCACTTATGGCTTTGGTCGGATTTGCAGAGAAAAAATGTATGCCTTACCGTAATACAAACAAAGGAGAAAAAGTATGAAAAAAATAATAGCTTTATTGCTGACTGTTGCAGTTGTTTTCGGTTTATTGTCTGCTTGCGGAAGAACCGAGGATAAAAATGAGCTGAGCAAAATAACAATTGTTCTTGACTGGACGCCGAATACCAATCACACAGGAATATTTGTTGCCAAGGCTAACGGTTATTTTGAGCAAGCCGGTCTTGATGTTGAAATTGTTCAGCCGGCCGAAGGCAGTGCGGAAACCTTGGTGGCATCAGGTAAAGCACAGTTCGGCGTTTCGTTCCAGGATTCTTTGGCACCTGCTTTTGTAGGAGATAATGCTGTACCTGTTACTGCTGTTGCCGCAGTTATTCAGCACAACACTTCGGGTATTATTTCACGCAAGGGTGAGGGAATGGACACACCCAAGGGTCTTGAAGGCAAGAAATATGCTACGTGGGATCTGGACGTTGAAAAGGAAACAATCCGTGACGTAATGAAGGCTGACGGCGGCAACTTCGACCTCGTTGAGCTGATTCCTTCCACAGTTACCGATGAGGTATCGGCTTTAAAGAGCGGTTCTGTTGATGCAATATGGATTTTCTACGCCTGGGCAGGTATAGCTTGTCAGGTAGCAGGCCTTGAAACAGATTACTTTGAGTTTGCAGACATAAATCCCGTGTTTGATTATTACACACCCGTTATTATCGGCAATAATTCTTGGCTTGACGAAAATCCCGAAACCGCAAAAGCATTCGTTGAAGCACTTTCAAAAGGATATACCTATGCAACTCAGAATCCCAAAGAAGCCGCAGATATTCTGATGGATGCCGCACCCGAACTCAAAACTAACACCGAGCTTGTTTATGCAAGCCAGGAATATCTTGCATCCGAATATATAGCCGATGCATCAAAATGGGGTGAATTTGACCCTGAGCGTTGGGCTGCTTTCTATAATTGGCTGAACGAAAATAATCTTCTTGAAGATAAAATCGACCCCGATTTCGGCTTTACGAACGAATATCTTCCCGAATGATATGAACAAGTTAGAAGTAAAAAATGTCAGTAAAAGCTTTGACGGCAATCACGTTCTAAAAGATATTTCCATTGAACTCAACCGTGGTGAATTAGTTTGTCTGCTCGGTGTCAGCGGCGGCGGAAAAACAACGCTGTTCAATATTATTTCGGGACTGCTGACACCCGATAACGGTCAGGTGCTGCTTGACGGAAAAGACATCACCAATCAGCCGGGGCATATAAGCTATATGCTGCAAAAGGATTTGCTGCTGCCTTACAGAACAATCGAGGACAATGCCGCTTTGCCTCTTTTGCTCAAAGGTATGAAGAAAAAAGAGGCACGAAAGCAGGTGTCGCCGTTGTTCTCGCAATTCGGTCTTGAGGGAACACAAAAGAAATACCCTGCTCAGCTTTCGGGCGGTATGCGCCAGCGTGCGGCACTCTTGCGCACATATATGTTTTCAAAGGATGTTGCCCTCCTGGATGAGCCTTTCTCTGCCTTGGATACTATAACAAAGAGTTCAATGCACAAATGGTATCTGAACGTTATGGAAAAAATCCAACTGTCAACTCTTTTCATTACCCACGATATTGATGAAGCAATTCTTATATCGGACAGAATATATCTGTTATCGGGCTCGCCCGGAGAAATAACGGGCGAAATCATTATCAAAGAACCAAAGCCTCGCCGTGATGATTTCAATCTGACAGCAGAGTTTCTGGAATATAAGCGAAAAATACTCTCGTTGCTTTAAACCCATATCAATTGCTTTTTTTAAAATTATATGATATAATATTTAAAAACAAATATTATACTGCCACCGGGTAGTGAAATGCAAAAGCATTCGTTTACACATCGTTAGGTCTTTGAAGATGTGTAATACGGATGCTTTTTTTAGGAGATTCTGATGAAAAGTTATTTTACAAAGACAGAGATTATTCTCTGGTGTTCTTCGATGTTTTTGATTATTGGCTCGTTTTGCCTGTTTGACAGAGAAAACCTTATGACCTTATCAGCCTCGTTAATCGGGGTAACCTCGCTTGTTTTTAACGCAAAGGGAAACCCCATAGGTCAGCTTTTAATGGTGGTGTTCAGCCTGCTTTACGGAATAATCTCATACGGCTTTGGCTATTATGGCGAAATGGTTACGTACCTTGGTATGACGATGCCGATGGCCGTTTTTGCCCTGATATCGTGGCTGAGAAATCCGTATAACGGCAACAGGGCAGAGGTCAGGGTCAACACCGTAAGCAAAAAAGAAATGCTGCTTATGCTTGTCGGTGCGGCGGCAATTACGGTGTTGTTTTATTTTATTCTGGAGCATTTTAATACAGCTAACATAATACCAAGCACAATATCCGTTACGACCAGCTTTATTGCTGTATATCTTACCTTTAGAAGATGCCCTGTGTTCGCTCTGGCGTATGCTTCAAACGATATAGTGTTGATTATTCTGTGGGCTATGGCAAGTGTATATGACAGCCGGTATATCTGTGTTGTTGTGTGCTTTGCCGCATTTCTTGCGAATGACATATACGGTTATATCAGCTGGCGGAAAATGAAAATCAGACAAAGTGAAATCACTTCTTTTCTTAATCATACTTGAATTTTTTATAAATAACTGTTATGATTTTAATATATTAAAACCCGAAAGGAAGTAATATTTATGTTGACTGCATTCTGGAATTTTATTGCAAGTGTTGCCACGTTCTTTATGATGATTTACGGTATTTTTGCCGGAGTCAACGACGGCTCGGACACCGTTGACGCATATAAGAACACTATTGACGGCATTTCCGCTTACACAAACACTATTGAAACCGCACTTCCCCAGACAGACCTTTACGATATTATTCAGGGCCACTTCGATGCTCCTCTTGCTCAGGGCAAAACCGAGAAAAAGTGTATCGTTCTCGGCTACGACGGCTGCCGTGCAGACGCACTTGCACTTATTGACGGCAGCTACAACAGCGCAATTGCCTACCTCAACGAAACAGGCGGCGAAACAAGCCTTGTTTACTGCGGCGGCGTAAACTACCCCGAAATCAATAAGCAGGATACTTCAACAGCCCCCGGCTGGTGCTCAATCCTCACGGGTGAGTGGGCAAGCGTAACGGGCGTTACCGGCAACAGTATTCCTAAGCCCATCGAGTACAAAACCCTGTTCGTTTCTCTTGTTGAGGATGAAAAGGCTGAGTCTGCCGCTTTCTACGTTTCCTGGAACGGCCACTTCGTAAATGACGATTCTACATACGTGCTCGACAAGGCTTATATTGCCGAAAAGAACCTCAACGTTAAATTATGCGATGCACCCGACGACAGAACAAATGCCGAGGGTGAAAACGGCACCTACGAAAACACGCTTGCCGACGTTCAGAGTGCAGACTGCTCGGATTTCATCTTCACAATCTTTGAGCACACCGACCACGCAGGCCACGGCACGGGCTTCGGTAACCACAACCCCGACTACGTCAGCGAGTTCAAAGCAGAGGAAACCGAAAGCTACAACATCATCAAGGCTATTGAGGCGCGTGAAACCTACGCTACAGAGGATTGGATGATTATTATTACCTCTGACCACGGCGGCTTCAACACCGGCCACGGCTCGCTCACAATTCAGGAGAGAATGGTGTTCGTTACGGTGAGATAAGGCTATGAAAAAAATACGCATAGGAATTTTCGGCCTGGGCAGGGGAGGCTCGTTTTACGAAAGTATCACTGCCTGCGGCGGTGAGGTTGTCGCGCTGTGCGATAAGGACGAAAAAAAGCTCAGCGATGCAAAAGGACACTGCCCCGAAGCGGAATGCTTCACGGATTTTGAAGAATTCATCGCCTGCCCGATGGATGCCGTACTGCTTGCAAACTATTTTACACAGCACGCGGAATACGCCGTGCGTTTCCTTGAAAAAAACATAAACGTGCTCAGCGAATGTACGTCCAACGTGACTATGGCGCAGGGTGTGTCGCTCGTGCGTGCCGCTGAAAAAAGCAAAGCAATTTATATGCTTGCGGAAAACTATCCGTTTATGAAGTTCAACCAGGAGATAAAGCGCGTTTGTGACGGCGGTACTCTCGGCAAAATTCTCTACGCCGAGGGTGAATACAACCACCCCGTAGATTTTTACGACGGGGAAACCTGCCTTGCCCTGCACACAACTCAGGAGCATTGGCGCAATTACCTGCCCAGAACCTATTACATAACCCACTCGCTTGCACCGATTATGCACGCAACGGGCTCAAAGCCCGTAAGGGTTACGGCTATGCCCGTTTTCTCGCCCCTGCCCGAGGATTGCTGCTTCAGCCGCTACGTGGGCGATATAGCCGCAATTATAACCACGCTCAACGATGACGATTCCGTTTTCAAGCTTACGGGCTGTTCCGCCTTCGGTGCTCACGGCAATTCCTACAGGGTGTGCGGCACCAACGGACAGATTGAAAACCTGCGCGGTATGGACGAAAAGGTTATGCTCCGCTACAATTCGTGGCAGATTCCCGAGGGTATGGAGGAAATCAACTGCTACGAGCCCGAGTGGCACAGCGAGGACGCCGAGGAGGCCGAAAACGCAGGCCACGGCGGCGGCGACTACTTCGTTATAAAGAAGTTTTTCAACTGCATCCGCAACGGTGAAAAGCCCGATTTTGACGTTTACTTTGCCACCCGAATGGCGAGCGTTGCAATTCTCGGCCACCGCTCGCTTATGGAAAAGGGTGTGCCCTACGATATACCCGATTTCAGCCGTGAAGAGGACAGGGCGAAGTACGAAAACGATACGCTCACACCCTTTGTCGGCAAAAACGGCGAAGCCCCGACTTATCCCTGCTGTTCACGGTCCGATTATGTTCCGACCGAGAAGCAGAGAGAAAACTTTAAAAAGCTTATTGAAAAGAACAACTAAAGAAGGAATTAAAATTTGGTTTACTACGGTATAATTTCCGTTGCCGTAATGATGTTCAGCGTTCAGTTTTTCTTCAACCGTGAATTTGAACGCTCCTACGGCAGTACGCTTCGTGACACCCTCGTTTTTTCGGCGGGAAGCAGTGCGGCAGGCCTTGTCGTACTGTTGCTGATTAACGGCGCAAAATTAGAATTCACACCGTTTTCATTTATAATGGCGGTGCTCACGGCGCTTGATATGATAGCCTACAGCTTCTGCAGTCTGAAGGCACTGGGCAAAATCAACCTCTCGCTCTATTCAATGTTTGCAATGCTCGGCGGTATGGCTCTGCCCTTTGCGGTGGGTATAGTGTTCTTCAATGAAGAATTAACCCTCGGCAAGGTGCTGTGCTTTGCGATTGTTGCCGTCGCACTTGCGCTCACGGTCAAGCGCGAAAAGGGCGGCAAGGGCTATATCTGGTACGCCGGCATTTTCGTGCTCAACGGTCTTTCGGGCGTGCTTTCAACCGTGTTTCAGTCAGCACCCTATGAAAAAACCTCGGCGGCAGGCTATTCCGTGCTCACCGCTGCAGTTATGACCGTGCTTTCAGCAGTTCTCATTCCCTTTGTAAAGGGCGAAAAGCGGAAAATGAACAGGCGTGCGGCACTGAGCACCGTGTGTAACGGTGTGCTCGGCAGGGTTGCAAACTGGCTGCTGCTGATTGCGCTTGCGCACCTGCCTGCTTCGGCACAGTATCCGTTTGTCACGGGCGGTGTAATGATTTGTTCAACCGTAATCTGCTTCTTCACACCCGATAAGCCCGGCAAGCGCGAAATCGCCGCCGTTGCGCTGTCGTTTGCAGGTCTTATAATCTTAATGTTTGTTCCATAAGAAAAACTAAGTTTGCCTTACGGCAAGTGAAGTTGTCTGCGACAGTGAAGTTCACTTATCGTGAGTGAAGTTTTGCTTCGCAAATGAACACAAAAACACCTTAACATCTCAACGATGCTAAGGTGTAATTTTTTATATCAGCTTTTCAATATCTTTCGTTGCTTCGACTATATAATCTGCGCCTGCGTTTTTAAGCGTTTGGGCATCGAAGCTGCCCGTTACGCCGACTACCTTACAGCCTGCCGCCTTGCCCGATTCAACGCCTGCGACGGCGTCCTCAACAACGAGGCAGTTTTCGGGGCTGACACTGACCGCATTTGCCGCCTTGATGTAAATTTCGGGGTCGGGCTTTTTGTTCGTGATATCGCTGCCCGTTATAACCGCGTCGAAAACGCTTTCCTCAACGCCGAGCACACGGATGTTTACGTCAACCTTTCTTCTGTCGGCCGAAGAAGCAACGGCGAGCTTGCATTTCTTTTTAAGCTCGGGCAAAAGCTCTTTCATACCCGGCGCACCCTCAACTATCGTTTCGGCAAGCTGAATGTAAATTTCGTAGCACTCATCCTTCATCTGCGGCAGGTACGTGCCGCCGTTTTTGCGTACAACACCGCCGATAGCCGCGTCCTCACCCTTGCCGACGAAGTCCGCAAAATCCTCAAACCTTGCGTTTATGCCGTACTTGTTTTTAAGGTGGTCTATGGCGCATTTCATAAGCGGTGTTTCGGAATCCACCAGAACGCCGTCCATATCAAAAAGTATTGCTTTAATTTCACTCATCTTCAACAATCCCCCAGCCGTCAATGCCCTTGTGCTGCATTGCCGTTATAATTTTCGAACGTATGTCGCCGTATTTTTTCTCAAATGCGGTGAGCTGCTCTTTCATGCTTTCTCTTTCCGTCACGCCGTCTGCAGGGCAGCGGCTTTTGACTACGGGCAAGCCCATTCGGCGCACTATTCTTGCGGGCTCGCTTTCGCGGCAGAATATCATCGGGCGGATTACAAAAATATCCTTGCGCGACATATAGGTCACGGGCGAAAAGCAGCCGATGTAGCCGCCGTTGAGCAGATTCATCAGGAAGGTTTCCGCCGCATCGTCCATATGGTGGCCGAGCGCCACCTTGTTACAGCCTGCCGCCTTTGCCGCATCGTGCAGAGCACCTCGGCGCATTTTGGCGCACAGACTGCACGGATTTTTTTCTTTTCTCGTTTCAAAAATGATTTCACCAAGCTGTGTGCGCTTGATTATGTATTCAACCTCAAGCTCTTTACACAGCTTTTCAAGCGGCGAAAAATCCGTTTCCCGGCCGCCGAAGCACGGGTCAAGCGAAATTGCAACAAGCTCATACTTGTGCGGGTAAAACCGCCTCATATTAGCAAGCGCCACGAGCATAGCCGTGCTGTCCTTACCGCCCGACAAGCCCACGGCAACCCGGTCGCCGTCCTGAATCATATTGTATTTTTCCATCGCCGAGCGCATGTGACTCATCATTTTCTGCATTTTATTTTCTCCGAAAATGCGTTTTTGTATTTATATCAACCCTCAGTCTTTGCCTTGCGGCAAATCCAGCTCCCTTCAAAGGGAGCTTTTGACAAACAAATTTACATCGTTGTTGAGTAGGGTTTACCTCCTTTTTAAAGGAGGTGGCACGGCGTAGCCGTGACGGAGGATTGCCTGCACAGAATTTTAATTATTGATTCTTTCTTTTGCGGTGTTATCTATCACCGTGCACACTTCGTAAAAATGTTTATTTATATCTGCATTTGAAAATCTTAATACCTTTAAGTTAAGGCTTTCCAAATATTTATCTCTTTCAATGTCTTTTGCTTCGCCTGTTATCTGATAATGCTGTGAGCCGTCAAGCTCAACTACCAGCTTTGCCTTGTCGCAATAAAAATCAACTATGTAATTGCCTATTATCCTCTGTCTGTTAAACCTTACAGGATATGTGCGCAGAAACTGATACCACAGCCTGTTTTCCTGCTGTGTGGCATTATTTCGCAAAGCTCTTGAAAACCCTTTGAGCTTTTTGTTTCTGGGTAGGAATGAGTTTTCCATTTTAACATTCCTTTGATTTTATTTTTGGCAACCCTCAGTCTTTGCCTTGCGGCAAAGCCAGCTCCCTTGAAAGGGAGCCCTTGGCAAACAAATTCATAGGGATGTGTAGTAGGGCATTACCTCCTTTTGAAAGGAGGTGGATTTTGACGAAGTCAAAAGACGGAGGATTGAAATAATTATTTTGTTTTCATTTCAACGAATTTTTTGATATAGCCTATCTGTGTAGGCATAATGTTTTCAGGGAGCTTGTCAAGAGGGAAGAAAACAAGCTCTCTGCTTTCTCCGTCGGGTTTCAGTTCGCCGAAAAATTCATTTATTTCGTAAACAATATCTGTATAATAAACTTCGTCTTTGTTGGGATAAACCATATGCACATTGGCTTTGATATCGAAAAGCTTGGGATTTGCAATATCAAGGTTGGTTTCCTCTTTTATTTCTCTTTTCAAAGCATCTTCAAGTGATTCGCCAAGCTCAATTGCACCGCCGGGTGTACACCACTCGCCCGTGTCTGTTCTTTTTTCAAGCAAAAGACCCTTTTCTTCGTTATACAGAATACCCATTGCGGCAACTGCCATAATAGGAGCGTGTCCGACAAATTTTCTCATATCGCCTATATAGCTCATTTAAAGTATCACTCCTGTTTGATTTTTATCAATCCTCAGTCTCGCTTACGCTAGACAGCCGCTGACTGCGGCCGTCCCCCTTTGTCACTTCGTGACATTTCCCCCACACTGTGGGGGAATCTTCCTTTCAAAAGGAGCTTTTGACAAAGCAATTTATAGTGCTGTCAAGTAGGGCTTACCTCCTTTTGAAAGGAGGTGGCACGGCGTAGCTGTGACGGAGGATAGCTCGTTGTTTATTTAAGTAACTCAATTATTTCGTCTGAAAGTTTTAAATATTCTTCCTGCGAGTCGAGGATTTTTTTGGCAATAAATTTCCACGAAAATCTTTCGCTGTAATCCTCTGCCGTGTCGTCACGGTAGGGGTTATTTTTTATAAGGTCGATAATTTCACGGCTGATTTCAACATCACCCTTGCGCATTACACGCTTTGCCGTGAAGATGAGAGAATATTTATATGTGTTGAGCTTTCCGAAATAAACCGAGCGAAGATACTCGTTTTCGCTTAGCGCTTTAATCATACCGTCCTTGTTTTTGCGGTGCATAAGGCAGCGGCTGACAAGCCTTGCAAGGCAGGCGCTCACGGCACGGGAGTGAGAAAAAAGCTCCTCATTTTCCTTTAATATATTCACGACAAATTCAACCGCCGCAGTCGGATTTTCGGCAGTCAGAGCGTCAATTTCAAGACCTAATTGTTTTTCATTTTCAAGCAAAAATTCAGGTGTCATAATTTGCTACCAATGCTTTGAAAGCATTGCCTTTTTCTTCAAAATTCTTGTAGCGGTTGTAGCTTGCAGCCGCAGGTGAAAGCAGGCAGGCTTTGCCGTGGGCGGTCAGCTCGAAGCTCTTTGCAACCGCTTCTTCAAGCGTTTCGCATTTAACGATGTTGAGCTTGCAGTTTTTTGCAGTAAGTGCATCCGCAATTGCGTAACCCGTTTCCGGCATACAAAGCAGATTATCTATCGGGGCGGTCATAAGCCCGTCGATAAATTCGGAGTAATCAAGCCCTCTGTCCATACCGCCGATGATAAGCGTGCCGACATTGCCGAGGGATTTTACGTTGCTTAAAACAGCGTGAGGTATGGTTGCAATTGCATCGTCATAAAAGCTGATGCCGTTTTTAGTGTTGAATTTTTCAAGTCGGTGTGCAATTCCGCCAAAGCCGACAACAGCTTCTTCAATCGCCTCGTCGCTTACGCCGAATTCACGCACGGCTGTGGCGGCAAAGAATATATCCTGCCACTGATTTTCGCCCGGAAGAAACTCCGAAAGTGTTGTGAGGTGTCTGAAAAATTCATCCGTTTCATAAGCCTTGCAGCTTATTTTTTTACGGGCGGATTTTACAAAGTCAAGACCGCCGACAATTTCCTCAAGCGGCTGGTCTGCGCTTGAAATAAACAGGCCGTTTTCATCCTGATAACGCACTATATTCAGCTTTGCGCCGATGTAGCCCTCAAAGCCGTTGTAGTGGTCCAGGTGCTCGGGATAGGCGTTTGTGAAAATTGCAATATCGGGCGAGGCCTTTGCAAATTCGAGCTGATGACAGCTCATTTCAATAACCGCAACCTTGCCGATGACCTCGTCAATACACTCAAAAACAGGTGTGCCGATGTTGCCCATAATCATACTGGGCACACCGCCTGCCTGAAGCATACGGTAGGTGAGAGTGGTCGTGGTCGACTTACCCTTTGTGCCCGTAATGCCGATTTTTTTGCACGGCACGAAACGCAGAAACAAATCCATTTCGCCCGTGACTGTCGTGCCGTCCTTGATTTGGACATCACGCAACGATATGCCGGGGCTCTGCATTACGATATCGAAATCGTTTATGCAGTCCAGATAGTTTTCGCCGCAGATAAGCTGAACGTTTTTGTCGTCAAGAGTCACTGCGTTTTTGTCGGCAATATAAAATTTTCTGTCGGGATAGTGCTTCCTTAAGAAATTAAGGGTTGCCTTGCCTTCTCTGCCGAAGCCGAGAATAAGCACGGTTTTGTCCCTGAAAAAATCAATAAGCTGTTGGTACATAAAAGGCATCCTTCAATAACGGAATATGAATCGGGTGTGGGTGTCCCGCCCGAAATTATTATTTAAACAAAAGCAGTTTACTGTTTTTGTGCACTCGGTGCTCCGCAGCACTTCTTATACTTCTTGCCGCTTCCGCAGGGGCAGGGGTCGTTGGGGCCTACCTTTTCGCTTGCCGCCTTGCGTACGGGGCGCTTCTTGTCGGAAGTGTCGCCGCCTGCGTTGGTGGCAACCTCCTTGACCTTCTGCTCACGCTTGGTGTCTTCCTCAGTTCTGACCTGAACGGTGAGAAGCATACGGATAGTATCCTGTCTTATCTGGCGTGTCATATCGTCAAACATATCATAGCTTTCAAAGCGGAAGGCAACAACGGGGTCCTTCTGGCCATAGGCACGCAGACCGATACCACGCTTGAGCTCTTCCATTGCATCAAGGTGATCCATCCACTTGGCGTCAACGTTGTCAAGAAGCACCTTTCTTTCAAGCAGGGGCATAAGCTCGCCAAGCTCTTCCTCACGCTTTGCGTAAAGAGCCTCGCCACGCTCGATAAGCATCATTCTTGTTTCGTCACGGTCGGTAATACCGCCTGCAAAATCGTCGGGAGTTGTCAGCCAGCCCATAAATGCCTGCTTAAGACCCTCGATGTTCCATTCGTTCTTGTCAACGGAGTCGGGCAGATACAGGTCGATTGCGTCGCATACGTTATCCTCAAGCATCTTGATGAGCTTGGGCTTGAGCTCGTCGCCGTCAAGCACCTGATTGCGCTGCTTGTAGATAAGCTCACGCTGCTGGTTCATAACGTCGTCAAACTGGAGAACGTTTTTACGCACTGCAAAGTGGTTGCTTTCAACCTTCTTCTGTGCGTTTTCAACTATATTGGAGAAAATCTTTGTGTCAAGCGGCATATCCTCGGGTGCGTTGAGCCTTTCGAGCATCATCTGTGCTCTTTCGCCGCCGAAAAGACGTGTTACATCGTCGTCAAAGCTCAGGAAGAACTGGCTGACACCGGGGTCACCCTGACGGCCTGAACGGCCTCGGAGCTGGTTGTCGATACGGCGTGATTCGTGGCGCTCCGTACCGATAATATAAAGACCGCCAGCCTCTCTTACCTTTTCAGCCTCGGGTGCAATTTCCGCCTTGTACTTTTCTTCAAGCTCGGTAAATGTCCTTCTTGCTTCAAGAATTTCCTCGTTATCCGTTTCGGCAAAGCCCGTAGCCTCTGCAATCATTTCCTCGGCAAAGCCCATACGGCGCATTTCGCTTTTTGCGAGATACTCCGCATTACCGCCGAGTTTGATATCCGTACCACGGCCTGCCATATTTGTTGCAATTGTAACTGCGCCGAGCTTACCTGCCTGCGCAATGATTTCGGCTTCCTTGTCGTGGAACTTTGCGTTGAGCACCTGGTGCTTTATGCCCCTCTTTTTGAGCAGAGAGCTGAGCACTTCGGATTTTTCGATTGAAATTGTACCGACAAGCACGGGCTGACCCTTTGCGTGGCACTTTTCAATCTCGTCAAGAATTGCAAAGAACTTGACCTTTTCGGTTTTATAGATAATGTCGTTGTTGTCCTTTCTTGCAAGGGGCTTGTTTGTGGGCACTTCAACAACGTCAAGACCGTAGATTTCCTGGAATTCAACGCTTTCCGTCTTTGCCGTACCCGTCATACCCGACAGCTTTTCAAACATACGGAAATAGTTCTGGAAGGTGATTGTTGCAAGGGTCTTGCTTTCGTGCTCAACCTTTACGCCTTCTTTGGCTTCGATAGCCTGGTGCAGACCCTCGTTATAGCGTCTGCCGAGCATAATTCTGCCCGTAAATTCGTCAACGATGAGTACCTGACCCTCTTTGACAACGTAATCAATGTCACGGCGCATAACACCGTTTGCCTTGATAGCCTGGTTGATGTGGTGCTGGAGGGTAAGGTTGCTGCCGTCCATAAGGTTTTCAACGTTGAAGTAACGCTCTGCCTTTTCGACACCGCTCTTTGTAAGTGTTGCGGTGCGTGCTTTTTCGTCAACAACGTAATCGCCGTCGTCACCTACTGTTTCAACTGTCTCCTTCTTGGAGTCAACCTCACGTACCTTTACCATTTTAAGTGTTTTTGCAAAACGGTCTGCAAGGTCGTAAAGCTGGGTGGAGGCTTCGCCTCTGCCCGAAATGATAAGCGGTGTTCTGGCTTCGTCGATAAGGATTGAGTCAACCTCGTCAACGATTGCAAAGCAGTGTCCACGCTGAACACGCTGCTCCTTGTACTGCACCATATTGTCACGCAGGTAGTCAAAGCCCATTTCGTTGTTTGTGCCGTAGGTGATGTCTGCGGCATAGGCTTCACGGCGCTGCTTGTTGTCGCAGTCGTGTACGATAAGGCCTACGGTAAGGCCCATAAAGCGGTAGACCTTGCCCATCCACTCGGAGTCACGGCGTGCAAGATAATCGTTTACGGTGACAATGTGCACACCCTTGCCTGTAAGTGCGTTGAGGTATGCAGGCAGGGTTGTGGTGAGGGTTTTACCTTCACCTGTTTTCATTTCTGCAATTCTGCCCTGGTGAAGCACAATACCGCCGACAATCTGTACGGGGTAGTGCTTTTCCTTGAGCACACGCCACGAAGCCTCACGGCAGGCGGCAAATGCTTCGGGCAGAATGTCGTCAAGCGTTTCGCCCTTTGCAAGTCGCTCTTTAAACTCGGGTGTCTTTGCCTGAAGCTCCTTGTCGCTCAGAGCGGCATACTCGCTTTCAAGTGCAAGCACCTTGTCCTTGATGGGATTGATGCGCTTGATTTCACGCTTGGAATAATCTCCGAAAAGCTTTTTAAAAAATGACATCTTTTTTCCTTCCTTTGGTTTAATATATTATCTGTAAGTTTAATTTATTAAATAAATTCTCTGAGCAAAGCTTCGCTCTTTATAATTATTGCCGTGCCCGAAAAGCCTATTGCGCCCGAAGCGTTGAGCTTTTCAATCGCTTTGTAAAGCCCGTCTTTGCTTAAATTAAGCGACTTTGCAACCTTGAGCATATCCTGCGGAAGACTTACCTCGTTTTTGGCGTTTTTAGGTCTTGTCAGAAGATACTGTGCAAGCTCACCTTCGGCATTTGAATTTTGCTTTTCCTTGTTTTTGTCTGAATTAATTTCATCCGACAGAAATTCAAGAAAGCTCCTTGCCGCCGAAAAATCGTCCTGCAGCAGCCAATCTACGGCTGTCTTTTTGATGAAAACAACCTTGCTGTCCTGCGAAGCGGAAAGAGTGAAACTGTCTGTGTCCGGGGCGTAAAGACTGCTTACTCCGAAGATGAAGCCATCCTCTTGGTTTGCGGTGATTTTGCCGCCTTCAAGCAGGTGACAGCCGCCCGTGAGAATAATGCCGACCGCCTTTTTTACTCCGTGGCAGGGGAAAACCTGCTGACCCTTTGAAAAGTCTTTTAACAGGCTGTCCTCGCTTGTTAAAACATAGCGCAGGGCTTCTTCCTTGGCACCCGAAAAAGCAGGGTGTGCCTTCAGCAATTTAACCGCCTTTTCAAAAAGCTCTTTTCTTGCTTTCATATTGCACCCTTCCTTTTCAGCCTTGCCTTTTCTGCACAATTAATATTATTATAATACTTATAATAAACGATTGTCAACTAAAGACTACGCTATAAATATTAAAAACACTTGATTTTCAAATGTTTTCGCTATTACTCGTTTTACATCGTTGCGTTTCCCAAAACCATATTTTTTGCTTTTTTGGGAAACGGTTATTCGTTCAACAACCAATCTGCCACATCAACAATTCTTATGCCCTCATATTGATATTCAGGGTTTCTTGTTCGTGCTATTACCATTTTGGGATAGGCATCTTTGATTTTAAGCAGCGGCTCTACTTCTCGCTTGAAGGTTTCGGGGAGAGTTATGTTGTCCGAAACCTGAATATAAATTTTCTCACTTCTTTTTAAAGCTACAAAGTCGATTTCTTTTTTATACAAAACGCCGACATATACCTCATAGCCTCGTCTGAGCAATTCCATTGCAACTATATTTTCAATCACTCTGCCGCTATCTGAGTTCTTTGTGCCGAGCTTGGCATAACGGAAAGTATGGTCGCTCAAATAATACTTATCATTGGTCGCAAGATACTTTTTGCCTTTAATATCATATCTGCGGAACTTGTAGAAAGCAAAAGCGTTGCAAAGAAATTGAAGATAATTACCAACAGTCTTATGATTGATTTTATCCTTGTTTGATGTGAGCGTATCCGTAATGGTTCGTGCTGAGGTTAAGTTGGACACATTATCCATTAAGAATTGAGAAATTCTGTCCATCAAAACGGGATTTTTGATTTTATACTTTTGTCTTATATCCCTTAATATCAAAGTATCAAAAACATTTTCAATATAATCAAATTTATCTTCCTGCTCCTTATACAGATAAGAACCGGACATACCGCCTTCCAGCATATAGTTATCAAAAGCAGTATATTTGTCCGTAAGACCAAAGTAACGAACATACTCGGCAAAAGAAAACGGATACACCTTAATTTCAAAGGTTCTTCCGGTAAACAGTGTTGCCAGGTCTGAACTGAGCAAGAAGGCATTGGAACCGGTGATATAAATATCATACATTTCGGTTGCATGCAAATTATTTACACACAGTTCAAAGTTATCGCACATTTGAATTTCATCAATTAAAACGAAATTCTCCTTGCCCTCTATATAATTGTTTTCGATATATGCGTTAAGAGCTTTGTATTCCTTCAGATTGTCATATTTAGACAGATTAAAGTTGATATGGATAATATTAGCGTTTTGAATGTTATTCTGCACATAAGTCTTAAAAGCTTCCAACAGCTTTGATTTACCCGAACGCCTTACACCTGTCAGAACTTTAATATCCGGTGTTCCGATCACATTTATCATTTTATTCAGGTAGTTGCTTCGTTCAATCAATTTCATAAAGAACTCACCTCTTGATGTAAGCATAGCATATCTGTTTCCCAAAATCAATATTTTTTCATTTTTGGGAAATGGATTTTGTTTATAAATATTTCATAATTTTACTTGCACTTTACAATAAAAAGAATTATAATATATGAGTTAAAATAGAAAAATATTGCTTGAAACAGAGGAAAGACAAAATGAAGCTTGGTATCGTAGGCTTGCCCAACGTCGGCAAGAGCACACTTTTTAACGCAATAACAAACGCAGGCGCACAGTCCGCAAACTATGCCTTCTGCACAATTGAGCCGAATGTCGGCGTTGTTTCCGTGCCCGATTCAAGGCTGGACAAGCTTGCAGAAATGTATGACCCCGACAAGTACACACCAGCAGTTATCGAGTTTGTCGATATCGCAGGTCTTGTAAAGGGCGCTTCAAAGGGCGAGGGTCTGGGCAACAAATTCCTTGCAAACATCCGTGAGGTTGACGCAATCGTGCACGTTGTACGCTGCTTTGTAAACGATGATATTATTCACGTTGACGGCAGCATCAACCCCACCCGTGATATTGAAACAATCAACCTTGAGCTTATTTTCTCCGATATTGAGATGATTGAGCGCCGTATCGACCGCACGGCAAAGGCTATGAAGGGTGACAAGTCACTTGCAGGTGAGCTTGAATTCCTCAAGCGTGTCAAGGACGAGCTTGAAAACGGCGTTTCCGCAAGAAATATCGAGTGTACCGATGAGGAAAAGGAAATTCTTGCACAGTCCACACTGCTCACCGCAAAGCCCGTTATCTATGCCTGCAATATGAGTGAAGAGGACTTTGTTGACGGTCTTGACAAGAACGAGGGTTACGTTAAGGTATGCGAAATTGCAAAGGCAGAGGGCTCCGAGGTGCTGCCGATTTGTGCAGAACTCGAGGCGGAAATTGCTTCTCTCTCCCGTGAGGAAAAGGAAATGTTCCTTTCCGACCTCGGCATTGAGCAGGGCGGTCTTGACCTTCTTATTCAGCGCAGCTATAACCTGCTCGGCCTTATTTCCTATCTCACCGCAGGCAAGCCCGAGGTAAGAGCCTGGACTATCAAGCGTGGCACAAAGGCTCCGCAGGCGGCAGGTAAAATTCACACCGATTTCGAGCGTGGCTTCATCCGTGCAGAGGTTGTCGCTTTTGACGACCTTGTGGCTTGCGGCACTATGGCGGCGGCAAAGGAAAGGGGCCTTGTCCGCAGCGAAGGCAAGGAGTATGTTATGAAGGACGGAGATATTGTTCTCTTCCGCTTCAACGTATAATTATATTTCGTGAAACATTATTTTGGGAATAATATGAAAAACAGAAAGGTGTTTAACTAATGGGAGTACGTGAGTGCAAAAAAATTATTGTTGTCGGCAACGCAGGCAGCGGCAAAACTACCTTCGCTACCAGACTCAGTGAGATTCTCGGTTTGCCGCTCATACATCTCGATAAGGAATACTGGCGTCCCGGCTGGCGTGAAACTCCCCGTGAGGCCTGGCTTGAAAAGCACAAGAGCCTGATTGAAAGGGACGAGTGGATTATTGACGGCACCTATGCCGTACTGCTCAAGGAGCGTTTCCTTGAGGCTGATGCTGTTATGTTTATGGATGTTTCCCGTCCGAGGTGCTACTATAACCTTATAAAGCGCAGAATAAAGTATGCGCAGACGGCAAGACCCGATATGCCAGAGGACTGCCCCGAATTTATACGCCCCGACCAGCTTAAAAAGATTTGGTATTTCCCCAATGCAAACCGCAACCGCATTATGAATTATATGATGCGCTATCCCCGTGAGGAAATGCACACCTTCTACACAACGGAAGCGGCAAACGAATGGCTCGACAAGCTTGCAGAAAAAGTTGAGGAAGATAAGGTAAGCAAGTAATGATATTCAAGAAAAAAAACTATTCCTCCGGCGGCCCCGAGTACCTTATTGTGGGTCTGGGCAACCCCGGCAGGCAGTACGAAATAACACGCCACAACGCAGGCTTTCTGTTTATGGATATGTTAAGCGATAAGCTTGACGTGAAGATAAACAAAATCAAGTTCAAGGCCGTTGTCGGCGAAGCGCAGATAGGCGGTGTGCGCTGTCTGCTGATGAAGCCGCAGACCTTAATGAATTTGAGCGGTGAGGCGGTAAAAGAGGCTTGCACCTTCTACAAAATTCCGCCCGAAAACGTAATAGTTGCTTTTGACGATATTTCGCTTCCCTGCGGCGGCCTTCGTATCAGGCGCAAGGGCAGCGCAGGCGGTCACAACGGAATTAAGAGCATTATTCAGCATTTGGGCAGCGACAATTTCCCGAGGATAAAGCTCGGCGTCGGCGCAAAGCCGCACCCCGATTACGACCTTGCGGATTATGTCCTTTCCAATTTTGCAAAGGATGACATTCCGCTTATGAAGCAGGCCATGGAAAAGGGCTGCGATGCACTTGAATTTATGGTCAAGGGCAAAATCGACGAAGCTATGAGCAAGTATAGTCACTGATATAAGTTTTGCAGGGGGTACATTCCGTACTCCCTGCCTTTTCCCTTTACAAAAGGAGCAAATTATGTCTTGTTTTGTTAACACAATCAAAGACCTTGTGGAGTATAACGAGCTTTCCCGTGCGATAGACTCAAACCGTCTGCCCATGGGTGTGCTCGGGCTTTCGCATATTCACAAGGCACATTTCATTCATTCGCTCTGCGAAGAAAAAAAGCGCAAGGCGCTTATTATCGTGCCCGATGAAGGCTCTGCCTCAAGATTGAGAGATGATTTGAAATCACTCGGAAGTGCGGCGGCAGTATATCCCGCAGGCGATTTCAGCTTTCGACCCACTCAGGCACACTCCCGTGAATACGAGCAGCAAAGGCTCGGCGTGCTTTCCTCAATGGCGCAGGGCACGCTTGACTGCGTTGTAATGAGCGTTGAGGCGGCAATGCAGCTCACCGTTGAGCCTCACATCCTGCGCAGAAACACAATTGCCTTAGGGGTGGACAGCGAAATTCTGCCCGATATGATAGCCGACGACCTTGTTGCCGCAGGCTATGTGCGCAGTGAATTGGTAGAGGGTAAGGGTCAGTTTGCAATCCGTGGCGGACTGATTGATATTTTTCCGCCGTCAGAGGAAAACCCCGTAAGAATTGAGCTGTGGGGCGAAACCGTTGACAGCATAGCCTATTTTGAAATTGATTCACAAAGAAGAACGGAGCAGATAGGCGAAATCCTGATTACGCCTGCCACAACCGTGCTTTACGAGAGCACGGACTCGCTTATAGGTATAATTGAACAGCACAAAAGCTCTCTGAAAGGCAAGGGCTCTGTCAAGGCAAAAGCATCGCTTGACGAGGATATAGAAAAGCTGAAAAACGGCGTGCGAATTGAATCGCTCGACCGTTATCTGCCATTACTCGGCAACGGCGGCTCAACGATATTCGAGCACGCTCAAGGGTATATGCTCTTTGTCTGCGAAACCTCTGCGGTAAAGCTGCACGCAGAAGCGGCTGAAAAGCTGATGAATGAGGACATCAAGGCAATGTTTGAGGAGGGTGTGCTCTCAAAGGGAATGGACAGCTACTCCATCACCTTTGCACAGCTTACCTCGCTTTACGAAAAGCTGCACGCCGCATATCTTGACAATCTTCCGCGCGGCAGCTTTGATACGCCCGTGCGCAATCTTGTTACTGTCAGCGCCCGTCAGCTCTCTCCGTGGACGGGTCAGCTTATCGATTTGCTTGAGGACGTACGCCCTGCGCTATCGAAGGGCTTTAAGGTTGTGGTTTTTGCCGGCACGGAAAAAACCGCAAAGGCACTCAGCGACGAGCTTCGTGACGAGGAGGTAAACAGCGTTTACCTGCCCGTGACCCCTGCCGATTTTTCACCCGGTATGGTAAGCGTGCTGCCCGGTACGCTTTCCTTCGGCTTTGAATACCCTGCCACAAAGGTTATGGCTATTACCTACGGCTCAAGGCAGGCTAATTTAGGCTCACTGCGCAAAAAAGCAAAGAAAAACAAGGGTCAGGGCTTCAACAGCCTGGATGAGCTGCACAGAGGCGATTATGTCGTACACTCCGTGCACGGTATAGGTATTTTTGACGGCATAGAAAGCCTCAACGCTTCGGGCACAATCAAGGACTATATCAAAATCCGCTACGCCAAGGACGGCGTGCTTTACGTGCCCGTTGCACAGCTTGACCTTGTTACGAAATATATCGGCCCGGGCAGCGAAACAAAATCCGTTACGCTCAATAAGCTCGGCTCAGGCGACTGGCAGAAAACAAAAACCCGTGTACGCACCGCCGTAAAGGAAATGGCGGCAGAGCTTATAAATCTATACTCCAAGCGTATGAATATCAAGGGCTACGCTTTTTCGCCCGATATTGATATGCAGAACGATTTTGAGCGCAGGTTTGAGTTTGAGGAAACGGACGACCAGCTTCGCTGCATTGACGAAATTAAGCGTGATATGGAAAAGCCCCATCCGATGGACAGACTGCTTTGCGGTGACGTCGGCTTCGGCAAAACAGAGGTTGCCCTGCGTGCAGCGTTCAAGTGTGTTGCCGACGGTAAGCAGTGTGCAATTTTAGTTCCGACAACTCTGCTTGCAATGCAGCACTACCAGACAATCAAAAAGCGTTTCGACACCTTCCCCATAGAGTGCGATATGATATCACGCTACCGCACACCGAAGGAGCAGGAAAAAATATTAAATCAACTCCGCCGTGGCTCGCTTGATATAATCGTAGGCACGCACCGCCTCATTTCAAGCGACATTCAGTTTAAAGACCTTGGTCTTGTAATTGTTGACGAGGAACAGCGCTTCGGCGTTGCGCAGAAAGAAAAGCTCAAGGAGCGTTTTCCTGCTGTCGACGTGCTCACGCTTTCCGCTACACCAATTCCAAGAACGCTCAATATGGCTATGACGGGTATTCGTGATATGTCCACGCTTGAAGAAGCACCTATGGACAGACACCCCGTACAGACCTATGTTATAGAGTTTGATATGGATATAATCGCTCAGGCGATTGAGCGTGAAATCCGCAGAGGCGGTCAGGTTTACTACCTGCACAACAGGGTAGAGGATATCGACCGCTGTGCCGCACGCCTTCATGCCGCATTGCCCGATGCAAGAATTTCAGTTGGTCACGGTAAAATGACCGAGGAGGAACTCAGCGAGGTTTGGCAGTCCCTTCTTGAGGGCGAAACGGATGTGCTTGTGTGCACTACAATTATCGAAACGGGTGTTGACGTGCCAAACGCAAACACTCTCATTATCGAAAACGCCGACAGAATGGGTCTTGCCCAGCTTCACCAGATAAGAGGCCGTGTCGGCAGAAGCTCACGCCGTGCAAGTGCATATTTCACCTTCACAAGAGGAAAAGAATTGAGCGATATTTCCACACGCCGCCTTGAGGCGATAAGAGAATTTACCGAATTCGGTTCAGGCTTCAAAATCGCAATGCGTGACCTTGAGTTAAGAGGTGCAGGCAACGTTCTCGGAGCAGAACAGCACGGCCACATGGAAGCTGTAGGTTACGATATGTATGTAAAGCTTCTCGGCGAAGCCGTGAGCGAAGAAAAGGGCGAAGCACCCGAAAAGCTCACGAAGGAATGTCTTATCGACCTGCGAGTGGACGCTCACATTCCCGAAAAATATATTTCAAACGTTCCGCAAAAATTGGCAATGTACCGCAGAATTGCCGATATAAGAAACGAAGCGGATGCTGAGGATGTGCTTGACGAGCTCATCGACCGCTTCGGTGAGCCGCCCGCAAGCGTTACGGGTCTTATCAGCGTTTCTCTGCTTCGCAATAGCGCCGCAGATATGGGCATATACGAAATTGGTCAGAAGGGCGATTCGCTCATCCTCTATCTCGACCGACCCGATATGCAGCGTGTCGCCGCACTTGCCGCCGCAATGGGCAAACGCCTCTCACTCAACGCAACGGGACAAAAGCCGTATATCAGCATTAAAGCAAAAATCGGAGAAGCACCCATTGAGCAGCTGCGGCAGGCACTTTCGATTATGGCGAAGGCGAAATAACATTTTTTGAGTGCAGAGTGCAGAGTTCAGAACGCAGAACGGATGGTGGGCTTTGCCCACACCCGATTATATAAAAGGCTTTAAATCAACATTTTATAAAATTGGAGCGAAGCGACCCTTGATTTTGCACTTTGCATTCATTTCGACAAACTGTAATTTACAAAACAAACCTTGCATATTTTATCACTTCCAAGGCAAACTAACCTCACAACTAAAGTTTGGGAGTGAGAAAAATGATTGACAAGGCATCGCTTGTGCTGGTTATTATCGGCGCACTCAACTGGGGCGGTATAGGTCTTTTCAAGTTTGACCTTGTTGCCTGGATTTTCGGCGGTCAGGCTGCGCTGATGAGCAGAATTATCTATACACTTGTTGCTCTTGCAGGTATCTGGTGCATATCTCTGCTTTTCCGCACGGACGCAGAGGGCGTAACCGTAACACAGGACACAAACGGCATCGACTAACGGGAATTAATTTCCCGTACATAGAAAAGCTTGCGCTTTTCAGTGATATATCCAAAAAATAAAGGGTGATAATGTTTGAAAAAAATCAATGTTGTGCCAAGACCAAACTCCGTTACATATACGGGCGGTATCGTCTGCGAAACGGCCTTTAAAAATGTTTTTGAATACACCGTTTCTGACCCGAAACTCGGAAAAGAGGGCTACTGCCTTAAGGTTGAGGCTTCTTCAATCACAATCACGGCAAACACGGCGCAGGGTCTTTTTTACGCAAGAAAAACGCTGGAGCAGTTGATGCTTTCCGACACTATACCCTGCGTAACAATTGAGGATACGCCGAGGTTTTCTTACCGTGGCTTTATGATTGACAGCGCAAGGCATATGCAGAGCGTTGATGAAATCAAAAAGTTGGCGGATGCTGCCGCCTTGCTCAAATTCAATGTTTTCCACTGGCACCTTTGTGATGACCAGGGCTTTAGAATCGAAAGCGAAAAATTCCCCGAGCTCAACGTTAAGGGCTCGTGGCGAGAAGGCGATGATTTCGGCAGCAGGCACGTAAAAGAACGTTACGGCGGATATTACACAAAGCAAGAAATCCGTGACGTTGTTGCCTACTGTGCCGAGCGGTTTATTGAGGTAATTCCCGAAATTGACCTGCCGGGTCACACTACTGCGCTTATCAGCACATATCCTCACCTTTCCTGCCGCAATGAGCAGATTGCCGTCAAGACAAAGCAGGGCATTTTTGAGGATATTCTCTGCGCAGGCAATGAAGAAACATTGCAGTTTGTTTTCGAGCTTTTAGATGAAATTATTCCGCTTTTTCCCTCGGAAAGGTTTCACATCGGCGGTGACGAAGCACCTAAAATCCGCTGGAAGGAATGCCCGAAATGTCAGGCGAAAATCAAAGAGCTCAACCTTAAAAACGAAGAACAGCTTCAGGGCTGGTTTACTTCACAAATTATTGAATTCATTGCCGCAAAAGGCAAAAAGGCAACCGTGTGGAACGAGAGCCTTGCAGGTGAAAATCTGCCCGAGGGCACAACCGTGCAGATGTGGATGGATCCGAAGAAAAACAGCGTTAAATGGGCAAACAGGGCAAATCCGATTATCAACAGCGATTTTTACCACTACTACTGCGACTATCCCTATTATATGACGCCGCTTAAAAAGACCTATTCCTTTTCTCCCGTTCCCAGGGGTGTTGCACCGATTATGGAAAGCTTTGTCCTCGGTGTTGAGTGCCCGATGTGGACAGAATATATTTACAATTTTGAATGGCTGTGCCATATGGCGTTTCCCCGTTTTGCGGCTGTTGCCGAAAGAGGCTGGACAAAAGAAAGACTTTGCGACTGCGCAGATTTTGAAAGCCGCTTTAAGGCTATTATTCCCCTTATAAAAGAAAAAGGTGTTTGTCCCGCACCAGAAAACGAGTGGAATTATAACCCTGCCAAAAGGTTAAAGGGTACATTAAAATTTTTTGCAGACAAAATTGATTCTGATCTCATTGCCAATTCACTTAAAAACCTGAAAAAATAAGGCACATGAATATATCACACCGCCAAGGTAAAAATATTACTGCGGAGGTGAGAAGAAATGAACTGTGCAAACGGCAACAAGAGCATTCACTGCAGCGTTGAGCAGTGCCGCCACCATTGCGGTAACGCCAACTACTGCACACTCGATACTGTATCAATCGGCACACACGAGCCCAACCCCACAGATGTAAAGTGTGTTGACTGCAACTCTTTTGAAAAGAAATAAAGCAAAAAGCAGTTCGGCGGACGTTCACGCCCGACAAGGCAGTATTTCTTTAAAATGTGAATTTTAAGCACAATAATGCATCAAAAACCTCGGTATGCGTCAACATTACCGAGGTTTTTTCTTTTTTAGAACTAACAGTTACAAAACTGTAACTTCTTTTTTGGTGAATTATGTGTTATTATAGAATCGTAAAGTCGTACTATTCAAATTCAGTCCCTTTTTCAGCAGTTTTCAGAGGAAAGTGGGTGAGTCTGATGTTTTATTGAAAAACTGCAAGCATATCATTTGTTCGACACAAGGATGCGTTCCCAGGATTGTTATTTTAAATTACATTGAAAAATAAAGGAGGCAAACAAAATGAAGAAACAATATAAAAAGTTACTGTCATTAATTCTTACAGCAGTTTTGCTTTTATCTTTTGCTATGACAGGTTTTGCCAACGATGTGTCAGAGGAAATAGAGGATATACCTCTGCCGGAGTACAGCGACGGACTTTTTGTTTACAAAGTAAAAGACGGCAAAGCCTACTTGATCAATACGGAACCTGAAATTTCCGATACATATTCCGGTACACTCACAATTCCCGCAACACTCGGCGGCTATCCTCTTGCAAGTATAGTTGACGATGCACTGGCCTTTTTACCGCTTGTCACGGCATTTGTTGCAGATGAAGCGAGCGAATACTTCGCGTCGGATGAAAACGGTGTTTTGTTCAACAAAAATAAAACCGTAATTTTACAGTATCCTCAGGCTTCAACCGCCAAAGTTTACGCAGTGCCCGACAGCGTGCAAACAATTTCGCCATATGCTTTCGCTTTTAACGCTTCGCTTGAGCAGGTTACATTCGGCGAAAACAGCAGCCTTACACTTGTTAATAGCAATGCATTCAGAAAATGCACCTCGCTTAAAAGCTTTTTCGTACCCGATAAGGTTACGAAGATAGGTATATTCGCTTTTTATGAATGCACTTCGCTTGAAAGCATCACATTCGGCGAAAACAGCCGAATTGACAGAATTGAAGACGGAGCGTTTATATACTGTGCATCGCTTAAAGAGTTTGTTGCGCCGGAAAGCTTAACGCATATCGGCGGTCAGGCTTTCGCACACTGCTCATCACTTACAAGTGTTGAATTCAGCGCCGACAGCAAGCTTTCAGAAGTCGAAGGAAGGGCTTTTGAAAACTGCGATGGTCTTACCGAGCTTTATTTCCCTGCGAGTGTCAATCTCCTCGGCAAGACATTATTTATGAGCTGTGATAATATTGAAGCGATTAATGTTGATAAAGCCAATACGGCTTATTCAAGCGTAAACGGTGTTTTATTTGATAAGGCACAAACTGTTTTAGTGGAGTATCCGCATAAAAAAGCAGACTCCGATTACACCGTACCCGATGGAGTACATACCATAAATACCGCAGTGTTCAGCGGTAATGAATATCTGGTTAACGTAAGCTTGCCGGACAGCATTAAGACGATAGGCGAAAGTGCCTTTGAGGCTTGTCCGAATCTTGAAACCGTTACGTCAAGCGAAGGCATAAAGCTTGAAGCTTTATGCGACTTTGCTTTCCGTGATTGTACCCGGCTCGTTTCTGTCTGTCTGGGCAGCTCACTCAAAAGCATAGGCACGAGAGCTTTTTATAACTGCTATAAGCTTGAAAATATCGGGCTCGGAGAAGATAATAAGCTTGAAAGCATAGGCGATTCTGCGTTCAGCGATTGCCGCAACCTGAAAGAAATTCACCTGCCTGACAGCCTTACGCACATAGGACAGTGGGCATTCAACTGTTGCAAAAGCCTTACGGAAATTAATATTCCTTCACAACTTGAAAGCATAAGCCTTGCGGTTTTCTACGGTTGCTCAAATCTGACCGGCGATGTCGTTATTCCCGACGGTATAACAGAAATTAGGCTTTATGCATTCAGAGGCTGCTCAAAAATAACAAGCCTGACCGTGCCCGAAAGCGTTACAATTATCGGATCTGAGTCTTTTGTGGGCTGCTATCGCCTTAAAAGCATAAATTTTGCCGAAAACAGCAAGCTGAAGACAATCAATAACGGCGCATTCAACTATTGCACAAGCCTTACCGAAATTACCCTGCCTGAAACAGTAACGTATATCGGTTCAACCGCATTTGCCGATTGCGAAAAGCTTGAGAATATCAGCATTCCCGATACGGTTGAAAGAATCGGAGACAGTGCTTTCACTAATACTGCTCATTTTAAAAATAACGCCAATTGGGACTCAAATGCATATTACGCAGGCAATCATCTTATATATTCAAACCGCAATAAAATGGGCGAAAAGCTCGTAATACGCGAGGGAACAAAAACGGTTGCAACCTACTTCCTTACAAGAGACTGTGAAAGCCTGAAAAGCATTTACATACCCAAAAGCCTTGCAGTTGTTAACTTCCACAGCTTCTACGGATGTAAGAATGTTGAAAAGGTTTACTACGCGGGCAGTGAAGAGGATTTTAAAAACATCAAAATAGATGCTTCCAACGACTTCCTGTTTTCGAATATCGAATATAATCACGTCCATAAATATACCTGTGAGGTTACGGAAGAATCCAACTGCACAAAAGAAGGAAAAGAACAGCACACCTGTATTTGCGGCCATGAATATTACAGCACAATCCCGACAGACGAAACCGACCATTCCTTCGGAAAATGGACGGTCACAGTCCAACCTACAGTAACACAGACAGGCACAAAAGAACGCAGCTGTATCCGCTGCGGAGAAACGCAATACGAAACCGTTCCCGTAAAGCCGGGTGTGGTTTACGGCGTGGATATTCCCGAAGCAATTACCGTAAATTATAAAAAGAGTTTTGAACTGATTCCGTTATTAGACTGCGATTCAACGGCAGACTGCAGGATAGTATGGGAATCATCAGATTTGAATATAATAACACCTTACTCCGACGGTGAATTTTCTGCACTCGGAACAGGTACGGCAACAATAACCTGTACGGTAAGGGACGCTCAGGGTAACGAATTTACCGACACCTGCACAGTAACCGTTAAGTACACGTTCTTGCAGATAATAATAAAGTATCTTCTTTTCGGCTGGCTATGGTTTTGAGGTATCGGCAGAAAACAGATAATGCTGAATTCGTTATCCGGAACACAGTGCCCCGACGGGATGTTAAATCAATCCGCCAATTTTTCGACGATTGTGTCAACACATTGCTCGGGAGTCAGCCCTAAACAGTCGAGCGTTATATCTGCATACCTTTCATAAAGCGGTGCTCTTTCTTCAAAGAGCTGGGCAACGGTTGTGCCGTTTTTCATTGCAACGCCACGGGTTTTGATATCCGCAAGCCTTTTTTCTATTTCGGCAAGCGGCAGCTTGAGATAAACAAAAACACTGTTCTTTTTTAGCTTCCCCATAGCCTCTTTGCCGTAAACTGCGCTGCCGCCGGTTGCGATAACGCTGTTTTCAAACTCACAGCAGCAGATGATGTCGTTTTCAACCTGTAAAAATCCGTCCGTGCCTTTTTCTTCAATAATGTCACAAAGGCTCTTTCGGCAGGCGTTCTGAATTATAAGGTCGGTGTCGGTAAAGGAGCAAAGCAGGCTCTTTGCAAGAAGCACGCCGATAGTGCTTTTTCCTGCTCCCGGCATACCGATTAAAACAATGTTTTTCATATGTTTTCTCCACTATTTTGTTATAACGGAATTTTACCTCATTCCGAAGAAAAAATCAACAAAAAACATCCCCGTAAACTGCATTTATTCTCCGTGTATATTGCTTGACGAAATATGGGGTTTATGGTAATATGAAAATGTAAAATAAGGGTACAAAAAAATATAAAAACCTCTGACGAAAACAGAATTGTTGTGGAGTTAACCACGGTGAGGTTTTTGCTTGTCGATCGTCTGGGCAGCACTTCTGTTTCTGAAGTGTTGCCCTTTTTGCTTTGTTTATATTTTTTTCTATATATGAAGTTTAAAAGGAAAGGTGATTAAGATGTTTGAACAGTGGAACGGCTTTAAAGGCGGTAAATGGCAGGACGAAATAAACGTCCGTGACTTTATTCAGCTCAATTACACCCCTTACGAGGGTGACGAGAGCTTTCTTGCAGGGCCTACCGACCGCACAAAGAAGGTTTACGAAAAGTTTGATGCGCTTCTCAAGCAGGAGCAGGCCAATGGCGGCGTGCTTGATATAGATACCGTAACGGTTTCCTCACTTACCGCATACATCCCCGGTTATCTTGACAAGGAAAATGAAATTATTGTCGGTCTGCAGACGGACGAGCCCCTTCGCAGAGGTGTAAATCCTTTCGGCGGACTCAATATGACAAGAAAGGCCTGCAAGGCTTACGGCTACGAGCTTTCCGAGGTTGTTGAGGAAGAATTTCGCTACAGAACAACCCATAACGACGGCGTTTTCAGAGTTTATAACGACGAAATCCGTGCCGCACGCCATACGGGTATTATCACGGGTCTGCCCGATGCTTACGGCAGAGGCAGAATTATAGGCGACTACAGGCGAGTTGCGCTTTACGGCGTTGACAAGCTTATAGAAGAAAAGCTCAAGGATAAGGCAGCAATTGCCGCAAACGATGTCCTTGCAGAGGATATCCGCAGACTTGAAGAGCTTTTCCAGCAGATTAATTTCCTCGGCAAGCTCAAGGAAATGGCTGCAATGTACGACTGCGACATTTCCGTTCCTGCAAAGGACTCCAAGGAGGCTGTGCAGTGGCTGTATTTTGGCTACCTCGGCGCAATCAAGGAGCAGAACGGTGCTGCAATGAGCCTTGGCAGAACCTCCACCTTCCTCGATATTTACTTTGAGCGTGACCTTAAAAACGGTACATACACCGAAGAGCAGATTCAGGAAATTATGGACGATTTCGTTATGAAGCTGCGTATGGCACGTCACCTTCGTACACCCGAATACAACGAGCTTTTTGCAGGCGACCCGATGTGGATTACAGAGGCAATCGGCGGTATGGGTGAGGACGGCAGAACGCTTGTCACAAAGAACTCCTTCCGTGTGCTTCACACGCTTTATAACCTCAACCCCAGCGCTGAGCCGAATATGACCGTGCTCTGGTCAACTCAGCTTCCCCATGCCTTCAAGCGCTACTGCGCAAAGGTGAGCTGTGACACAGACTCCATCCAGTACGAGAACGACGACGTAATGCGCCCCGTTTACGGCGACGATTACGCAATTGCCTGCTGTGTTTCCGCTATGAGAGTGGGCAAGGATATGCAGTTCTTCGGCGCAAGAGCCAATCTTGTAAAGCTGCTGCTTATGGCTCTCAACGGCGGTAAGGACGAAAAGAGCGGTATGCAGGTTGCTCCCGCAGGCAGAAAGTTTGAGGGTGAATACCTCGACTACGAAACAGTGCTCGACCTTATGAACGAGTACCGTCCCTGGCTTGCAAAAACCTATGTCAAGGCAATGAATATGATTCACTATATGCACGACAAGTACGCCTACGAAAAGGTGCAGATGGCTCTGCACGACACGGATGTACACCGCTATATGGCCTTCGGTGCAGCAGGTCTCTCCGTCCTTGCTGACTCACTTTCGGCTATCAAGTACGCAAAGGTCAAGGTTATCCGTGACGAAACGGGACTTATTACGGACTTTGAAACAACGGGTGATTTCCCGAAATACGGCAACGACGATGACCGTGCAGATATGATTGCCAAGGAGCAGGTTGAGCTGTTCTTCAACGAGCTCAAGAAAATTCCGACCTACAGAAATGCGGAGCATACGCTCTCCATTCTCACAATCACATCAAACGTTGTTTACGGTAAAAAGACGGGTAACACACCCGACGGCAGACGTGCAGGCGAGCCCTTTGCGCCCGGTGCAAACCCGATGCATGGCAGAGATGCTTCCGGTGCACTCGCTTCCCTCAACTCCGTTGCAAAGCTCAGCTATGACTGCTGTAAGGACGGTATTTCAAACACCTTCTGCGTAATTCCGCAGGCACTCGGCGCTGACAACGAAACACGCTACGAAAACTTAAGCTCAATTATCGACGGCTATTTCTCACAGAACGCACAGCACATCAATATCAATGTTTTCGACAGAGAAATGCTGATTGACGCTTCCGAGCACCCCGAAAAGTACCCCAACCTCACAATCCGTGTTTCGGGCTACGCAGTAAACTTCCATAAGCTCTCCAAAGAACAGCAAAGGGAAGTCATCGCAAGAACGTTCCACGGAGCAATGTAATTGAAGTTTGTTTTTGACAAACCTTTAATGAAAAATGAATAATGAAGCCGCTTGCGCTGATGAATAATGAATAATAAATGTAGAGTTTCGTCCACAATTATTCATTATTCACTATTCATTATTCATCATTCATTTTCAACATTAAGTTGTAATTAGCAGGTGAATTATATGAATAGTTCCCTCAAAGGCAAGGTCCACTCCTTCCAAAGCCTCGGTGCGGTTGACGGGCCGGGGATACGGTTTGTTGTTTTTATGCAGGGCTGTCCCTACCGCTGCCCTTACTGCCACAACCCCGATACACGTCCGTTTTCGGGCGGTGAGGAATATACGGTTGAGGATATAGTCAAAAAAGCCGTGCGCTTCAAGAGCTATTTCGGCGAAAAGGGCGGCGTTACCGTTTCGGGCGGCGAGCCTCTTGCGCAGGCGGATTTTGTGGCAAAGCTTTTTGAAGAATTGCACAAGGTCGGCATAAACACCGCACTTGATACCGCAGGCTACCCCGTAAATGAAAGCGTAAAAAGCGTACTCAAACATACGGATACCATGCTTTGCGATATCAAATTCGCAAGCGAGGATGAATACAAAACATACATCGGTACTTCACTTGAAACAACGCTTCGATTTATAGAGGAATGTAATAATTATAATACCGATATTATAATACGCCACGTTGTTGTTCCCGGTATGACCGATAGCGTTGAGAACATAAAGCAGATTGCAGCTCTTGCAAAGCGAGCAAAAAGCTTACAAAAAATCGAGCTTCTGCCGTTCAAAAAGCTCTGCGTGCAAAAATACAACGAGCTCGGGCTGGACTTTCCGCTGAAAGACACACCCGAGTGTGACCGGAAAACAATAGAACGGTTAACAGAAACAGTAAGATAATAAGCAAGTTAATACGCAAGATGAAGCAAGAGCCTGCACGGGTTGAATGTCCGTACAGGCTTTTTTGCTGGTGCTCAAATCAGCTTTCGTTGATTATTGTTTCAAGAACGCTGTAAAACTTATCAAACTCCGTGCTTCTGCCTTCTACTCTGTAATGAATTCCGTTGTGCTCAAATTCGGCAATGCAGTAAAGGTAGAGAGAACCTGCGTGAACGGGCAACAGATAGAGCTTTGTTTCGATACCGTCAATCATAAATCCCTGCTTGCTGATTTCGTCCTGCGTGATATAAACACAGTCGTATTCGGCACCGATTTTTGAAACCTCAACAAACAGAGTCATACCGCCGTAATAATGCCCGTTGTATTGAAAGCGGCACCAGTCGCTTACTATTTCGCCGTTTTTGCTGTAAATAATTTTATGTGTGCCGTTGTCGTAAAATTCCATTTTGTCGGAAGCGGAAAACGGTATTTTGGAAAAGTCCTTACCGAAATACTCAGCAGCTTCAGCGTTGCTCATTTCAACTTCCTCATACTGTTCGGGCGGATAGTGGATATTCTCACCGTAAACGGCATCGTCTATTATCGTTGCCTTAAAATAGGCTTGAGCCGTTTTGTATTGCAAATAACCGCCTGCCTGATTTGATATAAAGTAAAACGCCTTTTCTCTGACAGTTTCTTTGGAAATTCCGTACCGTGCAAGCTCTTCGTCCGATGCATTGAGATACCATTTCGGTCCGAACGCTCTGCCGTTGTGAATAATTGCATTTTCAGCTGGAAAAACTCGGCTTATTTCCTTGAGATCGCCCGAATACAATGCGTCGATTTCCTCTGAAGAGAAAGTGTTTCTCTTTATAAAGTCTTCACTTTGTTCCATTTCAATATAACTGGCAATATGCTCACTGTTGATTTGCTCTATAACGCTTCGGGGTATATCAAATTCTTTTATTGTTTTAACAAGCAACGGTACATATTCGGGGTCAGATTCACCGTATTTCGATGCTTGAAGAATAGGCTTGAATGATTCTGCCCACTCGGTAAAATCAATGTTATGTGTATTTTCGATGTAGGTTATAAGCTCGCCCGTGACGCCGTACACCTTGTCGCTGTATGCGTTGAACCAGTCATATTCGTCGCCGCCCGAAGCAATCGGATTATTGGGGTCGGCAGGGGTGAGGGTCGGCTCAACCGTTGTTTCTTCGCCGTGGATGTCAAACGGCTGACTGCCCGAAAAGTAGTTTTTCCACAAGCCCAAGCCTGCAAACACAGCCAATACCGCACAGCATACGCCTGTCAATATCTTAATCTTCTTCCTTTTGCTTTTTATATGCTCATCTCTTTTTTCGAGCACTCTGTTGGCAATTTCATCATAATTCCTCATAAACGAATCCCTCCTTTTTTAGCTTCGTTTTAAGTGAGGCTTTTGCCCTGTAAATCAGATTCTCCGTTTGCTTTTTGCTTCTTTTCATAATTTTTGCCGTCTGTGCATTGTCAAAGCCTTCAAAAAACACCAGATACAGCACCTGCGCATATTCGGGCTTGAGTGATTTTATGCAGGCGTGCAACAGTATTCTCTGTTCTTCCTTCAGATAAAGCCTTTCAAGGTTTTCTTCTTCTTCTTCTTTAATTAAATATGTATATTCCTCTATAGACTTGTCGTCTGAACGGGCTTGCTTTCTGATATAATCAAGCGCCGCATTGCGCCCGATTGTGTATAGCCAGGTTTTAAAGCTGCTTTTCTTTTTGAAGTGAGGCTTTTTTACAGCAAGCTTGAAAAAAACCTCCTCCATAAGCTCTTCGGATGTGTGGATGTTGTGTGTAAAACTGTTGATGTACAGCATCAGTCCGTCACCGTATGTCCGCATAATATCGGAAAAGGCTGAATCGTCACCGTTCAGGTATCGCTCATAACTGTTGCCGCCGTTCATACAAAATCCCCCTTTCTTTTCATATTAAAAGGCCTTTCATCTGTTTGACGTATAAACAGCCCGAAACACTCACCTTGTAAAATAATTATAACAACATACATAAAACAAAAAGCAGCCTTGCTAAAAACAAAGCTGCTTTAATGATTATTTACAGAATTTCAAACTCAACCTTCTGTGCGTGGCAGCAGGCGACGATATCGCCGAGAGTCTTATCGAAATCTTCTTTGAACTTTTCGGGGGTTTTGATGGTCATTGAGTCGATATCTGCCTTCATGGAGATATTGTTTTCGCTCTTGTACTTTCTGACCTCGGAAACAGCGTCCTTTACAAGCTCGCCGAATTCAAGGCTTTCTGCATCGTCCTCGCCGTCAACCTTCCAGAAGTTGAGGTGAAGGCTCTCGATGCCTTCCTTGTCCTTGAAAGCGTCCTGATAAATGAACTCTGTCATGTGCGGTACGAAGATGCCGTACATCTTGAGGATGTTGAGCAGGCAGTAGTAAATTGCGTACTGACCGCTTCTGCGTGCCTCGTAGCCGTGTACCTCGGGCTGATAGAGCCTCTCCTTGCTGATTTCTACGTAGTAGTCGCAGAAATCCTTCCAGAAGAAGTCGTCAATCTCGTGTCTTGCGGAGCCGATTTCGTACTCGTCAAGCAGCTTTATGCAGCGGCGCATAGTCTGCTTGCAGCGCTCGACAATCCACTTGTCAACGGGCAGAAGCTCTTCGGGAGCATCTTCCTTGCTGTAGTCCTCAAGGTGAGTGAGTGTGAACTTGGAAGCATTCCAGAGCTTTGTAAGGAAGCGGTTTGCAATCTTAAGCTCGTCGTCGGAGAAGTATGTGTCCGTGCCAAGCTTGGTGTTTGCTGCCCAGTAACGGATGCAGTCTGCGCCGAACTCTTCAACAAGCTGTGCAGGTGACTTGACAGCATTGCCCTTGGATTTACTGATCTTTTCGCCCTTCTTTGCAAGAACGAAGCCGCAGACCATAATATCCTGCCACGGAATGTTGCCTGTATGGTACATACTCTTTGCAATTGTATAGAAAGCCCATGTTCTGATGATTTCGTGAGCCTGTGTTCTCATTGTCATCGGGGCAAGCTTGTCGGAAAGGTCTGTGCCGTCGGGCTCTTCCCAGTGTGCGTTAATCTGGGGTGTCATTGAAGACGTTGCCCATGTGTCGAGAACGGAGGATTCGGGAATCCACTCGTTGCAGCCGCATTCGCAGGTTGCCTCGGGAGTGAATTCGAGCGGGTTTACGGGGAGTATGCTCTCATCTGCAAACATAGGCTTGCCGCACTTCTTACAGTACCATACCGGGAACGGAACGCCGAAGTAGCGCTGACGGGAAATACACCAGTCCCACTTGAGGTTTTCAACCCATACATCATAACGGCTCTTCATAAATGTGGGGTACCAGTTGATTTTCTTACCGGCCTCAACAAAGAGCTCCTTGTGGGAAAGAATGTCGATATACCACTGGCGTGAGGGGAGAATTTCAATCGGCTTGCCGCAGCGCTCGTGTGTCTGAACGGGGTGAACAATGTCCTCTACCTTTTCAAGCAGACCCTGCTCCTCCATCATTCTGACAAGCTCTTTACGTGCGCCGTAAACGCTCATGCCTGCAACATAAGGAACGCTCTCGTCAATTCTGCCTTCGGTTGTGATAACCTTGCGGTAGGGGAGGTTGTGCTTCTCGCACCAGTCAACGTCAGTCTGGTCGCCGTAGGTAGCGCACATAACAACGCCTGTGCCCTTTTCAAGGCTTACGATTTCATCGGTAAGAATCGGAACTTCATAGTTGAATACGGGAACGACAGCCTTCTTGCCGACATATTCCTTGTATCTTTCATCCTCAGGGTTGACGAAAAGGCAGACTACGCCGTAAAGCAGCTCGGGACGGGTTGTTGCAACCGTAAGGGGCTTGCCGTCAACCATAAAGTAGATGTAGTTGAAGGTTGATTTGATGTCTGCGCTGTCAAGCTCAGCCTGTGCAATTGAGGTCTGGCACTCTGTACACCAGAGAACGGGAGACTCCTTGACGTAAGCCTTACCTTCCTTTGCAAGACGGATAAATGACTTCTGTGAAATACGGCGGCTACGCTCGTCGATTGTTTCGTAGCGGAGATTCCAGTCAACGGAGAAGCCGAGTGATTTCCAGAGGTTTGTAAACTCGTCAACATACTTTGCCGTGGTGCTCATACACTTTGTGTAAAGCTCCTCACGGGAGAGATCCTTTGCCTTTATGCCCTCTTCCTTTTCAACAAGACGCTCGGTCGGCAGACCGTTATCGTCAAAGCCGAAGGGATAGAAAACATTGTAGCCCATAAATTTGCGGTAACGGGCAACCATCTCCGCCTGGGTGTAGGAGAAGATGTGACCGATGTGAAGTGAACCGCTGACCGTGGGGGGCGGAGTGTCGATAGAATAAATCTGATTGGGGCTTGTCGGGTCAAAGCGGTAAACGTCTTTATCTGCCCAGAGCTTCTGAACTGATTTTTCAGCCGCTCTGAAATCATACTTTTTTTCCAGCATTATTTCTGCACCTTTCTAACTGTGATTACGACATTCTTGCCGTTGATATCAAGCTCTTCGCCTTCAACAGAGTCTGCACGGACGATTTCGTCTGCAAGAAGCTCCTTGGAAACAGCCTCAACGCTCGGAGCAAGAAGCTGCTCAAATTCATCGTCACTTGCGTATGTGATAACGATTCTGTCCATAACCTCGAAGCCGGAGGACTTGCGCATATTCTGTACCTTGGAAACGAACTCACGGGCGTAGCCCTTCTGAATAAGCTCGGGTGTGAGGACTGTGTCAAGAATGACGGTGATGTTTCTGTCTGCCGCAGACATGAAGCCCTCTTTGTAGCCTGTGCTGATAAGAAGGTCGTCCATTGTGAATTCAACGTCTGTGCCGCCCAGATTTGTCTTGTGGCTGCCGTTAGCCTCAATATCGTCAATTACGCTGTCGCCGTCAACTGTTGCAAAATACTCACGGATAGCGTTTAGCACCTTGCCGTACTTCGGGCCGAGTGTCTTGAGCTGGGGCTTGATTGAGTGAGAGATGAAGCCCTTTGTGGAGCTTACCTGCTCTGCCTTTTCAACGTTGAGCTCTTCTGCAATGATGGAGAGCATTTCCTCGTTGAAGTGTGCGTCCTCACCCTCTACGCAGACGAGAAGGCGTGAAAGCGGCTGACGGATTTTGAGGTTTGCAAGGTTTCTTGCGTTTCTTGCAATACCGACCGAATCGTAAACGAGCTTCATATCACGCTCAAGAGCTTCGTCAATGTAGCTCTCGTCGCAAACGGGATAATCGCACATATGGATGCTGATGGGAGCATCGGGATTGTTCTTGCGGACAAGGCTCTGGTAAATTGTTTCCGTTGCAAACGGTACAAAGGGAGCAGCAAGTCTGATAAGGCTATCAAGAACAGTGTAGAGTGTCATATAAGCGGCAATCTTGTCCTCGGTAAGCTCGCTCATCCAGAAACGGCGGCGGCAGCGGCGGACATACCAGTTGCTCATAAGGTCAACGAAGCTTACAAGCTCTCTTGCAGCCTCTGTGATGTGGTAGCCCTCAAGCTCTGTGTCAACCTTCTTGATTACGGAGTTGAGCAGGCCGAGAATCCACTTGTCCATCATTGTAAGCTTGCAGTCAGCGAGCTTGTAGCTGTTGGGGTTGAAGTTATCAATACCCGAATAGAGGTTGTAGAAGTGGAAGGTGTTCCACATTGTGCCCATAAAGCGGCGCTGATGCTCGTTGATTGCATCGCCGTCGAAGTTTGTGGAAATCCAAGGGGCAGAGGAAACGTAGAAATACCAGCGGATAGCGTCTGCACCGTGCTTGTCCATAACCTCCCACGGGTCAACAACGTTGCCCTTGTGCTTGGACATCTTGATGCCGTCCTTGTCGTTGACAAGACCGAGCGCTACGCAGTTTTTATAGGGGGATTTACCGAAGATAGCGGTTGAAATAGCCTGAAGAGAGTAGAACCAGCCACGTGTCTGGTCGCTGCCCTCGCTGATGAAATCAGCCGGGAACTGCTTTTCAAACAGGTCTTTATTCTCAAAGGGATAGTGCTGCTGTGCAAAGGGCATTGCGCCTGAGTCAAACCAGCAGTCAATAACCTCGGGTACTCTGTGCATTGTGCCGCCGCATTCGCACTCGAAGGTAAGCGGATCAACGCTGGGCTTGTGAAGGTCGATATCTGCAGGTGCGCCTGTGAGCTTGCTGAGCTCTTCAACGCTGCCGATTACGTGGTGCTTTTCGCACTTGTCGCAAACCCATACGGGAAGGGGAGTGCCCCAGTAACGGTCACGGGAGATAGCCCAGTCGATAACGTTGCTGACGAAGTTGCCCATACGGCCGTCACGGTAGGTTTCGGGCAGCCAGTTGACGGAAGCGTTGTCGGCTGTAAGCTCGTCACGAAGTGTGCTCATTGCGATAAACCAGCTGGGCTTACCGTAGTAAAGCAGGGGACTGTCGCAGCGCCAGCAGTAGGGGTACTGGTGTTCAATGGTCTGTACCTTGAAAAGTGAGCCCTCGTTGCTTAAGCGTGTAATGATATCGGGGTCGCAGTCCATAACGAAACGGCCTGCGTATTCTGTTGCAGCTTCGGGGAAGCAGCCACGCTCGTCAGCAAGCTGAACGAAGGGGAGCTTATACTTCTTCCCAACCTTGGAGTCGTCCTCACCGAAGGCGGGAGCAATGTGAACAATACCTGTACCGCTGTCGAGTGTTACGTAGCCGTCACAGGTTACAAACCATGCCTTGTCGTAGTACTTGTCCTTAACGTAGGGGAAGAGAGGCTCGTATTTTGTGTATTCAAGGTCCTTACCGATGTACTCGGCAACAACCTCGTACTTGCCCTCTTCAAACAGACCGCCAACAAGAGCCTTTGCAAGAATATAGCAGCCGTCCTCAGTCTTGATTTTAACATACTCTGCGTCGGGGTTTACGCAAAGAGCAACGTTTGAGGGAAGAGTCCACGGTGTGGTTGTCCAGGCGAGGAAGCAGGTGTCAGCCTCATCACGGAGTCTGAAACGAACGTATGCCGAACGGGTCTTGATGTTCTTGTAGCCCTGTGCAACCTCGTGAGAGGAAAGAGCTGTACCGCAGCGAGGGCAGTAGGGAACAATCTTGTGGCCGTGGTAGAGAAGCTCTTTTGCATCAAGCTGCTTGAATGCCCACCATACGGATTCGATGTACTTGTTATCGTAGGTGATATAGGGGTTTTCAAAATCAGCCCAGAAGCCGATTCTTTCGCTCATATCCTCCCACAGATCCTTATACTTCCAAACGCTCTTGCGGCACTTGTCGATAAAGGGAACGATGCCGTACTTTTCGATATCGGCCTTGCCGCTGAAGCCGAGCTCCTTTTCAACCTCAAGCTCAACGGGCAGACCGTGCGTGTCCCAGCCCGCCTTACGCTCGACGTGGTAACCCTTCATCGTGCGGTAACGGGGGATAAGGTCTTTGATTGAACGGGTGAGAATATGACCGACGTGAGGCACACCGTTTGCCGTGGGCGGTCCGTCGTAAAATGTGAACTCGGGCTTGCCCTCGTTCTTCTTTACGCTCTTTTCAAATACGTGGTTTTCTTTCCAGAATTCACGCACTTCTTTTTCGCAGGCAGTAAAATTATACTGAGCGTCAACTTTGTCAAACATAATACTATCTCCTAAAATATTTAAAGTATTATAAACATACGCATACTATAATAACACTTGTGCAAATCGCAGTCAAGAATAAATTGAATTAAACATTTGGTTTTTGCCGTGCCTATTTTTGTAATTATTTACAATAGAATGCAAATCAAAACAAAAATCCGCACAGAAACTGCTCTGTACGGATTAAAAGCTATTCGTTTGTCTGCGATTGCTCTTCTTTGCGCTTTTTCTTGCGGTAGCGCATTACAAACCAGAAAATCGCCAATACCTGTAAAATGGCAACGGGTATGAAAATATAGTTGAGGTCGGTTATATTCCAGAAAGTCAGCTTAAGGCAGATTGCTATTGACCAGCCTATGCCGCTTGTGGCAAGAAAGCGCAACAGAAGATTCCACCACAGCTCCGTAAAAACCGTCAGCGCAATGAACGAAACGGGCACGGCGTAAACAAAAAGCAGCCACGATTTTTCGTCCCACACATTGAAAAGGCGCAGAATAAAAAAGATTACCGAGGCAACAAGAAACGACAGACCTACACTCAGGATAGGGATTATAATTCTGTTGGTGAGGTAGGGCTTTTTGCGTGGAAGCTTGGGCGTGTTTTCGCCGATAAAATCATTGAGCGTAACTCCGAAAAGCTCTGCCATTTTCTGCATTACAATAACGTCGGGCACACCGTCACCACGTTCCCATTTGGAAACAGATTTGTCCGAATAGCTAAGCTTTTCGGCAAGCTGTGCCTGCGTCAGACCCGATGCCTTGCGAAGCTCGGAAATGTTTTTTGCAATGTTCTTTTTGAGCTGTTCTTCGGTCAAACCGTTCACCTCCGTTTAAAAACTGTTTTGTATTATACATCATACTTTTTGAAAAATCAAGTGTATTTTCGTTGATATATCAACAACTCTACTGTGGGTAGAAGGGTGAAAACAAACTCTACCGCACCGAAAATCAACAGTAGAAAGCAAAAAGGAAACAGTAGCGTGACAATTATGCCCACACGGGATATGATATATACCAACAGCACTTTGGCTGTTTTCACAGAAAGGAAGTAAAGAAAAATGTCCACGGTAAAATACAACTACTACGACGTGCCTATGGTTTCAAATATGGAAGAAATGATAGCACTTGCACTGAAAGAGTGCCCCGACAAAATTGTTTACAAATACAAGGTCAAGGACGAAATCCGCAGTATGACCTATGAAGCGTTTGTCAACAGGGTTTATGCCCTCGGCGCATACCTTACGGCTGCCGGCGAAAAGGCGGGACACATTGCCTGTCTGGGTGCAAACTCCGTCAACTGGATTACCGCATACTTCACCGCACTTCGCAGCAGCGGTGTGTTTATTCCGCTTGATAAGGAGCTGCCCGAAAAGGACCTTATCCACCTGCTCAACGACAGCAAGGCAACGGTGCTTTTCTACGACAAGCGCTACGAAAAAATGCTCAAAGAAAACCTTGCTTCACTCGGAGGAATCAAGCTTTTCATCGGCTTTGACCGCACGGAAAATGAGGATAATTTCATTTCATTTGAAAAAGCACTCGATGAAGGTGCAGCGCTTGACAAGGCTGAATACATTGCCTGCAAAAGCGACCCCAACGCAATGAAAATGCTCGTCTACACCTCGGGCACAACAGGCATGTCAAAGGGTGTTATGCTCTCCGAAAAAAACCTTATGTCCTGCGTTTGCTACGGCCTGCAGGTTTCAACGGTTTTCGATGTCGGTCTGTCCGTGCTTCCCTACAGCCACACCTATGAAAGTGTTGCAGATTTGCTCGTTTCCTTCCACCACCACTCAACGCTTTGTATCAACGAAAGCCTCAAGGCCGTGCTGAAAAACCTTCAGACCTATCAGCCCGAATATATCTACATCGTTCCTGCAATTGCCGAGCTTTTTGTAACGAGAATTACAAGAGAAATCGAAAAGCAGGGCAAGGCGGCAATGTTTGCAAAGCTTATCAAAGCAAGCAATTTCCTGCGCAAAATCGGCATTGACAAGCGCAGAACGCTTTTCGGTATGATTCACAAGAATTTCGGCGGCAAGCTCAAAAAAATCGTCTGCGGCGGTGCTGCAATCAGACCCGAGGTCGGCGAGTTTTTCGACAATATAGGCATCAGCCTCATCAACGGCTACGGCATCACCGAGTGCTCTCCTCTCGTCTGTGCAAACCATGATGCCGCCAACGACTACCACACGGCAGGCATTAAACTTCGCTGTATCGACTGGCGTATTGATGACCCTGACGAAGAGGGTATAGGCGAAATCTGTATCAAGGGCGACACGGTTATGCTCGGCTACTATAACCGTCCCGACCTGACAGCCGAAGTCATTCAGGACGGTTGGTTTTACACCGGCGATTACGGCTATATCAACAGCAAGGAGCAGCTCGTAATCTGCGGCAGAAAGAAGAATGTTATAGTCCTTGACAACGGCAAAAACATTTACCCCGAGGAAATCGAAGGTTATATCCAGGGCATTGATTTCGTAACGGAGGTTGTTGTCACAGGCGAAAACAACGAGGCAAGCGGCAACGCAAAATCCCTCGTTGCCGAGGTCTTCCTCAGCGAAAACAAAAGCCCTGCCGAAGTGCTCAAGAGCATCAAAAACGCCTGTAAAGAGCTGCCGATTTATAAGCAGATTTCCAACGTAATAATCCGTGACAAGGAATTTGAAAAAACCACCTCAAACAAAATCAAGCGCTTCGTAAACGACAAAACGAAGAAAAACTGATTTAAAATGAGCATCTCACACTAAAGCGTGTGGTGCTCATTTTTTGTGTGTTAAACAAACTCTAATTTGCATATTAGCACATAGAAAAGCCCTATAAGGTTGACAAATTACAATTTAAGGTATATACTTCCTTTATTATATTATAATGAGGTGCAGTATGTCCAACGAAGCACAGCAATACCATACACACATAACCTCTGAGCACAAGTGGTTTGACCTCAAGCTCAAAGAGGTGTGGCAGTACAAGGACCTTATCTGGCTTTTCACAAAGCGCTCCTTTGTGCTCAAATATAAGCAGACCGTGCTGGGCCCTGCGTGGCTTTTTATCAATCCCATAATGACCAGCCTTATTTACACCTTTGTTTTCGGCGGCATTGCGGGAATTGAAACAGACGGCGTACCGCAGATTCTTTTCTACCTCGGCGGCAACGCAATCTGGACATTTTTTTCCACTTGTCTTACAACAAACGCAAACGCCTTTATTGCAAACTCCAATGTTTTCGGCAAGGTCTATTTCCCACGCCTCACAACGCCGATTTCAAACGTGCTGTCTTCCGTTATTCAGTTTGGAATTCAGATGATACTCGTGCTGGCATTTCTCGTTTACTATGTTGCAACGGGTGTTGTCCACCCCAACTGGATTGCTTGGCTGGTTATTCCCGTTGTTCTTCTCAACCTTGGCATTATGGGTCTTGGCTGCGGTATAATTATTTCCAGCCTTACAACAAAATACCGTGACCTGTCGATTCTTGTCACCTTCGGCGTACAGCTGTGGATGTACGCAACGCCTATAGTTTACCCGATGTCACAGATTGATAACGAGCTTTTCAGAACAATTCTTATGATAAATCCCGCAACAGCACCCATTGAGCTTTTCCGTTATGCTCTGCTTGGTCAGGGTGAGGTATCAATCCTCGGTCTTGTTATCTCGTGGGTATTTACAATAGCTGTAGCGGTGTTGGGCATTATGGTATTCAACAAGGTTGAAAAAACCTTTATGGATACCGTCTGATTCAGAGGTACAAACAATGGAAAACACAAACCGTGAAATAGCAATAAAAATGACGGGTGTCAAGAAGAAGTACCGCCTCGGACAGATTGGCGGCGGCACACTTCAGGCAGACCTGCAAAGCTGGTGGGCAAGGGTCAGAGGCAAGGAAGACCCCAACTCCAAAATCGGCCAGGAGCAGCGCCTTGTCGGTCAGAGCTTTATGGCGCTCAACGGCATTGACCTTACAATTTACAAGGGCGAAGCTGTGGGCATTATAGGCACCAACGGCGCAGGCAAGAGCACCATGCTCAAGCTCCTCTCCCGTGTTACCGCACCCACAGAGGGCGAAATAGATATCTACGGCAGAATTGCCTCTATGCTCGAGGTCGGCACAGGCTTCAGCCCCGAAATGACGGGCAGAGAAAATGTATATATGAACGGCGCAATTCTCGGTATGACCAAGGCTGAAATTGATGCCAAAATGGAGGATATTATCGAGTTTTCCGAGGTGCGTGATTTCATTGATACCCCCGTAAAGCGTTACTCCAGCGGTATGTACGTAAAGCTCGCCTTCTCCGTTGCTGCCCACCTCGACAGCGAAATTATGATTATGGACGAAGTCCTCGCCGTCGGTGATGTCAATTTTCAACAAAAGTGTTTGCAAAAAATGAAGAAAGTGGCAACGGAAGATGGCCGTACAGTTTTATATGTCAGTCACAATATGAGTACAATAAGACAGCTCTGTTCAAGATGTATTGTTATGGATAAAGGACGATGTGTTTTTTCCGGGGACGTTGATGAAGCGATAGCAATCTATACAAGCAGAAATAGCGTTGAGATAAAAAAAGAGTACGATGTGTCGAGTGTAGAACGACAATTTGAAACTACGGGAAAAAGTCATATTAACAGAATTAACATCGAAAAGAATATTTTGAATCTTGGAGAGATTCTGTCCTTTGAACTGCAAACAGATGCGGTTGCTGATATAAATAATTCACTGCTCCGTTTTGTGGTTTTTAATCAAAGCGGAACAGTTATCGGAATGGCATATTCAGATTTATATGATCTCAAAAAAGGTTATAATTCTCATGAATTTTCTTTCAAAACAGATGTTTTGGCTCCCGGAGAGTATTATGTGGATTTGATACAGTGTGAATATGATGGTTCTATCCAAATTCGTCACGATATACTTAACAAGGTTTTCGCTTTCCAAGTTGAGGAGAACGAAATACAGTACAATATGAAATGGAACAAATACGGTTGGGGCCCGATAAATTTTGAAAAAATAACAGTCAGGTGACTACGTATGGATAAAATCAAGCGTTTTTTTGAGTGCTTAATTCCTGTTACGGTTTGCAATTTAGAATGTCATTATTGTTATGTTATTCAGGAACACAGGCGTTCAATGAAATTGGCGGAACTTAAATATACGCCTGAACATATGGCACAAGCATTGCGCAAGGAACGTGTAGGCGGAACGTGTTTAATCAGTATTTGTGGTGCTGGTGAAACTTTGGCTCAAAGAGAAGTTATTGATATAGTTGCAGCTATATTATCAGAAGGTCATTATGTTAATATAACGACAAACGGCACACTTTCTCAGCGCTTCGATGAACTGATAGAAAAGTGCAAACCGAATATTAAGCGTTTGCATATATCTTTTTCTATGCATTATCTGGAACTGGTAAAACTGAATTTGCTTGAGAGATTTTTTGATAATATAGACAAGGTCAGACGAGCAGGTGCCTCGTTTATGCTTCAAATTAATCTTTGTGATGAATATATTCCATATATTGAAGAAATAAAAAAAATCTCGTACGAAAAAGTGGGTGCATATCCGCAGGTTGCATTAACCCGAAATGAAGAAACGGTTCCTATGTCCATACATTCGAAACTGTCAAATTCAGAATATTATAAATATGGCAGTTTATTTGAGTCACCGTTGTTTGATTTTACATTTAAAAATTTTAACGTTAAGCGTAAAGAGTTCTGTTATGCAGGGGATTGGTCGGGGATATTGGATTTGCAAACTGGTATTCTGAAAAAATGTTATAATGAACCAATTGGTGTTAACATTTTTGAAGATATAGATAAACCCATCTGCTTTGAAGCGGTAGGCTCAAATTGCAAGAGCTGCTACTGTGTTAATTCCAGTCACTTTATGTCCTTGGGAGTAATTCCGGAAATCTCAACACCTACCTATGCGCAGCTCAGAAATCGTGTTTGTTCAGACGGAAGCGAATGGCTTCAACCTGAAATTAAGTCGTTTATGTCAACAAAGCTATTTGAGAGCAACGAAGAATACAGCAAAAAGAAAAAGAGGCAGATTAATAAGGCAGGAGAGGAACTCATTCCTTTTTCAGTTAAGGTAAAGTCTGCTGTTTATAAGTCACTTCCCGAAAACATAGCTGAAAAAATCGCAAACAGAAAGAGATTCTGAAATGAAGCGAGACATTTTATATCCTTTAAGACGCATACACGGTGCGTGCCACACATGGTTGGTTTATTTGAAATCCCTTATTGTATTGATGCTTTTCAAAAAAGTATACATTCTCGGTACTCCGGAACACACAAATCTCGGCGATGCTGCGATAGTTATTGCTCAAAAAAATTTCATAAAGAGTTCCGGAATAAAAGAAAAAGATATAGTTGAAATTTCTCTGGAAAAATACAATAACTTCCGCAAACTTCCGTTGAAACTTACAAACCGAAAAAGTGTTATCGCTTTGGTAGGTGGCGGAAATATGGGCGATGTGTGGTTCTACGATGAAGATATACGAAGAAAAATAATATGTGATTTCCCCCAAAACAGAAAAATAGTTTTTCCGCAGACATGCTATTATTCCGACACGGAAAAAGGTGCAGAAGAAAAGAAAAAGTCTTTTGAGATATACAACAAAGCCCAAAGACTTACTTTGTTTGCAAGAGAAAAGAAATCATTTGATATGATGAAAGAACTTTATCCGAATGCAGATGTGATGTTAGCACCTGACATCGTGTTGAGTGCACGTGCATCTGATTTCGGAATACAGGCACAAAACAGAAGTGGTGCTTTGCTATGTATGCGAGGTGACTTGGAAAAAGCAATTGATGAATCAACGCTTAAAACAGTTAAAGCTATTTTTGAGAAAAAAGGAATTACCTATACCGAAACGGATACCCATTGTGAAGGTTGGTGCTTTGCAAACAAGCGTAACTTATTGGTTAAAGACAAGTTGGAGGAATTTGCCGGTGCCGAGATAGTAATAACTGACAGGCTTCACGGTATGATTTTTTCGGCAATAACCGGAACACCTTGTATTGCATTGAGCAATTATAACCATAAAATAAGCGGTACTTTCGAGTTTATAAAATACCTGCCATACATAAAGTTTGTAAAAACTGAAGAAGAAATAAAAACCGCTTTCTCTGAACTTATGTCAATGACAGACTGTAAGTATGATAACACACCGCTGTTACCTTATTATGAAAAACTTGCGGAAGAATTGAAGAAAAGATAATCTTGCAAGAAAGGAGCGCCGTTATATGGATTTGATTTCCATAATTGTTCCTGTTTACAAAGTTGAAAAATACATTCACCGGTGTGTTGATTCGATAATCAACCAGACATATAAGAACATTGAAATCATTCTTGTTGATGACGGCAGCCCCGATAACTGCGGAAAAATCTGCGACGAATACGCAGAAAAAGACAGCCGCATTAAGGTCATTCACAAGCCTAACGGTGGCCTTTCCGATGCAAGAAACCACGGCATTGATGCTGCAACAGGCGATTGGCTGATGTTTGTTGACAGCGATGATTGGCTTCACAATCATACGGTAGAGAAGTTGCATGATGCTGTTAATAAATACGGAGTATCGGTAAGTGTTTGTAATTATGAAGAAACTTCAGAAGAAAATCCTTGTGTGGATACAGCCATTAGTGCTGAATTGTGGGCTCCGAAGGATATTTATATAAATAAACATATCACAGCAACAGTGGCTTGGGGAAAATTATATCGAAAGAATTGCTTTGATGAAATCCGTTACCCTGTCGGAAAAATTCACGAGGATGAATTTGTCACCTACCGTATTCTTTTTGCACAGGAAAAAATAGCATTTATTGATCAGCCATACTATGCCTATTTTATTAATCCGGACGGAATAACGAAAAGCGAATGGACACCGAAAAGGTTGGATGCTGTTCGTGCGCTTTTTGAACAGATACGTTTTTTCAAACTCACGAAGGATAAAGAGCTTGTTGATTTTTCTTTAAGAAAAGCTTTTTGGAATTTGTCAAATCAACAGGCTTTGTGCAACAAAGATAAATATCCCAAAGAATACCGTAACATTCAAAATAGCCTTTTAAAATTGATTGTACAAAATTACAAATATTTCTTTGATACAAAGAATGTTTATATGTTGGAAAAAGTTTATCCGAGGATTATGAAGTATTATTGGTTCGCAAGTGCTGTTGTAAGGAAAGTTCTAAGGAGGAAGTAATATGCCTGAAATCAGTGTTATTGTACCTGCTTACAATGTTGAAAAATATCTTCACGCTTGCCTTGACAGCATTCTTGCGCAAACCTTTACCGATTTTGAACTTATTCTGATTGACGACGGCTCACCCGATTCAAGTGGAAAAATCTGTGACGAATACGCTGAAATGGATAGCCGTATCCGTGTGTTTCATCAGGAAAACCAAGGACAGGCTGCGGCAAGAAATTTTGGTGTAAGCCAAGCGAAAGCGGAATGGATTCATTTTGTTGACAGCGATGATATCATTCATCCGCAGATGTTGGAGATTTTGTATGACTGTGCGATAAGAACAAAATGCAATATCAGTATGTGTGGCTTTGTCGGTGGAGAATCAGTTCCGGATGGGTTTTTAGAACACATAGCTGATTATACGGTTTCAAAAGCAGATGTAACCGATGAGTATCTTGTTGGATTACTGAAAAACGACAGTTTATGTTATCATTCTGTTTGCGCAAAGATTATAAAGAAGGATATCCTTTTGAAAATTCCTTTTGAAGCCGGCAGAACACGTGAGGACAGTGCTGTAGTTTGTCAATGGCTTCACGAGACAAAGAATATAGCATACATTGACAAGCAAATGTATTTTTATGTTAAGAATCCGACAAGTACTGTTCATTGTAAGTTTAGCAGAAAAAATTTTGATAGTTTATGGTCGTTCGAACAGCAGATGGATTTTTGCGATAGGGTGAATTTCCCGAGGCTAAAAGCAAATTTATTATGCGAATATGCAGTTTATCATTACATTTTGATAAACAAGATAAAAAATGAGAATCCGGATTTTAATAGTTATATTGAAGATTTAAAGCGCAAAGCCTCCGCAGCAACAAGAAAAGCACTGAAATCACCTTATATCGATAAGAAGGAAAAACTATATCTGTTAGAATTAAAATATCCCCAATGGATGAAATGGTATTGGATTATTTCCAACAGATTAAAAAAGTTAAAAAGATTATAAAAATATACTCTTTCTCTGTACAAGCGGATTTCAAAATTTTGAGTTTACAGGTAATTGACTATGCAAAACAAATGGTTGGTGGCGTCGGATATTGACGGCACGCTCAATTCAAAGGCTCGCAGGCTGCCCAAGCGCAACGGCGAGGCTATTGACAAGTTCATAGAAGAGGGCGGCTATTTTACGCTGGCTTCGGGCAGGCCGATAAATTCGCTTGAACGTGCGTGGAAGACCGTGCAGACAAGCTGTCCTGCAGTTGCACTCAACGGCGGATTGATTTACGATTTTCACGAGCACAAGGTTATCAAAAAGATGCCCATACCCAAGGCCGGACAGGAGTTTGTCAAAAAAATAGCCAATGAATTCAAGGGGATCTATTCCGTTGATGTCGGCATTTTCGGCGCTGAAACAGCTTACATAGTCAAACACGGTCTGTTTGCGTTTTGCCAGGTGTTTTTTGACAAGGTGCCGCATAAGATGACGAGCTTTGACAGCATACCCGATGACGACTGGTGTAAGGTTATTTTCTGGGGCTTTCCGCCTGCTATCAAAAGGCTTAAGGAAGAGGCGGCAAAGCACCCCGAGGTCGGCAATTTTATGTCCTCGTCAATCGTTACGTTTGAAATGCTTGCACCCGGTGTGCACAAGGGTACGGGTGTTATGGCTCTTGCTTCGATGCTGGGCGTTGACGAAAAGCATACCGCCGCAATCGGCGACTATTTTAACGACTGGGATATGCTTAAAACCGTTGCTTTCCCTGCCTGTGCAGGTCAGGCACCAAAAGAAATCCACGAAATATGTAAGCTCGTTGCCTGCCATTGCAACAACGGCTGTGTTGCCGATTTGCTCGAGCATCTGATGTCGGGCAAGGCGGAGGAAAAGTAGCATATAAATTATATTGACAAATTTAATTGTCGGTTTTATAATTCTTAATATTGCAAAGGCGTAACTTTGCAAGTTTCACAAGGAGCTTTTAATTATGAGCAAATCCGTTATCCCTGCCGGGTACAAGTCCACGCTTTCGGTGCACGATACCCAGCTTGCAATTGGTTTTATCAAATATGTTTTTAACAAAAAGCTGTGTAAGGCTCTTAACCTGAGCCGTGTTTCCGCTCCGCTTTTTGTCGATGCCTCAACGGGCTTTAACGATGACCTGAGCGGTATTGAGCGTGCGGTTGCCTTCGATATAAAGGAAACGGGCACGGTGGCACAGGTTGTCCACTCGCTTGCCAAGTGGAAGCGCTATGCACTTTATAAATACGGCTTTGAGCCGGGTGAAGGCATTGTTACGGATATGAATGCCATTCGCCGTGACGAGGAAATGGATAACCTGCACTCGATTTATGTTGACCAGTGGGACTGGGAAAAGGTTATCACCCGTGAGCAGCGCAATGTTGAGTTTCTCAAGGAAACCGTGCGTGCAATTGTAGGCGCTGTTTGCGATACCCTCGATATGGTCAAGGGCAATTACCCCGCAATTGATGTTGAGCTTAACAGAGAGGTTAAGTTCATCACTACATACGAGCTTGAGGAGCTGTACCCCGATTACACCTCCAAGCAGCGTGAAAACGCCATTGCAAAGGAATACGGTACGGTTTTCATTATGCAGATCGGCGATGTGCTCAAGAGCGGTCAGAAGCATGACGGCAGAGCACCGGACTATGACGACTGGACACTCAACGGCGATATTCTTTTCTATAATAAGGTGCTCGGCTGTGCGATTGAGATTTCCTCAATGGGTATACGTGTTGATGCCCAGGCACTGCGTTCACAGCTCGACAAGGCAGGCTGTCCCGAAAGAGCTCAGCTTATGTTCCACTCACTTCTGTTGGACGGTACGCTTCCCCTTGCAATGGGCGGCGGTATAGGCCAGTCACGCCTTTGTATGCTTATGCTCGGCAAGGCGCACGTCGGCGAGGTGCAGGTGTCCGTCTGGGACGAGGCAACCGTAGCGGTCTGTAAGGAAAACGGCGTAGAGCTGCTTTAAAACCAAATTGATAAAAACCCAACAGCGATTTTGTTGGGTTTTTGTATAATATGCAGAATATTTGCATAAATATTGACTATATAAAGGAATTGTTGTATAAACATACATATAAACAACTACAGGAGCGAATTAATATGAAACATTTACTTAAGCTTTCCGATCTTTCAAAGCAGGAAATCACTGATATTCTTGACCTTGCAGACCAGCTCAAATACGCCAAGAAAAACGGCATTGAGCACAAGTATCTTGCAGGCAAGACCCTCGGTATGATATTCCAGAAATCCTCCACAAGAACAAGAGTTTCCTTCGAGGTCGGTATTTACGACCTTGGCGGCAGCGCTCTTTTCCTCAGCTCCCGTGACCTGCAGATTGGCAGAGGTGAGCCCGTAGAGGATACTGCAAGAGTTCTCTCCCGTTACCTTGACGGCATTATGATCCGTACCTTTGACCAGGAGGAGGTTGAAACCCTCGCAAAGTACGGCTCAATTCCGATTATAAACGGCCTTACCGATTATTGCCACCCCTGTCAGGTGCTTGCAGACCTTATGACAATCCGTGAGCACAAGGGCTCAATCGAGGGCCTCAAGCTCTGCTACGTCGGCGACGGCAACAATATGGCAAACTCCCTCATCGTCGGCGGTATCAAGATGGGTATGAAGGTCAGCATTGCCTGCCCCGATAACTATCAGCCCGATGCAGACATTATGAAGTGGGCAAGCGAAAACGGCGAATTCTGCTGCACAAGCGATATTGCCGCCGCAGTTAAGGACGCAGATGTTCTCTATACAGACGTATGGGCTTCCATGGGTCAGGAGGGCGAAGCAGAGGAAAGAAAGAAGATATTCAAGAACTACCAGATTAACGACGAGGTTATGGCTCTTGCCGCACCCGGCGCAATGGTGCTTCACTGCCTGCCTGCACACCGTGAGGAAGAAATCACCGCAAAGGTATTCGAAGAGCACGCAGCGGAGATTTTTGACGAGGCTGAAAACAGACTTCACGCACAGAAGGCCGTTATGGTCAAGTGCATGGGCGAAGGCTGATTTTGAAAAGCAGATTGCTTTTTCATATTGTAGGGCTGTTGTTTCCTGCACGCTGTCACGGCTGTGACAGAATAATTCAGCGTGATGTTTTTCTGTGCGACGACTGCCTTAAAAAGGCCGAACGGCTCGAAAATCCCTGTACCGGCTGCGGAAAGCCCGTAGGGGAATGCGAATGCGGCAGAAATAATTTCAAGCTGAATATTACGGCACCGTTTGCCTATACGGGCAGTATTGTTGCCGCAATTCACCGCTTCAAATTCAGGGGCGAGCGCAACGCACACGTGTTCCTTGCCGAATATATGGCGGACAGCGTGAAGGAAAATTTCGGCGGTGTTGAGTTTGATCTTGTGACCTGTGTGCCGCAAACGGGGCGCAGAAAAAGGCAGAGAGGCTACAACCAGTCTGCCCTGCTTGCCAAAAGCTGTGCAAAGCTGCTCGGTCTGCCGTGTAAAGAGGCGCTGCTGAAAACACGAAACACCAAGGATCAGCACAAGCTCAAAGCAAAAGAGCGTGCCGAAAACCTGAAGGGTGCCTTCAGCGTAAACGACACGTCTGTTATTGACGGTAAAACCGTACTGCTTTGCGACGATATTAAAACAACGGGCGCAACGCTCAATGAGTGCCGCAAAACACTTCTGAAAGCGGGCGCAAAAGAGGTTTACTGCGTTACGGCGGCAGTCGTAACAGACAGCAACTGAATATTACAGATAAGCCCTTATATCAACCGCAAGCTTTTCTTCAAGATTAATCAGGCGTTTGGCGATATCCTTTGAGTATTCGTCAGCCGCCTGATATTTGTTTAAATACCTGTTGAGTGACTTTACGCCCATATTACAGCCGTCCGTCATAAGGTCGGCAATGGTGTGGTCGGAGTTGTCAACGGCGAGCTTTACGTTGGTCTTCATCCAAGACATACTCTTTGCCATCGGGTTGGGCTCCTTGCCCGTGTCCTTGAAGCGGTCAAGCTGCTCACGGATTTCGCCGTCGAGCTTTTCGTGCTCACGGCGGCAGTCACGCAATCGCCTTTCAAAGCTGTCACTTTCAACATATTCCACAACATCGTCAATGGACTTGACACCCATCTTTACGCCTGCATCGCATTCACGCAGAAGCTTTACGGTATCCTGTTCAATCATAAAATAATATCTCCTTTATTCGGTTTTTATTATTAATGTAACCGTGAACAAGATAATTATTCCTTTGTTGCAGACACGTTTCGCTATTGACAGATTTTTTAAAAAGTAATAAAATTAAATGGTAAAATTTTGATAGGAGTGTTTTTAAATGTCAGTTAAAAAGCTTCAGTATTTTGCAGGCGGCAAATGGCTTGAGTCATCCTGCGAAAAATATATGGATGTTTACAATCCCAGCACGGGCGAGGTTATTGCACAGACTCCCTGCTGTACAAAGGATGAGGTAAACGAGGCGATTGCCTGCGCCAAAGAGGCATTCAAGACATGGTCAAACGTACCCGTTATGAAGAGAGTTCAGGTTGTTTTCAAATTCCGTGAGCTTCTTGAGCAGCACATGGACGAGCTCACCGAAATCTGCGCAAGAGAGCACGGTAAGGTATGGAACGAGGCAAAGGGCGATATCCTCAAGGTAAAAGAGCCCGTTGAGCTTGCCTGCTCCGCACCATCACTTCTTATGGGCGAGAGTATGAGAGATACCTCCACAGGCTACGACACCACTCTTTACAGAGAGCCTGTCGGCGTTTTTGCAGGTATTGTTCCCTTCAATTTCCCCGGTATGATTCCCATGGGCTGGATGTCACCGCTTTGCATTGTCAGCGGTAACACTATCGTTCTCAAGGCGGCTTCAATGACTCCCATGACCTGTATGAGACTTGCCGAGCTCTGGCAGGAGGCAGGTCTTCCCGACGGCGTTATCAATATCGTCACCTGCTCCAGAAACGAAGCAGAAATCTTTATGGATCACCCCGACGTAAAGGGTATCACCTTTGTCGGCTCAACAAGCGTAGGTCTTCACATCTATTCAAGAGCAGCCGCAAACGGCAAGAGAGTTCAGGCTCTCTGCGAAGCAAAGAACCACGCACTTGTTCTTGAGGACGCAGCTCTTGAAAGAAGCGCAAGAGGCATCATCAACTCTTCCTTCGGCTGCGCAGGCGAACGCTGTATGGCACTCCCTGTTATCGTTGCTCAGGAAAGCATTGCAGATGAGCTTGTCGGCTATCTTGTAAAGTTTGCAAAAGAGCTCAAGCTCGGCCCTGCTTACGATAAGACCTCCACACTCGGCCCCGTTGTTACCGAAGCTCACAGACAGTCCATCCACAAGTGGATTGAAAAAGGTATTGAAGAAGGTGCCGAGCTCATTCTCGACGGCAGAAACCCCGTTGTTCCCGGTTACGAAAACGGCTTCTATGTAGGCCCGACAATCTTTGACCACGTTACGGAAGATATGACCGTCGGTCAGAGAGAGATTTTCGGCCCCGTTCTCTGTGTAAAGAGAGTAAAGGACTTTGAAGAGGGTCTTGCCGTTATGAACGCAAATCCCTTTGCAAACGGCTCCGTTATTTTCACTCAGAGCGGTTACTATGCACGTGAGTTCGCAAAGAGAACAGACGGCGGTATGGTAGGCGTAAACGTCGGTATCCCCGTACCCGTAGGCGTGTTCCCGTTCACAGGCCACAAGCAGTCCTTCTTCGGCGACCTTCACTGCCTGGGCAAGGACGGCTTCCGCTTCTACACCGAAACAAAGGCTGTCACCACACGCTGGTTTGACGAGGAAGAAATGAAGGCAAAGTCCGTTGATACCTGGGACGGCTCAGTCGGCGGCGGAGAATAATTTATATCGGAACATAAATCAAGGGGCGGCAAATACCGTCCCTTTTTCTGTTTAATATATTCTTTGTTCTCATAATAAAATTATTTCTATTGACAAAAACCTGTTCCTTTGCTAAAATAACAAGGCACAATTGAATACGGAGAGTTGTCCGAGTGGTCGAAGGTGCAGCACTCGAAATGCTGTAGGCCAAAAGCCTCTAGGGTTCGAATCCCTAACTCTCCGCCAGAAAAAAGGGAAGGTGACGAAAGTGACCTTCCCTTTTTATGTTTCAGAAATGAGTTAGGGATTCGAAAGGGCGTAAAGAAAACAGTCCGGTGGACTGTTTTTAGCCCGTGGGATTATACTAACATAAATTTGACAAACAAGCCGCCGTAAGCGGGGCAGTACAAAAATTATACAATCAAACCACCCTAACTCTCCGCCAGATAAAAAGGGAAGGTGACGAAAGTTACCTTTCCTTTTTATGTTTCAGAAATGAGTCAGGGATTCGAAAGGGCGTACAAAAACCGCAGCTGATACGTTTTGTACCAACTGCGGTAATTCGTTAATTAATTCTTACAACAAGGTCGCTTTCGGGGTAGCAGCAGCAGGGATGAATGAAATTGAACTGCATGTCTGCTATACGGCGTTTGTCCTCGCCCTCGGGTATATAAACCTTGCCGCTGACAAGCTTGCTTCTGCAAAAGCCGCATTCGCCTGTGTGGCATCTTGCGGGAACGACTATGCCGGCACGTTCAAATGCACAAAGTACGGTTTCGTTGCTGCTTGCCTTAATTACCGGTTTTTCGCTGCGGTTAATTACGGTAATGCTGTATTCCTTCGGCTCTTCTTCGGCTTTTTTGCCGGATGAGAACACTTCAAAGCGGATGTATTTTCTTTCAAGCTCCAGTTTCGGAAGCTCTGTTTCAAGGAATTTGTATAATCCGCCTGGACCGCATACGAAAATACTGTATTTGCCTTCGGGTGCGTATTTTCTGATTATATCTGCACCGACAAAGCCCTTTTCATAGCCTTCCTCATCGCTGTGGCTGAGTACGTAAATCACGTTGATTTTTTCGTTCTTTGCTGCGAGTGAATCAAGCTCTGCTTTGAACAGAATTTCATCGGAATTTCTGCAGCCGTAAAGCAGGGTAAGCGAGCAATCCTCATCGCCGCTGTCTATTGCTCTTGCAAGCGAAAGGAAGGGGGTTATACCGCTGCCACCCGCAATAGCAACTATTGTTGCGGCATCTCTTAAGCGGCAGTGCGTCATATTACCCTCGGGTGCGTAGGCTGTAACCCTGTCGCCAACCTTCCAGTTGTCGAGGATATAGTCGGAAACAAAACCGTTGCTGATTCGCTTGACAGTTATCTGGTATTCGCCGTTCAATGCGCTTGCAGGAGAAGAAGCAATTGAATATGAACGGGTAACAACAGAATTGCCGATTTCAAGCTTGAAGGTAAGGTACTGACCGGCTTTGAAATAAGCAAGCGGTGCAGCTTCACTTGTGAAATAGTAGCTTTTCGCAATATTTGCATGCTCTTCAATTCTGCTGATAACAAGCTTCTGCTCTTTGGGATGAAGGCTTTTTGCAACCTTGTTTACGCCGAAATCGTCTGTACGGGTGGGCAGTACAGCCTCAGCACCGTTTACAAACTTAATTCTCTCGGTGAGAAACTTTACCGTATTTACGCTGTCTTTAAAGTTGCCGTTTACCGTAAACTTTTTCTTGCTCATCACTTTGCCCCCTTTTCCATAGCGAGGATTGCAGCCTTTGCTGCCAGGTTACCCGTTGTATAGCTGGGTGAATAGCCCATATGTCTGGCAGTATATCCGCCTGCGAAATAAAGACCGGGTATACCTTTTTCTATCAGGTCAAAAACAATTCTCTTGACAATGCCGTCTTCCTTGCTTGCCTCATAGCCGTAAATAGTTCCGGCAGGAGCATCGGTATAGCGTGCATAGGTCATCGGCGCTGCGATTTCGATTTCTTCAATATAATCTCTGATTGCGACACCTGTTGCCTTTTCAAAATTATCGATCATTTTTTCTGCGAAAGCGGTTTTTGTTTTGTGGTAATTCTCGGCAGAAATCTTGCTCCACTCATCGCCTGCAAAAATAGATGTCATATAAAGGATGCTTGTGCCCTCGGGTGAGCAATCGTCAAAAGCTCTGTTAAGGCAGACTGTTGCCTGCACATCGTTTGTTTCAAGCTTTTTGCTCAGCTCGTAGCATTTTCTGTTGTCGTTATTGGGATAGATGAAATATGTGTGGTTGTTAAGACCCAACTCGTCTGCGGAGCGGTTAAGACCGATAAATACTGCAAAGCCCTTAGCGGACAGAGTTCTGGCGTTTACCTCTTTTTTGTACTTTTCGGGAACGTCCTTTTCGTCCATCAGCTTTGTGAATGCATTGTACGGTGAAGCGTTACAGATTATTGCCTTGGCGTTTATCTGTGTGCCGTTATCAAGTATAACGCCTGTTGCTGCACCGTCTTTCATAATTATTTTGCTGACGCTTGTGTTAAACCATGCCTCTCCGCCGTTTTCGGTAAACGCTTCAAGCAAGGCTGTGCTTATCTGGTGGCTTCTGCCCCTGGGAATAACAGCGCCGTCAATTATGTATGAATGAAGCATTGTGAAATAGTGGATAACATTGAGCTCATCCGTAGGCTGACCAAGGTAGCACCAGTAGCCGTTAAGTATATCTCTGGTTGTTTTGCTTACTCTGAATGCGGTCAGAACCTCGTCCACGGAATAGTTTGCAACCTTGAGGAACTCTGTGTGCTCGGAGAAGATTTCTTTTATCATTGCGGGCTTGAAATCACCGATGTTATCAACAAAATCAAGGGTTTTTTCAATGCTTTCGATAAGGTCGAAAATCTTTCTTACAACGGCAGAAGAGCCGGGATCATATTCCTCGAGCTTGTTGATAAATGCTTCCTTGCCCAAGGGCATGGAATAATCGCACTTATCGTTTTGGTCGAGTGTGATTAATCTGTATGCTTCGTCGAGTGAAATCCATTCTATTTTATCTGCCGCACCGACTTCCTCAAAAATTCTCTGAAGCGGTGATTTTCCTGTGATAGGTCCGACACCACAAAGCTCGTGAAGTGATGCTTCAAATTCAAACCTGCCTCTTACAAAGCTTGTGGCAAAACCGCCCGGGAGATTATGGCGCTCAATAAGCAGCGTCTTTTTTCCCTCTTTGGCAAGACGTGCTGATGCAACAAGTCCACCATTACCGGCGCCGATAACAACCGCATCATAATTTTTTACCATGTTTCCACTTCTTTCATAATAATGTCTTAGGTAAGATATTGTACCATAATTCCCCAAAGCTTACAAGAGAATAAGGCTTAATACGGGTGAAAATTCTGATAATTCTCACCCTGCTTGACAAACATTTCATAATATTTGCCCTTGCGGGTCATCAGTTCGTCATGTGTTCCGCTTTCAATAATTTTGCCATTTTCAATATGATAAATGCAGTCAAAATCCCTTACGGTTGAAAGGCGGTGGGCAATCATAACCGTTGTTGCTGTGTTTGACACGTCAAGGATATTCTGCATCAGCCCAACCTCGGACAAGGGGTCGAGGGCAGAGGAAGGCTCATCGAGTATCAGCAGTCCGAAGGGCTTTGTGAACAGTCTTGCAAGCATCAGCTTTTGTGCTTCTCCACCCGAAAGCGAAATGCCGTCTTCGGTAAATTCACGGGAAACCATAATGTCCGGATTCCCGTTTGCTCTTTTGAATACTTCCGTTAAACCGACTTTGTCAAGTATTTCACACAGCTTTTCATCCGGTACATCGTTGTATACCGTTAAATTGTCACGCAGGCTCATTGCAAGAACACGGATATCCTGAAAAACGGTGCCTATGTTCAGTCTTAATCCGTGAACATCATAGTCTTTTATGTTCTTTCCGTTGATGAGTATCTCACCGTTGCTGACATCGTATAAACGCAACAGTAGCTTGGTCAGGGTTGTTTTACCTGCACCGTTTTCGCCGACAATTGCCACCCTTTGCCCGGGCTTTATGTGCAGATTGAAGTTTTTAAACAGCGGTGAAGCTTCGTCGTATCCGAAAGAAATATTTTTAAATTCAATTTCATATTTTCCGTCGGGAGCTGAAACGGCGTTGTCCTTCTGCGGTTCAATTTCCGATTCGGCCTCGAAAAACTGAGCAACCTTTTCACCGTTTGCTATGCATTGAAGTATCTGCATAACACTGCTTGCCGCATCGTTAAGGCTTGAAGCCAACGCAGTTGAAGCAACGGTAAGTGAAGCGTATAAGCCGATTTGTGTTTTATCACCGGCTATAACAAAAAATATGATATAAACAAGAACACACGCTGCCTGTATGGGAGAAACAGCACCCTGTAAAAGATGAAAGGGAGCAACTTTTCTTATAAACCGCTTATACACCGTCTGAAAGTTGTCCATTGCCGCATTGATTGAACTTAACAGCTTTAATCCTGCGCCCGAAGCACGAAGCTCGGCAGCGTTTTCTTTGGTTTTCAGCACCCTGCCTGAATATTCCATGGGTCGCCATGCATCAACAAGACTTTCTTCGTAAGCGGCGGTGGGCTTTATAACGGGCAGCTCTGCTGCTGCGTTCAATATAACAAAAAACGCTGTAATTCCAAGTAAAACCGGCCCGACAGAAGCAATAATTGAAACCATAGCAACCATCGTTGCAATCCCTCGCAAAATATCGGGAAGAATCATCACAACATTCTGGGCGTGAACGGGATAATTGTCCTGTGCAAAAATAAACTTCACGAAAAAATCAGGTCTGTCATAGTACTTGAAATCCGTGTTCAATGCTTTTTTGTTGACATCATTCTTGATTTTGTTGCTCACCTTTACAAGTGTCATTTGCGTATATGCCATTTTAATTACTTTTTCCAACGCAGAAACAAGAATAATAAACAGCGTGAAAATAACTATTATGCAAATAACTTTATTGTGAGGGGTATCATTCATAACAGCATCAATTGCCTTTTGCGGTAAAAGTGCTGTAAGGTATGAGGATACGGGCTGAAGCACAACGGACATAAGCAAAACGGTAAGCATATACCCCTTGCCGTATTGCCAATAAGGCTTTAAAAGGAATAAGATATATTTTATCTTTGAAAATTTTTCAGTTTCTTTATTCTTCATATAATATAATCACCTTTATTTTTAAAATGAATTTTTGACACAGCAAACATATCCGCTTTTAAACAAGCTGCTGTTAGCAAACGTTCAATCAGAGTTTGTTAACGCAGATGCTTTGCAAAAGCAGAGTCCGTATGAATATCTGTGGATTTCAAGTCAAATCCATTTTAAAAATATCAACGCAGTGATTTAACCGGAGTGTAGCCGTGCAATGAATTTTCCATGCCTTCGGAAATTACCTGAACATCCTTCAATTTCACGTACACTCACCTCCTATATGAAGTTGCGGTATTATTATACTATATTTTCAAAACGTAAGCAACAGAAAAACAGAGTTTGTCGGGGACAAACAATGCAAAATGCAAAGTTCAAAATGCAAAATTGTGGGAGGGCTTCGCCCTCACCCAAATTATAAAGAATTATTATCTCATATTTATTATCTTTTATCTCTTATCTCACGTTGATTTTAAATGTCGTTTAGATAATAGATAAGATATAATATAACTATAATCGGAGAGAAGCGACCCTTAACTTTGCACTTTGCGTTTTGCACTTTGCACTAATTACATTTTTTCCAAATGCTTGCATTATTATTTTTTATATGTTATTATATACTGGTATAAAAATCTACCGAAAGGAAGTTTACACCTATGAAAAAAGCATTAGCACTTGTTCTTGCTGTTGTTATGCTGTTCACCTGCAGCGTTATGGCTTCGGCGGAAGACAGCCCGATTCTCCGTTTTGACGAGAACGGAGATTTTACAATTCTCCACATCACAGACTGTCAGGACGTTTATCCTGCAAACAAAATTATGGTTCAGTTCATTAACCATGCTATCGACAAGTATGACCCCGACCTTGTAGTTCTCGGCGGTGACAACTGTGTCGATGATACAGGCAATGTTGAAAAAGCTATCGCAGAAATTGCCGAAATTTTTGTTGCAAAAGAAACATACTTCACACTTGTTTTCGGTAACCACGACCGTGAAGGCGGCAGAGGCGAAAACGATGTGCTTCTTGGTTACTACAAGAAGGCAGGCGGCAAGTACTGCCTTGCTTACGATGCTGTTCCCTCAATGAGCGGTGTCGGCACACACAACCTTCCCATCTTTTCGTCAAAGAACGCTCTCAAGGTTGCTTATAACCTTTATATGTTTGATTCCGGCACAAGCGGCCATAAGGATGCAAACGGCAACGACGGCTACGAGTGCGTTTGGGAGGATCAGGTCAAGTGGTTTGAAACCGTAAACAGCGCTTACACACTTGCAAACGGCGGTAAGGTTATTCCCTCAATGGCTTTCCAGCACATTATCGTCGGTGAAATTATGGATGCTCTCTATAAGGAAAAATCAGAGGTTGCTCTCAGCCTTGACAGCAAGTTTGTCAACGGCAAGGAGTACGACACAACAATGGTTGATTTTTCCGCTATCAAAGACGGCTTCCTTCTTGAAGCTCCCTGCCCCGGCGTTGAGGATTCAAGACAGTTTGAGGCTATGGTTGAGCAGGGCGTTGTTGCAACCTTCTCCGGCCACGACCATATCAACACATTTACTGTAAACTATCAGGGCGTTGACATTGTCAACACACCCGGCTGTACCTTCCACTCCTACGGCCACGATTATAACAGAGGCGGCCGTGTCATAACTCTCCACGAGGGCGAAAAAGCATACGATTCCGAAGTTCTTCTCCTTGCAGAAGAAGCAATGGAAAACAGCGATATCGAGCTCAATATCTTCAGCAAGATTTTCGGTATTCTTATCAACAGAATTCTCCTTGCATTCTTTGATGCTTTCAGGGGCTAAGACAAACATTCTCCCCAATAACCTTTCCGAGAGGAAGATTAACCTATGAAAAACAGAGCGATTAAAATCTGTGCCTGCATTCTCGGCACATTAACGGCTCTTTCCTGCCTTTGCGTTGCGTTCACAGCGAATGCCGCAACCCTGCCCGAATTCACCGTTAGCGACCTTTATCAGGTGCGCCCGGGTGACACAATCAGCGTTGAGGTAAACGTAAACGAGAACAGAGGCTACTGCGCAGGCGAATTCCTGCTTGAATACGACCCCACCGTTCTCACTCCCGTGAGCATCAAAAGGGGAGAGGCTTCAAGCGAGTACTTTGCTTCCAACACAGAATACGGCAACGGTCAGGTTTTCTTTGCTGTTATCAGCGAGGAGCTTATGAGCGCCGAGGGCAACGTTGCAACCGTTACCTTTGAGGTTGACGACAGCCTTGTGGTTTACAGCGGCGAACTTGAGCTTACCGTAAACTCACTCGTCGGCAACATTTCAGTCGGCTACGGTCTCAACTCCGTGCGCAACACCGTCAACGGCGGTGAACTGCACATTGCAAAGAAGATTACCGTGCCTGCCGAGGAGCTCAGCGTTGTTGCAGACGGTACGAAGCACGTGCTTTGCGGTACGAGCATCGAAAATATGGTGCAGAGCGAAATTACCAAAAACTTCACCTCGCACACAACGAAATATTACAGCGCAAGCGGTGCTCAGCTTTCCGCCGCAACAAGGCTCACAACGCTTTGTACGGTTAAGGTTACAAGCGGCAGCACAACCAACACCTTCGTTGTAAGCGTTAAGCAGGACGTTGACGGCAACTATAAGCTTGACGGTGAGGATGCATTTATCGCAGGCCTTGTTGCAAGCGGTATGCTCACCGAGGAAGAGCTCGGCAAAGCACAGTCCAACGCGGCAGATGCCGACGGCGACGGCGACATCGACGCAGAAGATTTTGCAATTATGGAAGCCAACGGACTGAAATAAGTTAATAAAAATCAAGCACCTTAGCATCGGTTGATGTTAAGGTGCTTTTTTGTGTCTGTCGATATGCTCGCTGTTGAAATTTAGATATTAAGAATATATTTGCATTTTGGATAATTGCTACATCCATAAAACTGGTTTCCTGCATTTGCACCTCTGGTTGCTGTTCTTAAAACAAGGCTACCACCGCATTTAGGACACTTTAAGGCTTGAGATTTATCTTCCTGCTTTACCGGTTTCGAGTCTTTTTCTTGAGTTATAACTGCATTGGTTTGAGCCGGTATGTCATTAGCGGTGTTAATTTGTTCAGTAACGGCTGTCTGAGGAAACTCTTCTGCTTGTGTTGTTGAAACAACAGTTGGTGTGTTTGGCTTAGTTGTTGGCAGTTTTATATTGCTTTGTATATTTTCAATGTGTTGTGCTTTTGCGAAACTATCAACCTGTGAATATGGATAAAGTTTATTATAAAGGTTTGTAATATCGCTTTCATTTAACAAGTCTTCAGATATACGGTTGTATATATCGGATACAACCGACGCAACATTATGCCGATTAATTACATTAATATCATTACTATTAATTTGAAGGCTTTTCAAGGTGCATCTGTCAGAAAAAACAATGATTGACCGCATAGGTACTTCTTTATCGACAAGGGCTTTAAGATGTTTTATATGTGAACGATTTTGCATTATTGGATTGTAAAACTGTTCTTTGTGGCTACGCCCTTTGCCATTGGGTAAGGTTTGATACCAGTTTTTTTGACTTTCGTTTCCGAAAATCCAACCACTGTAATTTTTGCTTTCAAATACAAATATACCCTTGGGACATATCATCAAAACATCAATTTCAGTAGTTTCTCCGCTTTCTTTTGGAATATATAGATTGAAAAGAAATCTTGCTCCGTTAGCTTCAAAATTTTTAAGATGTTTATACGTGAGATATTCACCATATCTGCCAATATTGCGTTTAACCGAATAATACGGTAGTTTAGTTATTTTATAATAAGCACTGCTTTTGTACTCTTTGTTTTTTAAAACAAGTACAATGGTGGTTATTATAATCGGTATCAAAATAATAGGTTTGAAAAATATAGAAAGTAGTTGCGATAGTGATGCAAATAACTGTTGTAGTTGTTCTTGTGTAGACATAACGCAGCCTCTTTTCTCAAACTGATATTTTTCTTTAGTTTATGGTTTTCGTGGGTCGGTTTAAAGTTTTACTTTGTAAAAGTGAATTTATTTACTCTGTAAATAGTGAAGTCGCAAGCAGTTTAGTTTACCGTCAGGCAAGCTTAGTTAAAAGGCAGACACATTCTGTATGCACGGTTTTTGGGAAGAGGTCCACGGGGGTTACGAAGTGCTTACCGTTTTCTTCGGGCACGGTATAGCCGAGGGTGGCGAAAACTGCGTAATCACGGGCGAGGGTTGCGGGGTCGCACGAAACATATACCACACGCTTCGGGCTCATTTTTGCAACCGTTTTTATCAGCGCTTCGTCACAGCCCTTTCTCGGCGGGTCGAGTATGATTACGTCGGGTTTTATGCCTTCTTTTTCAAGCTTTGCCGCCGCAAGGGAAGCGTCGCCGCAGATGAAGCGTGCGTTTGTAATACCGTTTTTTTCTGCGTTTTTCTTTGCATCCTCTATAGCATCGGGTATGATTTCAACGCCGATAAGCTGTTTTACTTTCTTTGCCATAGTCAGGCCGATTGTGCCCACACCGCAGTACATATCGAGAAGCACTGTGTTTTCATCAAGCTCGGCATATTCTGCGGCAAGCGAATAGAGCCTTTCCGCCTGTGCACGGTTGACCTGATAGAAGGAAAGCGGCGAAATTTCAAATTCGGTTTCGCACAGCGTGTCCGTGATGCTGCCCTTGCCGAAAAGGGTCTTGTTTTTTGTGCCGAGAATTACGTTTGTCTTTTCCTTGTTGGTGTTTATTACAAGCCCCGTTGCGCCCTTTGCACAAATCATTTCCCACAGCTTTTCTGCGTGGGGAAGGTTATTGCCGTTTATTACGAGGCAGACGAGGATTTCCTTGCAGTCCTTTGCCGCACGGATGTAGATATGGCGAAGCAGACCCTTGTGAGAATTTTCGTTGTAAACGCTGATGTTATTTTCCTCTGCCCAATTTCTCACTTGCTCGGCAATATCCGAAAACGCTTCGGGCTGAAGCAGGCAGCTTTCACAGCCGATAATGTTGTGACTGCGCCTTGAGAAAAAGCCTGTTTTGATTCTGCCGTTTTCCTCGCCTACGGGCAGCTGTGCCTTGTTGCGGTAGCCTTGCGTTTCCTCGCTGCCGATTATATCTCTGATATTAAGCGGTAGACCTGCAATGCGGTGGAAGGCATCCTCAACACGCTGCTGTTTTATTTTAAGCTCTGCCTCATAGCTGATGTGGCGGTATGCACAGCCGCCGCAACGCCTGAATACTGGGCAGTCGGGCTCAACTCTGTCGGGAGAGGGCTTGATTATTTCCATAGCCTTTGCAACAGCGTAGTTCTTTTTCACCTTTATTGCGTGTGCAAGTATGGTGTCACCAACGGCGGTGAGGTCGGCAAAAACAGCCATACCGTCAATATGGCCTACGCCGCTTCCCTCTGCGGTCATTCCCGTTATTTCAAGCTCAAATTCGTCGTTCTTTTTCAAGGTTTACCTCTCGTTAATAATGGTATATAATATATACGGTGATATTATGGATAAAAGCGTTTTTGAAAGAATATATGATGTTGTAAAACAGATTCCCCGTGGCAAGGTTGCAACCTACGGTCAGGTTGCTTTGCTCGCAGGCAATCCAAGGTGGGCGAGGGTAGTGGGTTACGCCTTGCACGTTAACCCCGACCCCGACACAATTCCCTGCTACCGTGTTGTCAACCGTGAGGGCAGGGTTTCGCCTGCCTTTGCCTTCGGCGGAGAAAATATGCAGGTTTTAATGCTCGAGGGTGACGGAATAAAGGTCACCGACGGCAAGGTGGATTTATCCGTCTGCCAATGGCTTCCTTGATTTTTTCTTTATAATTTTCAATACTATTAAATAAATAGCCACGCAAACGGCAATTCCGGCCGCCGCACCTGTTGCATCTACTGCGATATCGCTTATCTGGAACGCTCTGCCCGGAATAAAAATCTGGTGAATTTCATCACTTATTGCATAGGCAACAGCGACGGCAAAGCAGACAAAGGGTTTTGATTTGCCCGTGGTCTGTAAAAAAGCGTGGAAAAGCAGGGCGCCGAGTCCGCAATACTCAAGGCCGTGTGCAAGTGTGCGGAAAGCCTCGTGTCCCAGAAATTCGGCAAGCCACGCAAAAACGGCAAATATGCCGTTCATAACTGCCATACTTAATTCGGCACTTTCATCGGAAGGCTGGTGTGAAAGGTAAAAAATCACACCCATGCAGGCGGCAACCGCCGCCCAACCGATGATGATGCCGAATTTTCTTTTTGTGCTGTAATTTTTCATCAGTCTTTAAGTATCTCCGTTTGGTCAAGTCTTATTATACTGCCCGAGTGGGTGTAGTAAATGCCTATGGCGTTTTCATTTGTTGCGGTATAACCCGAGCGGTAGTAAAGCGGACAGAAAACCGCATTCTGTATCAGGTATTCCTGTGCCTTCATACAGCCATCGGCAATGCTTTGCAGACCCGTGGCGGTATTGAGCTGTGAAATGAGAGTGTTGAAGTTTTTGGAGTTATAGCGGCAGATGTTACCGCCGTCACGGAATGCGGAAAGAAATTGCACGGCGGTCTGTGCCGTTGTGTTGAATTCGGTGAGTGCACATTGGTAGTTGCCGCCGGTTACACGCTTGTCAAGCTCTGCCTTTTCAAGCACCTCAACCTTTGCGTAGAAGGTGATTCCGAAAAGCTGCTGCCATTTCTGAATTATACGGCGCACGGCTGTTTCGTATTCGGGCGTACACAGCACGGTGAATTCGCAGGACTTGAGGTTGCATTCCTTGTAGTATTTTTTTGCGGCGCTTTCGTCATAGCCGAGTGTGCCGAGTGCAGGCATAAAGCTTGAATAGGTCTTGCCGTCAACCGTGCAGGACGGCGGCACTATGCTCAGCGCACGGTTTTCCTCCGCTTCGCCCGAAGCCTCACGGATTATGTCGAAATCAAGTGCTTTGATAAGCGCAAGGCGTAGACGGTTGCTCTTTGTAAGTGAATCCGAACAGTTGAATGCAAGACCCCACACGCCGTTTTTGTATTCGTTTACGGTGCAGCCCTCTTTTTTGACGGCGGCTATGCTCGAATAAAGTATCGGGGCGGCGGCGTAGGTGTCGTCGGACAGATTTTCGAGTATTATTGCTTCGTCCGTTGTGTATGCAAAGGTGACGGAATAAACTTTTGCCTGTGCCTGCGGATTGTCAACGTTACGGCGCAGTATCATATTACTGCCCTTATACCAGCGTGAAAGGTAGAAGCTGCCGTTGCACAGCACATACTGTGCGGCAAGTCCGTGTCTGCCTCCCGTGGCTTCGAAAAACGCCTGCTTGCAGGGCATTGCAATTGGCTCGGTGAGCATTGAAAGAAATTCTCCGCTTGCGTATTCAAGCTGAATTTGTACAGTGTATTCGCTTGTTGCGGTAACGCCGAGTGCGCTGACGGGCAATTCACCCCTGTGTACCTTTTCGGCATTCTTTATCATATAAAGGCGTTTTGCGTCGGGTGCCTTGGTTTCGGGGTCGAGTGCCCTCTGCAGGCCGAAAACAAAGTCTGCCGCAGTTACACGCAGGTCAATTGCGGTTTCCCACTCCTCGCCGAAAATCTCCTCGTGGTTGGAATTGATGTGCCACTTCTTGTCCTCGTGAAGTGAAAAAGAATAGGCAAGCCCGTCGGGAGAAACGGAAACGCTTTTTGCCGCCGCCGGCTGAATTTCACCCGTTTCGGTGAGCTTCATAAGTCCCTCAAAGCAGTTGAGCACAACCGTCCTGCTCTCACGGGTGACGGCTATCTGGGGGTCAAGCGTGTCAGGCTCGGCACTGAGCGGCAGACGAAGCTCGGCATCCTTGACCGTTTTTGAGCAGGCGGAAAAACAGCCGCAGACCGTAATCAGCGACAGGAAAACCGCCAGTATTCTGAAAAAATATTTATTCATATATTTATCAACCCATCATAAATCTTTATTAAGCTATTTTATTATATAACATCATAGTGAATATGGCAAATGTTTTTTGAATAAGCGCAAAGCGCATAAATGAACAAAACATTTTCGTAATTGTGAAAAAATTTGTGCAATATCCAAAAAAATATATTGAAATGCAAAAAAATATATGTTATAATTCGCTATGATATCGCTTTTATAAGCAATAGAACATAAATTTTCATAGCGGCGTCGGTTTTTGGTGCCGTGCCGTCAAGGAGGAAACCACAGTGAAAGCCTATAACGCAAAAGACATCCGCAATATTGCCCTCGCCGGTCACGGCGGCAGAGGTAAAACTTCTCTTGCAGAAGCAATGCTCTACCTTGCCAAGGCAACAGACCGCCTCGGCAGAGTTGCGGACGGAAATACAGTTCTCGACTACGATGCAGAAGAAAAGCGCAGAGTAGCTTCCGTTTCAACGGCAGTTGCTCCCATCGAGTGGAAGAACACCAAGGTTAATATAATCGACACTCCCGGTATGTTCGACTTCGCAGGCGGCGTTGCCGAGGGTATCAGAGCTGCTGAATGTGCACTCGTTGTTGTCGGCGGCAGCATGGAAAAGTTTGATGTCGGCGCAGAAAAGGCAATCAAGGCTGCTGACAAGCGTGGCATTGCAAAGATGTTCGCCGTCACAAGGCTTGATTCCGAGCAGAACGACTTCTACAGAACCTTCAACACAATCGTTGCTCAGGTCGGCGCTTCTGCCTGCCCGATTGTTGTTCCCCAGATTGAGGACGGCAAGGTTATCAGCTACGTAAACCTTGTTACAAATAAAGCTTACTCATACACCTACGGCAACGCAACCGAAATTGCAATGCCCGACGATGACAGAGTCAACGCTATGAGAGACATTTTCAACGAGGCTGTTGCTTCCGCTGACGATGCTCTTATGGAAAAATTCTTCGAGGGCGAGCCCTTCACACAGGAAGAAATCGTAAACGGCCTCAAGACAGGTGTTGCAGAGGGTCTTGTTATCCCTGTATTCGCTTGCGCAGGTTATACAATGGACGCTGTTGATATGCTTATCGACGGTATTGTCGATTTCGCTCCCAACGCAGCCGATTACGCAGGCGAGGCAGACCTCAAGTGCGACGAAAACGGTGCTCTTGCCGCTGTCTGCTTCAAGACCGTTGCTGACCCGTTTGTCGGTAAGATGTCCTACTTCAAGGTCGTTTCCGGTAAGCTGACATCCGACGTTCAGGCTGTCAACTCCCGTACAGGCGAGCCCGAGCGTATGGGCAAGCTCGTCACAGTCCGTGGTGGTAAGCAGGAAGACGCAGCCGTTATCCCCGCAGGCGATATCGGTGCCGTTACAAAGCTCTCCAACACAGTTACGGGCGATACACTCTACGCTCCCAAGAGCGAGGTTATTCTTGACCCCGTTTCCTTCCCTGCACCCTGTATGTCAATGGCAGTAAATGTCAAGAAGAAGGGTGAAGAAGAAAAGGTTGCCGCAGGCCTTCTCAGACTTGCTGAAGAAGACCCGACAATCAAGTACTACACAAACAAAGAAACACGTGAGCAGATTGTCAGCGGTCTTGGCGAACAGCACATCGACGTTGTCAAGTCCAAGCTCAAGGCAAAGTTCGGCGTTGAGGTTGACCTCACTGTTCCACGTGTTGCATACCGTGAAACCATCCGCAAGGTTGTTGACAAGCAGGGTCGCCACAAGAAGCAGTCCGGCGGTCACGGCCAGTTCGGTGATGTATGGATTCGCTTCGAGCCCTATATGGGTGAGGAAGACTTCGTCTTCACTTCCGACGAGGTTGTCGGCGGTGCAGTTCCCAAGAACTTCTTCCCCGCAGTTGAAAAGGGTCTTCGTGAGTGCATAGCAAAGGGTCTTATTGCAGGTTACCCGATGGTCGGCGTAAAGGCTGCCCTTCACGACGGTTCCTACCACCCCGTTGACTCCTCCGAAATGGCCTTCAAGACAGCTGCTGCACTTGCATTCAAGGCCGCTGTTCCCGAGGCACAGCCCACAATTCTTGAGCCCGTAGGTCTTCTCAAGGTCTATATGCCCGAATCCAAGTTCGGCGACATCATGGGCGATATCACAAAGCGCCGTGGCCGTGTTATCGGTATGGGTCCGTCTGACGAACCCTCACTCCAGGAATTTGTCGCTGAAGTTCCCATGGCAGAAATGGGCGACTTCGCAACAGTTCTCCGCTCCGTAACACAGGGCAGAGGCCACTTCTCCTTCGAGTTCGTCCGCTACGAGGATGCTCCGATGAACGTTCAGCAGAAGGTTATCGAAGAAGCAAAGGCACGCATGGAAGACGAGTAAACTCAAACTGTGCGTATTGGGCGAATAAGCTGTTTTTTCCTCCTCGGCGTATCTTATACGCCGAGGAGGAAGAAAACATCTTCTTCATCCCAATCCGTCAGTTTGCAAGGTTTGTGCGGTTTAATTAGTTTGTCAAGGGCTTGCGGTTTCACAGCTGCAAGCCCTTTTTATGTAAAAAATGAGTTAAACGGTTTATTACATATACATTTGATTTTTCATGCGGTACAATAAAAATAAAGGAGTTGAAAATTATGAAACCTACAAAAAAATTACCTTTGTTTTGTATTACCGGTGCATCGTGTGCAGGCAAATCAACCGTATGCAACGAGCTTTTCAAAAACGAAAAAAATTATATAGTTCTTGAAAGCGATATAATGTGGAACGATGTTTACAACACCCCCGAAGATGATTACAGAACATATCGCAGAATGTGGACAAGGCTTTGTGCCAACATTTCACAAATCGGTCTGCCTTGTGTTGTTTGCGGTGCGTGTGTACCGAAACAGTTTGAAAATTTACCCGAAAGAGAACTGTTTTCAGATTTGCACTATCTTGCAATTGTCTGTGACGATGAAACGATGATGCACAGAATGACAGTCGGCAGAAAGGTTACGGACGAAAATTGGATTGCTTCTTCTGTGCAGTTTAATAACTGGCTGAAAGAAAACCACGATAAAACTCAGCCGAACATTGATTTGCTTGACACTTCAAAGCTCACTCCCGAGCAGGCTGCGGAATATGTTGACAGGTGGATAAAAAGCAAACTCACAGAGGAATGAAAGCAATGAAATACGAAAATGCCGCCGATATATTACCCGAGGATTTGCTCAAACGTGTGCAGAAGTTTGCTGCAGGCAAGCTGATTTATGTGCCTGAAACTATAGGTAAACGCTCTTGGGGTGAGACTTCTGGATATAAGCGGTATCTTGCAGCACGAAACCAAGAGATAAAAGAAAAATTCTTATTTGGCTTTACTGTTGAAAAACTCGCAGATGAATATAGCCTTTCCGTAGAATCAATCAAGAAAATTGTCTACAGTAAAAGCGAAAACAAAGAACTGAAATACAGGTGTTCTTTATCGTCTGCCAAAGAGTTTTCGGAAGCTGGCAAGCTTGAAGAATGGGTGCATTTGTTTTTGCTTTCGGACGGTCACAACAAAGCGTTTTCGGACGGACTGAAGCTCTTTGACAGATATTATTTAGGGCCGTTTACAATGCCGTTGTCTTTATTTTCCCGTTGCTGCGGTCCCGAAGAAAATATAAAGTATCAGGTCAATGCAGAATGGTTTGAAAAAAGAGTGCAATCACTAATGAAAACCCTTCAATCAAATGACGATATACCGCCGCTGATAGTACATTTCGTTGACCACGGCTTTGAACTGTGTGACGGCAACCACCGCTTTGAAGCACTGACCCGACTCGGCGTAAAAGAATACCCCGTTATCGTTTGGATGACGGAGAAAGAAGAGTATGACGAGTTTTCGGAAGTGTTTGCAAAATTTTTAACTAAATAAGAATGTATGGGCAACTGTTGTGAGCTTTATGACAGTTGCTTTTTTGTTTGCAAAATCTATTAGCTAAAAATGAAATATATTGGTTTGGGATAATACACTATTACTTACTGAGTAATTACTTGCACCATTTAGCAAGTTTTATTCGCACTTATTTGCACCTTTGAAGAAAATTCACACTAATTATGTCATTCCTGTGATGAAAAATATAAAATTTATAAAAGTATAAAAATATATTTGAAATAATTCTGATTTCGTGCTATTATAACAACATATCAGTATAAAGGGAGGTTTTGTTTTTGGACGATTTTAAGGAAAACAACGGCCTTGAGCCTGTTCCCGAAGAAGAAACCGTTTCCGGCGGTGATACGCCTGCCGAGGAAGCAACCGAAAACAACATTCAGCCTGAGGAAATTCAGGAAACAACAGAAATTAACGAGGAAGAGGGCATCCTCATCACTCCGCAGGACGAAGAGCCTGCAGCCGAAGAAGAGATGTGCATACTCTGCGGTGAGAAGCCTGCGGACAAATCCTTCGGCGAAAATTACGACCTTTGCGCAGACTGCCGCAAGAGCCTGATTAAGAGCCCGATGCGTTTCAGCGGCTTCCTTGCAATTCTTGTGCTGTTTTGTGCAGGTGTATGGGGTCTGCTGTTTGCCGCCAACCAGTCAAACACTCTTCTGGGTGTTCTTGAGGGCGACGATTTTGCTGCTCAAAACCGTCTTTACACCGCAATTTCGTCTTATTCCGCTTCCGGCAACGTTGGCTGGAAAACCGCAAAGCGTATGATTAACGCCTATAACCAATCGGGTTACCTGAGCGGTATCAACAGCGCCGTTTCAACCTATTTCTACGATGCAACCGCACTTGAAGAGGGCGACACTCTCACCTTTGCCGAAAAGGCAGGCAAGTCCAACCTCAACGCACCGTGGAACAAGGACGTAAAGAAAATTTACACAGATTATAACGATGCTATGGCAGCTTATCAGAAATACTACGCATATCTTGCAGAGTATGACGAGCAGCTTTACTATGGCAGCATCAAGGCAGAGGATATCCCCTACGATGAGGTCAACGCAAAGTACGATGCCGCAATGAACGATGCCGAAGCAGACATCGACCGTGCTTTTGTAAGATACTGCCAGTACTACCTTGCATATATGTGCGGTAAGGATCTTTCCGTTCAGCACGGCTACCTTTCCGAGGTTGCCGAAATTGCTCCCGACAGCGGCTGGCTTTACCTCACTCCTCTTACGGAGATGAATGTAATGCTCGGCAATTACGAGGAAGCACTTGAGGGCTGCGATGCACTTGAGGCTGCAAACGCAGACGACCTCTATGGCGAATACTACCGTGCACAGGCTTTCAGAAGACAGGGCAATTACACCGAAGCGCTTGAAAAGTGCGAGGCTATGATAGCCGATTACGCAAACAACCAGTTCTATTATGCATACTATGAGGCGGCAATCACAGCCTTCCTTATGGGCGATTACGACAAGGCTCTCGAATATTCGGAAGAATGCTACGGCGGCGGTACAAGCGGCGTTTACCTCAACGAGCAGACAGTCAACTTCCACGCACTTGTGTGCAAGAAGCTCGGCGACGAAGAGGGCTATAAGGGCGTAGTCGAATTCCTCAAGGGCTACGAAATGGAAATCAGTCCCACTGTAGAACAGTATATTAACGGCGAGGTTACAGCCGAAGAAATCTTCAACGAAAGGGAGGCGGCATTTGAATGACAGTCTGGTATGTAATCACAAAGATTTTCACATTCCCCGGTGCACTCACAAAGGCTTTCTATGAGCAGCTTATGTGCAAAATTTTCAAGTGCCCCGTTGAGGATAACCGTTACCTTCGCACGGACGAAATGTGCGGTCACGTTGAGCACGAGTTTATCGAAAGACCCGTTGCAAGCTTTATGTACTGCTTTATTCCCGGTCTGCTCAACTTCTTCTTCGGTCTTTTCCTCGGCTTTTTCCCGTTCATAAATGTTTTATATCTCGGCAATTACAGCGGCTTTGTCGCTTCTTCGCAGATTCTTTCCTCCGCAATTACGGATGCAAATGCGGTAGCGCTTGTTGATATGCTTTTGCCCATCATCTTTATGTGGCTTAGCGTTTCGATGTTCAATAACCTTTTCCCTCTGCTTGAGGATGCTGTCGTTATGAAGGAACAGTATTCAAAGCTTAACGGCTTTGCAAAGGTAATTTTCTTCCCCGGCTATATCGTAATGAAGGTCGGCGCAAGACTTGAAAAATACGGCATCAGCTTTATCATCCTCGCCGTGCTTTCGTTTGTGTTAGCTATAGTTTGATTTAAGTAAAAACAGCTCTGTTCGCTGCGAACAGAGCTGTTTTTTTATGACAAACTGCAATTAGTGCAAAGTGCAAAACGCAAAGTGCAAAGTTAAGGGTCGCTTCGCTCCGATTTTATAAAATGTTAATTTAGAGCGTTTTTTACAAATGGGTGAGGGCGGAGCCCTCCCACAATTTTGCATTTTGCACTTTGCTTTTTGCATTATTACAGTTTTGCGAAGAATTCGTAAAACTGCAATTTAAAACTCCAACATATCAATCATCTTTCCGCCGTAAAGGGGATAGGAGCAGATGCGGTTTGCGGAAACGGTGTAGAGCGTGTCGTGGATATAGGTTGCACGCTTAACCGCACCGTTTGAGTATGATTCCTTGTCGTAGTAGAAGGTGGTTTTGCCGTCGGGGGTATATTCGGGAGCTTCCTTCTGCTCTTTATCGTAAGAGTTGGAGTAGCTGCCTATCGGCTCGATTTTGCCGTCCTTGATTTTCAGCGTGCACAGCTTTGTATCCATATAGCCGAGTGTAGGCTCATACTCGTTGTAAATGAAGCCGAGAATATCTCTGTGTGAGCAGTCCATAACTGTCTTGTGGTTAGTCTGAGCAGTGGCATTTTTGATTATAAATCGGTCGATTTCCTGCGGCTTTGTCGGGTCGGAAATATCGAACAGCGAAATTTTAAGGGCGTCTGTTGTGCCTGTTTCGTCGCCGTCCGTACCTATGCCGACAAGGTAGCCGTTAAACGGGTGAAGGTAGCTCGAAAAGCCGGGAATCTTAAGCTCGCCGACGATTTTCGGCTTTTTCATATCTGTGAAATCAATCACAAACAGCGGGTCTGTCTGCAGGAATGTGACGACATAGCCGTATTTGCCGATGTAGCGCACGGACTGTATTGTTTCGCCGGGTGCAATGCCGTCAAGCTTTGCAACCTGCTTTAAATTTTTGTCAAGCACGGTAATCTGATTATATTCGCTGAGTGTGGTTGCGATTCGGATATAGCCGTCCCTTTCATCGAGTGAAAACTGGTTGAGCATTCTGCCCTCAACCTCGCCTGTGCCGTCTGCCTCGATAACGCCGTTTTTAAAGGTGAAGCGGTGAATGACGGTATTTACGCTTGAAGGGGAGAAGCTGACAAACTCGCCGTTGCCTTCTTTGGTTTCGTAGCGGTCAGCGATGATATAGAGGTTATTTGCCGTGCAGTTAACCTCTCTGCCGTTGCCGAGTATTGCCGAAGTTTTCGGCTCAAATTCGGGGTTTTCAAGGTCAACCGTGCTCATAACAACATAGGTGCTTGAATTGATATCATCCTGCGGAAGTATGCTTATCATCTGTGAGGAAATGGTTTCCTCCGTGCCGTTGATTGCAACGGAAGGTGCTATATCCTCGTATTTTGCCTTGCCTGCATAAATCTCGATTTCCTCGGGGTAAACCGTGTACTGTGAAAGCAGAATTACCCTGCCGTCAACAAGGCGTGAGGAGAAATAGTTGCCGTCCTGTGAAAAATCGTTGGTTTTCACGGGATTTTTTCTGTCCGAAATATCGTAGAGGATAATTCTTGTTTTCGGCTCCTTGTCCCAGTCTGTGCCGATTATAACGAGCGTTTCACCGTAGAGGTACATACCTTCCGCACCCGTTGTGGAGTTGTAGTAAACATCCGTTTTGCTGACAAGCTTCATCGTTTTTGCTTCGACTATTTTTACTGACCAGTCGCTTAAAATGTAGATGTACTTGCCGTCATTTTTGATGATGTCATCCTCGTCAACATTGAAATACTGTGTGTTTGTTGCGCCGAAATCTGCGTGGTCGGAAAGCGCAGAGCTTGTGCCCGTTGTAACAGAACTGTTTATAGTACCTATGCCTGATTGCGGCGCTTCTTCAGCTGCAAACATATCATCTGTCTCTACTTCAAGCTTTTCACCGAAGAGGTTGACAGCACCGTAATAAAAGCGGTTATTATTTTTGTACTCGGCTTTGAGTGCGGTGAAATAATCGACGAATATCTGTTCGTCGTTGCCCGAAATGGCAAACTCCGCATCGGCTATGACAGACGGAATTTCCTTTACGGCAGGGGAGAAGTAGCTGTTGACCCAAGCACCCGCACCCACAAGCACAACAAGGGCTGCAACTGCGGCTGACAGCCTGCGAACAAGCCTTTTTCTGCCCAGCTTTTTGCCGTTTTGCTCCTTGCCTGCAACAAGCGCAACGGTAGCGTTTTCGGCAATTTCAGCAGGTAATGTCAATTTTTCGTTGACGGGTTCAAGTTTGTTTTTAATGAAATTAAGGTTATCCTTATCGGTTTTCTTCATATCTCGTTCCCTCCTTTTTCGAGTTCGCTTCGCAGCTTTTTAAGCGAGCGTGACAGCTTTGAGCGGACGGTTGCGGCAGGCAGAGCAGTGATTTTGGCTATCTCCTTTGAATTACAGCCGCAAACGGCGCTTAGCAATACAATGTCTTTTTCTTCCTGCGTGAGTCGGTTTATAAGGCGCAGCAAATCAAGCCCGAGCAGTATTTTTTCACCCGAATCGCTTATTGGAATTTCTGCACAAAAATCAAGCGAAGCCACGTCTGCCGAGTATTTTTCACGAAGAATGTGTTTGCAGCAGTGGCTGAGAATTTTGAAAAACCACGCCTTTGCCGCCTCTTCGTTTCTTAAGCGGTTTATGCTTTTCCACGCTTCAAGTGCGGTGTCCTGCACAGCGTCCTGTGCCGCTTCAACCGAGCCGAGGCTGTACAGCGCATAGCGGTACATTTCGCCGCTGAATTTTGAGTATAGCTCACCGAAGGCTCTCGCATCGCCTTCACGGGATTTTTTTGCAAGCAATGCTGTATTGTCTTTCATTTTTTCTCACCCACTTTCAGTTTTCAGCGGCAGACTATAACCGCATTTATAACATTTCCGAAAGCTGAATACATTACAATTTCTTCCACGTCCTGCGTGTTTTCGTAATAACGGATTTCAATACTGTAGCCCGGGCCTTTGTAAAACGGATTGCCGCCGTCATTTGCAATCTGAGCAAAAACAGGCTCCTTTATTTTGGAAACGCAGGCAAAATCGGTAAAGAAAACGCCTGCCCAGAGTGTCAGCAGAATACACACAACGGCAACAACTGCTTTGATTGCTTTCTTTCGCTTTTTCATAAGCGGTATCACCCCTTACGGCAAAATTTGAGTACTCACCTATATAGTGTAAAAAAAGAAGGAAAGTGTTGCATTATTTTCTAATATTTTATAATAAAAATTTAAAAAATGCTATACCATTGTGCGGAAATTTATGTTATAATGCCTATATATGTGTGAAAGTGTTGCTTTTTATCGGAAAAGGGGTGGTGCAAGTGGTAAGAAAATATGATTTTGTGCTGTTCGATTTTGACGGCACAATTGCCGACACGGGCAGAGGAATTATGCGCTGTGCCCTGATTGCACTCAACTTTTTCGGTTACGATGAGCCCGACAGAGAAAGGCTGAAGCTTTTCATAGGTCCTCCGCTTGTTGACAGCTTTATGACCTACGGTGCAGACCTTGAAACGGCACGGAAAATGGTGGACAAATACCGTGAGCACTATTCGGCAGGCGGTATGTTTGAGTCCGATTTGTATGACGGAGCTCAAGGTATGCTGAAATCGCTTTACGAAGCAGGCTGTAAAATGGCAATTGCTTCCTCAAAGCCGGGCAAATACGTTGCCGCAATTCTTGAAAAGCTCGGAATAGATGAATACTTTTCGTTTATCTCCGCCCCCGAAATAGGCCATGTCAACCCCACGAAGCAGGAGCTTATTGATGCCGCCGTTACTGCCCTCGGCGCAGACAAAGCCAAAACCGTTATGGTCGGCGACAGGCTTTTTGATATCGAGGGCGCAAAGCAGGCAGGCGTAGCTTCAATCGGTGCGGTCTACGGCTTCGGCGGTGAAGAGGAAATGGAAAAGCACGGTGCAGATATGCTCGCATTCAATGCATCGGAAATTACGGAGTTGATACTTGAATGAAGATAATAACCGATTTTTTACGGGCAATAATTCTTATAGCACTTGTAGCGGTGATAGCTGTTACGGGCTGCTTTGCGGCGATATTCTTTGTCAGCAAGGATGAGCCCGAGGAAATTTTCATAATGGAATACGCCCTTGTTTTTGAAAAGGGTGAGGATGAAAAGCTGGACGTGTGGTTTGTCGAAAAGGCAGAGTGTGCCGACCTTGAAAACGGTGACGGCGCAGTTTATTACGACGGCAGCTACTGTGCGGCAAACGCAATGGTTATGTCTGACGGGGCGGTCAGCTTTTACGCTTCGGACGACCTTAGCTATAACGTATCGGTAGATAACGAAAACCTCGTCGGCAGGGTAATAGCCTGCTGGCAACAAAAATAAAACTCTGCAATAAAATATACAGGGATATATTTTATTTCCAATCTATTGCAGGGGGAAAGCGTTTAAATGGAAGCTTATCTTGACAACAGCGCTACGACCTGCCTTTGCCCCACGGCAAAAGAAAAAACGGTCGAAGCGATAAACAAATACTACGGCAACCCGTCCTCGCTTCACAGTATAGGTACGGCGGCTTCAAGACAGCTTGAGGCGGCAAGGGCTGCGGTTGCGGCCACTCTTTCGTGCGAAAGCGAAGAGATTGTTTTTACAAACAGTGGCACGCTTGCAAACAATGCGGCAATTTTCGGTGCGGCACACGCACTCAAAAGACGTGGCAACAGAATTGTCACCACCGCAATTGAACACCCGAGTGTGCTTGAATGTATGAAAGCCCTTGAAAAAGAAGGCTTCGAGGTAATTTACCTCAAGCCCGACAGATACGGCAGAATAAACCGCAGGGATTTGATGCAGGCGGTAAACGCAAAAACCGTGCTTGTGAGTATGATGTATGTCAACAACGAGGTTGGCAGCATCCTGCCCGTTGAGGCGGCAAGGGCGGCAGTCAGGGCGGCGAAAGCCCCTGCGCTCATTCATTGCGATGCCGTTCAAGCCTACGGCAAGCTTGCGGTAAAGCCCTCACGCCTCGGTGTGGATTTGCTCTCGGCAAGCGGCCACAAAATCAACGGCCCGAAGGGTGTCGGCTTCCTGTATGTACGCAAGGGTGTAAGGCTTGCGCCTTATATCTTCGGCGGCGGTCAGGAGGGCAAGGTTTATTCGGGCACACAGCCTATGCCGACAATTATGGGTCTGTGGGGTGCGGTTGAGGAATTGCCCGACCCCAATATTCAGCTTGAAAAGACTCGGCTTTTGCGTGACTACTTCGTTTCGCAGGCTGTGAATATAGATGGAGTGGTTATCAACTCGTGTGATGAAGCCCTGCCCTATATAATCAATATTTCTCTTCCGGGTCACCCGTCTCAGACGGTGCTCAATTTCCTCTCGGAAAGAGGAATTTACGTTTCGGGCGGCTCAGCCTGCTCGAAGGGACACCGCTCACACGTGCTCACGGCTATGGGTCTTGAGCCAGAGCTCACCGATTCGGCCTTGCGTATCAGCCTTTGCCGCTTTACGACGAAGGACGAAATTGATATGCTGCTCTGCGGTCTTGACGCCGCAACGGCAACCTTGAGAAAGAAAAAATAATTATTTGAAAATAAAGGACATAAAATGAAAGAAGTAATACTCATTAAAAACGGCGAGCTTGCCCTCAAGGGTCTCAACCGCCGCACGTTTGAAGACGTAATGATACGAAATATGCGCCGCAGACTGGCAGACCTCGGCACCTTCACCTTTACTCCGGCACAGTCTACAATCAAGGTGGAGGGTGAGGACGGCGCAGACCTTGAAGAAGCGGTTGAGCGCATTTCCAAGGTTTTCGGTATAGCAGGCTTCTCCCGTGCACTCAAGCTCGAAAAGGATTTTTCTCTCGTGCTTGAAAACACGGGCAAGTATCTTGAACAGCAGCTGCTTGAAGCAAATACCTTCAAGGTAACCGCAAAGCGTTCGGACAAAAAGTTCCCCTACGACTCACCGCAGATTTGTCTGCTGCTTGGTGAAAGACTGCTCAACGAATTTGACCACCTTACCGTAGATGTTCACAACCCCGACCTTACCGTTACGGTTGAGGTGCGTGACCACGATATATTCGTTCACGCAAACCAGTTGAAAGGTGCAGGCGGTATGCCCGTCAGCACGGCAGGCAGGGCAGCACTTATGGTTTCGGGCGGTATTGACAGCCCCGTTGCAGGCTGGATGATGGCAAAGCGTGGCGTTGAGCTTACCGCAATTCACTTTGCTTCTCCGCCCTATACAAGCGAAAGGGCAGAGCAGAAGGTACACGACCTTCTTGCCAAGGTTGCAAAGTACGCAGGCAGAATAGAGCTGACCGTAGTGCCCTTTACCGAAATTCAGGAGCAGATAAGGGACAAGTGCCCCGAAGACCTGTTCACAATAATTATGCGCCGTGTAATGGTAATCTGTGCCGAAAGGCTTGCAAGGTACGGTGGCTGCGGTGCACTCATAACGGGCGAAAGCCTCGGTCAGGTTGCAAGCCAGACCCTCGGTGCAATCGGCTGTACGGATGCCGTTGCAACGATGCCCGTTTTTCGTCCGCTTATCGGTATGGATAAGGACGAAATCATTGCAATTTCACGAAAGATTGACACCTTTGATATTTCAATTCTCCCCTTTGAGGATTGCTGTACGGTGTTCACACCCAAGCACCCCAGAACAAGACCCAAGCTGCCCGATGTCGAGGCGGCCGAGGCTGCTCTCAACCTTGACGAGCTCGTGGAAAGAGCCGTCGCAAATGTAAGAAGGATTAAAATCGGTTGATTATGAACTGCGAAATTATTTGTGTGGGTACCGAGCTTCTGCTCGGCGACATTCTTAACACCAACGCTCAATATCTTGCCCGTGAGCTTGCCGCTCTGGGCATAGGTGTGCACCACCAGCAGGTTGTCGGCGACAATCCGCAGAGAATGCGTGAAAGTATGCTGCGTGCCTTGAAAGAAAGCGATATGATAATTCTTTCGGGCGGTTTGGGCCCTACGGCGGACGACCTTACAAAGGAAATCTGCTGTGAGGTTATGGGCGAAAGGCTGGTGCTTGACGAGGATATACTCGAAGGCATAAGAAGCTACTTTGTGTCCCGTGGCAGGCAGATGGCTGACAACAACAAAAAGCAGGCCTATGTCCCCGAAAACGGCATTGTTTTCCCGAACAGAAACGGTACTGCACCCGGCTGCGGTATTGAAAAGGACGGCAAGATTGCGATTATGCTCCCCGGCCCTCCGAGGGAGCTTGAGCCGATGTTCGAAAAAGAGGTTATGCCCTACCTTGCAAAAAAGACGGGCGGCATTATCCTTTCAAAGCAGGTGCGTACCTTCGGCATAGGCGAATCGAATATGGCTGCCGCAGTTGAGGATTTGCTCGACGGCGAAAACCCCACAGTTGCACCCTACGCCAAGGACGGCGAAGCGCTTCTGCGTGTTACCGCAAGAGCCGAGTCGGAAGAAAAAGCCTCGGCAATGTGTGACGAAACGATAGAAAAAATCCGTGAGCGCATAGGCGGCTACATCTACGGCATTGATGTTTCAAGCCTTGAAGAAAAGGCGGTTGAGCTGTTGAAGGCTCACGGCAAAAAACTCGCCCTTGCGGAAAGCTGCACGGGCGGCTATATAGCCAAGAGAATTACGGATATTGCAGGCTCTTCGGCGGTGTTTGAATACGGCGTGGTTTCCTATTCAAACGAGGTTAAAATAAACCTGCTTGGCGTAAAGCCCGAAACCATTGAAAAATATACCGAGGTAAGCACACAGACTGCCGCAGAAATGGCAGAGGGTGTGCGCAGGCTTTCGGGTGCGGATTTTGCCCTGAGTGTTACGGGCATTTCGGGCCCCGGCGGCGGCAGTGAGGATAAGCCCGTAGGCCTTGCCTATATCGGCTTTGCGTACGAAGGCGGTACAACCGTAAAGGAACTGCGCACAGGCAAAAAAGAAAATTCAAGAGATTATAACAGATATGTCACGGCTTCAACCGCCCTGCATATGCTGGTGGAATATTTGAACGGAAGGGATGGCGAGTATGACTGAGGAAAAAGACTACGGCACAATGAGCCCGAGCTTCAACGACCTTATCAGAAAGTATCAGGCGATTAACGAGGACGGCGAAGTTTCCAAGGAAGCCGTTCAGGAAATACCCGAGCCCGAGCTCAAGTCCGACAAGGATTTTGAAAAGGAGCTTGGCGAAATAATAGACAGTGTTGAACAGCCCGAGCAGGCTTTGCCTGAGGAGTTTACCTTTGATGAGGCACTCATTCCCGAAACAGAGGAAGCCCCCGAACCCGAAATGGTGTTCAAAAAGGAAGAGCCAAAGTTTGCCTACGACCTTAATATGTTCGGTGCGGCTGCACAGAGCAGCTTCAATATTGACGATATTGACGACTCGTGGCTTGATTCTTCGCTTGACGAGAGCATCTTCTACGACCCGTCAAAGCCCAAAGCTTACGCACCCGTTGAAACGGCGGAGGAGTTCGTACCCGAGGCGGAAGAGCTTCCCGAAGAAGTAATCGAAGAGGTTATTGAAGAGGCTGCTCAAGAAACCGCAGAGGAAATTCAACCCGAGCCTGTTGAGGAAGAAATTGAAGAAACGGTAACAGAAGAAATTGCCGAAGAAGCAGCAGAGGAAGAGCCGCAGCCCGTTGTGGAGGAAATCCATAAGGAGCCTGCCTTTATTCCCGTGACAGAGCCCGTTGAGCCTCAGCCTGCAATGGTTGCAGGCGGCTACATTGCCCCGAGCGATGCGGACAGCTTCACCTTTGACCCCGACAGCGGTTTGGATTTTGACGAGGACGAGGAACCGAAGCTCCCCGAAATGCCGTCTGACCTGCCTGTTTTCACGCCTGCCGTGCCCGATGAAAAGAAGAACAAAAAGCTCGGCAAGAAAAAGGAAACCAAGGCTGTAACAAGCTTTTCAAAGGACTATATGGTCGGCGGTGACGAGGGAAAGCCCGTTAAGAGAGGCAACTTCTTCACACGAAATTTCATCCCCTCAAAGGATGATTCTGCTGCCGAGAAGGTTCGCAAGATAGTTATGGTAATTGCGGTTATTGCCGCACTTGTTTCGGGCGGGTATTTGTTCAACGACTATGTTATTGCGCCTTATATGAACACAAAACAGTTAGATGAACTGAGCGATATGATAGGTGAGGGCAACAACGTTGCCGATGCACAGAGCCTTGCCGAAAAGTATCCGGGCGTTGCTTTCCCCGAGGGTATGCTCGAAAAATATGCCGCACTTTATGCCAGAAACAAGGACTTTGTCGGCTGGATTGAAATTGACGGGCTTGACATTTCCCTCCCCGTAGTCAGAGGCGAGAACAACGACAAGTACCTCAAAACCGATTTCGACGGCAAGTACAGCAAGTACGGCTCAATCTTTATGAACTGCGCAAACAAGGTTGACTCACTCAACTACAACACAACGATTTTCGGCCACTATATGAAGGATACGAAAATGTTCGGCAACCTTATGCAGTACAAGAGCATTGCCGGCTACAAGAAGGCACCCGTAATTGAGTTCAATACAATTTACGGCGACTACAAGTGGAAGGTCTTTGCCGCATACATCACCAACGGCACCTCGGCAGGCGATGACGGCTACCTGTTCAACTATATGTTCACAGACCTTTCAACAAACGAGGCGGTTGAGGAATTCCTCGGCGAAATCAAGCTGAGAACAATCTACTACCCCAACGTTGACCTTGCCGTTTCAGACAGAATTCTCACTCTTTCCACCTGCACCTACGAGCTTGATGAGGGCAGACTCATTGTTATGGCAAGAGCGGTCAGACCCGGCGAAAGCACGGACGTTGACCTTACAAATATCCGTGTCAACCCCAACCCGAGATATCCGCAGGGCTACTACACCGAGCAGAATCTGAGCAATCCGTATAAATCCTACAACAAGTGGTATCCGTCATAAGGGTAAGAAGAAAGGATTAAACAATGCCGATGAATATAAGTTTTATAGCTCTGAATATCAGCGGTGCCGAAACCGTGCAGTCCGCTGCGGATAAGCTCCGTGGCGTACTGTCGGACTACGGCAGATGCGATTTCAAGCTTTGCGGTTCAATGTCGCAGGTGTCCGCCTCCCTCGGTGATGCTTTTGCAAACTCCGAGGTGATAGTTGTGGGCATAGAGCCTTCGGCTTACTGCAAGTCAAAGCTTGCTATACTCAGAGCAATGCACATCAGAACACAGCTCAACGAACAGCTTAAGGCTATGATGCCCGAAAAAGCAGATATGACTGCGGCTCAGGCTTCAATGCATTGCGCAATGCCCGTAAATGCCGAGGTTTTTGCTTCGGCGGACGGTCTTTATTCGGGCTTTGCCCTTCAGAGCGGAAAGCAGCACTTTATACTGCTTACTCTGGACAAGCTCAGGCTTGAGCCTGCCGTTTCACAGGGTCTTGTGCCCTACCTTGAAAAATTTGCACCCGCTGCAGGGGAGAAGGAAGAGGTCACGCCCGATTCAACCCTCGCCGCAAAGGCAGCCGAAAAGCTTTCTGCCTGCGGCAAGAAGGTGTATTTTGCCGCAACACCCTCCTGCGAAATGGTAAAGGAGCTTTGCGCTTCGCAGGTTGAGAGCGGTACAATGTGCTTTGGCGATTATACGAGCGACAGGGGCAGCGAAGCCCCAAGAAGCTACATAGCCGACCTTGCACGATATGCAATTCCCGAGGGCTCAACCGATTTCGGTGCGGCTGTTTCCAATGTCTTTACGGGCACATCGCAGGATTCGGGTGAGCAGAAATATAACATTTACGTTGCGGTTGCCGATGTTTCGGCTTCCCGTGTGCTTCGCTTTGCCTCACAGCCGGGCGAAACACCCGAGGAGCTCATCACCGCCGCAATTGAAATGCTTATGGAAATGATATGCGACAAGTGTGACGAAATCAACGCACCCGTTGAAGCAGTACCCTTCAGCGCAGAGCCGATTGAAGAAATTGAGGAGCCTGCACCCGAAGAAAAAGCAAAGAAGAAGCACAGAGGAATCAGAACTCTTATTTACGTTCTGCTTGCAATTGTGCTTGCGGTAATTGTATATTTTGGTTATAACGGCTTTGAAAACGCAAATCAGAACAAGGCAGAGGCCATAGGTGTCTTTACTCAGTACGTTTCGGGAGCCGCTGACTTCAGCGGCTCTGACCTTTTTTATGATGAAGAACTGGAATTTATTACCTTTGAAGAAGAAACAAGCGAAGCCCCCGAAGAACCGTCGGGCGGAATTACAAGCGAATTAAATACGACAGAAACGGAAACCACCGTTAATATAGAGAGCACAACCGACAGGACAAGTTCAACCACAACAAAAAAAGAAACAACCACGGCTAAACCTACTACAACCGCAAAACCCACAACCACGGCAAAGCCTGCTACTACCGCAAAACCTACAACTACAGCCAAGCCTACGACCACCGCCAAGCCGACCACAACGAAAAAAGACGTTGCGGATACGGGCGAATATAAGGGCGAATTCGTGTTTACGGTTTACGGCTACGGCCATGGTGTCGGTATGAGCCAGGAGGGTGCGCTCGGCTACTCGAAGCAGGGGTGGAGCTACAGCAAAATCCTTGCTCACTACTATCCGGGCACAACACTTGTTGCGGTTGACTCGGAAATGCCCGAAACGATTAAATTCGGCGGTGTTGACTACCCCGTGGTTGAATACCTCTGCCGAAGTGTTGCCGCCGAAATAGGCACGAATACAAACAACTCAACCAGAGAAGCCCACAAGGCGCAGGCGGTTGCAATTTACACCTACGCCAAGCGCTACGGCTTCGATCTCAAATCTTCATTACACGCCTTCAACAGGACATATAATTATGAGGGAACGGCACTGGAAGAGGCGGTAAAAGCCGTGCTCGGCGAATACCTTTCCTACAACGGCAAGCCCGTAATGGCTACCTACTACGCAATGTCCGCAGGCAGAACGGTAAAGGCTTCAACCGTATGGAGCGGTGAAACCTACCCCTACCTTGAAACCTCGGTTGAAAGCACGCCCGACAAAAGCTGTGCAAGGTACAAAACAACCTATACAATTTCCGCAAATGAATTCCGAGAGCTTATGAAAAACAATATTGATGTTGAGCTGACGGGAGACCCGAGCGGTTGGATAAAGATAATTAAGCACGACTCTGCTGTTAGCAGCAAGGTCGGCTATGTTGAAAAAATGACCGTCGGCAACAAGACAATAAGCGGCTCGGCGTTCAGAGGCACGGCTATGGCGTACAAAATCCGTTCGCATTGCTTCAGCGTTGAATATGTAAAGTAAAGGATAAATAAAGTATAAATAAAGGAGATTTTCGGTATGGTAAAAACAGCACTTGTTTCTTCTCTTGAAAAGGTTTTTCCCCAGAGTGACGGCAGCTTCACGGTGACGGAAAAAATGTCCCTGCTTATCGGCGAAAAAGGCGGCTTTCAGTTAGCTGTGTTCACCGACGAGCCTTTGAGATTTGCCCTTAATGAAAACGACGGAATTAAGGTTACGGGCTACAACGTGCTTCCCGTGCCTTCAAAGCTCCCGTTTTACGAGGATCACGATGACGATATTCTCGTTTCGCCCGACGGATATTATCCCGATTATCTTGTTCCTGCCGAAAACGGCGAAATTGAGTTTGTCAACGGCGGCTGGTGCTCCGTATGGTTTGAGGTTGAGGCCGAAAAGGCAGGCGCAAACGAAATTGAAATCACCCTTTATAACGAAGAAAGCGAAGCTGTGGCAACCGAAAAATTTGCCGTAAAGGTTATCAATGCAAAACTGCCCGAGCAGGAATTAGTCTGCACCAATTGGTTCCATTGCGACTGTCTTGCAACGTGGTACAAGGTTGAGGCTTTCAGCGAGGAGCATTGGCAGATTATCGAAAGCTTTATGAAAACTGCAAACGAGCACGGCATCAATATGATTCTCACACCCCTGTTCACTCCTCCGCTTGATACGGCGGAAGGCGGTGAAAGACCCACGGTTCAGCTTGTTGACGTAACCGTAACGGGTGATGACGAATATGCCTTCGGCTTCGATAAGCTCCACCGCTGGATTGAAACGGCAAAGCGAAGCGGAATGAAATATTACGAGCTTTCTCACCTGTTTACACAGTGGGGTGCAAAGCACGCACCGAAAATTGTCGATGTAAACGGTAAAAAGCTCTTCGGCTGGAAAACGCCTGCAGGCGGCAAGAAGTACCGTTCCTTCCTCACTCAGCTTGCCGCCGCACTTGATCCCTTCCTCAAGGCAGAGGGCATCAAGGAATACTGCTGGGTACATACCTCCGACGAGCCGAATTTAACTCAGCTTCGTCCCTACGGCAAGGCAAGCCGTCTGCTTAAAGAGCTTTTCCCCGATTACAATATGTTCGATGCACTCAGCGACTATAAATTTTATAAGAGAGGTCTCGTTAAAACTCCCGTACCCTCACTCAACCACGCAGAACCGTTTATCGGCAATGTCGAAAATCTCTGGACTTACTACTGCTGCGGTCAGTACAAGGGCACAGCTAACCGCTTTATGGCTATGCCGTCCTACCGCAATCGTATCCTCGGTCTTCAGCTTTACAAATTCCGCTGTCAGGGCTTTTTGCAGTGGGGCTACAACTTCTGGTACAGCCAGCATTCAAAGCACGAGATAAATCCCTTTGAAACGACCGATGCGCTTGAAGCCTTCCCCTCGGGCGATGCCTTTGTTGTCTACCCCGGTGAGGACGGTAAGCCGCTTTGCTCGCTTCGCTTCAAGGTCTTCCGTGATGCTCATCAGGATTTGAGGGCACTCAAATTGCTCGAAAGCAAAATCGGCTATGAAAAAACAGTTGCCCTCATCGAAAACACAACGGGCGGCGAGCTCACCTTTATGAATTACGAAAGAGGCATAGAGCCCATGCTCGCAAAGCGTGAAAAGGTTAATGCAATGATTGAGGAATATTGTAAATAACAGTTTGTCAGCAACAAACTGTTAATGAAAAATGAATAATGAAGTCCGCTTGCGCTGATGAATAATGAATAATTATTATCATTCGGGTGTGGGTGTCCCACCCACAAGGATTCATTATTCATTAAAAATAAAAAAGCAGTACAACCAAACGGCTGTACTGCTTAATTATTATTGTCTATTTCTTCCTCAATCAGCTTTACAAGCTCGTGTGGAAGTATTTTAAAAGCATTTGCAATTTTCCAAAGCGTTTCAAAATTTGCGTGTTTGTCGCCGCTTTCAATCATAGAAAGGTGACTTCTTGCAATCCCTGCAAGTCCGCTGAAAATTTCTTGAGAAAGTCCACGTTCTTTTCTTAGTTTGCGGACGACTTTCCCTACGGCATAGTTACTGAATTCTATCATCATAGACACTCCCTTAATTAGAGGGTACAAATATTTATGATATTTTTTGTCTATGATAATAGACAAATGCAAATTTTTGTGTTATAATTTTGTCTGCTATCGTAGAAATTAAGCGGATAGCAAAATTATAATAATTTGGAGGCAAGAGATGAGAAATTTTACTAAGCGCACTATTTCACTCGTTATGGTAGTTGCTTTACTTGCTTTGGGCAACATATGTACAGTTAATGTAAGCGCAACAAAAAAACACAAAACGGGTGATATTATTGAATTGGGTTCGTACCCACAAACCTTGGTATCAACTCCTACACTTATAAACGCTCTAAATCAATTAAGTATTAATTGGGTTTCATATGGATACTACGTTGGAGAAGGCAAGCACGGTACTATGGTTAAAAGCGACTATATGAAATATGCTGATGTAGTATATAATGGGGAAAAGTACAGAGCAGTAACTTTTACAAATTATCGTCCATACATTACTTATTTTCCGGCTGAAGAACGATGGACAAATCAGAAAACTTATGGATATACACCCAATAATATTTATTGGTTTAAGTTTAATTCAATAAAATGGGTGGTTTTAGATCCAGAAGAAGGCTTGATTGTTGCTAAAGATGTTATTGATTCACAACCCTATTGTAATACCGTTTATTTAACAAATAATGTGTATTACAGTAATGTGCCGAATTCATTATATATTAACAATTATGAAGCGAGTTCAATCAGAGAATGGTTAAACAATGATTTTTACCATACAGCGTTTAAAAAAGAGGAAAAAGATTTAATAAAAACAACAAAACTTGATAATAGTTCTTATCATTCCGATTATTCAATGTTTGACAGTTCATCAACCAACGATAAGGTTTTCTTGCCTTCATACAATGATTTTAGTAATGTCTCATATGGGTTTAATAGTGATGTTTCTGCCTATGACAACTCGAGAATGGGATATGGTACTGACTATGCAAGATGTCAAGGTTTAAAAATCGGCAATTTTTATGCGGATAATGCTTGCAATGTCTGGCTTCGCAATCCTGGAAAAAGTTCTCGCTATGCCTGCGAAGCTTATAACTATGGGGCATTAAGCGGTTCTACACAAGATGCATATTACACATATGTAGGTGTTCGTCCCGCAATAAGTATTAATTTAAATGAGCTCGTTGATAAAACTGAAACCTACACCCTTTCTTACAGCGCAAACGGCGGAAGCGGTGCAGCATCAACGCAGACAGGTGCGGTAAGCTATACGGTTAGCAGCACACAGCCGACAAGAAGCGGCTATACCTTCCTTGGTTGGTCAAAGAGCAGTAGTGCAACAACGGCAAGTTATACGGCAGGTGACAGCATAACGCTTACTGCAAATACAACGCTTTATGCCGTATGGCAGAAGAACGCTGTTGTACCCACGCCGGATGAGCCAACTCCTACACCTGCAGAATTGTCCGAAATCAAAATTAAGCACACTTCAACAACAGCGATAAACTACGGTGACACACTTATTCTTCAACTTGAAGAAATTGAGATTCCCGAAGGTATGACGATTGCGTGGTTTGTTGAGGGTGCAGGTGTTTCGGCCTGGGGCAGTGAGGATGGTCTGGAGTGCCGTGTAATGTCTATTGCAAAGGGTAACCCGACAATTTATGCAAAGCTCGTTGACGAGGATGAAACACCCGTAACCAACGCTGACGGTGAGGAGATTTTCGATGAAATCACGTTGGTTTCAAAAGCCGGCTTCTGGCAGAGGTTTATTTCCTTCTTCAAAAATCTGTTTGGTATTAACAGAGTAATTTATTAAGGATAAAGAATTTACCGCCGTACGGACAAAATCTGTACGGCGGTATTTTGTGATAATGAAACGTTATTATCGTTCTTACTTGACTTTGTAGAACATTTGTGCTAATATATTCGGCGTAAGGTGTTGTCATAACACGGTAGGCGGTTACACTCTTTGCCCTCGTAAGGGGGTGAGTGCGTATGGAATATCTTGTAATGTTTGCTGTTATTTTAGTATTCGCTACAGGCTACATATACACAATAAAAAAGAAATAACCGCCCCAGCCTTCCAAACTTGAGCGGTTAAATTCTTAATTGCTTATTTCGAGGGCGTAACCGTCTATCGGCAACGCCTTACACCCATATTATACGGTGAATTCACCGTTTTGTCAACTCTTTGTTGAGATAAATTGAAAATTGAAAATGGAATGTGGAAAATTAAGGGTCGCTTCGCTCCGATTTTTTAAATTTAATGAATGATGAATTTATTTACTGTTAAATTCTTTACATACCCTTGCGAGGTTACATATTTCGCACTTGGGTTTGCGTGCGTTGCACACGGCTCTGCCGTGGAGCACGCAACGGTGGCAGAAATCGTTGCTTTCCTCGGGTGGAAGGAGCTTTTTGAGCTGGATTTCAACCTTGTACGGGTCTTTTGTTTTTACCAGACCGAGGCGGTTTGAAATGCGGATAAGGTGTGTGTCCGCAACAACCGCAGGCTTTTTGTAAACGTCGCCGACAATCAGATTTGCCGTCTTTCTGCCGACACCGGGCAGGCGTACAAGCTCATCAATCGTGTCGGGAACAACTCCGCCGTATTCGTCGAGTATCATTTTTGCCATAGCGATAATATCCCGTGCCTTCATATGGTAAAAGCCGCAGGGACGGACAATTTCTTCAACGTCCTCAATTTTTGCGTTGGCATAATCCTCAAGCGTGGGATATTTTTTAAAAAGCTTCGGGGTGACGAGGTTTACCCTCGCATCCGTACACTGTGCTGAAAGCCGTGTTGCGATTATAAGCTGAACGGGGTCTGCCGCATCAAGCGAGCATATCGCCTCGGGGTAGTCCTTTTTGAGCTGTTCAACCGCAAATTCGGCAATTTCTTTTTTCTGCATTATTTAACACCAAACTTGTAAACTGTTCTGGATTTGAATTCTTCGCCTGCTTTGAAGGTGCACTGCGGAAACTCGGGACGGTTGGGTGCATCGGGATACACCTGGGTTTCAAGGCAGAAGCCTGCGTGCTGTACCATCGGACAGCCGCCCTTGCCCTTTCTTGTTCCGTCAAGGAAGTTGCCCGTGTAGAACTGTACGCCCGGTCTGTCGGTGTAAACTTCCATTGTTCTGCCGCTGACAGGTTCAAGCACGCTTACCTTTACGCCGTCACCGCCGTTGAGGCACAGGTTATGGTCGTAGCCCTTGGCGGCGTTGAGCTGGTCGTAATCGGCGTAAATTTCCTTGCCGATTTTCTTGTATTCTCTGAAATCAAAGGGTGTGCCCTCAACCTTGCGGATTTCGCCCGTGGGAATGCTGTCGGGAGTTGTGGGTGTGAAGTAATCGGCATCAAAGCGGATTTCGTGGCCCAGCACATCGCCGCTGTTGCAGCCTGCAAGGTTGAAATAAGCGTGGTTTGTAAGATTTATGATTGTCGCCTTGTCCGAAACGGCGGAGTATTCGATTATAACCTCGTCGCTGTCGGTGAAGGTGTATTTTACGCTTAAGCTTATTGTGCCGGGGAAGCCGTAGGTGCCGTCGGGAGAAACTGCGGAGAAGATAACGGCGTTATCGCCGCATTCCTCTGCATCGAAATTGACGTGGGAGAATTCGCCGCTTGAATGAAGGCTCTTTACGCCGTCCTCATTGCAGTCAACCTGATATTCGGTGCCGTCAATCGTGAATTTACCGCCGCCGATACGGTTAGCAAATCTTCCGACAAACTGACCCTGATAGTCGGAAAGGTTAATCTGACCGTCCATATCGTCAAAGCCGAGAAGAACATCCTGAAGAATATCATCCTTGTCGGGTACAAAGGCGGAAAGCCAGGTTGCACCGTAGGTGATGAATTCAACAAAATTGCCCTCTGCATTTTTGATTTTGTATTTGTAAACCTTGCTGCCGTCGGGCATTGAGCCCCAGACACTCTTTGTAATGCTCATATTAAAACTCCTGTTCGGTTAGTATATTGATTTATGTTAAGTATAAAGTTTATATAAAGAAAAGTCAATATAAATACAAAAGGCAAAATGCAAAGTGCAAAATTGTTTATTTTCAAAAAAGTCTTGACAATTTTGCGATTATTGATATAATAACTTGTGTTGCATATTGCAACGGCAAATGTGGCCCGGTAGTTCAGTTGGTTAGAACGCTAGCCTGTCACGCTAGAGGTCGACGGTTCGAGCCCGTTCCGGGTCGCCATATTTGCTGCTATGGCTCAGGTGGTAGAGCACATCCTTGGTAAGGATGAGGTCGGCAGTTCGAGTCTGCCTAGCAGCTCCAAAAAGCACTTCCTCGGAAGTGCTTTTTTAATTCAAAATTCAAAGTGCAAAGTGCAAAATTGCGGGTGGGCTACGCCCACACCCGGATTTTAACAAACTATTATCTCATATTTATTATTTTTTATCTCTTATCTCACGATGATTTTTAATGCCGTTTAGATAATAGATTAAGAGATAATATTGAATAGATAATAATTACAATCGGAGCGAAGCGACCCTTAATTCTGCATTTTGCATTTTGAACTTTGCACTCATATCCACCGGCATATATTCAGAAAAAAGGAGCTTAAACATTATGGTCTATCCCGAAAAAAGCAAGCGGGTTTCCAAGATTGATACTTACCTTAACTGTGCGGAGGTTTTTGCCTACAGGAGCACCTGCCTCAAGCGCAAATACGGTGCGGTTATAGTCAAGGACGACGTGGTTATTTCCACGGGCTACAACGGCTCGCCCAGAGGCTTTGAAAACTGCTGTGAAATCGGCCACTGTCCCCGTATGGCACAGGATATGCACCAGGGTGAGGGCTACGGAATCTGCCGTGCCGTTCATGCCGAAATGAATGCCCTGCTCAACTGCTCACGCCAGCAGACACTCGGTGCGGATTTGTACCTTGTCGGCGTTAACCCTTCGGATAACACCATTCATAAGGCAAAGCCCTGCCCTGTATGTGCAAGGAATATAATTCAGGCAGGTATCAGAAACGTTTACCTGCGTGTGGGCGAGGGTGAGGACGAATATATCGTAGTGCCTGCCGACGAGCTGAAATGGCTGCAGGAAACTGTGGATAACAAAAAAGCATAAATACTATTTATAATATTATACAGAAAAAAGTATGCTTGTTTTTGCTCGATTTGTGCAATAATTACTTGATAAATCGGTATTATTTATGTATAATACATTGTGAGATTAAATGGCTCAGAAAGGAGATTAATAAAAATGAACTATTCACATGAAGTAGAAAAAATGTGTGTCGTTGCCAAGGGCCCCCACCACGGTCCTGCTCCCATCCCCGAAGAGGGCAAGTGGGTTAAGGCATACGAAATTAAGGACATTTCCGGCTTCTCACACGGTGTGGGCTGGTGTGCTCCCCAGCAGGGTACCTGCAAAATTTCCCTTAACATCAAGGAAGGCATCGTAGAGGAAGCTCTTGTTGAGACTATCGGCTGCTCCGGTATGACTCACTCCGCAGCTATGGCTGCCGAGATTCTTCCCGGCAAGACACTTCTTGAGTGCCTTAACACAGACCTCGTTTGCGATGCTATCAACGTTGCAATGCGTGAAATCTTCCTTCAGCTTGTTTACGGCAGAACTCAGTCCGCATTCTCCGAGGACGGTCTTCTTGTCGGCGCAGGTCTTGAGGACCTCGGCAAGGGCCTTCGTTCACAGGTCGGTACAATGTTCTCCACAAAGGCTAAGGGCGTTCGTTACCTCGAAATGGCTGAGGGCTATGTAACCCGTATGGCTCTCGACGCTAACGACCAGGTTATCGGCTACGAGTTCGTTAAGCTCGGCAAGATGCTTGAGGACATCCGTCACGGCGTTTCTCCCGACGAAGCATACAAGAACAATATGGGCAGCTACGGCAGATTCGCAGACGCTGCAAAATACATCGACCCCAGAGAAGAATAAGAAGGAGGTAGAATACAATGGCTGTTACATTTGAAGGTAAAGAAAGAAGAATGGAAAAAATCGAGGCTTGCCTTGCTGAGTACGGCATCGAAAGCCTTGAAGCTGCCAGAGATCTCTGCCTCTCCAAGGGCATCGACGTCGAAGCAATCGTTAAGGGCACACAGCCCATTGCTTTCGAGAACGCTGTCTGGGCATATACTCTCGGTGTAGCTATCGCTCTTTCCAAGGGCACAACAAACGCTGCAGATGCTTCCGCTGATATCGGTATCGGCCTTCAGGCATTCTGCATTCCCGGTTCCGTTGCTGAAAACCGTAAGGTTGGTCTCGGCCACGGTAACCTCGGCTCAATGCTTCTCAAGGACGAAACAAAGTGCTTTGCATTCCTTGCAGGCCACGAGTCCTTTGCAGCAGCAGAAGGCGCAATCAAAATCGCTCTTACCGCTAACAAGGTCCGTAAGGAGCCCCTTCGTGTTATCCTCAACGGTCTGGGTAAGGACGCTGCTATGATCATTTCCCGTATCAACGGCTTCACTTATGTTGAAACCGAGTACGATTTCTACAAGGACGAGCTTACAGTTGTCAACACAACACCTTATTCCGACGGCGACCGTGCTCTTGTCCGTTGCTTCGGCGCTAACGATGTTCTCGAAGGCGTTGCAATCATGAAGCACGAGGGCGTTGAGGTTTCCATCACAGGTAACTCCACCAACCCCACACGTTTCCAGCACCTTGTTGCAGGCACCTACAAGAAGTGGGCAATTGAAAACGGCAAGAGCTACTTCTCCGTTGCTTCCGGCGGCGGCACAGGCAGAACTCTTCACCCCGACAACGTTGCTGCAGGTCCTGCTTCCTACGGTCTCACAGACTCCATGGGCAGAATGCACGGCGACGCTCAGTTTGCAGGTTCTTCCTCTGTTCCTGCTCACGTTGAAATGATGGGCCTCATCGGTATGGGTAACAACCCGATGGTCGGCGCTACAGTTGCCTGCGCAGTTGCAGTAGCACAGGCTAAATAAGTTAACAAAGTAATTGATTAATTGGCTCATTGGGTGGTAATGTTTACTGCCCAATGAGTTGCCATAATTGGATATTATTAAGGAGATATAAAAATGAAAACATTTAAGAGAGTACTCGCAGTTGTTCTTTCTCTTGTTATGGTTCTTTCCCTTACCTGCACAGCATTTGCAGAGTCTGATTATTCCACACCTCCCACGGAAAGACTCCGTTTCGACTCAAAGGGCTACTTCCGTATCCTTCAGCTTGCAGACTGTCAGGACGGTATGCTTCCCCGTTACGGTATGATTGAGTTTATCAAGAAGGCTCTTGATAAGTATAAGCCCGACCTTGTTGTTTTCACAGGCGACAACACAACAACCGTCGACACAAAGCTTGAGGCAAAGATGGCTATTGAAGCTATCATCGAGCCCGTAGCTGCCGCTGGCGTTCCCTTCACCTTCGTTTTCGGTAACCACGACGCTGAAAATGTTGCAAAGGAATACCACTACAGCGTTTATACACAGTTCGACAACTGTATGGCTTATGATGCTGTTCCCGAGATGTACGGCATGGGCACACACAACCTTCCCATCTATTCTGCAGACGGCAGCAAGATTGCCTTCAACCTCTGGATGTTCGACTCCAATATGTACAACGAGGAAAAGGGCGGCTATGACCACATCCACGAAGACCAGCTTCAGTGGTATGTAGATGCTTCCAACGTTCTTAAAGCACAGAACGGCGGCGAGCCCGTTCCCTCAATGGCATTCCAGCACATCGTTCCCAACGAGGCTGTTGACTATGTACGCACCTCTGACACAGAGGTTGCCAACGGCTACTACAACAGCGACAACGGCAAGTGGTACTATCTTGACCCCGAATATGTTGAGAAGGGCGCTGTTCTTATGGAGCATCCCTGTCCCGGTACTGTTGACAGTATGCAGATGGAGCTCTTTGAGCAGCAGGGTGATGTTCTCGGCGTATTTGTAGGCCACGACCACGTCAACGACTACATAATCAACACAACCCTCAAGAACGCAAAGGGCGAGAGCATTGACATTGTCAACACACCCGGCTGTACCTTCTCCTCCTACGGTAACGAGCTTATGAGAGGCTGCCGTATCATCGACCTCAACGAGAAGGATCCCTGGAACTACAAGACAGAGGCCTACACATTCTTTGATGTTATGGGTGACACTGAAGAAACACGTATGATGTCCTATTTCTCAAGAGAAATCGGCTGGTGGTACGTTGCAAAGGTTCTTTCCTTCATTCCCGAAATCGGCGAAACACTTGCAAACGGCTTCCTCAAGCTCGTTTACACACTTGCACATCTGTAAGTTTAAATCCGTTATACTGTAAAAATAATTAAGAAAGAGCGGTGAAAAATAATGGGAGCTTTTCTCGAAAGCGTTTTAAATTTCGACCTCTCCGTTTTCAGTGCGGTTTTCTCAATCAGAACAGGCTTTCTTGATACTGTTCTGAACATTATTACGACAATCGGCGACGGCTGGGCATTTCCGCTTATTGCCGTTATACTCCTTCTTTTCAAGAAGACACGCAAGCTCGGTATGGTTATTCTCGGTGCGCTTGGCGTAATGCTCGTTATCAACAACGAAATTCTCAAGCCCGTCATTGCAAGAATCCGTCCCTGCTACATCTTCGACCTTGAAGCTCTTATGAGCAACAAGGAAGCCTTTGTCAGCGGCGGTAAGGAAGAAATGTTCAACGAGATTTACGAGCGTGTAAAGGCAGGCATTGCCGCAGCACCCGAAATGGCTGCAAAGTGGGTTCAGGCATACACCTTCCCCGGTGTTGACCATATGCCCACAAGCTGGTCCTTCCCCTCGGGTCACACCTCTTCTTCCTTCGCAGCTGCAACAGCAGTATTTTCCGTTAACAAGAAGTGGGGCATTCCCGCTTACGTCTTTGCCGCAATCGTCGGCTTCTCCCGCATTTACCTCGGCGTACACTACTGCACCGACGTTCTTGCAGGCGCAGTCCTCGGCGTGGTTTACGGCATCATCGGTGTTCTTATTGTTTCCCTTATTATCAAGGCACTCAAAAAGAACGAAAAAACCGCAAAGTTTTTCAACTGAACTATAATCAGAAAGGAAATTGAGTTATGAGCAAAACTGTTCTTTTGGAAACCTCCGCACGTCATGTTCACGTTTCCCGTGAGCATCTTGATATCCTTTTCGGTGAGGGTTACGAGCTCACCCGTAAGAAGGACCTTTCTCAGCCCGGTCAGTACGCTTGTGAAGAGCGTGTAGCGGTTGTCGGCCCCAAGGGCAGCTTCCCCGCTGTTTCAATCCTCGGCCCCGTAAGACCTGCAACTCAGGTTGAAATCTCCGCTACGGACGCACGTTCAATCGGCGTTGTTGCTCCCGTTCGCGAAAGCGGCGACACAGCAGGCAGCGGTGCTTGCAAGCTTGTCGGCCCCAAGGGCGAGGTTGAGATTGCAGAGGGTGTTATCGTTGCAAAGCGCCACATCCACGCAACTCCCGAGGATGGCGAAAAGTACGGCATTAAGGATAAGGAAATCGTTTCCGTTAAGGTTGAGTCCAACGGCAGAAGCCTTGTATTCGGCGATGTTGTTGTCCGCCTTAACCCCAATTTCCGCCTTGCAATGCACATCGATACCGATGAGTCAAATGCAGCAGGCTGCACACCCGGCATGATGGGCGAAATCTGCTAATCACCACATAAACTTAACAGCTCAACCGAAATCAATCGGTTGAGCTGTTTTTTGTGTTTTTAAAGAATAAATAATAAAGAAGAAATAAGAAAGAATAAATATTTTTTCTTTATTCTTTATTATTTATTATTTCTTCTTTATTTGTACCTGTACGCTCTCACGTAGTCCACCACGAATTCCGACGGGAGGCAATCGTTTTTACTCATATCGCCTGCCCAGGATTTGGGGTCGGGTGCGCCGTTTGAGCCGCCGACCTCAACGGAAAGAATGAGATATTCGGGTGTCTGCGAAGTACCGCCGAAGGAGGTTCTGCCCGTTTCCACACCGTTTATGTAGAAGATGTATTCGTCCTCGTTCCATTCAAGGCCGTAGGTGTTGTATTCCTCATAGGGGTTGTTTGCTTTAAAATTGCCGACACGCTTGCTTTTCAGGTCTTCACCGTAGCCGTCGTAGTGGACGTTGGAGGTTATGCAGTCACGCTTGAAAAGCTTTTTGCCGTAGTAGGGGGATTCAAAAATATCAATTTCTGCGCCGTCCCTGCCCGAGCCGTCAACATTCGCCATTGTGTGCGAATTCATCCAGAATGCTGCCCACTGACCCGTGCCCTTTGGCAGAATACAGCGGATTTCAAAATAGCCGTAGGTCTGCTCGTACAAATCCCTTGTCAGAAGTATCTGCGAGTAGTAGCCGGCAGGGCAGCCGCCTGCGCCTTCTTCAAGATATTTTGTGTAAATATGAAGGTTTCCGTCCTTGACCTCAACCATACTCTTATGCAGGTAACCGCCCTTGCGGACAAGAGCTTTGTCCGTGTTGCCGTTAAGACCCTGCCATTTGGTTGTGTCGAGGGTATCGCCCTCAAATTCGTCCTCCCATTCGAGCACGAAATCGTCAAGATTGATTTCCTTTTTCTGCAAGCCCAGAAGACCGCTGAAAAATGTGAAAACTGCCATAAAAGCAGCTATTATTGACTGGAACATAGCGAAGCCTCCGATATATTATATACCTTTATATTACAATATGAAAATATGCTTTGTCAATGTTAACAAGTTATTAATCTGTTTCAGGATTTTGTTAACAAATATTTAACAAATTTATTTCAGGGAGTTGAAAGTGATAGTGTATTTTGGTATAATACTAAATGGTATAAAAGGGAAAATGCTACAGAAAGGATAAAAGGGAATGCTCAAAAAATTAGCAGGCTTTATTGTTGACAAACGAAAGCTGCTGCTCATTGCCGCCGCAGTTATCTGCGTAATCAGCGCCGTGCTGTTAACGCAGGTAGAGGTCAATGACGATATGACGAAATACCTCGCAGACGATTCGCCGATGAAAATCGGTCTGGATATAATGAACGAGGAATTTCCTGCCGCACCGACCACGCAATCGGTAAGAGTTATGTTCGAGAACCTGCCCGAGGGGGAATGGGCAACGGTTCTTGAAAGGCTTGAAAGAATGGAGTTTGTCTCGGGCGTTACTTACGACGAAAGCAGTAAGTACCACAATAAAGACGGGTACACGCTTTATGTTCTGAACACGGATTATGCCTACGACAGCGAGGAGTTTGCCGCTATAGAAGCAGCGCTCGAAGAAGGGGTTTCGGGCTACGATTACCAATGGCGCAGTAATGAGCTTGCCGCTATGCCCGATTTGCCGATATGGATTATCCTTGCGGCAGTGGGAATTTTGCTCATAATTCTGTTTGTTATGTGCGGCTCGTGGATTGAGCCCTTGCTCTTCCTTGCCGTAATAGGTGTTGCCGTGCTTATCAATATGGGTACAAATATTGTGCTCGGCAGCGTTTCAACAATAACGTTTTCAATTGCGTCTATCCTGCAGCTTGTTCTGTCGATGGACTATTCAATCATTCTCATCAACCGCTACAGGCAGGAAAAGAAAAAGAGCAACGACAACGTAAAGGCTATGAAAAAGGCTTTGCGCCGTGCCTTCCCGTCAATCGCTTCAAGCGCAATGACTACTGTTGTCGGCTTGCTTGCGCTCGTGTTTATGAGCTTTAAAATCGGTATGGATTTAGGTGTTGTGCTTGCAAAGGGCGTTGCTATAAGTATGCTCTGCGTTGTCACAATCCTGCCCGGTGTCATTCTTGCCTGCGATAAGCTGATTGTAAAAACTGCCAAAAAGGAGCTTCACATTCCCACGGGCGGTGCAGGCAGATTAAGCTACCGTCTGCGCCATATAGTTGCGGCTGTTTTTGTCGTGCTTTTTGTGGGCAGCTATATTCTGCAGAGCATGACGGGAATTGTTTATACTCTCAAGGATGAAGACCCGATTGCGGATGTATTTCCGACCGAAAGCCAGCTTGTCGTGGTTTATGAAACCAAGGACGAGGAGGCTGTTGCAAATCTTGCCTCCGAAATTGAAAAAGACGAAAACGTAGTGTCTGTTATGGGTTATTCAACAATGCTCAACAGACCCTATACCTCCGATAAGCTGCTGACTGCCGTTGCAGGTATGGCGGGCGATGTGCCGCTTGACGAGAGCGTAATCAAAATGCTCTATTACGATTATTATACGGGCGGTGAAACAGGCAAAATAACCGTCGGCGATTTCTTGAAATTTGTAAGCGAAAACGTTGTCGGCAATGAGCTTTTCGCTTCATATATTGATGCGGATAAAATGGGTGACAGCCTTGATATGATAGGCAATTTCACCGATGCAAAGGCACTCACAACGCCTATGAACAGCAAGGATATTTCCGCACTTTTCGGTATGCCCGAAAAGGATATAAGGGACTTGTATCTGCTTTATTTCACGACCAACGGCGGTGTTGCAACAGGCACAATGACCGTGCCGGTTTTCGCCGATTTCGTGCTCAATGAAGTTTCAACAAATAAAACCTACAGCGCATTTTTCGATGAGGAAACAAAGGCTCAGCTTTCCTCGCTTTCAATGTTCACAAAGCCCGACGAGCTCACAAAGCCCGTAACCTATACGGAAATTGCAGAGTTCTTGGGTCAGGACGAGGAAACGGCAAGAATGCTCTTTGCCTATTACCACGCCTTTGAAAACGGCAGGCTCAATACAATCCGTCTGCTTTCGATGATGAATTCAATAAACGTCGAAAGCGCACAGGATTACAAGCTTTCCGTGCAGACTGTGGTCAACTTCCTTTCCGATAATAAAGAGAGCCTCGGAGATATGATGGATGAGGCACAGGCGGCGCAGATTGCCACGGCAAAAACAATGGTCAACGCCTGCATTGACGGCACGGAATACAAGCCGGGTGAGCTTGCAGCCCTCACGGGTATGGAAAAGAGTCAGGCTCAGCAGCTTTACCTGCTTTATACAGCCGGACACGGCGACACGTCCTCGTGGAAAATGAGTGTTGAGCAGTTTATTTCCTTCCTCAATTCCGATGTGCTTACAAACCCCGACTACGCAAGTATGATTGACGGCGAAACCGCCTCAATGCTCACTTCCGCCCAAACGGTTATATCCTCCGTTATTGACGGTAAAGAGTATTCCGCCGCCGAAATGTCGGAAATGCTCGGCGGTATGAGCGATATGCTCACCCCCGAAATGATGGAGCTTGCCTATATCTTCAAGGCAGGTATCGATTCAAGCGACCCCGAGTGGACTATGTCCATTGAGCAGATGTTCAACCACCTTGTAAACGATATGGTCAAGGATCCCCGTTTCGATGCGGTTATTGATACATCGACAAGGGATATGCTCTCCTCTGCGCAGACACAGCTTTCCGACGGTAAGCTGCAGCTTGTTTCGCCCGACTATTCCCGAATGATAATCAACAATATCTATCTTGACGAGTCGCCCGAAACAACAGCCTTCTTTGATAATCTTCACGCAACGCTCGGCGAAAATCTGAGCGGTGAATATTACCTTATCGGCAACAGCGCAATGAACTACGAAATGCAGCAGACCTTTGATAAGGAGCTTATTTTCATCACGGCGCTGACCATAATCGCCATCTTTATAGTTGTTGCAATTACCTTCCGTTCGCTTGTTGTGCCTGCGGTGCTTGTGCTTCTTGTTCAGTGCGGTGTTTATATCACGGTTGCTTTCCTCGGCCTGCAGGGCAGCACTATATATTATCTTGCGCTGCTGATTGTAGAATGTATCCTTATGGGCTCGACGATAGACTACGGTATTCTGTTTACAAACTACTACCGTGAAAGCCGCCGTAAGCTGCCAAAGAAGGAATCGCTTGAAGCAGCCTACGCAGGCTCAATACACACGGTCATGACCTCGGGTCTGATTATGATACTCGTCACTGCAATTGTCGGCAAATTCTTTGAAAACCCGACCATCGGCCAGATTTGTACAACAATTTCAATCGGCAGCTTCAGCGCCGTACTGCTTATACTTGTTGTTCTGCCCGGTATGCTCGGCAGCCTTGACAAGTTTGTTGCAGGCAAGGACAGACTAAAGCCCGAAAAGAAAAAAGACGATATAAAACAGAAGAGATAACTTTAAAAAACCGCTGAACCGTCAGCGGTTTTTTAAATGCAAAGTGCAAAGTTGTAGTTTGACATTTTTCTATTATAATGTATAATTAGAATTTAGTGTTTTGAAAAGGGAGGTTGGAAAGAATGAGAGGAACCGTTGATTTCAAGGCGAAGGCGCATATTTTCCGCAACACGGCTTTTATGCTTAAATGCGGCCTTAAGTGTGCGCCCATATCTATGTTTCTTATTCTTTCTGCATATATAGCCGAAAATGTTTATTATTCCGTTGTGGTCAGCGTTATGTTTCTGCAGACTGCACTTGAAATAATCGAGGGCAACGGCAGCTATAAGGAGTTTGTAATCAAAATCGGTCTTATAATTCTTGGCAAATTGATTATTGACCTTTATGCTTACATCGATTTTCACCCCGTCAGAGAGCGGTTTGAAATCAAGTGCGAGGGCTACATAAACAATATGATATTCAAAAAGGCTCAGCAGGTGGAGCTTGCCTGCTATGAAGACCCCGACTTTTTTGACAACTACAACCGTGCTACCTGGCTTGTTGAAAGAGGCGGCTACAAGCGTATTATCGAGGGTACGGGCTGGACTCTGGGCTCGGTTGTGAGCATTGTTGTGCTTGCGGTTTACCTCTGGCAGCTTGACCCTGTTCTGCTTGCCTTTGTTGCGTGTCCGCTGCTGGTTATGTTTTTCCGCATCAAGCGAAACGCCGTGGAATTTGCCCGTGAAAAGGAAATGACACCCTTTGAAAGGCAGAAGGATTACACAAGAAGAACGGTGCTTTTAAAAGACTTTGCAAAGGAAATCAAGACCACCGATATTTTTACCGTTGTCAAGCGCCGTTTTAAGCAGGCGATTGACGACAATATGCGTGTTATAAAAAAGTACGGCTGGCGCATAGCTGTGCTTGAAGCCTTAAGCGACTTTTTCGGCGAGGTTATTCCTGTTGGCGGAGGCTTCGGCTACGGCTGTTACAGACTTATAGTGCTTGAAAATCTTGCAATTTCGGATTTTTCCGTGCTCGTTGCGGCAATAACAAACTGCCGTAACAAGTTAAACCAGCTTGCACACTATTTCACAATGCAGCAGAAGCACTGTCTGTGGGTGCAGAATCTGCGTGAATTCCTTGAATATGAGCCTAAAATCAAGAGCGGTGAAATCATTCCCGACGAATTTGAAAGCCTTGAATTCCGTAATGTTTCTTTCAGATATACGGAGAAAAAGGATTACACCCTCAAAAATGTTTCTTTTAAGATAAACAAGGGTGAGAGCATAGCCGTTGTCGGCCACAACGGTGCAGGCAAAACCACGCTCTCAAAGCTGATGATGCGCCTTTATGATGTGACGGAAGGCGTAATCCTCTATAACGGCATCAACATTAAGGAATATGATTTGCTGAAATACCGTGAAAGGTTTGCAAGCGTTTTTCAGGATTACAGAATTTTTGCAATGACCGTTGCGGAAAACGTGCTTATCCAAGAGGTGGACGAAAACAATATTTCCGTTGCACAGAAAGCACTTGAAATGAGCGGTGTTGCGGATAAAATTTCAAGCCTGCCCGAGGGAATAAACAACCTTCTTACCAAGGAATTTGACGAAAACGGAGCATCTCTTTCGGGCGGCGAAAGCCAGAAGGTAACTATAGCAAGAATGTTAGCCAAGCAGTTTGATTTGGCTATTCTTGATGAGCCCTCCTCTGCGCTTGACCCCGTTGCGGAATCGAAAATGTACGATAACCTCATGGAAGGCACAAAGGGTAAAACCGTTATTTATATTTCCCACCGCCTTTCAAGCGCCACACGAAGCGACAATATTCTCGTTTTTGCCGACGGTGAACTGATTGAACAGGGCACACACGAGGCGCTTATGGCACAGGACGGCGAATACTGCAGAATGTTCACACTCCAGGCCTCCGGCTACAGAGAGGAGGGTGAGGACAATGAATAAAAAGAACAAAGAAAAAGAAAAGGCGCACAGCATAAGAAACTATATTTTTATGCTCCGCTTTATCACGAAAAATTCACCGTTTCTGCTTATCACCTATATCCTTGCCGATGTGCTGACTAACCTGCCGTGGCTGCTTTCAAACGTTGTGCTTCTCAAGTATATTATCGACGTTGTCACACAAGGTGAGGGCTACGGCAGAATAGCCGTTGCGCTCGGTGTTTTTGCGGCAGCGATAATCTTCGGCAACCTGTTCAACACGGTTGTATATGAAATCTATCTGCCCAAGCAGAAGGAAAAGCTGTACTATAAGCTCTATTCCGATATTTACGAAAAGGCGGCAAGGATGGATTTTTCGTCCTACGACGACCCGAAGTTTTACAACGATTTTGTGCTTGCAATGAACACAATGAGTGACAGGACTGAAAGCGTTATAAGCAGCACACAGCGTATTGTAAGTAACCTCTTTTCGATTTTTACAATCACCGCCGTTATTGCCACGATTGACCCGAGAAGCTTCCTGTTTGTAATCGCCTGCATTGCGATTATGATACCCACGGGCAGGCTTATAGGTAAGGTCAACGTGGATAAAAAGCAGGCGATGACACCGCTTGACAGAAAAAATCTTTATTTTTCCCGTGTGTTCTATCTGCAGGATTACGCAAAGGAGCTTCGCCTCAACCCCGCAGGTGAAATGATTGAGCGCAGATATGTTGCCAACATCTACGACAGAATTAAGACAATCCGTCCCTTCCTGTGGAAGCAGTGTATGCTCTATTTTTCGCAGGAAAGCCTGCCGCTGACCCTGCTTATCAGCTTCGGCGTAACTGTTTATATGGGCTATCAGGCTATAGTCACAAAGGAAGTAGGCTTGGGCGATTTTGCGGCAACCTTCAACGGTGTTACGGTTGTCAGCAACAGCGCCTTTGCGCTCACGACCTGGTTTGCCGTAACCTTCCGTGAAAACGGTCTGTTCGTTGAAAAGTTCAGAAAGTTTATGAATGCGGAAGAAAAAATCAAGGACGGTACACTCAAAACAAAGCTCGAAAAGCCCGAGACAATAAGGCTTGAAAATGTTTCGTTTACCTATCCCGGAAACACCGAGCCTACACTCAAAAACATCAACCTTGAAATCAAGCCCTATCAGAAAATTGCTCTTGTAGGCTACAACGGCGCAGGCAAAACAACGCTCACAAATTTGCTGTTAAGGCTCTACGATGTGACGGACGGCGCAATTACAGTCGGCGGTAAGGACATAAGGGACTGGAAAATCAAGGCGTACCACGATAATTTCGCCGCCGTTTTCCAGGATTTCTCGCTCTTCGGTGCAACCGTAGGTGAGAACGTTGCAATGAACGATAACCCCGACAGCGAAAGGGTGCTCAAAGCCCTTGAGGAAAGCAGCTTTACCAAAAAACTGCCCGACGGTACGGACACCGTACTGCTTCGGGAGTTTGATGAGGACGGGCTATCCCTTTCGGGCGGTGAAGGGCAGAAGGTTGCCGTTGCAAGGGCGTTTTACAAGGACTGCCCCTTTGCAATTCTCGACGAGCCAAGCGCAAACCTCGACCCCGTTTCGGAATATTCGCTGAATGAGGCGATGTCAAGAGCCGCCCGTGACAAGACGGTTATCTTCATTTCACACCGTCTTTCCACAACCGTTATGGCGGATGTGATTTATATGCTCGAAAACGGCGAAATTGTCGAAAGCGGCAGCCACGAGGAGCTTATGGCAAAAGACGGAAAATATGCCTATATGTTCCGTCTGCAGGCTGAAAAATATAAAGAAAACGAAGCAACCAAATAATTTGACATATACAAAAAAATAATATAAAATATAAAGATACAAGCGGACCGGGCAGCTGCGGCGGACGGGACTTATCACCCCGTCCGGCGAGGAAAGTCCGGGCTTCACAGAGCAGGATAACGGCTAACGGCCGCCGAGGGTGACCTTAGGGAAAGTGCAACAGAGATATACCGCCTGCCTTTTGGCAGGTAAGGGTGGAAAGGCGAGGTAAGAGCTCACCGGCGTGCAGGAGACTGCACGGCCCTGCAAACCCTATCCGAAGCAACATCGAGCGGAGTGGCTTGCTCGGCCCATACTCCAAAGGATGGCTCGAGCCCTGCGGCAACGCAGGGCCTAGACAGATAGTTGCCTTAAACGACAGAACCCGGCTTACAGGTCCGCTTGTGTTTTTTATTTTTAAAATATCTATTATCTCATAGTTATTATCTTTTATCTCTTATCTCACATTGATTTTAAGATGTTGTTTAGATAAAAGATAACAGATAATAATTAATAGATAATAGTTTTTGTGGGAAAGGAAGGCACTATGGAAGACATATACATCGGCGGAAAAAAGCCTATGGATGACAACTCGACTGCCGAGGATATATATATAACTCCCCGTCGCAGACAGCAGAGTGCTTACACTCCGCCTGAAGAGCCCTTTTACCCCGACGAAGAGCCCGAAAACGAACCTGAAGAGCCCGAGGAAGAACGCCCGAAGAAAAAGAAAAAATCAAAATTCTTCCGCCGCATCAGGGCGATAATTCTTGTTGCCGCCCTGCTTATCGGCTTGCTTACTGGTATGGTTTACCACACCTTCAGCAGTGTCAATTACAACGAAACGGGTCACGGCGAAAACGTTTTTCTCGATGAGGACAAGCTTATGCAGAGCACGTCCGTCAAGAACATTCTTCTAATCGGCGTGGACAGGCGCAACCCCGACGAATCCTCACGCTCTGACACCATGCTTTTGGTATCGCTCAACACAAAAACGGGTAAAATAAAGCTGACCTCCTTTATGCGTGACACCTATGTGTATATCCCCGAGCGGCAGAAGAATGCAAAGCTCAACGCAGCCTGCACCTGGGGCGGTGCACAGATGGTTATGGACACGGTTGAATACAACTTCAATATTAAAATCGACCACTATATGCTTGTCGATTTCACAATGTTTGAGGATATCATCAACGGTCTTGACGGCGTTGATGTCGAAGTAACCGACAAAGAAGCAAAATATATGCGTGAAAAAGTCCACCTGAAAAATGTTCAGGCAGGCGAGAGCGTACACCTCAACGGCAAAGAGGCACTGTGGTATTGCCGTATCAGGGCGCTTGATTCTGACTTTATGCGCACAAGACGTCAGCGTAAGGTTATGACAGCGCTTATCGAAAAGGTCAAAAAGACCAATCCCTTTGAGCTTTACGAGCTTACGGGCGAAATAGTCAGCCTTATTGAAACGGATATGTCGCCTGCAACGCTCACCTCGCTTGCGGTAAACGGGCTTTTCCGCTACCTGCACTATGATATTGAGCAGGGCAGTGTGCCTGCGGAGGGTACGTGGCAGAGCAAAAAGATTTCGGGTCAGTCCGTATTGAGCGTTGACCTTGGCGAAAACAGAGAATATCTTGAAGAATTTATATATGAATAGGGGACGTAACAATGAAGCAGTTTATGGGTAAGGACTTCCTTCTTGATAACGAAGCGGCTGTTGAGCTTTTTGAAGCCGCAAACGAAATGCCGATTTTTGACTGGCATTGCCACCTTTCACCCAAAGAAATTTACGAAAACAAACAGCCGTCGGACATCGCCTGGCTTATGCTTGGCGGCGACCACTACAAGTGGCGTGCAATGCGCTCCTTCGGCATTGACGAAAAATACATTACGGGCGATGCAAGCTGGCACGACAAGTTTGTTGCCTTTGCCACAATGCTTGCCTATGCACCCGGCAATCCGCTTTACCATTGGACTCACCTTGAGCTTCAGCGCTATTTCGGCATTGATACACCTTTAAGCGCAAAGACAGCCGAGGAAATCTGGGAAAAGGCAAACGCACAGATTAAGGCAGGCGGCTTCACACCCCGTGAGCTTATCGCAAAATCCAACGTTTCCTGCGTTTTCACAACCGATGACCCTGCGGATTCGCTTGAATACCACGTGCTTCTTGCCAAGGATGAAAGCTTCAAGACAAAGGTTATTCCTGCTTTCCGTCCCGATAAGGCACTCGGCATTGAGCTGCCCTCCTTTATTCCGTGGCTGGCTTCTCTTGAAGAGCGTGTGGGCAGAAAGATTGAAAGCTATGCGGCACTCGAAGAGGCTTTGCTCGAAAGAATTGAAGCCTTTGCAAAGCTGGGCTGTAAGGGCAGCGACCACGCTTTCACCTATGTACCCTATGCCGAGGCTTCACCCGATGAGCTTGAGGCAATATTCCAAAAGGGCAGACTGGGCGACAGCTTCACAACGCACGAGCTTGATGCTTACCGCACGGCACTTCTTCGCACTCTTGCCAAGGAATACGCACGCCGTGGCTGGGCTATGGAGCTTCACATGGGCCCGATGAGAAACAACAACACCCTTATGTTCAACAAAATCGGCCCTGACACGGGCTTTGACTCAATAGACGACAAGGAAATCGCACAGCCTCTTTCACGCTTCCTTGACAGCCTTGCAAAGGAAGAGCTTCTTCCCAAGACAATCCTCTTCACGCTCAACCCCAAGGACAACTATGTTCTCGGCACTATGCTCGGCAATTTCCAGAATTCCGACGCACCGGGTAAAATCCAGTTCGGCAGCGGCTGGTGGTTCAACGACAACCTTGACGGTATGCGTGAGCAGATGAAGGCACTCGGCAACCTTTCCGTGCTCGGAAAATTTGTCGGTATGGTTACGGATTCCCGTTCCTTCCTTTCTTACCCCAGGCACGAGTATTTCCGCCGCATTCTCTGCGGTCTGCTCGGCGATATGGTTGACAAGGGACTTTACCCCAACGATATGGAAACACTTAAACAACTCGTGCAGGATGTTTCCTACAACAACGCTGTAAAATACTTTGGAATAGAGGGTATCTGAGTATGCAGATGAGAAAATTTAAAGGTATAGATGTTGAAGTTTTTCCGCTGGGCTTTGGCTGTATGCGTTTCCCGACAAAGGGCAGAGACCATAAAATTGACCGAGAAACCTCAACTAAAATGATACGCCACGCAATTGATGAGGGCGTGAATTACATCGACACGGCTTATTACTATCACGACGGTGAGAGCGAGGAATTTGTCGGCGAAGCACTCGGCGACGGCTACAGAGAAAAGGTTTACCTTGCAACAAAGTGTCCCGTTTATGATTTAACTGATGAAATAACCTTTGAAATGCGTCTTGACACCCAGCTTGAAAGGCTGAAGACAGACCATATAGATTTTTACCTTCTCCACACCCTTAACAAGGATTTGTGGAACAACAAGGTTATCAAATACAACGTGCTTGACAGTATGGTTAAGGCAAGAGAAGCAGGCAAAATCAAGTACCTCGGCTTCTCCTTCCATGACGATGTTGAGCTTTTCAAGGAAATTGTTGATGCCTTTGACTGGGATTTCTGCCAGATTCAGTATAACTACGTTGACACCAAGCATCAGGCAGGCACTCAAGGGTTGGAATACGCTTACGCCAAGGGTATGAGCGTAATTATTATGGAGCCCTTGAGAGGCGGCAGACTTGTCAAGGGTCTGCCCGAAAGAGTAAAGGATGTTCTTCCCAAGTCAAAGAGCAAGGTTGAAACCGCACTCGACTTTATCTGGGACAGGGAAGAGGTTGCGCTTCTCTTAAGCGGTATGAGCACACCCAAGCAGGTTGAGGATAACCTGCGCTACGCAAAGCGCAGCAGCGTGAATATGCTCACACCTTATGAAAGAAACTGCCTTAAAAAGGCGGATGAGGTTTTCCACACAATGCCGCTTGTCGGCTGCACGGGCTGCGAATATTGTATGCCCTGCCCGTTTGGTGTGGATATTCCCGGCTGCTTTGCGGCGTATAACGCCTCTGTCCATAAGGGCAAGAGAACGGCAAAGGAAATGTACGAAGCACTGGGCGGCAAAGCAGACCTCTGCCGTGCCTGCGGCAAGTGTAAATCTGCTTGTCCCCAAAGCATAAATATCCCCGAAGAAATGAAGAAAATCGAGGCTTGTTTTGCGGAATAATATCAAATTCCACCAAATTAAGCCGGTTTAATTGTCAGAATTTTGCCACTCATGTGCTTGACACGGGTGGCAAAATTTGATATAATCCCATATTGCTGTAATGAATTTACGGCAAATCCTTGCTTCGGAACAGGAGTATCCGGGGCCAAAGACCATAAGGAGGTGCAAATCAATGAACAACTACGAGATCATGTTGGTATTCTCCCTTGCAAAGGGTGAGGAGGCTGCAAACGCACTCACAGAGAAGTTCCAGGGTATGATCGAGAAGAACGGCACTGTTGAAAACGTTGATGTATGGGGTAAGCGTAAGCTTGAGTACCCGATCAACGACGAAACAGAGGCTCTCTATGTAGTAATCAACTACCAGAGTGCTCCCGATTTCCAGACAGAGCTTGACCGTGTTCTCAAGATCACAGACGGTGTTCTTCGTTCAATGATCATCCGCAAGTAATCCAAGGAGGAAAAAGAAATGCTCAACTGTGCAGTTCTTATGGGTCGCCTTGTTGCAGACCCTGAGCTCCGTACAACTACTACGGGAATTTCCGTTACCTCGTTCCGTATCGCTGTTGACCGTGGCTACGTCCGCCAGGGTGAAGAGCGTCAGGCTGATTTCATCGACATCGTTGCATGGCGTCAGACGGCAGATTTTGTCACACGCTATTTCCGCAAGGGCTCGATGATTGCTGTTCAGGGCTCAATTCAGACCCGCAGCTACGAGGACAAAATGGGTAACAAGCGCACCGCAGTCGAGGTTGTTGCAGACAACGTAAGTTTCTGCGGCTCCAAGGCAGAAAGCGGTACAGCAGGCGGCGCAGCAGTGCGCCCCGCAGCAGCACCGGCAGCACCTGCTGCCAGCTTCTCAACAGGCGGTATGGGCGATTTTGAATCCATCGAAGATGATGACGATTCACTGCCCTTCTAAAAACCGACTGTCCTAAAATCTAACAAGGAGGATAACTACAATGGCATATGAGAAGAATGACAGACGTCCCAACAGAAAAGGCCGCAGAAAAGTCTGCACCTTCTGTGTTGATAAGGTAGATTACATCGACTACAAGGACGTTAACAAGCTTCGCAGATTCACATCTGAGAGAGCAAAGATTCTCCCCAGACGTGTAACAGGCACATGCGCAAAGCACCAGAGAGAGCTCACAACAGCTATCAAGCGTGCACGCTACGTTGCTCTTCTGCCCTACACAGCAGACTAAGTTCAAAAAACTCAGCCCGACCGATTTCGGTCGGGCTGTTTTTTGTAAAGAATAAAGAAGAAAGAATAAATAATAAATTTTTTGTGCTGGCTTTTCTTGCTTGTCTTTTTTTATTGCCATATTGCTATTACGTTAAGATAAGAGATAAAAGATAATAACTATGAGATAATAAATGAAAATCGGAGCGAAGCGACCCGCATTTATTATTTATTCTTTTTTCTTTATTCTTTATTATTTAAAAAGTCAATTTTATTGACTTTTACTATGTGGGATGATATACTTTAAACTGTATGATTATCGAAAGGGAGGAAAAGATATTTATGAAAAAATCCACCGTAAAAATCATCTCTGTGCTTGGTGCACTTGCAATTTGTTTAACGGCGTTTGCCGCTTGCTCGGGTGAGGACAACTCACAGAAGCTGCTTTACGAGGAAGGCGGAAAAATCTACTACCGTCCCGAAGCAGGCGAGGCGGCCTACGAGCTTGCAACGGACGCCAACGGCGTAACCCGTGTTGACGAGCAGGGCAACCTTCTCTGGAAGGTTACGGATGCCAACGGCGTTGATCAGACTCACCCCGTTTCATATCCCTCATACCTTATTGACGGCAAGTCCGTTTCCTGCCAGCAGTTTACAATCACAATGCCCAGAGGCTGGAAAAACATTGGCTACGATTCGATTATGCTCCGTGACAAAAAGGACGAGATAAAGATTGACTACACCTTTGTCGGTGCAGACGAAGAAGGAGTTATCCCCACGGCAGAGGACAGAATTGACCAGCTCAACACTATTTTTGCTCCGAAAATTGAAGACGGCAGCGCAAAGATTGATGTGTCCGACGTTCAGGTTGCAGGCCGTGATGCCAAGAAGGTTATGATGACGACAAGCGGTAAGACCGACGCCTACCTTGAGGTTTACTTCATAAGCATTTCCACAGGCGTTATGACCTTCACCTGTGCCTGCGATTTCGAGGACGTCGGAGAGTACAATTTCAAGGCAATTCTTGATACAATTGAGTACAGAATATAAACATATTTGAGGTAAGGAGAAATAAATTATGCTTTTTTCACAGGATATAGGTATTGACCTCGGTACTGCCAACACCCTCGTTTTTGTCAAGGGCAAGGGCATTGTTATCAGAGAGCCCAGCGTTGTTGCTGTTGACGTTCGCTCACAGCCGCCCAAGGTTGTTGCAGTCGGCGCAGAGGCAAAGGAAATGATTGGCCGTACTCCCGGCTCAATTACGGCTGTCCGTCCTCTTAAGGACGGCGTTATTGCCGATTTCGACGTTACCGCAGATATGCTCAAGGCATTTATCAAGCGTGCCATCAGCGGCTCGCCCTTCAACAGAGCACGAGTTATGATTTGTATTCCCTCGGGCGTTACGGAGGTTGAGCGCAGAGCCGTTCACGATGCCGCACGTTCCGCAGGTGCAAAATACGTAAGCCTTATTGAGGAACCCATGGCAGCCGCAATCGGTGCAGGTCTTCCCGTAAGCGAGGCAACAGGCAGTATGGTTGTCGATATCGGCGGCGGTACTGCAGAGGTTGCCGTGCTTTCTCTCGGCGATATCGTTACATCACGCTCCGCAAGAGTTGCAGGTGACGATTTTGACGACGCTATCATTGCCTACATTAAGAAAAAGTACAATCTTCTTGTCGGTGAACGTACCGCAGAAGATATCAAAATCCGCATCGGCTCTGCTTACCCCTACGAGGGCGAGGGCGCAATGAACGTTAAGGGCCGTAACCTTATGGACGGTCTGCCCAAGAACGTTGAGGTTACCTCCGAGGAAATCCGTGAGGCTCTTTCCGACCCGGTAAGCCAGATTATCGACGCTATCCGTTCCACACTCGAAAAGACTCCGCCTGAGCTTGCGGCCGATATCATCGACCACGGCATTATGCTCACAGGCGGCGGTGCACTTCTGCGTGGTCTTGATAAGCTTATTGAAATCGAAACAAAGATGCCCGTTCACATTGCGGAAAATCCGCTCGACTGTGTTGTTGACGGTACGGGTCTCTGCCTTGAGAACGATGCTCTCGGTACTCTCAGCGGACAAAAGAAGAAAAAGGAAAAGAGATAAATGCGAAGCTTTTTCAAAAGCACACGCTTCAAAGGCTTCCTCGGCTTCTTCGGCGTGCTGATTTTAAGCATCGTCATTGCCGCCGCAACCGAAAGCGGTTCTTCGCCTGCTTCAACGGTGCTCGGCACGGTGTTCTCGCCGCTTCAGAGTGTTTCAAGCGCCATTGCAGATTCGGTCAGGGATTTTTCGGTCTATTTCCGTTCCTCTGCACAGTATCAGCAAAGGGTAAAGGAGCTTGAAAATCAGCTCGGCGAAGCCCAGAAGGAGCTTGTCGGCTATGAGCAGGCAAAGCAGCAGATAGCTCTCTACGAGGAGTTTTTGGAGTTAAAAGAGGAAAACGAAGACTTTCAGTTTGCAAGCGCATCCGTTATCGGCAGCGACAGCTCGGATGCGTTTGGTTCCTTTACGCTCAATAAGGGTGAGTTGGACGGTGTCAAGGTCAACAACCCTGTCATTTACGGAAAATATCTTGTCGGCGTTGTTGTGAAGACTGCGCCGACATATTGCGTTGTAAATACAGTTCTCAACCCAGAGGTCAATGTAAGCGCCTACGAGGTGCGCACAAGAGAATCGGGCTATTCAACCACCACGGTTGACCTTGCCAAAGAGGGCAAGTGCTGCCTTTCGGGTCTGGTGAGAACAACTGCAATTGCTCCGGGCGGCATAGTATGCACCTCCGGTGTCGGCGGAATTTACCCTGCTGACCTTATAGTGGGCACGGTTGAAGAGGTTAAGAACGACACAACCAACATTTCATCCTATGCCGTAATCAATACCCAGGTTGATTTCACCCAATTGAGAGATGTGTTTATAATTACGGCTTTCAAAGGTATGGGTATAGGAGATACTAACTGAAGTAATAGTGAATAGTGAATAAGTGAGGGTGGGCTTACGCCCACACCCGTTTTAAAGGAGGCGAGGAAGAAAATGATACCGCAGGCGTGGAAGGAAAACAGGCCGAAGATTATGCGGCGTGTCGTTTTCTTCTTTTTGATTTCAGGCTTCGGTGTGCTGCAGATTTCGGATGTACTGCCCGATGTTTTCGGGCTGGAGCTTCTGCCCCTGCTTGCGCTGACGGTTACGGTCGGTATGTTCGAGCGTGAGACCTACGGTATGATTTTCGGCTTGCTTGCAGGTGTGCTGTGCGATATGAACAATGCCGACGGCGACGGCGTTTATGCCCTGTTCTTTGCGCTGGCAGGCTTCATCTGCGGTCTGCTTATGACCTATCTTATGATGAACAATCTCCTCACCGCAACAATTCTCACCTCTTTCTGGTCGGTTTTGTATGCGCTTGTCAGCTGGCTTGTGAGTGTGGGTGTTCACGGCATTTCGGGCGGCTGGAAACCGCTGCTCACGTTTTATCTGCCGACAGCCCTGCTGAATATAATCATAATGCCGATATTCTATTATCTTGTAAGGGCTATCAAAAAAGAGTTTCTCAATATGGAGAATGACGAGCTTTCGTTTTAATAAATTGATTTTACGGGGAAAGGAAGTGCAAAAATGAACCGAAAGAAGAAAATGAGCGGCAGAGGTATTGTTGCCGTTTCTGCTTTTGTGCTCGTATGCGCTGTTTTCCTCGGCTCGCTTTTTAAAATTCAGGTTATCGACGGTGAGGAATACGCCAAGGCAGGCTCTTCAATTTCCGTCAAAACCGTTAAGGTAGAGGGTGCAAGAGGCGAAATTCTTGACAGAAACGGCTCTGCACTTGTTTCAAACCGTCAAGGTAACTCAATTATTTTTGACTACGCCTATTTTCCCCCGATTAAGGAAAACAGCAAGCGCAACCAGATTATCAAGGCGCTGATTGAGCTTTTTGAACAGCAGGGGCTTGACTGGAACGACAACCTGCCTATTGTAATAGGCAAGGACGGTAAGGTTGCCTTTGCCAAGGACAGAGAAAAGGACATTGAGGAGCTGCGCACGGATATACTTGAGCTCAACGCCTACGCAACGGCGCTCAATTGTATGGATGCGCTCGTTGAAAAATATAAGCTCGAGCAGTACGACACAGCCACGGCACGCAAGATTGCCTCTGTCCGCTACGAGATGACCCGAATCTCCTTCAGTATGGCTATTCCCTATACCTTTGCAAATGATGTGCCTGTGGAAACGGTTGCAAAGATTAAGGAAAACAGCTCGTTTTTTATGGGTGTGGATGTTGAAATCGTGCCCTACCGTGAATACACTGACGGCACACTGATGCCGCATCTGCTCGGCAGAGTCGGTCTTATCAGCGCCGAGGAATATGCCGAGAAAAAAGAGGCAGGCGAAAGCTATGCACTCAATGCGATGATAGGCAAGGACGGCATTGAGGGCGCAATGGAAGAATATCTGCGTGGCACAAGGGGAATAAAAACAATTTCCACCGATGCCGACGGCAATGTTTCAACGGATTATGAAATTGAACCGCTGCAGGGCAACACGGTTGTTCTCACGGTTTCAAAGGATTTGCAGGAGGTTGCCAAGAAGGCTCTTTCAAGCGGCCTTGAAAAGCTGCGTGAGGACAGTATGGTTGACCCTGCAGGCGCAATTATAATCGAGGATGTCAGCAACGGCGAAATCCTTGCAAGCTATTCCTACCCCGCATTTGATATTTCCACCTTCTCGCAGGATTACAGCGAGCTTGTCAAGGCAACAAACGCTCCTCTCTGGAACAGAGCGCTGATGAGCACCTATTCACCCGGTTCAACCTTCAAGCCCTGCACGGCAACGGCGGCGCTTGAAGAGGGGCTTATCACAAGCGGAACATATTTCCGCTGTACAAGAAGCCACACCTACCTTGACCACCGTTTCCAGTGTCTGCAGAAGCACGAAAGTCTCACGATGAACGTTGTTTCGGCTATCAACGAATCGTGCAACATCTTTTTCTACAACGTTGCCGAACAGACGAACATAGAAACAATCAACGAATACGCTTCAATTTACGGTCTGGGCGCAAAGACGGGCGTTGAACTGCCCGAAGCAACGGGCACGCTGGACAGCCCCGAATACCGAGCTTCTCTCAATCAGGTATGGCAGCCCGGTTTCACGCTGCAGAACGCTATCGGCAACGGCGGCAGTATGTTCTCTCCCGTTCAGCTTGTCAATTACTGCGCAACAATTGCCAACGGCGGCACACGCTACAGACCGCATTTTGTAAAGACGGTAAAATCGGCGGACTATTCCGAAACTGTGCTTGAAAACGGTGCCGAGGTAATACTCAAAACAGGCTTTTCTCAGAATACTCTCGCCACCGTGCGCAGAGGTATGGAGCTTGTCGGCTCGAAGGGCTACTGCTCCTATGCGTTCAAGGATTTACCCGTTTCAGCCGCCGCCAAAACAGGTACCTCGCAGGTCGACCGTACAATCAACGGCTACCGTGTGACGACCAACAACGGCTTCCTTATCACATACGCTCCTGCGGACAATCCGCAGATTGCTATATGCATCGCCGCAGAGGGTGCAGGCAGCGGTTCTTCGCTTGCCACAATTGCTGCCTCGGTTTACGACTACTATTTCAACGAAATGGGTAACCTTGATGCACCCGAAGCGGAAAATCAGTTATTGGCTTAAATTTATTTCAGATATAAATGCTTTTTGAAAGGACAGGTACGAATTATGGATATCATGCAGGCAAAATTAGCCGTTATCGAAGCAGGTAAAATGCTCGTTGCAAACGGCCTTATCGCAAGAACATGGGGTAACGTCAGCTGCAGAATAAGCGACACGGAATTTGTTATTACTCCCAGCGGCAGGTCTTACGAAAGCCTCACTCCCGACGAAATCGTCAAGGTTAAGATTGAAGACCTCAGCTACGACGGCGATGTCAAGCCCTCCTCCGAAAAGGGTGTTCACGCTTCCGCATACAAACTGCGCCCCGAGTGCAATTTTGTTATTCACACACACCAGCTCAACGCTTCCGTTGTAAGCGTTCTCGGCAAGGATATGCCCGTAGAAAGCGCAATGCACGCAAGCGTTCTGGGCAGCAAAGTTCCGCTTGCCTCGTACGGTATGCCCAGCACAAAGAAGCTTAAAGTGGGCGTACATACCGCAATTGCAAACAATCCCGACAGCAAGGCTGTAATTATGTCCCACCACGGTGCAGTATGTATGGGCAAGGACAGCAGCGAAGCTTTTTTCGTTGCACAGACCCTTGAGGATGCCTGCAACGTATACCTTCTCAAAAAATACAAGGCTCCCGAAATCAAAAAGCCTGTCTGCTACTCTTCAATCAGAGACAGCGAAAAGATTATTCTTTCGGGTGATGACGGCTCAAGCGTCGAGTGTCCCTTCAGCGGTATGGACGGCAAGAATTTTGCAATGGCCGCAATGCACAGGGATATCTACATTGCACGCCCCGATGTAAACGCAATTGTTCAGTCCGCAACACCCGATATCCTCGGTGCAGGCAAAAAATGCGGCGGTGCGCTCAAGCCCCTGCTTGATGACTTTGCACAGATTGCAGGCGTAACAGTCCGCAAAATCAAGGGCGATAAAGCCGTCAAGGCGCTCAAGGGCAGAAACGCCGCCTTCCTTAAGGACGGCAGTGTGCTCTGCTGCGGCGCTGATATGTACGACGCAAACGCAATCCAGATGGTTGTTGAGAAAAACTGCAAGTCCTACCTTGCAGGCTGTGCCTTCGGCAGACCTAACTACATCGGCAAGCTCGACTGCTTCATTATGCGTACAATCTATAAGATGAAGTACTCCAAGCAGAAGGATAAGTAATAATAAAAAGGGGGAAGGCTTTGTGTTTGCCCGTATAAACAGCGTCGGCATATTCGGTATGGACACATATATGGTCTGCGTTGAGGCGGATGTTTCACGGGGACTTCCTCATTTTGATATTGTCGGGCTGCCCGACACGGCTGTAAAGGAATCGGGCGAAAGGGTAAACGCAGTTATCAAAAACACGGGTATGTCCTTTCCCGTCAGTCGTATAACCGTTAACCTTGCCCCGGCGGACAAGCGTAAGGTCGGCCCGATTTATGATTTGCCGATTTATATTGCCATTCTCAAGGCAAGCTCGCAGCTCAAAGGCGATTTTTCGGGCTGTGCCTTCCTCGGCGAATTGTCGCTTAACGGTGAAATCCGCAAAATAAACGGTGCCCTGCCTATGGTAATTGAGGCACAGAAAAACGGCATAAAGGAAATCTTTGTGCCGTTTGACAATGCGGCGGAAAGCTGTGTTGTAAAGGGAATTACCGTTTACCCCGTAAAAACCGTGTTCGATTTGCTCAGCCACCTTCGTGGCTCAAAGGAGCTTACTCCTGCCGATGAAGCAGACTACATTCAAAGCGTGCTTGAGCCCGATGCACCCGATTTCAGCGAGGTTATGGGTCAGTTTGAGGCGAAATTTGCCCTTGAGGTTGCGGCGGCAGGCGGACACAACGTTATGATGATTGGCCCTCCCGGCTCGGGTAAAAGTATGCTGGCAAAGCGTCTGCCCTCAATTCTGCCCGATATGAGCTTTGAGGAAGCGATTGAAACCACCAAGGTTTATTCCGTTGCAGGTGCATTGCCTGCCGGTGTTTCGCTTATAAAGTCAAGACCCTTCCGTTCGCCGCACCACACAATTTCTCCTGCAGGTCTTGCAGGCGGCGGCAGCTTTGTGCCCCGTCCTGGCGATATATCTCTTGCCCATAACGGCGTGCTTTTCCTGGACGAGCTTCCCGAATTCGGCAAGCAGGCGCTTGAAATACTCCGTCAGCCGATTGAGGACGGTGTGATTAATCTCACCCGTTCATCGGGTACGGTTTCGTATGACTGCTCGCTTATGCTCGTCTGCGCAATGAACCCCTGTCCGTGCGGCTTCTATGGCCACCCGACACGACCCTGCACCTGTTCAAGCGGTGCGGCAAACCGCTATGTCAACCGTGTTTCGGGCCCGCTTCTGGACAGAATAGATATACACATCGAAGTGCCACCCGTAGATTACGATGACCTTTCCGCAACGGCCAAGGCGGAAAGCTCAGCCGAAATCAAAAAGCGTGTCGATGCCGCAAGGGCTGTTCAGCTTGAACGTCTGAAAGGCAGTGCGGCAAGCTGTAATGCTAAAATGTCGCCTGCGCAGACAAAAAAGTTCTGTGTTATGACGGACAGCGCAAACCTTATGCTCAAAAATGCCTTTGAAAAGCTGGGGCTTTCTGCCCGTGCTTACGATAAAATTCTCCGTGTTGCCCGTACGGTTGCCGACCTCGACTCCAGCGAATTAATCCAAGCCGAGCATATCGGCAGAGCAATTCGTTTCAGAAGTTTAGACCGTAAATTCTGGGGACACTGACAAAAAATAAAGGCATCCGTTAAGATGCCTTTGTAAAATTAATAAACTATATCACCTGTTTGTGCATTGATAACCTTTTTGTAAACCGCAATGTGTGTGGTGGAAATGTGCTTGTCGATGTGCATACTTCCGAAAAACCAGCGTTTATACTCGCAGGCAGAGCTCATCTCATCGAAATAAGCGTTGAGACCCGTTATTCTTGCAGGGTTTTCGCTGTGGAGCTTCAAGAAGCTCTTGATTCGTGAGGGCGGCTCGTGGGTTACTATGTAATCCACCTTACAGCCTACCTTTTCCATATTTTCTGCTCCCTCTGCCAATTCCTCACTGCTGGGGAATTCACGGCGTGACCACGCACCGTTGTCAAACAGCATATCAATGTCGGGGCTTTCGCCGCCGCCCATTGCGAAAAATGTCTGTTTTTCAATGGAGTAAATCTGACCTCTCATAAGGTGGTAGAGGTTGCCCGAAATGTTGTGTGCCTTACCGCCGCAGAAAACGCCTACGTCATATTCGTCAAGCAGCTCAAAATTTTCGTGTGTGCCGTCAAGGAAGCAGATGTTGAATTTCTTTTTGCCGAGCTGCCTTAAAAGCTTTTCCTCTCTTGCGCTTCCGTCCCATACGAGGCCGAAGTCGCCGCAGATAATGAGGGTGTCACCCTTTTTGAGCTTTATTGAATCAAGGCGGTCGTAATCGCCGTGTAAATCACCTGTTATATATACCATAAAACTTTCTCCTGTTTATCGTGTGTTAACAACACTAATAATACTACATTTTATGAGGCTTTGTCTATGAAAAAAGTAATAATTTTTTTGCTTTCTCTGGCGGTTATTTTTTCCTGCGTTGCGCCGATAGGCGCAAGTGCCGTCTATAACTCCTCTGTCAAGACCGAAACCGAGATATTTTATATCGAGAGTCTTGACACGGGCACGGTGCTTTTTGAAAAGAATTCCGGGAAGCAGACCTCTCCCGCTTCGCTGACTAAAATCGTCACGGCGGCTCTGACCCTCAAGCACTGCGAGGAGCTTGACACGGTAATAACCGTACCCGAGCACTGCATCCGTGCGCTGGACGGCACGGGTAGCTCGCTTGCAGGCATCAAGGTCGGTGAGGAGATAACTGTCAGAAGCTTGCTCTACTGCCTTATGGTCAGCAGCGCCAACGAGGCGGCAATGATACTTGCCGATTATATAGGTGAGGGCTCAATTGTAAAATTTGTCGAGATGATGAACGACCTTGCCAAAGAGGTCGGTTGTGAAAATACACATTTTGCCAATCCCCACGGTCTTGACGAAGAGGGTCACTACTCGTGCGCCAAGGATATGGCAAAGCTCACAAAATACGCTATGAGCTTCCCTGTTTTCAACGAGATAAGCTCAACCAAGGAATATACGCTTCCTGCAACAAATATGAACCCGGAGCGTAAAATCCGCACAACGAATTTCCTTTTGCTCAGCGGCTACAGAGAGTACTACCTTGAAGAAGCCAAGGGCATCAAAACCGGCTCCACAACAAAGGCAGGCAAGTGCGTTATCACTACCGCCACCAAAAACGGCTACAGCTACCTTGCCGTTGCAATGAAAGCACCTTTTTACGATTACGATAAGGACGGCTACGATGAAAACTTTGCCTTTATGGATACAAAGGCAATGCTTGAGTGGACGTTTGACAATATCAAGCTCAAAACAGTTACAGACCCTTCGCAGATTATTACGGTTGCAAAGGTCAACTACGCCTGGGGCGTTGACCATGTCCGCCTTGTACCAAAGGAAGAATGCTTTGCGCTTGTACCTGTCGGCGTTGATGCAGGCAGCGTGCTGGTCGAGCCCGTAAAGGACAGCCTGCCCGAGTCTGTTGATGCTCCGCTCAAAAAGGGTGACGAGGTCTGCGAGGCGGTTGTTACCTACGCAGGCGAGGAAATTGCAAGAGTAAAGCTCGTTGCGGCAGAGGATATAGACCGCAGCATCATACTCTTTGTTACGGGTAAGCTCGGCGACCTTGCAAAAACAACGGGCTTCAAGATTTTTGCGATTATTCTTGCAGCCGTGATTGTTTTCCTTATCGTTGCAAACATCTATGTTAACAAAAACCGCAGACGCAGAAGAATCAGGGTAGTAAACTACCGTGACATAAACACAAGGAGGTAAAAATATGCTTACACCGAAACTCGGCGTACTCAAGGATATGTACAACCAGCTTCGCAAGTACTGTGCTTTATATAAGGCAGACCTGCCCGTATGGTCGTACACCCACGCAATGTTTGAAGCAGGCAACTACACACCCGAAGAAGACAGAGGAGAAATGGCTCTCGGTCAGCACTGGTCAACAGGCTATGATGAGGCTCACTTTTTCCGCACCGCATTCACCGTGCCCGAAGAGATGGCAGGTAAGGAGCTCCGCCTTGAATTTTTCATCGGCGGCGAAAGCCTTGTAAAAATCAACGGCAAGTTCTGCGGTTCGGTTTCCTCTTCAAAATATGCCCCCGAAAGAGGCACTATTGTCCTCAAGGATACCTTCAACGCAGGCGATGTTCTCAACATCGAGCTTGAATCCGCCGTCAACTCAATGGAATTCTGCGATGCCGCAATGGACGGCGCAAAAAGTATGGAGTACACCTTCTCCACAGCCTATGTCTGGGTTGCGGATGAGGCTTGCGAAGGCTACTGGTACGACCTTGAGGTTGCTTTCCAGGCGCTTGAATTCATCAAGGATGAGCATATTTATTCCCTCGTTTATTCCGCAATAGACGACAGCTTACATATTGTCGATTACGATTTTGACGAGCCTGAGGTACGCAAATCCATTGCCGAGGCACGCAAACTCTACCTTGAAAAGCTCGCAAAAATCCCGTGGTCAGCAACCTCAAAGGTTATCTTCACGGGTCACAGCCACATTGACGTTGCGTGGCTGTGGAGAATTCAGGAGAGTATCCGCAAGAGTGCAAGAACCTTCTCCAACGTTGTAACTCTTATGGATAAGTACCCCGAAATGACCTTCGGTCAGAGCCAGGCCGTGCTTTACGATATGGTAAAGAAGCACTACCCCGAGCTTTACGAAATGATTAAGGAAAAGGTTGCCAACAACCAGTGGGATATCTGCGGTAACGTATGGGTCGAGGCTGACACAAACGTGGCTTCCGGTGAGGCACTTATCCGTCAGGTGCTCTACGGTACGGAGTTCTTCAAGAACGAATTCGGCAAGGTTTCCAAGACCTACTGGCTGCCCGACTGCTTCGGCTTTACCTGGGCGTTGCCGCAGATTATCAAGCGCTGCGGTATGACAAACTTCATCACCTCAAAGCTTTCCTATAACGATACAAACAAGTTCCCGTTCAATATGTTCCGTTGGCAGGGTAACGACGGCACACAGGTTATGGCTCACATGATGCACCCCGGCTACAACGGTGTATTCTCTGTCAGCGAGCTTATGACCTCCGACCGTGAGTGTAACAACAAGGAGCAGCTTGACACCGCCATGCAGATGTACGGCTACGGCGACGGTGGCGGCGGCCCCACAAACTGGATGCTCGAAAGAGGCAAGCGTTTGCAGAACTTCCCCGGCCTTCCGCAGGCACACATAGGCCACGTTGACGATTTCTTTGCTATCACGGCAGAAAAGAAGGAAGAGCTCCCCGTCTGGAACGGCGAAATGTATTACGAAAACCACAGAGGTACATTCACAAGCCAGCACTTTGTAAAGAAGAACAACCGCCGTGGCGAATACGCAATCGAGCGTAACGAAATGCTTAACGTTCTTGCAGAAAAGCTCTGCGGCGTTGCATATCAGAAGGAAAAAATCGAAACTGCGTGGAAGTGCCTTCTCACAAACCAGTTTCACGATATTCTCCCCGGTACTTCAATTCACGAGGTATTTGAGGATTGCAAGAAGGAATATGCTCTTCTTCGCAAGATGAACAGAGAGCTCAAGAACGAGCTTCTCAACGCTCTTAACGCAACAGTCAAGACAGAAGGTGACAGCATTATCTGCTGGAATCTTGTAAGCGTTGAAAACGCTATGCCCGTCAAGCTCAATGTTGAGTCTGATAAACTCGTTCCTCTCGGCAAGGACGGCAAGGCTCTGCCCTGCGTATTTGAGAAGAAGGAAAACGGCTACCTTCTCACCTTTACTCCCGATGAGCCTCTGCCTGCCTTCGGCTGCAAGGTATTTGCACTGGGCGAAAATACGGCAGATTACGATGCTGTTACAGCAACCGCAACCGTGCTTGAAAACAGCAAAATCAAGGCTGTATTCGACGAAAACGGCGTAATCACAAGCATTTATGACAAGGTTAACGACAGAGAATCTCTTGACGGCAAGGGTAACCTGCTCACGGTTTCGCTTGACAAGTGTATTCACGAAACTGCGTGGAACCTTGAAATCAACTACAAGAAAAAGGTATGGACACTTGACGAGGCTGAGAGCATCAAGGTGCTTGAATCCAACGCACAGCGTGGCGTAATCGAAATCGTCCGCAAGTTCCACAAGTCCGCAATCACACAGAAGATTATCCTCAACCGTGACAGCGATATGCTTCTTTTCGACACAACGGTTGACTGGCACGAGAGCGACAAGGTGCTTAAGGCAGAGTTCAATGTTGCAATCATTGACACAGAGGCTACCTACAACATTGCTCACGGTGCAATCAAACGCCCGACACACTGGAACACAAGCTTCGACTACACCCGTTTCGAGGTTGCCGCACACAAGTGGGCAGACCTTTCCGAGGGCGGCTACGGCGTCAGCCTTCTCAACGACTGCAAGTACGGCTATGATATCCACAATTCCCGTATGAGACTTACTCTTATGCGTGCACCGACCTGCCCCGACAGAACAGGCGACCACGGCATCAGCACCTTTGTTTACGCCTACTATCCGCATAAGAACGGCTGGCAGGATGCCGAAACAGTCAAGAACGGTCTTTGTCTCAATGTTCCTCCCGTTGCAAGAGTTGCAGGCAAGCAGGATGGCGCAATCGAAAGCGGCAGCAGCTTCCTCACCGTTGAGGGCGGCAGTTTCACCGTTGATTGTATCAAGAACGCACAGGACGGCAGAGGCATCATCATCCGTATTGCCGAGGAAGAACGCCGCAGAGGCAAGGGCAAGGTTACCTGGAAGCTCGGCGGTAAAACCGTTACCGAGTGTAATATGATTGAAGAGGACGAAACCCCCGTAGCTTTCGACGGCGAAACCTTCGAGTTCACATATAAGCCGTTTGAAGTAAAGACATTCAGAATTTATTAATCGATAAAAAATCCCAATCATTTTTGTGATTATCAAAATTGATTGGGATTTTTCAAGAAGAATTAACGATTTATTAATTTTGTTGTTAATTCTTCTTGAAGAACAGTTCAAACTCTAATAAAATCGTTAATCATTAAATGAAATCAGTTCAAGATTTAACAAAAGATATTAATTCTTGACTTTTTAATTAATTTTGCGTATAATAAGAACAATAATTCATAGGAGAAAATGTTAATGCAAGCAGAAACTCTTGAAAAAATTGTTATAAACACGAAAGCGCTGAAAGCCGAAACACAGACTATTGAATTGAAATCTGCAACGCATGGCTGTCCCACAAGATTGTTTGATACTCTTTCATCCTTCTCCAATCAAGATGAAGGCGGCATTATTATTTTTGGTGTTGACGAAGCAGATAATTACGCAATTAAAGGTGTATATGATGCGCAGGATCTTCAAAAGAGAGTAACTGAGCAGTGTAAGCAAATGGAGCCGTCTGTTCGTGCTTTGTTTACTGTATGTGAGATTGACGGAAATACCGTTGTTTCTGCCGAAATTCCCGGAGTAGATATTTCCGAACGACCTGTCTTTTATAAAGGTGTAGGCAGAATTAAAGGTTCTTATGTTCGTGTTGGTGAATCTGATGAGCTGATGAGTGAGTATGAGATATACAGCTATGAGGCGTTTCGTAAGAGAACCCGTGATGACATTCGCATTGTTGAGAATGCTAAACTCAATATGATTGATAAAAAGCGAATGAATGATTATCTTGCTGCAGTTAAAAGCGAGCGAAAGAATCTTGCGGATAATGTTTCCGAAGAAGAAATTATGGAACTGATGGGTATTACGAATGATGGTGCACCGACTCTTGCAGGATTGATGACTTTTTCAAAATATCCTCAAGCCTACTTCCCACAGCTCTGTATTACCGCAGTTTCTCTGCCCGGAACTGAACAAGGAACAGTTGGTGATGATGGGGAACGTTTTATAGATAACAAACGAATTACCGGTGCAATTCCCGATATGCTTGAAGAAGCGGTTGAGTTTGTCCGAAAAAACAGCCGAACAAAAACGATTATAAATGAAAACGGAATCCGTGCAGATAAGCCTGAATATCCGATAAAAGCTGTTCGAGAAGCAATTCTCAATGCGTTGGTGCATCGGGATTATAGCGTTCACACAGAAAATGTTCCTATTCGCATAGAAATGTATCGTGATCGTATGGAAATTATCAATAGTGGAGGGCTATACGGGAAAATCTCCATAGATGCGCTCGGTAAGGTTAGACCCGAAACAAGAAATGCTGCACTGGCAAATATACTTGAACTTTTGAATGTAACCGAAAACAGATACTCCGGCATTCCTACTATGCGCAGTGAATTTGCAAATGCAGGACTTCCTGCACCGTTATTTTCGGTTGTGCACGGAGAATTTAAGGTTGTTATGAAGAATGGCTTATTTGCAACAGAAGCCAAAGCCGCAGATTCTTTGACAGAGTTTTGCACTATACCACGAACAAGAGCAGAAATTGTCACTTTCGTGGGTAAGTCAAAAAATTATGTGATGTCCCAGATTGTTGCTCCGCTTGTCGAAAGCGGAAAATTAAAAATGACTATGCCTGATAAACCTAAAAGTTCAAATCAAAGGTTTGTAAAGGCAGAGTAATTTTATAGTTGGATGAATAAAGCAAACCCCTTGACCGACAGTTTTTACTGAAAGTCAAGGGGTTTTGTTTATATGCTTTTATTTAAGTGCTTTCTTTTCCTTCGAGAATATCATACCGAAGGCCATGACTACTGCGAAGATGATGAGGTAGCCGATAACGAATTTCTGGTGAGAAAATACAGTTGCAACCATCATAAAGCAGCAGCCGATAATGGCTATTGCGGGTGCAAGGAAGCGCTTTGAAATGCCTGCATCCTTGATTTTGAAGAGCATCATAAAGAAAATCGGGATATAGAGAGCGTAGCTTGTAACGATGGGAAGCTCCGTCGGGTCAAAGGCGAAGATACCCCAGCTTGAGCCGAAGGAGGAAAACTGTGAGCAGTAGAAGAATACGAGCCACACAATGCACATCAGAAGGCCGAGCGTAGCGGAGCTGGGAGCCATATTTGTTGCCTTGTCAACCTGTGCGAAAACGTAAGGCTTGGGGCCTTCGTTACGGGCTGCAAGTGCGTACATACCTCTTGAGCAGGCAAGGGTCAGGCCGTTGAGTGTGCCGAAGCAGGAAATTACAACGAAAACGAAAACTGCCGTTCCGCCGATTTTGCCGAATACAGCCTCGAAGGCAAGCCTTGCGCCTGTTTCGCCGCCCTGCATCATTTCGGCGTTGGTGATGCCGCCTGCAAGACCTACATAGTAGAGAATGTAGACGATAATAACTGCAAGTGAGCCGAAAACGAGTGCACGGGGAAGGTTTTTCTTTGCGTCCTTAAGCTCTGCGTTGATTGTTGTTGCAACAATCCAGCCGTCGTAGGCAAAGGCTGTTGCACATATTGCGGTGAAGAGGGCAGGGCCTGTCTGTACTTCGTTGACAATTGTCGTGAAGTTTTCAACCGTGTAGCCCTTTGTCAGACCGTAAATTGTGCCGACAATAGCCATAAGGAAAAGGGGAATGAGCTTGATTATAGTTGTGGAAACCTGCACCTTACCTGCAATAATGGGGGAAAGCAGGTTGATTGCAAAGCTGAATATCAGGTAAAATGCGGCAACGGTCATACAAAGACCGCCCGTGATATCCGCCCGGTCGTTGAACAAGAGCACGCAGGTGTAGCGTGCGGTTACCCAAGCGAGCGCCATAGTCAAGCAGGGGTAGTAGATAATCGAGGTGAACCAGCCGATAAAGTAGGCGTACTTCTTGCCGACAAGTGATTCTGCGTAGTCAACAAGACCGTTGACCTTTTCAATTCTGTTTGCAAGGATTGAAAAAGCGTATGCGCAGGCAAGCATAATCAGACCGCCTGCTATCCACGCAAGGATACCGAGCTTGAGGTTACCGCCTGTTGCGGAAAGGATTTTTTCTGCCTTGAAGAAAACACCGCTGCCGATTACGACACCCGTAACCATTGCGATGGCGGTCATAAGACCGTACTTTTTTTTCATTGTTGTTGCCATATTATCACTCCGTTTTATTTGGTTTGGAGATTATGCTTTGTCTTTGCTCAATTGCTCTTTGAGCTCGTCAAGCGAGGAGAATTTTCTTTCGCCTCGTTTGTAGGAAAGAAGCCTGACCTCTATAGTTTTGCCGTAGAGGTCGCCGTTGTAATCAATAATGTGTGTTTCGCTGCGCTGCTCGTCGTTTTCAAAGGACGGGCGGCGGCCGATATTTGTAACCGAGCGCAGCCATTTTCCGTCAATTTCAGCTTCGGACGAGTAAACGCCGTATTTCGGGACTATGAGCTCTTCGGGGAAAAGCTGATTAATCGTAGGACAGTCAAGCAGTCTGCCGATTTTGTCGCCGTGCACAACCCGGAGCGTATAGCCGAAGGCTCTGCCGAGCATGGCGTTTGCTTTTTCAATTTCGCCGTTTTCGAGTGCGCTTCTGATTCTTGTCGAGCTTATGGGTAAGCCCTCGTATTCCACCGCCTCACTTGCGCAAAAGGCAATGCCTTCTGCCTTGCAAAGGCTTTCAAGCAGGGTGCTGTCGCCTCTGCCGTCCTTGCCGAAACGGTAGTTGAAGCCGCAGCTTAAGGCGCCTGCGTTGAGCTTTTTAATTATTATATCCTCAAAAAAGCGCTCAGGCTCATAATCTTTAATTTTAAGAAAATCAATTTTAACAACCTCGACGCCCATTTCACTGAGCAGCTTTTCCTTTTCGCTGTCGGTGATAAGTGCCTTGTGCGGTGTAAAGCCCTCCACATTGCAGGGCAAGGGGTCAAGCAGCAGCACGCAGGGCTTAAACCCATGCCGTGACATTGCGGCCGCATTTTCGATTACGGCGGTGTGTCCCTTGTGAAGGCCGTCAAAATTGCCTAAGGCAACAGCCCTTTTAATTTCAGCCATATTTTATACCTTAAAAGAATAATAGTATAAGTCAGTTAGGATTATTTTTGCCATCCTATATATAAAGCCGTTTTACCCAGAGCATACCGTCTTCTTTGACTTCGCCGAGTCCGAGAAAGGTGCTGTCGGGTGAATATACCTTGTAAAGACCTGCTTCGGTTTTGGGCTTTAGCCGCTTGGTGTCAAGCTCGCCGCCGTTGCGAAAACGCTTTGCCTGGGCCTCGCTTACCGTAACAGCGGGGTAGGGCAGAAGCGTGTCAAGCTTTACAACGTCGCTTTCCGTAAGCTCCTCAAGCGTTTTGCATCGGCTTATTTCAACACCGTGCGCCATAATTCTGCGCAGTGAGCAGAGTGCCGCACCGCAGCCTAAGCTTTCGCCGATGTCGCTTGCCAGGGTGCGCACGTAAGTGCCTGCGGAGCACTTTACCTCAAAGGAAAATTCCTGCTTTTCCTCGTCTGCCCCCGTCATTTCAAGTGAATAAATGTTCACTTTTCTGCCTTCGCGCTCAACCTCAATACCCTGGCGGGCAAGCTCGTAGAGCTTTTTACCGTCTTTTTTTATTGCCGAGTACATAGGCGGAATCTGCTCGGTTTCGCCGAGGAAGGAAAGCATAGCCGCCTTGAATTCTTCGGCGGTAACGTGACTTTCTTTTTCGGTGAGCACCTCACCGTCTGTATCAAGCGTGTCGGTTGTGATTCCGAGCCTTACAGTTGCGCTGTACGCCTTGTCGTGCGAGGGGAGAAAGTCGATGAATCTCGTTGCACCGCCCAGCATAACCACAAGCACACCCGTTGCCATGGGGTCAAGCGTGCCCGTGTGACCGGACTTTTTGGCGCCCAGCACTCTTTTTACTCTGTTAGCCGCAACAAAGGAGGTAAGTCCCTGCGGCTTGTCGAGAAAAACTACGCCCGTCATAAGGCCTCACCGATAACCTTAAGAAGCTTGCTCTTTGCCTCTTCAAGCGTGAAGGGGAGTGAGCAGCCGGAAGCGTTGCGGTGGCCGCCGCCGCCGAGCTTTGAGCAGATAGCCGAAGCGTCAACGGGGTCGTGAGTGCGCACGGAGGCCTTGTATTCGCCGTTTCTGCGCTCGCGGATTGTAACGCCTACCTTGACGCCCTCAACCTGTCTCGGCAGTGCGGCAATGCCCTCGCACTCGTTTTCGCTTGAGCCGCTTTTGTCAAACATATCCTGCGTTATTGTGATTATCGCGCACCTGCCGTCAAAATGAAACTCCATTGATTCAAGAGCCATTTTTTCAAGTACGGCATAGGTTTTTGACTTGGTCTCAAACATAGCCACGTTGATTTTTGCCGCATTTGCGCCGTAGCCCATAAGCTGTGCCGCTATTAAGTGCGTTTTGGGTGTAACGTTAGCGTAGCGGAAACAGCCTGTGTCGGTTGAAATGCCGGTAAAAAGCCTGTCTGCAATATCGGCGTTCATTTCTATGCCGAGCAGCTCAACAAGCTCCGCAACTATTTCAGCCGCCGCGGCTGCGCCGGAATCGACATAGCTGAGCTTAGCAAAAAGTCTGTTTGCACCGTGGTGGTCTATGCACAAATCCACACGCTCGCCGTACCTTGCCTTCATATCCTCGCCCATAAGCGTTACATCGGCAATGTCAACGGCAACAACCGTCTGCTCTTCAAAATCCTGCTTTTCCACGTCAAGAAAACGGAATTTTGCAGGAAGCTCCTCGTTGTTGATTACGTTTGCCTTTTTGCCCATTGAGCGCAGTGCAAGGCAAAGCCCGAAGCCCGAGCCGAGAGTATCGCCGTCGGGGTGAGCGTGAGTGATGATTGTGTAATTGTCGTGTTCTTTTAAGAAAGATGCAGCATCGTTAAGATTTATAATCATCGGAAGCTGTCTCCTTTGCTTATTATTATTCCGTGCCGAGGTCTTTAAGCATTTTTGCAATGCTCATACCGTGTTCGATTGAGTCATCGGCAAGGAAGCGGATTTCGGGAGTCTTTCTCAGGCGGAGTGCCTGACCTACCTCGCGGCGGATATAGCCTGCCGCATTTTTAAGTCCTTTTACCGCTTCCTGTGCGGCTTCGAGACCTTCCATTGCGCTGATGTAAGCCTTGGCATAGGAAAGGTCGCCCGAAACCTCAACCCTCACCACGGTGAGAAGCTTGCCCTGAACACGGGGGTCCTTGATTTCGTCACGGATGATTGCGATTATTTCACGCTTGATATCCTCCGCAACTCTGTCTGTTTTGTAACCTGCCATTATTTTCAGCGCATAAGGACTGTTTTGCACAGCCCTTACGCTTAACCTTTCAATTAGTCTCTGTATTCCTCAATGATGAAGGATTCAAAGATGTCGCCGAGCTTGATATCGTTGAACTTTGTCAGCACGATACCGCATTCGTAGCCCTGAACAACCTCCTTGACGTCGTCCTTGAATCTCTTGAGTGAGCCCATCTCGTCCTCTGCGATAACAATACCGTCACGCACAACACGGATTTTGGAGGCTCTTGTAACCTTACCGTCGAGAACGTAACAGCCTGCAACGTTACCGACGGAGGAAATTGTAATAACATTACGTACCTCAACTCTGCCCTGAACAACCTCACGGGTCTTGGGTGCGAGCATACCCTTCATAGCTGCCTCGATTTCCTCGATACAGTCGTAAATGATGCGGTACATTCTCATCTCAACGCCGTCACGCTCTGCGTTTGCCTGAGCTGCGGGGTCGGGACGTACGTTAAAGCCGACGATGATGGCGTTGGAAGCGTTAGCAAGCATAACGTCGCTTTCGCTGACTGCGCCGACACCGTTGTGGATAACACGTACACGAACCTCGTCGTTGGAGAGCTTTTCAAGGTTCTGCTTGACTGCTTCCGCAGAGCCCTGAACGTCTGCCTTGACGATAACGTTGAGATCCTTGACCTCGCCTGCCTGAAGTGAGGAGAAGAGGTTGTCAAGTGTAACCTTCTGTACGGAGTTGAACTGTTCGTCCTTGATTTTCTGCTTACGCTGTTCAACAAGCTCACGTGCAAGACGCTCATCGGAAACTGCGTCAAATACGTCGCCTGCCTGCGGTGCTTCGGCAAGACCCATAATCTCAACGGGGCAGGAGGGGCCTGCTTCCTTGACGTTCTTGCCGTGCTCGTCAACCATTGCTCTGACACGGCCGACCGCCGTACCTGCAACAATGATGTCGCCCGAACGGAGTGTACCGTTCTGAACAAGGAGAGTGGCAATCGGGCCACGACCCTTGTCAAGTCTTGCTTCGATTACGATACCCTTGGCTGCTCTGTTGGGGTTAGCCTTGAGCTCCTTCATCTCTGCAACGAGGAGTATGGATTCAAGCAGCTCGTCAATACCCATCTTTGTGTGTGCGGAAACGGGAACACAGATTGTGTCGCCGCCCCACTCCTCGGGAATGAGCTCATATTCTGTAAGCTGCTGCTTGATTCTTTCGGGGTTGACATCGGGCTTATCCATCTTGTTCATGGCTACGATGATTGTAACGCCTGCGGCCTTTGCGTGGTTGATAGCCTCAATTGTCTGGGGCATAATACCGTCGTCTGCGGCAACAACAAGCACGGCAATATCCGTTGCCTGTGCGCCACGGGCACGCATCGATGTGAAGGCGGCGTGACCGGGAGTATCAAGGAAGGTGATAAGCTCGCCGTTTGCCTTAACTCTGTAAGCACCGATGTGCTGTGTGATACCGCCTGCCTCTGTTGAAGTAACGGAGGTGTGGCGGATAGCGTCAAGAAGTGATGTCTTACCGTGGTCAACGTGACCCATAACGACAACAACGGGATTTCTGGGCTGAAGGTCTGCATCGTCATCCTCTGTGGCATCGATGATTCTGTCCTCAATTGTGACAACAACTTCCTTTGTGACTTTTGCGCCCAACTCGCTTGCTACGATTTCTGCTGTATCGTAGTCAAGAATGTCGTTGATTGTAGCCATCTGACCGAGGGCAAAGAGCTTCTTGATTACCTCTGCGGCAGTCATTTTCAGCTTCATTGCAAGGTCGCCGACCGTGATTTCGTCGGGAACTGTAATGGAAATCTGTCTGCTTGCACGCTCTGCGGCAATTCTCTTGAGTCTTTCTGCCTCTGTCTCACGGCGGCGCTGGTTGCCGCCCTGCTTGCGGTACTGCTTGGATTTCTGGTTGAGCTTCTGCTTTCTGACAGAAGAATCCTGAATACCCTCGGACTTGTTAACGGGAACAATGTTCTCGTAACGCTCGTTGTATTTTTCGAGCTGAACGTTGTCTGCTCTTGTGTCGATTGTTCTCTTTTCGCCCTTTGTTCTTGCCTGAAGCGGACCTGTCTTGTCCTTCTTCTTCGGCTGCTCGGGCTGTTTTGCCTGCGGCTGCTGTGCAGGCTTCTTCTCCTGCTGGTGCGGCTTGCCCTCGTTTCTTTTCTGTGCGGGAGTAGCTGCCTTTTCGGGCTGCTTTTCTGCTTCTGCCTTGGGTGCAGCAGCTTCCTGCTTCTTCTCGGGCTTCTTCTCCTCAGCCTTGGGCTGTGAAGCGGTTGCGAAATACTCGTCAAAGCTGCTTACTGCCGTTTCCTGGGTGAAGGTTTCAAAAATGATGTCAAGCTCTCTGTCCTCGAGGGCTGTCATGTGGTTTTTCGTGTCGTCAAAATACTTTGCAAGCAGCTCGAGCACAACCTTGCTCGACTTGCCGAAATCCTTGCCGACTTCGTGGATTCTGTATTTGATTGCTGCCATGCGTTATCCTCCTTAATTCTGCTCATCGGAGTCAAGCTCCGAAAGCATACTGTCATATACAGGCTGTTCAATTTTACAGCCGAAGGCTCTTTCAAACCGCTTTGCCTTTATTGCGGCGGTAAGGCACTTGCTGTCACGGCAGATGTATGCGCCCCTGCCGTTTTTCTTTCCCGTGAGGTCAAGCGAAATTTCACCCTCGGGTGAACGCACCGCACGGATAAGCTCCTGCTTGGGCTTCATTTCGCCGCAGCCCAGGCACTTGCGCAGCGGAACCTTTTTCGGTTTATTCATATTGCCACCGCCTTAACTATATTATTCCTTGATTTCAAAAAATCCGCTTTCGGGATTGATGTCGATTTTCCAGCCTGTAAGTCTTGCGGCAAGGCGTGCGTTCTGACCCTTGTTGCCGATTGCGAGTGAAAGCTGGTTGTCGGGGACAGTTACGCAGCAGGAGTTGGGAGCGTCGTCAAGAACTTCAACGCTGATAACGTCTGCCGGAGCAAGAGAAGCGGCAATGAATTCAGCCGGGTTCTCGCTGTATTTGACAATGTCAATTTTCTCACCGCCGAGCAGGTCAACAACCTTGCCTACACGGGCGCCTCTTGCACCTATGCAGGAGCCGACAGCGTCAACATTCTCGTCTGCGCTGTAAACGGCAACCTTTGTTCTGGAGCCTGCCTCACGGGAGATAGCCTTGATTTCGACTGTGCCGTCAAAGATTTCGGGAACCTCTTCCTCAAACAGTCTGCGAACAAGACCGGGATGTGTACGGGAGATCATAGCCTTTACGCCGCTCTTTTCACCCTCACGGATGTCAACAACGTAAACCTTGACAAGGTCACCGACCTTGAGAACCTCGCCGGGTACCTGCTCTGTCTTGTGAAGGAGGGATTCACCCTTACCGAGTTCAACCGTTGCGTTGCCTGTTTCAGCGTCAATGTTGACAACACGGACTGTAACAAGCTCCTGGTGCTTGCTCTGGAATTCCTGCTTAATCTGGCTGCGCTCAGCCTCACGGATACCCTGACGGATAACGTTCTTTGTTGTGCTTGCGGCAATACGGCTGAAATCCTTTGTTTCAAGCTGGATTTCAACAATGTCACCGGGAACTGCGCCCTTCTTGTAACGCTGTGCTTCTTCGGGAAGAAGGTCTGTTACGGGGTCGGAAATTTCGGAAACTACGTTCTTGCGGAGATAAACAGCCATTGTGCCTTCTTCAAGGTCAATATCGCAGTAGCCGATATCCCTGCCGTATTCACCCTTGATAGCGGAAACGATAGCCGCCTGAATGCGCTCGCAAAGAATATCAGCAGGGATATTCTTCTCTTTTTCGAGCATTTTTACTGCTGCAAAAAATTCTTTTGTATCCATTTTTTTATCATCAAATCCTTTCGGTAAATTTACAAATTAATTATATGATTGTGCTGTCGTCAAGGCGTACCCACGAGGTTTCCTTGCGTGTGATGAAAAGCTGTCTTTCGTCTGTTTCAACGGTGAAGCCTTCATTGTCGTGTGCTATGAGCTTGCAGTGAAGCTCTCTTTCACCCGTTTCAAGCGGACGGATGAGCCTTACTATAATGCTTGCACCAAGGTAAGCCTCAAAATGTGCCGGACGGGAAAGCTCTCTGTCCGTGCCGGGTGAGCTGACCTCAAGGCAGTAGGCCTGTTCAATCGGGTCTGCTTCGTCCAGCGGCTTATCAAGTGCGTGGCTCATATCCACACAGTCGTCAATGCTTACTCCGCCTTCCTTGTCGATGAATACACGAAGGTACCACTGTGCGCCTTCTTTTACGAAACGCACATCCCACAGCTTTAAACCGAGCTGTGCTGCAATAGGCTCGGCTATAGCCGTAACTGCGGCTACGGTGTTGCCGCCCTTTTTCTTGCCTGCCATAAATACACTCCTTTAAGTCGAGTACGGATTATACTTGACACCTTACAAAAACAAGAGAGCGGACTCGTCAAGCCCACTCTCAGTTTAATGTTCGTACAGTGTTAGTGTAACACAATTATTTGCGAATAGCAATAGTTATTTTAAATATTTATTATATACGCACAAAGCAATATATAAGTGCAAATTAGCTAAATTTTGCTCCTCATTATTTTAAAAAGCTTTTGATAAAACCAATAATCATATTTACAATTTCCATAATAATATCAAAGATACCGTCAAATTCGAAGGAAATCGGGATATCTGTATTGCTTGCACCCTCAAGGTTGCCCATACCGTCTGCAAGCGGCTTGCCGTCATAGTCTGACTTGTGGGAAGCAAGCCAGGAAATCATACCGTTGGGGTATGTCAGCTTTACCGTTTCGCCCTTGCCGTTAACGATGGTCATATTCGGGTAAGCGCCGTTTTCTGTTGAGAACATATCGTTGTTGACGGAATACCAGGCGTGGTGGCTGCTGGGGGTTTTTGAGCCGTCAGCATAGCAAACGGTGGTAAGTGTGGAAAATCTGCACTTTTCGGGAACGGTTGTTACACCGCAGAGCTTGTTCCATGTGGGCTCAACGCAGATGCCGTAGTTGACAATCGGGTCCTTTGTGCTGGAGGTAACCCATACGGGCATATCCTTAATTTTTTCAAGCAATGCTGTGGAAGGTGCCCATGCAGGACAAATCGGGAAAGCAGCCGCAAACATTTCGGGGTATGCAATAGCCATTTTATAGGTCATCTTGCCGCCCATTGAGTAGCCGCCGATGTAAATTTTTGTAGTGTCGATGTTTGCCTTGTTCTTTGCGATAAAATCTTCAATTGCGGCACGAAGGGGCTCAACCATGGAGTTGTCCCAGAAAACGCCTTTTTCTTCTCTTGAACGTGCGCAGAAAATGAATGCGCCCTTACCGAAACGCTTCTGGTATTCGTCACTTGCCCAGAGCGCAACGTGGCTCTTTGTTACCTGGTTGCCTTCCTTGTTGCCGTCGCCCATACCGTGGCACCAGACAACGAGGGGATATTTGGTTGTATCGTTTTTCGTTACGGGTGAGAAATAGCGGTAGTCAACGCTGTACTGACCCTTGACAGGGCCTTCGCCGGGGAGAAACTTCTCTCTGAGCTCGCCGATACCGTCGGGAGTGTAGGCGGCAGAAGCCATTACGCCTGAACCGAAAACGCAGCAAAGTGCAAGCACAAGCGCAATAATTCTTGAAAACATTTTTTTCATTACGGACACCTCTTACAGTTATTTTTTTACATTATAACAAACGAAAAACAATAAGTAAACAAATTTTGCTTTTAATATTTATTTTTCATACACAAACAATAGAAAAGAAGGTGATAAAAATGAATGAAAAACAGGGAAGACAGACTATAATTCTGGAAAACCGACCGAGGATAATTGCTTCGGCAGGCGTTGTCGGCAAAAAAGAAGGCGAAGGCCCTTTAAGGGAAGAATTTGACAGAATTTTTACCGACGGGCGAATGAACGAGGACTCGTGGGAAAAGGCGGAAAGCGCCCTGCAGAAGGCAGCGATTGAAACCGCAATACAGAAATCGGGCAAAAAAAGCGAAGAAATTGATCTGCTTTTTGCAGGTGATTTGCTCGGGCAATGCATAGGAACAACCTTCGGTATCAGGGATTTCGGCATACCCTTTGCCGGGCTTTACGGAGCGTGCTCGACAATGGCACTCTCGCTTGCAATGGCAGGCGTTTTCGTGAATTCCCGTGCGGCACAAACGGCAATAGCTGCAACCTCGTCACATTTCTGTTCTGCGGAAAAACAGTTCCGTCTGCCGCTTGAATACGGCGGTCAGCGTCCTCCGCAGGCGCAGTGGACGGCAACTGCTGCAGGTGCGGCGGTAGTTGAAAACGCCGACAACGGCGTTGCAATCGAAGCCGTTACCTTCGGCAAAATCTGTGATATGGGCGTAACGGATGCAAACAATATGGGTGCGGCAATGGCACCTGTAGATGTTAAAATAGAACCATAAACTAAGCGAAAAGCAACACAAAATCTTACACAAATTTCGACAAGAAAGGTGGTGAAAAGCCCCTATTTTACTGGGATTATGAGCATTTTAGGACTTTCAATTTTAGTGATAGTAAAACTGTCTGAAAACGCTCGTTTACAATTTATTTACAATTAGTTTGTTTATAGTTTGTTAACTATTGCAGACCAAAAAACGGACTTAAAAAGAGGAGGATACAATGTCAAACTTTATAGAAGAATTTTATTACGGCAACATTGAACCGCAGGCGCTCTCCACAGAAATCACACCTAAACTGAAAAAGAAGCTGAGTACCCTTGTTAAGAAGGAAGAAGAATTGACTGAAATGCTACCCGAAAAGGAAAAAGAGTTGTTTACCAATTATGTGCTTGCTTACAATGAATTTTCAAGCATCGGCAATTCGGATAGCTTCATATCAGGCTTCCAGCTCGGTGCAAGATTTACATACGATACCTTTGTAAAAAAGTAAATAGCAAAGCCTGTTTTCATTATCAAGAGTCGCTTCGCTTCTGCTCTTGACAACAAAAACATTCTATGCTCGTTGGGAATTACGAGGGTGATACCCTCAAAATATAACATTTAAAGTTATCACGAATATTATTAAGGAGGAAAGACTATGTCAAGCAAAACAGAGATTACATATCGCAGAGTTGGCGATTATTTCATTCCAAACCTCAAACTCCCGCCTGAAGAAGCAAAGATTAGGCTCGGTAAATGGGGAATGTTATACAAAAACTATATTGAGAAGCATAAATCCCCTCTCTTTACCGCACTGCTTATTAAGGGGAAGTTGTATCAGAACTGTGCAGAGATAGAAAAACAGGCAAACGAAATGTATCACCTTCTGATTGAACAAACGAAAAAGGCAGAAGGTGTAACAGAAGAACTCAAAGAATGTAACCAATGGGAGTGGGTGCAGAAAATGGGAAATATTGAAGCAAGGGTGAGGGAGACAGTATGCAGAGAACTAATATACAACTAAAACCTAATTACAAAAAGCACATTTTACGGTTGTAGGTTAAAGTAATATAATGATGGTAGACACAAAAAAGTCTGCCATCATTTTTCATGATAAAGAAAAGTGGACGAAAAAGACGAGAATGCACAAAGGTGGAATATGTAAAGAAGAAAAACTAGCATTGGTATTACGAAATTTAAGAGGAGAAAAAGGAGAATCTTTAGAATGAGAAATAGTGATGCATAATACGCAAAAACGAAAATGGATAAAACAATATTCTGAAAGGAAAAATAATGAAAATTTTTTCATCAATCATCCTTATAATCTTAATAGTTGTGATGATTGTATCTGTTGCCTTTGCGGTTGAAGGTATAAATTTCTATCAATTTATCGTAGACGATTTTGTCGACAGAGATAACGATTCCAAGAAGGATTGAGTGCCAACAGGACGGTTAACATATGCGCCTTTTTTTGTTCTATTTGTTTTAAGAATTACTCGCATCAAGATGCGAGTAATTGCTTGACAAAAGCGATGTATATTATGTATAATAATTATATCATCACCTAATATTTGGTATGCGAAATCGAATGGACAGAGGGATATTATGGCTATTTCATATAACAAATTGTGGAAACTACTGATTGACAAAAAGATGACTGCTGCGGAATTACGCAAACAGGCTAATATTGCTCCAAACACATTAACAAGAATAAAAAAAGACCAGGAAGTCACAATGCAGGTGCTTGAGAGAATATGTGCTGTTCTCGACACGGATTTCGGAGAAATTGTGGAGTACTATCCCGACAATGAAAGTTTTAACGATGAGCATTAAGTCATTATTCTATCAAAAGTTTGGAGTTGTTCAAAAATGAGTGACAGTAAAAAAGACTATACAGGCACAATTCAAAACTTGCTATATTGCAACCCCCTATACAACTACATAAATAAGGAAAAAGTAAATGTACTTGTTTTCGGATATTCTGGCATCACCGAAAAGTTTATTGATTTTGCATTTGAAATGGCTCAGGTCAACGGCTATAAATTGCATATAACTGTAGTTTCTGACGATGCGGATGCAAAAAACGAATACCTTAAGGCTAGACCGGCGTTCCGCAAGTTCTTTAGTGTTGATGACGAAGTTGTGGATGATAACTATGGTATACTGTCATTTGACATTATTACATTCGGAAATATCGAAGATGATTTATCAGAAATATTGCTAAATGACGAAAGCAACAAGTATGCCTATTTGTTTATTGGATCAGATAATGACGATTTGAATTCAAGAATTGCAAAAGTTTGTGTGGATTGCAGAAAATTGCTAGACACTAATTTCGTTGTAAACTGCCTCTCCGAGAACGGCAAAAATGAAGACGGCGTTAATTATGTTCATAGGGATGATTCCATAGAAAGCCATAAGGATTACAAGACTCTTAAATCAATGGCATTTAATTGTCATCTCGTGTGGAACTACTCAAAGCTGCTTGATATGCGGAAACTGCAACGGCAATTTTTGTCTGATTATAATTATGTTGCCTGTCTAAGCTATGTTATCTCTCTGAAATACAAACTTGCAAGTGTCGGCATAGATTTTCTCGATTCCGCCGCTCCTGAGAAGTTCGACCGCTTAATAAATTCGAAGGCACCAACCGACAAAAAGTCTATTGAGGATATGGTCGCCAACGAGCATAAACGCTGGAATGTGAATATGATATGCCGAGGCTTTAAAACTGCTGAGTCGCTGGAAAATTTTATCAGCGGAAAGGAAAACAAGGCGAACGGCTATCACCCTTGTTTGGTAAGAGGTACAGGGGTTCCGGTATTGAGCACCGATGAATGGAAAAAGAAGAATCGAGATAAATGGGAAAACTGTTCAAACAAGGATTTACAAGCACTAGATGAGCTTGACAGAGTTTCTGTGCTTTTGCATAAGGAATATACCAAACGCGCCAATAAAATAAAGCGTGAGAACATCATCCTCCAATCCGATATTGATATTATTAACAAACTACTCGAAAGTAACGGAAAAGCAAAAAATGCTTTTGATAAGTACTATATCTGTCTCCAGGAAATCAGTGCTGGGAACAGTGCCAAAACTGCGCTTTATGATCACTATTATTCTGCCCTGACCAGGGAGTTAAATAATGTTCCGGTAAATCAGGCAAAAATAGTTCGCAAGCGTATAAATGTTCTTGCTGCTTCTTTCAACGCAATACTGGAAAGTGAAAAATATATTGATTACAAGCAATATGATGTTGACTTAATTAAAAAAATTCCGTTCATTCTTACCTACAAGTCTAATCTGCACATCGGAATACCGATTGATTTATTTAATATCAAGCCATCTGTCAACACAGCGGCGTTTCGTGTTGTTGAATCAGCTTTGCTTATCAATCCTTCCAAAATTTCATACATATGCGAATTTGAAAGAAGCGATTTGAATAATTTGATAAAGATACTTGAGTATGCCATAAAAAGTATGGATTCGCATCACTTGAGATCGGTAATCAATATTTGTCTTTTGACAAGCTATCCATTATCCGAACAGGACACAAAAATGATTACCGATATCTCCAACCGTATTCATTCTATTGACTTCATTAAAAGTGAAGAGGAATTTGTCGAGTATTCCAAAAAGAAACATCTTCAAATTTTTGAATTCAACCGCACAAGGTCATCATCAATACTTGAACGGTATGAATACTGCTGCAAATCCAATTATAAATACAATCGCAGCACCAATAAGTTTGTTGCCACCGGATGTGAAGAAATCAAATACATCTCTTTTGCTCCTTTCTTGAAAATCAGTGACATCTTCGAGTTTAAGAGTTCCGTTGATGATTACAGTTTTCCTGATATGCAAAAAGACTACAAATATTTCTGGGGCTTGTACAAATCGGTCGAATTCGGATCAGAAAAGAGATGGAAAGATCTGTGCAGTCTTTTAAGTGCTCAGAACGAAACAAACAAGTTTGAAATCAAGAATCTCGGAGAGGAAAATATTATTAAAACATACCTCATTGAAAAAGTATGCCTTGATTCAATTAAGAAACTATGTGTGCAGATTCGTAACGCAAAAGAGTCTATTTCATGCAATATTGAACTGTATTCAAACAATTCTTACAGCGTGACCATAAATGCTCCATCGGGATTTCACAAGGTTGTTTCAGACTTGCTTTGTGAAGCCTATAAGCTTTATGATCCCAACAGCATAAACATTCGAGTCTTTAAGGGGAAGGCTTACCTTTACTATGATTCACTAAATACCGGGGTTATCAATGCCGGCACAATAAAGAAAGTTCTTGACCCATTAAATACTACATTTACCGCTATTAAACCGTTACTTGATGAAATTTGTGACAAGGGATATATAAGAAGCCTCACTGGAAATGAAACAAACGGTATTTCATTCTCGTATAGCACACATCAAGTTAAAGATGTAATGACTCAATCCGGAAGAATACTTGAATTATTTGTTTATTATAAACTCCTTGAAACCGGATTGTTTGATGATGTTGCGAATTCCGTGGAAATCCACTGGGGTAGTGATGAAGCAGAAAATGAAATCGACATTATTGCAACACGCGGATACAAAGTTCTTATAGTAGAGTGTAAAGCACAAACTGTGCTTATCCAAGATTACTACAACAAGTTAAGCCGTTTAGACAGCGATTATGGACTTAATTCAGTTCCGGTAATTGTAGCGGATACGCATGGTGTTAAGAAGCACCAAGAAGAAAATAAAAAAATGATGGAAATCGGTAACAGAGTTGGAATACATACTGTTTTTGAGAAAAATGACATTTCTAACATCGGCAGTATATTGGGAAGCATAGTTAAGAATAACTGATATGAAAGGAAGACAATTATGAAATACGATCCAAAACCTATTGATACAAGTGATATTAACCTTCCGAAAGATTTACTGGCTCTTACTGAGAAGATTGCCGAAAACGTGCACGATGTATGGGCTATTGGCAGAATTGCTGAAGGCTGGACATATGGGGAAAAGAAGGATGCTGATAAAAAGATCACGCCGCTTCTTGTTCCCTACAGCGAACTGCCTGAGAGTGAAAAGGAATACGACAGGAATACTGCACTTGAAACAGTCAAACTGATAATAAAGATGGGCTATTTGATTTCTTCAAATCATATTGATGGTGGAGACGCAAATGCAGCTATTTGAGAATTTTATCAGTTACAGAAGAAGTGAAACATTATCCGAAGTGCAAAATATATATCACGCATTAACTTCCAAAGGTTATTCTACTTTCTGTGATATATACAGCTTGAAATCAGGAAGGTTCGATGAAAATCTTCTCAGTATTATTAAGAAATGCACAAATTATATTCTTGTGTTAAATAAGCATTCCCTTGATAGATGTGTTGAGGAGAAAGACTGGCTGAAATTTGAAATTAAAACTGCCATCAACGCAAAGAAAAATATCATATGTGTATTTGTTGAGGACTTGGATTTCCCTGATTCTCTTCCTCCTGAAATAGATGATATTCGATATTATAACGGAATCAAGTATGACTTTCTATATTTTACAAGTTTCATTGATTCGCTTTGCTCTCGTTTTCTCGTAAAAGGCAGTGATACCGAAATCAGTCGTCCAGAACGCGATTTTTTAATCAATGACTCTGTCCTGATTAGATATTTGGGAAATGCTCCAATAGTGAATATTCCATGTGGTATAAAGTCAATTGGTCAATATGCTTTTAAGGATAAAACTCAGATTTCGGATATTTCCTTTCCCGAAGGGTTGGAAAAAATAGAGTCCCATGCATTTGAACGCTGTATTAATATTACCAACCTTATTTTTCCAGACTCTTTAAAGAAAATTGACGACAAGGCATTTATGCGTTGCTATAACCTTTCATTTATTGCCTTCAATAACGAAATTGAATCTATAGGAAAAGAATCATTCAGTTTTTGCGGGAAACTTAAAGTTGTAAGGTTTGGTAAAGGAATAAAATCAATCCCCTCGTCTGCTTTTAACGATTGCGATAAACTCGCTTTATTTGATGTTGATGAGGAAAACGAATCCTTTTTGACTGTAGATGGAATTTTATATAGCAAAAACGGAAAAAGAATAATTCGATGTCCTGAAGGGTCTGCTTTCGATTTGATAAATCTACCTGAAACTGTTGAAATCATTGAACCTTGGTGCTTTTCAAAATGCTTAAGCTTGGTCGATGTAGTCCTTCCTAGAAAACTGAAAGCAATAGGAGCATATGCTTTCAATGATTGTCGAAATATTATAAGTCTCACATTAGGAGATGATATAGAAGAAATTGATGTGTCCGCTTTTGATGGTTGGGACAAAGGTCAGAGAGTTATTGTCAGTAAACGGTTTAATCCGTTAATAAAGTATAAGATAGACCAGAAGATAAATGAACGTGTAATGTTGGAACATGAAGAATCAACGGATCTGCCGGAGTATATCATGGTGAAAACAACTTTTGAGTCTGTTGAAGAAGCTTCAAAGATGGCGAAAATGCTAATAAACAATCGCTACATTGCATCTGCACAACTGGATGAACTAAATGTCTTTTATACATGGAATGACGAATCATGTAATGAAAATGAAATCGAATTGAATTGCATTACAAGAGGTGCTTTATATGAAAAAGTAAAAACCTTTATAATGCAACATCACTCTTATGAATGCTGTCAAATAATATGTCTTCCAATAGTCAAAACAACAGATGAATTTGGGCATTGGATTGATGAACAAACAATAAAATAAGGAGGCATTTTTATGCTCGGAGTTGTAGGAAAAATAAAAATCAACTATTGCTTTCAAAACGAAATTTTTGAAGAAATCATTGATCCTCAGGCGGTTTCAGAGTTCTCATTGGATCACTGCGATAAGGTAAAATTTGTAGTTGAAGAAATTGTTTATGTAGAAGATACGGTTTATGGCGTTGTCTTACGCCTAATTGAGCCTAATTATGTTGATGACGAATTTTTTGTAGGAAGCACTAGTGCGAGTTTTGAAATAAAAGATTTAGGCGTCAACGGAACCATAGCTTTATGTTTTTAAAGGAGAAATTGATAATGAGTAAATATTGTATTGTGATTACTACAATTGGCAATGAAGAGGATGCACAAAAAATAATCAGCGAAGTGCTTAACTGCAAATTAGCTGCATGTATGCAAACATTAGATATAGGTAGCCATTATATTTGGGATGGAGATGTTTGCCATGATAGCGAGATTCTTGTTCTTTTTAAGACTTCATGGGCTTTGTACGATGAACTTGAAGTAAAAATTAAGGAATTGCATCCATATGATACACCGGAAATAATTGCTGTGGATATCAAGAAGGGTTTCAAAGGGTATCTTGATTGGATTGATGATGTGACTAAATAATATGCTCTGTGAGCTCATTTTTTATTACGGGTGTGGTGAAAAGGTATGCGATTTAAATTTGATTTGTTTATATCTTATGCAAGTGAAAATAAAGACATTGCCGATTACATAGTAGATAAAATCGAGAGACGTGGTTTTAAATGTTTTATCGCGCCCAGAGATATTAGAACCGGCAGCGAATATGCAGTGGAAATAATCAGAGGAATCAGCAATTCAACAGCAGTATTACTTGTTTTTTCTAGCAAATCAGACAAGTCTCATTATGTTCTCCGAGAAATTAATTCTGCTGTATCGCGTAACCGCCCAATTATTCCTCTTAGAATAGAAGATTTCCTTCCGTCTGAGGCGATGGAGTTCTATCTGGGACCTACTCATTGGCTGGATGCTTTTCCTGCGGTGCTTGATGTTCATTTGGATAAAGTGGTTGCTATCTTTTCTGGGATGAACAACACGGTCGCAGAAGTAAAAGATGAGAATTATAGAATAACCGGACCGGAACTTATAAAGATCGAGGACATTCCCCAAATAGGTCTAGATTATACTGCCCTCACTATGAAATTGATAGAAATTGATTATCTATGTATCCCTTCCGATTTCTACAATATGAATGAATATATCGAGGGAACATTTGAAGATTGGAAACAGACAACAAAAGCCTACGGAAATGATTCAGCAATTTTGCTTGTCAAAAATGATAATGTGATTGGTTATTGCGAAATGTATCCTGTGATTGAAGATGCATATTCCAAACTTATTTCCGGACAAGTTATTATTCGGGATTCTATGATTGATCTGTTCTGTATGGGAGGAACTTTTGACGTCTATATTGCCATGGTTGGGGTTGTCCCGGAGGAAGCAACGCAAGCAAATCATCTGATGATCTTTGATTGGATATTCCAGCACTTGGATGAATGGGACGAAAACGATGTTCATGTGAACAGAGTGGGCATTTCCGTTTATTCCGATATGCTGGAGAAGTTTATAAAAAGGTTTGGATTTGAGTATCGCAGTTTAAATCCCGCAAAAGGAAAAGTGTTTGAAACCACGGTCGATAAATTAAAGAGTAATCCTTTAGTGAAAAAGAGATATCCGAAGTTTTGCAAATAAGATTATGGCTTGGAGGTGAAGTATGTTTAATGGCGAGTGTTGGATATTTCTGACTCATCATAGTCAGGATATCAAAAAAGTTCGATTGATACGAAACGAATTTGAACGATTGGGTCATAATCCTTTAGCGTTTCACCTTAAATGTCTGAACTTTGATACGGAAGAAGAAAAAAAGAATTAGACAGCTTAATAAAACGTGAGATTGATGCCAGACAGTGGTTTATATTTTGCGACAACCCTTATTTATATTCCGAGTGGGTCGAGATGGAAAAGGCGTACATAATAGATCAAGGGAAAGATTTTATTTGGAAAATAGATATGACTGCTGATACGGAAGCCATTTTAAACAAAGTAAGAAAAATCTGCATGGATATAGAAGTGTTTATTTCTTATGCGCATTGTGATCGTGAAATAGTACAGCCTTTGATAAAAGCGCTTTCCGACAGAGACTATTCTGTATGGACTCCCGATAACAAAATTAATGCGGGCGATAATCTGACTGAGCAGATTTACGATGCCATAATTCGCTGTGCTTACAAGGGATTCTATATTGTCGTCATTAGTGAAGAAAGCATAAAATCATCGTTTGTAACAAATGAGCTTGCATTTGCAACCTCACAAGGTGCATTGATTGTACCAGTTGTTATCGGCAACCCGAATATTCCGGATGATATACGCGCATGGATAGGCAAATATCAACAAGTACGGTTATCCCCAACGGAAGCTGATTTTAACTGGGTCGGTGATATGCTAGATTCCGTTATAGCCAAAAAGATTGCAAATCTGTCTTAAAACAATGAAACTCCGGGGGTGTAATCCTTTATGAAAAAAAGATGTTCCTTAGTTCTTGCCATGAAGATTCCAGTAAAGTTAAAAAATTTGCATTTCTTCTTTCATTGCGTGGCTTTGAGTTATGGATGGATGAAAAAAACATAACAAGTGGGGATAACTATACCACGAGGATTTTAAATGGAATTCACGATTCTGACATATATCTTGTTTTCTTATCATCGGCATCATTAAAGTCCACTTGGGTTGGAGCAGAAATAGATTTTGCTCTTCGTGAAAAAATAGAAAGAGGGAAACTCGTTATTGTGCCCGTTTTACTCGAAGAAGTTGAAATACCAGTATCGCTCTCAAATATAGATTATTTAGATGCAAGATTCTCAATACAAAAAGCTATTGAAGAATTGTCAGAAAAATATCAAGGAGAGAAAATAGAACACAACGAATTTGTTGTCTCAAGCGTAGCATTTTCTATTTCAGAAGACACCTCTGTACAAGTTGGCCCTTTTCACGAATCGATAACGATGGATGATTTAAAGGAAGATCGACAGAGGGTGTTATCTGATTTAAGAAAAAAAGCATACGGAATCTTGATGAATTTTGTTTCTGCTACTGATTTTGACTTTCGATCAGAAAAACCTAAGTTTACAAATGGATTATATGAAGAAAGTGTCATTAAAAAAGAAGGAAGCACAAATGGCAGTATTTGTGAACGTGTCACTGTAGAGACTGTTGTGTATAATCCGTCTATGGCTAAGGTAAACAGATTGATGAAAGAACGTTTGGAGATTTTAAATATAAACGCTATTACTCTCGGCTTTTCATTACCTCTAAAAGATGGCGAATCGATGCTGGATGTTGGAAAGCGATGCTTTAAGAAAATACAAGAAGACTACATAATACTCTCCTACGATTCAACTGATGGAGCAAAGATTGAAATAGCTGCTGATTTTTATCTTTCTTTGCTTTTTTCGGAGGAGATTATGAAAGTAAAATTGACCACAAAGTACAGTTTTCAGTTTGAGAAAAAAATGAAGGAGTTCTCAGTTTTTGCATTTATCAGAGAACTACTTGAATAATGTAATATAGTATAGAATCGCCAAAAAGAATGAATTGGTATCGAAAATAATAATAAAGGGGACTTTATGCTATGGATAACAATAATTCTGATAGAACACGATTGGATGAATTGCTCCGCAAGTACCGCAATGGAGAAATCTCTGAAAAGGAACTCACCGAAGAACAGATTGTTTCCTTGGGGCATCTTTATGATAAAAAAATAAGAGAACAAAAAGCCAGTAACAGGAGTCGACTGCAGACCATCAATGCATGGTTGGAAACTCATTCTTCAGATTATGATATCGTATCCCAAATTCGAGATAAAATATCGGATACTCCTCTTTCCTCTGAAGGTAAGTCTTTGACCAGTTATTATCTGAAAGATAATCCAACCGGGACAGGATTGGATTTGTTTGATGGGCTCGATTATCTTGCTACATATCAGTCTTATGAAGAATGCATTAGCGATATGTCATTTCACCTCTCTATTGTCGATTTTGATACGCTGATTAATATGTTTGCAAGAAAAGATATTTCGGTTCGTGCGCCATATCGTTATCGAGCCGTTTGTTCTGAATTATTTTGCCCACTTGAAAAGGTTTTTCGATATGTTTACTATGGTGATTCTCTAACATCCATTCTTGAGAGAGTCGAGTGCATAGAGAAAAGAAGCATTACTCATCCAGATTATTTCGTTTTTGGTATCCAAGGAATCGCAATACACCTTTTTGATGAAAGTGATCTGAAGTACAAATTCTGGCTTGGCGGAAACGAATTCCGCTGTGTATCTGATGTTATCAAGGCGGCTCACGATGAGAATAAGTTTGTCCCCAATGAATTAATTGCAGAACTTACTGAACTGAATCGCGTTGATGTTTTTATCTCGCATAAGAGCGAAGACTTTGTCAAGGCAAAGCGTGTTTATGATTATCTCGTTTCCAACGGCATCCCAACCTTCCTTTCCGAAATGTCTCTGCCCGCTTTGTCTAATGCTGACTATTCTGCGGAAATAGACAAGGCCCTTGAGAAGGCAAGCAACATAGTGGTAATAGCTACATGTAAGGAGAATGTGCTATCAGGTTGGGTTCAATATGAGTGGAGCGCTTTTGCTAATGAAAAGCGCTCGGGAAGAAAAACAGGAAACATTATCACTTTGATTGATGATAAAATGGCGATTGCAGATTTACCAATACTGCTGCGCCAGTTTGAGGTCATTCCGTTGGAACAATTAGAGGCTATAAATGGTTTCTTGAGGATGTAGAGAATCTTTTTCTCATTGTAATACATCCGTTTTTGACTTTGTTTGAACAGTAGTTTTATATTTAATTATTCCACAAAATATTGAACTGTGGTTATGAAATAAGAAGAATATAATTCAAAAATAGGATGTGTGAAAAATGATTAATGGGATAATACAATCGACTAATGCGGATGTTTTTCTGTCTTATTCGCATAATGACAGTGCCTTGGTGGAAAGAATTGCTGAAACGATTCATAAATCGGGTTTTTCTTGTTGGATTGATAAAGACGAATTGCGCGCCCAGGAAAACTTTAATGCCGCAATAGATAGTGCTATTGACAAATCAATTGTCTTTATAGCATTTCTCTCTAAGACTTATGTAAATAAGCCCTATTGTATTCATGAATTTGACCGAGCAATCGATAAGCAGAAGAGCATCTTGGCTGTTTGTATAGACGATGTAAACGAAAGCACAAACAGGCAGAACGCCTATCTGTTCTCATTTAGCGCTGGTCATAATATTCTTGGCTTTGGCTCTGGAGTTGATGATAGTGATTGTAGCATTGAATCATTTGCCCAAGAAATTATAGCCAGTGTTCCTATGGAGCAATTAAAGAGGTACTCGGTCAGTGGCGATAAAAACGATTATCCTCCTGTCAGTACTCCTGATTATATTATTTCTCGTTTACGCCTTTATCATGAAAGGCAATACGAGCAGAGCGGAAACTATGCCTTAAATGAAATAAGAAGTGAATTGTTTCCTGCGATTAGAAACTCAGAAATAAATATATTGTATAAAGACGACAACAAAAAGAATGTATCATTAGTTGAATTCTTCTCCGAAACAGACGGACAGGCAGATCATGACAAGCACATATTAATTACTGGCGAAGGAGGAATGGGAAAAACTGTTTCTTTGCTGAAGACGTGTGAATATCTGCTCAGCAAAAGAATAAATGCAATTTATGTTCCGCTTAGCAAGATAGATGCGGATATGACCCTGGATCAGTATCTGGAGCGCATTGTATGCGGCGGCAATCAAAGAATATGGAGAGATATAAAAGATCTGATGAGCGCTCCGTACGCTACGGTTCCGAATGTTGTTCTATTGCTGGATGGTATTAATGAAGTCTCTTTGAGTTATATGGAAAAATTTGTGAAGAGAGTTATTAAATCAACCTATATCGATGGTTATTGCGGCATCAAACTTGTTATGACATCAAGATGGTTTGATAATTCTTTAATGCATCGCATTAAAGAGAATGTTATATCACTTGAGATGCAGGCGTTGGACAGAGAATCCATTGAATTATATTTACAAAACATGGGCCTTCCGGTTGTGTTAGATGAGAAAGTGTTGTCTGTCATAAGAACCCCATTGATGTTGACATTGTTCTCAGACGTTGAGAGACATAAGAATAAATATCAGAATATCGAAGGCATTGCTCTTGAGGAAAACCCTGATACCGCCGGTAAAGTATTAAGCAATTTCTTTCAAACGCAACTATATCGGGCCGCTGAAGAAGAAAGTTTTGACAGAGCAGCTCATCTTGTGTTATTGGAGTACCTGCTACCCTCTATAGCATACAAAATGCTTGAAAAGCAGCATATGTACTTAAGCCAAGATGAAGTGTGGGACAGTATTGATGAAATAAATGATGATTGCAGCAGATATACCTGGTATAAGAGTGATAAACTCCGTAAGCTTATCCGTGGAAGAAGTCGCATTAATGCTGATTCACTGATCGATCTTGCAGAGAATTCATTGCATTTTCTGCACAAGTCAGATTCCGGCTATGAATTTTTACATCAGAGCTTCCGTGATTACTTTGCTGCATTCCATATTTCAAATGAGATGAATGCACTGGCAAAGGAGTCCGGTCGTTTGGATGAAGCAGAGTCCGTTCTGGAACAGAATATATATCCTGATGAAATTCTCGGATTCGTTTCAGACATCATCCACGAAGAGAATGCACGCCCGACATTGACAGAGCAAGGCTTGTGCTTCTTTGAAAAAGAAAATATATCAGAACCTGGAAAAAGCATTGCTGAGCAGTTGTTGTCGTTGTGGAGAAACAAGGAGGGCGAATCTGCTCGGAATGCAGTGGCCAACATAATAAACATTATGAAAATCGGTCGCAAGAACGTTTTGGCCTGGTGTGATTTTTCAAATCTTGATCTCAGAAAGTGTTGGCTTAATAAGTGCCGCTTTACAGTATGGTATGAGGATAAATATTATCCCAGTATCTTTGACGGTGCCTGGATAGACAGGGCGAATTTCCTGACTGACGGGCATGAATCACAAATAAGTGCAATTGTTTCGGACGGCATTTCACGGGTTTTTAGCGGAGACACAAACGGAGTGGTTAAGTTTTATAGCATAACCCAGCGAGCCTGGACGGATTCAATACAATTGCAATCCAGTGCTGTTGTTGATCTTGCCTGGAACGGCAGAAATGACCAGCTGGCCATTATGTATGAAAATATTGTATTCTGCTATTCTGTCAAAGAAAAAGCTGTTGTAAGCAGCTATGGTAACAGTGGTAAAAGCAAAAATTTCAGATATGTTCAGTTCACTGAAGAGAACGAGCTCAATATTTCGTTTGATTTAGCGCCTTTGGTCTGGTGCGATGTTCACGGGGAAGAGCTCTCATCAGATCTGCCGTATGATGTTCCGGCAAGATGTGCAAAATGGAATCCTGCAAGAAAAGAGTTCATCAGAAGCAATATGCTGCAGCTGATCTCGGTAGCCCATTTTGATGAAAGCACTCTTTCATGGGAACTTCCTCCGTCCTTGAAAAAGAAATTGGATGAAGATAACCGGTTGCGTATGGAGGCTCAGGAGAAAATGAGATCTGTGCAATATCTCAGTTTAAGAGATGCCGGTGCCACAGGAGCCGGAAGTGTATGCTGTATTCAGTATAATGAAGATGGTTCGAGAGTTCTGGTAGCCATTCAAAGCTTGCTGATTGAGTATGATACAGAATCTTTTGATGTGCTGAAAAAGAAAGCCTTCTCTGCTAATGTACAGTGTGCATGTTATTTAGAAAACGGATTCGCCGTTGGTTCCGGTTCTAGTTTGATAATTTTAGATTCGGGTTTTTCAGAAGAATCGATATTACAAGGATCACAAATAAAACCGATAGGTGTTGTTTCTGAAGATTATGAGGGAAATGGGTATTATTTATTTTCTTCAAATGGAGAAGTAAAAAAACTGAATCATGACCTGATAGTTCAGAATATGCGGTTTGCGGGAAATAAAACTGGTTTTGTATGGGTTCGTGACAGACTGACACAGGATATCCAGATGGCATTTTTGCCTTGGAAACAGTATCCGTTCGGAGTGCGGTATTCCTATGAAACGGATCATATCGAGCCTCTGGGATGGAGATATGAGTTTGTTGATTTTCCTGTGGATTGTGACGAGGATGAGCAACGTCTTTATAAGATGGATTCATCTTTGTTGGCAATAGAGCGGGTTCCGCCATATCGGAAGATTATCCATACCAATTACAGCGGTATCTGGATTTTTAGGTGTTCATTTAATAGTATCCGCGGAGATATAGGCAATCACCGGAATATCAGTTTTTTGATTCAGAATGGAGGCATAGTTTATGATGTCAATGAATAATATAAGCGTTTCTTTCCGTGCGGTCAATGCTCAGGGGGATTGTTTTGCAGATATTGTACTACCGCTCTCCGGTAATAAGATTTCAGACTTTAAGGTCAGGCAGGGCCCCGGTGGAGGAATAATGATACATATGCCCGCTGATATGGGGACTACATGGATCTTTGAAGAAATTGAATGGGCAGATGTCCGGAAACAAGTAACTGAAGAATACAGACGATTGATTAATAATCTGCCCATATTTGTGAAGTTACATAGTTTTGATGAAAAGAATAATTGTCTGGCTGATATAACGCTTCGTGAAACAGGCGTCGCTATCAGTGATTTTAAGGTGATGGTGGGACCCGGTGGCGGTGTTATGGTGCATATGCCGTCATGGATGCATACCAGATGGTCATACACCGAGATCCAATGGAGTGAAGTGCGTCAGATAATAACACGGGAATACATTTCTGCTGTTTCTGCAAGAAAACAGTCGGGTGAAGCAATCACAGATTCGGCTCCGACAAAAATCTGCACTTTCTATTCGTCAGCTGTAAAGACGGAGGCTGATGCTGCAGTAACTTTAAATTCCTCAGGAGAACAGCTTGAGGGTATTCATCTCGTGCACACAAAAGACAGGGGCAGTATACAGGTTTTTGTCTCTGAGGAGACAAACTGTTTCCTGAACAATACCGGCATGGAGTGTGCCGTGTTGGTTGAGATGGTCTCAAATGAATACAGACGGCAGATGTTGCAGGAGGATTGTGAAGATATCTCTGATTCTGTCACTGTAAAGTTCCACAACATCCAGGAAGTGACAACTTGTCTTGTTGATATTAATCTACCACATAAGAAAAACATAATAAAAGGATTCAGAATAAGGGAGATAAAGAGTGAGGAAAGGATTATTATTTCAACGCCAAAATGGATGGAGCGATGGAATGATAACAGAGTAACTTGGTATGATTTATGCGAATTAATAACAAATGAATACAATAACTGTTACCATACAGAAGAGAGTAAAGACGAGGAAATTCAGGATACACCGATCAGTTCAGTGGTTTTGACTGAGAGTAATGAGACCGTTGATGAATGTGTTTCAGTCGAACAAACTTCTAAACAACCAGCTAAAGAAAAAAACGAGTTCGGACGCATAAAGAATGCCGAAAACTCTTCTTTTATTTTCTATCCTATCCGAGAACTGTGTTGAGGGCGGTTGCCTCTTATGAAAGTAGCGGTCCGGAGGCTAAACGGAAGCTCTTTGATTTGGTTTCTGCTCTTAACAGGGGGGCTTTAGGCGGTATAGGTCCGTTTGAAATAAACATCCTGGAATGGATCGCAAAGCTTCGCTATGTTACAAGCACGATGCTGGTTGACCTTATAGAGGCAGGATATGTATCATTTGGTTGGCGCAGTGGAGTTACTCAGGCAAAATTAGCTAAGATTATAGACAGAATGGCAGATTACCAATTGATTACATTAACCAGATTCGTAACGGTAAATGATGACGGAGGTTTTGATGCAAATAATTACTCTATAATGAGAATAATTACATTGGGCAGAAACGGCAGCATTCTTTTGCATGAATTGGGTAAAAACGCTACAAGATACAATGCTTTTGATGTTTTTCAGGATGGTAATACGGTTAAACGGTTTCTGACTGCAAATCAGTGGCTGATTTACTGGTTGAAGACTTACAAGGATGAAATAGGTGATAATTACGAAACGCACTGCATTATCCATCTGAAGGGTGCTGAGTTTGTGGGGGCAAGAATATATGCCACCGTAACCATAAATGATTGTCCGATGGTAGCAGAGCCGGTTAGACGCGTAGAAGAATTTGAGATTGAAAAAAATAAGCAGTGGCTCCGTGAAAAAATTGAAAGACTGTCTCTGATGTTTGATAATCTGGATCAGCTTTATCATGGTAAGGATGAGTTCAGTTTGCCTCAGCATCCCATAATAGTCCTTGTTTGCGAAGATGACGAACACATGCTCGAAACATGGGAGGTTGTTAAGCTGCTGCCTGAAATTGAACATCAGGAGATCTGGTTCTCCAGTGACCTCAGGATTTTCAATTATAACAGAAGGGGAGAAAGATTTCTGCGGTTTATTGATGATACGCCTTGTCCTGTCGAATTAAGAGAGGTTTTGGGGATAGATAACGAGATAGACAGCATCACTCCCATGACGGATGAATCATAACGATTACAATAATATGAGGTAAAAACATGCTGAACGAAGATTATCACAAATTGATCCATGAAGTAGATCAATTATCTAAATGTATTGAAGAAACTATCCAATTAATTCACAGGGTAATCGAGGATGTTTTGATTTTCTTGGGTAATAATGATGGGGGTCGTGTTTGTATCGATGCCTACAATACGGCTATTCAAATTCTTGAAGAGGTAATAAATAACAACGAAATACTTTACAAAGCCGCGGAAGCCTATTTGTGTTGTTATTCTGAATCAAACTCTCGGATTGATTTCGGTGCCATGTCGCAATTAATTAATCAAAAAGAGTGTGTGCCAAATGAAAAAGACGATATTACCGCAGGAAAATCAGCAGAGAGAAGGAAGGCGCTTGTAGATGCATTGGGAACAGGTCAGCCAATAATGGTTGATTTAGATAGGACAGACTCTATAACCTCCGACAATTCTAATGAGCAATCAAATGTTTCGGACTCAGTAAATGCTTGCGGCGATGATGTTTTTGAAGCAATTACTGTACCAAGCGGGAAACTTGCCGGGGGGGACAGATGCCGCATCTGTGATACCCCGGTTTTCGCTGACACAGTATTCTGTCCGAAATGCGGAAGCAAAATCGTAATTGAAAAGTCGGCTGTACAACTATCTCAGGTTGAGTTTTCTGCTATTGCACCGAAGCAAATTGTGAAAGGCGAATATTCTATCATTGATATTGTTATGTATGAAGAAGCATACAGACATATTGTTGATGAAATTCATAGCCAATCAGAAACAGAAGCTCAAGAGAAGAAATCCGGAAAGATTAGGGTCACAACAGAAGCAAATATAAAAGTCGTCTTGTATTCAAACGATATTGAAATTGAAGATAATGAAATGACCGGAGTATGGCAGAATTCGTATTTGAACTTTTCATTTCCGATTTTTCTGCCGGATAATTATTCGAAAAAGCAAGTTCTGTTTGTAGCAAAGATTTTTATTAATGACATTATCGCAACAAGACTCACTTTCACAGCGAGGTGTTCTTCGTTATTTGATCAAAAAATCAATGTTATACGTGAAGACGTACTGACTGCTTTTATATCCTATGCGAGCCAAGATAGAAAAAAGGTTGCTACCATTGTTCAAGGTATGCAAAAAGCCCGTCCTGATATGGATTTGTTCTTTGATGTTGAAAGTCTCAGAAGTGGAGAGAATTGGGAAAAGACTCTTTTTAATGAGATAGAAAAGAGGGACATCCTCTATCTTTGCTGGTCGCACCATGCCAAAAATTCTGAATGGGTAGATAAAGAATGGAGATATGCATACTCTCAGAAAGGAATCGATGGAATTGAACCTATGCCTATTGAGTTACCTGAAGATTGTCCTCCACCACAAGAGCTGAGCGGAAAGCATTGGAACGACAAGCTACTGTATCTTATTGGTCATTCAAACAAGAATCCATCGGAGAGAACTCTGCCGAATTATGAATCCAGATGGGTGGATGACACTTGGGGTTAATAATTTTTAACAAATGCACATGTACAAGAGCCAAGGAATTATTCTTTCCCTGGCTCTCTTTTTTTAATGTGATTTTTCAGTTGTTTTCTCTGTTACATTAAAGAATTTTGCAGTATCTTTAATGCTCTTTTTGGTGGTAACTTGCGGTTGACGGTCATAATCAAATTTGGATTTAAGAATGTCTAACAATTCGGTCAATTTAGGAGCGTCCAGGTCTTCCCATTCTCTAATAAACGGATGTTTCTTGGCAAGGACATGCTTGTGTGCCAAACCAGTTGACTGCTCTCTATAAGCCCGTACTTCACTTTTGTTCGCAGACTCCCAACCGCGGCTCAGCATAAACCCGTTCCATCTGGATTGCTCCAAAGCTGCCAAGACCTCAAGCTTTTCCTTGTATACTTCTTCGAATTTTATTTCAATATCTGGCGTTTTAAAAAAGCCAAAGTTCAAATAATTATCTTTGTCATTAAACAATACACCAGCTGCAAAGAAACGATAGCACAGTCCGATTGCCGTTGAAAGCGAGGAATCGGCATTGTAGGAATAGCTGTAAAAATCGTTTTCTGCCGCTCTTTCGTTATCCCCATAGTATGATTTGTGAATACGGAGAGCAAAATCATTCAGCACGGGGTTTTTAATCATATTTTCATACGAATAGATTTGCGCAGATATTCCGACTGGGAATAAATCATATTTGTTGAAGTATGAATTGCCGGAAGCTTGTCCAGAAAGAGTCAAATGACTCGCAAGGTATGAGTTTTGCTCATCGGAGCACTTCACACCGATAAACGGAGCGCGATTGAATGAACCTTTGCTTCTCAGCAGCCATGTTCTGAGTTCAGCAGCAAACTTTATGTCTTCAAGATCATCCGAGTAATCCACTACAAAATAATTCGCGTCACGAAGCGCATTAACTATCTCTGTGTCAAAGGAGTCCTCACATTTTCCACCGAGCACTTGGTCATAAATCTTACCATAGATATAATTCGGAAAGTCCGTATCTTTTATGCTACATTTAATAAATACAGGGCGTATGCATGAAATAAGAGGATTATCACTGTATATACCGGGACACTCCTGATGCAATCTGTTTTCAAGAGTATCAGCGTTTTCTCCAAGCAAGGTTATTTTTATTGCATGACTTGACCCCAAGTATGTGCAGGCGATGCTTTCTTTTATGAAGTTATAGTTCATTTCTGAGCTGCCGAAAAGCACAACTTCTGTTTTGCAATTGCCTTTCTTTAGCACTGGAAGGAAAAGCGGTGCTTCACAAAGCAGTTTATGAACGGTGTCTCTGTTCTCATCCGTGATATGTACCTTAAAGTAGATGTCGGAACCCATATCGCTGATGTTTGCATCAATCAGCATTGAAGCTGTTTCGTATTTTGCGCTCACAAAAATATCAATGGCATCAATGATTCTCCATTTCTCTTCTTTTGATTTATCCAAAACAATGTTGAACAGTTTATCCAGAAGAATCAGGCACTCGTTAAGATTCTTTTCTTCATCCTCACTCATCAGGAGAAAAACAAGTCTGGAATGAGGGAACCCTGCCTTAACTTGTGACTCAATAAATTCTTCTATGCCCGAAACTCCGATTATCCCTTTTTTATCCGTATTATCAGGAATGTACATCACCCAGATTTCACTCGGAAATGTAGAAACTGTTGTGTAGTTATTGCCGGTAAAGGTATTTGCATAGCAACAAGGAGCGTTTTCATCGTTAATAAATGCCGGAAAAGAATTCCTTTCATTGCGTTTTTTACGTGCTATTTCCTGTCTTGCCCTTTCGTTTCCTCTTTTCGATGCCGCTTCAAAATCCTCGTTAGCTTTCTCTTCATTGCCGTGCTTTTTTGCGAATCTTCCATGCAAATACAGGCTTTTTCCGACATCAACAACATCGTTCCTTCGCTCATTTTCAATGATATGATTTATTTTTTTTAGCAAAGATTCTTCCGTAACATCGTCGAATATATAAACACCATCTAAATACAAGGATGCGACTTCAATAACAGCTTTTGCGTAGTTTTGTGCAAAGGCTGTTTTTAAATATTCGGTTGCCTCTTTAATACAGTTTGCTTTGAGATAGTCATAAAGATAATAGAAGACAGACGGATCTGCCTCGCCTGTATAAACACATTTTTTTAAGTAATCTATTCCTTCTGAAAACCTGTATTTATACTCATTGTCATCTGATGATGCGAACTTGCAAAGCGAAAAACCGATTGTTTGGTATGCGAGAGCAAGTTCCTCCTTTGAGGCTCTTATTTCATACTCGGTTAGCCACTGTTTTCCCAGTTTATATGCTAATGCATAATTTCCGCTTTTGTGCATCTGGCGGGCTTCATCAATCCGCTCGCGGGGAGGCGTGATTAGATCGGGTCTCCAAATGCACTCCATTCCATATTCGCTAAGCAAGTATGTTTTTTTAGATGGGTATTTTGTAGTGTAATTGTCTTTTTCGTAATTCATAGCTCTTAATCCGATAAGACAAGAAATAAAAAAATTCGCCACTATGAGTTTCAAAGAATCATCGTCGAACTTTGAGAGAAGATTGATGAATTCTTTGTTTGCTTCTGATGATTCATTTGATGGAACAATTATTCTATTTCCCACACTAGATAAATAATTTGAGAAATCAGCATTTGCTGACAAGTCTGCACCTTCAAGATTTCTAATAATGTGAAGCTGTATTTTTTCAATAAAATCCTTCCAACCCATGTTTGATAGGCTCTCGAATAGTAAGTCCCTTATTTTGTTGTCATTAACAGAGTACTGGAAAAAGCCTGCTAAGTTGTTATTGCTACCTGATTTTTTGATGTTATCACTTTTTTCTATTTCAGCCATCATTTCAGGAGGTAAAAGAAGCATTAATACGCCTTTGTGATCAGAAGGAATACCTGGAATTGGAATAAGAGGTGGAGTTTCATCATCTCCTCGAAAAATATCCTTGTAAAGGTCAAAAATGCTGAAGCACTTGTAATTTTTCTCGGATTTACCATATTGGGAAAGTATTTTAATTTCCTTAAATAGTGTTTTTGGGTTAGAGACTAATCCGATCGATTCTTCACATTGAAACATTCTGTACGGCATAGCTTTTTTTACTCCTCAATGAATATTATTTCTTTCAGGCATTGTAGCCCTTAAAATGATTATAAGCGCACTTTATGCGTATGTCAACATGCTTAGATATAATATCTTTTAAATTTTTAAGATATTGAATACTTTTTTACATTAAGCTTCTTGTAATTGGATTGAAAATTGGCGTCGGTTAGTCGGATAATTATACACTTGAATAAAACGATATTGGTGTCGGTCGATAACTTACTGGATATCTAATCAACTAAATAGACAACTATTTGGTTTTGCTTGGAAACTTTACAAATTGATCGCTGGATATATGTAAATATATAATTTCACCAAGAAATAAGAGTGCACTTTTGCAAGAAAGGGGTTAACGAATGAAATCATTATGGACTGAATCTATGATTCGCGAAGAAATGGCAAAACTTGACAATAAAACCGGTCTAAGAGGTGCAGAACTTCCCATAACCTTCAATAACGCAAAATGTACACTTGGGTTGTATTGCTCAAATAATGGCGGATCATTCAAGTTTTCAAACTATTACTTTCAAGACCCCGAGTGGCCGATAGAATCCGCACTCGATGTAATCAGGCATGAGTATGCACATCATATGGATCATGTGCTTTACGGTCACAGTGGACATGGTTCAACATGGAAAATATGTTGCAGAATTGTCGGAGCTACACCGATTCGCTGTTATAACGAAAGTCGAGCGGAATACTACCGACAAAAACATATTAAAGAAGACAAGCTGTCGGAGAGATATGATCAATATAAAATTGGTGACTACATTGAACACCCTAAACATGGAATAGGCAGAATAGAGGATATTTTCGGCGAAGGAGTTCACCGTTGTGTCTCAATCAGATTTAAAAATAATGATTGTAAACGATTTGGATTGGCCTGGATAGATAATAATTGTCAAAAATCAGACTGGTTATCCAAGTGATATATCCAGCAATCACCGAAATCTTGTCAAAGTTTCAACCAAGGTTACCAAGGTTTGTTTATAACTATTTACAAATATAACCAATAAATATATAATTCGTGGTGTAAGAAAGTCCAAGAACTTTACGAACGCTAAGGAGGAATTACCAATGAAAAAAATTAACAACTCATCAGTAAACCAGAAAGACAGAATCGTGTGCGTCACAGTGCCTGGAACGCATAAGTTCTACTATCAGCCCTTTAAATCCAACGAGCGCCTTTACCTGTTCACTACAGAGGATTTTTTCGGCTCGGTCTTTGCATACTTCCGCGATAACGGCAGATGCATAGGCGGACGTGGCTTCAGCCTTACCATTAAGGAACTCTATGAAGACCGTAAGTTGTACCGAAATCCCAAAATCGGGAAGATCTTCGACCGTCTGCCCGGAATGATCGACTATGTGCTTCGCGAGAACGCCGAGCAAAAAGAACAGACTAAGAATAACAACAAAGTCAAAAATGCGGTCGAGGTCATCTATGAAGGCCACGAACTCGCAGCTTAAGGAAGGAGACATAATTATGAAAAAAACAAACAGTAAGTACATCACAGGTAGTAATGTCAAGGATGTCACCGTTCTGCCGAACTTCATTTTGGAGTTTCTTGGAATAATGGATGCGCACAAAGGCGAAGATGTTGCCTTGGCACATATTAATCGTTATCTTGAAAGATGTATATCTATTGAGGATGGTGAATGCCTTGTTTCTGAAGAATTCTTGAAGAAAGCACGCTCCGAAGGAGCAGCCAACCTTGACATCATTGAGAACACCTCAAAAGAGATTCCCGATTTGCCGGGTGATATTGAAGCCGAGCATGCATGGGATGTACTTGAGAACCGTAGACGTGCAAGTAACAAAGCAAGGGCAAAAGATGCCGTCAAAACAGCAAGAAGCCGTCTCTATGAAATCAATGAAGAAATCATCAACGGCACAAGCATTCTTGACCAGAGGGTTGCCAAGATCAGGAAAAGAGCCGCTTCAAAAATCGACGCTTACATTAAAGGTGTGCGTGCCGGTGGCATCACATCATTTGCCCCGGATATCGCTTTTTCGGAGATCGTTGTTGAAAAATACTACAAGAAACACAAGCGCGACAAAGCTATTGCAGCTGTTGCAGCTGTATCAAACTACGAGGAGGACTGATCATGAGCTTTTTTAAAAAATTCTTCACCAGAAAGAAATCAACCGAAAACATCGACGGAATGCCCGAGACACACGAGGTTACTCTCAACAAGATCCTTGATGTTGCATCGCTGGTCCCCGTTGAATACAAGCACACCATAAAATACTATGAAGACGGTTATAACCCTCTTGATTATGAGCGACAGAGACTTCAGGGTATGCCGATTGACTGGCTTATGAAAGACAAACGCATTCCTGCGATCAAAGCAGACACACGCAAAGAAATAGAAATATCCAAGCGCCAGTACATCAACCATCTGTACACAATCGAAACCATCGAAGACCTTCAAAACGGCATAATTGCCCACGTTGACGATATGACTTCCAGACTAGATGAAGAAATTGCCGCGTACGACATGGAAATACAGGCTCTTCGTGAGCTTTTAGTTAATTAAGGAGGAAATAATTATGACATTAACAGTAAATCCGGTATCCACTTCTGCTTTCGGAACAATGGAAGACCGTCAGAAAGTCCTCAAGAAAAAAAGAGTGAAGGATTTCCTGAACATCGGTATGATAGCAACTGTCTTCTTCATCGTTGCTGACTTTGTACCTCTGTACATCAAGTGGGATGCAGTACAAACAGACAACTGGTATTTCGTAGCCCTGCTTGCAGCTGTCTCAGCAGTTATTCTTGATCTACCTATGTTCCTTGCCGGCAAAAAGATCAAGGAATATCAGGACAGACTTATTTCAAAGAGCAAGATGATTCCCACGGTTGTCTTGGCGGCAATAGCCTTCCTCGTAGCATACATCCCCTTCTTTATCTTTTCAATTGCCACAAAAGACGCGACCTTTCAGGAAGCGCTTTCGATCAGTTCATCGTCAACCATAAGTTTTGATACCAACGGAACAACAGTTGAATCCAACCCGTTATCCGTTTCAATCGCTGCGATATTCAGTGCGGTTTTACCATTAGGAACCAGCATTTCCTCTTTGGTTTGTGGCATTACGACATACCACCCCGCTGAAGATAAGCTGAATAGACTTGAGGAGGTAAGACTTCTTGCATGTAATCATCGAAGCCAGCTGCTTTGGGGTAAAGCTCAGCTTTCCGATCGCAAGAAGCTTTTGATCAGTCGTGAAAAAGATCTTCTTGAAAGTCATATTAACGAGACTAAAGCTCAGGAGCTGATCCGAATTCAAGCATATGAAGAGGCTCTTGAGGAGAAACTTGATGCAGACGGAATTCTCCGTGTTACAGAAAATGCATTTTCGTATATTGATGAATCGCCCTTCACGGAAGAGTGCAATCCCGATATCTTGAATGCGCTCAACGACCCAATACTCGAGGAGTCGAAAGGTATATCAAGCACACCTGTCAAAGCAGACTTTATCAATACTGATGTAGCATAATGAAAGGAGACCAAACATGAAAAAGACTATTTCACTTATCGCCATCATTGCCCTTGCTGCAACTTCTCTCTGTTGCCTTTCAGCTTGTGACGGCAAACACAGCAACCCATCTGTACCCGCTGAGTCATCTGCAGAATCAATTGTTCTCGGAATTCACAACAATTTTCCCGGACTTGGCATGAACGCTCAGGCCATTTATGATCGCACCTACAATGTGTGTTTAAATTACGGCGAAGTTTCTTACGTCGTTGTTGAAGGCGAACCGTCACAGACAAAAACCTTTTCTATTTCAAAATCCGATAAGGATATTTCCAAAACTAAGGAGAAGGAGCTTGCTAAACGTAACGCAAACAGCATCATGCAGGGCTTTGCATCCTTGAAGGCATTGACTCCGGAAGTAGATACACTAAGCTCAATCAAGCTCAGCGCTAACATTCTTAAAGCAAGTTCCTTAAACCGTAAGAACATGCTGATTTATGACAGCGGTCTCTGCACAACCGGCCTGCTTTCTCAGCTTACTTCTAATATCCTGGCTACTGATCCGGTAATTGTTGCAGACAAGCTTGAATCGATTCATGCCCTTCCGAACCTTGAGGGAATCAACGTTTACTGGGTTGGTATTGGTTGTGTAAGCGGTGATCAGCAGAAAATCCCCGACTCTTATATCTACAACCTCAAAGCCATGTGGACTGAGATAATTGTACGTGCCGGCGGAACTGTCACTTTTGACAGTACTCCCGTGACCGGAAAACAGGCGGACAATCTGCCTCATGTCACACCTGTTGAGTTTCCACAAGACAGTCTGAGACTAGATTCAGACAGCCTCTCTAACATATCCGTAATATCGTTCAAAGAAGATACGGTGAAATTTGTAGGCAATAAAGCTATATTTGCTGACCCTGCTTCTGCAGAAGAAGCTCTTGAACCTATTGGGGAATATCTTAAAGCAAATCCTGCTAAGAAAATCCTGATCGCCGGCACAACAGCTAAAGTAGGTTCAGGTGACGGTACGGAGCTATCGTTTATGCGTACACAAACCGTCAAGAATCTTCTGGTTGAAAAAGGTGTATCTCCTTCCCAGATAGAGTGTGTAGGTCTTGGTTGTACAGATAACTGTTTCAGAGTTGAGGACCATAATGCAGACGGCTCCTTAAATGAAGAGATGGCTGCACAAAACAGAGCCATTTACATAGTGCTTGCGGATAGCTCAACCGCTGAATCGTTAAAATCCATGTGATTTCATAAAGAATCAAGCATAATATTGGAATCAATCAAAAGAAATAAGACATTATTGTATACTCGCTTGGAATATCCGGACATTCTCCTTGTTGATAGTTGGATAAATCGAGATTTACAATAGTATCGTAAACAGTTCGAGATAACATTTCAGAATCAACGAAAGGGGTGCAAGTGATGTACCGAACAATATTACTTGTTTTATATCTCGCTGTGCTCATTCCATCGGTGACACATCTTATCAGATACAGAGATGTCCCGTCATCGAGGAGACTGAGCGCTGGCTTAGGGGTAGCAGGAGTTCTTCTCTGTCCTATGTGTGCCAAGCTTCTTTGCGAACTACTGACTTCATTATTCAGCATCGGTTTGTTTCTGTTGATTTTCATTGGCGGCATGTGGCTGATGATAAAACCTATATTCAGATAGGAGGAAAGTTATGTACGACACATTGAACATTCTCGCATACGGCGGTATAACGGCTCTTGTTATTCTTCTGATCATCTTTGAAATCAAGGAAGGTAGAATCGGCAGAAGTCATACACCGCAGAACAGTGGATATGAGTATTATACCGAAAACGGCGAAGCTCTCAGAATACGTCACGTCTTCGGAACATTGTATAAAGCATATGTTTATGGCCACTGTCCGATAACAACAAAGAAAGATCGGTTTGGTGTTTACTTCCCTGTCCGTGCACGCTCCACGTCTGAGGCAGAAAGCCTTATTGACGGCATATATCGAAGAGGAGGATACAACAGCATATGAATTATCACTGCATTACAGTAAACAATAAAACTCTTTTTAAAAATCACAAATCTAAGGAGGAACCATCTAATGAATAATTTCGGTTTTGTTTTCGCCACAAAAATGCTCGTAGAGAGCCGCAGAAAAGTCAGATTCATGTATTGTGAGCAACCTGATGATCCCTATGATAGCGGTTGGAGATTTTTCTGCGGCGATGAAGATCAGGAATATGCAGATAATCCTGACAACATCGGTATCTACGACATCAACACCATTCTTGAGATTGACGGCAGCATTTTACCGCTTCTCAACAGTCCTGTAGGCACAGCATTTGAGCGCGAAGATGAAAACGCACCGTTTACAAGATCAGCAGACTTCGCTTTCAATGAGGAGGTTGACTGATTATGCTGCACCGACCGTATATCCGGAAAGGAGTGCGGCAGGAAGTTGAGAACAGGGCTCAAAAGAACAGCAAGGGGCAGTTCCTGGACTCCAATACTCACAAGCCGATTGACGGCAAATACGACCTAGGGCATAAACCCGGGCATGAATTCTGGCGGGAAGCAGAAAAGGCAGAAAAAGAAGGGCTGACCCAAGAACAGTTCAATAACAGAATGAACAACCCTGACCTTTATCATATTGAAAGCCCGCACGAAAACAGATCGCATTTCCATGAGATGCCAAAGACTCAAACAAACAACAATAAACAAACCCATAACGATGTCGATAAAGGAGGAAAAACGGAAATGGGAAAAAACGAATTTTTGGATAGTATAAAGGTTGACAAAGCAACGCAGCAGAGATTGGATGCAGTGACGAAGCAATATTCCCAAAACAACAGAGACTCGTCATCCAAAACCAAAAGTGATAATGGTGGGCGAGAACGCGGCGACTCGATGTACGGAAGAGAGAGTGGTCTCAAACACGGTGGCGAAGAAGGTGGCAAAGCGTCCTCCTCTGCATCTTCACACAACTCGACATCGGCACCATCTCATACAAACGGAGGACAAGCATCTTCTTCCGGGCACGGCTCCGCCGGCTCTAGTTCCGGCAGCGGACACAGCTCTGGCAGCTCGGGAACGGGAGGACAAGGCGGAGGAGGTCACGGCTCTTCCGGAGGACATGGAGGGCACTGATATGATTAAACACACATTAGAAGGACTTTCAATATTACAGTCACCGCCTCAGCTGAAGGTGAGTTACAGAGCACCTGTTGTTAGGCTTAATGATGGTCTTGTTCTGGATGACAGCATTTTTGAGTGTCCTACCCTCATAATGGGTCCTGTCGGCTCCGGCAAAACCTATATGATGGAAGAAATCATGACGCCGATTCTGAGGACTGCCGAAGATATGAATGAGAATGTGTTCATCTTCTGCGCCAAGAAAGACCTGCTTAAATTCAAAAGGTCTCAAGACATCGTCATATCGGTTGATGCGACTACGCCGAATTCCTGCTGGAACATAATCAAGGAAGTCGCCGTCAGCCGTAATCCGGAACTTACCGCCAGGGACATCGCGAAAAGCCTTACGAAAGACCAGCGGTCGGATCTTCAACCCTTCTTTGAAAACAGCTGCAATGACCTTCTCTTCAATGCGATTATGGCTGTCTATGAGGACGGACTAAAGAAAGGTATTACATACACCAACTGGCATTTATTTGATTTCCTCGATAAGGTTTCACTAAACAGAGACGCGGAAGTTTCCTGGTATGACATTGCGAAGACCAGACCGAAAAGATTTGCACACATTCTTGATTACCTCGGTGACGGCCTGGATCAGGGCTACGGCATTATATCGGAAATTCGCACGCTTATCCACGAGTGCTTCTGGGGCAGTTTTTGTTCCGACAAAGGACAGTTTTCGGCAATCGATGCTCTCAAATCGGGAGGAAAGCGGATTTTTCTCTATTATGATCATGCCAATGCTTCAGAGGCTTCCATAAAGATATTCAAAACAATCCTAAATCTTCTTCTGAAGCACTCTGTTGACGAGGAAAATGGCAGAAGATCCTGGTTTTTCCTTGATGAGTTCAGCCTCTTACCCGAAACGGGAATTATCGACTCTATGTCTCTCGGTAGAGGAGCGGGATTCAGGTTGTTTGCATGCATACAGTCGGCTCAGCTGATGACCAGACGATATAAAGAGGATGACGCAAAGGCGCTTCTCAGTCTCTTCCCAAACATTATCTGCCTCAAGGTTCAGGATGCACTGAGCCGTTCAATCTTGTCAGACCGGTACGGCGAGTGTCTTACATCTTATAGCTTTAATGCGCCTATGCAAAAGGTAATACAGCACGCCGTACACAGAAAAGTTGTTGCTGATTACGATTTTACAATGATCCAAAAAAAAGGCGATGCCCTTATGAGCATCCCCAACTTGAGCGATTCACCGTTCTTCTATCACGGCTACAGAAAGGAGCTTGAAACTATATGAAGAACATCTTCAGACCATCCGAAATACCTGCACTCAGCACACCGGTTACATCATCTAATATCCGAAACGCAAGAAATCACCCCGCAGTCAGTCTTGGCCGTTGCACACCGTTTCAACTCTTTGAGAGTACCGGTGTTTCTCCCAACGGGACGGTATGTATTATCGGAAATCCTGCAAGAGGAATCGGAACGGCCAAGGCGCTAATCCGCCGCAGTCGCAAACCCTTCCTCTTTCTGGGAACGGCAACAGACTGTAATTCGGCTTTTGCATCCTTAGATCCTGAATGGACCATAAGTTCGGCGCAGGAAACCCTGCCCCGCGGTAACGGTGCAATATATTTTAATAAACCGTATACCTCTTATATGGAAATCTGCGAATACATCGAGGGATGGGCACAGGACCACTTCATCATCATGCATCTTGGAAGCGGACTTCAGACTGGTGCAGAACTGATGAACATTCTTAATGCAGCCGGACAGGTGCTTCTTTTTTGTGAGTCGGTTCCTCAGAGTCTCCGTAGCAGTGATATGCGGACTATGACCCCGTTGGAATTTATGAAGCAGATGCATTACCTTCTTGTTTTCTCTTCCGGTGTTGAAACCGGCGAGCTGATTCAGCTCCTTCCTAAATATCAGTATGAAAGGGTAACTAATACCACCGGGGTCAATACATTTAAGAGCAAATCATTTTTTCTTCCGTTTCACAGTCACCACGGTCATGGATTATCAGCAAATCAATCTAGAACACTCGAATTTAACAAGAATGTTTTTGAGATGGATGACCTTCAAAGAATATTCGGAGCAGGATATATGCTCGTATATAATGCCGGGCAGAATGCAGTATTTGTTGCACAGTTGATATAGAATCGGGGGAAGCCTTATGAACGGTTGGATAGTTCGCAATAAAAACATTTCTAATTGGATATCGTATTGGAACGAATGGAAACTTGATTTATTGATGATTGGACACAAGGAAGAATATAATAAAGACAACAAAAACAAGCGGATATCAATCCGTTGTCCATAAGGAGGACGTAATAATGAAAGAAAAAAACTATTCCACAGAAATCGCAAACGCAATTAAGTCCTATCTCAAGGAAGATAACTGGCACTTCTCCTTTAATGAGGAGTCAGGGCTGTTAAAGTTCGGCCTGTCTCTCTCTAGCAAGATCAAGAAAATCAATTACATTGTTGACGTGAAGGAAGACGAATACATCGTATACGCCATCGCTCCCATCGGTGCTGATGAGGAAGACAAAAAGATGATGGCAACCATGGCTGAATTTGTCTGCCGTGCCAACTACGGTTTGAAGAACGGCAACTTCGAACTTGACATGAGAGATGGCGAGGTGAGATTCAAGTGCTTTGTCGATTGCGAAGGTATTACACCTTCAAAAGATATGGTGCAGAACAGCATCCATTGCCCCGCGGCAATGTTCAAACGCTACAGTTCAGGAATTGTTGATATCATCTTCGGAAATGCCACTGCAAAGGAAGCAGTTGAGAAGTGCGAGAAGGCAACTGAAGATGAGATACGTTCGCTCTTGAGCGAGTTGACAGAAGGTGAAGACGAAGGTGAACTCGGTGAAATACTTGCGAAACTTGCCGAACGCCTGGGCTCACCAGACGACGATGATGAATCCTGTGACACAGGCTGTGTTTCTGCAATGATCAAAACCGACTTATTCGGCACGGAAGGAGATGATGACTGATGAACACCATTATCAAAAGCAGCAACGGAATCTCTCTTGTTCCGATTGAAACCCGTTTACTTGCCGACCGCAAGGTGTTTATTGAAGGAAAAATCAATGCGGAGTCGGCGTGTGACTTTGTGAAATGCATGATGCTTCTGATCAAAGAGGATGCTGAAAAGCCTATCGATGTCTACATTAACTCTCCCGGTGGTGAAGTTGTGTCCGGTATGCTGATTCTCGACACGCTGAAAGGATTAAAAGTGGAGATCAACCTTCATTGCATCGGTATGGCGGCTTCTATGGCAGCAATTCTGCTCTCAGCGGGAGAAAAAGGACACAGATTTGTAAGTCCCCATGCAAAAATTATGATCCATGAACCTCTTATTGCGGAGGGTGTCGGAGGAAGCGCATCCTCCATCAAAAGGACCGCCGAAAGTATTCTTGAAACAAAGGCAATGACCGTTGAACTTCTTGCAAACAGCACAGGACGCAGCAAAAAAGAGATAGAAACAGCTATTTCTTACGACAATTACATGAATGCTGAGGAATGCATCAAATTCGGTATTGCTGACAGTATCGAAACATCTATCGTGTGAGGAGGAAAAGCATGGATAAAGTCATTCTCGCTAAAAACATAATTCTTGACGGTGAACTCGGACATACAAGGCCGAACGACAATCAGATGATATTCGGCGGCACGGGATCGGGAAAATCTATGAGCATCGTACTCCCCACCCTGTGTCACATGAAAGAAAGCAGTCTTATAGGCACATTTGCCAAAAAGAGTGTTGTTTCCAACGCAGTGGCATATTTTCAAAATCAGGGTTATAAGACGCATGTGTGGAATCTTGCAAACCCTAAAAAGGGCGATAAGATTCCCGACCCACTCTCCTACGTTAATTCCGATGACGACGTCCAGGAACTTGCTAGACAGATTGCCAACGGCAATCCGGAATACAGCAGAGCTACAAAGTTCGATCCCTACTGGCGCGAGGCGTCAGAATCGCTTATAACCGGTCTGATCTATTATGTGCTGATGACAGCGGATTCGCCGAGCATGAAAAAGGTCATTGACCTTTTCTATCAGGTTAAAATCAAGGAAGACGGACGCGCAATCAGCACTTCTGTAGACTATATCTTTGAGTGGCTTCAGAATAAAGCGCCGAATTCTATTGCGGCAAGAAAGCTGAGTTCCTTTGCTCAGTTGCCCTATGCAACTGCAGGGTGTGTTCGCGATGATCTGGAAAAGGCAATTCAAAATATTTTCCCTGTATCTATTCAGAAAGCAATGAGTGAAGATGCTTTTGTGAATTTCGAGGAGTTTTCCACGGAGCGCACGGCAATCTTTATTCTGACGAGCCCCGTTCGCACAGCGCAGTATGGTTTTGCAAATCTTTTGTTCAGCATCGCTATCCGTCACTTGATGGAGTTTGCGGAAACACAAAAGGATAATCACCTTCCTCGTGATGTAAAACTTGTATTTGATGACTTTAGCTGCGGTTTTGCTATTCAGAACTACGAAAAATCCATCTCGACATTCCGCGCGGCAGGCATCAGCAGTCTCATGCTTTGTCAAAGCCTTTCGCAGCTGGATGCAACTTATGGACAGGAAAATGCCACTGTCATTTTGGATAACTGCGCCTCTCTTGTGTATCTCCCCGGAGGTATGAACCAGCAGACAGCAGCCTATATCGCAAAAATGCTCGACTTGCCGTTGAACGACGTGATGTTCATGCCTATGGGAAATGTCGTTGTGTTTCAGTCCGGTCAACAGCCTGTCATAGCTCCCCGATATGAAACATTAAAAGATCCGCTGTATCAGAAACTTATGGTATCCGGTGAAGAAAAGGGTGAGTCACGAAGTGCATAATAAAAGATTCCAAGACGAACTCGGAAAACTCAAAGGCGACATCGTACCGATTAAAAACAGCTCTCACAAAGATTTTGTTGAAAGACTTAAGAAACAGGTTTCATCTGATGATTCTTCTTCAAGTACAGGAGGCGCTGACTCAAGCGATGACGATGTATACAGTGAAGAATTGATGAAAGAGCTGGAGGCAAAATTCGATGAGCTTTTTGCAAACTTGGATGATGACGATTAGAAAATGATTGTCTTCTGTTCCAAAAAAACTCAATCCATTCAAAAACACGTCGTTGGATATTTGCATTTTATTGTCAGCTTAATTGGATTGCTGTTGGAATATTTGGAAAGAATCTGGATTGCTGATTGGACAATCTTTCGATTATACTTTTATTGTAGTGAGCGGACGGTAAATACCGCTGAATTTACAGAGGAGTTGAAACATACAAGACCTATCAAATTACAGCTCCGGCTGAATGAAAGGATGTGAAAGCAATGGATATTGCGGACAGCAGATCACACATTACAAATTACTAATTAATCTGAAAGGAGCATTATAATGAATTTCACCATTATTCACAGCGACATTATAAACAACAATAACAACAAAAAGGAGCGTACAGTTATGCAGGGCAATCTTAATTCTATGATCAACGCAAATCATCAGTTTGAAGGCTGGCACGGCGGCAGACAGGGTGACCTTAACGAACAGGGTAACGGCTGGCACGGCGGCAGACAGGGTGACCTCAACGAACAGGGTAACGGCTGGCACGGCGGCAGACAGGGTGACCTCAACGAACAGGGTAACGGCTGGCACGGCGGCAGACAGGGTGACCTCAACGAACAGGGTAACGGCTGGCACGGCGGCAGACAGTGTGACCTTAACGAACAGGGTAACGGCTGGGGCGGTAACAGACCGCCCCGATAATCAAACCTATATGTAACGTCAAATAGAAGGAGTACGGTATGTTTATTTTAGCTTTTATACCGATTATCGTAATAGCAATAACCTTCGCTGCAAGATATAGTTCTATGCGTGATCCGGTTCAGTTTTCATACGAATATAAAGCTCAGACATCGTGTCCGTCGATGGATCATCTGTATATCTTTGATATCAGAAAGGAAAGCGATAATCTGTATAAGTGCTATATCTGCCGTACTCCTTCTTATCGTGGAAGGGATACATCCAACTATATGCCTCACGTATGGTACAACAAAACAACAAACAAACGATGGATCTGCTGGACCGGAAGCATCAAGTATCCGGAGCAGGCAAAGACATTGTGCAGGAAATGGGCGGATGCCACCCAAGTATTTATTGATACCGGCAATCCGCTACCTGCCTTCGTAAGGAGATAGTGTTATGGATACATTTGAGATTATCATTACAGTGATTCTTCTGATAGCATACAGTGCATTTTCAGTGTGGGCAATCACTAAGTTTAAGAAGCTTTCAACAGGAATAGCCGGCAGCTTGTGTCTTGCTGTGGGAGGTGTCGGAGTTTATCTGTCCGGGGTAATCGTTGCAGCGGTAATCTTATGGATCTTGAAGGCTTTGCTCATAATCGGCGCTATCGCACTGATTATCGCAATATTCGGAAGTTAGAAAGGGTGATGTAAATGAGATATGAACACGCCTATTACAGGACGAAGGACAAGTCTTTGGATATAGAGTTCCTTATGCTTGATTTAGGCAAACCAGTAGGCTGGCGGGCTTATGTAATGTCCGATATCGACTATAAAAGTGTTTCCGCACAAAGGTCTGATGACTACAGAGATACCCACCTGTATCTTGATAACGGAACACACAGATATATTGATAAAACGAAAGACTGGCCTTATGTCTGCCGTGTGGATCCCATATACGATCTTGATGTTATGCGCCGCGTTGCTGGTGCATGGTGCGAAATCACGGCTTACTACATCAAGCACGGTGGCTCATTCAAGGATATACAGGTCAAACTTCAGGAGGAGGGAGTATTATGATGCTGTTTGAGAACAACTATTACCGCACCTCCGACTATCTGCTCGACATCGAATTCCTGTTTGTCGACCTCGGAACATCAACCGGATGGAGGATTTACATCCTGTCGGATATTGATTATAAACAGATAGCCTCATCAAGATCCGATTCCATTACAACTATTCACCGACTTACAGAAAGCAACAGAGACGTGCTTAGAAAAATTAATACTTTTCAGAGGAACAAGGGAAGGACCGTGTCCGATTTCACGCCTATCCACTACATATGCTGGAAACATAAAATTGATAGTCTTGAGCGTGCAAGGGAGATTGCAAAAACATGGTCTGAGATTACTGCTTACTACATCAGATACGGAGGCGATTTTGAATCCATCCAGCCGAAACTTAAGAGAAAGGGAATCATAAGATTATGAAAATAAAGGAGCGTTTTGCAAAGATGAAAAACAAAGACAAAAAGTTTAATGCACAGAACACAAAGTGGACCTTCACGGCTGAAGTTTATGACGAAATCTGTAAAACTATCGGATGTCGCAGACCCGAATACGGCGGTCTGTTGGGTTCAAGCGACGGAGAGCATATTGACCATTACTATTTCGATGCGACCTCTGAGCGTTCTGCCGGTGTTTACATGATGGACATCCCTGCATGTAATAAGGTAATCCACGAATGGAACGATAACGACATAGAGTTGGTCGGAGTCATTCACTCTCATCCTAACGGAGTAACACGCCCATCCAACGGAGATCTTCTTATGGCAAAGAATATCATCGAATCCATCAATGTACACGGTAGATTCTTCACGCCGATTGTGCAGGTATCTCCTAAACTGAACGGTGAGATCAAAATATACCCTTATTCATTCGAACAGTCTGTCGAGATGAAGACACCGCTCATGGAGATTGAAAAAGAGTCTGCAGAAGAGCGCCGCCTTTCCGCTCTTGATAAGAAAGCCTCTAACCGATTCAAGAGAATCGAGCATGTTTTCCCGAACAATCTTATAGCTAAGAAAAAGGTAATCTGTGTTGGCTGTGGTGGTTCCCGTCCTTTTCTGGAGATGTTGGCAAGATGCGGGGTAGGTACATTCATCCTCTTTGACGGCGATATCATTGAGGACACTAATATCGCCACGCAGGGCACTTTTATCTCGGAACTCGGGAAGCTGAAGGTCGATGTCATCAAGAACCGTATTCTTGATATCAATCCGCTTGCACATGTTGTTTGCATCTCGAAGTATCTCGACAACAGCATCACCGATGATGAATTCTTTAAGATGGCTAAGCTTGACTCCTGCGACTATCACGACACTCTTCTTTGCGGATGTACTGACAACTTCTTCGCACAGGACAGATGCGCCCAGCTCAGCGTTAAGTATAAGATTCCCTATCTTGCAGCACAAATCTTTGAAAAAGGCAAAGGACACGAAGTGCTCTTCTGGTATCCCGGACTCACAGCATCCTGCCCCAGATGTATTCTGGAATCCAGATACAGAAAAATGCTGACACAAAACTCATCAGCTACAGGTTCCTCCGAAGGAGCAGCTGTCTGCGTAACAGACTATCTTAACTCCATCAAATCCTACATAGCACTTAAAATACTCTGCTATGATGAACCTTTAACCCCGTATTATCATGAGTTGGATAACTACTCCGACCGCAACTACTTCATGACAAAATGCTCTTCCGAATTCAACGCCCCTGCTTTCGAACCGATAAAGCTTGTTGAAGTCAATGAAACCGATTTAACCTTCCCCTTTGTTACAATCGCTATCGGTCAGATACAGGAAGAGAACTGCCCTCTTTGCGGAGGTAAATCACACACAAACAAAGCAGAAACGGCTATTCCTGATACGAGAATAACCGTCAATCCGTACACAAACATCAACAATAATATGAAGGGAGAAACAGAAAATGATTAACTGGAAGAAACAGTGTTCAAATGTTAACGGTTTTAACGGACTTTATGAGGAGATGACAAGCGGCAACGGGCTGTATATCCTTGATGATGTACAGATGCCCGACACTTGTGGAAATGCGATTTGCACAATCGAATTCCGGTATTATGATGAAAAACATGTATCGATAAGGTGTGTGGAGGTTCCCGTAAATTACACAGGATCCTGTCCTCAGATCGGTCGCTGGCTTTCCTCCGGTACCGCAGACTTTGACTCTTTCGATGACATGAAGGATTTCCTTTTGAAATTCCGAACTGATTGTGTTCAGGAAGAAGAACCTATATCGAACGAAGCCCCCCGTTCAACGGGCAATCAAACCGAATCCGGAGCGAATCCTCCGAGAATGAAGTATGACAGAGACTCTCTCACGATTCCCGAGCCTTATAAAGGTTTTGTCAAGCTTGATAAGGACAAGCTCCTTTTGGATCTGACAAGTGAGATCTTCGGTCAAAAGGATGTTCTTGAGATGATTGCGCATCTTGTGTATATCTTCCTTGGCTCCAAGGGTAAAGATAGACCTCTCTCTATCTTCTTGTACGGATCCAGTGGAACCGGCAAAACCGAAACTGCTATTCAATTGGTAGAAATGATAAACCGTCAGCTTCCCAGGGAAGCACAGCGTTATATCTACCGTGACATTGACTGTACCCATTATACACATGAAGGCGATATTTCAAGACTGACGGGAGCGGCCCCCGGTTATGTAGGTCACGATGAAGACGGACCGTTTGCGGTAACGGAAGACAATCCGTATGTCATCTATGGAATCAACGAAATTGAAAAAGCTCATGCGGAGATTGCTACCGCATTGATGGAAACCATGGATACCGGAAGAATGGCAACAAACGGAAAGACTCTCAGCAACGGGAAAGCCTATTATGACCTTTCTAACTGCATTTTGATCTTTACCAGCAACATTTCCGTTGACGACAAAAAGAAACTGGGATTTATGTCATCCGATGTTGCAATCGAACCGCAGAAGGAAGAACTGGAGGACTTAAGCACACCTCTGAAAATTATCCAGCTCTCCAATGCAGCAAAGGAGAAACTTGCCGAAGCCGGCGCGTTCCGCAAAGAAGTGCTCGGACGAATGGATGCGGTTCTGAAATTCAACAAGCTCTCCGGAGAAGCCATTATTCAGATTTGCGTCAAGTGTATTGAAAAGCTTGCTACAAAGAAGAGCAAACTCTACATTAGTGAGATTGATACGCCGATTCTTCAGGAGTTTATCAATGTCGTAGCAAATAACTCGTCCGGTTCTTTCGGCGCAAGAAATCCCAAACAGTACGCCAACTCCTACTTTGGCGATGCCTTTGTGAGATTTTCCTGGGATCATCCCGACTACACTCATATCAAGGTATCCGGCACATTGAACGATATCCATATTGAAGAAGTAAACGAGTAAAATGAACCTGACGAGGAGGAGCAGCATGAAACGAATCATCTACAAGTCATCTATCATCATACCGCTTGCAATGATATTCTACAGTTTTATAGAACCGTTCGCATTCTGTGTTCCGGAGATCGGTCTGTATATGGAGACCTACTCATCAAGAATATTGATTGTGATGGTCACGGTAGTATGGCTCTGCTGTTCTCCTTTTAGACGAGGTACCTGCAACGGCACAATAACAGAGCTGCTGTTCAATCTTGTTCCCGTTGAATTTGTGCTTATGCTTGTCTTTGCTCAGCACCACTTTGTGATTACACTATTGATTACATTGACTGTGGCGGGAGGAGAAATCGCACTGTTCCGCGCATTAAAAAAAGATGAGCAGAAGCATAGATTTTCAAGGAAGCGACATCGAAGATACCAATTTACATTCAGAAGGTGTTCGATTCTCGGTATAGCTGTTTTTTGTGCTGTTCCATGCTTGCTCTCAATATTCGTATATGGTGTTGAGTCGCCTACATATAAGTCTACGGAAGAACTGTGGGAGCAACTGTTTCTTGAACCCGAAGTTGTTGAATCTGACAAGCCGGATAATCTGTATGAGAAAAAATCCGAACTTTGGGGTTATCTGGAGAAAGAAAACTGGAGTCGGCTATCCGTACAAGAGAGAATAACTGTAACACAGGAACTTGTTGATTTTGAATCGGATGTACTTGGCATCCCGACCGTTCCCGTAACTTCCGTCATGATCGGCACAGCGACATTGGGCGCATATGATAATGAATTAAATCAAATGTGGATCAATACCGAACATCTGGCAAATTCATCTGTTTGCGATGTTATAAACACGATATGCCATGAGGTTCACCACTCTTACGTCGATTATCTGGTTAACACACTTGATTGGGACAATCCGGCAATGAACAGCGCTTACTTCGCGGAGCTAAGGGAACTCATGGATTCTCAGGAAAACTATAAAAGTGCATGGAGCTACGGCTTTGACGCCTACGAAAATCAACCGTTGGAGGTCGCAGCCCGTGAGTACAGCGAAAAAGAGACTGCGATAATAATGACTTACATAGAGGGAAGCGGATAAAAGGCAGATAATGGTACAAAGATATCCAATGATCAAGCCATGGCTTGAATATCATCGTGTCTCCGATGACGAGTATGAAATTGAAAACGAAAAAAGCCTGGTGAAATTGATGAAGACCCTCTCAACCTGCCAGGTTACTTCGTTGATTTCATGCAAAAGCTTGACGGTAAGACAAATCCTTATAAGATAGATCCGTCTATTGATAAACGAACGGTAAGAACATATATCCGTTTCCTATCGAAAATAGGATGTTTGCGAGGTGGGATGCGCAACCGTGATGTCGGAAGACTCATCTTTTCCGTTATTAAAATTGATAGCAAATCTAAGTTTTCTAAAACGGCTGTATTGCTCAATTGTTTTTGACTTTTTTGTGGATTTTGATTCTTCAACTAGAATAAACTTAGGCAACTTGATCAAAAATCTTTTTGCATAATGATACTTACCGCCAGGAAAAAATCCTCGGTGATGTTTGTAAGCAAACCAAAAGCTCCCTATTTCGGCTCAAAACCGATTTAGGGAGCTTTTTCTCATTATATAACAATCTTCACCGCAGATACACCGCCCATTTCAGGCTTTTTCTCCATAAATCCTTCGGGAATCCTGCTTTCATACATTTCCATAAAAGATGCAGAACCGAGATGAGCAGAGATATTAGTCCTCGGCATAATGACCCAATCACAGTCAGGCCCTTTGTTTGAAATGTAGTATTCCGTGAGAGTAATCATAAGCCTTTCAGTTTTCGCATCCGTATGGTATGCCCTGATTTTATCAAGCGCTTCATCGGATAAAACTACTTTTTCAGTACGTAAGGACCCGAGAACAAGAGCATCTGCAATAGCCGTATCAAAAAGCAAAGGGAAGTCAGCAGAAGACCTGTCATTGTAAATAGAATACTGAAACTGTATCAGTTTGTTAGCCCAAGTGCTTTCAATGTCTTTTAAGGTCTTCTTTTCGGCAAAGCAGTGAAGCTTCTTTGTAACATCCTCTTTGTTCTTTTTGATGTAATCCGAAAGAGAATGAAGGTATCTGTAATACCATCCTGCACCGTTTTCATCAACGATATTCGGAAACTCACTGTGAAGCTCAGTAAAAGATGTGTGGAATTTCAGAGCCTTGTTTGTTACCGCTTCATAAGGTAAGCTGCACCAAGCACACAAGAAACGCCTTGCTTCTTCTGTTCTTGTGTATGGGTCATCAGTACGAAGAGTACCGTCAGCATTATGGAAAAGATAACCTCTTGCAAGGATAGTAAATATTCGGTTGAAGCCCTTGTTCTTTTTGATAATAGTTGTTGAAAATCTGTCCATAAAAGCAGTTGTTTGCTTACTATCCGCAAGAAAAACGGGAGTGTCGGTATATGCTTTGAATTCAAGCCATTCATTAGTCATAGCTCTTATCTCCCTTCCTTGCAAATCGTGTAATGTGCCTGTAATAAGCATTATAAAGGAAATCACGCTCACCGAGAGCTACAATATACTTTACCGAAGCATTAAAAGAGATAACGTGAGTTTCAATTATCCTTGCCGCTTCTTTTGAAACGGTTTCACGGTAGTTGCCTACAGGATTTCTGAGATAGGCTTTTACCATCAATGTCAGCTCCTCGGAATCGTTGGGATACTGCATAGCCGAAGCAGTTGCAGAGATGTTGTAGTTTCGTGTTTCAGTAATAATATCAGGCAGCAATTTATACCCACCAAAACGGAAATCTGCAAAGATGTCATAATACTCTCTGTACTCTGCTTCAGGCAGATGCTTTATGAGAAAGGCATATCTTTCATCCTCTTTCATAAAGTGCCAGTTTTCATTTCTTACCGCAAAATACATCTCATTAACTCTCTCTTCGGGCAGGTTAATAAATGCGGCTGCAAGCTCGTCGGCTTCGTAATCGTTTTCCTTGTTCTGCATATACAGAATACGGTTAATGTCATTGTGCTTTGCTTTTATCTTGCTTGCGGCGTGTCGTCTTGCCCTTATTCTTTTAAGGCACTCTTCATAATCAGAGATTACTCTGCCAACATAGTCAAGAATCTTCGGGTCAAGCTTTTTCTCCCAACCGGGCTTTGCAAAGGTGAAAAGCTCACTTGCATCAGCCTGATGAATTTTCGCCCTTGGTGTATTCTTTTTCAACTCTCTTGCAAAATACGGGAGTTTTTCAAGGTTAGAGCTGACCTCATCCCAATTCTGACCTTCAAAGAATTTCTTGAATCGTTCATCAAAGGTAGGCTCGTACCAACGGCGCTTTCCCTCTGTCTTTTCAATAAGAGCCTTGTATTTAAGGAAGGATGTTCTTTCGGCTTTGTTTGTTTCAAGATATTCTGTCAGATCGGGCTTTATACCGCTTTTGGCAGAGTCTATCTCAAGGCCTGTCAGTATCTCAAGCACCTCTGTTTCCTTGCGGTACTGCTCCTTCTTTTCATCGTCGGTGTTTTCGTCATAAGCGATTATGCTACGGTCAAGTGCCGCATTTGAAATCTGCCCGACACGGGATGAAAAGGTATTTCGTATTGTTTCAAAGCGTTTGTACCAATCATTTGCATCGGCAATGATTGGCTCTGCGGATGGTATGCTTAAAAGAGGCAGATTACCGCCGAGTGTTAAATCACCATCGTTGTAGTTGTTTGCAATACAAGAGGTAAGCTTCGGCTCGGCTACTGTTTTAATCATATCTCCGTCAAAGTCAGCACCGCCGAGTCTTTCGGCAAGGAGTGAAACAGAGTTTACCATAATTACATCCGTAAGACCTGAAAGATACTTTTCTCTGTAAGTGCCTATATTCTTTAAAGGCTTAACAAGTGCTTCTTCATTTCTTGCAATATGGGGATTACGAAGTAGAGCATAGATATTCTGCTGAGAATATACTGCACCGGGAGCATAAAACTCATTCGTATCAAGAAATTCATTTCTTATCTCTGCGTAAATGTCAGGTCTTCCGCCGTTTTCTCTGATAAGCTCATAGAACAGCTCCATAATATCGGCCGCAAAGAAACGGTTATCACCGTCAACAAGTAAGCGACCTATGGAGCAATCTTTAAGCAGGCTCTCTGCCGCATCGTCAAGCTGACGGACAAAATACGGCTCATTAATAAACTTGGGATTTTTCCTCAACAGCTCTGCAAGATGATAGCTACGACTTTTTCTGCCGAAGGTCCATTCATCTGCCTTATCGGTAAAATACCTTATACGCGCGTTTACATCACGGCGAAGCTCATAATATCTCTGCTCTGTCGGCTTGGTCAGCCACATTCTTTCATCCTCAGAGGGAGAATGCTCCCACCCCAAGGGTAGATCATCGGGTCTGAACTCTGATGAAAGCATTTTGACAGTGTTAAGAAACTGATAGTTAAGCTCGGTTGTATCTTCAGCCTCTGTTTTACTCACATTTGTGATGTATATGGTGTGCTCATAAGCACGGCAGAGCTGTACATATGTCTGCCAAGAAACATTATACTGCTTAAGCCACTTGTAACCTTTGAACTGACTTTCGGTAAGTATCATACAAAGGGTGTCCACATTGTGCTTTCTTCCCCATATATCGGTTATTGCTTCAATGCCTGATTCTTTGAACAGAGATTTGAAATCTGTCTTATGCACCATACCCTTGATATACGGCATACGAATCTGAAAAGATGTATGTTCTTTTTTACTGCCGATTTTGCTGTCAAGCTCACGGGCAAACTCAGGTGAAATTAGTCCCATACCGTCAAAGCGGGTAGTTTCAATATCACCTGTGCATTCTGTTCTTTCATATTTTCTTATACTGCCTTCACCTGTAACATCTGCAACTGTCACATAAGAAACATCATTTGTAATATGCTTCGAGTTGGGTACAATAGCAACATTTTCAAGAAAATACTTATCATCAGGCTCAACCCTGATACCTGACGAAAATAAAAGACCGTTATATGCGTAGAGCTTTGAAAGCTCACAGACATCAATTTTCAAGTTAAGAGTTATTCTGCGAGTGATTTCATCATAAAGGTCAGCACGGACAAAGGAGAGCTTTGCGTTTCTGCTCATAGATGCAGAACGCTCAAAGGCAAGATATTTATGCTGACCTGTACCGAGGTCAAGAGTAATACCTTCAAGGCGGAACATAGATTCAGCCTTTTTCTGTCTTAATGCATTTTTAGGATACTCTGCACTTCTGTCAAAGATACCTGCAAAATCAAGATAGATAATGGCATCGTACAAATCCTCGATTATCAGTTCATCATCCTTGGTCAAATAACCGTCTCTGTGAAGCATAGACATCAGCTGATAGAAAACGGCATTATCATCCTGATAGGTATCGCCGTGATTCAATAATACACTTGCAGTTTCTGCCTTGTTGAGATTGAAGGAGTATATATCTTCGCCAACGGGCTTCGCGTAAGCAAGAATTGCTTTTGCGGACAGCATAGGTATTTTATATCTTACACCGGTCATAGCTTCACCTCCTGAAATGATTATCACAAGTATACTACACAACGACATAAATTTCAATATTCCGGTATATGAATACTGCGTCACATTTTTTGAATGATATACAAAAACTGCCCTCACAGGGAGAGCAGTTGGATGTTAACGTGTTATTTTAACGAAATCAATATAACTTTCTTAATCTTTATTTTAAAAAGTCTTTTTTTACGCTTCCAACTTCTTCTTTCAAAGACTTCTTCATTTCTTTAAACAGTTTTTTCATATGATTGTTTAACTCAGTATCTACACTTTCACAAGTAAATTTAGAAAAATAATCGAGTTGTGTATAAAGAAATAGAGTTGAGTTTCGTACAAGATTATAACATTCTTTTTCCTCGGATTCACTTGTGAAATCTTCACCTTCAACTGTAACGATGCTTTCAAATATTTTCGTGAAGATAAACAAAACAACAACTCTCACCAAATATTCATTTACGACTTTATCGCAGGTATAACCATCATCGGTTCCTATGTAATAATATAGTGTAGAGAAATTACAATGGGCAAAGTCACATAAGTATGCATACAAATCATAAAAATAATTTTTGTCTTTTCCAAGTTTCATTTGTGAGGGATTTCTTTGATAAAACTGTATTACTTCATTAGTTTCCTCGTACCCTTGCTTCTTCATTTTCATAAATAACTTTTCTTTGTGCAATTAATTGTGGTATGAAAATAAAATCATTCAATAAATCATCATTGTACTCTTCACAAATATATCTACTTGCTAAATAGCCCTCAAACATTGTTCTTGCAAGCACAAAAACATCTTCAGTATGTCCTATATCCAATAACGTTCTAATGGATTCAAGGGATTTTGTACTTTTGGTAAGAACAAAATACTGAAAGTCACTAATAAAATCTGCAGTTGGTTTCTTGCCAATCGCATAACTATATTTTCCGTATTGAAAACATCCGTATTCAATAAACTTTCTTGCTCTCAAGATGTATTTGTTTATAAGTTTATCACACTCGTTAATTTCATTTTGTTTGCACATACTATTACCTCTTTGTGTTTCAAACTTCATATGAAAAGTATAACACAATAATACTGTGTTTTGCAACCTACATACATAGCACTCGTCAGATTTTTGACGGGTGCTTTTTTTATGCCCAAAATCACTGATTTTCGGTTTATGAATACTGCGTCACATTTTTTCGCAGTACAACTAAAAATTTCAAGAAAGGAGGAACCCTTCATGCAAAAACTCAACCTTACCCTTAAGCAATTTGCAGAAATCAAGACAATGATTAAAAGCCGATGCTGTAACTGTTATCAGGGCAACTGTCTGCTTCTTGATGACGGTGACAGCCACACTTGTCCGCAGTTCATAACACCGAGCCATATTATCTGCAGATATTTTCTCGCCTGTGTGCTGCCAAGTGATAATGCTCTGCTTAAAAGCATTACAGGTCAGACACCTGTCGAAACTGTTGTCTGTGCATTGTGTGGCAGTAAAACAGGGAGAACAGGTAGAAATCAAAAGTTCTGTCCCGACTGTGCAAAGAAGAAACAGCGACAGAGAAATGCAGAATATATGTCTGCAAAAAGGTCACGGGTGGATGTTTATGATGCCGTAAAGCCGCCGAAATAAAGGCTTAAAAATGGCAGAAGGACATAAGCAATATACTTTTATGTTGTTGCGTTTTAAAACATCCATACACAATGGGTAAACATTTTACAACAAAACTTCAAAACCCGAACAACCGAACAAATAGCTGTACTGCCCTGTGCTATTGACTTGTGCTGTTCGTATTTGTAGCGTACACTGTGGCACATTGTACGGATAAAACCCGAACAGATAAAAGCTTTGTGCTGTTGGTTTATGTGCGTATTGTACGGATGTTCGGAAAATAATTCTATGAAAGAGGTAAAAATTTGGAAAACTATTTATACTATTCAGACCCGTTCTTTGCATATAATAACTCGCTGTATATTGAAAAGACGATAAACGGCAAGCCGGTCAATATCAAGCTCAGTAATTTTCTTGCGAGGATAACCGAGGACATTACCTGCACCAACGGAGCCGAAAACGAAAGATTCCTTTCTATTGTCGGTACGGATGATAAAGGAAACGACCTTAGAAAAATCACAGTACCCCTCAAAAACTTTTCACAGCTCGATTGGGCGCAGGAGTATTGGGGTATCAACTGTGTTATCGAATCAGGCTACGGCAACCGTGATAATCTCCGTCAGGCTATTCAGTCAACGGCAAAGTACGCAGAAGCAAAAACTATTTACGGTACAACAGGCTGGTGGGAAACATCAAAGGGCTGGCAGTTCTGTATGCCGGGCAACAGCAACACAGAGGTTGAACTGACGGAAAAGACAAAGGGTTATTCATTCAAAACTGATTCGGATATTACAGAAACGATGAACCTTATGAAAGCTTTGCCTTACTCCGTTGCACCGAAAGAGATTATGTTCCCTATGCTCGCTTACACATTGGTCAGCATACTCGGTACCTTTATGGCAAAGGCAGGTAAAGAAACTAAAACCGTTATTATGCTTTACGGTAAAACAGGTTCAATGAAAACAACGCTGTCACTTTTAATCAATTCCCTTTTCGGCAGGTTCAATGAAGATAATATCCCGATGAATTTCCGTGATACACCCAAGAGTATATTGAACTATTGCTTCACACTTAAGGACTGTGCAGTTATCATTGACGATTATCATCCCGGCTCAGGCAGAGAACAGTCAGCACAGGATGCAATCACTCAGGCACTTATCCGTGGTATATGTAACAGAGAAGCAAGAGGTGCTCTTGATAAAAGCGGAAGACAGAGAGCTGCAAAAAGACCGCAGTGTAATGTGATAATGACTGCAGAATATCTTCCCAATGTGGGTGAAAGCGGTGTAGCAAGATTTCTTTCTCTTGAGCTGAAGCCCGGTGACATTAACCTTAAGGAGCTTACAAAGTATCAGAAGGAAGCAGAGGAAGGAACCTTATCTCACTTTACTTTCCTTTCAACTGAAATGCTGAAGGCAAAATTTCTTGACAAAGAAAACGGAGTAGAAGAACTTTTAGAAAAACTCAAAAGCGGTTTTCTGTCTAACAGAAAGTTTTATAAGTGCAAAGCTGATGAAATAAATTTTCATATCAGACCGAGATTATGTGACGACCTTGCAAATTTAAGAATCGGTTTTGAGCTTTACTGTGAAACTCTTTTCTATTATGAAGGTATCACTGCCGAACAGAAAGCCCAAATGTTAAACGAACTTGATGAAATTTTATTGCGGCTCGCTGTAACACAGCAGTCACTGACAGAAACAGAACAGCCGACAGAAATATTTATCCGTAAGCTTCGCTGTCTGATTGATATAGGTAAAGTAAATCTTGTTGAGCGTATGATAAGACCTATTGATATGCCGAGAAACCTTGTCGGTTATTATGACGATGAAAACTTTTACTTTGAATCTGATGCGGCTTATGCGGCGGTTATAAAATCCTGTAACGATGTCGGTGAGCATTTCCCTTTAACACAGAAAGCCTTAATCAAAGCTCTTAAGAATGAAGGAGTCAGTCTCTGTTCGAAGGGAGAATGCACAAGGAATGTCAGAGTGTTCGGTACACCCAAGAGGCTTATCTGCATTTCAAAGGAAACCTTTAACAAGAGCTTACCGCCCGATGAGGACGAATCTTCAGAAGATGAAGACCTACCATTTGGTCCCGGTAAGATAATAGCCTCTGAAGAAAGCGAGCCTGAACAGCTCGCCTTTTCTTATGCGGCAGGTAATTAAACGAGGACAAACCGATGCTTGCTTTAATAATTTGGATTTTGGTCCGAAGTTTAGCAAGCATTGGATTTGTATCCGCAAATCCGTAAAAACAGAGCGTTTTTACCACCACACCCCAACACAAAAAATCAAAGAAAGGAGAATTAATATGTCAAAACGTAAAAGAGAAATTGATTTTCATGTCTATCTCAGTGAAGAAGAAAACGAAGTATTAAACAAATTTTGTAAGGTAATGAAAACTGACCGAAGCAAAATTATCAGAGCTATGATTTTAGGTACAAGACTTGTTGAAGCTCCGCCTGTTGATTACAAACAATTTATTATTGAGCTTCGCAGAGTCGGAAGAAATCTTAATCAGCTTACTGCTAAAGCTAATGCAATCGGTTTTATTGACCGTGCTGAATGCAGAGAAGTTTTATCAGATATCCGTTCACTTGAATCGGATATCGCAAAATATTTTAAACCGGGTAAAGGGAGATTTGTTTAATGGCAGTTACAAGAATATGGCCGATAAAAAATAACATTCATCAGGTTGTGTCTTACGCTGCTAATAAAAGTAAAACTGATTTATCAAA
>JAFXBF010000005.1 GCA_017516745.1 Clostridia bacterium
ACACAGACCCGTTTACGGGTAAGTAAGTAACAAACCTTTGCGGTTGGTAGTCGTAGGGTGCGCCTCCAGGCGTTGCCAGTATAGGAAGGGCTTTGCCCGCATATGAAGAACCCCCGGCTAAGCCGGGGGGTTCCTATTGTAATCAAATGTCCATTTTTAAATTTAGCTAAATACAATCACACTTTTTTATGTTAAAATATGTCTAACAAAAAAAGAAATGAGGTATTGAATTATGGGAAAACAAATTGAAAATTTTTTTGAATTAAAGGATGTTTGCAGAAGTGCTGGCTTGTGGTATGTTGGCTCGTTTATGAGCGAGTTTTTGGATAAACGTGACTGGTGGGAAAACAAAGAAACCAAAGAAAGATTTATAGCATATATGCATAACGAATATGAAGGTATTGATTCCGATGTTTCTGGAACACGAACAAGAGTGAACTGTGTAATAAGAATAATTGAATCAGGGTATGTAAAAGATGCGTTGAATCTTGTTTTACAGGCTAATGATGAAAAACTTGGTTGTGTTGAATCAAAAGTCAATGCGCAAATGGTTTTGGATGCTTTTGAAAGTGGCGAATATACCGAGTAATAATTTATAAAATTTTTTCAAAACCTATTGACTCTAAACTTTACTTCAGGTTTACAATACGCTTGCAAGGTACCTTTGCCACATTGTTTTACGGAGGATATGCAAATGAAAATCGGTGAATTTGCAAAGCTTTGCTCAACGAGAATTTCCGTGCTTCGCCACTACGACAAGGAAAAGCTGCTTGTGCCCGAATATACGGACGCTTTTTCGGGCTACAGGTATTATTCGTCCGAACAGCTTCTTGTCTTTCGCCGCATAACCGCTTTGAAAAAGGCGGGTTTCAGCTTGCAGGAAATCCGTGCGCTGATTTCTTCTGCAAAAACCAAGGAGGAAACGGCCGAAATGTTTTGCAGAAAGGAAAACGAGCTTCTTTCTGCACTCGAAAATCTTAAGGAGGCAAGGTTAATTATGACAAAACTTAATATCACTTTCAAAAACGGTAAAGCTGTTTTTGCTCTTAACCCTGATGAGGAACTTATGAGCATCTGTTCGCTTGCAGAAGCCGAAATCAAGGCGGCAGATTATCAGCGTGTGTCACAGTACCGTGTTACGGGAAATGAAATAAGCTGTGACGTTATTGCGCTTGGTGAAGAAACAGACCTGCCCGACCTCAATCTGCCGTTTGAAAACGACGAAGAGGTTATCGGCAAATGGGCAATCCTCGGTGTCTATGCCGTAAAGCAGGATTTTTACGACGGAATACTCTGCGATAATAAGGGCTTTTACGGCGGTGAACAGAAATATCTGTATTTCCTGCCTGACGGAGAGCAGTACTGGGCTTACTCATGGACAAAGGGCTATCTAATAAGCCCCGTGTACAACGAGTATGAAACGCAGAAAATCGGCGATGATCTTTATATGTTTGTAAGCCTTCGTGAGTATGAGTGTACCCGTGGCGGCAGACCTACCTGCCTTGTGCTCAAAAAGCTGGACAGCAACCGCTATACACCCGAACAGATAGCCCGTAAGGACGATATTGACAAGCCTTTTGTAAATGATGAACAGGTAATAGGCAAATGGCGAGCTCACTCCTTCCTCGGCTACAAGGGCGGTAAAAGCGAATTTCCGTCTGAAGAAGAGCCAATGGAGGACCTGTACTTTAAAGAGGTTGAGTTCTTTGAAGGCGGTCATTGCAGGCTCGTTTACGAGGACGATGTTTTTGAGGGTGACGACAAGGCGGTCTGGACTAAAAACTACCTTCTGCGCAAGTGGAACTGGTCAGCCTGCGAATACGAAATCAGAACGCATAATTCACTTGAATACCTGATTATCGAGTGGAAAAGCGGTGATTACCGCTACGGCGGCTACGACACGAATTATTACGTTTTTGTAAGAGCATAATTTTTGATTTAACGTAAAGGGCAGAGAACAAAAAATCTCTGTCCTTTTGTTGTGTATTGTAAAAATGTTGGGATTGTGATATTATTAAAAAAATTATTCAACGGGGTGATAAAATGTCCTGTGATATGTGCAAGGTAATCGAACAAATCAAACGGGGCGAAAACCCGTGGTTTGTAAAGGAATTTGAAACAGGTTACCTGATATTAGGCTGGAATCAGCACTTTTACGGCTACAGTCTTTTTATTTGTAAACAGCACGTTGTTGAGCTTTTTGATTTGGACATTGACTACAGAACAAAATATATGCAGGAAATGGTTGTTGTTGCTGAGGCTGTGAAAAAAGCCTTCAATGCCGACAAAATCAATTACGAATGTCTTGGCAACGGCGACGTTCACCTGCATTGGCATATTTTTCCGAGAAAATCGGGAGATTTGGGTGAATACGGCAACAACGGCAAAGGCCCCGTGTGGTGGCTGCCGAAAGAAATAATGTGGGATAAAAGCAATATACCTTCTTCTGACGAGCTTGAGGAGATGAAGCAAAGGCTTGTTGCGGAGTTCGGGTGACAAATTACAGTTTGTCTAATTCTTTTCCACCTCATCCACCGCCGTGCGGCGGTCCCCCTTCCCCTCAAGGGGAAGGCAAGAAAAGTTACTGCTATAGTTAATGGCTTCCCCTACGAGGAAGATTCCCCCACAGTGTGGGGGAAATGTCTGCAAAGCAGACAAAGGGGGACGGCCTCCGTCAGAGGAAGCTGTCACCGCAGGTGACTGATGAGGTGTATGCGGAGCATTAACCTCCTTTTCAAAGGAGGTGGATTTTGACGAAGTCAAAAGATGGAGGATTGAAAATTTTATGTTGATTAAGTTTTCAACAAGCAACCCTCAGTCACTTCGTGACAGCTCCCTTGAAAGGGAGCTATTGACAATCGCTTTTACGCCCGAGAACATCTCGACAAGCCGTAATTTGAATAAACAACGGAGAATGTTTTATGAATTTTACTTGGGCTGATTACAAAACCGAATACGCCTCGTTGGTTGACTCATGGCTGGATGATACGGCTGTGAGAATGACGGGCATTGAAGACGGCTTTGACGATGAATGGCGTGCCACGCTTGATGAGGCGAAAAATTTCCCCGGCTGCAAGGATTTCTGCAAAATAGTGTCCGAAAACGGTGTGCCGTTTGCCGCTGTAAAATACGGATTTTATCAGAATAATGCCACGGTTTCCGTAATTATCGTTGACCCTGCACAAAGGGGAAAGGGCAGAGGCACGGCTGTGCTGCGTGAATTGGTTGCGAACGTAAACGCTCTTGTCGGCGAAAAGGTCGACAAATTCGATGCGGTGGTTTTTCCAAGCAATGCATCGTCACAAAGGGCTTTTGAAAAGGCGGGCTTTGTCTTTGATTACGCCCACGAGGACGGCGATGCGCTGTACTATTCATTTAAGATAGGTGACTGAAAATGAATGAACTTCAGGAATACATAAACAAAATATTTGCCGACGGTATTCACAAGGCTGTCATAAGCAAGCCCAAGGGCAAGGAGAGCGAATACCGCAAAATTACGGTGGAACGCTTGGCGAAATTTTACCAGATAGCAAAATACACCGAAAAGCAGGTTTTTCACGAAAACGTGCCGTTTGACAAAATTGGCGAGCGCTGCTTTGAAATTACGGACGGGCAGTATCTTCAGCTCAATGCCTGGGGTGAGGAAAAGGAGCACTGTGTTACAGTTTCCAAAAAGGGAAAGGTATTTTACGGTGCAAAAAAGAACGCTTCTGCTGTGAAAAATCAGCCTGCTTCCCACAACAGACAAAAGCAGTACATTCTCCCCGAGGGTCAGGTTATCGAGCCGCTTGTAGATATGGGCATATTTACCAAAGAGGGCAGGGTAGTGCAGTCTATGTACGACAAGTACAGGCAGATTAACCGCTTCGTTGAGCTGATTGACGACTGCATAAAGCAGAATAATTACAAGAAGCTCAATATTATTGATTTCGGCTGCGGCAAATCTTATCTGACATTTATCGTTTACTACTACCTGACCGAAATAAGAAAAATTGAGGCAAACATAATCGGTCTGGATTTGAAAAAGGATGTAATCGAAAAGTGCAACAAGGCCGCTCAAAAATACGGCTACGAAAACCTACATTTTGAGCTTGGTGACATCAACGGCTACAAGTGCCCGTTTGACGTTGATATGGTCATAACTCTTCACGCCTGCGATACCGCAACGGATTTTGCGCTTTTTAACGCAATAAACTGGAACGCCAAAATGATTTTTTCCGTTCCCTGCTGTCAGCACGAGCTTAACAATCAGCTTTCAACTCAAAATCTTTCCTTGCTCACACGCTACGGTATAATTCAGGAGCGTTTTGCCGCCCTGCTTACCGATTCCGTCAGGGCAAATCTGCTTGAATACTGCGGCTACAAAACGCAGGTGCTTGAATTTATCGACCTTTCACATACGCCTAAAAACCTGCTCATCCGTGCCGTGCTCAACCCGAGTGCAACAAAAAAAGCAAAGGAAAAAGCCCTTGCCGAGGTCAAGGCGGCAATAGGCGAATTCAACGTAAAACCAACGCTTTACGAGCTTATCGTTAATAAATAACTCTCTTAAAAAGACTGCCTTCTGCGGTCTTTTTTCTTTGCGTGTTGACATTTCTTTGCAACCATGCTAACATATACATAGAGCGCCGAGGTATCGAAGCTCTATGCATTAAAAAGGAGGTAGAATTATGAACATTAAAAAAGAGCTTTCAAAGGGCAGTAGCTCGCTGCTTGTGCTTTCCGTGCTTGAGAGCAGGGATATGTACGGCTACCAGATAATCAAGGAAATTGAGCTGCGCAGCGAAAAGGTGTTTTCGTTCAAGGAGGGCACGCTTTACCCGATTCTCCACGCCTTTGAAAACAACGGTTTTGTGAAATCCTACTGGGATGAAAGTGAGCAGGGCAGAAAAAGGAAGTATTATAAAATCACAAAGAAGGGGCTTAAGGCACTCAAGGAGTCCAAGGAGGAATGGACGGCTTATTCTTCGGCAGTCGGCAAGGTTATAAACGGTAAAGCGATTGCCGTAAACTGAGGAGGTATAGGCATGAACAGAATTAATGATTATGTTAATTCACTTGTCCCATCCAATATTCCTAAGTTCAAGCAGCAAAATATCCGTGAAGAGCTGCTTTCCCACATTTTTGACAGAATAGATTATTACAAGGAAATCGGCTACGATACGGATTCGGCAATCGACAAAGCCCTTTGTGATATGGGCGAGGATGAAGAAACGAAATCGTCCGTCAGAAAAAGATTTGAAGAGCTTCATTTTGAGCGTACCTGGTGGTCGTTTGTTGTCGGTACGGTGATTCTTGCAATGAACTGGCTGTGCTGGCCTTTAGGGCTGTGGGTAATATCTGCAGATTTTAACGACGAGCCCACCGCTTTTACAGCCTTTATCAGCTTTGTAATGGTATTTGTTATGCTCTTCGGAATTGTCTTTGCACGGGTGAAAAAATACCGCAAAATGCTCGTGGGCATAGGCGTTGCGAATGTAATTGTAGCAGGCTGTTTTCTGGTTTGCTTCTATCCGCAGTCAGCTTTTTACGTTCTGGATTTAAACATATTTTGCCTGATTGACCGTTTTACGCCGTTTTATATGGTTGATTTTCTTGAATACTATGTCGGCGGTTTTTTCTTTATATACTGTATTGTGTTTCTGGCGCTTTGCTCGCTTTACTGCTTTACCATGGCTGTCCTTATTAAAAAAGGTAAAGCCAAAACTGTTAAAAACGAAAAAAGAAAAGTGATTTCATTTGTAGCTGTCTATTTTGCAGTGGCTGTCTTTTCCTGTGCTATTTATCCGTGGAGCGAGGCTTACGAAAGAGATTATCCGAAGTGGTTTAATGAGTACAGCAGCTGCATCAGTGAAGAAACAGGCGTGCTTTATGACAATATAGAATTGCTTGACGATTACCGGGAAGCTGCCGACTATCTTACGGAAAACGGCTGGATGTCAATTGAAGCTTATGAAAAGACCTTGGACAAGGTTACGGCAAAGCAGTTTCGTGGTGAAATCAGACGCTTCAGCTTTGAAAGCGGTTACGAGGTGTGGTTTAACCCTGCAAAGCTGAGGGATATCAGCGGAAACGGTTTTATTGCTGTGCGTAAAAATGATGATAATAAAATCAGCGGAAAAAGCGTTGGTAACATCAACTCGGAAATGTATGACTCTGGTTTAGGCTTCGGCTATTCACGCCCGAGTGATCAGAGACGGGATGATATGAAAGAACTTATCGCTGCTTTCGATAAGCTGAAAACAGGCGACAGGGAAGAAGACGTTATGGCATTTTTCGGTGCTGATATCGGTTTCGTTTATCAGTACGGTGAGGTTTACACAAAATCAGCTTCGCTTGAAAACGGCATTTTGAAAACCTATTACCGTGTTTACAGCTACGGTACGGTTTATCCGAATGAAAAAAGCTGGCATGACCGTGTCAATAGCAGGTATTTCGAGTTTACCTTTGAAGACGGTCTGCTTACCGAGGGTAAAATACACTGGAACGATTATCCCGACGGCTATGAATACCGTTCGATAAAATAGTGTTTAATTATGAATTGACCCATATATTTATTTTAAAATAACGCTGTATTGCATATATTTGCATACATGTTGTATTATTTATACAAAAAAAGGCTTGCAAATTTCTTTTTCATAGTTTATAATAGTAAAGACTTTAGTTTCGTAAACGGGCTTTTGCGGTTTTACGGAACAAATAACAGGAGGTAAACTTATGAAGAAAAGATTAGCAATCGTTCTCTCCCTCGTACTTGCACTTTCAATGCTGCTTCTCACAGCTTGCGGTGACAAGCCCAATCAGGACCCCGCAAACGACCCCGTAGCAGGTGACCTTGCCGCACAGGAAATTTACGTCGGCACAGGCGGTTCAACAGGTACATACTACGGCTTCTGTAACACGATTTCTTCCATCCTTAAGGAAAAAGTCGGCGCAAACCTTATGATTCAGTCCTCCGGTGCTTCCAAGGCTAACATTCTTGGTATTGCTGACGGCGAAGTTGATATGGCTATCGTTCAGAACGACGTTATGGACTACGCTTACAACGGCACATCTCTCTTTGCAGATGTCGGCGCTATCAAGTCCTTCTCCACACTCGGCGCAGCTTATGCTGAGGTCTGCCAGATTGTTGCAAGAGCAGATTCCGGCATCAAGACAGTTGCCGACCTTGCAGGCAAGAAGGTTTCCGTAGGCGACAGCGGCAGCGGTGTTGAATTCAACGCACAGCAGATTCTCGGCGCATACGACATCACCTTCGAGCAGATTGAAAAGCAGAACCTCAGCTTCCAGGCATCCGCAGATGCTCTCAAGGATGGCAAGATTGACGCTTTCTTCTGCACAGCAGGTGCTCCCACAGTTGCTATCACAGACCTTTCCACAACAACAGGTATCGTTCTTGTTGAAATTGATGCTGAGCATCTTGCAAAGCTTCAGTCCGAATACGGCTTCTATGCTGAGTACAAGGTTCCCGCAGGCACATACAACGGTATCGATGCTGACGCTACAACAGTTGCTGTTAAGGCTACTTTCATCGTAAGCAACGACCTTGACGAGGAAACAGTTTACCAGCTTACAAAGGCTATCTACGAGAACAAGGATGAATACACACACGAAAAGGCAGCAGAAATGAGCCTTGAGTATGCTGTATCCAGCATTTCCGTTCCCTTCCATCCCGGTGCAGAAAGATACTTTAAAGAGGTTGGCGCAATCGCTGAATGAGCCATAAACCCGGCTTCTTAAAAAGGTTAATCACAGCAGCCGTTTTAATGATAATCATTACAGCGGCTGCTGTATTTATAAAAACCGCTTCGGCAAAATACCTGGTCTTATACAATGCGGACACCGGGGAGCGTTATATAACCGAAAAAGCCGAAGAGGGGATGATGTTTTCCGTTGAGTTTATCCACTCGGTCAACAAAACCCCGGTCAAGGACACCTTTATAATCGAAAGCGGAGAAATCCGTGCATATTCCACCACTTACCGTTCCTTCGGCGCAGGTGTTCAGACGGCGCTTGAAGGCAACCAGAAAATGTCCTATGACGAGCAGGGGAATATGATTATTACGGGCTTCGATATTACTTACGACCCGTTGAGATATTGTGTCGGCACCGTGTCCGACCATATTCTCACCCTCGGCGGTGAAGAAATCAGCCTTCGCAATATGTGCGGCAGAAGCGAAAGAGTTGTTTTTGAAACCGTTACGGGATTTGAAATTCTGACGAAAGGAATGTAGTTGATGTCAGATGTAAACACCAAGCCCATCACCATGGCGGCTGATGAGGACGAAGTTATTGATGTTGACAAATTGATGGCGGACTTCGACAAGGAGTCAAACACACGCCATTTCAAAGGTATATTTGATAAAATAATTAAAATAGGAATGGTGCTATTTTCCCTCTACGTTATGTTTGACGGTTGGACAGGCACTATGGAGGAAAGGCAGAAAATGGCATGGTTCATCGGAATCATCGTCTTTATCGCCTTCATTCTCTACCCTGTAAGCAAGAAAGAAAAGAAAAGGCCCAATCACGTGCCTTTCTATGATTACATATTTGCGGTTGTCGGCTCGGGCGCTTTCTTCTACTATGCAATCAACTGCCAGGCTATCGTTGACAGAGCTTCCAGAATTAACGAGCTTGATATCGCCGTTGCAATTGTCGGTACAATTCTTTTGTTTGAAGCCTGCCGAAGGGTTGTCGGCCTGCCGATAGTCTGTGTGTCTGCGGCATTTATTGCCTATGCTTTTATTGTTGTAAACCGCAATCCGTTAAGAGTTATTATGTATAAGCTCTTCTACACAACGGAGGGTATTGCTGGTACACCGCTTAATGTCTGTGCATCTTTCATTGTTCTGTTCATTATTTTTGCCTCTTTCCTCGAGCAATCGGGTATAGGCGCATTTTTCGTTGACCTTGCCAACTCAATTGCAGGTAAGGCAACAGGCGGCCCTGCAAAGGTTGCCGTTATTTCCAGCGCAATGGAGGGTATGTACTCGGGCTCATCCGTTGCCAACACTGTCGGCAGCGGCTCGGTTACAATCCCCACAATGAAGCGTTGCGGCTACAAGCCTGAATTTGCCGCAGCGGTTGAAGCGGCCGCTTCTACAGGCGGTCAGATTATGCCTCCCATTATGGGTGCAGCCGCCTTCCTTATGACCGAATATACGGGTATGCCGTATTCGCAGATTATAATTGCGGCTATCCTTCCTGCCGTGCTTTACTTCACGGGCATCTTTATGATGATTCACTTTGAAGCAAAGAAGCTCGGCCTCAAGGGTCTTCCCAAGGAAGCTATTCCGAATTTCTTCAAGCTCGTTATCAGCAAGGGTTATCTTCTTCTTCCCGTTGTTGCCCTTGTTGTTGCGATGAACCATTTCTCACCTGCAAAGTCTGCAATTATTGCAATACTCTGTGCCATAGGTGTAAAGCTGCTTGAAGGTATTGTAAAATCTATAGTTCACAAGAAGTTTGACTTCGATTTTGCTATTTATTTCCGTTCACTTGCAAACGGCACAAAGAATGCAATCGGCGTTGCCCTTGCCTGTGCGGTCGCAGGCTGTATCTCCGCAATGGTACAGCAGACGGGTCTTGCAAACGTACTGTCCTCACTTGTTCAGTCCGCTTCGCAGATTCACCCGATTTTTGCACTTATGCTTACAATGCTTATGTGTATTGTTCTTGGTATGGGTGTTCCCACAACGGCAAACTACGTCATTATGGCTTCGATGGTTGCTCCCATCCTTATCCGCAGCCTTGACCTTCCCATACTTGCGGCACACATGTTTGTTTTCTATTTCGGCATCGTTGCGGATATCACTCCGCCCGTTGCTCTTGCCGCCTATGCAGGCTCGGCTATTGCAAAGTCCAACCCGCTTAAAACAGGTGTCACGGCAACACGCCTTGCAATCACGGCGTTCATCGTGCCTTACATTTTTGCTTTCAGCCCCGAAATGCTTATTGTCGGCTCAAACGCACCGTGGTATGAAATCGTGCTTCTTGTTGTCACAGCCGTTGCAGGTATCTTCATCATATCTGCCGGTATGGAAGGCTATCTGCTCAAGGATATGCCCTGGTGGCAGAGAATACTTGCCCTTGCAGGCGGTCTTTGTATGATTATTCCCGGTATTGTAACAGATGCCGTCGGCGCAGCAATCATTGTTGTGCTTCTTCTGCTCCAGAAATTCACGGGCAAGAAGCCTGAAAAGAAAATAACAGCATAGTTAAAACTCAAAGCACTTCTCTGTTTTGCAGACGAAGTGCTTTGGTTTTTGTTGCTATTAAAATGTGTTTTTGGTAAAATTTTAACTGATATAAGTATAAGGATTTGGTGGATTGATTATGAATTCTGAACAGCGGATTAAAAATCTTTCCGTGCCTAAGAGAAAGATTGATGTTGTGCTTGACACGGATGCTTATAACGAGATTGACGACCAGTTTGCAATAGCGTATCTGCTCAAAAGCAAAGAAAAGCTCAACACGCTTGCTTTGTATGCTGCGCCGTTTTATAACAATAATTCCGAAGGACCTGCCGACGGAATGGAAAAAAGCTACGACGAAATATTGAAGCTTCTGAAGCTGGCGGGTGAAGAAAGACCCGTTTTCAAAGGTGCAGACCGCTATCTGCCCGATGAAAAAACGCCCGTTGTTTCAGCGGCTGCGCTTGATTTAGCACAAAAGGCGAGGGAATATTCGCCTGAAAATCCGCTTTATGTCGTTGCCATAGGCGCAATAACAAACGTTGCTTCTGCTATTTTGCTTGAATCTGCCGTGGCTGAAAATACGGTTGTGGTATGGCTTGGCGGTCACGCATTGCATTATCACGATACGGCTGAATTTAATATGAAGCAGGATATTGCTGCGGCAAGAGTTGTTATGGGCAGCGGTGTGCCTTTTGTGCAGCTGCCGTGCATGGGTGTTGTCAGCGCATTTTCCGTTTCAAAGCAGGAGCTTGAATACTGGTTTTCAGGCAAAACCCCTTTGTCGGATTATCTTGCATACAATACAATCAATGAGGCGGAAAGCTATGCTCACGGCAGAGCGTGGACAAGAGTTATATGGGATGTTACTGCGATTGCGTGGCTGCTCAATGAAGAAAACCGCTTTATGCATTCAAGAATTATCGGCACTTCGTTACCCGATTATGACTGTAAATACGAAACGGAAAACCCGAACAACCCGATGTGTTATGTCTATAATATAAAGCGTGATGAATTGCTTAACGACCTGATATGTAAAATTATTAGCGAATAAAGAAACCGAGCTCCCCGTATGTGAAAATTCCGGGAGCTCGGTTTTTAGTTGAAATATCAGTACAGGTCGCTGAGCAAATCGACACACTTTTCTATGCCCAAAGCACTGCTGTTGAGGCAGATGTCATAGTGCCTTGATTCACCCCACTCCATTTCGGTGAAGTGCTTGTAATAGTCGGCACGCTTTTTGTCAATATCTCTGATGAACTTTTCAGGTGAAACCTCGGGATGAAGCTGTGAAATTCTCTCAATACGCCTATCCATATCAGAAAAGATGAAAACATTAATAACATTTTCTCTGTCACGCAGAATATAGTCGGCACAGCGTCCGACAATAACGCACGAGCCCTTTTCGGCAAACTGCTTGATTGCCTTTACCTGTGCGTGCCAGATGAGGTCGTTCTTTGTCATATTGCTGTAAAGGTTGTAAAGCGTGAAATGTGAGGACAGCTTACTTAATGCAGAAAGGTGCTCACCCTTTTCAATTATATCTTCTTCAAGCAAGCCGCTTTCAATTGAAGCCTGCTCAACGATTTCCTTGTCGTAGCAGGGGATGCCCAGCTTTTTTGCAAGCTTTTCGCCGATTTCTCTGCCGCCGCTGCCGTATTCACGGCCGATTGTGATTATCTTGTTCTGCATAGCATATCTCCTTTTATGGGATGGGGATTTTACCACTTATTTTCTACATATTCGCAGAAAGCATACATATCCTTGATTTCAAGTTTAGTGCCGTCATCAAGTGTAACGTCACCGCTCCAGCTGCCGTGCACCTGATGTGTGTGCATTCTTGCTACGCCGAGGTTTAAATCCGAATGGAAGTCGTATGTCGGCTTCATTGTCAGATTAAAACGTCCGTCCTCGGAAACAAACTTCCACTCCTGCATAAATTTGTCGGGCTTCGGGAAGGTTTCAACGTCGACAGCACCGAATTTGTGTGCCTTGCCGTCGTAGAAAAGGCAGGTTTCCGTGGCGTTGCTTTCGTCGCCGATAGCCCAGGTAATTTCAAAGCCGAAAAGGTGCTTTTCGCCGTTTTCATCGGTTATGTAGCTTGAGCCGTTGCCCCAGTACCATACCATTTCGTGCGGAGTGTTTACACGACCCCAGTCAAGTGCGCAGAAGGAGTCTTCCTTAGTGAATTTCCACTCTTCGCCGTCAATTTTAAATGTGCCTTCGCAGGGCATACAGTTCTGCTTTGTGGTCATAAAGTACTTTGTGCTGTCGCCTTCAAAGGGGAGTACGGTCGTGATGTTTTCAAGCCCGGGCATAATGTCCATTGTGAATTTACATTCAACCGTCTTGCCGCCCTTGAGCATCTTGAACCAAAGTGTTCTTGAGGTTTCTTTTGTGTCAAAGTCAAATTCAGCCTTGCCGATTTTGTAGCCGAAGCGGTTGGGAACATCGCCCTTTGCAGGCGGAATGTACTTGTCTTTACCGCCGAGGTAAAGCTGTGTGGCGTCCATTATCAGCTTGCCGTTAACAAGGTCAATCAGCTTTGCGGCAACAAAGCCGCCGATGTTGATGTTGGCAAAGTTAATCTGTACCATATATTTGCCGTCGGAAACCTGGTAGAAATCCCACTCCTTACGGCTCATAAGGCGTGCCTTTACAAGGTTGCGGTCGTAATCAAAAACATTTTTTCTTGCCCAGCCCTTAGCCTGTAAAGTGCCGTCTGCGGCAAGGAGAGGAGTGCTCTTGGTGTATTCTGTCTGCTTGGATTTATTTTTCCATTCTCTGAAGCTTTTATAGGTTCTCGGGGTTTCACTCATATTAAATTCTCTCCTTTGTTGTAAGTGAGTTAATTTTATTACATTGTAACAGAAAACATATAGAAATTTCAATATCCTTTGTTAATTTCCTTGAATTATTACTTGAAAAATGCTATAATTTTGTAAATTTTAGTTTATACTGTTTGAAAAAAACGGAGGATTCTTATGAAAACTGTACTTTGTCTGATTCAGGCACTTTTGTTTGTTGTTTCGTCCTTTGCTGTGCCGGACTCTAACTTTAAGGTGTGGGTTGACCGTGCGGCAGTCGGTCTGACGTCTGTCACAGACCTGACTTTTGATTCGATTGAAGCGCAAGAGCTTGATGTGGCCGAGTCTGAAAAACAGCTCTGCCGTACCTGGTTTGAGGAAAACGTACTTTCTGTGAAAACCCCTGCCTACACATTTTCGGTAGGTGGTAAGGATTTTCGAAAAAATATTGACGATTGGGATTTTTCTTTTACTGAAGAAAGCGAAGTCGGGGCTGTTTACACAGGCGGTAAAACTACATATATCACGGTTTCACACAAAAAGAGCGATATTTCGGCAACTGTTGAGGCCACAATTTACGAAGATAATGCATCCTGTGACTGGACGGTTTATATAAAAAATAACAGCTCTGCCAATTCTCCTCAGGTGATGAGCTTTTATGCAATAGACTCAAAGCTTCCTACGGGCAGAAAAGCGGATGTTTATTGCACCAACGGTTCATTTGCCGAGGCTGACGATTTTGAAACAATGAAATCGGGACTCAGCCTTTTGCCTATGGTTTTCACAGCAAACGGCGGCAGAACCGAGTCGTTCCTGCCTTATTTCAATATCCACGGCGAAGACGGCGGAGCTGTTCTTGCTGTGGGCTGGTCGGGTCAGTGGTACACATCGCTCTCACAGACTCTTAACGGCACAAAGGTGAAGGCAAAGCAGCAGACCCTCAAAGGTTATCTTCTGCCGGGTGAGGAAGTTCGTTCGCCGCTTGTTTCACTGACCTTCTATGATTCCGATAACGCTATTAAAGGCTTTAATGCTTTCAGACAGTTTACGATAGACTGTGTTTATCCCGAAGGCACAAAGCAGGTTGTAACAACCGGTATCGGTGTTGAGTCTCCCGGTGTTACTGAAGCGCAGGTTATTCAGAATGTTAAAAATATTCCCGAGGAATGGACACCTTCGCTCGATTATGCGTGGGTTGATGCAGGCTGGTATCCGTTGAGAAACAACTGGAGCGACAGCGTAGGCAACTGGTATGCAGACCCCAAACGCTTCCCGAACGGCTTGGGCGAAATATCCCGACATCTTCAGGAGCGTGGAATGGGGCTGCTTGTCTGGTATGAAATTGAGCGCTGCTGCAAAGATACGGCAGTATATAATGACTGCATAAAGCACGACGGCTGGCTTCTTATCAATGAAGACAATGATGAGGCAAATGCAGTCAACTTCGCAAATGAAGATGCTTGTGAATATATTACAAACCTGATGCTTGACTCCTTACGCTACAATGGAGTTATGTGTCTGCGAATGGACAGTAATTTTACTCCGCTTCCTCTTTGGGAGCAGGCGGATAAGGCTTGGGCAGACGGCAGAAAAGGCATAACGGAAAACCACTATGTAACAAATCTTTACGGCTTTCTGGATACCCTGCTGGAAGAAATTCCGGGGCTTAAAATTGATATGTGTGCCTCGGGCGGCAAACGCCTTGATATTGAAATGAGCCGCAGAAGTATACCGCTGTGGAGAACTGACTACAACTGTATGGACGGTGAAGGAAATTCAAAGCCCGATATAATAGAAGCTACTCAGGCACATACCTATGGCATTTCTTTCTGGTATCCTTATAACGGTACCTGTGCCTATGTCGAGGGTGAGTACGCAACCCGTACAAATATAATTTCCTGCTCACAACGCCTTGAGTATTATGACATAAGACCGTATATGGTTGGCAACTACTATCCGCTTACCTATGGAGGTATTGATACATCAAAATACCATGCAATGCAGTTTGATACCGATGCAAGCGAAGGTATGGCACTTATCTATAAGCGTGAAAATGTCAGAAATAATACATACACTTTAAAACTCAACGGCCTTGACAGCGATACCGTTTATAAGCTTTATGATTACGATAAGCCCGAAACTGTCTACGAAATGACGGGTGAACAGCTTATGAGCGAAGGACTTGAGCTTACAATAAACGATACACCCAAGGCGGTTATAGTGCTGTATTCGGCAGTTAAGTAAAATAAAAGATTTTGCTTAAAGAGAATAAACTGCTTGACAAACAATTTTAACAAATATATAATATTTTTGTTAAATTGTGACAGATTAACAAATAAAACAAGGAGGTTTTCAAATGTTACAATTGTTGAAGCTCAACTTCATCGACTGGATTGCATTCAAAGATGTTTTCCCCTTCGGCGAAGGTGACCTTTCTCTGGCTGAATTTGCTGCTCAGTATGCAGACGTTCAGACAAACTGGGCATATACATATGCCGCAATTATCGGTATCATCATTCTTCTTATCAAGAAGAACAAAAAGTGGTTCTGGTATCTGTTCCTTGCACTTTACGCAATTATGTCCGTCACATCCGTTGGTATGCACACAGCTAACTACGGCGAGTTTGAGCCCGGTGTGCTTACAACCAAGCTGCTTGCAAGCTTTGTCGATATGACCTTTACCGAGCTTGTTGCGTGGTGCGGTGTCTGCAGCTTTGCTTTGGAGTTCTATCAGACCCCCGAAACACGGAAAAAACGTAATTTGTTCTTAATTGCGGTTACCGTGTTTGCTGCAATTGTCATCGGTATTCTTGCATACGAAGTATTCGTAATTCACGACCGTCCGCTTTATTTCTTCGGCGGTAACGGTGCTCCCATGGACGGTAAGACAAAGGGTATGTCCATAGCCGAGCTTGGCTGTGTTATCACTGTTGCTCCTATCCTTTACCTTCTTGCAGACAACTTTAGGAAGATGCGTGTCAACGAGCGTGCTCTCCTTATCCTTGCTATCGGTATTATGGCAATTTCTGCTGTTATCACAGCAATGTGGGGCGACAACGAAATCGCAAACTTTGCTCTGGGTAACTTCCAGGGTCACTCCACATGGCATATGCTTTGCGCTCTTGTTGAGCTTGTTGTTGTATTCTGGGTTGACCAACGAACAGTCAACCAGGACAAGGAAAAGCTTCTTAAAGAAGCAGCAAAGGAAACCTCCAAGGTCGCATAAACTGAATTTAACCGCCCATCGTCAGGTGGGCGGTTTTTTCGTGCTTGCTTTTGATGCTTTTTTCTGATGTGTCATTGACTTTTTGCTTATAGATGTTTTATACTTTACTCATCCTTTTTCGGAGGTAATACCAATGATAAAAAACGCAAGAGATGCAGGTGCGGATAATTTTACACCGTCCGTTCCGCAGTATTTTTCGTGGATTAACAACACAAACGAGGGCTCAACCGAGGAACACACCCTTGTCAATCTTGACTTTTTCAGATACTTAAAAGACACCTACGGTATGAGTATCAAAATATACGCCTGGGATGCAGGCAATTTCGACGGTGCAAGCGAGGGCTACGGTGACCTGAACGGCGAAAAGTTCCGTTCACAGTACCCCGACGGCTATAAGAAAATCGTAGAAAAAGCAAATGAGCAGGGAATTCGCCTCGGTCTTTGGGGCAGCCCCGACGGCTACGGCGATACCGAGGAAACGCAGAAGGAACGCTTCGATTTCTTTGTTCACCTTTGCAAGGACTACGATTTCGGCCTTTTCAAGCTGGACGGTGTCTGCGGTCATCTGCGCCCCGAAAAAGCAGGCGTTTTTGCGGATATGCTTAAAGAATGCCGTAAGTATTCACCTGACCTTATCGTTCTCAACCACCGCCTTGAGTTTTTTGAAGCAGAAAAGCACATCACAACCTACCTCTGGAACGGTACGGAAACATACGTCGATATCCTTTCCTGCAACAGCAATACAGCTATGCACCACAGGGGCTTTATGTTTGAAAGAGGCCATACGGATAACCTTGAGCGCCTTGCCGAGGATCACGGTGTGTGTATTTCCTCAAATATTGACTATTTTGAGGATGAACTGATTTATCAGGCGTTTAACCGTTCGCTGATTCTTGCTCCCGAAATCTACGGTAATCCGTGGCTTATGCGTGACGATGAGCTGCCAAAGCTCGCAAGAGTCTATAATCTTCACGGCAGAAACGCCGATATCCTTGTAAACGGTATGCTTCTGCCCGAATATTTTGGCGACAATGCCTGCGCAAGAGGCAGCAAGACAAAGCGCTTTATTTCAACTGGTAATAACTCGTGGAAAACAAAGAAGCTTACATTTACACTCGGCGAAGAAATAGGTCTTGACACCGACAAAACCGTTCAGGTCAATATCCACCATCCGTATGAAGAATACCTTGGCGAATTCAAGGCAGGGGACAGAATAGAAATTGAGCTTATGCCATTCAGAGCAACGCTGATAGAGGCTTCGGTTGTTGATGAAGCCGAGCCTATGCTCACAAACTGCAAGTATGAAATTATAAAAGAAGACGAAAACGGTGTACCCGTCGAGGTTAAAATTCTCACCTGTGACGGCGGCGACATTACTCTTATAAACAAAGGTAATGAAACCTTCTTTATGCACGGCGAAAAGTGTGATATTGCCGAAAAAGCACCCGTTTATCTCGGCGAGCTTACAGAGAGTGAACGAACACCTAAAAACGCCGAGGAGCTTTACGAAACGGCAATGTACTGTATTTCTAACGATGCTCTTGAAGCACGCAGCCTGTTGCGCTCGGGCGAAACAAAAATCCCCGAGGTACAAAAGGCGAGAGATACTTTTTTCGGTCAGCCGCATTATCAGCTTCGTGGCTGTGAAGCAAAAAATATGTTTGACGGCAATCCTGATACCTTCTACGACTCACAGAGCAAGACCTACTGCGATAATGATTTGCGCATTGACAACGGCTGTCTTCGTGTGGATTTCGGCGCAGAATATGACTGTGACAGCATTGAAATCGAGTTTTTCAGCGGCGATTACCCGACAAGAGAGGTTGCCGTGCAGGCTCTTACGTTAGTTGCTGAATATTCCTGTGACCTTAAAAACTGGAAAGCATCTGCCTTGGCTGAAACAAGCGTTTCCGATAGCGATTTTACAGCTAAAATAATTAAATTTACCGCTCATACTCTTTATGATCTGCACGGTAAGAAGATAACGGCAAGCTATAAAATCAATGATAAAATGCGCTATCTGCGTATTGAAAATCCCGTTGACAGAATTTACGCAGTAAGGCTTATTAAGGACGGGAAGGAAATTAAAACCGATGTTCTTTGCGCCAACAATATGCAGGCACATTACCGCCACAAGAAAATCAATCTTGTAAAAAGTGCTGAGTTTGCTCTGCCCGAATACAAAAGCGGCTCAAAGCTTACTGTTGCCGTTAACGGTGAGCACGGCGAAGAATGTGTTTACTGCGTAGCCGAAATCAGCGGCAAGCTTTGCGGCTTCCCCGAAAGAGCACCCGATTACAAGGCTAACCAGTGGGAGCATATGGTCTGCAGCTCGGATAAGAACAATACCTTCTTCCTTGAACTGCCCAACGGTATGGCAGGGGAAACAGTAAAAATTTCCGCTCTCTTTACTAACCGTGGTAAAGGTGAAAAGACAAAGTGTAACGTTTATATCTGTGAAAAGCACTGAATAACATAAAATACCCTCACTGCTCTGAAAAATGAGCTGTGAGGGTATTTAATTGTTCCGTTACCACAGCCACGGCTTGCCGAAAACAAACTGTACAGGTTTTATGTAGGTAATACGGGGTGAATCAAAAAATGCCTTTGTTTTTGTTGCGTGGTAAACCATAAATATTTCGCCGTTATCTCTGTAGAGGAATGAGCAGTGGCCTGCGCTGTAAATGCTTTTTTTCGGCTGGTGGTAGTGCACCCTTACAGGGTTTTTTCGCCAGTGCCTTGCGTTCATCGGGTCGTTGCCTTTGAGGGTTAGCATACCCATACAGTAGTCACCCGAGCTGTAGCCGCTTGCGGAGTAGACTATATAAGTGTCGTCTTCGTTATAAAGCACGGCAGGGCCTTCGTTAACCCACCAGCCCTTCTTTTCCCAAGCGTATTCGGGTTTTGAAAGCATAACGCTTTGTGTGCTTTTGAGCGTATACGGGTTTTCCATTTCGCTTATGTAGATGCATTGCGTGCCTACTGCGTGGTAGGCAGAGCTGATATAATACAGCTTACCGTCCTTTTGAAGGTATGTGCCGTCAATGTTGTTCAAGCCGTTTGGTGAAAGTATACCCTTAAATTCATATTCGCCCAAAATATCCTCACTTTTGCTTTCAAGCACAAAGCCGTAGCGGTAATAGTCGTCGTGTTCTTGAGTTTCGTTGCCGTCGGGCATAGCACCTCTTTCAACGGCTGATTTATCAAACACGGCACACGAAACAATGTACCACCTGTCACCGATTTTGTGTATTTCGGGTGCCCATATACTGTGCAAAATTCCGTCGTTACCGGCCGTGTAAACTTCCTTTTCTTCAAGCACGGTTGTGTCGTTATATGCTTTGATTTTTTTGATTGTCACACCGCCGCCCGTGGTGTAGGTGTAATAACAGCCCGTTTCGTCCTCAACTATGAACGGGTCACCGCCGTTGAATTCATCAATCGGTGTGTCATACGGCGAAGCTGCAAGCCCTAAAAAGGCTAAGAGAGTTGAGAATATAACGGAAAAAGAAGCGAGTAAACTTGTCATAGTGCCTTCTCCTTTAACTATAATTTGTCGTGTTTTTATAATTGGAGCGAAGCGAGTTGGAATTTTAACATTTTGCACTTTGCGTTTTGTATTAAAAAAGCGATACATCTTTTACCGTTGTATCGCTTTTGGCTTTTATTACTCTGTTTCCTCGGTTGCAATTTCTTCTGCCGAGTTTTCTGTTATCTCTTCTGTTGATTCTTCGGCTGTTTCTTCTTGGGGCTCCTGTGTTGGTTCTTTTGTTAACTCAACGCTGGTTTTTTCGCTTATATTTCCTTCAAAATCAACGGTGTACTCAACCAATTCGCCGTTTTCGGAATATCCGCCGAGGAGCACTGAAATTGCCTTTTTACGGCGTAAAACAACGAATACTATAAGCAAGGCAAGAATTGTTACCGCAGACACGCAAACGCCCAATTTGAAGCCCCTTGCCTCATATTTGAGTTCAATATCGTGCTCGCCCTCGCTTACATAGAAGCCGATAAAGCCTTCGCCGATTTTGCATTCCTGCATTTCTTCCGTGCTGACTCTTTCGCCGTCAACATAAATCTGCCAGCTTTCATCGTAGGGAATTGAGGTGTAGAAAACGCCGTCAGTATTTGCCGTTATCGTGCCCTTGATAAATGTTTCTTCAAAGGCTTCAATTTTGAGCTGCTCGGCTTTGAGCATTTCATAGCCCTTTGTAAACTTAGTCATATCAAGCTTGCACAGGTAAATGTCGATATAACCCGAGTTGCCGTTATCAATCGGAACATTAACGCTCAATTCTGTGCCTTCTTCAATTTTGCCCAGGCTTACTATGTGCTCCGAGCCGAAGTTGTGCTCGTACTCGGTGTCGCCGTAGTACATCGTTACGCCTTCAACATTTGAGGAGTTGATATAAATATAATATTCTGCGCTTTCTGTCAGGTTATAGTTGGCGGTGAAGCTTGCGTCAACATCGTTAGTGTCACGGAAGAAGGTGAGCTCACCGTCGTCATAACCCGATGTGAAATCGGAAATGTTGTTGTAATCGAAATAATCAACGGGCAGCTGTGTGAATACCTCGGGAATACCCGTGGCACGCTCAAAATAGTCGTTCTGTACGGTGAACGGATTGGAAATGGAGTAATCCCAGCCTAAAATTTCACTGCCGACACGGTAGCCTATAGGCAGATTGAATTGGTTTTCATAGGCTGTAAATTTGCCGTTTTCTGCAACCTGTACGAAAAATTCCTCACTCTGCTTCGGGGTGGTTGTCGTATTGTCAACAACGTATTTGAGCGAGGTCATCATATTGAAAACAGGTGTCTGGAAGCCGTTGTAGGTGTAGCTGTTGATGAAGTTGCCGTCCATACCGAGGTAGTGGACAAGGTTAGAGGTCTTTTCGTAAGCCATTGACGAGAAGATGGAAATACCGTTGTAGCCGTACCAGCTGGGGTCCATTCTCGTGCGAAGGTCGGTGAGTTCCATTCTGTAGAATCCGTTTCCTTCACGCTTGTCAAGCTTGTCCTGCAGCGTTTTGAACTCGTCATAATCGTCTGTATAATACTTTTTCTGCTGCTGCATTACATAGTGCGAGGTGTTGCCGATTGCCGCCTCCGAAACAACACAGCAGAAAACGAGCAGTGCAATTGCGCTTGCCTGGTATTTGCCGCTTTGCATCATCAGCATTACAAGTGTGTAGAATGCAACAAAGATAAGCGAAATAATAACCGTGTCTTCCGTAACGTTTTTGGAGCCCATCTTTTCGGTTATTACTATAAATGCCATTGCCGCAATGCCGACTGTAAGAAGCATTTTGGGCGGAAATTCCTTTATCTTGATAAGTGCCTTGTACGCCATTGTGAGCAGTACGAAGGAATATACATACGAAAGTCTGTACGGCAGGTCATTGGGGAAGTGGAAGCCGTGCCAGATGTAGTTGAGCATATTTAAGTTAAAGCTGATAAACAGCAGCGCAAGAAGTGCTACGTAGGAAATCTTCTCTCTCATAGTGTAGGACTTTGAATAGAGGAAGAGGGGAGCCAGCATTGCCGCAAGCACACCGCAGTAAACGTTGGGCAGTACGTCCTCACCGCTGCTGCGTATTGTGGGGTTGACGGAGCTCAGATGGTTTGCAATGAAGTCAAATATCTTGAAATATGTCTTTGTTTCTTCGGGGAATGTGCCCGATGTTGCGGATGAGCTCTGGAGAATAAATACAAGCGGAAGAAGCAGGAAGGCTGCAATGCCTGCTGCTGCAACCGAAGCGCCTGCAAAGCGTATGCCTGCGCTGAAAAAGCGGGAGTTGTTGAGGTTATAAAGCGCCGAAGTCTTTTTCGGGGCTTTGATTTTTTTGCCTTCTTCGTTGTAATACTTCGTAACAGTGAACTTTTCCGCAAAAGAATAATGTCCGAGGTAGTAGGCGAGGAAATAGATTACCGAGAAAATGCAGACGATATATGCCATATAGTAATTGCTTATCATAACGAAAGCAAGCGAGAACATATATGTTCTGAATTTGCCGTTTTTAATAATTTGCTCAATGCCGTACATTACAAGCGGAAATACCGCCATGGCATCAATCCACATTACGTTCCAGTAATACGCAAGGAAGAAGCCGCAGAAGGAATAAAGCACGCCGAAGGCGGCGATTGAAAAATCGTCCTTGCCTGTGCTTTTTCTTAAATAGTAGGAGAAGAATGCACTTGCAAATGCGGCCTTGAAAAGCACCATAAGCGCAATCGCTTCGGGCATATTCTTGTGCCCTAAAAGCAGCATAAATATTGCCGTCGGGCTTGCAAGATAGTTGCTGAAGTTGCCCAGGAAGCTCGAGCCGAGACCCGAGGTCCACGAATAAATCAGGCTCTTTCCTTCCGTAATTCTGTCGTAAAGCTCTGCAAAAAGCGGACCGTACTGGTGGTAAAGGTCCATACGCAGCACTGTGTAATCGCCAAAGGGTATTACATTAAAGCAGTAATACACAATAACCATTACAAAGGCCGAGGCGCCGAAGGCGAGAAGAGAATACTTGTTGCGTGCGGCGGCCTGCATAAGTCTGTTCTTTTTCACTTTAACACTCCTTTTGTTATATTTTAACAAATTATAATTATATTACCATATTACAGTAATTATTTCAACTGATTTTATCGTGTTTAGGATAATTCGTATAGGTGCGTATTATTCATAGGTTATAAATTAGGACAAGGTCACATAAATATGTGATAACAAACTAAAGGAGTGTTTAAATGAATCAGGAGAGTGTAAAACGCTTTGACTCTGCGGCAGCCTGCACAGGCAAAAGAATACGGTCTTTATTGCTCAGCCTTCCCGACAGTATCAAATCACAGGCGCAGGAAATCCGTCTGCGGTGCGGTCGTCCCGTAACTGTGTGCGGCTTGTTCGGCGTTGTATTTGTGCTCGATTCGGGCAGAAGCAGTTTTATCTGCTCGGACTCGGCGGTAAAGGCTTCAATTACCGACATCGAGGAATGCTTCTCTATCGTCTGCGGTCATTCCGTGCATACCCATCAGAGCGGTATTTGCGCAGGCTACGTTACCGTCAGCGGCGGTCACAGAGTGGGCTTGGGCGGTACGGCAGTGTGTGACAGGGGAGTTGTAACGGGTGTGCGTGACGTGTCCTCGGTAAATATCAGAATTTCACGGGAATTCAAAGGCATAGCCGATGCTGTTTTTGAAAACATACGCTTGAATTCAAGGGGCGGTCTTATTATTGCAGGGCCTCCGTCAAGCGGCAAAACAACCGTTCTGCGAGACCTTGCCAGGCTTTTGGGCGGTGAGGAGGGCGGTTACGCAAGAACCGTAATAATTGACGAGCGTGAAGAAATTGCTGCCTGTGTAAACGGTGTGCCGGGCAACGATATCGGTGTAACCTGCGACGTGCTTTCGGGCTATCCGAAAAGCGAAGCGGTGCTTATAGCGCTTCGTTCAATGTCACCCGAAAACATAATAATAGACGAAATCGGCAGTATGGAGGAGGTCAAAGCAGTTGAACAGGGCCTTAACAGCGGTGTCAGGTTTATATTGAGCATACACGCTTCGTCAAGGGAGGATTTTCTATCCAGACCGCAGGCAACACGCCTGATTCAGACGGGTGCTTTCAGCGGCGTTGTTTTCCTCGGAGGGGCTGAGGCACCGTCAACGGTACGTGAATACATAACGGCAGGTGAGTTGATTGACAAGACTTTTAGGAGCAGCTTTGCTGACGGCGGCATCGGTGCTGGCAGGGTTTTATGCGGGAGCACGGGTTAAGCTGAGCTGTGAAACGCTGGGGCAGTGTACAGCACTTACGGCATTTTTTGCTTCATCAATAAGCCATTCGGACGAAAGCCTGCCCGTTATAGTTCACCGTGCGTGCAAAAGCGGCAGCTTCAATCGGCTCGGTTTCCTTGAAAAAATCGATAATGCCGATTTGTCGGAGGGCTTTGATGCTGTCTGGAGTGAAAGTGTAGAGAAGGAAGCTTTCTGCCTTGATGCACAAAGCAAAAATCTGCTAAAAAGCTTCGGAACACGTTTGGGAAAAACCGATACGAAAAATCAGGTCGAGCTGTGTGAATTTTACAAAAGCCGTTTTGAATTCAATGAAGCGCAGCAAAGAAAAAAGTGTGCGGAGCAGATAAAGCTGTGCCGTGTTACGGGTGCGGCGGTCGGAGTGTTGCTGTTCGTTTTTCTGTCGGGAGGATAAGACGTGGATGTGTTGATGGTTTTTAAAATTGCGGCAATTGGTATAGGTGTTGCCGTCGTACATCAGGTTCTTTCCAAATCGGGCAGAGAGGAATATGCAATGCTTACAACGCTGTCGGGTGTTCTGGCGGTGGTAATGATGCTTTTGCCGCATCTTGCGGATTTGATTGATACCCTGAAAAAACTTATGGATTTTTAAGCAATGGATATACTGAAAATTCTGCTTGTTGCACTTGCCGCCTGTATAAGTGTTGTCCTCGTTTCACAGCACAGGCCCGAATTTTCGCTTTTGCTTGAGCTTTGTGCCGTGGGGGCAATTGTTCTGTTGACTGCCGATGCAATTGCCGAGGTTTTTGCGCAGACCAAGGATTTGGTTTCGGCTGCGAAAATAAACAGTGAGTATATTAATCTGCTGCTGAAAGCTCTGGTAATTGCCCTTTGCGGCAGGGTGGTATGCGATATCTGTGCCGATACGGGAAACAGGGCGGTTGCCACCTGCGCCGATATGGCGTGCAGGCTGAGCATAATGCTTCTTTCTCTGCCGATGCTCAAGGCGCTTGTGCAGCTTGCAACGGAGCTTATCGAAGGATGAATTTTAAAAAAACAGCCGTAATACTTTTGCTTCCCTTAATGCTATTGTGTTTTTCGTTGAAAGCGTTGTGTGCGCAGAATAATGAGCTTTTTGATGAACAGCTTGAAGCAAGCGGCGCAAATGAGCTTTTTGATGTGCTGACACGGGATGAACTTGAGCTGCTCGAAAAACTCGGGCTCGGTGAAATTAATTTTGACAGTGTTTTTTCGCCGTCATTGCGTTCGGTAACGGATTTGTTTATGCAGATTATCCGCAACGAGTATAAACTGCCGTTTGAAGCCTTGGGTGCTACGGCAATGTGTGTGGTTGCGCTTGCCGCTGTTTCGCAGTTTGTGCCCGACGGTATCAGAACAACAAAAACGCTTGGTCTTACCGCCGCTAGCATAACTGCGCTTTCTGTTGTGATTCCGCTTTCTTCGTGTATTACCCGTGCCGTCAGCGCAATTTCTTTGAGCAGCGGTTTTGTAACGGCGCTAATCCCCGTGCTTGCCGCAATAATAACCGCCGGCGGAAAGCCTGCACTTGCGCTGACATATAATTCTTTGTCTTTTGCGGCTGCGCAGGTTGTGTCTTCACTCGGTAACGGGGTTATACGACCCGTAATTCAGGTGGTTATGTCGCTGAGCGTAATTTCGTCTGTTTCACAGTCGGCGGACATTACGAAAATTCTGGAGTTTGCAAAGAAAACAGCCGTTTTTATTATGAGCCTTTCCGCCACGGTTTTTGTTACAATGCTCTCCCTCAAGGGTATGCTTGCCGCCTCTGCGGATACTGTTGCGGTCAGGGGAATACGCTTTCTGATTGGCAATATGATACCCGTTGTAGGCGGTGCGGTGAGTGACGCTTATCAGTCGATTGTGGGTACGCTTTCGCTCGTGAAAAATACGGTTGGCGTGTTTGCTCTTGCCGCAGTTGCTCTCATAAATCTTCCTGTGATTACAGAATGTGTTATGTGGGTGCTTTCGCTTAATATGCTGGCACTTCTGGGCGATATTTTTTCGCAAAGCAGTCTCAGTTCTCTGTTCCGTGCGGTTTCCTCTGCGGTTGTTCTGTTGTGTGTTACCGTGGTGCTCGAAATGCTTGTTTTTCTGCTTTCAGTGGGGCTGGTGCTGGTGATTGGGGGAAGTGCTTGAGCTTATGGAAAACCTTAAAAGCTGGGCTGTCTGCGTTGTTGTTTCTTCGGCTGTTGCGGCGGTTATTGAGCTGCTTGCACCCGAGGGCGGCGGCGAAAAGCCCGTAAAATTCATAACTTCAGTTTTTGTGCTGTTTGCCTTTGTTTCACCGTTTGCGGATTTTGAGCCCTTGCCCTTTGAATATACGCAGGGTGTTGAGGATTTTGTTGAAGCCAATGAATTGCAGGAGCAGATAGAATCGCAGGCGAAAGACAGCCTTGAGGCGCAGATAAAGTCGATGCTGTCTGCCTATATTGAAAGCATAGGTGCCGTGTGTGAAAGCGTTGAGGCAGATGTGGTGATTAATTCCGACAAGGACATATATCTTGACTCAATAACCGTTTTTATATCAGACGGTGATGAGGAAGCAAAGCGGAAGATAACCGACTATTCACGGGAGAATTTCGGCATCGTGCCGGAAATTAAGGTGAGGGAATGAGGAAATTCACAAAGGAAATTGAACGCATAAGCGTTCTTTTGAAAAGCGACAGAAAAAAGCTGATAATCTTAATTGTTGCACTGCTCGGAATTATACTGATTGTAATATCTTCTTTTGAGGATAAAGCCGTATCGGATGTAGAAGCAATACAGCCGCAGTCTGATTTCAGCGAGAGCGAATATACGGCCGCACTTGAAAAGCGACTGGAGGAAACCGTATCTTCACTTTACGGTGCAGGCAGGTCAAGGGTTATGGTGACGTTAGAATGTGACTACGAAACCGTTTACGCCCGTGACGGAAGTTACTCAAAGGACGAAGCCTCAAGTGATGAAAAAAGCGAATACATAATCATCGATTCAGAGCAGCAGGAGGACGGCCTTGTTCTCAAAACCGTCACTCCGAGAGTTAGAGGTGTTGCCGTTTTGTGTGAGGGAGGCAATGACCCTTATGTTTGTGAGCAGGTCAGCCAAATGCTGTCGGCGTTGCTTGACCTCGGCTCAAACCGCATAAGTGTATCAAAAATACAATGACATAACCGAAGGAGAGAAATTCAATGAACATCATAATCAGAAAAAGGCAGATAATAATGTCAGCGCTTGTCCTTGCACTCGGGTCGGCGGTGTTTGTCAACTGGTATTTCACCAAGCCGCAGACTCAACAGGTTCAGGGCGAATCACAAAGCTATTCCGTTGTCGGCGACGCACAGTATGTAAATGCAGGCGGTGAAACACAAACCACGGTGCAGACGGATGCTCTGACAAAGGTGCGTTCTGACCGCAACAAAGCCCACGATGAGGCTTTCGATAAGCTCAAAGCAGTAATTGACGATTCGTCAGCTTCGCAGTCTGCTGTTGATACCGCCGCAAAAAAGCTTGCCGAATTAACGGAAGCTATAAAGCTTGAAGCGGATATCGATGCGCTGATTAATGCCAAGTGCGGCTTCGGGTCAATAACCACGCTTTCGGACTCGGCAGCGCAGATAGTCTGCGAAAAGGGAAGCCTTGACCCCAATACAATTCTGCAGATAAAGGAAATTGTAATCAAGCACGCAAAAATAAATTCCGAAAATATTACGATTTTCGAGGCAAAGTAGTTGTATATTTATAAAATTATGCTATAATATATAAAAAGTCCGAGAAGGAGGACGTTCATTAATGAATAACAATTCAATTTCCGGCCCTGTTTCGGGTCTTGTGATATCAGACGAAGTAATCGCCTCAATTGCACTCGGTGCAATCAAAGATGTGCCCGGCGTCGGCAAACCCGTTCCCCGTCCTGCGGATATGACAAGCGTTGCAGGCCTGTTTGAAAAAACGCAGAAAACCGTTGAAGTAAGCAAGGCGGACAATGTCTATTCAATCACACTTCATATCACCGTAAATGAGGATGCCAAAATCCCCGTTGTTGCCGCCGAGGTACAGAAGGCGGTAAAAAATGCGGTTCAGGAAATGACCTCGATGGTTGTTTCAAAAGTTAATGTGGTTATTGCAGGCGTGGAAATTTCAGATGCACCTAATCAAGAGAAAAACGATTGACGAATTTTACCCTCTGCCGCATTTTCAGCAGAGGGTTTGTTTTTATTAATTTATCGGAGGACAAGCCATGACAAGACGTGAAGCAAGAGAACAGGCATTTATACTTATTTTCGAGAAATCCTTTAACAGCGAAGCAGGGATTGACGAAATCCTCGACCTTGCAAAGGAACTGGAACTGATTGATAATGATGAATTTCTAGAAAGCCTTGTGCACAAGACCTGCGAAATGCAGCAGGAGATAGATGAACATATCAGCAGCAACGCAAGGGGCTGGAAAATTAACAGAATTGCAAAAGTACCGCTTGCAATTATCCGCCTTGCACTTGCGGAAATCCTTTATTTTGAGGATGTTCCTGCCGGTGTATCAATCAACGAGGCGGTTGAGCTTGCTAAGAAATACGCCAACCCTGAGGACGCATCGTTTATCAACGGTCTTCTCGGTACGGTTGCGAGGTCTCTGTAATGCCTTGTTATTTGGGTGTTGATACAAGCAACTATACAACCTCACTCAGTTTTTTTGATTTTGAAAAAGGCGAGGTTATTCAGCGCAAAAAGCTTTTGCCCGTTGCCAAGGGTCAACTGGGCTTAAGACAGGCGGATGCGGTTTTTCACCATACGGTGCAGCTACCCGAGCTTTTTGAGCAGCTTAAAAACGATTGCGATTTGTCATCCGTCAGTGCTGTCGGTGTTTCGGACAGACCCTGCGGTGACGAAGACTCATATATGCCGTGCTTTCTTGCAGGTATCAGTGCCGCAACCGCTTTTTCCGCAGTCAATAATTTGCCGCTTTTGCGCTTTACACATCAGCAGGGTCATATTGCCGCCGCACTCTTTTCGGCAGGCAGGCTCGATTTGCTGAATGAAAAATTCATAGCCTTTCACGTTTCGGGCGGCACAACGCAGGCACTTTTGGTTGAGCCGGACGGTGAAAATATCTGCAAAACAAGGCTCATTGCTTCTTCGCTCGATTTAAAAGCGGGACAGGCTGTTGACCGTGTGGGCGTTATGCTCGGGCTCGATTTTCCTGCCGGCAAAGAGCTGGATAAACTGGCCTGCCTTTGTGAGGAGAAAATCAAGGTAAGACCCGTAATGCGTGGGTGCGACTGTTCGCTTTCCGGCGTTGAAAACAAATGCAGAAAAATGCTCGATGAGGGCGAAAGCAAAGAGAAAATTGCACGCTTTTGCATTGAATATATCTGCGCTTCGCTTGATGGTATGGCAAAGGCGCTGCTCGAAGAATACGGCAAGCTGCCGCTTGTTTTCTCGGGCGGTGTTATGAGTAACAGCATAATCAGCAGGCGTCTTGGTGATAAATACGGTGCTTTTTTTGCCGCACCCGAGTTTTCGTGCGACAATGCCGCAGGTACAGCTATTCTCACATCAATGAGGAATTGAAATGAACAATATTCCCGTTCTGACAGTCGGTCAGATAAACACATATATCAAGTCAATAATTGACGGCGACCCCAACCTCAACTACATTTTCGTTGTCGGTGAAATATCGAATTTTACCAACCATTACCGCACAGGTCACTATTATTTCACGCTTAAGGATGAAAGCTCCGCCATCAAAGCGGTAATGTTTCGCAGCAGTGCACAGCGCATTAAATTCGTGCCCGAAAACGGTATGCGTGTAATTCTGCGTGGCAGGGTTTCCGTCTTTGAAAGAGACGGACAGTATCAGCTTTACGTTGACGATATGCAGCCCGACGGTGCAGGTGCGCTCAACCTCGCCTTTGAACAGCTTAAAGCAAAGCTTGAAGCGCAGGGTCTGTTTGATGCTTCACGCAAAAAGCCCATACCCGAAATACCCGAAAGAGTAGGTGTTATCACTTCGCCTACGGGTGCTGCTGTCAGGGATATACTCAATGTTCTCGGCAGGCGTTTTCCGCAGGCAAAGGTTGTTTTCTGTCCCGTTCAGGTGCAGGGTGTCAATGCCGCACCGCAGATTGCCCAAGCGATTGATTTGTTCAACCGTTTTGATGCCGCCGATGTGCTTATCGTCGGCAGGGGTGGCGGCTCGATAGAAGACTTGTGGGCTTTCAACGAGGAGCAGGTTGCTCTGGCTGTCAGCCGCAGTAATATTCCCGTAATTTCTGCTGTCGGTCACGAGACGGATTTTACAATCTGCGATTTTGTTGCCGATTTGCGTGCACCCACTCCTTCTGCGGCGGCTGAGCTTGCCGTGCCCGATTGGGTCGAGCAAAGGGCTTATATTAACGGTCTTATGCTTCACGCTTCAAGCCTTATAAGGCAGAATTTAGCCGAGCAGAAGGTGAGAGTAAACACACTTTCGCAAAGCCGTGTGCTTAAAAATCCGCTCGAAACCATTGAGATAGGCAGGCAGACGCTTGACAGTCTTCTCAACCGCCTGCTCTTTGCACAGAAGTCAAACTTCAATTCATCGGCTTCACGCTTTGCCGAGGCTTGCGCAAAGCTCGATGCTTTAAGTCCGCTGAAGGTGCTGTCCCGTGGCTATGCCGCTGTTTATTCGGGCGGTAAAATTACCGACAGCGCAGAAAAAACCGATATGACAAAGAATATTTCCGTCCGCTTTGCCGACGGTGAAATAGAATGTAAACCGCTTGAAAAAAAGCTGTTTATATGATGGAGAGTTTACTATGGAAAAAATGACATACGAAAAGGCTCTGGAAAAACTTGAAAAAATAGTTGCCCAACTTGAAACGGGCAGTATTCCGCTTGAAAAATCAATGGCGCTTTTTGAAGAAGCTAACAAGCTTGCAGTTTACTGCAAGGAGTGCCTTGACAGCGCAGAACAGAAAATAGTCCGCCTTACCTCAGACGGAACGGAGGCTGATTTCGTTGAATAAAGCCTACAGCGAAAAAGAATATGTCGAACTCATAAACAGTGCTCTTTACGGCTTTGTTGAGCTTACGGGCGGTGAGGAGGACGAAGTGTCCGAAGCTATGCTTTACAGCCTTAAAAACGGCGGTAAGCGTGTGCGCCCTATGCTCGTGCTCGAATTCTGCCGTGTCTGTGGCGGCGATGTTCAGGCGGCTCTGCCCTTTGCCTGTGCCGTAGAAATGATACACACATATTCCCTCATTCACGATGATTTACCGTGCATGGATGATGACGATTTCCGCCGTGGTATGCCCTCCTGCCATAAACAGTACGGTGAGGCAACTGCTTTGCTTGCGGGTGACGGTTTGCTGACACTTGCTTTTTCTGTTTTGTCAAAAGCTGCTTTGTCTGCCGAAAGGAAAATTGAAGCGGTAAAGGTGCTTGCGGACTGTGCAGGCCACCTCGGTATGATAGGCGGCCAGACAATGGATCTGGCACACGAGGGACAGAAAATTACTCTTGACCAGCTTCGCAAGACCGATGCTCTCAAAACAGGCAGGCTTATACGCTGTGCCTGTGCACTGGGCTGTATTGCCGCAGGTGCAGACGAGGAAATGCACAAGGCTGCCGAAAAGTATGCCGACAGCATAGGCCTTGCCTTCCAGATTGTTGACGATTTGCTTGATATTACATCAACTGCCGAAGAATTGGGCAAACCCGTCGGCAGTGACGAGGAAAACGAAAAATCAACATATCCTGCCTTGCTCGGAATGGAAAAATCAGTTCAGCTTGTTGATGAACTGACAGCCGAGGCTGTTAATGCGCTGAAAATATTCGGCGATAATTCCCGGTTTCTTGCCGATTATGCGGTAAGGCTTTCCAAGCGTAACAAATAATTTACGGAGTTAATTTTAATGAACGACTCAATGCTCAAAAACATAAAATCACCCGAGGACATAAAGGGCTGCAGCTTTGAAGAGCTGGACAACCTTTCCCGGGAAATAAGAGAAACGCTGATAACCACCGTTGCCAACAACGGCGGTCATTTGGCGTCCAATCTCGGCGTTGTTGAGCTGACTATTGCAATGCACAAGTGCTTTGATTCGCCTAAAGATAAGTTTGTTTTTGATGTAGGTCATCAGGTTTATACCCACAAACTTCTCACCGGCAGATACGACAGGTTTTCAACCCTGCGTACCGAGGGCGGTATTTCGGGCTTCCCGAGACCCAAGGAAAGTGAGCACGACCCGTTTTGCTCGGGTCACAGCAGCACGTCGATTTCCGCCGCATACGGTATAAGCGTTTCCGAGGTTATAAAGCATTCCGATAACTATACTGTTGCCGTTATAGGTGACGGTGCTTTTACGGGCGGTCTTACCTACGAGGCTCTTAACAATGCAGGCAGAAATAAGGACGCACGGCTGATTATAATTCTTAACGACAATGAAATGTCAATTTCACAGAATGTCGGTGCGGTTTCAAAGTACCTTACGAATATCCGCACAACCAAGGGCTATTTCCGCCTGAAAGCAGGTATTGAAAGAGCTCTCAATCACATTCCGCTCATAGGCGAACCCCTTTCCGCAAAGGTTTATAAGCTTAAAACGAAAATCAAGGACAAGGTCTATAACAGCAATATGTTTGAGGATCTTGGCTTTCGATATATGGGCCCTGTTGACGGCCACAACATTAAAAAACTCTGCGAAGTGCTTGAAGAATGTAAGCATATCGGCAGTCCCGTGCTTCTTCACGTTCACACCACCAAGGGCAAGGGCTACGAGCTTGCCGAAAAGAATCCGAGTGTTTTTCACGGCATATCTCAGTTTGATACCGACACGGGTGAAACCGTTTCAAAGGGCGCAAACTTTTCAGATGAATTCGGCAAATACCTCTGCGAGCTTGCAAGCAAGGATGAGCGAATCTGTGCCATTACCGCCGCTATGTCACTCGGTACGGGCTTAAGTGAATTTTGCAACACCTATACCGAACGCTTTTTCGATGTCGGCATAGCCGAAGAACACGCCGTTGTTTTTGCAAGCGGTCTTGCGAAAGGCGAAATGATACCGTTTTTTGTTGTTTATTCAACATTTCTTCAGCGCTGTTACGACCAGCTTATTCACGATGCCGCCTTGCAGAAGCGTAAAATGATTATAGCGGTTGACCGAGCAGGCTTTGTCGGTGAGGACGGCGAAACCCACCAGGGTATATTCGATGTTGCTTTTATGAACACGATATCGAATTTCACCATCTATGCACCTGCTACCTATGAAGAATTAAGGCACGATATGTACCGTGCAGTATATAAAGACAGCAACGTTATTGCTATCCGCTACCCGAGAGGCGGTGAATGCGTCCTTCCTGCCGATTTCAAGCCGACTTATGATGTTTATGATATCTACGGCGATGAGGATGCAAAGGTCACAATAGTCACCTACGGCAGAATTTTCGGCAACGCCTGTGTTGCCTGCAATAATCTGCGTGCCAAGGGCAAAGCCGTGCGTGTTGTAAAACTCAACCAGATTAAACCGCTTGACCCCTGCATAATCGAAATTCTCAAAAACGACAGCAGTATCTTCTTCTTTGAAGAGGGTATCCAGAACGGCGGTGTCGGCGAAAAGCTTGCGTTAAGACTGCTTGAAGCAGGATATAAGGGTGAATATAAGCTGACTGCGGTGGATTACTGCTTTGTCGAACACGGCAGTGTTGAAGCAACTATCCGCAACAACTCTCTTGATGCCGACTCAATGGAAAAAACGGTGGGAGGTGCTTTTGTTGGCTGATAAAAAAAGGCTCGACGTAGCAATTTTTGATATGGGTCTTGCCGAAAGCCGTGAAAAGGCAAAGGCACTCATTATGGCAGGTCAGGTCTATCTCAACGGTCAGAAGGAACTCAAAGCCGGCGCTAATGTCAAGCCCGATGACAGTATTGAGGTAAGGGGCGAAAAAATGCCCTTTGTAAGCCGTGGCGGATATAAGCTTGACAAGGCTATGAAGTCTTTCCCGATTTCTTTGGAAAATAAAATTTGTATGGATGTCGGCGCTTCTACGGGCGGCTTTACAGACTGTATGCTGATGAACGGTGCAGTTAAGGTTTACGCAGTAGATGTCGGCTACGGTCAGCTTGCGTGGAAGCTGCGCAGCGACGAAAGGGTGGTTAACCTTGAGCGCACCAATTTCCGTTATGTAACCCGGGAACAGATACCCGATGAAATTGACTTTTCAAGTGTCGATGTTTCGTTTATTTCACTCAAACTAATTCTTCCCGTGCTTTATTCCCTGCTTAAGGACGGCGGCGAGGCGGTCTGCCTTGTCAAACCGCAGTTTGAGGCAGGCAAGGAAAAGATTGGCAAAAAGGGTGTCGTGCGTGACAGGGCTGTGCACCTTGAAGTTATCAATAACTGTATAGGCTATGCGAAAGAAAACGGCTTTGCCGTCAGGGGTCTTGAATTTTCACCGGTAAAGGGTCCGGAGGGCAATATTGAGTACCTTCTCTATATCGCAAAATCGGACTGCGAGGATGAAGAAGTTTCACCCGAAATGACAGTCGAAGCATCACATAACGAACTTGATAAATAATTGGAACATAGGTGATGGTTATGAAGATAGCAGTCATACCTAATTTAACACGTGAATACGCACAGAAAACAACCGAACAGGTCGTGGAGGAGCTGAAAAAACACGGCTGTGAAATTGTGCTTGCGGATTACTGTGAGGAAGTGTTTTCTTCGGACAGCACTCTGCTTTTCTCCGATACGGATAACGCAATACTGCAGGCCGATGTGATTATAGCCATCGGCGGCGACGGGACTATTCTTCGTATCGGTAAAATTGCGGCAAAGTATTCAAAGCCCATTCTCGGCATAAACGCAGGCCGTCTTGCCTTTATGGCAGGCCTTGAAAGACACGAGCTTGATTTGCTCGGCAAGCTCTTTACGGGCGAATACAAAACCGACAAGCGTATGATGCTCGAAGTTCTCACCTTTGATGAAACGGGCTTCTGCACGGGCAGGCACAACTGTATCAATGATGCCGTTTTTTCACGCAAAACCAACAGAACGATTATTGAACTGACCGTTGAAAGTAACGGCAGGCTTGTAAATAACTACTGGGGTGACGGTGTGATATTTGCCACTCCCACAGGCTCAACGGCTTATTCGCTTTCTGCAGGAGGTCCCGTTGTTGACCCGACCATCGAAAGTATCATACTTACCCCGATTTGCACCCATTCTCTTTTCAGTCACTCGATAATATTCCGTGAGGACGAGAGAATGAGAGTATATGCCACCAAGGACGACGAAACGGAGCTATGTGTTTTGTGTGACGGTGAAGAACCCATACAAATAAGTCAAGGCTGCTCATGTGTAGTCCAAAGGGCAGAAACCGCAGCGGAATTTATAAGAATAAAATCCGACAGCTTTACCGAAATACTCAACAGTAAGCTGACAAATTAAGGGAGGACAAGGCTATGAAAAAAAGAAGACATGAGCTGATTATCAAGGCAATTGAAAGCAAGGATATTGCCACTCAGGAGGAGCTGCTTCTTGCTCTGCGTGAGGACGGTCTGGACGTTACGCAAGCCACCGTATCACGAGATATCAAAGAGCTTGGCCTTGTCAAATCAATGGGCAAAAACGGCAAATACCGCTATTCCGTGCCCAAAAGTGCTGCAGGCGAAGCAGGCAGAACCTTCCACAACATAATTGCACCCTCTGTTCTGTGGGTCGATTATGCAATGAACACCGTAGTTATCAAGTGCTATGCAGGTATGGCTCAGGCTGTCTGTGCGGCAATGGATACAATGGAGCTTAGCGGTGTAGTCGGCACTCTCGCAGGTGACGATACAATATTTGTGCTATGCCGTAACGAAGGCCTTGCACATGAGCTCACAAACACTCTCAGAAATATGATTTCAAAATAATTCTTATACACTCAAGAGGTGGAGAGATATGCTCCAGAACCTTAAAATTGAAAATGTTGCAATAATTGAAAGCGCCGATATTTTTTTTGAAAAAGGCCTTAATATAATGACGGGCGAAACCGGCGCAGGTAAATCTATTGTTATCGACTCTATAAACGCAATTCTCGGCGAAAGAACTTCAAGGGAGCTTGTGCGTACAGGCTGCAACAAAGCAAGCGTTACCGCCCTGTTTAAAACGGAAAGCAAAGGCGTATCGGCTGTGCTTGACGAATTGGGCATTGAAGCGGAAGCGGACGGCAGTCTGCTTATAAGCCGTTCAATCAGCCTTGACGGAAAAAATGTCTGCCGTATAAACGGTATGCCCGTAACCGTGGGTATGCTCAAAACCTTAGGCAGAGAGCTTATAAATATTCACGGTCAGCACGACAGCCAGCAGCTTCTCAACCCCGAAACCCATTGCAGCTTTGTTGATAAGCTTGCAGGGAATGACAGCTTACTTTCTGAATATGCATCGGCTTTTGATAAGCTTTCTCAAATCAGAAGAGAAATAGCGTCATTGCAGACTGACGATGCGGCAAAGGCACGCAAAATCGAACTGCTCACATACCAGATTGATGAAATTGAAAACGCAAGTCTTACCGTTGGCGAAATGGAAGAACTCAAGGCTGTCCGCACCCTGCACCGCAACAGCGAAAAGATTATCGGCAATGTAAACGAGGCCTATGCACTTTTAAACGGTGCCGATGAAATGTCGGGTGCGCTTGAACAGATTAAAATGTCCGCCCGTCAGCTTGACAGCGTTTCTCAGTATTATTCAGCGCTTGATGAAAACGCCGAAAAGTTAAGGGAAATAGGCTATCTTATAGAGGATGTTCAGGACAGACTTTCCTGTGTTATGGATGAGCTTGAATATGACCCGCAGTATGCTCAGGCTGTCGAGGACAGGCTGGATTACCTTAACCGCTTAAGCCGCAAATACGGCGAAACGGAAGAGGAAATGCTCTCTTTCTGCGAAAAATGCAGAAAGGAAAGGCAGGACATTGAGCTTTCCGACGAACGGCTTATTCAGCTTGAAGCGGAAGAAAAGAAGCAGTACGAATTTGTTGTTTCTCTTGCTGAAAGGCTTACCCAGTCAAGAAAAACCACTGGTGTTGATTTTAGCGAAAAGGTAAGGGAGGAGCTTGTTTTCCTCGATATGCCCAATGTCGTTTTTGCCGTTGATATAAGGCCTTGTGCGCTCAACGAAAACGGTGCGGACGAAGTGGAGTTCCTCATTTCACCAAACCTTGGCGAAGCACCCAAGCCCATGGCGAAAATTGCTTCGGGCGGTGAGCTGTCCCGAATTATGCTCGCCATAAAGAACGTCCTTTCCGATAAAGACGGCACGGAAACCCTTATTTTCGACGAAATAGACGCAGGTGTCAGCGGCAGAGCAGCCTCGAAGCTGGGCAAAAAACTTGCCGCCGTTTCTGACGGCAGGCAGGTAATCTGCGTAACCCACCTTGCACAGATTGCCGCACAGGCTGACCATCACTTTGAAATAAGCAAGGCTTCCCACGGCGGAAAAACCTACACAAGCGTAACTCCGCTTGATTTTGACGGCAGGAAGCGTGAGCTTGCCCGTATTATCGGCGGCGAAGAAATTACGCAGGCACAGCTTGATATGGCGGCAGAAATGTTGACAAAAATTTAAATTTATTATATTATCTCAATAATTGCAATTCGGAGGAATTTTAAAATGAAGATTTATGACGAGCTTGTTGCCAGAGGTCTTATTGCCCAGGTAACAAATGAAGATGAAATCCGTGAAATGATAAATAACGGTAAGGCTACCTTTTATATCGGCTTCGACTGTACGGCTGACAGCCTTACAGCAGGTCACTTTATGGCTCTTACCCTTATGAAGCGCCTTCAGATGGCAGGCAATAAGCCTATTGCTCTTATCGGCGGCGGTACAACAATGATTGGCGACCCCTCGGGCAGAACCGATATGCGCAAAATGCTTACCAAGGAAGATATTGACCATAACGCAGAATGCTTCAAGCGTCAGATGGAGCGTTTCATTGAGTTCGGCGAGGGCAAGGCTGTAATGATTAACAATGCAGACTGGCTTCTCAGCCTCAACTATGTTGACCTTCTTCGTGAGGTCGGCCATTGCTTCTCTGTCAACAATATGCTCCGTGCAGAGTGCTATAAGCAGAGAATGGAAAAGGGCTTAAGCTTCCTTGAGTTCAACTATATGATTATGCAGAGCTACGATTTCTACCACCTCTACAAGGAGTATGGCTGCAATATGCAGTTCGGCGGCGATGACCAGTGGTCAAATATGCTCGGCGGTACAGAGCTTATCCGCAAAAAGCTCGGCAAGGATGCCCACGCTATGACTATCACACTTCTTACAGACTCACAGGGCAAGAAGATGGGCAAAACAGCAGGCAACGCAGTATGGCTTGACGCTAACAAGACCTCTCCTTATGAGTTCTATCAGTACTGGAGAAACGTTGCAGACAGCGATGTTCTCAAGTGTATCCGTATGCTCACCTTCCTTCCCATCGAAGAAATTAACGAGATGGATAAGTGGGAGGGCAGCCAGCTCAACAAGGCAAAGGAAATTCTCGGCTTTGAGCTTACAAAGCTTGTTCACGGCGAAGAAGAGGCAATCAAGGCACAGGAGGCTGCCCGTGCACTCTTTACAGGCGGTGCAAACGCTGACAATATGCCCACAACTGTTCTTGCTGCAGAAGATTTTACAGACGGCAAGGTAGGTATTATTGATATTCTTGTTAAGACAGCAATCGCAAAGTCAAGAGGCGAAGCACGCAGACTCATTGAGCAGGGCGGCGTTTCTCTTGACGATGAAAAGGTAACCTCAATTGATACCTTTGTTGATGAAGGCAAGCTCGCTGACGGCGGCTTTGTAATCGTTAAGAAGGGCAAGAAGGTCTTCCACAAAATCACAAAGTAAATTATACAATACGTTTAATACCGTTGGCATTTGCCGACGGTATTTTTTTGTGATTTTTGCAGATATTAAATACAGTTTATCCGATAGGTGGCAAATTCTTTGAAGCGTAAAAAAAGCATTCTTTTTTCAAGACCTCTGGTAGTGTATTTTTGTGTTATTGCCGTGCTCGGCTTACTCCCCGTGCGTGTTTTGCTCGTGGGCAACGAATACAGTCAGGTGGCAGAAAACTCAGGCGCAAAGAGCCTTACTGTGGCACACAGCAGGGGAATCATATACGACCGAAGGCTAAGGCGCTTAAGTAACGAAAACACGGTTACCGTATCCGTTGTAAAACCTACTCTGTCTGCGTTGAATACTTTGAGAAATGTTCTTGATAACGATGAATTCTCTGCAATAAGCAAAGAAATTTCACATCAGAATCCTGTTGTGCTCAGAATAGGAAACTCGGTTGAGTGTGACGATATAATGACACTGCCCGTATACAGCCGGTATAGTTCCAAGCAAACAGCCTCACACATTATCGGCTATCTCTCGGACGGAGAGACAAAGGGTGTCAGCGGAATTGAAAGAAGCTTTGATGCTCTTCTTGCTTCCCACAACGGTCGGCTTGATGTGCGCTATTTTGCCGATGCAAACGGCTCGGGGCTGCCGGGAACGGATTTTGAGCTGGTCAACAGTAATTACAACAGCAACGGCGGTGTTGTTCTAACTCTTGATAAAAAGTACCAGTCAGCGTTGGAAACTGCGGCGGATAAGTGCCGCCTGAAAAAGGGTGCGGCTGTCATGCTTGATTTGGGCAGCGGTGAAATCGTAGCCGCAATAAGCAGACCCGATTACGACAGAAACAATATTTCCGCCTGCCTTACCGATGAAAATCTTCCGCTTTTTAACAGGGCACTCGGCTCATATCCTGTAGGCTCCGTTTTCAAGCCTCTTGTAGCCGCCTATGCGCTTGAACGGGGCACAGACCCGTTGACTGAATTTGAATGTATAGGCTATACGGTAAGCGGCGGCAAAACCTTTAAGTGTATGAAAAACCACGGTACGGTCAATATGGCGTCTGCCTTGGCTTATTCGTGCAACTGTTATTTTATAAATCTCATTGAAAAACTCGATATTTACGAGGTGCTTGAAACAGCGAAAAGCCTCGGCTTCGGCAGCAGCATAGAGCTTGCGGAAAATCTGAGCACCTACAGCGGAAATATTCCAGAAGCCACAGAACTTGAACAGCCCGGTGCAAGGGCTAATTTTTCCTTCGGTCAGGGCAGTCTTACCGCAAATGTAATTCAGGTTGCCTGCCTTTATTCGGCAATTGCCAATGGCGGCGAATACAAAAAGCCCTATCTCGTCAAAGGTCTTTGCGATGAAAATATGAATATTTACGATGAATACACATCACCTTCACCCGTAAAGGTTTTTTCAAAATCAACGGCTGATACAATAAGTTCTTTTCTTGAGCTTGCCGTTCGTGAGGGCACGGGAACTGCGGCACAGGTAGAAAACTGCCGTGTCGGCGGTAAAACGGCAACAGCGCAGACGGGTGAATTTATCGGCGGTGAAGAACGGGTAGTTACATGGTTTGCAGGCTTTTACCCTTACGAAAAACCCGAATATGTGCTTGTTGTAATGTGTGAGGACGGTGACTCGGGTTCTGCGGACTGTGCACCCGTGTTTTCGCAGACTGTTAATAATATATTAAATAATTATTAGTACAACCCCTTTACTTTATTATTATTTATGTGCTATAATGCATTGATATAAAGATAGGGGATAGTACGTAATGAGGATTTTAGGGATTGACCCCGGCTATGCAATAGTCGGCTACGGTATTGTGGATTATGAAGCCAACCGTTTCAGGGTCGTGGATTACGGTGCCGTTACAACACAGGCACACACGCCTTTTGATTTGCGGTTGCAGACAATTTACAACGGTCTTTCCTGCCTTATTGAAAAATATTCTCCCGATGCTATGTCAATCGAAAAACTCTTTTTCAACACAAACACTACGACCGCCATTGATGTTGCGCAGGCAAGAGGCGTTATCGTACTTGCCGCCGCACAGGGCGGTCTGGATATAGCGGAATACACTCCGCTTCAGGTAAAGCAGAGCGTCGTCGGCTACGGCAGGGCAGAAAAAAAGCAGGTGCAGGAAATGACACGGCTGATGCTGAATCTGAAAGCCGTTCCCAAGCCCGACGATACTGCCGATGCCCTTGCCCTTGCAATCTGCCATGCTCACAGCGCAGGCTCGCTCTTGGGCAGAATGAATAAAATCGGAGGATAAAATATGTTTTATTCAATTACCGGTACTGTTGTACATACAGACGAAACAAGCGTTGCACTTTCGTGCTCAGGTGTTGCTTTCCGTTGCTATACGAGCTTCAATACCCTGCGAAAAATCGCTTCTACGGGCGAAACGGTAACGCTTTATACATACTTGGCAGTGCGTGAGGATGCGCTGGATTTATTCGGCTTTGCCGATACGGATGAGCTCGACTGCTTCAAAATATTAATCGGTGTTTCGGGTGTCGGCCCGAAAGCAGGCCTTGCCATTCTCTCACAGCTCACTCCCGATAAGTTAGCGTTAGCCGTTGCTTCGGGCGATGTCAAGGCGATTACTGCCGCACAGGGTGTCGGACCGAAAATTGCACAGAGAATTATTACCGAAATTAAAGATAAACTTGCTCCCTTTGCAACGGGTGCCGCTGCGGTGGAATTTGCCGAGGTAAAGGCTGCTGTTTCGCAGGAGTCGGGCAATGAAGCCGTCGATGCGCTTATGTCGCTCGGCTTCTCCAGAACTGAAGCCAGCGTTGCCGTTGGCAGGCTTGACCCCGGTTTACCTGTTGACGAGCTTATTAAAAAAGCCCTTCTTTCCCTGTCGGGCGGATTTTAAGAGGTGAAACCTGATGTTTGATAACGATGAAATGGATTATGAAAGCCGTATTGTGGCCTCCGGGTATACACCCGAGGATAACAATATCGAGCTTTCTTTAAGACCTCAGCGCCTTGATGATTACGTCGGACAGGAAAAGGTAAAGGAAAATCTGCGTATATATATTGAGGCGGCTAAAAACCGAAATGAACCGCTTGACCACGTTCTGCTTTACGGCCCTCCGGGTCTTGGCAAAACCACTCTTGCGGGAATTATTGCAAACGAAATGGGCGTTAATTTCAGAGTTACCTCGGGTCCTGCAATCGAAAAACCGGGCGACCTGGCGGCTCTGCTTACCAACCTTAACGACGGCGATGTGCTTTTTGTCGATGAAATTCACCGCCTTTCCCGTGCGGTAGAGGAAGTGCTTTACCCTGCAATGGAGGATAATGCGCTCGATATCATAATCGGCAAAGGCCCTTCCGCAAGGTCAATAAGGCTCGACCTTAAGCGCTTTACCCTTATCGGTGCAACTACAAGGGCAGGTCAGCTCAGCGCACCTCTGCGTGACCGCTTCGGCGTGCTTTTCCGTCTGGAGCTTTACACACCCGAAGAGCTTGCCGGCATAATAAAGCGCTCTGCGGGAATACTTAATATCGTTGCAGACGATGACGGCGCATTGGAAATTGCCTCACGTTCAAGAGGTACACCACGAATAGCAAACAGGCTTCTCAAGCGTGCACGTGATTTTGCCGAGGTTTTCGGCAAGGGTGTAATTGATTTGGAAAGTGCACGGCTTGCACTCAACCGCCTTGAAATTGATGAACTGGGTCTTGATAATATTGACAGGCTTCTGCTCTCGTCAATCATCAAATTCTACAAGGGTGGTCCCGTCGGTCTGGAAACGATAGCTGCTGCTATCGGCGAGGAAGCAATAACGATTGAAGACGTATATGAGCCCTATCTTATGCAAATCGGTTTCCTCAGCCGTACACCGAGAGGCAGAGTTGTTACTCCTGCCGGTTATGCTCATCTGGGCATTCCCATGGAAGGACAGCAGCGCTTATTCTGAAAGGATTGATTTCAGCTGGGAAGATTATTCGGTACGGACGGTGCAAGAGGTGTAGCTAACAGCGAACTTACCTGTGAACTGGCTATGCAGATTGGCAGAGCGGCGGCAATGGTGCTGTCAGACGGTAAATGCAAACGCCCCCGTGTCTTAATCGGGGCGGACACAAGAATTTCTTCGGAAATGCTTTGTTCGGCTATCTCCGCAGGGCTTTGCTCTGTCGGTGCGGACGTTCTTGTTTTGGGTGTGCTTCCCACACCTGCCGTGGCTTTTCTCGTTCAGAAATACGGATATGATGCAGGCGTTATGATATCTGCTTCCCACAACCCTTGTGAATACAACGGAATTAAAATTTTCAAGTCGGACGGATATAAGCTGCCCGATGAACTCGAAGAAAAAATAGAAGAGATTATTCTCGACGGTACAATAGTGCCGGACGTTAAAACAGGCGGCGGTGTCGGCAGAATACGCCATGCGGATATGCCGAGGTTTGATTATATCGAGCATCTGCTTTCAACTGTGAACGGCGGCTTTTCAGGGTTGAAAATTGCTCTGGACTGTGCCAACGGCTCCGCTTCCCTTACTGCACCAGAGCTTTTTACCGAGCTCGGAGCGGATTTTGAAATACTTTCCGCCGTGCCCAACGGTGTGAACATCAACCGTGACTGCGGCTCAACACACCCCGAGGCTTTGCAGAAATTTGTCACCGATAACGGCTGTCAGGTGGGCTTTGCATTCGATGGCGATGCCGACAGGCTTATGGCTGTTGACGAAAACGGCAGGGTGGTTGACGGCGACAAAATCGTTGCAATCTGTGCTTCGTATCTGAAAAATAACGGCAGGCTGAAAAAGAATACCGCCGTGGTTACCGTTATGAGCAATATGGGCTTTCACGATTTCTGCAAAGGCAGAGGTATTTCGGTTGAGCTCACTTCTGTCGGCGACAGATATGTACTTGAAAGAATGCTCGAAGGCGGATATTCAATCGGCGGTGAGCAGTCGGGTCACGTGATTTTTCTCGATTACGCATCAACAGGCGACGGTCAGCTGACCGCTATACAGCTTTTGCAGATACTGCGTGACAGCGGTAAAACACTCGGCGAGCTTGCAAGTGAAATTGAAATTTATCCGCAGGTTATGCTCAATGTCCGTGTTTCACAAATGGGCAAAGCGAGATACGCCAACGATACGGAAATCAGAAAGGCTGTAGAGAGTGCCGAAAAAGAGCTTGGCACAAACGGCAGAGTTATAGTGCGTGTTTCGGGCACGGAGCCGCTTATAAGAGTAATGGTTGAAGGTAAAGACGAAGTACAAATCAGACGAATTGCAGATGAAATAGCAGATGTTGTCAAAGAAAGACTGATATAAATTTAAGAGGAATTTTAAAATGAGAGTTTCGGACAAATGGAAGGAATATGAATTGCTCGACTGCACAAACGGTGAGCGACTGGAGCGATGGGGGAATATTATCCTCATCCGTCCCGACCCCCAGGTTATCTGGAAAACGGGCAGACGTCATCCAATGTGGAAAAAGGCAAACGCAAGGTATAACCGCTCACAGTCCGGCGGCGGTCATTGGGAGCTGCTCGGCAAGCTTCCCGACAGATGGGAAATTGCTTACGGTGACCTTAAATTCAATATTAAAACAATGGGCTTCAAGCACACGGGACTTTTTCCCGAGCAGGCGGCTAACTGGGACTTGGTGCGTGAAATGATTGAGTCCGCTCACAGACCGCTTAAGGTGCTGAATCTCTTTGCATATACGGGCGGTGCAACCGTTGCCGCACTCAAAAGCGGTGCACACGTCACCCATGTTGATGCATCAAAGGGTATGGTGCAGTGGGCAAAGGAAAACGCCGTTTCAAGCGGTGTTGCGGACGCTCCCGTACGATGGCTTGTTGATGACTGTATAAAGTTTGTTCAGCGTGAAATCCGCAGAGGCAACAAATACGATATCATTATTATGGACCCGCCGTCATACGGCAGAGGCCCCGGCGGCGAGGTCTGGAAATTAGAGGATGAGGTTTACGGCTTTGTCGAGCTTTGTGAACAGCTTTTGTCGGACGAAGCGGAAGCTATACTCATAAATTCATACACAACCGGTCTTTCGCCGTCCGTTATGGAATACATACTCGGCTCAACGGTTGTGCCAAAGCACGGCGGCTTTGTTTCGGGCTCGGAACTCGGCCTTACCGCAACCCAGTCGGGTATGCCTCTGCCTTGCGGTGCTACGGCAATATGGAGAAAACAGGGAAAGTAAAAGAATGGGAAATATAATTGAGTTTGAAAACGTAAGCTTCCGATACGAGGCGGACGAAGAGGGACAGGTGCTTCCGCTTGCGGTGAAAAATGTTACTCTCGGCATAGAAGAGGGCAGCTTTGTTGCCGTGCTCGGCCACAACGGCTCGGGTAAATCCACCTTTGCAAAGCTTACAAATGCAATAAACATACCCGAGAGCGGTAAGGTGACCGTAAACGGACTTGATACAGCGGATGAAAACAATACGGACGAAATACGCCGTACCGTCGGTATGGTGTTCCAGAATCCCGATAACCAGATTGTTGCTACAATTGTTGAAGATGACGTTGCCTTCGGCCCCGAAAACCTCGGCGTTGAGCCTGCTGAAATCCGCAAGCGTGTTGACGATGCATTGAAGGCAGTCAATATGTATGAATTCCGCAACAGCGAGCCGTATAAGCTCTCGGGCGGTCAGAAGCAGCGTGTGGCAATTGCAGGTGTTATCGCAATGCAGACGAGCTGCATAGTGCTTGACGAGCCTACCGCAATGCTTGACCCCAACGGAAGAAAAGAGGTTCTTGCCACAATAAAGCGCCTCAACAGGGAAAGAGCCATCACCGTTGTGCTTGTAACTCACTTTATGGATGAAGCGGTTGAAGCCGACAGAGTTGTCGTAATTGACAACGGCGAGGTTTATATGGACGGTACACCCCGTGAGGTTTTCTCAAGGGCGGATGAGCTTATTGCTGTGGGTCTTGATGTGCCGCAGGCAACGCAGCTTGCAAAAGCCCTGAATGCCGAGGGTATTGATATAAGAACGGATATACTCAACGAAGAAGAGTGTATCCGAGCAGTTCTCGAACTTTTGAAGGAGTAAACGATGCCGATTATTTCGCTTAAAAACGTTACTCATACATACAGCGAGGGTACTCCGCTGAGTGTGAGTGCGATAAAGAATATAAATCTGGATATTGAAGCAGGCGAGCTTGTCGGCATTATCGGTCACACAGGCTCTGGTAAGAGCACACTTATCCAGCATCTCAACGGCTTGTTGAAGCCAAACGAAGGTACCGTTGAAATCGACGGCGAGAATATATGGGCGGACAAGAAAAAAATCCGTTCCGTGCGTTTCAAGGTCGGCCTTTGCTTCCAGTACCCCGAATATCAGCTGTTTGAAGAAACAGTCTATAAGGATATTGCCTTTGGCCCTAAAAATATGGGTATGAGCGATGTGCAGATAAAAGAAAGCGTCCTTCGTGCGGCGCAGTATGTCGGTCTCAAACCCGAGCTTCTCAATAAATCGCCCTTTGATTTGTCGGGCGGTGAAAAACGCCGTGCGGCAATTGCAGGCGTTATGGCAATGAACCCGAAAATTCTTATTCTTGACGAGCCCACAGCGGGTCTTGACCCTAAGGGCAGGCAGGAAATACTCGCAATGATTAAGGACTACAAAAAGAAAACGGGCAGTACAGTTCTTCTCGTTTCCCACAGTATGGAGGACGTTGCAAGCGTAGCAACAAAAATCCTTGTTATGAATAAGGGTGAGGTTTCTATGTACGATACCGTTCCCAATGTTTTTTCAAGGGCTGATGAGCTCCGAAAAATCGGCCTTAATGTTCCGCAGATTACACGCATTTTTATCGGTCTGCGTGAAAAGGGTCTTGATGTTGAAACGGATGTCTATACCGTTGCGGAAGGCTGCCGCAGGCTGTTGTCCCTAAAGAAAGGGGGTAACTGCTGATGGTAAGAGATATCACAATCGGTCAGTATTATCCGGGTAAATCCCTTCTTCACAAAATGGACCCGAGGGTAAAAATTGTTCTGACACTTGTATTTATCGTTGTAATCTTCCTTTGCAAAAACTTCTGGTCACTCGGCCTTATGGCGGCATTCCTTTTCGGCGGAATCTGCATTTCGGGTGTGCCTGTTAAAATGCTTTTAAAAAGCCTTAAAGCAATTTTGCTGATAATTTTTATTACAGCTTTGCTAAATCTTTTCTATGCCACGGGCGGCAAAACTCTCCTTGACCTCGGCTTTGCAAAAATTACGGACAAGGGTGTCTATACCGCAATCTTTATGACCGTGCGCATTTCCTGCCTGATTACGGGCAGCTCACTTATGACGTACACCACAACACCTACAATGCTTACCGACGCTATCGAAAGATTACTGTCACCGCTTAAGGTGTTCCACATTCAGGTGCACACCCTTGCAATGATGATGACTCTTGCTCTTCGCTTTATCCCTACGCTTATTGAGGAGATTGACAAGATTATGAACGCACAGAAGGCGAGGGGAGCAGACCTTGAAAGCGGCAATATCATTGACCGAGCCAAGGCTCTTGTGCCTATTCTTGTTCCGCTGTTTGTGTCGTCCTTCCGCAGAGCGTACGAGCTTGCCTTTGCAATGGAGTGCCGTTGCTATACGGGCGGTAACAACCGCACACGAATGAAGCAGATGAAATTATCCCTGCTTGATTTTGGCTTTGTCCTCGGTGCGGCAGCTTTGCTTGCAGGTGTAATTTTACTCAACCACTTTTTCGTTAAATTGATATAACTGTTTTGGTCGGTGTCGGTATGAGAAATATCCTTCTTACAATCAAATATCTCGGCACCGCTTACAGCGGCTGGCAGGTGCAGGCAAATGCACCCAGTGTGCAACAAACCCTGCAGGATGCCGTTGAAAAGCTCTTCGGCGTGCGTGAAAACGTTGTCGGCTGCAGCCGGACTGATGCAGGTGTCCACGCCAATATGTACTGCTGCAACGTCAGGACAAGTTCCTCTTTGCCCTGCGATGTGGTGGTAAGGGGCTTAAATGCTCACCTGCCCGACGATATTGCCGTTTTGTCGTGCCGTGATGTGGATTATGATTTCCACGCCAGATACGATTGCTGCGGCAAGGAGTACATATACATAATTCACAATTCGCATATCCGTGACCCGTTTCTGCTGGGCAGAAGCTGGGACTTCAAAAAGCAGATTGATGCCGATTTTCTGAACGAACAGGCTCAAGGCTTTGTCGGCACGCACGATTTCAAAGCCTTCTGTGCTTCGGGCAGCAGTGTTCAGTCCACCGTGCGCACGGTAAAATCTTTCCGAGTGACACGGGACGGCGAAAATGTTATAATGTCAGTTAAAGCGGACGGCTTTCTTTACAATATGGTACGCATTATGGTCGGTACGCTTACCGATATAACTCTCGGCAGAATAAAGCCCGATACAATTCCCGAAATCATCGCTTCCTGTGAGCGGAAAAACGCAGGTGTTACCGCACCGCCGCAGGGGCTTTACCTAAACCGTGTATATTATTCAGGAGAAGAATTATGACGGATAATAACAATAACAACAGGAACTTCACCGAAGAAGATGAGCGCATAATGCAGGAACGTATGCTTGAGCGCAGACAGCAGCGTGCCGAGCAGAAAAGACAGCAGGAACTTAAAAAGCAGAAAAACAAGCAGACCGTGCAGAAGCTTGTTTTGGCGGCAAAGATTTTTCTTGCCGTGGTTGTTGTACTATCTCTGCTTTTCGTTGCGGCAAGGTCACTCGGCAACGTCACCTTCTCAAAGGCGGCGGATTATATTTCGCAGAGCATATCAAACCTCAAACCAGGTGACGGCTATCCCGTAGAGGTCGGCTCGGGCAAGGTCAAGGATATGCAGTCGATGGGGGACTGTGTTGCCGTGCTTCGTGACGACAATGTTATGATGCTCAACTCAACCGCAAAGAAGCTTGCGGACTATACCCACTCATACTCCAAGCCCGTAATGAGTGTTTGCTCGGGCAGAATGCTGCTCACCGACCGTACAACGGGAAGATATTTCATTGCGGACAGCAGCGATATTCTCCACGACGACGAGCTTAACACCGAAATCTACTGTGCCGTAATGGGCAGAAAGGGTAACTATGCCTTTGCCTGCGGTGCAGATGATGCTTCAAGCGTCGTAAAGGTTTACGGCTCGGATTATAAGCAGAAATTCACCTTCAAGTGTGTGGCTGAATATATAATTGATGTTTCTCTTTCTTCCGACGGCAAACAGCTTGCCTGCATCGGTCTCGGTGCGGAAAATGCCGCACTTTATTCCAAAATCTATATTATTGATATAAAAGAGCAAAGCGTTGTGAACGAATTCAGGCTTGACGGTACAAACCTGAGTAACGTATTTTTCAGCAGCAAGAATACCGTTATTGCGGTCGGCGAATCCTCTTACTTTATTATTGAGGACGGCGAAGAAAAGCGTGAAATCAGCTTCGGCGGTAATACAATCGCTTCATTTACTCCCTTTGAAAACGGCAATTTCTCAATCGTGCTCACAAAATACGGCAGTATAGATTCGGGTGTGGTTGCTTTGTTTGACAGCAAGGGCGAGGAAAAATTCACCGTAGAACTCGGCTGCGATGTTGAATGTATAAGCTATGACGGCAAAACCGTCTGCCTTGTGGATTCGGACAATGTCCTTTATTCCTACAATTCTTCGGGCAAGCTCGTTGGTGAAACCCAACTTGAAATGAGTGCGCAGAGAATTGCCGTAAGCGGCAAATACTGCTATACTCTTTGTTACGGCGATTTGCTTCGTTGTGATGTCAAGACAAGGCTTACACAGAAAGGGGAATAAATGGAAATTTTTGTAAAATACAGCATTGATGCCATATTGCTGATTATATTAATCACAAACATTCTTGATTCTGCCCGTAAGGGCTTCTTCCGCTGTGTGCTTTCTCTTGTATGTGTGGTTGCCGCAATTTTTGCTTCCATAACTTTTTCGCAGCCTTTAGCCGAATGGAGTTATGACAATATCTTCAGTCAGCAAATAGAAGCAGAGCTTGAACAGGCGCTTGAAGAGGGAATCAACAGCAGCTCCGTTGCACAGGCGGTTACTTCAACCCTTGAAGTAATACCGGGTGTGCTAACAACACAGCTTGAGGAAATGGGAATAGATATAAATTCCCTTACGGATAAAATTTCGTCGCTTGAGCTTTCCGCTTCCGATACGGCTCAAAAGGTGTCAACGGATATCATCCGTCCTGCCTCTTTGGTGCTTCTGAAAATGATATGCTATGTCCTGATATTCATAGCCGTGCGCTTTGTATTAGGGCTTATCATTGGTTTAATAGATAAATTACCTGCTCCGAGACTGTTCCGACGTGCCAATAAGTGGCTCGGTGCAGCTCTGGGCACTGTGAAAGGAGTGATACTGGTACTGGTTATCTGCTTATTTATCAATGCCTGTTCAGGGTTGTTTAAGAACAATGAAATGCTGAATGCCTCAATCGAAAATTCACGCATCTGTTCGTTGGTAAGTGAGCTGGGTGAACCTGACCTTGATGCAATAAAAACAGATATAGATAGTATAGTAAAATAATCTTATATATATTTAAGGAGTGTACAAAACTATGGACAGTATCAAACGTTATCTTGAGGGTTGGAAAACAATTCCCAACTTCATTTCATTTTTCAGAATTCTTCTTATTCCCGTTTTCGGCGTTCTTTTCTACAACGACCAGCTTGTATGGGCACTCGTTGTTATAGTCGTTTCGGGTCTTACCGATTTTGTTGACGGCAAAATTGCCCGTAAGTTCAACCAGGTAAGTGAGCTTGGCAAAATGCTTGACCCGCTTGCGGATAAGCTGACGCAGATTACTCTTGCAATCCTTCTCTTCCTTGAGTTCAATGCTTCGGCTGATAAAGTTATGCACGCTTTCAGCTACGTTTTCCTCGTTTTCCTCGGCAAGGAAGCTGTTATGGTTATTTTTGCCGTTATTATGATTGCGCTCGGTATGGTGCCGTCAGCAGCAGAGATTTACGGTAAGGTTGCAACCTTCGTTTTCTACGGTGTTATGGTTGCTCTCTTCCTCTTCGGTCCCGAGGTCGGCGTTTTTGCAAACGCTTTCACTCTTCCCGATATCGTTTGCATTGTCCTTGTGTCAATTTCCGCCGTGCTTACGGTTGTTGCTTTCGTGTCGTATATCCCCGACGTTGTAAGACAGGTCAAGGAAAAGTATTTCAAGAAATAAGTATTTCAAGAAATAAGTATTATATCATAGGAGTAAGTTTTAAAAGATGAAAAGAATGATGTGCAGTAAGTGCAAACAGCGTCCTGCGGTTATTTTCATTCAGCGTGTTGAAAACGGTCAGTCCACTCCGTCGGGCTACTGCCTTAAATGCGCAATGGAAATGAACCTCGGCCCCATCAAGCAGATGATGGAAAATATGGGCATTACCGAGGATGATGTTGATGCGGTAACAGAGCAGATGGATGCGGCCTTTCAGGGTCTTGACGAAGGCGCATTTGAAACGGGCGGTGCACCTACCTTCCCGTTTTTGCAAAATTTTGCCGCAATGAATTCCTCCGAAGCTCCCAATGTTGAGGACGGGGAAGAGGGAGAAATCGTTGCAGAGGAAGTGCCTGACGGTAAGCAGGGCTTCTTCGGCAGAAAGAAGAAAAAGCCCGACGAGAAAAAGCGTAAGTATCTTTCTCTCTACTGTACCGACCTTACACGAAAAGCAAAGGACGGTAAAATCGACAGAATTATAGGCAGAGACAATGAAATCTACCGTGCAATCCAAATTCTCTGCCGCCGTTCAAAGAATAATCCCTGTCTTATCGGTGAGCCCGGTGTAGGTAAAACAGCCATTGCAGAGGGTCTTGCCCTCAAAATAGCAAACGGCGATGTGCCTGCTAAACTTGCGGATAAAGAGATTCACCTGCTTGACCTCACAGCCCTTGTTGCGGGTACACAGTTCAGAGGTCAGTTTGAAAGCAGAATCAAGGGTCTTGTTGATGAGGTAAAGGCAGAGGGCAACATAATCCTCTTTATTGATGAGGTGCACAACCTCGTCGGTACGGGTGATGCGGAAGGCTCAATGAATGCCGCAAACATTCTCAAGCCTGCACTTTCACGTGGCGAGATTCAGATTATCGGTGCAACCACCTTTACCGAATACCGCAAGTATATCGAAAAGGATGCAGCTCTTGAACGCCGCCTTCAGCCCGTCAAGGTTGAAGAGCCCTCTGTTGAGGACACCTATAAAGTCCTCGTCGGCATCAAGGACTATTACGAAAATTACCACAGAGTAAAAATCAACGATTCTCTTGTTTACAGTGCAGTTGTTCTTTCGGAGCGCTATATCAACGACCGCTTTCTGCCCGATAAGGCAATAGACCTTCTTGACGAAGCGTGTACCTGTGCAAATCTGAGAAACAAATATATCTCAATGCACGAAATGGCTGAAAAGCGCCTTGCCATGCTTAAGGTTGAGCACCAGACTCTTTCCGAGGCAAAGGAGATAGATTACGAGGCTGTTTCGAAGGTCAAGGCAGAAATTATGGCCTGCGAAAACGAAATTAACAACCTTGCCGAGCTTGCAAAGGACAATAACGTTACAGAGGATGACCTTGCAAGGGTTATTCAGCTGTGGACGGGCATTCCTGCACAGAAGGTTATCGAAAGTGACCTTCGCCGACTTGCAGACCTTGAAAATAAGCTCAAGGAAAAGCTTATCGGTCAGGATGAGGCCGTTAAGGTTGTTGCCGCCGCAATCAAGCGTGGCAGAGTACAGATTAGCCCTCGCCGCAGACCGTCTTCATTTATCTTTGTAGGCCCGACCGGTGTCGGTAAAACGGAGCTTGTCAAGCTTCTTTCACAGGAGCTTTTTGATACTCCCGAAACACTTATCCGCCTTGATATGTCCGAGTTTATGGAAAAGCACAGCGTATCGAGAATTATCGGCTCACCGCCCGGCTATGTCGGCTACGATGAAGCAGGTCAGCTCACCGAAAAGGTGCGCAGAAAGCCCTATTCGGTTATTCTTTTTGATGAAATCGAAAAGGCACACCCCGACGTAATGAATATCCTTCTTCAGATTCTCGATGAAGGCAGAATTACCGATGCACAAGGCAGAACTGTCAGCTTTGAAAACACCGTTATCATTATGACCTCAAACGCAGGCAGTGACCGCAAGGGAGATGCACTCGGCTTTGCAAAGAGCAAGGCGGATGCAAGCACCGACAGAGCAATGAAGGCTCTGCGTGAATTCCTGCGCCCCGAATTTATCGGCCGTGTTGACGAAATTGCCGTGTTCAACGATCTGACACAGGAGAATTACGAGCAGATAGCCGTGCTTATGCTGGACGAGCTTGCAGAGCCTTTACAGAATAAGGGTATCAGCTTCTCGTGGTCTGCCGATGTTCCTGCCGTACTTGCAAAGAAATGTGAAAACGGCACAAGAGGCGCCCGTGATTTGCGCAACGCAATACGCAGAAGCGTAGAGGATAAAATCGCAAACCTCATAGTCGAAAACGCAGAATCACCGCTTAAAACGGTTGCTCTTTCAGCCGAAGACGGCGAAATCGTAATATCCGCATTTTAACCGTAAAGCCTCTCTCGGACATTCACGGGAGAGGCTTTTGAAATTTTTATAAAAATTTTTTATTTTTTTGTCACAAAACATATTGCTCATGTGTATATAATATAAATGGGTGAAATATTGCCTTTTTGTAGCAAGGGGGGTCGGTATGGGAATAAAATCACGCTACAACGAAGAATTCCGCTTTGTTGAATACGCCGTTGAAAAATACAGCAAGATGCTTTTTCGTATCTGCTATTCCATACTGCTCAACGAAGCTGATACCGAGGACGCCCTGCAGGAAACCTTTATCCGTTATATGACAAAGGCTCCGCTGTTCAAGGATTCCGAGCACGAAAAGGCGTGGCTGATTAAAGTTGCAACAAACATCAGCAAGAATATGGTGCGTTTTCGAAAAGCGCATCAGTCTGCCAATCTCACCGAGCTTGAAGGAATAGGCATCAATCCCGATGACAGGGATTTGTTTGAAACAATTATGCATCTTCCGTCAAAATACAAAATCATACTGGATTTGTATTATATCGAAGGCTACAAGTCGGGCGAAATCGCAAATATTCTGGGTCTCAGCCCCGTTGCCGTGCGTAAACGCCTTCAGTACGCAAGGCAGTTGCTGAAAAATGAACTTGAAAGGAATGGTTGAATTATGAAAGTAAATAAAATCAGAGAATACAGCCGTGTTATGAATCAGGTCAATATCAGCGACGGTATGAAACAGAGAATAGCCAGAAACTGCGCAAGGTATGTAACTTTGCAGAAAACCAAAGAAGGCAAGTTTACCGTAACTGCGGTAATAAAAGAGAAAACTTCGGACAGGATATAACCTGTCCGTTTTTTATGGTAATTTTTTCAAAAGAAGGAGAAATTTATGAAAGAACCGTTACTTTACAAGGTGGTAAGACCGCCTATCAAGGCTTTGTTCACGCTTGTGTTCAGACCCACCGTGGAAGGAAAAGAGAACATACCTGCCGAGGGTAAAATCATCCTTGCAGGAAACCACACGTCCGTTTTTGACTGCTTCACCGTTGCCTGCGCAACAAAGCGTTGCGTGCATTTTGTTGCAAAGGCAGAGCTTATGAACGGCATAGGCAAGTACATTTTTCCGGGTCTCGGAATTATTCCCGTTGACCGAAGCACTAACGGCAAGCAGGCGATTGTTTCGGCTGAAGAGTATCTTAACGACGGAAAATTAATTGCAATTTTTCCCGAGGGTACAACAAACAAAACCGACGATATTATGATGCCTTTCAAGGGCGGTGCAGTTAAAATCGCTTCAGATACAGACTGTGATATTGTCCCGTTTGCCATAAGCGGCAAGTATAAGTATTTCAAGAAAAGCGTAAAAATTAAATTTATGCCCGTTATGAAGGTTGAAAGAGGAAGCCTTAAAGCGGCAAATAAAGCGCTTTATGAAACAGTAAGAAACGAATTAGAAAAAGAATATGGAGTAAAGTAAATGAATAAGAACAAGAAAAAGCCTGAGGACAGAGAGCTCGGATACAAGCTGTTTATGCCTGTATTCAACAAATTTTTTAAGTTTTATTATAATCCCAAAACCATAGGCAAGGAAAATATTCCTGCCGACGGCGCAATAGTTATTGCAGGCAACCACAAGCACATTCTTGACCAGTGCCTTACAATTGCCGCAACCAAAAGAATGATTCACTATATGGCAAAAAAGGAGTATTTTGAGGGCAAATTTGCCTGGTTCTTTGGCGCAATGGGCTGCATTCCCGTTGACAGACAGAATACTGATATCCGCAGCGTAAAATCTGCTATGAAGGTGTTAAGGAAGGACGGCGCAATAGGCATTTTCCCCGAAGGCACCCGAAACAGAACGGATGCCTTTCTGCTTGAGTTCAAGCCCGGTGCGGTATCTCTTGCCAAGAAAACGGATGCTTATCTCGTGCCTTTCGGTATTACGGGCGATTATAAGTTCCGCAGCAAAAACCTTACCATCCGTTACGGTAAGCCCTTCAAGGTTGACAATATGACGACAGAGCAGGCAAACGAAAAGCTATACCGTGAGGTAGAAAGGCTTATGCTTGAAGGGTTAGGGGAAAAGAATTTAAAGGTTAGCTAATATATCAGGGAGTTAAAGTGAAAGATGAAAATCGGTATGGATGTCGGCTCAACCACTTTAAAGTGTGTTGCGCTTGACGATAACAACAATATTATTTATAAGGCGTATGAGCGCCACTATTCAAAAATTGCTGAGCTTATTTCAAAAATGCTCGGCGAAATCGTTTCAAAGCACCCCGAATTTTCCGAAGCCGTGCTTTCCGTTGCAGGCTCGGCAGGTATGGGCTTTGCTCAAAGCTATAACCTCGAATTTGTGCAGGAGGTTTACGCAACAAAAGTTGCTGTTTCAAAGCTGCTCGGTAAAACGGATGCCGTAATCGAGCTCGGCGGTGAGGATGCAAAAATCCTTTTTCTCACTAACGGCACGGAAGTACGTATGAACGGCTCTTGTGCAGGCGGTACGGGTGCTTTTATTGACCAGATGGCGTCGCTTCTTGAAATGTCACCGCTTGATATGAACGAAATTGCAGGTAGAAGCGAAAAGATATACTCAATCGCTTCCCGTTGCGGCGTTTTTGCAAAATCGGATATTCAGCCCTTGCTCAACCAGGGGGCAAAGAAAAGCGATGTTGCGGCAAGTATCTTCTACGCCGTTGTCAATCAGACCGTTTCGGGTCTTGCACAGGGCAGAAGAATTGAGGGCAATGTTGCTTACCTCGGCGGACCGCTCAGCTTCCTGCCCGAGCTTCGCAAAGCCTTCGACAATACCCTCGGCGTAAAGGGTGTCTGCCCCGAAAACGGACTGTACTTTGTCGCTATGGGTGCCGCTTTCAGCGCAAAGAGCAAGCCGATTGATATTAATAATCTTATTGAAAATATAGGTGTCGGAAAGGTCAGCGGTGAATATCCGTCTGCAAAGCCTTTGTTTTCAAGCGAAAAAGCGTATGCCGATTTCCTTGAAAGACACGGCAGAAATTCCGTTAAGAATGTTACTCTCAATGAAGATAAAAACGTTTATGTCGGTATTGACGCTGGCTCAACAACCGTAAAGGCGGCTGTTATCAACAAAAACGGCGAGCTTGTTTTCAGCAGATATATGCCAAATTCCGGTGAGCCCGTACGCCTCGTGCGTGAATTTATCAGCGATTTTTATTCGCTTTATCCCGATGCAAAGGTCGTTTCGTCTGCGGTTACGGGCTACGGCGAAGAGCTTATCAAAAACGCCTTTGCGGTCGATTACGGCATAGTTGAAACCGTTGCCCATTTCACCGCTGCAAAGAAATTCAAGCCCGAGGTTGATTTTATTATCGATATCGGCGGCCAGGATATAAAGTGCTTTAAAATCCGCAATAACGCAATTGATAATATCTTCCTCAACGAAGCCTGTTCTTCGGGCTGCGGCTCATTTTTGCAGACCTTTGCAAGTGCGTGGGGCTACACCTCCGAGGAATTTTCAAAGCTCGGTCTTTTTGCGGACAAGCCCGTTGACCTCGGCTCACGCTGTACCGTCTTTATGAATTCCTCCGTCAAGCAGGCGCAGAAGGACGGTGCGTCAATCGAAAATATATCCGCAGGTCTTTCAATCAGCGTTGTCAAAAATGCACTTTACAAGGTTATCAGAGCTGCCAATGCAGATGAACTGGGCAAAAACATTGTCGTTCAGGGCGGAACATTTCTTAATGATGCCGTTCTTCGTGCCTTTGAGCAGGAAATCGGCAGGGATGTCATCCGTCCCGACATAGCAGGTCTTATGGGTGCCTACGGTGCTGCTTTGTGGTCAAAGGAAAACGCAACTCAGAAAAGCACATTCATTACACCGCAGGAGCTTGAAAGCTTTGAACATACCGTTAAAACCGTTGCCTGCGGCGGCTGCAGCAACAACTGCCGTCTGACTGTTAATACCTTCAACGGTACAAGAAAATTTATCGGCGGTAACAAGTGCAGTAAGCCCGTTAAAAGCTCGGTAAAAGTATGTGAATATAACATATACGATTATAAGCGCACTCTCCTTGAAAAATATGCCGATACAAAAGGCGACCGCAGAACAATAGGTCTTCTCATGGGTCTTAATATGTTCGAGCTTCTGCCTTTCTGGCATACCTTCTTTACTCAGCTTGGCTTTGGCATAACAATTTCGGATAAATCTTCAAGAGAGCTCTATGTTTCGGGTCAGCACACCATTCCGTCCGATACGGTCTGCTATCCTGCAAAGCTGCTGCACGGCCACGTTGAGTCGCTTCTGAACAAGGGTGTCAAGGATATTTTCTATCCGTGTATGACCTATAATATCGATGAAAAGCTTGGCGACAACAACTATAACTGTCCCGTTGTTGCCTATTATCCCGAAGTACTCCGTTCAAACGTAACCGCTCTTAAAGAAATCAACTTTGTCAGCGATTATGTGGGCTTACACAGACCCAAGGATTTTGTCGGCAAGATACATAAAATTATCTGCGACAAATTTGAAAAGGTAGAGCTTGAAGCGGTCAGAAAGGCTGCCGACAAGGCTTACGAGGAATACCACCTCTATATGAACAAGGTGCATATAGAAGGTCTTGACTTTATGAAGAAGGCAAAGAAGGAGAACATTCCCGTTATTATCCTTTGCGGCAGACCCTATCACCTTGACGAAGAAATAAACCACGGCATAGATAAGCTTATATGTGAATGCGGTGCGGCAGTAGTCACCGAGGATGCGGTAAGTCCGCTCGTTTCAAAATTCCCGACGGATGTCCTCGACCAGTGGACATATCATTCACGCCTTTATGCCGCTGCCAAATATGTTGCGGACAAGCAGGATAACGATATCAACATTGTCCAGCTTGTTTCCTTTGGCTGCGGTGTAGATGCAATTACAACCGACGAAATGCGTTCAATCCTTGAAAGCAGAGGACGCATATATACACAGATTAAAATAGACGAAATTTCAAACACCGGTGCGGTAAAAATCAGGCTCAGAAGTCTGTTTGCCGCAACGGGAAGATAAGGAGGGGAATTGTTATGAATCCTGAAAACAGAGTTGAATTTACAAAAGATATGCAGGATTACACAATCCTCGCACCGAATATGGCGGATATTCATTTTTCGATACTGATGAATGTCCTTCGTGAATACGGCTACAAGGTTGAGCTTCTTAAAAACGACGGCAGAGCGGTCGTTGACGAAGGCCTCAAATATGTCCATAACGATACCTGCTATCCCGCCTTGCTCGTAATCGGCCAGCTTATTGATGCACTCAACAGCGGCAAGTATGACGTAAATAAAACAGCACTTCTGATTACTCAGTCGGGCGGCGGCTGCAGAGCCTCAAATTATATCCATCTGCTTCGTAAAGCCCTGCGTAAAGCGGGCTACGGTCAGGTGCCCGTTATTTCTCTCAACCTTTCAGGGCTGGAGAAAAACAGCGGCTTTAAATTAAAGCCCTCAATGGCGCTCAAGGCTCTTTCAGCCCTCATTTACGGCGACCTTATAATGCTGCTCAAAAATCAGGTTGAGCCGTACGAGGTCAACAAGGGCGAAACACAAAAAACGGTTGAAAAATGGATAGCCGATATCAGCGAAATGTTTACCCGGAAAAAGGGCTACAGTATGCGTGAAATGAAGCGTATTCTGCCCGAAATCACAAAGAGCTTTGCCGATATAAAGGTCAACAAAGTGCCGAAGGTCAAGGTCGGTGTCGTAGGTGAGATTTACGTTAAATATTCGCCGCTTGCCAACAACAATCTTGAGGATTTCATTAAATCGCAGAATTGCGAGGTTATGGTGCCCGGTTTGCTCGGCTTCTTCCTCTTTAAAACAGATAACCGCCTTGAGGATATCAAGCTTTACGGCGGCAAAAAGCTCAAGAGAATTGCAATGACCGTTGCAATATGGTATCTTACCAAAATCGAAACAATGCTTAACACCGCCGCAGGTGCTTACGGCGATTTCTGCGTGCCTGCACCCTATGCCCACATAAAAGAAAAATGCACCGCAATAATCGGTGCAGGCTGTAAAATGGGTGAGGGCTGGCTGCTTACGGCCGAAATGATGGAGCTTGTTGAAAGCGGCTACGGCAATATAGTCTGTGCACAGCCCTTCGGCTGTCTGCCCAACCACATTGTCGGCAAGGGTATGATAAGAAAGCTCAAGGAGCTTTATCCCCAGTCCAACATCGTGCCTATTGACTATGACCCCGGTGCAACCAAGGTTAACCAGGAAAACAGAATAAAGCTAATGCTGGCTATTGCCCAGGAAGCGTTATAATCAGTAAAAAAGTGCTGTATCAAAAACATCTGCTTTGATACAGCACTTTAATATTTTTACAGTGTAACCGTTACGTTGTTTTTGTCGGAAATATAGGCGTTTTCAAGCAATTCTGTTAAGGCAATTGCAAGGTCAAGTCCAAGACCCTCGGGTGTGCCCGTGCCTTCAATACAGGCATCAATAAACTTGTTGAGCGGCTCTGCATCACCGTTTTCGGTCTTGGCTGCTATCGGCTCGTTGCTTATTTCGGCTGTTTCTCTTGTCTTGACGTAAACCTTACCGTTTTCCTCAAACAAAGAGCCGTCCGTGCCGTAAATTTCAAATTTGTGCGGTGAATAGTAGGAGTCAAAGCCCGTTTCGGAAATGCCGATTATACCGTTTTCAAATTCAATTATTGAAACTGCGTTTTCATCAACCTTTGAGCCTAAGGGAGCGTTGAAAAGCGAGCTGATTCTCTTCGGCTTTCCGCAAAGAGCGGCAAGCTGATACATCGGGTGACAGCCAAGGTCCATCATAGCGCCGCCGCCTGCAGCCTCTTCATCAAACCAGTATTCGGGAAGCCAGCCGTTGCTGACACCGCTGTGTGCGTTGCGGATTCGCACGGTTGTGACCTTGCCGAGTTTGCCCGACTCGATATATTCCTTTGCCAGCTTCATAACGCTGTTGAAAAGCTGAGGATAGGAGATTGTGAAGGTAACACCTGCTTCGGTGATTGCGGCGGCAATTTTTTTGCAGCCCTCAACTGTCGTTGCAAGTGCCTTTTCGGTGAAAATGTGCTTGCCTGTCTTTGCGGCCTTGATAAGCACTTCCTCGTGCATTGTTGTGGGTGTGTCGCAGATAACAGCGTCAACGTCCTCACGGGCAAGAAGCGTGTCAAGGTCGGCTTCAAAATCTGCGCCGAGCCTGCCTGCCCATTCTGCACCTCTGACGCTATCTTCATCCCATACAGCGGTAATCTGTGCCTTGCCTGTTGCAAGAACGTTTCTTGCATAACCTTCTGCGTGAACGTGCCATTTTGAAAGCATTGCCACTCTGAGCATAATATTATCTCCTTATATTTTTATATTTCGGTTAGAGTGACGATTATAATCCGAACCCGTTTTTTGCGGGGCGGATTTCCGCCATCTCGTCGTTAAAATACTCGTAAATCCGTCAGGATTTACTGCGTTTTGTGCCTTGATATGCCAAAAATCCGTTTCGCAAAAAATCTGCGACCCAAAAGTGCGAATTTTTGATGGATTTTTGGATGTTGAGGATGCCGACAGGCTGTCGCCTTTCAAATCCGAAACGCCGAAAAGCCGCAAAAAGTCACGCTTTTGGGCGGGCTCTGATTATACTCGGCACTCTACAATTTCGCCGCAGCCGTTTGCTTTTTGTTCAGCAATGAATTTTTCTATTTGTTCAACCTTCGGCATTGCTTCCGAGCAGCTGTGTGCGGAAACTAGCATTGATGCAGAGGCTGTTGCAAATTCAAGCGCATCTTTAAGCGATTTGCCGTTAAGAAGGGAATAGAGGAAGGCGGAAGCATAGCCGTCACCGCCGCCGAAGCCCTTGAGCATCTTAACGGGGAAGATGTTTACCTTGTAGTTTGTGCCGTCGCAGGCGTAAGCGTAAGAGCCTTCCTTACCGTGCTTGATGATAATGAGCTTTGCGCCGTAGCTGTGCCACAGCTTTGCTGATGCGATGTCGTCGTTACCGCCACCCATAATTGCTTCCGTAAGGTCAAATTCCTCACGGGAGCCGAGAATGATGTCGGCATTCTGTGCAACAAGGTTATAGTAAATGGAAATCTCGTCCTTGTTCTTCCAGGTGTAGCTTCGGTAGTCGATATCAAATACAACAATCGTGCCGTTCTTTTTGGCTAAAAACATAGCCTTGAGTGCAGCCTCTCTGCTGGGTGAAGCACAAAGCGATGTGCCCGAAATAACAAGCATCTTTGCCTGCTTTATGTATTCTTCGTCAATGTCCTCAACGTCGAGCATAAGGTCTGCAACGCCGTAACGGTACATCAGAATGCTCGATTCGGTCGGGCTCTTGATTTCCGTGAAGGTAAGGCCGAGGTTTTCGCCGTTTGTGCAGCGGACAATGTGCGAAACGTCAATGCCGTCATTCTTGAAATAGTTTGTTACGTAGTCGCCGAACTGGTCGTCGGAAACTCTTGCGAAAAAGCCGCACTTTGCTCCGAGCCTTGCAAGACCGACAGCGATATTTGCAGGTGATCCGCCGACATACTTGTTGAAATTGCTGCTTTCGGAAAGCGGCTTGTTCATATCCGTGGGGTTGAAGTCAATTGCAACTCTGCCAAGCGGAATTACGTCAAAGGGTCTTGTGCTGTCAAAATTAAAGTAGCTCATTTATTTTTCTCCTTTATATGAGTTGTGCTTTGCCTGCACAGTCAAAAATTTCAATATGCTTCAGGGCATTTACGTATGCGCCCTCAACCTCAGCCGCCTGCAAATCGTAATATCCCTTGATTTTACCTTCTGCATAGGCTTTTTTTACGCTCTGCTGAACGCTGTCAAAGGTTGCGGTTGCAATGTTGATTTTCTTTATTCCGTTTTCACGACACTTTTTGAATTCCTCGGGCAGTATTCCCGTGCCTCCGTGCAGAACAAGCGGAACATCAACCTTTGTCCTGATTTCTTCAAGAATGTCAAATCTCAAATGCGGTGTTTGTTTGTAGTTTCCGTGGGCGTTGCCTATTGCAATTGCAAGTGCATCAACTTGTGTTTCCTCAACGAATTCAACAGCCTGGGCAGGGGAGGTGCAGTTGATTGCAATTTCCTCGCTGCCGTCCTCGCTTCCGCCCACACAGCCGATTTCCGCCTCAACAGCCGCACCGTATCTTAAAGCAAGTGCAACGGTTTCTTTTGTCTTTTCTATGTTTTCTTCAAGCGGCAGGTGAGACCCGTCAAACATAACGCTTGTAAAGCCGATTTCAAGTGCCTGCTTTATTTTTTCAAAGGTGAGTCCGTGGTCAAAATGCACCGCAACGGGGACACTTGCGTTTTTTGCGGCGGCAACCATAAGCGGGCCGATAATTTCAAGCGGCGACTGTTTTAATCTTACCTCGGCAATCTGTAAAATAACGGGGCTTTGCGTTTCCTCGGCGGCTTTGAGTACGCCGAGCACCATTTCCATATTCGCTACGCTGAAACTGCCGACAGCCCAGCGGCCTTCCCTTGCTTTTTCAAGCAGGGCTTTTATATTGTAAAGCATAAAATTTGTACTTCCCTAAATTTTATTACTTTATTTTTAACATATTTTACATTAATAGTCAATTCAAACTTGAAATGTATTTTTCAGTGTGTTATAATAGCAAAAAATTAATTAAATTAGGATGTGTCATTATGAAAAAAACAAACGGTTTTATGGCTGAATTCAAAACATTTATTATGAGAGGCAACGTTGTTGACCTTGCAGTCGGTGTTATCATCGGTGCCGCTTTCCAGGCTATCATCAAGAGCCTTGTTGATGACGTTGTTATGCCCGTTATCGGCCTTATCACAGGCGGTCTTGATTTTTCAAACCTCTTCGTTGCTCTCGACGGTAACGAGTACGAAACTCTTGCCGCTGCACAGGAAGCAGGTGCAGCAACTCTCAACTACGGCAACTTCATCGGCGCAGTTTTCAACTTCCTCATTATGGCTTTCGTTATCTTCTGCCTTGTAAAGGCTATCAACACCCTTCGTGCAAAGACTGAAAAGAAGGTTGAAGAAGCACCTGCAGCTCCCACAACAAAGAAGTGCCCCTACTGCAAGAGTGAAATTGATATCGAAGCTACAAAGTGCCCCAACTGCACATCCGATGTTGAATAATTCGGTGATATAAAATGAAAATCGGTTTTATCGGTGCCGGTAATCTCGCAACCGCTCTGGTTGCCGGTGCCTCCAAAACAAACTTCTTTAAAGATAATGAGTTTTACGCCTACGATGTTTTTGCACCGAGCCTTGAAAACATCGCTTCCTTCGGTGTAAACAAATGCGTAAGCGTTGAAGAGCTTATAAATAATTGTGAAACGGTAATTCTTGCCGTCAAGCCCAAGGATTTTCCTGCGCTTCTTAAAGAAAATGCAGAAGTGTTTAAGCAGAAAAATCCCTTCATTGTGTCCGTTGCGGCAGGTACGGATTTATCCTTTATCCGTTCACTCCTTGGCTTTGATGCAAGGCTTGCCAGAATTATGCCCAATATCAACGCTTCCGTCGGCGGCTCTGCCACTGCGGTATGCTGTCTTGAAAACGTAACCCCCGAAGAGAAAGAGAGCCTCATTTCTTTCTGCGGAAGCTTCGGCTCAGCCTTTGAAATAGGGGAGGAGCTTTTCCCCGTTTTTGGTGTTATCGGTGGCTGTTCACCTGCGTTTAACTATATGTACATCGACCAGCTTGCACGTGCCGCAGTAAAGCTCGGTATGAACAAGAAAACGGCTTTGCAGGTTGCTGCACAGGCGGTAAAAGGCAGCGCAGAAAAAATACTTTCCACCGACGAGCATCCTTACGATTTGATTGATAAGGTTTGTTCACCCGGCGGTACTACTATCGAAGGCGTTGCCTCTTTGCAGGCAAACGGCTTTGAAAATGCTGTTAATGCGGCGGTAGAAGCTGCATATAATAAAGACTGTAAAATGAGAGAGAAAAAATAACTGAAAGGTAGCATATTTCCAATGAACATTATTACTATCCGTGAACTGTTTGAGCACTCAGAGCAGTATTATGACAAAGAGCTTGAAGTCTGCGGCTGGGTGCGCAGTGTCCGTGCCTCCAAGGCTTTCGGCTTCATTGTTGTAAGCGACGGTACTTTTTTTGAGCCGTTGCAGGTTGTTTTCCACGATAATATGGAAAACTTTGAGCAGGTTTCCAAGCTCAATGTAGGTTCCGCTATCATAGTCAAGGGTACACTCGTTGCAACTCCCGAAGCAAAGCAGCCCTTTGAAATCCAGGCAACTCAGGTCTTTGTTGAGGGTGCATCCACTCCTGACTATCCGCTTCAGAAAAAGCGTCACAGCCTCGAGTTCCTTCGCACAATGACTCACCTTCGTGCAAGAACAAACACCTTCCAGGCGGTATTCCGTGTCCGCTCTCTCATTGCTTTTGCAATTCACAGCTTCTTTATGGAGCGCAATTTCGTCTATGTTCACACTCCCATCATCACAGGCTCAGACTGTGAGGGTGCAGGCGAAATGTTCAGAGTTTCCACTCTTGACCCTGATAACCTTCCTCTTACCGAGGACGGCAAGGTTGACTACTCACAGGATTTCTTCGGCAAGCCCACTAACCTTACCGTAAGCGGTCAGCTCAACGGTGAAACTTATGCAATGGCTTTCCGTAACATCTATACCTTCGGTCCAACATTCCGTGCCGAAAATTCCAACACAACACGCCATGCGGCAGAATTTTGGATGATTGAGCCTGAAATCGCCTTTGCAGACCTGAGTGATGATATGCAGTTGGCCGAAGATATGCTCAAGTATGTCATCAATTATGTCCTTGAAAAAGCACCCGAGGAAATGAAATTCTTCGACAGCTTTATCGACAAGGGTCTTCTTGAAAGACTTCACAATGTTGTCAACTCCGATTTCGGCAGAGTTACCTATACAGAGGCTATCGAAATCCTTTCCAAGAATAACGCAAACTTCGACTATCCTGTTGAATGGGGCTGCGATTTGCAGACAGAGCATGAGCGCTACCTCACAGAGGAAGTGTTCAAGCGTCCCGTATTCGTAACCGATTATCCGAAGGAAATCAAGGCCTTCTATATGAAGCTCAACCCCGACGGAAAGACAGTTGCCGCTATGGACTGCCTTGTTCCCGGTATCGGTGAAATCATCGGCGGCAGCCAGAGAGAGGACGATTACGATAAGCTCGTAACCCGTATGAACGAGCTCGGCCTCAACCCCGAGGATTACGATTTTTACCTCGACCTTCGCAAGTACGGCACAGCCCGTCACGCAGGCTTCGGCCTCGGCTTCGAGCGTTGCGTAATGTACCTTACGGGTATGTCCAACATCCGTGACGTTCTTCCCTTCCCCAGAACAGTAAACAACTGCGATATCTAAATTTAAAATCAACGCCTGCTGTTATCGGCAGGCGTTTGTGATATAAGGAGTTATGTTCTATGTCTGAAACGATGAAATACAAAAACCCTGCTTTATCTGTTGAAGAGCGTGCGGAGGATTTGCTTTCCCGTATGACTCTGCGTGAAAAAATTGCCCAGCTTGATATGAAGTTCGGCAGTAAATACTGCACAGAGCCCGACCCCAACGACAACTGCTCCGTTACCGAAACAACCGATTATTATTGGGATAAATTGAGAGAAGATTTTCCTGACGGTCTGGGATATCTGCACGATAACTATTCCGTGCCTGCCGTTATGAACAAGCTGCAAGAGTTCTTTATCGAAAATTCCCGTCTGGGTATTCCCGTTATTTTCACGGGTGAAGCGCTTCACGGTATTGCAGGTACAAGGGCTACCGTTCTGCCTATTCCTACAGCATGGGCTGCTACCTTTGAGCCGAAATACGCCTATGAAGCAGGCAGAGTTATTGCCAAGGAAACCCGTTCACTCGGCATTTTTGAAGTGCTTGCACCCAACCTTGATGTTGCCCGTGACCCCAGATGGGGCAGAACAGAGGAAACCTTCGGTGAGGATACCTGCCTTTCCTCGAAAATGGCTGCCGCAATTGTAAAGGGGCACCAGAACGGCGATATTTCCGCAAAGGACAGCGTTGTTTCTGAGCCCAAGCATTATTGTATCCACGGCATACCCGAGGGCGGTGTCAACTGTGCAACCGCAAGAGCAGGTATAAGAGAAATTGAAAGCTGTTATCTGCCCGTGTTTGAAGCAGGCATCAAAGAGGGCGGCGCTTACGATGTTATGGCAAGCTATAACTCAATCGACGGCGACCTTATGATGACTTCAAGCCATTACCTCAAAACCGTGCTCAAAGAGCGTTTCGGTTTAAAAGGTATTTGCCGTTCAGATTGGGGCGGACTTCGCCGTGTGCACTATCTGCACAAAATGGCAAAGAACGAAAAGGATGCAATCTACCTTTCAAAGAAAAACGGTCTGGACTGCCAGGGCGGCGATGAATACCTGAACAAGCTCTGGGTTGACAGCCTTGAAGAATTAGTAAATGAGGGTAAGCTCGATGTTGATAACATCAACGAATCCTGCCGACGTGTGCTTAAAATCAAGTTTGAGCTCGGTCTGTTTGAAAACCCATACACCGATGAAAACGAGTATAAGAGCATAATCAACTGCAAGGCTCACCTTGACAAAGCGCTTGAAATTGCGCAGAAGTCTGTCATTATGCTCAAAAACGACGGTATTCTGCCGCTGCAAAAGGATAAGTACACGAAAATAGGTCTTATCGGCCCATCATCCGATAAGGTGCGTCTGGGCGGTTATTCTGCAAAGATTGTCGGCAGAAAACTCAAGACTATTTACGATATACTTAAAGAAGAGTTCCCCGAAGCGGAAATTATGCAGTGCGACGGCTGCGGTATCAGCGACGGCGATTTTCAGTTTGCTCTCGGCGACCAGCACCACCTGCAGGGCATAAAGGCAGAGGAACAGACAGAAAATATAGCGGAAGCTGTGAATATCGCAAAGCAGGCTGACCTGATTATTTTCTGCGGCGGTGACGATACGATTTCAAGCGGCGAGGGCAGAGACCGTTGCGAACTCACCCTATGTGGCAGACAGAGTGAACTGATGAAGCTTCTTTCAGAAACGGGCAAGCCTATGGTCTTTGTTATGATTCACGGCAAGCCTCTCGCAATCAAGGAAGAAAGCGATATGTCAAACGCCGTACTTTCCTGCTGGTTTGGCGGTGAATGCGGTCCGCAGGCTATCTGCGATGTCCTTACAGGTAAGGTCAACCCCGGCGGTAAACTGCCGTTTTCACTTCCCAGACGTTCTACAATGATTCCCTGCTACTATTCAATGCTTCCCGGTGCCAGCAACGAGTATTACGAGGGCAGGGGAGACGCACTCTATCCCTTCGGCTACGGCTTGAGCTATACCACCTTTGAGTATTCCGACCTCAGGCTCGAAAAAACAGGCAAAACCGATGTTAGGGTAAGCGTAACCGTTGAAAATTCGGGCAAAGCAGCAGGCGACGAGGTTGTACAGATTTATGTAGAGGACTGTGAAAGCTCCGTTGTCACGCCGCTTCTTCTCCTAAAGGATTTTAAGCGTGTTTCGCTTGAAGCAGGCGAGAAAAAGACACTTGAATTCAACCTCGATTATAAAGCCTTCCGCCTTATGAATCAGGCGTATGAATGGGTAGTTGAGCCGGGTACATTCAAAATTTCTGCCGCCTCATCCTCCCGTGATATCCGCTTGACGAAAGAAATAGAACTTGATTAATTGAATTAACAAAGCCCTTGGGAGTATAACAATTCCCAAGGGCATTCAGATATGTGAAAAGATTTTTTAAAAAATTTAAAATAAGTCTTGATTTTTTTGAAAATATAGTGTAAAATATTGACTGTTGACTTGTGGAGAGTTGTCCGAGCTGGTCGAAGGAGCACGATTGGAAATCGTGTAAGTCGCTAAAACGGCTTCGAGGGTTCGAATCCCTTGCTCTCCGCCATAAATAACAGAGATACCATTTGGTATCTCTGTTATTTTTTGTATAAGCAAGGGATTCGAAAGCCCGTAAAGAAAACAGTCCGGTGGACTGTTTTTAGGGCGTGGGATTGAGCTAAGGTGATTTTAACAAACGAGAAGTACCAAGCGTGGCACTGCATAAATTATGCTATCAATTACCTTTGCTCTCCGCCAGAACTCCCATAGAAGCAATAGCTTCTGTGGTTTTTTCTTATGCTTTCAGTTACCGTAAAGTATATTCGAAACCCACTTTTAATGGCAAAAAGATAACGATTAACCGAGCGTAAATATCTCTATGGTTGTCAAGAATATTCGTCACCGTTGACAGGTGATGATTTAATAGTGGATTTTCTGATATAGGTATGGTATAATTTAATTGAATAATTAATTGAGGTAACATTTATGGAAATAAAAGAGTATGAAGAAAAATATGCAAAAGAAATGTCAGAAATTATTTTAAGTAATTTATATACTATAACTATAAAAGATCATGGAAAAGAAGTAGTTGACAGAATAGCCAGACATTTTACTGAAGAAGAGATAAAAAAGAATTTTCCGAAACGAATCAAGTGTTTTGTTGCGATTGATGAAGGTAAAGTGTTAGCGACAGCAAGCTTAGATAAAGTAAATGGTATGTATGGTGTTCAGGTAGAAAATGCAGAAAATAAATATATAATACTTACTGTATTTACTCATCTTGAACATCAGAAGCAAGGTATTGGCAAAGCTCTTATACAAAAAATTGATGAATATGCTGAAGAAATTGGTGCTGAAGAAGTACTAATACCGGCCTCGGTTTATGGTCTTGAATTTTACAGAAAGCTTGGATACGACTTTCATAATGGAAATTCATCACAAAATAAAGATGGAGAGTACATATTATCCAAACATCTTAATAAAAAACAAAAAAAATTCTAAAGAATTATCAGAAAAATAATTCTTTTCCCAAATAAAGAAATTTAATTATGGTATAATTAATATAACACTCCATGCCTCTATAAGCCTTTCTAATTTCCACCCTGCGTTGGCAGGGGAGGTTGAGGGCAGGCAGACGGCCTCTCTGCCTATGGTGTCACGGATATATTTGTTGTAATACTTTTCTGCTGTCTTGCCGTTGACAAAAATCTGCTTAATATCTGCGCTTTCAAGAATTACCGTCAGGTCGTTAGCTTTTACGTTTTTAATACTGCTGTCGGAGCTGCCCGTAATGTCGCACGAAGCAATCACGTCCCACAGTGCAATGTGATTATTATGAAGCAGTCTGCTTTTTTCTTCAATAGTAACAGGTGTTTCTTCATCCGTTACGGCGGCAATTACTTTCCAAAATCTGTTTTGCGGGTGTCCGTAGAAAAACATCTCCTCACGGGATTTTACCGACGGAAAGCTGCCGAGAATAAGCACTTTTGAATTTTCATCATATAGAGGCGGAAAAGGGTGTTGCGGCATAGTTATATACTCCTCATAAATTCTTCAACCTGTTTTCTTGTTTTCTGAACAACGGTTTTGTCCTTATATTTCTCTGCAATTTCAGCATAAAACTTTCGTCTTTCCTTGTTCCTGCAACCAAACAAAGTAAATTTTACAAACCACCAATTCATATCGTTTTTGTATCCGTCTTGCCTGCGTGCCTTTGTGCGTTTCAATGCACGGAAAAAGCAAGTCATTCTCGGAAGCTGAAGCAAAATTATTTTGTCTGCCGTTTCCAGTCGTTCATCTATTAGCAGATATGTGTAGTACCCGTCAATTATCCAATCATCTTTTGCCATAAAATCAGCCACTTGGGGCAGCACAATAGTATCATCAACGGGCATCCATTCCTTGTCCCACTTGATATCGTCAAGGTGAAGGACAGGGATATTTTTATTTTTGCCTATGTAGTCAGACAGATATGTTTTGCCGCTGCCTGCATAGCCTAAAACTGCTATTTTCATTTTTTATCCTCTTATTTTACCGCAAGCGTAGCAACATACTGCGGATAATATTTGCCGATTATGTTTCCGCCTTCTCCGTCACGGTCTTCGTACAATGCTTTGAGCATAAATCCTGCTTTCAGCTGACCGCCGATTTGCTCATCCAATGTATGGCTGAACTGTACACCGTCACCGTTTGCAATCATTGCGTCAAGCCGTTCTTTCGGCATTTTGAGAGGATTGAACGGCAGGGGATTGACCACTTTCAACGGGTCATCTTCTTCAAATAAATAGTCGATGCCGTTATCAAGCCCCGAAAGCAATCTGCCGTCCTTTTTAAGCACACGGTAACACTCATTCCAGACGTGATAAACATCCTCAACATAGTTGTTTGAAACGGGATGAAAAATCAAATCAAAGCTTTCATCTTCAAAGGGGAGCGGTTTTGACATATCACCCTTGATGATTGTAATGTTGTATCCTTCTCTTTCGGATACCGTTTTCTCTGCTTCAAGCTGCCTGTCGGAATAATCAAACACGGTACACTCCGCACCGAGCTTTGCAAGCACGGGCATCTGCTGACCGCCGCCGCTTGCAAGTCCCAACACTTTTTTACCCTTCAATTCGCCAAACCATTCGTGAGGTACGGCAATGCAAGGAGTGAGAATAACAGAATAATTGTCAGCAGTAATTTTCTCATATTCCTCGTGGCTTATGGGCAAGGTGTATTCGCAGCCGTCTTCCGCCCACAAATCCCAGGTTTGCGAATTTATTTTAGTGTAATCAATCATTTTAATTCCTCATTTTTTATCAATTGTTTCAGATTATGTATTGTCCATTTGTCGTTGTTTTCTCCGCTTCGGTCAAGGTAAAAGGCTGTAAAGCCTTGTTTTCTTGCACCGTCAGCTTCTTCTTTGCAGTCGTCAACAAATATACTTTCTTCGGCAGTAACTCCCTGTGCTTTGAGTGCTGCGTTGAAAATAATCGGGCTCGGTTTTCCTGCGCCGACCAATGAGCTTGCAGTAAATGATGAGAAATATTTTGCAATGCCAAGCTGTTGCAACGTGAATTCAAGCGACGGCGAAGTGTCGCTGATAACGCCCATCTTGTAGCCACGGCTTTTAAAATATTTAAGCACCTCAACCGTTTCGGGGAACAACGCCCTGTCGCCATTGCACCAAAGCTCATTCAAAAGACACTCCGCTTTTTCTTCAATGTTTTCTGTCACACCCTCACCGACAAGCAGATGATAATAATATCTTCTGAAAAACTCACGTTCATCATCAAGTGTTTTGTACCACGGCTTTCTGCCTTCACTTGCAAGGTGAAAAAGTGACATCATTTTATCGTAATCAAGTTCAAATGGTTTACCGCTCCAGCTGCTGATTTGCCTGTCACGCCATGCCTCTTTTTCTGCGGTGAAATACGTCAGCGTACCGTCACGGTCAAAGAATATGGCTTTGAACTTTTGGTTTGTGTTTTCTTTTTCATTCAGATACAAATCAATAATTCTGTTGCGGTAATAGTTTGCTTGCCACTCCGAACCTCTGTCAGTTTGTTCAAATTGATTTACCCACTGAAAATAATGTGTCAATTCGTGAACAAAAGAAGAAAGTATCGTATATGCGGCATTTTCTTTGCCTTCAATTTCGGCTTGTTTCAAATAATCGCCTGTAGGAATCCTGATGTATGGCTCATCGAAAGTATCAAAATACCTGAAAGAACCCCAAGCCATACTTCCATTCATCAACTTAATTGTTTCGCTTGCTTTAATATACACTGCAACACGGATGGGAAAATAATAATTCTTCCTCAACCATTTTGTAAAGTCTGTAAACAGCGATTTTATATCACCGTGAACACCTTTTTCAAAACGTAAAGCAATGCCCGTTCTTATATCTTGGTTATCATATATTTTTTTATAGTTTTGTGATTTCCAAGGATTCATTTTAAATTCCTTCCAACGTTTATTTTAATACTTTTTCAAAACAAGCCAATATCAAGCCCTTTTCTGCTTCAAGTCTTTTTCCCGTGTCTTTATAACCGCATTTAGTATAGCATTTTCTGTTTTTGTCCAAATCCTCGGGAAAATCAACATATAACTTTCTTGGCTTTTTCAAAAACTTTTCCGACTGTAATATTGCCTCGGTTGCAATGCCTTGGTTCTGATATTCGGGTGAAATATATACCCTTCCGAGATAATGTTTGCCCCAACGAAGATTCTTTATAAACGGTGTAGAGCCTTTTATTCTGTACAAAATACCGCCGACTATTTTCTCATCGAGCAGAATGGTCAAATACAAAAAATTCGGATTATCTAATCTGCAAAGTATGTCCCTTTTATCTCTTAAATACGGATTGCCTTCATCGTGATATTTTTCATAAAGCGGACGAAAGGCTTTTTGCTGAATATCTGTCAGAATTTCAGCATCATCATTAACGGTTAATCTTAACGAAATCAATTCTTAATCCCTCCAAACAAAAAACTCCTCTGACACAAAATCAGAGGAGTCAGGTATAACAATATAAAAAACTTACATTGCGGACAAAACAACATCTGATTTGATATTTGGATAATAAAGATAATACATTGTCATTTTGTCCACCTGCCTTTCGGTAATTTTTCTCGATTATACTCTTGTTTTTCTGAATTGTCAATATTTTTACTTTCCGTTGCTTTTTGCCGCAATATGTGCTACAATCTTTCGGTAAAATTTATTGTATTGAGGAATTTTAAAATGCAAACCTTATCTTATGTTCTCAGCACTCTCGGCCTGGCAAGTGTGGTTGCCGCTTCACTTATCAAGGGCCGCAAGATGAAGCAGATTCTTTTCTTTGTCTTTTGCAGTAACGTTCTTTTTGCCACAAGCTATATGTTTGCAGGCAGCGGTATCAACGGTGCGGCTTCCTGTTACCTCGGCGGTTTACAGGCAATAATTAACTACTTCTTTGATTCAAAGGATAAGCCGCTTCCCAAGTGGCTCGTTGCGCTTTATGCCATAGGCTTTGTTGCGGTCAACCTTATTTTTGGCGGCTTCAACGCTCTTACCGTTCTTGCAATTGTTGCGTCGCTTTCCTTTGTTATGTGCATCGGTCAGAAAAGCGGCGCAAAGTACCGCTTCTGGACTATTGTTAACAGCGTTCTCTGGTGTATTTACGACCTGCTTTCAAAGTCCTACGGTGCGTTTGTGTCGCACATTATTCTGCTTGTTTTCACCGTTGTGGGTATGATTATTCACGACCGTAAAAAGGAGAAAGTAAATGAGTAAAACTGTCCGTTCCTTGGTCTGTGTTCTTGTTGCCGTGTCTATGCTGTTTTCGTTTTCCGCTTCGGCTGTTGATAACTTACAAACTTTGTCAAACGAAATCGGTTTCTTTGAGCTTATTGTTGATTTTTTTGAAGCGGTTTTCGCAAAGCTTTATGAGCTTTTCAAGCCGGGATTTACTTATATAGACGTTGAAGATTATACAACCGAGCTTTTTGAAATACCCGGGCTGGACGATGACTTTGTTCCGCAGGGTATCTGCTTTGTTGAAAGTTTAAATTCCTTTGCCGTCAGCGGTTATTCTTCAGCCGGCGGTGAGGGGGACGAAAGCCTTTCGAGAATTTATCTTATTAATAACGAAACAAAAGCCGTTAAAAAACTTCTGCTTATTTGTCCCGACGGCACGGGCTTTGATTACCACGCAGGCGGCATTGCTTCAAACGGCAGCGATGTATGGGTTGCTTCGGGTGGCAGCGAGAAAAAAGGCGGCTACGCCTACCACATAACGGCTGATGTGCTTGCTCAGGCGGAAGACGGTGCAAAGGTCCGGTTTGACGGCAGGTTTCAGACCGAGGCCAAGGCTTCCTATATGTACTGTGACGGCAAAATGCTGTGGATAGGCGAGTTTTACAACAAGGATAACCTCGTAAATCCCGAACACTCCTACGGCAAAAATTCAGCCATCTGCTGCGGTTATGAATTACCCGTTAATGTTGATTATACGGCAGAACAACAAATCGTGCCCGATGTTGTGCTTTCAATTCCCGACCAGGTACAGGGTATGTCTTTTACCGATAACGGTGAGGTTGTTTTCAGCACTTCCTACGGCAGACGCAACAACTCCGTAATGCATATTTATTCCGATTATAAATCATGGAAAACCGATACCGCAGAGGTCTTCGGAACAAAGGATATTCCGCTTTATATAGCCGATAGTGACAGCCGTATAACCAAAATCACAATGCCGACACTTATGGAAGCGTTTGATTATTACAACGGCAAGCTTTACCTGATTTTTGAATCAGGCGCCCAAAAATATTCCGATGCACGCCGTGTTATTAAAACCGTGTGGGAAACGGATATAAATGCTGTAATCGGTACGGTAAAATAAATATAACGGTGATTTTATGTTTTATGAATTATCCCATAAAAATCTTGGCTATACTCACACGGCACGCCTTGAAAACGGTGTAACAATAACCTGCTATGAAGACGGCACGGCCGAAGGCAACGACGGCAGAAAATACCGTGTTGTCACTCACCTTGACGAGGATGAAGATGTTGTTGTGGACGGCTGGGAGCCTGTAGAAGAATAAATTTGAAAGCTGCTTTGCTGATACGGTAAAGCGGCTTTTTATGTAGCACGATTTTGAATTTTAAGTTAATTTTCTGTACGGAATATTGACCTTTTTGTTTTTGTGCTGTTATTATAAAAATATAATAAAATGTGAAAAGGGCAGTAAACGCAAATGAACGTAACAGAAAATTTACTCAAACGTCAGGATACGGAATATAAAGCCTTTCACTCAAAGCTTATGCCGACGGTTGACGAAAACAGGGTAATAGGCATCAGAATGCCTGTGCTCCGAAAATTTGCGAAAGAGCTGTCGGATGAACAGGCAAAAGAGTTTATGCAGGGCTTGCCTCACTTCTATTATGAGGAAAACAACCTCCACGCATTTTTAATTGAGCGGATAGGGGATTATGACGAGTGTATAAAGGCTGTAAACGCTTTTTTGCCCTTTGTTGATAACTGGGCTACCTGCGATTCACTCAGACCGAAGGCGTTTAAAAAGCATCTGCCCGAATTGCTTGAGCAGATAAAAATATGGATATCCTCAAAAGAAACATACACCGTGCGTTTCGGTCTGGAAATGCTGATGTGTTATTATCTCGACGAAGCGTTCAAGCCCGAATACCTCACCCTTGCCGCAGGCGTGAAAAGCGAAGAATACTATGTCAATATGATGCTTGCATGGTTTTTTGCAACAGCCCTTGCCAAGCAATACGATTCAACAATTACTTTTATCGAAAACAATATACTTGATATTTGGGTACACAACAAAACGATACAAAAGGCTGTTGAAAGCTACAGAATTACCGATGAACAAAAGGTGTATCTCAAAACACTGAAAAGGGGATAAGACGATGAGATTTTATGACGATGAATTAAAGAATTTACAACAGAAAATTCAAAGGCGAGGCTATCTGGATTCAAAGCTCAACGAGCTGCGCAGGCGTGAAAAAGAGCTTGCACCGACCGTCGGTCAGCTGCTTGCCGCCAAGATAAACGAGCAGAGCGACGTTGATCGCCTCGAGGGCAGAAGCCTCTCTGCGTTTTTCTTTAAGGCTGCAGGCAAGATGGATGAAAAGCTTGACAAGGAGCGCCGGGAAGCCTATGCCGCCGCAGTAAAGTATGATGCTGCCGTGCGTGAACTTGAAGCAGTAAAGGCGGATATAGTGAAATTTTCGTCCGAAAGAAGAGGTCTTGACGGCTGTGAGGACGAGTATTACCGTCTGCTTGCAGAAAAAGCTCAGGCTGTAAAAGTCTCGGACGTTGCAGGTGCCGAGGAAATTCTCAGCGCAGAGGAACGCCTTGCTTCTTTTGAAGCAAAGGAAAAGGAACTGCGTGAAGCGGTTAACGAAGGCGAAAGAGCAGTGCAAATAATCAAAAAAATTAATGCACAGCTTAAGGATGCCGAGGGCTGGGGAACTGTGGATTTGTTCGGCGGCGGTCTGATTTCCGACCTTGCAAAGCACAGCGCACTTGACGAGGCACAGGAACTGATTGAACAGCTTCAGGTACAGCTCGGCAGGTTCAATACAGAGCTTGCGGATGTTGATATCAGTGCCGATATGCAGATAAAAATCAAGGGCTTTTTGAGGTTTGCAGACTATTTCTTCGACGGAATTTTTGCCGATTGGACAGTCCTCGGAAAAATTAAGGATGCAAAGGAAAGAGTGGACGAAACCAACGCACAGGTTACCGAAATTTTGAATAATCTCAATTCAATACTTTCAAACCTTTGCTCGGAAAAAGCAAAGGTTAAAAACAGAATAGATGAACTTGTTTTAAACGCAAAACTATAATAAAGGATAAACAATGAATTACAGTATAGAAAAAATTACAACAGAAAATTACAATCGCTTTGAGGATATGGTGTATTGGCGTGTGAATTCGGTTGAACGCACACCCGTTTGTACGCCTGTTTCCGATGTAGTGAAAAAAGAACTTAAAAACAAGGATTTTTATGTCTATGCCGTTGAGGTTGACAACCGCTTTGTCGGGTGGATATCGCTTACATATATTCCGAAAATCGGCATATGGGGCGGTCACGGCCATATTTTTGTGGATGAACTGTGGGTACAGCCCGATTACCGTGGAAAAGGCTTGGCAAAAGCGCTTATGAAAAAAGCCGATGAACTGAAAGAAAAATATAACGCAACAGGTATCAGGCTTTATGTAAACGTCAACAACCCCACAGCAAAGGGTTTGTACGAAGCCTGCGGCTATGTTGAGGACGGACAGGCGTATTTTATGGAGAAAACCAAATGAAAACATTATATTTAATCGGCGGAACAATGGGTGTCGGAAAAACAACAGTCTGCCAACAGCTTAAAAAGGAACTGAATAACAGCGTGTTTCTCGACGGCGACTGGTGCTGGGATTCTTCACCTTTTCAGGTAACGGAAGAAACCAAGGCAATGGTAACGGATAATATATGCCATCTTCTCAATAATTTTATCCGTTGTTCAGCCTATGAAAATATCATTTTCTGCTGGGTTATGCACGAGCAGTCTATTATTGATTCAATGCTCAAAAGACTTTATTTGGGTAATATTAACGTAAAATGCATTTCTTTGGTTTGTGATGAAAATACACTCCGTTCAAGACTTGGCAAGGATATCGAAGCAGGAATACGTACACCCGATGTGCTCGACAGAAGCCTTGCAAGGCTTGATAAGCATGGCTCACTTAACACCGTAAAAATCCACACAGACGGAAAAACGGTGAACGAAATCGCCGATGAAATAATACAACGTTAATGTTGTATTATTTCAGTAGGGGCAATTCACTTTCTTACCCGAAATCTACCAACATATCACTTTTACAGCGGTCGATTCGTGAATCGACCCTACGATGGATATTGTTTTTATCACGATAAGAAAAACAGGGGAGATTGTACGTTTTTAGCGTTGTTGACCGTAAAATCGCTCCGTGGGGCGAAGAAGAAAAAATATATATGCAGTTATTGTAAAAACAAACGGAGTTGAACAAAATGAAGAATAAAACTAAAAGCAAGAAAAAATCTTGGCAGAAATACATAAGCCTAATTGTCTTTATGCTTATGGGTGCGGTTTTGGGCTATGCATTAGTTGCGTACGCTGACAGTTTTGGTACGGCAAGTCCTTTTATCGGTCTTTTTTTGTGGCTGATGCTGTTTGTTGCCTTTTTTGTTCATATCATTGTTCACGAAGCCGGACACCTTATTTTCGGCTTGCTTTCGGGCTATAAATTCAGCTCGTTCCGTATCTTTAACTTTATGTGGGTAAAGGAAAACGAAAAAACCGTATTTAAGCGCTTGAAAATTGCAGGTATGGCAGGACAGTGCCTTATGTCACCGCCTGATATTGTCAACGGCAGTTTTCCCGTTGTGCTTTTTAATCTCGGCGGTGTTATTATGAATATTGCCGCATCGCTTGTTTTTCTTGTGCTTGTCTTTGCGTTTAAAAGCTGGGCTTATGTTTCGCTGGCTTTGCTTGTTTTTGTTTTGGTAGGCTTTGTATCGGCATTGATGAACGGTATACCAATGAATACGGGTGACGTGAATAACGACGGCTATAATGCGTTTTCGCTGTCCGGTAACACAGCTGCTATGCGTTCGTTTTGGGTGCAGTTGAAGGTGAACGAAAAGCTTACAAAAGGTGTACGGGTCAAGGATATGCCTGCCGAATGGTTTGAAGCACCCGATGATGAAGCTATGAAAAACGGTATGGCTGCCGTTATGGGTGTTTTTGCCGCAAACCGTTTAATGGATGAGCAGAAATTTGAAGAAGCGGACAGCCTGATGGCACACATTCTTGAAATTGACAGCGGTATCACGCCTTTGCACAGGAATTTAACCCTGTGTGACCGTGCCTATGTTGAAATGATAGGTGAGAACAGAAAAGCCGTTTTGGATGAGTTGCTCACAAAAGAACTTTTGGTTTTTATTAAGAAAATGAAAAAGTTTCCTACGGTATTGCGAACGGAATATGTATATTCGCTTCTTGTGCTCAAAGATGTGAATAAGGCGGAAAAGATTAAAAAGCTTTTTGATAAGGTGGCGCTTACATACCCGTATCCGCAGGATATTCAGTCCGAAAGGGAGCTTATGGAAATTGCCGAAAAGAAAGCTGTCTGAATTTTGCACCGGTGTCTGTTGAGCCATCGGTGCATTTTTTATGAATTTTTTTGTTCTGATAAAAAACGAGCAAACAAGAGCAAACGGGAGCATTTCGGAGATAAACGGAGCATATCAAAAATCGCCTCGGGTTTGCGCTGATTTTTTGCGAAAAAATTTTAAAAAATTGTTGACATTTGCCGTTTTTCGCTCTATATTTATGTTAATTTCTATATTAAATAATCTTAATAAAATAAGGATTTTTCAGAGAGGGGCTGCATAATTGGAAAACAACGTTATCATTGATCTGAAAAATATATCCGTTTCTTACGACGGAGAACCAATACTTAAAGACTTGAATCTCTACATCCGTGATAAGGAGTTTATTACCTTTCTCGGTCCTTCGGGCTGCGGTAAAACAACAACCCTGCGTGTAATTGCAGGCTTTATCGAGCCGGATGGCGGAGATGTCATTTTCTATAATAAACGAATTAATGGTGTACCTCCGCATAAAAGGCAGGTTAACACCGTTTTTCAGCGTTATGCGCTTTTTCCTCACCTTAACGTTTATGAGAATATTGCTTTCGGTCTCAGACTCAGAAAGGTCAGCAACAAGGAAATCAAGCAGACCGTTACAGATATGCTTGCTCTTGTAAATCTCAAGGGCTTTGAAAAGCGCAATATCCAGTCGCTTTCGGGCGGCCAGCAGCAGCGTGTTGCAATTGCCCGTGCCCTTGCTGTCAAGCCTAAAGTTCTTCTTCTTGACGAGCCTCTTGGTGCTCTTGACCTCAAACTGCGTAAGGATATGCAGATTGAGCTTAAGAATATTCAGCAGCGTCTGGGTATCACATTTATTTACGTTACACACGACCAGGAAGAGGCTCTTTCAATGTCCGATACGGTTGTTGTTATGGACAACGGTGTAATTCAGCAGATTGGCACACCTCTCGATATCTATAACGAACCTAAAAACGCTTTTGTTGCGGATTTCATAGGTGAGAGTAATATTCTCGACGGTGTTATGATTGACGACTGCCTTGCAGAGTTTTCGGGTCACCGCTTTGAGTGCCTTGATAAAGGCTTCGGCAAAAACGAGGCGGTTGACGTTGTTGTCCGTCCCGAGGATGTTGATGTTGTCGAGCCTGAAAAGGGAATGCTGTGCGGTGTTGTTACTTCCGTTACCTTCAAGGGTGTTCATTTTGAAATTATTGTCGATATCGGCGGCTTCAAGTGGATGATTCAGACTACCGACTATCAGCCTGAGGGTGCAAAAATCGGTCTTTATATCGAGCCCGATGCAATTCACATTATGAAAAAGTCCGCATATTCAGGCCTTTACGGCGATTACAGCTCCTTCAGCGAAGAGTTTGACGAGCTTTCCGACCCCGAGGAGGTGGAGGAGGAATGAGCAGCCGTTCACTTAAAGCAAAGCTTGTTGCTTCCCCCTATATTGTCTGGTCGGCCATTTTCGTAATCGCTCCGCTTATTTTCGTTGCCTACTATGCATTTACCGATTCAAGCGGTGCTTTTACGCTTGAGAATATTTCGGAGCTGAGTAAATACACAACTACCTTCCTGCGTTCAATATGGTTTGGTATTGTCGCCACAATAATCTGCCTGATTATTGCCTTTCCGCTTGCCTATTTCATTTCGCAGAAAACGGAAAAGGTACAGCGTACACTTGTGCTTCTCGTTATGCTTCCGATGTGGATGAGCTTTCTTATCCGTACTTATTCATGGATGGCTCTTTTACAGGATACGGGTATCATCAATTCGTTCCTTGTTAAAATCGGTATCGACCCCGTGCATATGATTAACACACAGGGTGCGGTTATCCTCGGTATGGTTTACAATTTCCTCCCCTTTATGATAACGCCGATTTATTCCGTTATGGCAAAGCTTGACCACAGTATGATTGAAGCCTGTCAGGATCTTGGCGGCAACCGCCTTACCTGTGTGCGTCGCTGCATAATTCCGATGAGTATGCCGGGCGTTGTTTCGGGCATTACTATGGTTTTTGTCCCGTCTGTCAGTACCTTCTATATCTCACAGAAGCTCGGCGGCGGCTCATTCGACCTTATAGGCGACGTTATCGAAAGACAGTTCCAGCAGTCCTATAACTATAATCTCGGTGCGGCGATTTCCTTCGTGCTGATGATTCTTATCCTTATCTGTATGGCGGTTATGAACCGCTTTACGGGCGACGAGGAGATGGCGATATGAAAACAGCTTCAAGAATTTATATTGCTCTCGTCTTCCTCTTCCTCTATGCTCCGATTTTCGTTCTTATACTGTTTTCGTTTAACTCAACAAGCAGCACAAGTGTTTTTTCGGGCTTTTCGCTTGAATGGTATAAGGCAATCCTTGAAGACGAAGCTACGCTCAAATCGCTTTACAATACGGTTATTCTCGCCGTTACCTCATCTCTTACGGCAACCGTACTCGGTACTGCGGCGGCAGTCGGTATAGACCGCTTCAAAAAAGGCCCTGCCCGTTCGGGTGTTATGGCTGTTACGAATATCCCGATGATGAATCCCGAAATCGTTACGGGTATTTCAATGATGCTGCTTTTTGTTTTCGTCGGCAGACTTATAAATACGGATTCGGTGCTTGGCTTCGGTACCTTGCTTATTGCTCATGTTACCTTCAGCCTGCCCTATGTAATCCTCAACGTTCTGCCAAAACTCAGGCAGACCGACCGCAACCTTGCCGAAGCGGCGCAGGATTTGGGCTGTAAGCCCGTTGCGGCATTCTTCAAGGTTGTTCTTCCCTCGATTATGCCCGGTATCTTAACGGGTATGATTATGGCGTTCACTCTGTCGCTTGACGATTTCATAATCAGCTATTTTACAAGCGGTCCCGGCTTCCAGACGCTTCCCATAGCCATTTTCTCAATGACCAAGAAGCGTGTAAAGCCCGATATGTATGCTCTTTCCGCTCTCATCTTTGTGAGCATTCTTGTTCTTCTTATTCTCTATAATCTTGCCCAGGCAAAGAGTGAGGATAAAACGAAGAAAAAGAAATAATCCTTCCGAAAGGAGTTGCATATTTTGAAAAAAATATTTGCAGTTGTTTTCGCTGTGCTTATTTGCTTTTCATCTGCGCTTTGTGCATTTGCCGCATCGCAGGATGAAGTCAATGCACTCAGAGGCACAACACTCTATGTTTATAACTGGGGTGAATATATTTCAGACGGTGCAGACGATACACTTGATGTCAACAAGGCTTTTGAAGAAAAGTACGGCATCAACGTTGTTTACGATACCTTCGACAACAACGAGGTTATGTACTCAAAGCTCAAAAGCGGCGGCGTTTCCTACGATATCGTAATCCCGTCAGACTATATGATTCAGCGTATGATAAACGAGGATATGCTTGAAAAGCTTGATTTTTCAAACATACCCAACTTTGAATACATTCCCGAAAAATACCGCAATCCCTCTTACGACCCCAAGAACGAATATTCCGTTCCCTATACCGTAGGTATGGTCGGTCTGATTTATAACTCCGCCATGGTGGACGGTACGCCGGACAGCTGGTCTGCACTGTGGGATAAGCAGTACAAGGGTCAGATTCTGATGTTCAATAACCCCCGTGATGCTTTCGGTATTGCACAGAATCTTTTGGGTATGGACTACAACACCGAATCCGAAATGTCGTGGAAGGTTGCAGCAGAGCTTCTCAAGGAGCAGAAGCAGATTTCTCCCGTTTATGTAAACGACGAAATCTTCCTCAAAATGGAAACGGGCGAAGCTGCCTTCGGTGCTTACTATGCAGGTGATTTCCTCACAATGAAGGACAACAACCCTGACCTTGAGTTTGTTTACCCGAAGGAAGGCACAAACTACTTTGTCGATGCCGCCTGTGTCCTCAAGGGCAGCAAGAATAAACTTGCCGCAGAGCTTTACATCAACTTCCTGCTTGACCCCGAAGTAGCTCTTGCAAACGCAGAATATATCTGCTATGCAAGTCCGCACACAGGCGTTTATACCAACCCCGAATACACTTATTTCGAGAACGAAATTCTCTATCCCGCTGACGATAATTATAAAACACAGAGTTATCTGAATCTTTCTCCCGAGACCCTTGAGCTTATGAGCTCGCTTTGGGACGATGTCAAAAACTTCAACTCCGAAGAGGGCTTAAGCAATTACGATTTCTTCTTCGGTGACGGTGAGCTGGGTTCGGCGGACGGTGTGGCTTCTCTTACTCCCGAGGGCACAAAATATCTGGTTTATATCCTTGTATTTGCGGCTGTCTGCTTTGCATATATTATTTTCCGTTATGCAAGAAAGAAGTACAGAGAAAGCGTAAAATAAATCTGTTTCGGGCAGGTTGATCTGCTCAAAATTCCTTTAATTTCATAAAAATGTTAGAAATTGGCACAAAACGTGTTGATTTGAGCAAGTGAATATGGTAAAATAAGGGCGTTACAAGAGGTAACGCTCTTAATTTTTGTGTGAGGTGACAGCATGAAGTACACTATCAACAAGACCAATTTCCGTGATTTCAGTTTTTATGAACTCAACAAGCGTGAGGGCAGGGCATATTTCATTCCCTTTACCGACAGAGAAGTGCTTGAAAAGACCGATTTCCGCAAGGAACGTTTTTCAAGCGACCTCGTAAGAGTGCTCTCGGGCGAGTGGGAGTTTAAGTATTATGCTCACGCAGCAGATGTCCCCGTAAACTTCGATACAGAAAACACTCAGTTTGACAAAATCAACGTTCCTTCAACCTGGCAGAGAACGGGTTATGAACCGCCCGTATATCTCAACTGCCCCTATGAAATTGAAACCAAGCCTCCCGTACTGCCCGACGATATGTCGGCAGGTGTTTACCGCAAGACCTTCGAGGTAACCGATACGGATAAGGTTTATCTTCTCAATTTCCTCGGCGTATGTCCCTGCATTGACCTTTACGTAAACGGCGAATACGCAGGCTACAGCGAAGGCTCACACAACACGGCAGAGTTTGATATTTCTTCCTTTATAAAGAAGGGTGAGAATGAAATTCTCGTCGTTATCCACAAGTGGAGTGTCGGTACCTTCCTCGAGTGTCAGGATATGTTCCGTGAAAACGGCATTTTCCGTGACGTTCTTCTTTGCGAATTCCCCAAAACATATATCAACGATTTCTACCTCAGAACAGCCAAGAAGGCAGACGGCTATTCTCTCAACGCAACGGTAAGCGTTATCGGCGACAGAGAGGGCTATACAGTCGAAATTCTTGCCAAGGATAAGAACGGCGAAGTTCTTTTCAATGACGAGGCAGATGTCAATATTCCGATGAACTTCTACGACCTTGATGTTGAGGAGTGGAGTGCCGAAATTCCCGTGCTTTATGAAGTATATATTACTCTTAAGAAGGACGGTAATCCCGTTGAAACTCTCCGTTCATACCTCGGCTTTAAGAACGTCAGAATCAACAAGAATATTTTCCTTTTCAACGGCGAAAAAATCAAGTTCAAGGGTGTCAACCACCACGACACACACCCCGTAACGGGCTATGTAATGAGCGTTGAGGACCTTGAAAAAGACCTTATTCTTATGAAGAAGCTCAACGTCAACGCAATCCGTACCTCTCACTATCCTCCGGATCCGCATCTGCTGATGCTTGCCGATTACTACGGCTTCTATGTTGTTGACGAAGCAGATATTGAAACGCACGGCTGCGGCTGTTCACCCCACAACAGAATCAACCTTATCAGCAGCGATATGAAGTGGGCACCCAGATATATCGACCGCTGTGTCAGAATGTACAACCGCGACCGCAACCACGCCTGTGTCACAATGTGGTCACTCGGTAACGAGGCAGGCGGAATCAAGTGTCACGATGCCTGCTACGACGTTCTTCGCAAGCTCTGTCCCGAAATTCCCGTTCATTATGAAGGTGCCTGCCGTTCGCCCAGACTCGGCTACGACGTTATTTCCGAAATGTACACGCATCAGGACGACGTGCTGAAGGTAGGCGAGGGCACGAGAGGTAAGCTTTACCGTCAGAAGCCCTTCTTCCTTTGCGAGTACGCACACGCTATGGGCGTGGGCCCCGGCGGTATGGAAGACTACTGGCAGCTATTCTACAAGTACGACAACCTTATGGGCGGCTGCATCTGGGAGTGGGCTGACCACGCAGTTTATCACGAAGACGGCCCGTACAAGTACACCTACGGCGGCGACCACGGCGAAAGAAAGCACGACAGCAACTTCTGCGTTGACGGTCTTGTTTATCCCGACAGAACACCTCATACAGGTGCTTTGCAGATGGCAAATATCTACCGTCCGCTCCGAGTAAGACATACAAGAGGTAACAGCTTTGCCTTCCTTAATACCAACCGTTTCAGAGCCTCCGATTACCTTACCGTAAAGTGGACTCTTCTAAAGAACGGTGTTGAAATCAAGGGCGGCGAGTTCGTTCCCGATATCGCACCCAAGGCAGAGCGTGTCGTAAGACTTGCTCTTCCCAAGATTAATCCCGATTTTGAATATCATATCAACTTCGACTATTACGACGGCGATGAAAGAATAGCAACAGAGCAGGTTGCTCTCAACGAGGTTTACACCAAGTTTATCCGTAAGAATTGCACGGATATCTCCGTTGAGGAAAAAGACGATGTTCTTGAGGTTAAGTTCAACGGCGGTAAGGCTTGCTTCAGTATGGAAACAGGCGATTTCGTAAGCTACGAGTTCGGCGGTAAGCAGATGTTTAATACCGCCCCCGTCAGCGGAAGAACGCTTATCCCCAATATTTTCCGTGCAATGACCGATAACGATAAGCTCCACATGGGCAAAAAGTGGATTAACAACGGCTACGATAAGTACACCGTAAAGCTTGATGAAATCAAGTACAGCCTTGAATATAACGAGGTTGAGGTTGAAACCGAGCTCTACCTTATGAAGGGCACGAAGAAGATTTTTGAGGCTGAAATCGAATATGTAATCAAGGGCAACGGCTCCGTTAAGATTAAGGCGGAAATCGAGCCCGGCAGATTCTTCGTTGAAGACGACCTTCAGCGCTTCGGTCTTATGTTCGAGCTTCCCGTAGGCTTTGAAAACGTCGAATACTTCGGTCTCGGCGACTGTGAAAACTTGCCCGATTTCAAGGCACAGTCCAGACTCGGTATCTATTCCACAACCGTCAGCGAAATGCACGAAGACTATATTTTCCCGCAGGATAACGGCAATCACGGCGAAACACGCTGGATGAAGATTACCGATGCAGACGGCGACGGCCTTCTCTTCTGCAACAGCAAGGGTAACTTCAATTTCAGCGCACACCACTATACACAGAAGCTTCTCCACGAGGCACAGCATCAGGAGGATGTTCACGACGAGAACACAACGGTTGTCTGTGTTGACGGCTTTGTAAGAGGTGCAGGTACTGCAAGCTGCGGCCCCGATACACTCAAGAAGTATTGCTTCAGCGCAAAGAACGGTCTCAAGTTCCGCTTTTCAATTCTTCCCATCAGTGAAGGTAATGACGAATAAATGAAATTTTCCGGTTGTTTAATCGCCAGCGATTATGACGGCACCCTCTATAATAACGAGGGTGTCGTCACCCCGCAGGTAAGAGAAAAAATAGCATATTTTATCGCAAACGGCGGCAGATTTACCGTCTGTACGGGCAGAACCGTGCAGGGCTTTCACGCCTATGAAAGCTCTTATATCAACGCACCCGTGCTCCACGCGAACGGCTCAACCTGCTACGATTACGAAACACAAACTCTCGTTTTCGGCGACAGTGTCGGTGAGGAGATTTTTGAAGCAATCCGAGCGGTTGTGAAAAATTTTCCGACCGCTTCGGTTGAAATGTACGGCTTTTACAATTCCTTTGTTATAAACAGAAGCGATACTTCTCATAATCATTTTACCTGTCAGGGCATTGAGTACGGCGTTATTTCAGACCCGTCAGAGGCGGATTTACCTTGGCAGAAGGTTATGATTTATTCTCCGGATGAATCGGCAGATATCCAGAGCTTTTTGCAGAAAAATCACCCCGAGGTGCATTTCTTGCCGACAACGGGCAGGTATATCGAAATTATGAAGCACGGTGTCGATAAGGGCAGCGGCCTGCTAAAGCTTGCCGACAGCCTTTGCGTACCTCACGACAAGGTCTTTGCCGTCGGCGACGGCTTTAACGACAAGGAAATGCTTGTTGCCGCCGCTATAGGCTTTGTACCGTGTAACGGCAGTAAAGAAGCATTAAGCGTTGCAGACAAGGTAGTTCGCTCCAACAATGACGGTGCCGTTGCACACGTAATTGAAATTCTTGACGAAATGTTTTAAAAACCATTTGACTTATTTCTTCGGCTGTGGTATCATACTGTAGCCGAAGAAATTTCAGCACGCCGGTGTGGCGAAATCGGCAGACGCAAGGGACTTAAAATCCCTCGGTGGCAACACCGTACCGGTTCAAGTCCGGTCACCGGCACCAAAGCAATATAATCCGAACCAGATCTTCCCTGTGGGAGACGGGTTCGGATTATTTGTTTATTTCGAGAAGTTTGAGGACACTCACTTCAAAAACGGAATAATCAAGCGTCCGACCTCAAAACCAAGAGGACCGAGAAAGAAGAAACAATCTTGATTATGGAGGACTTGATTATGAAAAAACTGATTAGTTGTGAATTCAACTTTGACACCGTCTGCGTGGAGCTGAAGTTTTCTGATGGCAGTATGATTGCTATTGATACCATTGCTGTAGAGAATGAGATCGCTGACAATATGTATCAGCGGTCAGAGCTGGACTATCTGATCTACAACGACCCGGTAGGATATGCCGAGCTGATACTCAACGGCGATCCAGAAACCTATTTAAAAACTGCAACCGAATACAAGCCATTGGACTAATCACCACATACGGCTTTTCCGTATCTGGTTTTGCCATATATGGTAAAACCACGTCTGGAAATTCCCGCACAAATAAATATAGATAAAAGAAATACTAATATAAAGAATTACTGACCAATATTCTTTCTTTTCTATTCCGATGAATGAAATGAATCGAAATGAAAAAGGAACACAAGATCTGATTCTTGAGTAATTTGTTTTCTGCTATATTCCGGTGCAGATATAGCAAGTTAAAGCCGCCATAAGGAGCGTTTGTTCCCTGTGGCGGCTTTCATTATGCAAAGATATAGAGAAATGGCTCAGAGAGCGTTTGTTGCCCTCTGAGCCATGTTTGTATCGTTAAACGGACTTGCCGCTATTGTTGTCTTTGGATGTCTTGAGTCTTTCTTGTTCCGCTTTCCATTCTGCGAACTCTCGCTGTCCTTCTTCGCTTTGATAGTATGCCATGATGTCGGGAAGGAGTCGGCGAGCGATGCTTTCGATGGTGTGCTGTGGAATGTTAGTATTATTTATGAGTTTTTTACGTCTACCCAAGAGTTCCTCCTTCGTATGCTGGTGTTTGAATTTGAAGGTGTCTTAGGTGTCTTTGGCGTTTGTGTTCGGCATCATTCCTTTCGTTTTGTTGTATGAAAAAAGCAGACCCTGTGTCAAGCAAAAGCTTGTATAGGTGTCTGCGTGTCTTAGATGTCTTTGTTTACACAATTATTATAGCAAAAAAGATGCGTTTTGTCAAGATTTTCACAGGATTCGTGAAATACAGGGTCTTTGCAATTTGCTTGCGAATGCCATAACACAAGAAAGAATCGTGCAAATCGGTCGAAATTAACCGAAAGTTTTGAAACTCTATTGAAAAAAGTCATAATTTGATGTATAATATATAATAAGAGATTTTATAACGAGGTGAACGCAATGAAAGCAAGCTATAAAAAACTCTGGAAACTGCTCGTTGACAAAGAAATGAGTAAAGGTGATTTGCACAAGGCAAGTGGTTTATCCTCAAGCACCATGACTAAGCTGAGAAAAAGTGAAGATGTGTCTATGGAGGCACTGAGAAAAATTTGTATTGCTCTTAATTGTAATATTGCCGACATTGTGGAATTTGTTGATGATTCTACACCAAACTAACTGTCACAGGGGGGATCGACATGGGAACCGATGCCAATAGATTTCAAAACATAATTAAATACCTTCCTCTGTTGGAAGACGATACTTTCGGAGCTTGGATTATAGACCGTGAAAACGATGGAACATCAGATCACCCCATTCAGATGCCCTTTGTTAATTACTCGGAAATGGTGCATCATTTTATTGAAGATGTTTATGCCTTTGTTGATGAGAACAAGGATTTTGAGTTGAATCACTATTACAACATTTTAGAGCAGAACGGTCTGGAATGGGGTTCAAAATCTATGAGTGAGGCGGATGTATCACGTTTAGATGGTAAATGTATTATGGCGATGATTGTAGGAGCTGTTCGAGCAGAGCGTTTCTGTGATGGAGCATTGCTTGGCTTTTTCAAAGACGGCAGTATTCGAAGATGGTTAGAGAGATTAAAAGAGGTGGTATAAATGTTTAGCAGAGATGAGTTTATGTCTTATGTAGGCAGTGCAAGTGGCAGCAGTTATGCCGCTGGTTTAAAAGCCATTGAAAGTATATACGGCGTGGATATTGATGCCGAATACGCAGGAGATAAATGCCGTAATTTGTTCCAGAAACTTGAGCAAGATAAAAGAAGCACAGAGCTTAATAAAACGGAACTTAAAAGACGAAGTGACATGACTTCGCACCTAAAAAAATACGTCGAATACCGTGAAAACACTACTGCTATGGGACAACGCAAGCTCTTTGTATCTTGGATGCAGGGTCAACCTCGCAGAGACGATCCGACAAAGAAATACTCGGTCGAGACAATCAATGGGGCCGCAGATAAACTGCAATCAGGCTTGAAAAAGCTTGGTGTGTTCAAGTATGCGGAGGTCAATTGTTTTGCGATCACAGATCCAGAGTATTTTGCTGAACTCCACAAAGCCTGCTATACAAAGGCCGAGGAGTCCGATAAAAAGCAAGGACATCGTGATTTTAGAAACGGTCTGGATTTCTATATGCAATTTCTCAATGAGCAGAACAATACTAACATCATACCGACAAGCCCTATGAAAGAAAAAATCAAACTCATCATAGATGCGTATAAGGCTGACTTTGAGCGTGTAAACCAAGAAGAACGCTACAAATGGGAAGCCGTTGGTTGTTATCAGCGCAACTGGGAGATCGAAGCAGAAAACTTCGCGCAAATGTACGCCGATGCGTTTAAGGAAGCAAGTAACCTACTTTCTGCAAACATGTATTGGCCCTATAAAATGGTCATCACATTTGCAGAGCAGGAGCCGGACAAAGTTCGTGAGCTTTTCAAGATGCTCTATAACGAAGAAATCCCCCTTGCTCAGAGATACGTTGACTTCCGTGCAGCCTTTGACGAGTTCTATAAGCCGCAGAAGCTCAACCACTATCAGGATTTACACGCTATCTCCGTGTACCTTTCTTTTGAATACCCCGATAAATACTACATCTACAAGTACAAGGTCTTTAAGGATTTCAGCAGCAACATCGGCTATGTAACTGACCGTTCCAAGTTCCAATCCGAAGTCTATAAACTTGAAGCGTTCTTTGATATGTGCGAGTTGGTTCTGGATGAAGTCAAGAAGGATACAGAACTGCAGGAAATTAGCTCTGCTCGTCTGGATGAAAGCTGCTATTTAGACACCGACTTGCATCTGCTCACTCACGATATTGTTTATTTCGGCAGCAAGAACGCCTTGACGGATGATACGGTAACCGACGATTGGTGGCCCTCACTTGACGAATACGACCCCAATCTATCCAAAGAGGATTGGAAGAAGTACATCCTTGAAATCGAGTTACCCGATCATCCCTCTCCTATGCAAATGCTGAAAGCCATGATGGAGCTTGACGGTGAGGCATCTTGTAAGCGCCTATCTCAGCTCTATGGCGGGACTGTATCTGCTTATGTTGGTTGCGCAGTCAATCTCGGCAAGAGAGTTAAAAAGTATTTCGGTTTGCCTGCCTGCATGGACGGCGACCAAGAAAGATATTTCCCCAATCCGTTCCTGGGCAAGAACGTGATTGAGGATGGCGTTAAAAACTATTGCTATAAAATCAGACCGGAGCTTTATGAAGCTCTGCAGGAGATCGACTTGTCTCATATTTCTGCAAAGTACGAGGAGGATGAAGAAGTGTCTGAAAGCACACAAAAGACCGATGTAAATAAGAATACAATTCTTTACGGCCCTCCTGGTACGGGCAAAACCTACAACACCGTTGTCTATGCGGTTGCGATTATCGAGAACAAGCTGCTCGCTGATGTGAAGAATGAAAGCTATTCTGATGTGTTGGAAAGATACAACGCATATAGAGCCGAGGGGCTGATCGAGTTTACTACGTTCCATCAGTCTTATGGCTATGAGGAGTTTATTGAGGGTATCAAGCCTGTCATGGACAACACGGACGAAGATCGCAGCGACATCCAGTATTCTATTGAAGACGGCTTGTTCAAGGCTTTCTGCAACAAGTCGGCTATGCCTGCTGCGAAAAAATCCAATCTGGATTTGGGCCTTAATAAGACTCCTACCATCTGGAAAGTCTCTCTGTGGTCAACCGGCGACAACCCTACCCGAACGGAGTGCCTCAATAACGGTCATATCCGAATTGGATGGGATGATTATGGCCCCGACATTACCGACGATACCGACTTTACTGAAAACGGCGGTAAGAACGTATTGAACAGCTTCATCTACAAGATGAAAGTTGGTGATATTGTTTTCTCCTGCTATTCCAGTACGACTATTGACGCAATCGGTGTTGTGACTGGAGATTATGAGTGGTGCGGCAACCAGTTTGATGATGGTCTGAACCGTATGAGAAAGGTGAAGTGGATCGTTAAAGGCATCAATGAAGATATTGTTGAAATAAATGGCGGTTCTACCATGACCCTTTCCACCGTCTACAAACTGAAGGTTTCTCTTGCTGATGCACTGGCTCTTATTCAGAAACACCTGCCTGCTACAGTTCAGATGGACGAAAAGAAAAACCATGTATTTATCATCGACGAGATTAACAGAGGTAACATCAGCAAGATCTTTGGTGAGCTGATTACGCTGATTGAATCTTCTAAGCGTATCGGTCAACCGGAGGGTATGAGAGCTAAATTGCCTTATTCTCAGCAGTTGTTTGGTGTGCCCGACAATGTTTACATCATCGGCACCATGAACACCGCAGACCGCTCTATCGCGACTATTGACACCGCTTTGAGACGTCGCTTCCGTTTCAAGGAAATGATGCCCGATGCTGATGTGCTGAAAGGTATCAGCGTTGAGGATATTTCTGTATCGGAAATGCTCGCGCGGATGAACAAGCGCATTTCCGTTCTCTATGACAGAGAACACACTATTGGACACGCTTATTTTATTCCGCTGAGAGATAATCCTACAATCGAGCAGTTGGCGGAAATCTTCGAGAACGCCATCGTTCCTCTGTTGCAGGAATACTTTTACGAGGATTATGAAAAGATCCGCCTTGTCCTGGGTGACAACAATAAGGATAACAAAGAAGAGCAGTTCATTGTTGTGGTTGAAAACGACTACAACGAATTGTTCGGAAGTGTAGACATTGGTTTCGATGACTCTGTTACATACGAAATCAATCGTGCTGCCTTTGACAATATCGAGGCATACCGTTCGATCTAATGATTCTTTGAGGTGTTAGAATGAGAAAAACATATCAAATAACTGAATATGGCTCATTTGTGAGGGACAAAGAGGTATTGGGAAGTATCTCTTTGCCCCCAGACACCTTTGATGCCTTGGAAAACTTCGTGCTATCCAATAGCACCGATGATGCTGATGCTTTGGAGTTGATGGGTATTTCTGCCCGTAAAGGTGTTGGTAAGATCATCACTGCCAAGAACTATGTTGGTGTTATCACGATGGACGATGGCACGACTATAGAAATTCTTCCCAAGATTTTTTCTCGCGAAGTTATTACCGAGGGCAAGGTTAAGAAGCTGCTCGTGGATATGTTGAAGACACTCCGCAACGCGCCGTTCAAGTCCTTGCAATCTACCAATGTGAATATCGACAAGTTGAACATCTTTGAAATCTTTATCCGTATGTTTGTCGATGAGGTGTTCTATATCGTCAAGCGTGGCTTGAAGTGTGACTACGAAACCATTCAATCCAATGAAAGTGTGTTCAAAGGCAAGATGGTGTTTGCCGGTCAGATCAAGCACAACTACGCTCACAAGGAGCGTAGCTTCGTAGAGTACGATGAGTTCAACACAAACCGCGCCGAGAATAAAATCCTAAAATCTACACTTAGCTATCTTTACAAAAGCACGACTTCATCCAAGAACAAGTCGGATATCAAAACGTTGCTCAATGCGTTTTCCGATGTGGATGAATCGAAAGACTATCAAGCAGATTTCTCCAAGATCGTTCCAGACAGAAAGACTGCTGACTATCAAACGGCTCTGCTCTGGAGCAAGGTCTTTTTGATGGGCAAGAGCTTCACATCCTTCTCCGGCTCGGAGGTCGCCTTTGCCTTGTTGTTCCCGATGGAAACGTTATTTGAAAGCTACATAGCGGCACAGCTCAAAAAGATGCTCGGCCATTCGGGTTATACCCTTTCCGCACAAGACAAGACATACCACCTGTTTGACGAGCCGAGAAAGTTCTTGATGAAGCCTGATATTGTTATCAAGAATAAAGCATTGGGACAGGTTTTCGTTATGGACACGAAATGGAAAGTCCTCTCTGATGCAAAAGCGAACTACGGTATCTCTCAGGCGGATATGTACCAAATGTATGCGTACCAAAAGAAATACACATCCGAGAATGTTACCTTGCTCTATCCTCTCACCGAGAAGGTGGAGCAGGATAAAGATATCCGGTTCCTTTCACATGACGGAACTGAAATCAAAATCAGATTTATTGATTTGTTTGATCTGAAGAATTCTTTGAATAAGATAATTTCAGAAATCGAAGAAACAGAGTGAAGAAATAAACAGACTTAGCAAGCAATGCTCGACGATAGCCATTTTGCTTATTTCTCTCAAGTATCGCATCATGCGCAGAGAGAAAATTGCAAAAACGTCGAGCGCTTGCTAACTCATAGTTGGAGTCAGCAAGCTGGGCATGGCGGTACCCACCATGCAAAATGACTTGTTGTGGAAACATCCCCAAGCCCCTTTAACAGAGAATACTTCTCTGGCTACACTCCTAAAATGGAGTTTATTATTTCGACTATAAAAAGAAATGTGGTGATATGTGTGGCCAACAATCGAGATGATTTTTCAGAAGCAACCAAACGTCTTTTAGCTAATCGTGCGGGTGTCCGCTGTAGCAATCCGAGTTGCCGAAAACCTACTTCTGGAGCAAATACCGATCCAAACAAAATAATCAATATTGGTGTTGCTGCACACATCTGTGCCGCCGCCCCTGGAGGTCCGAGATACGATTCTGCAATGACAGAGGAAGAACGCAAATCTTCACATAATGGTATATGGCTTTGCCAATCATGCTCAAAGTTAATTGATTCTGATCCCACCGCTTATTCCAAAGACTTATTGCATGGATGGAAGAGCCTTGCAGAAGCTACTTCTGCCTTAGA
>JAFXBF010000028.1 GCA_017516745.1 Clostridia bacterium
CATTCATTTGAATGTCCTCCTTTTGGTTTTTGTGCAGTTGGTAGCCGCACTTCTATTTTACCAAAAGGAGTTTTATTTTTCACTCACCGCTTAAGCTTTTTTGAACCCCTGGCACAGCCAGGGGTTTTCATATACAAAAATTCAACTCCAAGACCTTGCGGCTTGGAGTTGAAATCTTAATTCTTATTCTTTTCGGGAACGAAGAAGATAAACACGAGTGAGCTTATGAGAAGCAGGAAGGGATAGAAAAGGTTTTTGATGATATCGAATGCAGAGAGCTCGTAGCCGAGGGTTGTTACAGCCGACAGAGCAACAAGAATCTGCGCACCGTAGGGCAGAAAGCCCTGGACAATACAGGAAAACGTATCAAGAATTGAGGCAACCTTGCGGTTGTTTATGCCGTAATCCTTTGACATTTCCGAGGCAATGGGGTTAGCCATAACGATTGCGACGGTGTTGTTTGCCGTTGCAACATCCATAAGACCGACTAGCAGACCTATACCGAGCTGACCGCCCTTTCTGCCCTTGAAGATACGGCGGATGCCGCCCAGAAGCGCCTCAAAGCCGCCGTTATACTTAATCAGCGCACAGAGTGCCGCAACAAGCACGGCAACCATTGAGGTTTCAAACATACCAGATGCACCCGTACCCATGCTCGAAAGCAGAGTGGGAAAATCCACGGCAGAGGTTGCAAGCATTATGATACTGCCCGAAACAATGCCGACAATAAGAGTCAGGAAAACATTGATGCCGACTATACCGCTGATAAGCACGAGGATATACGGAATAATCTGAATCATATCGTATTCCTTGATAATTCCGCCCGAAATATCATAGCGAAGAGAAAAAACAATAATCAGCGCAAGCGTTACGGCTGCGGCAGGTGCTACGATTGCAAGGTTGGTACGGAATTTATCCTTCATTGCACAGCCCTGACCGTTGCAGGCGGCAATTGTTGTATCCGAAATAAAGGAAAGGTTATCGCCGAACATTGCTCCGCCTACAACAGTACCCACACAAAGCGCCATCGGGAAGCCTGAGCCCGTTGAAATTGCAACAGCAATGGGCGTAATCAGCGTAATTGTGCCGACAGAAGTACCCATAGCGGTGGAAACAAAGGCACTGATTATAAACAGTACAGCTATTGCAAGCCGTGGCGGAGTGACAGACAAAAGGAAATAAGCTACGCTTTCGGCAGAGCCTCTGCCGACAACACCGACAAAGCTGCCCGCAAGCAGAAAGATAAGCAGCATTGTTATAATGTTTTTGTCACCTATGCCCTGCCCCATCAGCTCAAACTTCTGGTCAAGCGAAACGCCCTTTGTCTGCAGCACGGCAACAAGCAGCGCAACGAGAAACGCAACGATAACGGGCACGTTGTAAAAGCCCATGGGTATAGCCATTACATATTCAAAAATTATGCCGAGGGACAGATAAAACGCAACGAACACGCCTATGGGAATTAGTGCAAGAGGATTGGATTTTTTCATTTTTTATTCTCACTTTTCTGTTTATTTGTTTACATAGGTCAGCACACAGTTACCGTCACGGCAAAATTCAACGGCGGTAACCGAAATATTGTCAAGCGAAAACCTGAACACATGGGGCTTGACACCGAGTGCAGTCGGAATAAGGTATTCAAGCATACCGTGGTGGCTGAAAACGGCAACGGTTTCCCCGAAGGTAAAACGGCTTTTAATATACTCAATTACACGCTTTGCTCGCTCGACATTATCTTCAAACGCTTCACAGCCGAAGGAATATTCAGCCGTATCAAAAAGGCTGTCACACATTTGAGTATTGGCGTAATAGCGGCGCAGATATTCTTCACTGCAGCCGTAATAGCCGGGTGTACAGCCGCACTCAATAAGCTCGGGGCAGATTTCAAGCACGGGCTTGTCCTCCCTCGCCCTGCAAACACCCGTTGCGGTTTTGAACGCACGCAGAAGCGAGCTTGAAATAAAGCCGTCTATTTTCTCATTTTTCAGCTTTTCGCCGAGGATATCGCATTGCTCTTCGCCGGTTAAGGTAAGGTCACCGTCGCAATTGTCACGGTCGCCGATATCGCCGTAATCCGTTTCCGCGTGGCGGATGAAAAGAATTCTCAATGTATCGTGGGTAATCATATATTACTTCTCCTTAGCAAGCCCCTGCCCTGCGTATTTTTTAAACAACGATTTAATATTATAACATAATCCGCAAATAAAAACAACCGCTGTGTTATTTAAAGCATTACACAACGGTTGGATAATTTTAACATTTCAGCATTTTCACGTATTCGGTCGGGGTCATATTGTAAAAGCGCTTAAAAGCCGTTACAAAATAGGACTGTGAGGAAAAGCCGAGTGAAGAACAGATTTCCTTAGTGCCCGTGTCCTGCCGAAGCATTTCCTTTGCCTTTTCGAGCTTTTGGCGCATTATGTACGTGCCGAGGTTTTCACCCATCTCTTTTTTGAAAACCTGCGAAAGGTAATCCGCCGAAATTCCGCAGTGCTCTGCGATATCGGCAACGGTGATTTTGCGTGAAATATTTTCATTGATATACATTACGCAGTTTTTCGTGTGCGGCGAAAATTCAGGCTTGCATTTACTCTTTTTTACCTCGTGTGTAAGCTTTACAATCTCCTTACCCATAAAAAGAATTATATCGTTTTTGTTTTTCAGCTTGTCCACGGCCTTTATAACACGGTCGGAAAAAGCATAAGCCTTTGCTTCGTTAAGTCCGCCCTGAATTGCGTAGCGTGTGGCAAGAGTGATTGTGCTGACAGCCATATATTTATGCTGCATAAGCTCATCGTCAGACATTTCGCCCATAACGACAAGAGAATCTATACCCTTGATTTGCTGCAAAAGAGAAGTGACATCACCCTGCTGAATACAGAAAAAAAGGCGTATTTCAGCGCTGTAGGGTGTGTGCTTTTCGCCTTGTTCGGTAAGGGTTTTAACGCTTATAAGCTCGCCGATATTCATTACATCACATCTTTCAGCTTTTTCATTTCTTTTTTAAGCCTGTTATTATCGAGAATTTCCCACAGCGGCATAATCAGACCGCCGCCAAGACGGCAATGCGCTTCGTTCATTGCGCCGTAATACGCCACACGAAAATCGGCAAATTCGGGCAAAGCAACGTTTTTCTTGTAGGTTTCGTAAAGCCCGTATGCATCGCCCCACATATTACGGAATTGAAACAAATCGTATTCTCTGTCCGCCCACATTGAGCCGCACGGGTCAATAAAAGCCGTGAGCTCAAGCGTTTTCGGGTCAGCCATTATGTTCATTATGTTAAGGTCGCTGTGAATGAGCACGGGCTTCGTGTCCTTCGGACAGACGCTGTCAAAAAGCTCTGTAGCTTCTTTTAACAAGGCAAGGTCCTTTTTGCTGTATTTACCGTTTTCCGCCAGCTTTTCAAGGCCGCTCAACCACGGCTGCTGCATTTCCGCCTTATAAAAATCAAGCCAGTTATCGTAAACGGGGTCTGACAATGAGCCGAATTTTGAGTTTGTTACACCGTGCCATTCAAGCATACCCGAAACAACGTCGTCGGCAAACTTCTGCTTTTGTGCTTTGCTTTTGAGAAGAAAAGACGGGTCAAGCACGTTTTTTCCTTCAACAAAGGTCATAGCAAGAATTGCCGTTTCGGAGTCTTCATAAGTAAAAAGCACTTCGGGCATTTTCACGCTTGTGTTTTCGGACAGGATTTTAAGCTGCCGTGCTTCTTCATACTGTGAGCCCTGAATTCTGTATGCCTTTATTGCGATTGCTTCACCGTCGGAAAGCACGGTTTTATAAACCCTGCCGTAGCTGCCGCCGCCGATAAACTTGATTTTATCCGCTTTTTTATTAAGCTTTTCGGAAACGATGTGGGGTATCAGCGGCAATATGTGCTTGTTACCGTTGTCGAGAATTTTCATCGGTTGTCCTCCATAATTCTTCTTTTTACAAGGTTGTATGCTGCTTTGCTTTCGGGCAGAAATGAAAAGAGCTGAAAGCAATGGCACATACCCTCATACTTTTGAAGCTTGACATCAACATTTGCAATCTTCATTTTTTCAAACACCCTGTCGTTGTCGCTTTCGTCCAATTCAGCCGTTCCGCAAACCAATGTAACTTTCGGGAAATTTTCAAAGCTGCCGAACAAGGGTGAAATATAAGGTGATGTTCTGTCAACATTCAGAACGTATTTTGATATTCTTCGCAGTAAAGGAAGATTGTCTTCAATCTTTTTGTGCTTTGCAATTCCGTAAAACGGGTCTTTGTATGCGTTTGTAATTCTGCTTTCACCGCTTGATGTGGCATCCGCCCAAAGGGAAAAGCAGACAATATGTCCGGGCAAGGGATGGTTATTATCCCTTAACCACAAAGAGGATGTAAGAGCAAGTGTTGCACCTGCGCTGTCACCGATAACGACAATATCGGAATGCTTTATTCCCGAAGCCAGCAAATGCAAATATATTTTTACAACATCATACATCTGTGAAGGAAGCTGATGTTCGGGGAATCTGCCGTAGTCCACATTTATTACGGTTGCACCGCAGAACAAATTGCTGTATTTTTCTGCTAGTCTGCGGTAAAAATCGTTGAGTTCAATTTTAAATCCGCCGCCGTGAATCATTAATACAATCTTTTCCGTTTGGCGGTTGCCGTTAACAAGTTTTTCGTATTTAACACCGTCAACCGTATGCTTTGTATATGTAAAGTTTCTTGAAGGATTATATTTTGATTTTTTATCTTTTGTCAGCTTTGCCGCATTATCGGACAGATTGGAACTGTTGAAAAGCGGAGAATGAAAAACAAGTCGCAATGCACCCATAAAAATTTTCGATGTCAATGACTGCATACTATCACCCGTCTTTCATTATCAATCTTATCACAAGAAAAATTCAATTTCAACAAATGCCGCAATTTGATATATGCAAATCAAAACAGGCAAGGAAAAACAAAAAGAGAGACCGAAGCCCCTCTTATAAATCAATTTCGCTGTAGTTATGAATATAAATATCCGATATTTCTTTGAGTTCATCGGTATTTTTCTCACTCTCGTCAAAAATGCCGACGAGGTTATAGCCGTTTGCCTTTACGGTTTTTGCGGCATAAAGCGCATCCTCAAACACCCATGTGGTTTCTTTAGGTGTGCCCAATTTTTCGAGCACAACATCATATACCTTCGGCTCGGTTTTTGCCGCACCGACGGTATAGGTTGAATATATTTCGGAGAAGTAATCACGCATACCGTATTTTTCGAGCACGGCTTCAAGCGCAGCTTCACCCGTTGCCGTAGCTATGCCCATTTTTACATCCTTTGATTTCAGCTTTTCAAGGAATTCTATTATATCGTTTTTAGGCTCAGCCTGCTCAAGATACAGTTCTCTGATATAAGCGAAAAAACGGTTGAAAAGTTCTTCGTAGCTCTCAATCATATTGAAGCGCTCTTTGGCAAGGATAAGCGCTTCACGAAGGAAAAGACCTTCAAACGCCTTCTTATCCTCATCACTCAAATCAAGCCCTATGGCATCAAAAAACTTGAACTTTATGCCCTTCCAGATGGGCATAGAATCAAAAAGTGTTCCGTCAAAATCAAAAATTGCTCCGTCGATTTTCATATACATCCTCAAAATTAAAGATTTATTTTTTCGGCAAAGAGGTTGCCGAGCTTTACCACACAAAGGGTATAAGGCGGTATTTCACCTTTTGTTTATATTCGCTGTAGCCTTCAAGCTCTTTTTCAAGAAACGCTTCCTCACCTTTTATTCTTTTTGCAATTATTAAGGGATAGGCAAGAAAAATAACAAAGGAATAAACCGAGCCGAGTACAAGCGGCATAGACAGGAACAAAAGCAAGGTTACGCTGTACATAGGGTGTCTGACGATACCGTACAACCCTGTGTCGATAACCTTCTGGTTTTCCTGCACCTCAATTGTACGGGAAAGGTAGGTGTTTTCACGAAGCACCTCGGCATAAAGCGCATAGGCAGCAAGGAAAACAACCGCCGCAACGATTGAAACAGTTTTTGGTAATTGAAACCATCCGAAGCGAAAATTAAGACCTGCAACAACAAAGCCTGCAAGAAACATAAGACCGCTCAGCTTTACGACAAGGCTCTGGTCTCTTTGCTTTTCCTTGGCATCAAGGCGTGATTGCAGCAGCTTCGGATTTTTGAACATCATTACGATGCCGGCTATAAACATCGGCACGAAAAGAATACCCATAAAAAGCCGGCCGTTGAAAAAGGCAAATGTACCCGCAGGCAGAAACACCAGTAAGCCGACAAGGACAACTCCTGCCAAAAACTTAACAAGCGCCCCGACAAGCAGTTTTAAATTCATAATTTCAACTCCGTAACAGTGATATAACATTAACAGGTAGATATTAACACAACCGTACAAACTTTTCAACTGATAAAAACACAACAAAAATACATTTTCAAAAAATGAAAAAGCAGAGAGCCAAAAGCCCTCTGCCGATATTTTTATTTTAGCACAATATACGTCGTAGGTAAAAGACCGTTGCCGTTATAAGGGAAAAGAATTTTATTCTCCGCAAGCGTACCGACGGGAACAGAGATTGCTTCCTCAAAAATCCTGAAATATGCCATAAGCGGTGCCTGCTTTTTCAGGTGAACGGGTATATAATTCCTGATTATCTTTTCGGCTTCGTTCATTATTTTCTTGGCGTTTTGTTCTACGGCTTCAACAGCACCGTCAAACTTACTCATAAACCGCTCAAATTCTTCTTTTGAGAACACGGGAACGTTGACCGCAAGCTTTCCGCTGTTATTAAGCACATAGCCCTTTTTTACAAGCTCGGCAACAACGACCTTTTCATATTCGTTTTCAAAATCGGTTTTGCCCTTTGCAATGTCCGTAAAAACATTGGTCAGGCTTTTTGAAGAATAAAAGCTGTGGTGCACCATATCGCCGTTAACGGTAAAATCAAAGAACTGCACCCTGTCGCCGCTATTGCTTTCGGTATTTGATACGCCGAATTCAAAGCCCTTGTTTCTCATTGAATCTGAAGTTTTTTCGACCGCCCATACAATACAGTTTTCACCGAACTTGTTTTCGGACAATTCGATGTCGACTTCGGACTGCAAATTCTCAAATATTGCTTTGTAAAGAACACAGCAAACCGTCAGCCAAGCCTCGGAATTAGAAAGCTCTGATTTTACAATAAGCTCGGAAAGCGTTTGCGAAATATTATTTCTGAACACTCTTGTTTTGTTGGCAACCTCAACCGCACAGTCCAAGGTAAAAATCACAATATTCGTATAATACTTTCTGCCGTCGATTAAAAGCGCTTCACACTCAACCAACTCTTTGAGAATATCCTCAATATACGGCAGTGCTATACCCAATTCAAGGCTGATTTCTTCTGCCGTAAGCTTGTCGTTATAACAGGCAAAGAGAATATTCTGACTGATTTTGTTTTCATAAAGTGAATTATAGGTGTTTTTTCCGTTGCCCCAATATAGAACGGATAATTCCTTGGGGTTGTAGCTCTGCTGACCGTAATTTCGTTCCATACTCATACCTTCTTTCAGAATTTGTCTTGATTTGAAAAGCAGGTATTTAACCATGCTTTCGCTGATTGAGAGGTGTTCGGATATTTGTAAGCAGGACTTGTTTTCAATGTAATACAGAACAACGGCCTTGCGGTACTTTTCGCAAAGCAAGCTAAGCTCACGGCGCAGCAGACCAACCTCGGAATTATCTCCAAAAAGCTCTTCGGAATCAATCAAATTGTCTGTCAGTTCACACTCTTTGTTTTTCGCCTTTTTCTTACACCATTGCTTATACACATTGCCTGCCACCGACCACATAAAGCCGTAGAAGGCTTCCGGATTGCGGATATTATAGGCAGATTTATAAATTTCCAGTATTATTTCCTGCGCCAAATCCTCCGCTTCAAAATGGCTTGAAGTGCGTGCAGCACAGTATGACAGTATAACCTTTGCCGCAGCGGCAATTTTTGTGTCCAGCTCCTGCTTATCCAAATTCACACCTCCTCTTGTTTTAAATCACCGATGATTTCAACTGTATAGTGGAACGAAATTGCTGTCGGTTAGTTTTTGGTCAAAAAAGATATTCATAGTATAAAAAAACTTCGGGCAGCGTGCACTTACCCGAAGTATTTTCATATCAATCACCGTACAGGGCGTTTCGGAGTCTGTCGGGGTAGTCCGTCATCAACAGGTCTGCGCCCGACTGCGCAAGCTGCTTTGCATCTTCCTCTTTATTTACCGTCCAGTACTGCATAGAAATACCGTACTTGTGGGCGTAATCAATAAAGCCCGTTTTGCCCAGGTTGGCAACAAGCAGCTTTCCGTCATCCCAGTAATAAGGCATCTGCAATGCCACATACTTGAAATCCTCATTACTTAAATCGTCATTTCTTGTATAACAGCCGTACAGGTCAACAATCTCAAACGGGTTGGCGGAACGGTTGATTTTGTCGGGGTACTTGAAATCGATATAATACGAAACGTCCGGCCAGAAGCTGGCAACAATTACACGGTCGTTAAGGGAATATTCGTTCATCATTTCGTAAATACCGTCAACGATTTTTGCCGCCCACGGATTCGGGTATTTTACTTCAATAATATATCTGTAGTGCCCCGGTGCTTCTGTTTCGATACACTCGAAAACATCCCTTAACTTAGTTATTCTTATATCGTCGGGTATATCCTCACCACGAAGCCCTCTGTACGGATAGCTGTCGCCCGATTTGAAGTTTTCACCCATATTAAGCCCTCGGAGCTCTTCATAGGTCTTCGTAAAAACTACCGTATTCTTTTTGCCGAAATGCTCTGCACTGTCACTCATTTCATCGAGGAACAGGCTGTGGTAAAGCACGATTACGTCGTCCTTCGTCAGCTGGACATCCATTTCAATTACCGCAGAATCCGACGAAGCAAACACAAGGTTTGACTTGATTGCCATCAGCGTATTTTCGGGTGCTGCACCCCTGCCGCTTCTGTGGGAAGAAATGAGCGTGTTGCCGTAATCGGGCAGAAAGAAGCTGCCCGTGTCCTTATTGAAAACCTGCGGTTCTTCCGCTTCGGGCGGAGTGAACGAGCTCAGGCACATAATTCCCGCAATAATAAAAAGCGGAAACTTTCTTAACAGAGTGTAAATAAAGCCTAACATAAGCCCTCTCCCTCTACCTTTCAATAAATCAGAGTCCGTTTATCATATCAAGATAATTTACATAATAGCTGAAAATATCCGAATTGACCTTTGAAAAGCCGCCCTGAAGTGACATATGGTCGCCCCTGTAAACGGGCATAATGTTCCACACACCCTTTTCAACGCTTGAGGCATCATACTCTTTTGACGGAGCACTGCTCGGAGCAAGAGCCGAAACAGTGTTTACCAGACCGTCGTTTTCAAGCCAGGTTTCATCGATTTCAAAGCCGCCCTCGGTAAGTCCTGTATAACGGCCGATTTCGTTTGCACTTGACTGGAACATTTTTTCCATAATTGCACCATCCACAGCGTATGTACCGTCTGCCTGCTTATCGGTTGCGGAGCAGGCAATTGAAAAGTAATATGTATCCTCGCTGGTGACAATTGTTTTATTCAGCTCAAGTGCATTGTCTATGTACATATCGTACGCTGCGCTGTCGATATCCGTGGTCATTGAATCGTAAGCACTTGTTCCGTTATGCGGTGCGGCAAGAGAAGTAACGGAATAAATCCAATCTGCCTTACCGCCCGTAAAAAACGGCGAAACATCGTTCGGGCTGGCGTTCATCTCCTCCTCGCTGCCTACCGCCATAAGCGAAGCAAAAAGGCGCACGGTTGCACCGCCGAAGGAATGACCGAGAATATTAATCTTGTTCGTGCTGTCCCATTCATCTATTAGTGCTTTACCCGTGAAATCCTTACCGTAGCGGTCGTGTCCGCAACGGGCGCTGTGTGCCGCACCGTAATCTACAACCGTTCCCGTAAGCTGGGCATAAAGCTCGCACGCTCTGTCCCAGGCGCTTGCAGTACCTGCAACGGATGCCGCATAGCAATCGTAACCAACCTTGTTCAGCTTTTTCATCAGGTCGCCGTTGAGAACGCCCCAATAAGGAAAAATATCATAATAAAAATCGTAGCTGCCCCAGCCCATAAGACCGTGAACCCACACATATTTATAATTTGTCTGCCACTCGTCCTTATTGACCTCGGGCTTTTCGCCCGGAATTATCCACGAAAAGAGCAACATAATTATTGCCAACGGAATTGAAATGATTTTTGCCACAGTACCATCTCCTTTTTATTTTTAATAATTCTACCATAGAAATATATTCTTTTTCAAGCGTATCGTAATATTTATTTTAGAAATTATCCGCAGACTGAACATAAACTGCGGATGTGGTCACAAAATGCGATGTAGACTTTATCAGAAGAATGAGTATAATTGAAAACAGAAGCTTCTGAAAAAACTGAAAGGATTTTTTGATATGAACAGTATATTTTCGGATAACTTAAAGAAATTCAGGCAGAGGAAAAACTACACACAGGAGCAGGTTGCAAATTCGCTGGGCGTGAGCTCGCACACCGTTTCCCGTTGGGAATGCGGAACTACCCTGCCCGATGTACTGCTTCTGCCCGAAATTGCAAGGCTGTACGAGGTTACCGTAGATGATTTTTATAAAAAGAACACCGTCGCTTACGATAACTATGCTCAACGGCTTTCCTCTGTTTATGAGAATTCCCGTGACCCCGAGGACTTTATGCGCTGCAGAAATGAATACCTCAAGCTGATAAAGCAAGGAGAGCTTTCAACAGCAGACAAGTGGCAATACGGCTGGATACATATGTATATGATGCACTATTGCAGGGATGTTGCTATGGAATGGTACGACAAAGCCGTAAATGATGACCCGAACGACGACCCGCAGAATTATTCAATTGCCTGTATGCAGAGAATATGGATGTTCTTTCTGCTTAAAAAGGAAGACGAAATATTCGCCGAGCTTGAAGAAAAGGTAAAAGCCAATCCCGATGACCCGAGAGCAACCAACAATTTACTTATTGCACTTATCTGGGCTGAAAAGCTTGATGAAGCCTACAGTATTTTCAAAAAGGCAATCAAAAAATTTCCCGATGATTGGCATATGTATATTTACGGCGGCGATATTGCAAAGGGGCTCAAAAAATATGATGAGGCTTTGAAATATTACGACAAAGCCGGTGAAATCGGAACATATTTTTGCGATGAAATGGATTGTAAAGCCGGCCTGTATGAGGAGATGGGCGAAATTGAAAAGGCCTATAACGAATATATGCAAATGGCTGATATCTACCGCAGCAGAGGCTACGACGTGGAAGCCGATATGGTAGAAAAGCGGGCAAAAGAGTGCCTTGAAAAGAAGAACAAATAAACTCAACCCTCTGAGCAAATACAGCTCGGAGGGTTGTTTCGCTTTTATTTGCGCCTATAGTAAATATAGACTATTCTGTTCACGTTATCAAGCTGCAGGCAATAGCTGAGGAATTTTCGGAAGGCGTAATTGAACTTGGCTTTTGCACCTTTAATTTTGAAATCGAACTTTCTCGGTTTAACCGTATCGTAAAGCTCTGTTGCGCATTTGCACTCGGTATTGGTCTTTACCAGTGTTGCGGCAAGGATAAGCAGGTTTTTATCCTTCGGCAAGGTAAAAGTCTGTGCGCCGTTTGTATCGATTTCGTATTTGAATAAGAAAAGCTGATGCGCATAGTTATCGCCTTTAGCCGAATGAGTGTGGGTACATTCCCAAGCCACAACGTCGGTTTTGATTTTTGCCGTGCGTTTAAGGCTGTACATATCCCACGCAAAGGGTCTTTCTTCGATATCGCTTACCTTGATTTTCACGGGCTTGTTGTCAAGATTAACGGTAAACTCTTTGTCGCCGTCAAGGCTTGCGCAAAGAATTGACAGCTTGTTACATTCGGGATTGAGAGCTATTGTCTGACCGTCGGCAAGCAGGCAATTTTGTTTACCTTTGTTGACTTTGAAATTCACACCGCCGCTTGCTATTGTATCGGGCACAAGCTCGGAGGGAATTGTATAACCTTTACCGTAAATACCGCTTGACGACGGGGCTTTATTTGACGAAAATGCGTTAGTATTACAAGGAAGGATGAGAGGTATCTGCTGAATAACACCTGCTTTGTTTTCGGAAGGAATGAGTGTCAGCGCAAAGCTTTTTACTTCGTAAGGCTTCATATCGAATACGAGACTGCCGTCAGTAACAACCGCATCACATATATGCTCTTCGGAAGCGTAGATTTCACGGGCAGAGGCTATACCGTTGCCGAGAGTAAGCTTTACATTGCTGTGGTGAGTGTTATTGCCCTCGTTTACTCTGACAACTATTTCGTTGCTTTTTTCCGCCTTTTTGATTGCACGGATGATTATTCCGTTATCCGAAATATTGGCAAAGCTGTAGGAAGTGCCGAGGATGCCCTCGTGCTTATCGGCAACAAAAGCGGTTAAGGGAGCAACAAATTCACGGGCAGAGGTCTGCACCCTTGACATATCTGCACCGTTATGGGCACAGATTGCATAGCCGTAACGGTTTAAGCCTAAATCCATCATACTCTGCATTGACTGCGGACGGGAATTGTTGAGAGGGGTATGAATAACGGTAAGGCGCAGAGTGTTATCGTCAAATTTATCCCAACCGCATTTGCTGTCGCTGAATACCGATACACCGTATTCGTTACCGCTGTCGGTGATATCTGCCCACTTCTGTGCAGGTACTTCGTATAATTTTTCGTTGGCGTTTCCTCGCCTGATTGCACCGAGGCCGAGGTCAAAGGCAGCTTCCTTGTTTTCGCAGGTGAAGCAGAAAACGTTTTTGCACAAGGTACGCTGACTGTTCCAATAAAATTCGCTCTGTACCTCTACCCTGTCCGAGCCTGCAGAGAGAGAAATATTGTTCGTGAAAACCGAATCGTCCGATTTCTGCACAACCTGTATAGTGCACCTTGCAGGGCCATGTTCAATTATTCTGGAAGATACTTTTTGTGCAATTCTGTCGGGCTTTCTCACCGCATCCTTGTATGTTATCTCCCACGCAGGGTACGTTTTACCGCCCTTGTGATTGTCGAAAATACCGAGTGTGACAGGTGCGGAAAGAAGCTCCTTGCAAATAAGTTTATCGTAAATTGAGCCTATATCGCCGTTTTCGTTGAGAATGACAATATACCTTTCGTTTTCAAGAGAATTCTCGGTTACTTTAAGCGCTGTTTCAATTTTGTTTTTTTCAGCACCTTCGGTAACGTCAAATACTTCAACCGAACAAGGTCTGAGCTTTACTGCAAAGGCAATTTCGGTTTTGCTTTCTTTATTGCAGATAATCTGTGACGGGATTTCTTCACCCCTTGCATTATGTACGGCAATATTTTTAAAGCTGCCGTCAATTGTTGCAGTTACCGTACCCGTTCTTTCGCACTCTATGGGGTTATTAACTATTACGGGAACGCCCTTGCAGAAGGATGTGTCGAGCAAAGAGCTGATTGCAGCTATGCTCTTTTCATATTCGTGTGCAAGCTGATTGAGTGAAAGGCCGTAATCGTTCCACGAACGAAGATACACCTGATGAAGTGATGTGCCGGGTAAATCGTCGTGGAACTGGTGGTTAATCAGTCTTTTCCACGAGGTGTTGAGCTGCTTTTGCGGATATTCGGCCGTGCCGAGCCAGGCTGCCGTTACAGCAGCTCTTTCGGCCATATCGGCAAGCTCTTCGCCCCGCCTGTTCCAGCGCTTGCTCAAGGCTCGTGAGGTGTAGCTGCCTGCGCTGTGAGTAGTCAAAAGAAGTTCATTGTTCCACGAGGGCAGTTTATCTCTTTCCTCCTCGGTCATTTCTGTCATAATCTGCCTGAAAACCTTATCGGCAGCTGAAGAATGCACCTTGATATCGGAGCTGTCATTCTTTTTCATATTTCTGCAAAGGCTTCTCACAGACGGAGGGATGGGTCCGCCGCCTCTGTCGCCTACACCGTGGAAAATCTCGGTGACATTCAAGCCGTGGGCTTCGTTTTCCTTTAGCTTTTCCTCAATAACCTTGCTCTTTCGCAGGTTACCGAGAACAGCAACATAGTTGTGCATTTTAACGCTTGCAAGAATATAATTGCCGTCAACACCGTACCATTTGCCGATGTCAAAGGGCTGACCGTAAGCGCTGCCCCAGGCAAGTTTCTGCGTTGTAAAGCCGTAGAGATTTGAGTGCTTTGCAATTGAAGGCAATGCATAGCCGAAGCCGAAGCAATCGGGCAGGAACACGTCCTTGCTCCTCATACCGAATTTTTCTTCGTAATAATTGTTGCCGAAAAGGAAATTGCGGAAAAGTGCCTCGGGCGAAGGCGCATTTACATCGCCGTTTTCCCATGCCGAGCCGCAGGGATACCAGTTCCCCTTGGCAACGTATTCCTTTAGCTTTTCAAACTGCTCGGGATAATATTCCTCCATAAGCTCATATCTGTATGCACCCTCAAAATTAAAAACATAATCGGGGTATTTTTTTATCAGCTCAAAATTCCAGCGAAGCGTGTGAGGTATGTACTTACGAAGCGTGGTTTCAAAATCCCAGTTCCACACGGTATCGAGGTGACCCGTTGCAATTGTATGAACGTGCTTTTGTTTACCCATAGCAAAATTTCCGACACAGGTACCGTAAATACGGCAATCTGTCCTTTCTGCATATTATTCTGATTTTGTATTTTACCACAAACATTTCACTTTTTCATTATATTTCGCAAAAAAATATTCTGCATTTGAAATTTTTTGTTGAAAACGAACATAAGATATGTTAATATTTTTACAATAAATTTAAGCGGGAGGTCACTGTTTATGTTAAACGGCTTAAAAGAGCTCTTATGCAAATCCTACCCCAACGCCACAAAGGATATAGGCGATTACTCGAACAAGGAGCGTAACATTTACCTTGTGGGTATGTTCGGCCAGAACATTATTTACGCAATTATCGGCTCTGTGCTTCAGGTATTCTACACGGATATCCTGCTTATCCCCACAATTGCGGTAAGCGTAATAATGGGTGTTTCCAGAGTATGGGACGGCATCAACGACATTATTATGGGCACGGTTGTTGACAAGACGCACACCCGTTGGGGCAAGTGCAGACCCTACCTCAAATTCGTTCCCATCCCCATTGCGATTACAACAATTCTTATGTTCCTGCCGATTATGAATCTTCCCGTCGGCGCAAAAATAGCTTTTGTCATATTCACCTTCATTCTTTGGGAAACCCTTTACACCCTCGGCGATATTCCGCTTTGGGGCGTAACCTCGCTTATGACACCCGACGAGGAAAAGCGTTCAAAGCTCATTTCCGCAGCAAGAATAGTTTCCAGCTTCGGCAGCATTATCGTTGTCGGCTTCTACCCCATCAAGGATGCTTTCGGTGCACTTGACCTCGGCCTTTTTGAAAACACGGGTAAGGCCAACTCCGACCTTGCATATTTCTCCGAGCCTCAGGGCTACCTTCTTGCCGTTATTGCAATTGCTCTTGTAGGCGGTATTCTTTTCAGACTTCCCTTCCCGTTCATCCGCGAAAGAATCGCTCAGGCACCCAAGGAAAAGGACACAGGCTTAAAGGAAAACCTCAAGCTTATGTGGGAAAACAAGCTTTTCCTGCGTGCCCTTGCTTCCAACATTCTCGGCTGCACCAAAACTCTCCTTCTCTCCGCAGGTATTTACTTCTGCAAATGGGTACTCGGTAACGGCGGCAGCGAAACAGAGTGGCTTATCAAACTCGGCGGTCCGTTCCTTGTCGGTATGATTATTGCAATGAACAGAAGCACGTGGTTTGCAAAGAAGTTCGGCAAGAGAAAGGTTTACCTTGCTTCTTCTTACCTCAACGCAGTTCCCTACATACTCATTTTCTTTGTCGGTTATAACGGCACGGCAAAGCTCGTATTCATGGGCATTATGCTCTTTATCGGCGGCTTCCTTACAGGTCTTACAACCGTTTACAACACCACAATGATTGCAGACAGTGTAGACTATATGGAACACAAGGTCGGCAAGAGAAACGACGGCGTATTCTTCTCGGGTCTCAATTTCACATCCAAGCTCACGGCAGCTATTACCGCTATTGTAACAAACCTTGTTTTCTCGCTTGTAAACTACACGGACACAATCAACACACTCACCGAAAACATTGCAGCCGCTTCCGCAGTCGGTCAGGACTATGCGCTTGATTTCGCAGGCACCTACCCCGAAATCACCTCCGCAATGCTCGTGCTTATCACGTTCATCCCTGCAGCAGGCTGTATCCTTCAGGCATTACCCATCCACAAGTATTCGCTTGACGAAAAGCAGCACGCAAAGATTCTCGAAGAACTCGAAGAAATCAGAGCAAATCACGTTAAGTAATAAAGGATGTAAACTTTATGATGGCATTTATTAACAAAATTATTACCTTAATCCTTGTACCGATTTATTTCAGTGTTTTATCTCCCACCTACCCTATAATTGTTTTATTCAATCAACCGCAACAGCTTATTTCTCTTTCGGAAAACGGTGTAGGCTCTGCTCAAGACCCCGTTTACCTTACCGCACACAGAGGTGTGCACGCTCTTGCACCCGAAAACTCACTTCCTTCGTTTGAAGAAGCGGTAAACAACGGTTACTACTCCGCCGAATGTGATATTCAGCTGACCAAGGACAACAAGTGGGTTGTTATACACAACGCAGAGGTTGACGGCAGATTCTGCCAGTACGGAAAAATCAAAGACCTTACATTAGATGAGCTTAAAACGTTCAGCTATATGTGGGGCGCAAACGTATGGAAATATAAAGACAGCCGTATTCCCACACTTGAGGAATATCTTGATGTTTTTGTCGGTACTTCCACACGTCCGCAGATTGAAATAGGCATACCGGATTTCGAATACCTCGACGATATAGTTGAGGAAATAGAAGAAAGAGAGCTCGTAAATCAGGCTATCGTACTCACATATAACCTTAAGCAGCTAAAGGCAATACACGAGCTTAACCCCGATATTGAGCTGTGGTATCTTGTAGACGAGATGACACCTGAAATTATTGCCGAAGCCAAAGCACTCGGCGATAACGTATGGCTTTCAGCAAGCTACGATAAAAACACCGAAGAAAACATCCGACTTGCCAAAAGCGAAAACATCAATTTTTCTCTGTTCACGGTAAATACGGTTGAGGAAGCAAAAGCACTCTACGATATGGGTGTAAGATATATTGAAACCGATACACTTTGTAACTGACCGACTGAAAAAAGCTCCGAGGCTCAAACCTCGGAGCTTTTTGTATCACTTTAAGACTCACATATTATATCGATAACTTCTATCATTGCGTTGGCTCTTGCCAGCACATCACCAACAAATAGTCCTTCAAACCAATTCTCCAACGGGAAATCCAGCTTATCATAGGTATTATACGCAATGCTTGAAGGCGGCATCGGTTTATTGTTTAAAGCCCAAACCCCCTCAAGAACTTTCCACGTATTTGTGGCTGTAAGGTATGACACTCGTACCATATCACCGCTTTTGATTGCAGATAACAATTTGCTTTTTGCAGATGAAAGCCAGTATTTTATGCTTTCTTTTTCATTTTCGGGTGTTATGTAATTACTATATAACCTATTGGCTTCATTAAATAATTCGGCAAACTTTCCGTTGTCAAAAACCGCTTTTGAATAAATATATTTGTAAATATCCATAGGGTTTGATTCTAACTTTTTTCTCGATGTTTCATATTTCTGAAAGTGGATTTCAACCGAAATACCATTAACGTCTTTTGTTACAAATTCATCTTTATCACATAAAATCAGTATATCCAAATCCGAATCATCCGTTGCCAAACCGTATGCAACAGACCCCATAAGTGCAACACTTGTAACGGTTTCATCCTGCTTAAAAACTGCGACTTCACTATCAAGAATTTCCAATTGCTTTTTCATAAACACTCCGCACCCTAAAGTTGTTTTGAAAACTATACTTTTTGAAACAATAATTGAATTTGTCTGAAATACAATATTTCACGCACATTCGTGCATTTTTCTCCTTAACATACGACGGTATGCCTGCGGAGAAGAAATACCCGACTGCACATAAAATATTGTATTTCATATGCGATGCAGTTTTGAAAGGAAAAATTTTTGTCACAGCAAGGCAAAAAGTTGCAGGAATACGAGGCTATTTCAAAACTTTTTAACGCAGGTGTGGCGGAAATTTTTCTTTCAAAACCATATTAATTGTTGTTTCAAAAAGTATACCATAAATGAAACGACATTTCAACCAATCAGCAAAACCAAAGCTCTATTTTTTCGTCGAAAAGCCGGCTTAAGCCGAATTTCACTATACAAAGCATAATATACACAGTTCGAGTCAAGGCTAATGAAAAAGCCACTTCCGAAGAAGTGGTTTTTTCGCAATTACATCGTTTAACGTATTAATTAAATGACGGCGGAGTAACGTTTGTGTCTGAAAAAGGATTGTTGTTCGGCGAAGGCTCGGACATACTGAAATACATTTTGGCGGCTTTCGTTGTTCCGAAATCCTTGTTTGAACCGCTGTTCTGCACCTTGTTGAACGCTTCACGGAACATTGCGTTGTGCGCTTCCTCTCTGTTGAGCAGGAAGTCGATTGTCTCTCTTACCTTCTTATCGTTAATCTGTCGGTAGAGGTATTCGTAAACAACCTTTGCTCTCTGTTCGGACGCAATGTTTGAAAGAAGGTCTGCACACAAATCACCCGTAACCGAAACGTAGTCACCCGTCCAGGAATAGCCCGAAGCATTAATCAGACCCGGGTTAAGACCAAGCAGAACGTGGGTCTGAATTTCGCCTGCAGGAACGGATGAGGCATCTACATCGTGACCGTTTAACATATTAATTGTCTGTGCGACCATTTCCATATGGCCGAGCTCTTCTGCGGCGATATCAAGAAACAAATCCTTGATTTCGGGATCTTTGATGCGAAAACTCTGCGACATATACTGCATTGCCGCCTTGAGTTCGCCGTTTGCACCGCCGAGCTGTTCCTGCAAAAGCGCAGCATACTGCGGATTGGGCTTTTCCACAGAAACGGGATGAAAAAGCATTTTTTCGTGTTTGAACATACTGTAACCTCCGTTTTATATTGCAAAACTTTGGCTATAGTATGTGCAGTTAAATTGCGATTTAATCAAAAAACCGAAACAATCTGCGATTGATGATATATACTTATCTTGATATAAAAAGTCTAAACAAAAATGTAAAAACCTCTTGACATTTCCCAAGTAGAATTAATATAATATAAATGTAAAGAGTTCTTTACATTCGGAGGTGTTAATTATGAAAAAGATTTTAAAAAGATTAGGCTTTCACAAAATGGATGAAATGGAACAGAGCATTATGTTCAAGGCACAAAGAAATGCTTTCCTCTTCCTTGAGTTTGCATTGATAATATGGGCTTTTTATGAAAGCTATAAGGTTTTGGCGTATCACACACACCTTAATATTTTACCGTCAATGCTTGCTATGGTCGGTTTGGCAATTCAGAATGTATCACAGTTAATAATGACCCATAATGCTGTAAAAGGTGATGAAGAATCGCCAAATGCTTCACCGTTATTCAAAACAGTTTTACTGTGTATTGTTGTTGCGGCGATTACCCTCATAATTTTAAATATAATAATTATGTTTTGGGTGATGAAATAATGAAAAACAGAATAAAAGAGCTGCGCAAACAGCACGGATACAGACAAGAAGATTTGGCTGAAGCATTAAATGTATCCAGACAAACAATTATCGCTATTGAGAATGACAAATATAACCCCACACTTGAATTGGCAATGAAACTTGCACGATATTTAAATACAACAGTTGAAGAACTCTTTATTTTATAATTTGTGTACAGAGCATTTTTCTTGAATTATTCGCTTGCGGACTGTATAATATTCTTAATCAGAATTGGGAGTTGATACTATGGCAAAGATTACAACGGTAAAAACACACGCAAGCGGTATTGCTTTGGGAGGTATCGGTGCCGGCAGTGTCGAGCTTTTGCCCGACGGCGAGTTTCACTTCTGGCAGATAGCCAATCCGCCGAGGCTTACACGGGTGTGCTTTGAAGATAAGGTTGATGACGGCGAGGGCAGTACG